>NZ_QOCF01000014.1 GCF_003318255.1 Ruegeria sp. A3M17
TGGTGCTGACGTCAGACAGCCAGGGTCGAGTTTCATCCTGAAAAAGGAAACTGGAAACTCAAGGGAATTACTGTGCTAGAGGCACGTGCACCGAATGTTTAGTTCACTAAAAAAAGTACTGTTGATTTGGGTAACTGCCGGTTTGATCGTGGCGGCAGCTGCCAGCCATGCGCATTTCCTTCTGAACCTCAATGTTCGCATTTTCCATGTTGAACACACGAGCGACGGCCTGCGTATCTTTCTCCGCACTCCTATGCCCTACCTCGTCGCTGACAAAATTGGCGAAATGGGTGAAGACGGCCTTCCTGAAGCAGCTCCGTTCACAACAAATGCTGTTGAGGACGGTCAGGTGGTCCATTTCGTTGACTCCGCTCAAATTGCGACAGATCCGCTGGGACTCGGTCGCATTGCTGAAGCCGGTACTCTTATTGATATTGCGGGCACACGTGTTTTGGGCAACGTCGAAGCCGTTACCATCCACAAAGTTAATGAGGAACCTGGTTTTGCGACCTTGAGTGAGGCCAAGCAGTCTCTGTCCGGCGGCACAACATTGTCGGCCGGTTCTCCTGCATATGTTGGCGATGTAATTGTGGATGTCATCATTCGATATGAACTGGGTAGCACGCCTACCTCATATGCTATTTCTAGCACCTTGAACCCGGGCTTGCTGGACCAGGACATGACCGCCAACCTCATTCTGGATTATGGTTCCAACGACCCACTTGTCTTTCGAACACGGGGTTTGATGGAGGATCCGGTTACGGTTTCCCGATCCCGACTTGCAGGTATTGCAACTTTCGTTTGGGAAGGTGTGCGTCACATTCTGGAGGGTATCGATCATGTTTTGTTTGTGGTTTGCCTCGTCATCGGCGCCACTGGCTTGCATGCGCTGCTCTGGCGTGTCACCGGCTTTACAGTTGGTCACAGCGTGACCCTTTCGCTTGGTTTTTTTGGGTATGTGCCATCCGGCGCATGGTTTGTTCCCTTGGTAGAAACAGGGATCGCACTGTCTATCGTGTACGCAGCCGTTCTCGCTATCAGGCGGGATGAATTGGGTAGGAAGTCCAACAAGAAAGTCTTTGTGGTAACTATTCTGATGGGCCTGCTTCATGGCTTGGGCTTTAGTTTTGTTTTACATGAGATTCTGCAAGTGACATCGCCCAATATTTGGCAGAGCTTATTGGCATTCAACGTCGGTGTTGAAATCGGACAGCTTGCAATCGTTTTGGTTACGTGGCCCCTGCTGCACATATTCGCTAAATTAGGTCAAACTTCCGAGATGTCCCTGAGGCTTTCAATTGCAATCGGATGCGGAGCTATTGCGAGCTGGTGGACTTTCGAACGAGGAAAAGTCTTTCTGTCGATGATTGCAAGTTAACCTAAATTGAGTGGTCCAACCACGGTAGATTGATCGCTGTGGGCTCAAAGCCCCAAAACCTTGCGCCCCTTCTAGGAAGTTGCTGTTTCTGGCTTTCCTTAAGCACAGGACAGAATGACTCTCCTTCTGGCGTCTACCCAGCTCACAGGTTATTGCCTTCGTTATGACTTATACTCTGCCTCCGTGCCCCGAATGTTCCTCTACCTACACTTACCAAATGGATGCCCTGCTTATCTGCCCAGAGTGTGCGTATGAATGGGTCGCCGGTTCGTCATCTGACTACGCGGCGGAGGTGCGTGATAGTGTGGGCAACGCATTAAGTGACGGAGACACTGTAACTGTTGTCAAAGACCTGAAGCTCAAGGGAACGTCCTCCGTCATTAAGGTCGGAACCAAGGTCCGAGGAATCCGGTTGGCTGACGGTGACCACGACATCGATTGCAAGGTGCCTGGGGTAGGTCCAATTGGCTTGAAATCCCAATTTGTGAAAAAGGTGTTCGGGTAAAGTTCGTGCTGTGAACCTCGTAGCTGAGAAGTTCTAGCGTCCCGGCGATTGAAACGCCAGCACCTAGGCCGCGAAGGTTCGCAAGCTGCCTTTTGCAATTGCAGCATCCTGACTAACAGGTAACGGCAGCTCAGGGCTCTTAACACCAATCGATGACCACCGCAGAGAATGGCGGCAGTGAGCCCTACCTGTACCTTGCATTTTCTCGCTGCGTGCGCTTGCAGCGTCGAATTTGCTGCATCAGCGTAAAAATTGGCACTGCCTCGTGGCGAGAAAACCGGCCATTCATGCGGATCACAGCGAAGATAGGTCGTTCAAGGATCAAATCTGGGATTTTGCAGATCGTAGCGCAATATGCTCCGAGGTCCGCTTCGGTGATACCTATTCGTTGCGGGCTTCTGGAACAGTGTACATGTCGCTGATGTTTTTAGTCGTTGCCGTCATTGCGCAGCACGAACTGGTAATTCGTTGAATTGTCGGCGTTTGGGACAATCCCGAGACTTTCGTGGTTAGACAGGACCTGTTCGTGCCTCCGGCAGCGACAGAAGGCGGAGAACCCAAAGCTGATGCAGTGTTCCGCATGATTGACGGGTCACCGCTCACTACTGGCAACTTAGTGTCTGGCCAGACAATCGAACTGAACTGCATGCGCGGCCCCAAGTGAAGCGATTTTTAGCAACGTCAACTTCGTCTGAATTAATCGGTGACCATCTTACCGGCAGTGAGGCCGCTCACTGACTCAATCAGCGCACCTTTGTCGATCCGGAAGTGGCGTGCAACATCGCCGATCGTACCGGTTTGACCGAAATGTTCGACCCCATGCGCGATCGTGCGGTGACCAGCCACGCCGCCAAGCCATGCAAGTGTCGCGGGATGACCATCGATGACCGTGACTAACGCACAATCGCGCGGCAAATCCTCCAAAAGACTTTCGATATGAGACCTCGCGGAGGGGTTGCCCCGCGCGCGATCACGTTGCGCTGCCGTCCAACCCGCGTTCAGGCGATCCGCGCTGGTAATAGCGAGCACACCGACATCGCGGCGGTGTTCTGCAATCACACCTGCGGCGGCTATCGCTTCGTCCGCGACCGCGCCCTGATAAGCGATGACGACGGAACAGTTTGGCCCCGGCTTGCGCAACCAATAGGCACCATCAATCGCCCCTTGGCGAAACGCGTCGTCATTACGCGTGCCCGGTTGTTCCAGCGGCTTTGTCGTCAGCCGCAAATAGATCGATCCACCGGTCTCATCGCGTAGCCACGTGCGCTCATCGGGATCGTCATCACCGTCGCGCTGCATATAGTCAAAAGCCCAAGCCATAATGACCGCCAACTCATCGGCGAAGGCAGGTTCAAAGGCGGCAAGCCCATCTTGTGACATCCCAATAAGTGGTGTGCCAATGGATTGATGCGCGCCGCCTTCCGGGGCCAGCGTGACACCTGATGGCGTCCCTACAATCATAAAACGCGCATCTTGGTAGCAGGCATAGTTCAGCGCATCGAGGCCACGACTGACAAATGGGTCATAGACAGTGCCGATGGGGATGACGCGTTTCCCGAATAGGCTGTGCGACAAGCCTGCCGCGCCAAGCAGCAAGAAAAGATTCATCTCGGCAATACCGAGTTCCAGATGCTGACCCTCAGGGTCAAAGTTCCACTTTGCGGTCGATGGAATGCGATTTTCGATAAAAGTATCGTTCTGGACTGCCCGCGCGAACAGCTTGCGCCGGTTCACCCAAGCGCCCAAACCTGTTGTGCCGGTCACATCCGGTGAAGTCGTCATAATGCGCTCTGCCAGCGCGCTGTCGCCTTTTGACAGGTCATCAAGGATTTTGCCAAAAGCCGCTTGCGTCGATATCTCGCGTGACGTGTCGATCGAAATCGACGGCACTGGAAGTTTCGCATCGTTGTAGCGTCTGCGACCCTTGGAGAAGAACGCAGCCTCTTGAAGGAATTCTTTAAGGGCGGGCCTGTCGGTCACCGTTGCAAGCGGCTCCCACTCCTCACCTACGGCGACGCCCATATCTTCCTGCCACGCAGCCATCTGCGCTTTGGTCATCAGACCGCCGTGGTTATCCTTGTGCCCTGCAATTGGCGTGCCCCAACCCTTGATCGTATAGGCCAGAAAACAGGTCGGACGGTTGTGGTCGATAGCAGCAAATTGTTCGGCCATTGTCGCCACACAGTTGCCCCCGAGATTTTCCATCAGTTCGGCAAGCGCGTCATCACTGCGTGCCTCGATTAGTGCCGTCACATCGCCCTGATCACCAAGATCATCCATAAGGCGCTGCCGCCAGACAGCCCCACCCATATAGGTTAGCGCCGAATACTCGGCGTTCGGACAGCTATCAATCCAGGCGCGCAACCGATCGCCGCCAGGTTCATCAAAGGCCGCCCGTTGCAGTGCCCCATATTTTACGCGTACGACATCCCACCCGAAGGCGTCAAAAATCTTTTCGATCCGTGTGAACAGGCCTTCACGCACGATCCCGTCCAACGACTGCCGATTGTAGTCGATGATCCACCACGTATTGCGCAGGTCGTTTTTCCATCCCTCTTGCAACACCTCGTAAATGTTGCCCTCATCTAGTTCGGCGTCACCCACAAGGGCCACCATCCGGCCCAGTTCGACATCCTTGCCCCACGACTTGGCCGCGATGAAATCCTGCATCAAAGACGCAAGCGCCGTAATCCCCACGCCCAAGCCAACCGACCCTGTCGAAAAATCTACATCATCAATATCCTTGGTACGGCTCGGATAGCTTTGCACGCCGCCATAGCCGCGAAAGTTTTCCATCTTTTCGCGGGTCTGATTGCCCATCAAATATTGAATTGCATGAAACACCGGGGATGCGTGGGGCTTGACCGCCACCCGATCTTCGGGCCGAAGCGCCGAAAAATACAACGCCGTCATGATAGATACCATCGACGCCGAACTCGCCTGATGTCCGCCCACCTTGATCCCATCAACCTTGGGGCGGATGTGATTTGCATTGTGGATCATCCAATGAGACAGCCACAGCAGGCGTTGTTCAATTATTTTCAGGTGGTCCGTCGATATTGGCATTCTCAATCCCCTTTTGAGACTGGATACATCAGACTGCACGCCGGGTTTCGCCATTTTCACCTGTCATCTCGCCTTTGACGCAGGTATTCTGCTTAAAAATTGAAATATAAGATGGAAACACGCGCTATGTCGGATGTGCTTGATAGAATTGATCATAAAATCCTTCGCGAGCTTCAGAAAGATGCGCGCCTCAGCCATCAGGATCTGAGCGACCGAATTGGTTTATCCCCGTCTCCCTGCGCGCGCCGCATTCGTAAGCTTGAGGCAGATGGATACATTACCGGATACAGCGCTGTTATTGATGAGGATAAGTTGGGCTTTGGTTTCAGCGTGTTCGTATCCGTGCGGCTGGACCGTCAGGTTGACGACAGGTTGGTGTCGTTCGAGGAGGAATTGTGCCGCTTCCCCGAAGTGGTCGATTGCTGGCTGATGACGGGCAGTTTCGACTATCTTATTCGTATTGCGGTGCAGGACCTGAACGAATTCGAGCGGTTCCTGACCGGTCGTCTGACAAAGCTGGATGGCGTGGCATCTATCGAATCTTCGATCCCGATCCGCAGGGTCAAGTTTTTGCCGGCGCGGCTGGATTAGCGTGCGCCGGAAAATGCGGCAGAATATACGTCGCCAGATCGTCCAGCACAGCCTCGACTGGGCGAGATGAAAACCGGATGTTGAACGTGATGTGGTTCACGCCGATGTCTTGTGAGGCGTTCAGAAGGACCATCAAAGCATGACGCCCCAAGCGAAAGCCCAGATGAATGGGCGTTGGTTGGGCATCGGGGTCAGCCACCAGATCAATGTAGAGTGATTGGGCGAAGGGCTTCCAGCCTTTCTCTGCTTGTTCAAGGCTGGCGTGCCAGTTGTTTAACACCATCCTTTGCTTTTCGATTGGTCCTGGGTACATCAACCAGCCATCTGCGTTTTGCGCGATCCAAGCGGGCGATTGACGGCTGTTGCCTGTCACCAAAAGCGGCACTGCACTGGCCTTGGCCTTCGGGATCATATGCAGCTGGCCTGAGTGTCCCGCTTGTCTATTGTCAAAACCTTTTGGGGCTTGTGTCGCGGAGCGGATAAAATCAAAGCGGTCACGGAACACATCGCCACGGCTGGTAAAGTCTTGCTCGTAGACGGAATATTCGACCGGTCGATCACCAGAGGCCACGCCCATAATCAATCGCCCATCGCTAAGCTGATCGACCGAAGCTGCGGCCTTCGCCAGGTCCACACCTTTGCGCAAGGGCAAAATAATGGACCCGGTCGCTAGGGCGATATCTATCGTATGTGCCGCAACAAACCCCAGCCATACCCAAGGATCATAGATTTGACCGGCGTCTCCAAAACTGGGATCTAGCAGCGGCACATCTCGTGACCAAAGCGCTGCAAAGCCTGCGCCTTCCGCACGCTTTGCCAAATCAACTTGCCCTTGCATCATCGGCACGGGGCCATCGGCGTAGGCCTCAATCGGAAAATTGATACCAAGCGTCAGCGCGCCTTCGGAAAATACGCGATTATATCCTTTTCCGAACTTACTCATCAGTTGGGAAATCCACATGGATATGGTTGCCATCCGGATCCCAGACATTGAAGGCGATGGTTTTGATTTCGTCGATCACGACCTTGCGAAACTGCGTGTCGGTCGCGGTTAAACGGGCCTCAAAGCCTGCCGCATCCGATGCGGTAAACGCAAAATGTTCCAATTTTAGGCTGGTTTCGGAACCGACGGCGGGGGCTCCATCAATCTCGACCAAATGCACAACAACCATATCGCCTGCATACATCCACGCGCCGCCAAACGGGAAATTCGGGCGGGCACCGCTGCGTAGACCAAGAACGTCGACATACCACGCGACCATGTTGGCCAATTGCGTGGTTCTGATGTTCACATGGTCAAGCTTAAAAATTTGCATCGGCGGCCTCACTTGTTTGATGGTATGGCCCGGTGACCCCGAATGTTGGGACCACTGGATTGTAGTCTCTTATTCAAAACGCTCCACGACAACTTTGCCTTTTGCGGTGCCCGTTTCGATCAACCGATGTGCCTCGCGCATATTCTTGGCATTGATCGGGGACAGCACTGTATCAAGCGTTGTACGCATGCGACCCGCGTCAATTTCACCTGCCACATAGGTCAACAAATGGTGCTGCTCGATCATATCAGGGGTCTGGTGCATGGCGCGGGCGAACATGAATTCCCAGTGCAAACTCGCCGCCTTTGTCTTCATTCCAGCCATTTCCATCGGCAGGTTCGTGTCGTCGATTGTGACAATCCCACCTTGGGGCCGGATCAATTCAACAGCCGTCTCCCAGTGGCGCATGTCGTTGAAAATCGCGATGTGATCGACGTGTTGCATACCAAGCGCGCGGGTCTGCGCGACCATATCTTCGCGGTGATTGATAACGTGATCCGCACCAAGGCTTTTGACCCAAACTTCAGTCTCTGGCCGAGACGCAGTTGCGATAACCTCAAGCCCTGCCGCCTTGGCAAGTTGGATGCCGATGGACCCAACGCCGCCGCCAGCGCCGATGATCAATATGCTTTCGCCTTTGTTCGCCCCGTCGCGATCAATGCCAAGACGGTCGAAAAATGCCTCATATGCCGTGATGGTCGTCAGCGGCAAGGCAGCCGCTTCTGCAAAGCTCAAGGATGTCGGTTTTGTGCCAACGATCCGCTCATCCACAAGCTGGAATTCCGAATTTGATCCGGCACGCGTGATATCGCCCGCATAATAAACCTCGTCTCCAACCTGAAACAGCGTGGCGTCCGGACCAACGGCCTCAACGATGCCGCTCGCGTCCCAGCCGAGGACCACTGGCGCGTTAGGCATTGCTTCACGATTTTGGCGCACTTTTGTGTCGACGGGGTTGACCGAAACGGCCGCCACCTTGACCAGAATGTCGTGGCCGATTGCTGTTGGCGTGTCGATTTCAAGGTCGATCAGGGCGTCATCGCGATCAATGGCCCCGTGTGTGGTGTAACCGATGGCTTTCATATTTATTCTCCGAATCTGATGGGGGCCGCGCGGCACCATTATCAACGCCGCGCCACTGGGCGTTTCACGTCCTTTGGTTGGGTTTCTTCTGGGGTCGCGTGAATTGCTTTCGCGATGCGGTCTCCGGTTGCAATGGCTTCGATCAATCGATGTGGGACATCTCGTTCAAAGTGAATTTGGCAACAGCACCGTCGGTGGCTGCCATGTAGGCTGCAAGGTGCGGCGCGTTCATGTGCGTCTGCCACAATTCACGGCTTTCCCAGTTTTCAAAGAACATGAAATGCGCCGGGTTCTCATTGTCCTGATGCAGGTCGTAATTGATGCAACCTTCCTCAGCGCGGGTGATTGGAACGAGCTTCAAAAGCTCGGCTTTGACCAGTTCGATCTTGTCAGCGTTCGCGATGATGTTGGCAACGATTGTGAGCTTGGACATTTGTGAATTCCTTTGAATGTCTGTTCTGATGAGAAACATATACATCGCTGTCATACACGGATAAACAGACACCGTTCGAAATGATAATCCGGTAAATCCGTTTAATGTTGATTGATAATATCCGCCTGTTTCTGACCATCACCGAAAAGGGCAGCCTTGTCGCCGCAGGACGCGAGGCGGGGCTTTCAGCGACCACAGTGTCGGAGCGTTTGGCTGCACTTGAGGCGCACTACGGCGTGGTCCTGTTCAACCGCACCACACGGTCGCTCAGCCTTACCGACGAGGGTCGCACACTGCTGAACGGGGCCAAGTTGGTTTTGGGCGAAATCGAAGACCTTGAAACACGTATCCGGCACGGGGCAGAAACCCTATCCGGTCCGATCAAGGTTAGCGCGCCAATCGACATAGGCCGCAGTTTCGTTTCGCGGGTAATATCGACCTTCACGGCAGATCATCCGGCGATTTCAATCGAGCTGCAGCTTTCAGACGGCTATGTCGATATTGTCGGACAAGGCTTCGATCTGGCCCTGCGGTTTGGCACGGTCACGGACAGTACATTGCGCACACGCAACCTTGGCCAGTTCCGCCGTATCGTTTGCGCCGCGCCATCCTACATCGCAAGGCATGGCACACCACAAACGCCTGCTGATCTAGCGCACCACAACTGTCTTATTATGCGTTTTGGAACAACAATGGATAACGTCTGGCGCTTTGGTTCTGGAAAGAAACCGCTAACGGTAACCGTGCGCGGCAACAAGATCGTGAATGACGGCTCACTGGTGCGGCAGTGGGCGCTGGAAGGGCACGGGATTATCCTTAAATCAGAACTCGATGTGGCAGATGACCTGAAAGTCGGAAGACTTGTCGCCTTGTTGGAAGGCTATGCATCACCGCCGAACCCACTCCAGATTATGTTCCCGCCCGGCCGCGCCCAGCCACGGCGGGTTCGCGCACTTTCCGAGGCGCTGAGCTCAGCAATGGCAGAGGGGCAATAAAATGGGCCAATCGATCTTTTGAGGATGAGAACGTGCGGAGTAAGTCGAAAGAAATACACAATTGGGTTCCACATGTAGCGTGAAAACCTGACTGTTGGTTGGAGCGGTGAATGACGGGATTGAAAGTATTCGCAACTCTGTAGAATTTCCAGTTTTGCAGTCGCGTTCAATGCTGCGTGGGCGAATGCCGCGTCCGCATAAGATCGCCTTGTTCCGCGGCTCTCGTGTTCGGGCACCGTGCGTCGAAAGCGCGGTGAAGGTCCTGTAGAGAACGATGCCCGCGAATGACCGGTTTGCCGACATGAATTGCGATGCCGTGTATCTCGTACCGCAACTGCAAACGGATGCTGCGTCAGCAACATAGCAAAACATCAATGTCGGGAAAGTCCGCCTCGCCGCCATCTATGTACTTTGCAGCTAAGGTCTGGATTGAGCCCATAGCTCCGAAATTCTGTCTTGCAGCCAAATTCCGCTTCCGGAAAAATCATTCAAAAATACGACCTAGATCTGCCGATGTCGCTTCCGTCACGAATTTCTGTTTCAGTGGCGTCAAATTTCTCCAGCTATGATCTTAGCATAGACATTCGGATCAGTGACTCCTTCGGATCCGATGACGACGATGCTTGAATTGGCATCCAGGCGTAATTTCCGCCGTAAAGCAGGTTGTTTGGCCGCCGCGACGACAGCACATAGCCCTGCGACGCCACTTTCACCGGCCTCAATAGGTGCGTCACCACAGGCACCATCAACCAACATCCGAACCATGGGGCCGACGATGCTTTCGGGGATAGTGACAAAGTCGTGGGCGGCATCCGCAAGCACCAACCAAGCCAATTCTGATGGCTCACCACAGGACAGGCCCGCCATGATGGTTTCTTCTGAAATTTCTACATTTGCCGCCCTATTCGCCTTCGCACTTGCGAACAAACAGGATGCAAGTTCGGGTTCCACAATTACGACGCGGGGCGCGTCGAGACCCCATTCTTGATGGAAAACGGCCGTAACAGCAGCGGCCAATCCGCCAACGCCGCCTTGCAGAAAGACATGGGTGGGAGGTGTTGCGTAGCTTTGCACAATCTCGCGTGCCATAACCCCATAGCCCGCCATCACATCCAACGGGGGCTGCGTATAACCGGGCCAAGACGTGTCCGAGACAATCAACCATCCGTGCTTTTCCGCATCGGCTCGGGTTTGGGCAACTGTCGCGTCATAGTCACCGTCAACACGGATCACCTCGGCACCTAGTTTTCGCATGACATCGGCGCGGTGCTCACTGACTTCGGCATGAATGTAGATTCGGCAGTTTGTATGAAATTGAACAGCGCCCCAAGCGACAGAGCGCCCATGGTTACCATCGGTGGCGGAAATCACCGTTATCGTTTTCGTCTGCTCGGCATAAAGACCGCAGCGCATATCGGCCGGATCCGCCAGCTTGCCAATGGATTTGGACAGTTCCCGCTGAACAGTTCGCAAAACTGCGTAAGCCCCGCCAAGTGCCTTGAAGCTGCCAAGTCCGAAACGTGGACCTTCGTGTTTATAGCGAAGATCACGGATGCCCAAATTTCTAGCCAGCCCGGGAAGATCAAACAAAGGTGTCTCGGCATAACCGTCCCAGTTGGAAATCTCCTTTTCCGCGCTATCGAAATCTGTGCAGTTTAGGGTTTGAGTGACGGGGCCATCGAATGATGGCGTGGTTGCGTGGTGATTGAGAATGGCGGTTGTGAATGGCGTGAACATTAGACCTCTTTCTATCGGTTGATGAAATTTTAGTTCATTGGAGTCTAGTTATGTGCTCCAATTTTCCGGAAAATTTGCAACATTATTACAAAACAGGCGGGCATCCTAAGTGAAAAGTTCAGAAGTCCTTGATCCGTTCGATTTGGCGATTCTTCGAATTCTACAAAAGGACAACACCGTACCACAAAGGGTGATCGGGGAGCGGGTCAGTCTATCAGCGCCATCGGTGCAACGCCGGATCAAGCGGCTCGAGGCGTCGGGTATCATCGCCGCTCAAACGGCCACCGTAGACCCCGCAGGCTTCGGACCTGCCTTAACCATTGTCGTTCAAGTCGAATTGAAGGTTGAAACGGGAGGGGCAATCGATCTGGTCAAGCAAAGCTTCATCGACGCCCCCGAAGTACAGCAATGCTATTATGTCACCGGCGAAGCTGATTTCGTGCTGATCATTTTGGTACAAGATATGTCTGAATACGAGGCCCTGACGCAGCGACTTTTCTTTTCGAATGAGACGATCAAGAAGTTCAAAACCTTTGTCACTATGGACCGCACCAAAGTGAGCTTAGAAATCGACATCTGATCAGAACAAAGCGGACATTAAATTGGCTCCAATGAACGGCAGTTTTGTCCGCGATCTGTGAGTTCGAACATGGTGCAGCGAAAGTCGGTGCTTCCAGAACCAGCCTTTCGTGATCGGCGCAGCTAAGGTCCTAATTGAGCCCAAACTGTTCCTTGGATTTTCTCGCTGCATGCGCACGCAGCACCGAATTTGCTGCAAAGGCGCAAAATTTCATGCTGCCGGGCAGCGGGATCAGCAGCCGTTCATGCAGCGTGCAGAAATTCTGAAACCATGAATCTACAAGTCGCGGGACAAAGGGTGAATTCGCCGCGTTTGCACCAAGGTCTGCAATCTCGAGTAACCGGCCGCACGTGTGCGGCCGATCTTTCGATTTTACCGATCTCTGAGGAGATTTTTAGGTTGGTTCCGCTTCACCGGGGGGGGACGCTCAGCCGGTTTCACCAAATCCTTTCGGTACTGGCAGATCAGGCAAGGTTGCCGCACGTTTTTGCAGGGCCCGGCCAATAACTACGCGGCTGATTTCCGTTGTCCCGTCCACGATCCGCAGCATCTGTGCGAGCCGTGAAAGACGATCCAATCCGTAAGGCTGCAAAAGGCCCATACCGCCCAAGACCTGTGTGCAGATATTTGCAGCCTTCACAGCGGCATCTGGCACAAACCGTTTGGCATGAGCGGCCATCAGAGGGCCTTCGGGTGTGCCAAGGGATTCTGCCGCCTTTCGATAAAGCAGCTTGGAGGCTTCAAGATCGGTTGCAACCTCGCCCAGCATCCACTGAATCCCGTCCAGATCGAGGTTATTGCCACCAAACATCTTGCGGTTCTTGGAATAGGACAGTGCCGTGTCCAATGCGGCTTGCATCAATCCGCAACATCCCGACGCAATCGAAACCCGTGCGATGTCGATCGCCATAAGCGAGCCTTGCAGACCCTGGCCAATGGGCAGGATGATATTGTCTTCGCTCACCACGACTTTGTCCATGTACATCTCGGCCAGAGGCAGGAAGTTGTAGGACGGGGTATCATAGAGCGGTCCAAAGCTGAGACCCGGCGCGTCGGCGGGAATGGCGACCATCGCCATATCCTTGTGGCCGGGTGCGTCGCTAGTCTTGACCACGGTGAAATAGATATCGGCCTCACCCGCCAGGCTAACCCAAGCCTTCGCACCGCTGATCGTCCATGTGCCGTCGTCATTGATCATGGCCCGCGAATACATGTTTGTTGCGTCCGATCCGGATTGCGGTTCAGTCAGTGCAAAGTTCGCCAGTTTGCGGCCAGACGTCAGGTCCCGTGCCCATTTTTCCTTGAAGACATCTGTGCCATAGCCGCAGCCCGCAAACGTACAGATGTTGTGCATCGACAGGGCAAAGGCATAAGCGCCGTCCCCCTGCCCCAGTTGTTCGTAGACTTGAATGCCCTCTGAAAGTGGCAAGCCCTGACCGCCAAACTCCTCGGGGGCGTAGAGCCCCGTCAGGCCAGCCGCACCCGCCTTGTCCGAGGCATCACGGGGCCATTTCTTCGCGGCGTTCCATGCGTCCACATTGGGCGCGATGACCTGCTCGGCATGGTCGTGTGCGGCTTGGAGTATGGTGGCGAGTTTGTCTGACATTGACGGATCCTTTCAAGGGCGATTATTCTCATATGACGCCACGGCCCGGCAATCGCGGATGGTCGGATTGATGAGCTATGAAGGCGAAACTTCAGATGAAAATGCTTCTCTGCAGAAAGATTTAGCGAGTCGGCCCTCTGAGAACTATCTCGTGCGATGACAGATCATTGTCCAAAAATGACAAAACGGACGCTTTACGATTGTTTCCTGCGATATGAGCTGGGGGTGCTGCCGGTCCAGCGTTGAAAGGCCCGGTGAAAATTGGCAGCCGAGGAGAATCCGACATCATGTGCGATGACCTCGACGCTTTTGCGCCCCGCCTGCAGGTCGCGGATTGCGATGTCGCGCCGCAGGGCATCCTTTATGGCCTGAAACGACGTCCCATCCGCATGCAACCTGCGGATCAGGGTGCGCGGGGTCATGTGCATGGCGGATGCTGTCTGGGTCAGGGTGGCCGCCTCCCATCCTGTTTGGCCCAGATATGTGCGTACCCGCAGCGATTGGGTGTGCTCCCGCGAAGAGGTGAAGATCCAGTCTCGCGGCGCGTTTTGCAAAAACCGATCAAGATCAGATGTACTGCGCGCCTGCACTGGACCCAGTGCATTCGGATCGAACGAGATCGCGGTGGCGAGTTGGCCGAACCGGATCGGTGCCGGAAAGATGATCGCGTAATCCTGATCAAACTCCGGGCGCTCAAACGCGAAATCAACAGCCATAACCGGAACCTCATGCCCTGCCAGCCAAGACATGAGCCCGTGGGCAAGTTTGAGGATCAGCATGTGCCCAAACCGCTGAAGCGGCACTTCGCCTTGTGGTTTCAGGGTCAGCACCAATGTGCCTTCGGCGTCATCCAGATCAAACTGATAGTCATCCAGCAGCAAATTCCAGAAGGTCGAAAACCGGTAGAGTGCTGATGCAAGAGACGTTGCCTCTCTGACAGTCGTTAAAAGATGCTGCAGGGCCCTTGGCCGGACGGGCCTGCTCCAAAGCCCCATCATTTCATCACCGGTCTCAACTGCGGCAAGTTGATAGAGACATACGATCTGATCCAGCGTGACGCGACCATTCGGCGAGCGGGTATCTGCGTTCAGGCCGGACCGGCCAAGCAGCGACACCATCTGCTCCTCTGGGCACAGGGCACGCAGCGCCGCCAGCCAGTCATCGACAAACTGGCTGGAAACCGTGGAAAGGATCGTTGGCGTGACATTGGTCATGACGTTGAAAGGGCTATCACCGTTTGCGGGTGACAGGAAACATGGCTCAGGCGACTTCGAACAACGCTGCGGCGCCCATGCCTCCGCCAACACACATGGATGTCACCACGTATTTTACGCCACGGCGCTTACCCTCGAGCAGAGCGTGCCCGACTTGCCGCGCGCCCGTCATGCCGTAGGGGTGGCCAATCGATATTGCACCGCCGTTCACATTGTAGATTTCGGGATCGATTCCAAGATGGTCACGGCAATAAAGAACCTGGCAGGCGAATGCTTCGTTAAGTTCCCAAAGGCCAATGTCTTCGATGCGAAGACCTGCAATCTTCAGCAGCTTTGGAATGGCATAGATCGGGCCGACACCCATTTCTTCCGGTGCGTTTCCTGCAACGGCCATACCGCGATAGATACCGAGCGGTGTAAGGCCCTGCTGCGCGGCCAGTTTGCGCTCCATGAGCACACAAGCCGAGGCACCGTCAGAAAGCTGGCTTGCGTTTCCGGCAGTGATCACGCCGCCTTCGACAACCGGGTTCAATGCCCCGAGTGTTTCGGCCGTCGTGCCCGGCCTGTTGCCTTCGTCTTGTGACAAGGTCACCTCTTCCAGGGTTTCCTCTCCGGTTTCGCGGTTTTTGACCCGTTTGATCGCAGTGATCGGAACGATCTCGTCATCAAAGGCGCCAGCGGCCTGAGCCCGGGCCGTCCGACCTTGAGAAAGTGCAGCATATTCATCCTGCACCTCGCGGCTGATCCCATAGGTCCGCGCCACATTTTCCGCCGTCATCAGCATCGGCATGTAGGCATGCTCAGATTGGGCGATAACGTTTGGATCTTTCTCATCGCCCGCCCATTTCAGATAGGCATTCTGCAGTGCGGAAATATTCTCCTGCCCGCCAGCAACGGCGACGTTCTGACCATCCACAATGATCTGCTTTGCAGCCGTCGCAATGGCCATCAAACCCGATGAACATTGCCTGTCGATCGTCTGTCCTGCCACCGTATTGGGAAGGCCCGCCGCCAGCGCAGACAACCGGGCGACATTCATGCCTGCCGTCCCCGCCGTAAGGACCGATCCGATGACGACATCTTCGATCGAACCGGGGTCCACGCCTGCACGTAGGGCCGCGTGCTGAATGGCGTGCCCCATCATGGTAGGGGATTTGATGTTGTTCAGCGCACCTTTGAAGGCAGCCCCAATAGGGGTTCGTGCGGTTGAGACGATAACGGCTTCTCTCATGATTTTTCCTTTTTGGCATCAAAATGCGCGGCAAGTGTCACGCCCGAGGTTGCGAGTTCTTCCAACAAAGGCGCAGGCGTGAACCACATCTCACCATAGGCACCAAGCGACTGCCGATAGTGGTTCATCCGTTCCAGAATCTGGCTTAATCCAATCTCGTCGGCATAGTGCATTGGGCCGCCGCGCCAGTTCGGAAAGCCATAGCCATTGGCCCAGATCAGATCGCAATCACCCGGGCGCGTTGCAATGCCCTCTTCAAGGATGAGAAAGCCCTCGTTGATCAGGGGAAACAGACACCGTTCAAGGATTTCCTGATCGTCGATGTCCCTGTGCTTCACACCATGCAGGTCCGCCAGCTCGGAACTGATTTGAACGATCTCAGGGTCTTCGACCCGTGTCCGTCCTTCGTAGACATAGCTTCCACGCCCGGTTTTCTGACCCAGTCGGCCCAGTTCAAACAACCTGTCCTGCACAGCCTGGTATGTCGGGTCATGCGCGATTTCACTTCGCCGCTCCTGACGCACGCGTGCGCCCACATCGACCCCAGCCAGATCTGCCATCGCATGAATGCCCATGGCCATGCCGAAGTTCTCAAGGACGTCATCCACCAGTTTCGGCGTCGCCCCCTCAAGAAGCAGACGGGACCCTTCGCGGAAGTATGGCTCTAGCATCCGGTTTCCGACAAAGCCGTAGCACACGCCAACCGTCACAGGGAGCTTTCGGATCTTCTTTGCGACCGTGATTGCCGTTGCAATGACATCCGGAGCGCTCTTGGCACCACGCACCACCTCCAGCAAGCGCATGACATTCGCCGGGCTGAAGAAATGGAGACCAATCACATCCTCCGGGCGGGACGTGACCGCGGCGATTTCATCAAGATCCAACGTCGATGTGTTTGAGGCCAGTATCGCGCCAGGTTTGGCGTGCTGATCCAACGCTTCGAAAATCTGGCGTTTGACATTCATGCTTTCAAACGCCGCTTCAATGATCAGGTCGACCTTCGCAAGGTCTGCATAGCTGAGCGTCCCGGTGGCGTTGGCGGCGATTGCCTCTGCCCGATCGGCACTGAGCCGCCCTTTTTGGGCCGCACGTTGGAAATGCTCCCGGACCTTTTCCAGCCCATGTTCGAGCGCGCCTTGCGTAGTTTCAAGAAGCGTGACCGGATACCCCGCCTGCAGAAAGGCGATGGCAATGCCGCGCCCCATTGTTCCGGCACCGATCACGGCGACCGATGAAATGTTACGTGGTCGGTCCGCACGGGTAACTCCCGGAACCTTGGTGCATTCACGCTCTGCAAAGAACAGGTGCCGCCCCGCGCGCGATTGAGGTGTGTCGAGCAGTTCAGCGAAACCTGCCTTCTCTTGTGCCAACCCCTCAGCCAGCGGCAATTCGCACGCGGCCTCGATGGATACCAAGCATCGTTCAGGTGCGACAAGGTTTTTGGACGTGTGCGCTATCTGGTCTCGGAAACCCGCGAGATAACCCTTCGGATCGGGGTGTGTGACGGTCATATCCGCGCAACTGCGTTTCGGATCGCCCTCATGGCTGACACGGGTGGCGAAGTCCAAAACATGCGCGCGAAAATCCTGGTTGTTTTCAAGCAGCGCGTCGACCAGCCCACAAGACAGGGCATATTCGCCTTTCACGGGATCACCCGAGAGGATCATTTGCGTTGCCGCTTCCAGACCGGCAATCCGGGGTAGTCGTTGGGTGCCTCCGGCACCAGGCAGCAGCCCCAGTTTGATCTCAGGTAGGCCCATCACGGCATCCGGCGTGGCGACACGGTAATCACAGGCAAGCGCGATCTCCAGCGCACCACCCATAGCGGGACCTGCTATCGCGGCGATAATGGGTTTTTTGCTGGTTTCAATCGTTACACACAGGTCTGGCAGGTCCGGCTTGTCCCAAACTGCCCCGGTACGGAACTCGACGATGTCAGCGCCGCCGCAGAAGAGCGGCAGAGCCGAGCATAGAACGATAGCTTTGACCTGTTCATCGGCGTCTGACTCGTGGATGGCGCTCGATAACCCCTGTCGCATCTTCAGGCCAAGGGCGTTCACGGGCGGGGCATTCAGCTCAATGAAAGCGACACCCTCGGTGTGTTTAAAGGAAATCATGTTTGGAAACCTCAATTGGACTGTTTGGCAAGATCTTGTTCGATCTCTGCCCAATCGTCGAAGTGGATTACATTGCAGGGTGAATTCACGTTCTCCAGCCAGACAAAGACGGAGATGAATGGCTGGTCATAGACCCGGGTGGCGTGGGGATCGCCCGCCGCGTTCCAGATAAGTGATCCAGCCGGATAATCCTGCCAGTCACGGGTGCCAAACCGCCAACCAGATTTCTCGGACAGGTTCAGGTACAGCTCTGGTGCGTCGTGGTTGTGGTCGCGATACAGCGTCCTTGGGCCCAGCATGAAAATGCCAAGGTTGAAATCGGGATGGTGATGTCCACATGCGTCTGGCCCAATCAGCAGAGTATGTAGGTTACACTTTGTGTATCCCTCGCCTAATTCGGCACCAGGGGGATAGAATTGGGCGTTGTCTTCGCGCCAGATCAGATCATCCTTGGCCGCTTTCAGACAACGTGCGATTTCCTGCAATTCGGGGGCGACAATCCCGGCGATGGCGTTCTTCAGAACCTCATCGTGCCGGGTTCCTTGGGGAGGTAAATCAATGAGCCTCTCACCCGTCAGGTCCATGGCTGCCAGCTTGTCCAACGTCAGATCAACGCCGCGCGTGGCAGCTCTGTGAGCCTGCAGATAGGTGACAATGGATTGAATAAGCGCCTGAATACGGCGTTGCTTGTCTGTCATGATTTAAAGTCCGAGCGCGTTGAAATATCTTTCCGCACGAGTTTCTTGTCGAGCTTGCCGACGCTGGTTTTAGGTAGGCGGTCGACAAAGATTATCTCGTCTGGAACTGCCCATTTTGAGATCTCGCCTGCGTCAACCCGCGACTGGATTTCTTCCATGACTCTCAAGCGCACAAGATCCGGGTCGGCATCTTTTGCGGCTTGAGCAACCAAGACCGGCCTTTCGCCCCATTTCGCGTGCGGCAACCCGATTGCCGCGACGTCCTCAACGCCGCTACAAGACGATGCTATGTTTTCCAGTGCCAGCGAGGAAATCCATTCGCCGCCGGTCTTGATCACATCCTTGAGGCGGTCAGTAATCTGCAACGATCCATTCCGACGGATATACCCAACATCCCCGGTATGCAGATACCCACCGTCCCAAAGCTCATCCGAGGCTTGCGCATTATCCAGATAGCCTTGTGTCAACCAGGGAGCCCGAGCGACAACTTCGCCGGTTGTTTCGCCGTCATGTGGAACGTCCTGCATATCCGGTGTCACAACGCGAAGGTCGACAAGCGGGCCGGGAAAGCCGGTTTGCGCCTGCACCTCTGGATCGTCGCTGGACAAATCGGCCACAGTCAGAAACGGACAGGTCTCGGACATACCATATGCCGCATGCAAGGATATGCCTGCCGCCGCCGCCCTGTCTTGCAGATTGCGCGGCAAAGCGGCCCCGCCAATGATCACTTTCCATCTGTCCAGGTCAATTTGTGGGCAGCCCGGATGGTCGAGCACCATTGACAGAACCGTGGGCACGCAGTGGGAAAAGGTGACGTTTTCCTCTGCAATCAATCGCAAGATTGTGTCAGGGTCATATCGACCGGGATAGACCTGACGCAGCCCCAGCATCGTTGCGGCATATGGAAATCCCCAGCCGTGGACGTGAAACAAGGGTGTCAGCGGCATGTAGACGTCGCCGCGATGAAATCCGGCATTCCCGGGCCACGCGCCGAAACCTGCGATCAGGCCCAACGTGTGAAGGACCAACTGCCGGTGTGAATAGCTCACCCCCTTGGGATTGCCGGTGGTCCCGGTCGTATAAAACAGGGTTGCCGTTTGGTTTTCATCGAAGTCCGGGAAGTCAAAGCAGCCTGGGGCCTCGCTTATCCACTCTTCATACCCTTCTCCGTCTCCGATCGGCACGATGATGATGTCTCGATTGAAGTCCGATTTGATATCATCAATGAGCGGCATGAAATCGCGGTGCACGATAATCAGGTCCGGCTGCCCATGGTTGATCGTATAAAGAACCTGGGCAGGAGATAGACGGACGTTGATCGTGAAAAGGGTCGCGCCCATCATCGGGACCGCAAAAAAACATTCAAGATAGCGGTGTGTGTCCCAATCCATGACGCCGACGCGCATGCCCTCACGTATCCCGCTGGACTTTAAAGAATTGGCAAGTTGGCGCATGCGTTTACCCAAGTCCGCGTAGCTCAGCCGCATTTCGGAGCCGCTGACGATCTCTTGGCTGGCTGACGCGAGCTGGGATCCGGCCAGCAAGTGTTTAATCAGCAACGGATAGCCATATGCATTTGGCGATGGTGAAAGTGGTGGCATGAAGGTGGAATCCCATAACATCTCTATCTGCTAATCTGGCATTTCTCATCCAGTTGAAGAATTGAAAGAAATTTCCTTTCATCAAGAAATTCTAACCGATCACATCGTACCGCGAATTGCGTGTTACCCCCTGACAGGTTATGAAAAAGAGTATCAATACCCTGCTATATTCGCGCCCGTCGTCGGATAACTCTGCTTGAGGGTAAGCAGAATTGATTTCATCGAGGAGATGCAGCAATGACCACTCACATGCCCACGCTGGTTTCACTGCGCGCTTTTGAGGCGGTGGCGCGTCACAAGAGTTTCCGAAAGGCCGCTGACGAGATTTGTGTGACGCATGCGGCAGTCAGCCACCAGGTCAAAGCATTAGAAACAACAATCGGCGTTAAACTACTGGAACGCACAAGCCGTTCGGTCGAGCTAACACCGGCTGGCGAGCAATATTACCCGCCAATACGCGAACACATTCAGGGAATCATCAAAGCCACTCGGCGCATCCAGACACCTGAGGAACCGGACGTGTTGCTCGTTCAGTCCTACGCAAGTTTCAATACAATGTGGCTTCAGCCCAGATTGGCGGACTTTCTTCAGGATAATCCGGACACGCGTGTGCGCATCGTCTCTACCTTTGAAGACGGTGATTATGACATGCACCGGTTCGATGTGGGCGTGTTCAACGCGCCACCATTTGACAAACGGTTTGACTATAGCCCCTTGTTCGAAACGGATATCTACCCGGTATGTGCTCCGGAGGCCTTGAATGCGCCAAGCGGTGGAATGCCGCTGGAAGAGCTAAGAAATTTCCTGTTGCTGAGTGTCCCAAACACATGGAATGAGCCGGATGACTGGGACTGTTGGTTGGATGCGGCGGGCTTAGATCGCGAAACGATGAAATTTGGCTCTGTTTTCGACAATTACCCGCTTGTCCGTGAGGCTGTTCTAAATAATCACGGTATCAGCGTCGCAAGGGCACCGTTTTGCGCGCGTGATCTTGAGAGGGGGCGTCTGGTTAGACCCTTCGACATTTCAGTGCCAGAGCCAGGCCGCTGGTATCTGGCGACGCAAAAAGAGCGTGCACCCAACCCCAAGCTCGATACATTTATCGACTGGCTGTTCGAACAGATCGAGGCCGACCCAACCATGCGGCTATTTCGGGCCTGATCTGTTGAATTCCAGCTCTGCCATCAGCGCGCTTCAGGACTGACGCGCACCGGCCTCGGATGCAACGCGAGGGACAAGAGCGCGAACCAGTTCGGTCATATCCAGTGTGCCGACCGTCTGCTCCCCATCCTTGACAACATAGGCGTGTGACGTATCCCCGCCGGACCGCGCGATCATGCTTTCGAGCGTGTCGTTCACGTCCACTTCGCCATGGGCATCTTTTGGCACTTTGCCACCGACAAGCGGGGTCATAATCGAGCGCACCCGCAGAACCCGTGCGCGGTTGATGTCGCTCACGAAATCTTCGATGTAGGGATCGTTGGGGTTCAGCAGGATATGCTGCGGCTCACCCTGCTGCACGACAAAGCCGTCCTTTAGGATCACAAGGTGATCGGCCAGCTTCAACGCCTCATCTAGATCGTGAGTGATGAAGATGATGGTCTTGTGCAGCTCTTTTTGCAGCTCGAGCAGCAGGTCCTGCATGTCGGTTCGGATCAGTGGGTCAAGAGCCGAGAAAGCCTCGTCCATCAGCATGATCGGTGTGTTCGCGGTCAGCGCCCGGGCAATGCCCACACGCTGTTGCATCCCACCGGACAATTGCGCTGGATAATGGTTCTCGAACCCGCTCAGACCCACGCGTTCCAGCCATTTTGCGGCTTCCTTATCGCAATCCGCCTCAGGCTCGCCACGCACCGACAAGGGCATGCCTGCATTCTTCAGCACGGTCTTGTGCGGCAATAACGCGAACTTCTGGAAAACCATCGACATCTTTTCTTGACGGGCATGACGCAGCCCGTCCTCGGACAGTTGCATCACATCTTCGCCCTGCACGATTATCTCGCCCGCAGTGGGTTCGATCAACCGGTTCAGGTGGCGGATCAGCGTGGACTTACCCGAGCCTGACAGGCCCATGACCACTGTGATTTCCCCCGCCTGCATATCGACGTTGATGTTGTTGAGCCCCAACACGTGCCCGTGCTGCGCCAGCAATTCTTCTTTGCCCATGCCATCCTGGACATGGTGCAACACGTCCTTGTCGCGGGCGCCAAAGATTTTATAGAGCCCGGACAGGCGGACCATTGGTTGTGTCATTGAACCGGCTCCTTAGTGTTTGACTTGGGTCTTATCGACCCGTGTGAGAGCTGCCTTGGACACACGGTCAAGGATCACTGCCAGCAGAACAATGCCGATACCCGCAACGATGCCCACACCCAGTTCAAGGTTTCGGATACCGCGCAACACGTTCACGCCAAGGCCAGGGGCCGAAACAAGAGAGGCGATCACGACCATGGCAAGGCTCATCATGATGGTCTGGTTGATCCCGGCCATGATGTTCGGCAGCGCCAGCGGCAATTGTACTCGCATCAGTTTCTGGCGGTCATTCATGCCAAAGGCATTGGCCGCTTCGATCACGTCCTGATCTACAAGGCGGATGCCAAGGTCGGTCAAACGGATCACCGGCACAATCGCGTAAAGGATGATCGCAATCCCGTACAGTTTGGATTCCGTGACCGAGAACAAGAAAATCAGAGGGATCAGGTACACGAAAGTCGGCAGGGTCTGCAGCAGGTCGAGTAACGGAACCACGCTTTTTTGCAATCGGTCGGATTTCGACATGGCAATTCCAATGGGCACACCGAAAAGCACTGATATCGTAGTACATACAAAGATGATCGACAGGGTCTGCATCGCCACATCGTAGTGGTCTACGACGGCCAGCAGCATAATCGAGACGGCGACGAAGATCGTCACAGGGCGCGAACGCGACGCGTACCAGGAAATCGCCACCAGAAGCGGGACCATGATGAACCATGGCGTCGCTTCAAACAGCCAAAGTGCGCCATCCAACATCCAGCTCAGTGGCTGTGTAATCGGGTCCAGAACAGTTTTTAGAGCCGGTTTGGCTGCCAGAAACCCTTCTTCGATACCGTTGGTTACATCGCGTGACTGCCATATGCGGTTGCAGCTTTCATGCAGATTATCAAACGAGGGGATTGGAATGAGGGGCCCAGAGGCCTCTTCTCCTCTTGCTTGCGCCGCAAGATCCGCCAGCGAAAGAGGCGCTTTGTCGTCTGACGTGCCGCACCAGTCGCTCAACCCCAAGGCGCTGAATATCTCGTCGTAGAAGGCCATTAATTCTACTTCCCCATCCAGGTTAATGCGTCAGGGGCATCGCTGAGGATGCCCCTGTCCATGCAGTTTACTGCAGCAATGCGGAAAGTTTGTCGCGCGCAGCATCGTTAAGCCACGCCCCCCAGACATCCTTGTAGGTCGTCAGAAAGTGCACAGCACCTTCATCGTAGGAGGCGTTGTTGTCCTCGACCCATGCCAGCGTTTCGCCCATCTGTGCGTTGGTGAAGGACAGATTTGTCATCAGCTCAGAGATTTCTGCGTTTTCAGCCATGAATTCCTTGGAAAGAACTGTAACCACTTCACTGCGAGGGAAGGCGCTCATTGCTGGCGTCTCGCATTCCGCTGTGATGTTGCAGGCGTGCTTTTCAGGGTCATGGGGGCCCATATCGACCAGGGTCATCGGGTATTTGCCCAGTACCGATGTCGGTGCCCAATAAAAACCGAACCACGGCTCTTTGTTTTCGTAGGCGGCAGCGATCGAAGCCGCAAGGGTTTCGCCTGATCCATGCACGAAGTTTTCAATGCCTGCATCAATCAACCCGCCTGCCTTCATCAGGTTGGTGCTGACATTCAGACAAGTCCATCCCTCGGGGCAGTTGTGAAAGCGATTTCCGACGAGTTCGGGGTTGGCTGCTATACCTTCAATTGTTGCCAGTTCCGGATGCTCTTCCACAAGGTAGTTCGGAACAAAGAACCCTTCGACACCGCCATCTGATAGAACTTCGGTCACAGGAATGATTGCACCTGAGTCAACCAGCCCTTGGTAAGCCGGCGCGCCGTTTGTCCAAATTTCGGTCAGAATATCGGGCTCTCCGGTCTCGGATACGGATGCCAGCGCAGGGTTGCTCGAGAGCGGAACCGTCGTCACTTCGCAACCATAGCCTTGCTCCATCAGGAACTTCGAGACCGCGGTCACAATTTGCGCTGACCCCCAATCGGCCTGCATCAGTGATACTTCACCGCAGTCGTCTGCCTGGGCCGCCGAGGCGGTGATTGCCGCAGCAAATACACACCCGAGTCCCGTTGAAATCTTGAACATTTCTTTCCTCCTTGTTATCGGCGAAACAGGGGCGGAGAAACGCTCCAAGCCAAAATTCGCCTTGTTTGTAGCGATGATTTGTACCGACAGGCTTATGAGCAAAAAACTGAAAAGAATTTTGAATCATGTACAATTGTTTACAGGTGGAGGGATGAAGCGGGCGCGAATTTAGTGACTTTCGTTCCAACGAAAGCTTCTCAGATGTAAATCCCTAGGTGGTTTATGCGTGTGTATTTTTGACTCTTCCCAAAAGACGGCAGGAGGAGTGATCACACCCGAGGGCGGCCGTTCTGTGCTCATCACGCCCATTCGAGCTAGCTGCAGTATCGGTAGATTTGGGCTCAGAACGGCCTAATGCTCACGCGGCAATGCTGTTGCGGCAGCCAAATGCAGACCGGTCATCGGGTGGCCAGGCCAAGCCATTGATATCGTGTCTTGTCCCACAATGAGCAACCTTTGGCAGACCGGGGGCCGTAGTTCGCACCGCAAGCGGCGAAATCTGACTGCGAGCCCAACCTTCCGATATTCTGCACCGCCGCGAATGACTGCTGCGCAGTTTACGCGCCCGACAGCTCCGCCTTATGTACTGCAGCCAGCTCAGCCATACTGTTGAAGCAGAAGTCATAGCTGGGCATCTCTCCGGGGTTCATTGTTGCCCCGAACCCTTCTTTTTCGTGACGACGATAGATCCAGCAATTAGCGAGCCCGTGTTTATTGGCAGGGCCATGATCGTGGAACATGCTTTCTGCTGTATGAAGAATGTCCTTCTTGGAGATGCCTTGCCGCGCAAGCGTTTCCAGCATGTAGTCAAAGTTTCGATCAGATGGTTTGTAGCTGCCAACGTCTTCAGCGGTGTAGACACCATCAAAGTGGACATCTAGCCGAGCATTCGAGCCTGAAAAACTCGTATTGTCGGTATTGGTCAGGACGACCAGTTTGTAGTGTTGTTTGAGGTAGGCGAGTGCTTCACGGCTGTCGTCAAACGCAGGCCATTGGCGCACGGACAGGCCGTATGCTTGGCATTCTTCCCAAGTCACTTCGACACCCCATTCTTCAGCCAGACGACGGTAAACCACTGCAAGAAGATCAAAGTACTTTTTGTTGGGTGTCCAGCGCTGCGTCGTGGATTCATGATAGGCGTGTGCTTCAAGAATATCGTCGCGCGTCAGGTTTTGACTGACCTTGTCCGTCAATGGTTTGAGAGCTGTGACCATGCCGCTTTCCCAGTCGATCAGCGTGCCATAAACGTCGAATGCTAGAACCTTGAAGTCCGTCAGTTTCATAGTTTCTCTCCTTCTTGTTGGTATGGGCGATTTCGCTGAATTGTGTTCAGGCCCAACGGATCAACCCAATAATTGCTGACGTTGCATAGAACACCTGGAGCAATAGGAACGTCCAACGCCGGTCTAAAATCGCCCATCCTGCAAACAGCGCCGACGACACCAAAAGCAAGGAAAACCCAAGCATCTCCGCTCCAATGTTCATCGCAATCGACATCGCATAGACCATGGCCAGAATGGAGCCGATGACTTCGAATAGAGAAGTGAGCTTGCGATGGTCGCGCGTTATAGCGTTTTGATAGCTAGTGTCGGTCATGTGGTGTCCTCGCAAATTTGGCTTTGCAAGATGGATAACCAAAGCTAAGATATGACACAAATGAATGATTGTCATATTTTGATGCTAACTTGTCATGTGAGGAGCAACCTTGGCTGAACGGCTGGAAATCGATGCAATGCGTGCGTTGTGCGCCATTGGCACCAGTGGCGGTGTTACCAATGCGGCGAGACAGTTGGGTGTGTCGCAGTCAGCCGTTAGCCACAAAATCAAACGGTTAGAAAGTGCGTTGGATTGCACCCTCTTAGCACGGCAATCCGGAGGACCACTGTTCACGGATGCCGGAAAACGCCTTCATGATTATGCCTTGCGTATTGTCAATCTGCACGACGAAGCGCTTTCAGATTTGGGAAAGAAAAACTTGAATGGAGCTATTCGTCTGGGCATGACCGAAGATGCTACGACCAGCGACATCGCTGGAATCCTTGGTCGGTTTACGCGGTTGTACCCTTCTGTAAGTGTGCGAACGCGGACCAGCCAAAGCCTGAATGTTCAAGCCTGGCTGCAAGCAGATGAGCTTGATCTTGCGATGATGCAGGTGTTCACAACAGACATAGAGCCCCAAGATCAGGCTCTCTTTGATGACACCCTTCATTGGGTCAAATCGAAAGACTATGAACTAGACCTCGCTCGACCAATTCCGTTTCTGTCATTCGATACCAATTGCTTTTACCGGAAGTGGGGTTTTTCGGAGGTGCTGCAAGAAGGACAATCCTTTGAGAAAGTCCTTGAGTGCCCAAGTGCCGCAGGCATTCAATCGGGTGTTCGTTCAGGGCTTGGTATTGCCTTGTTGAACGGAATGCATGTGACGGACGACATGGATGTGATCGAAAACCTGTTTCCATTGCCGCCTAGCATTACATTCGTTGCACGGGTTAATCCCAAAAGCAGGTCCGCTCCAGTCAAGGCACTGGTCTCAGAAATCGCACGCGAGTTTCGAGTGCCTGCCTCATTGAGTGCCGCTGAATAAACCGCATTGCGGACATTCACTGCAGACAACCTTACGGCTGGTTTGTCCGCGTCTCGATGGTCTGACCAGGTTGCAGCGAAAGGTCGGTCTGAATTCGGCCCCTCAGATTGGTTTCCAATGACCAGTCTGGCGACATCGACTACAATACAGCTATAGGTGTGCCGCACTGGCGAGAGAATGCTGCGTCAGCAGTCGCTGCGTCAGCAAAAGGCGGGTCTGTCCGCATCACCGCCATCTGCGCACCACTCAGAGAATGTCCGGTTAGCGTGGTTCGCGACCTGCTGCATGAGCGAAAGACCGAGGTGTGTTCAAGGTCTGGTAGGGGCTCATACCTCCGGTCGGGGCACGTCGCAGAGAATGGCGGCAGAGAGCCCAAAGCCGCCGTTGCCGAGTGATCTGGTAGCTGCGGGTGCACTAGGTTGCTTACAGCCCGAAGCGGACATTGGATTTGAGCGCACTTGGCGGGTCAGCGGAAAAAGCTGCCAGCCTGGATGATCGTCTTTTCTCTAGCGAAAATTTGTTGGTTGTTTTCCAATAGACCCAATAAAAGTTGCACGCCAACAACGCCGCCATACTCTCGGAACTAAAATTTTCTGAGAAAGAGACTGGAGACTTAACTGCGTTTATGAGGGAGCTGTCTTGTGCGCAGTCGCCCGAGGTTCAAACTTATGACTTCATTCTTGCAGATCAGGTCAGAACAACAACCGCTGTTCGCTGCAACTTACGTGAATATCTGCAGCATGTCCGAAGGGTACACAAGTATCCATCGGGATAGCCACCCCCCCCAAAAAAACAAAGAGTGAATGGAGTGACCTACATTACCAAAAATAGTTTTTGGTTCCAAATGCATCTGCCCTTCAAAAAAGTTTGTTCCAAGTACTTTCGAAAAGTCCGCACGACGCCCATCGTCTAAATTTTTTTGTTTTCAATACAGTAAGGCGCTGTATCTTGAACGGAAAGGACCACCGTTGGGACGCGGGAGATTTCACAATGGAATTGATTACAGAACAACTGCGCGCCTTCCCGATCATGGCACTGTTTCTTTGTCTGGGTCTGGGATACGGCGTAGGGAAGTTTCGGGTCGGCAAGTTCGAACTGGGGGGCATCGCTGGCACGTTGTTGGTGGCGGTCTTCATTGGCCAGATCGGCGGTATCAACCTTAGCACCGATGTTCAGAACGTTTTCTTTTCTCTCTTCATATTTATGGTCGGCTATAATGGCGGGCCTCAATTTTTTGCGGCCTTGAATCGAACTGCGCTGACCAAGTTACTTGCCGCGTTTATGATGACCCTCTGGGGGTTGTTTTTTGTTATAGTTGTTGCTCGGTTGGCCGGCTTGGATAAAGGGTTGGCGGCTGGATTGGCCGCTGGTGGCCTGACACAATCAGCGATCATTGGCACAGCTGGAAATGCCATCGATCTGCTTGGCCTGGCCGCAGATGAGGCGGAAAAGTTAAAAACCAACATCGCCGTAGGATACTCGGTTACTTATATCTTCGGCTCGATCGGCCCAATATTGGCAGTTAGTGTCATTCCAATCATTATGCGTGTCGACCTGCGGCAAGAAGCGATTAAGCTGGCTCAGAAACTCAGCGGCGGCGGTCGCAAACTGGAGGAAGGTGAGTTCCTTCCTATGAACCGGTTTGACGCCCGTGCCTATCAGGTAAATGCCGATGCAACCATTGCCGGAAAGCCCGTCAAAGACATCGAAAGCAGCTATGATGGCGATCTGATCGTCGAACGGTTACTCCACGATGGCGCTCCTGTGGATCCGAATACTGAAACAGTAGTCAATGCCGGAGACGTTGTGGTCGTCTCCGGCCTCGTAGCGACTTTGACCCAGTTCGAGCGTAGCGCCAGTGGTGAAATCGGAGAGTATCCTCCTGAACTGACGGTTGTAGAGGAACGTCGTAACGTAGTGGTCACCAACCGCAAACTGACTGGCAAAACGTTGGCAGAATTGAGCGAGGCTCTGACGGCGGATCAGAGGCGCGGTGTTCACATCTCAAAGATCACCCGCATGGGCCATGATGTCCCCGTTCTGCACAACACTGAGATACACGCAGGTGACGAGGTCAGTATTGTCGGTCACAAGGGCGATCTGAACCGAGTTGCGAAAGTCGCGGGCTACGTTCCCCCTTCGGCCTCGGTAACCAATTTCATTGCATTGGGGATCGGTGTGGCCATCGGCTTTCTGATAGGAGAGATCAGTTTTGTCATCGCAGGAACGAAGGTGGCTTTGGGGTCCGGCCTCGGTTGCCTAGTTACAGGGTTGATCATCGGCTACATGCGCATCCGGCGACCCAAGATCGGCGGTATTAACCGTGGGGCCGCGAATTTCCTTCAGAGCTTTGGATTAGCTGTGTTTGTTGGTGTCGTTGGCCTCAATGCAGGCAAGCCGGCACTAGAGGCGATTCAGGAATATGGGATCACGCTGCTGCTGTTGGGTGTAGTGGTTACATTGATGCCCATGATCGTGCAGTTCCCAATCAACTATTTCGCCCTGCGGATAAAAAACCCGATTGAGGCCTGTGCGGTTGTGACCGGATCACGCTCGGGCAATCCCGGTTTTGCGACACTATTGGAAAAGGCCGGAAACTCGACTCCCACACCAGCCTTTACCATGACATATGCCGTGGCCAACATTTTCCTGACGCTCTGGGGACCGTTGGTTGTGGCTTTTGTTCCGTAAGTCAAACCGGAAATGGGCGCGACAACCGGGATCCTAACTTGGAAGGGTGGGATCAGCGTGTGTGCCAATCATCACGTTGATCCGTTCCTCTTTGCTATTGCTAGATCTCAACCGTGCAAAGGCAGTCCTTTCGAGGCACGGTAGGCCTGCACGTAACCAGTGGCCACCGCGCGCACCGCTTTTCCGATCTGACGGTAAGCGCTGTCATCCAAATTGGCGAACGATACTCGCGCCGACCAGTTGGGCGCGTCAAAGCCCGATCCATTCAGCAAAACGATCCCGTGATCCTGAGCCAGTTTGAAGGATATATCTAGCGGGTGGACATTCTCCTTAATCCATTCGACCACCTCTTCGCCCACGTATTTACGGAGCCAGAATTCGAAGTCGATGATACCGTAGTATTTGTCGTATAGCGGGTTATCTGGAACTTCTATGCCCATCCCTTCGACCAATTCGTCAAAGCGATGCTTCAGAATACCCCAGCAGAATTTCTGATAGGTTTTCTCTTCGTCCATAAGCTCGACCAGTGAAAACAAAGTCATCATCACCTGCTGCGGCAGTGATAGACCTGCGGTGTGGTTCAGCGCAACATCGCGGCTGTCGGCGACGATCCGGTCGATGAACTTGAACGAGGATGGATCAGGCGTCAACGTTTCGTACCGGGCGTTGACGACGGCCTTGGTTTCGTCCGGAGCCTCCGCAATCATCTTGTCGAAGATGTTGTTCTCGGCCACCAAAATCGCGCCCAAACGCCACCCGGTGCAACCAAAATACTTGGAGTAGGAATAGACCCCGATGGTGTTCTCAGGCAGATGCCCCATGACCGACTGAAAGTTTGGAATAAAGGTCCCGTAAACGTCGTCAGTCAAAATGATCAGGTCCGGACGGCGGGTTTTTACGAACTCAACAAGCCTGGTCATGACTTCGGGACTGATAGCGACTGAAGACGGGTTGCCCGGGTTGACCAGAAACAATGCTTTGACTATCGGGTCTGACAAAAGTTCGAAATCATCGTCGTTCAGTTGAAAGTGGTCCTCTTCTTTCGAAGATACATCCACGGTGTTCAGCCCATAGTCTTCAAGTACCGGCATTTCCAGATAGGGCGTGAAAATCGGTGTGCCCAACGCAATGGTGTCGCCGGCATTCAGCAACCGCTGGTTCTTGAGTGCCTTGAAAATATAACACATCGCAGCGGTTCCACCCTCAACTGCGTAGATATCGAACTTCGCATCCGGACGGTGCCCCGCGCACATCGCCCACATAACGTATTCGTGGACAATCGCCTCGTTGTGCTGCATGCACCGGTCGGGCATCGGGTAGTGGTCGCCAACAATACCGTCGGTCAACTCGAGCACGAAATCGTCCGGTGTAAAACCAAATTTCTCAATCGCAAAATCCACTACGGCCACCAAAGTTTCCGCACCTGGAGGGCCGTTTCCTTCAACCGATTTGGAACAATATGCTTTTAGCCGGTCATAACAGCCTGGCCCTTGCGGCACCCCGGCCAAACCGACCTGCGGCTCATTACGATGGCGCTGAGCTTCTGTCATAGCGAACTGCCCTAAAAGGAAAAACGCCTCCCGCGCTTTAGTGGCGATCCAGTTAGGGTTCCCTCGACCAGCATTAAGGTATGGCAGAGCCATCTGCCGCGCCTCTTTTTGCGCCAACTTGATAAGTTCGTCTTTGATTTGGAAAGGACTTAGGTTTTCAAATTTATGCAGGTTGAGCGATTCTGGCATGACATCAAATCCTTGCGTTAAAACAGATGACGTAGTTTAGCGGATCGCATGCAAGGCAATGTGTCAATTAAAACAACGCTAATTGAAGGGAGCTGTGTAAAGCCGAGGATTGCGAATCTTCTTTACAAGCCTTAGCTGTAACCATTTTGCAACGCAGACAGAGCGATGGAGATTGCGCCGACGCTTTGGGCTCGGAGCTGACTTCCCACGAAAATTTGCAAGGTTCACCATCTGCTCAACGCTGCCGTTTGTAACGCCACGTACTGCATACGCAGCGAAGGTCCGCTTGGTGGCCTACTTGCTTGAGCCAACTAATACAGGGATGTCCGATTCCACCAATCTCGGATGTCTACGGAAGGTCTGCTGTGGGCTGACTTCTGTCTTCCGGACCAAAAATGCGGATGGCCGCAAAGTCCCGTAAGACAGCTGTTGATCGACGACCGATCCAATTTTTACTTTGGATGGCTTTGAACGAATATAGGCTCAACTTAGTATTTTTCTTTGTTGTTAATCGATTTTCTCAGAACGGCAATTGTTCGACAAAGGTCAAATCCTGCTCCCGCAACCAGCGTCAGATAATCCAAAAAAACCACGGTCAGACTGCAAGTGATCCCACGGATCAATTGCTTAACATCCGCACCTCGTCAGCCTCATAACCGCAACATCAAAGACACAAATCCCAATCCCGTAATAATCGCGATATCTCAGGCAGATCAAAAACAGTACAAAAGACCAGGTCTTTACCGATCAGAATTGAGCGGGAGACTTACCCGTCCGGAACCGGGTCGGCGTCACGCCGGTCTGACCGCGAAAAAATCGGGTGAAGTGGGATTTGTCCGAATATCCCAGCATTAGGCTGATTTCATTGATCGTCTTGCTTTCGCAGCTCAGAAGTTCCTTGGCGACGTCGACCTTGAGGCGTTTGACCTCGCGGGGCAGGGTCGTGCCCTGTTGTTGAAGAGCCCTCAGTAGCCGATCTGGCTTAAGGCCCAACAGGCGGGCCACGGTTGGTGGGCTCAGGTCAACTTCGTCCAATTTGTCGCGCAATACTGACCGTATGGCTGCGACCACTGTGATTTCTTCTTGTTGGTAGGCATCCATTTCCGGTTCGGCTGCGGTGTCGGATGATTGAGATTTGAAAAGCCAGTCTACCGGAAAACTGAATTGCATCCCGGAATCGGTTCCAAGTCCGATCTCGATGCCCTTGTAGCCAAGCGGCACCCCGTTGATATAGCGGCTTTCCCACCGGACTACCGATGGGTCCCAGGAATTCGCAACCACGGCTTGCAGTAGACGCACGTAGATCGCGGCACCAAATCCTGTGACTTGTACCGGAGGCACTGCCGGTTCCTGCTGCCGTTCTATCCGATAGGTTGCTTTGTCCGCATCGACAATCAGCCTGTGGCGTACTGAGCTGGATTCTTGCGGAACAAGGCGCACAAAGCGGGCAAAGAACTCAAAGAGTGTTTTGGATGAACGTCGGGCCTGCGAAAAGGGCGGCCACCCATGCAAGTCAAAAGACTCGCCCACATGCAGCCCAAGATAACGGTCGCCGGCTAGGTCCGAAAAGGCGTTGAGCAGCCCATAAACCAATTCTGAATGCACATAAACGGATGGATCAGAAAGGAGCTCGGCCTGAATGCCCACCTGATCCAAAGCTGGTTGTGGGTTAATTCGGCGTTCGGTGAGATAGTGCAGAAACGGCGCTGCCAAGGCGAGCCGAATAAAACCTTCGCTTTGGCCCTGGGCAATGGTGTTGATGGGCATGTATTCACCTTTCGGAGCCGACCTGGTGGCCAATTTTTGCGCCATATTCGAACAATCACAAGAAAAAGTGGCAACAGGCCGTAGTGAATCCAAACTATGGTGATTTATATTCGAATATTATGAGGTTACTTATGGACAGATCACGTAATCCCCTTCTTTCGACCGCGTTTATTGCGGCGTTCAGTTTTCTTGGCCTGTCTGCGACAGCTCAGGATGCTGAGGCGCCACAAACATTATTCACCAATGTTCACGTGTTTGACGGCGTGAATGAACAGCGTATCGAAAACGCCAGTGTGCTGGTTGAGGGCAACCTGATCAAATCCGTCTCAACAGACACAATAGACGCGCCGAATGCGACCGTTGTTGACGGCGGTGGGCGTACTTTGTCCCCTGGTTTCATCGAACTTCATGCGCATCTTATGCTGATGGGGCCGACCCTGCCGGCTATGGAGGCCAACACAACCTGGGAAGACTTTGCCATTCACGGCGCGCGGATGGCTGAAATGTATCTCATGCAAGGATTTACCACTGTCAGGGACGCTGGCGGTGCCAATGGTGGGCTTCGCCGAGCAATTGACGCGGGGCAAATCGATGGTCCCCGCTACTTTCCCTCTGGTGCTTTCATAGGAACGCGCGGGGGGCACGCCGACTTTGCCAATTTCACAGCGCCTCCCGGTTCGGAAACAAACATGGGCCGGTTGAACATGGCGCAGGAAGCGAGCGGCGTTGATGATGTCTACAAATACGCGCGCAACAATTTCCGCATGGGCGCCACGCAGTTGAAATTCATGCAATCTGGCGGTGTCGTTTCGGCGTTTGACCCGTGGCAATTGCTTGCCGGGTCCCGCGAAGAAATTGAGGCCGCTGTACAGGTCGCAAACGAATATGGCAGCTATGTCATGGCGCATTCTTATCGCAAGGAGGCGATCCTGAGTGCCCTGGACGCCGGAGTGATGTCCATCGAACACGGGTTCTCTTTTGACTGCGAAATCGCCGAGGTCATGAACGAGAAGGGCGCTTACATCACAACAAACCTGACCGCTTTTGATCCGGGCCTGCTTGACATTCCTGCAGTGGCGAACGTGCCCGCCAGCCTTGCCAAGGCCAAGTCTGCATCCGCTACTTTTGCGGGTTATATCGACAACATGAAAGAATGTCCGGTGAAGCGCGGGTTCCAGACCGACTGTGTTGGCTCGGTCGAGGCCTGCAACATTCAGATCGCTTATGAAAAACACCTGAACAATGAATTTTTCGGTGCCCATACATCCATGGTGACACTGACCTCAATCGGTGGTGAAGCTGTTGCGCTGTCTGGTGATTTCATGAACCCATATATCGCTGGAAAACTGGGCGTGATCGAAGAAGGAGCCTACGCCGATATTCTGCTGATCGATGGTAACCCGCTCGAGGATTTCTCGGTCGTGGGAACTGGGGATCAATGGTTTGGAGCTGAACCACGGCCGGAAAGTCCGGAAACCATTCGCTTGATCATGAAAGACGGTGTCATCTACAAAAACACGTTGGAGTGATTTACGGTGGATGCGCAGAACTGGGCGATGTGACGGGGATCGTAGATGAGAGCTTTGTATGGGATTGCTACCGTAATTGCACTGGCCCTGACCAGTCCTATCGCAACGGCGGCGCCGGGCGTCGCACTTGACTGGTCTGATCTGCCGGACCCATCGGTTCAAACCTTTGAGGACCCGTACCGTGACCTCAGTCCAGAACAGTTTGACGACGTCCTTTTCGTGGTCCGAATGCGCGGCAGGCTGCAGCAGGATGTTGGAACCGCAAAAGAACGGCACGAATGGCAGGAGCTTCTGACCGAGACTGAAGACGCCCTCGTAGAGAGTGGAGTTAATGTCGACTGGTTGCTGAATCAGCGGCAGGTCGTGACCGAGCGACGCAAAATGGCTGCGACCGCGGGTAATCAGAAATTCGATGGTCAGACGGTCACATTGGCCGGGTTCGCAATTCCGGCACCGGCAGATGCGGATGGTCGGCCTGTGGTCTATCTGGTGCCGGAACGGGGAATGTGCAGCCACATGCCTCCGCCGCCTCCAAACCAGATGATCCGGGTACGGTTAAGCGGGGACTGGACCCCCAGTTATTTTCACGAGCCTGTGCGGTTGACCGGGACACTGACCATTGATCCGTCGGATCAAAGCATGATGGTTGTAGATGGGTTGATGCCCATGCGCGCGACCTTTCAACTTGATGCCTACAACGCCGAGACATTGGAAACCCGCGGTGACCGCCTAGAGTGGACCCAAAGCGTTACCGATCGCCTTCGCGCAGCAGGCAATCGCAAAACCGGGGGCGTTGAGACGCTCGAATGACACGACTGTCGAATGCTGCCCTTTTGTTTATCGTATGCGCGGGCGGCGCTGACGCTCAGGGGCTGTCCGGACCTTCATCCGTTGAGGCCGAACTGGAACCCGGTGATGGCCTGACGGATCCGCAGTACCGCTCGGATTTTCCGCGCAACGTCGTCCCGCGATGGTTCGGGTGGAAGGACCGGCTGGCCAAGGGTGGGTTTCGTTTTAATTTCGATTATCTGGCATTGGGCCAATCCACGAATGCCGATTTAGGAACTGGCGATGCGGCAAGCGGCATCGCGCGGTTCTACGGAAACTGGCAAGCGACCGATCGAGGTTCTTTGACGTTCAAAATCGAGCATCGCCATAGCTATACGGATGTTGCCCCACAGTTTTTGGGGCTGGATGGCGGCGCATTGTCCATCACAGGTACTGCATTCAACGACAGTGGTTTGTTGCTGACCAACCTGTTCTGGACGCAAAGGGCGGATGATGGTGCATGGACATTGCAGGTTGGTCAGATTGACGTCACCGATTTCGTCGATGTTTACGGTCTGGTTAGCCCCTATAGCGGGTTTCAGAACCTTGCCTTCAACACGAACCCGACGATCAATGCCCCGAATCCGGGGTTGGGAATCGCCGGTGGTTTGAAGCTGAGCAGCAATCTGTACGCTGTGGCCAGTGTCGCTGACGCCAATGCAGATCCCTCGGACCCGAATTTTGACGTGTTCAATGACGGCAATCTTTTCAAATCGTTAGAGCTTGGATACACGTCCAGCTTTGACCGCATCTATTTTGACAACTTTCACTTGACGCTTTGGCACGCTGACGCGGCCGATGATGGCAGCCGCGCCGAGGATTATGGCGCTGCCTTTTCCGCTGCGTGGTTTGTCGACAACAAATGGATGCCCTTTCTTCGCGCCGGAGCGGCCAAAGGAACTGCTGCGTTGTATGAACGCTCTGTTTCTGCGGGGGTGGGTTATTACGGTCGTAATACGGACCTTGCCGGGCTGGGGCTGAACTGGGCCGAAGCGCGCGGTGTTGATGGGGATCAGTTCACGCTTGAAGCGTTCTACCGGTTCTCGATCTCACCGGGCCTGCAGATCACACCGTCTTTTCAATTCATCGAAAACCCATTGCTGAACCCGGCGCAATCTAGTGTCACGCTGGTCGGCCTGCGGGCGCGGATCGTTTTCTGAGGAAGGCCTGTCCAATTTTCAGTGGCAGATCTCGATCAGAGTAGGGTTCTTCGCCCCATAGGCGGAGGATTCTTGGGGTCAGCCGCGTGCCGAAACGAGCATTTTCGATTTTTCATATTTTTTGTCACAAAAATGTAATTAATTTCAATTAGTTAATTCCGCCTACGGGAAACCCCCAATTCCTGAAGGCAGGTCGATTCGTTAACGTTAAATCATCCAAAGAGTTACTGCGGACAATACCACTTTTCCCCGATGAGGGGCTGGCTACTTACCCCCTCGGCCGGCCCCTCAACCGCCTTTCCCAATCCCCCTGCCAGCAAATTTGTTCCTTATGCCTGCAATGCCTCCAGGACGAGCGCGGGTAGTTTATGCGTGTCATCGTAGCTGAAGCTGTGTGGGATCTCTTCCACTGGGGTTTTTCGGTAGCCTTCCGAAAACAAAAGAAAGGGCACGTTTGCACGGCGCGCAGTTTCGGCATCCACTTCGCTGTCTCCGACATAGAGCCGGGGTCCGGCGTCGGCGACCGCGTTGAAGCTTGCCTCAAGGTGCGCGGGGTCTGGTTTGCGAACGGGTAGTGTGTCGCCGCCAAACACTGTTTCGAAGTGATGCGCCAGATCCAGTGCGTCCAGAATATGACGTGCGGGTGTCTCAGGCTTGTTCGTGCATACGCCCAGAACGCAGCCCATTTCGCGCAGTTGCGCCAGCGCCTGTGGGACGCCCGCGTAAGGGATTGTTTTGTCGCTGGAGGCGGCAGAGTAGTGGGCCAGCGTCAGTTTGGTCAATTCGCCGTGACGCTCTATCGGCAGTTCGTGATGGCGGATCATGCGTTCGACAAGTTTTGGCAGACCGTTGCCCACAAATTGCTTGATCGTGCTTTCCGGCAACGGCGCGACGCCGATATCCAGCAATGTCCGGTTGGCGGCCGCTGCAATGTCCGGAAGGCTGTCTACCAGCGTTCCATCCAGGTCGAACATGATTGTTGCGGTCATCGGTTTCCCCGTCGGTTATTGCGCGTGAGCCAGACCTAACCTGCATGAAATCCTTGCGCAATCACCCCACATCCGCGGTTTCCATCGAATAGGGTTGACATACCTGACTAAATTAATCAGATTAACGGAAAGACCCCCTCAGCCAACCCAGTTCGGGTCAGCCATATTGTTGAAAGCGCGAACAAATTAAGGCCCTTCGCCCGAGAACCTACTGGAGTTGTCCTGATGAATGTGCAGACCCCGAATCCCAGCCAGTCCTACGCGGTGTCCATGCTTCCGGCACATAAGGCCGAAGATCTGACCAAAGGTGGCAACCTGGCCCATATCGAATTGGGCGACCAACTTTATACGCTGCGTATCACACGCGCCGGCAAGCTGATCCTGACAAAATGAGCACGCATTCCTCGCGCGGCGGCGCTGCGGTTGGGCGTCTGTCCGACCTCAGCCCGATCGAAGCCGGTGCTGTGATGTATCTGCGATTGTGGAGCGAAAGCCCCGAGGCCCGTGCGGATGCTGCAAGTGATTTCGAGATCGCGCTTGGTCTGGATCAGGGGCGGGCCGCAATGATGACGCTGGATCGTCTGTGCGGGCTGTGTGCCCACCACGGCCGTCGCCCATTGGTGCGGCACGGGCTAGGCTGTTCCTGCCTTGGTGCAGACGAAAACTGTTTTGCCCAGATGATCGCTGCCGCCTCGGAAGGGGCGCGTGAAGACGCTATGATGATGGCAACGCTGATCGTTCGACCAGACTTTGCCCCGGCACTGGCGTCACTGTCCGAAGAGATGGGTTTGGTGTTGCGCCGGATGACCGCGTCGATTCCCTTGCCAACAACCGGGCACAAGACCCCCTCGGCCGTGCTGCACTAAGCGGCAGGCGGCTTCAAAACCCCGTCTCTAGCGAGCCGGGGTTTTGTTGTTTCAGCAGCACCCGCAGCCCGCGTGATGATGATCATGATCGCAGTTCGGGGCAGGGGTATAATCACCGACCTCGGACAAAACCTCGCGCAGGGTCCAGAGGATCATGTCAATGTCCTCCGCCTCGATGGTCAAAGGCGGGCGGATTTTCAGGATATTATCCTTGGGCCCTTCGCTGCCGATCAGGATACGGTGATCGCGCAGCCGATTTTTGACGTATTTGCAGATTTCGGTGCCCTCAGATCCATCCGGGTTGATCAATTCCAGGCCCACAAACAGGCCCATGCCGCGCACGTCACCGACACAGTCGAAATCGACCTTGATCTGGCAGAGCCCGCCCATCAGCCGGCCACCCATGACACGGGCGTTGTCCTGCAGGCCTTCGTCATCGACGATGTCCAGCACCTCTTTGCCGACCCGGCAGGACAGGGTTGAGCCGCCAAAGGTCGAAAAGAACTCGATCCCGTTGTTGAAACTGTCGGCGATGGCCTTTGTCGTGACCAGCACGCCCAGCGGATGGCCGTTGCCAATAGGTTTGCCCATGACAACGATATCCGGCAACGCGCCCTGATGTTCAAAGCCGAAATAGTGGTCACCAAGGCGGCCGAGACCTGTCTGCACCTCATCAGCGATACAAACCCCGCCGGCCGAACGAATTTTGTCGTAGACGGCTGGCAGATACCCTTTGGGTGGTATGATCTGGCCGCCAACCGAAGGGAAGGTCTCGGCGATGAAGCCAGCCAACGCTTGGCCTTTATCCTGTAGCGCGGCAATAGCCGGATCTACAAGATCGGCGAATTTCTGTGCCCGGTCAGGAACGTCGCGCTTGAATGAGCCCCGGTAGTCGTCCGCAACCTCGACCAATTCGACCCAATCGGCCTGGCCAATGCCGCCAGGCTTATTGAACTTGTAGGCCGAGATCGCGACGGCGGCGTTGGTGTTCCCGTGATAGCCATGGTCCGGCGTCACGATCCCCTTGGCCCCGGTATGCGCGCGCGCCAGACGCAAGGCCAGCTCGTTCGCCTCGGTGCCCGAGTTGACGAAAAAGCAGACCTCAAAATGATCCGGAAGCTTGGACAGGATTTTGTCAGCAAAGGCTGTCTGCGCCGGGTGCAGGTAGCGGGTGTTCGAATTCATCCGCTTAAGCTGATCCGCCGCGACCGCTTGAATGCGCGGATGCGCGTGGCCCACATGGGGGACGTTGTTATAGGCGTCCAGATAAGGGCGTCCCCATTCGTCGAACAGGTGGTGCTTCCATCCGCGCACCAGCATGACCGGATCGTCATAAGTCAGGGACAGGTTTCCACCGAAATGGTCATGCCGTCCCTGCAGGATCGCTTGCTTGTCGGTCGGGCGACAGAACACTTTGTCGTCCGGCAGGTTCAGAAGGGCCGCAGGGTTTGGGCAAACGGCGTGCCACAGCTCCATCTCATCCGGATCGCCAACGCCGGGCCAGTCGTTCTGCATTCCGTCGGTTGTCAGGGCCAGCTGGAAATGCACATGCGGGGCCCAGCCGCCATTTTGCGTGGCGTCCCCCAACCGTGCAAAGGCGGCGCCCTGCGCAACCGGATCACCCGGTTTCAGTCGGTCACAGACCTCGGGGTCCAGATGGCCGTAGAGTGTATAGAACGGATCGCCCTCGGGCGTTTCATGGTGCAAGATCACCACGCCGCCATAATCCAGATGCGCGTCCCGGTTTTCGACAGCTTCGACCCGACCGCTCATCGGTGCATGCAAAACAGTTCCGGCAGAGGCGAATACGTCCACGGCCAAATGCACCGTTCGCCTGTCAGAGGCCTTCCACGGTCCTTTGCGGAACGCCCGCTCGGCATAGATCAGGCGCGGTTCGTTGTAGTAACCCAGCCAAAGGCCTTCTCCAAACTCTTCGCCCACGCGCGCGGCTTCGTCTAGCGGCATGTGAAACGGATTCTGGGGCCAGGTTGAGTTTTCAACCGACAGAGATCCCATCGGAATATTGCTCAGATCCTGTTCGAACATCTGCGCGAATTGTCCGCGATGCTCGGACAGATAGGCGTGGATGCGTTCGGCCCCGTCGGTCACCGGCAACCCGCAGGTCGCGCGCAGCCGGGCGGACATCAAGCCGCCATTCATCGTATCGTTCTCTAGGAAGCGCCACGCAGGGGCCTGACTGATGGTCACATAAGGATCGTCCGGATTGTCCGCGGCCATCAAGGTCGAGTTCACCACGGACACGGCCAGCCGCATCCGCAGCAGAGGCCAGATCAGATCGACCTCGTCAGCACGCAGACGGTTGGCCGCGTGATAGCCACGCACCAACGCCGTCAATGCCCGCTCGGGTTTTGGGTGGTCCAGGACGATATACGCCCCGGCAATTGCCAGATCGCAGATACGCGGTGCGGCGCACATATCACCAAGATCAATCAAGCCAGAGACGGCTTGCCGCTGACCCAGTTCACCATCGACCAATATGTTGTAGTCGTTGGCATCATTGTGGATCGCCTGTTTCGGCAGGCCCGCCAGAGAGCCCGAGATTGCATCGAATTCAACGCAAATCTCTGACAATATCGCCTGCCGCGCAGGGTCGGCAATTGCCTCCAGCTTGTCCGAAATCCAGCCCGCTTGTGTCAGGTCCCATTTGAAATCCGCGCGGTGCAGCCCGTCATGGGTAAACCGTTCCAGTGCCCGGTCGGTTGCCCCCAGAACGCGGCCCAGTTTCAGGATCAGTTCCTCGGATTTAGGCGCAGCCTTGGCATAGCAATGGCCGGGCAGGCATTCGAGCAACCAAACCAGTCGGGGCTGCCCATCCTGATCAGGGATTTCCGGGAGCAGCGTACCGTTGATATCCGGAAAAACACTGGGAAAGGGCAGTCCCGGCGCCTCGGCAGCGATGTGTTTCAGCGCCTTGATCTGCAGGTCAATGAACTCTGCCTCGCAACCCGCGCGCATGACTTTCAGCACGTAGTCCTGACCATTGGTGGCCTTGACCAGAAAGTTGAGGTCATATTCGCCGTCCAGCCGGTTCAGTTTGGCCTCAAGCCCCCAATGGATGCGCAGGGCGTGGGCCCAGAATTCGGTCAACTCGGTCATCAGTGCGACGGTCCTTTAATCCAGCGCGCGCAGGCGTTTGATCAGCGAAGACGTGTCCCAGCGTCCGCCACCCAATTTCTGAACGTCCTTGTAAAACTGATCGACCAGAGCGGTCACAGGCAGTGAAGCCCCCGTTTCATTGGCCGTATCCAGACAGATGCCAAGATCCTTACGCATCCAGTCCACCGCAAACCCATGTTCGAAATGGTCATCCAGCATCGTCTCATATCGGTTTGCCATCTGCCAACTGCCTGCCGCGCCTTGACTGATAACTTCAACGACTGCGCGGCCATCAAGGCCCGCCTTCTCGGCAAAGTGCAGCGCTTCGCTGAGGCCCTGCACCAGACCGGCAATAGCGATCTGGTTGCACATCTTGGTCATCTGACCTGCACCGCTGTCGCCGATACGACGGCAAATTTTGGAATAGACCTGCATGATCGGTTCAGCCGCGTCATACGCCGCCTGATCCCCACCGCACATAATCGACAGAACCGCGTTTTCTGCCCCCGCCTGACCGCCCGAGATCGGAGCGTCCACAAAAGCGATGCCTTGTGTTTGCCCAGCTTCGTACAACTCGCGTGTCACCATGGCGGAAACAGTGGTGTGATCGACAAAGATCGCCCCATTGGACATGCCGCTGAAGGCGCCGTCTTCACCTGTGCAAACCATCCGTAGGTCGTCGTCGTTACCGACACAGGCCATGACGAAATCTGCACCCTGCGCGGCCTCTCGGGGCGTCGTCGCCATGGCACCGCCATGTTGGACGACCCAAGCTTCGGCCTTAGTGGCGGTGCGGTTGTAAACGGTTACCTCATGACCTGCGGCCTGCAAGTGACCGGCCATGGGATAGCCCATGACGCCCAGACCCAGAAACGCGACTTTTGCCATTTGGAGATCCTCTCTGCTGTCCGGTACCCGTCTTTTTCAGCGGGCCGGATTGTTTAGCAGAGACAAAGCAAAGCTGCGTCCAAAGGGCAACCCCGCGTCACGCTTGGCCGCCCAAATCCTGCAGGATCGGGCAATCGGGCCTGTCGTCCCCGGCGCAAGCGTCGATCAGATGGCTCAGAGTGTCCCGCATGGCGTTCAAGTCAGCGATCTTGGCTTCGATCTGGGCCATATGCGCGCGGGCCACCTTTTTGACATCGGCGCTGGCACGGGTTTCATCCTCGTACAAGGCCATCAGCGTCCGGCAATCCTCGATCGTGAACCCCAAGGCGCGGGCGCGGCCTAGAAAATTCAGTTTGTGCACGTCCTGACTGCGAAACCTTCGGTATCCGTTGTCATCGCGCAGGGGCTTTACCAGGCCGATATCTTCGTAATACCGGATTGTCTTGGCGGGCAGGCCGGTCTGGTTTGAAACATCGCCGATATTCATGAGGTCACCGTTTGCGTTGAATGGCCTTGCGGGGTGTCAGGCAAGCTGGCCCGGACGCGCCGTAAGCGCAGCGCATTCGAGACCACAAAAACACTGGACAATGCCATGGCCCCAGCCGCGAGGGCGGGGGACAGCAGGTGGCCGCCAAAGGGGTAAAGTACACCTGCGGCAACCGGAATGAGCAAGATGTTGTAGCCAAACGCCCAACCCAGATTTTGCTTGATGTTGCGCATGGTCCTACGGCTGATCTCGAGCGCGTTGGCGACACCGCGCAGATCGCCGGACATCAGTACGACATCGGCGGTTTCAATGGCCACGTCGGTGCCGGTTCCGATGGCGACACCGATATCCGCCGCCGCCAACGCAGGAGCATCATTGATGCCATCCCCGACAAAGGCCAATGCACCGAACGTGTCGCGCAGTGCATTGATCGCTGCAAGCTTGCCATCGGGCAGCACTTCAGCCGTGACATGATCTATGCCCAGCTTGTCCGCCAGAGCCTGCGCCGTCCGGGCGTTGTCGCCTGTAACCATCGCCAAGGTCAGCCCCATTTCGTGCAACCGCCCAAGCGCCTGCACAGTGCCAGGCTTGATCGGGTCCGCGACCGCAAGCATTGCAGCGGCCTGCCCGTCGATTGCCACAAACAAAGGGGTTGCGCCTTCTTCGGCGCGCTGGTTGGCCTCGGCCATCAGATCCCTGACGGTTATGCCGTTCTGCTCCATCAATCTGGCCGAGCCGATCAACAGCTTATGCCCCTCGACCACAGCCCGAACACCCAGCCCTGTGAGCGAGTCAAATACGGATACCTTAGGCAATTCAGATGGTCCGGCACGAGTGATGGCAGTTGCAACGGGATGCTCTGACCGTGCCTCGACAGCTGCCGCCAAACGCAGAACATTGTCGCGGTCAAAGTCGTTTGCGGTCGTAACACTCTCCAGTTCCGGCCGCCCCAGCGTAAGGGTCCCGGTCTTGTCCAGCGCGACCACCTTGGCCTGCTGCAACTGCTGCAATGCATCGCCTTTGCGGAACAGCACACCTAATTCTGCCGCGCGGCCGGTGCCGACCATGATCGAGGTTGGTGTCGCAAGGCCCATGGCGCACGGGCAGGCGATAATCAGAACTGAGACGCCGGCGACCAGCGCCAATGGCAAAGCCGGTTCTGGGCCAACGAACAACCAAACGGCGATCGTCAGCAGTGCCACGGCCATCACAATGGGCACAAATCGCGCAGTAATCCGGTCGACCAGCCCTTGGATCGGCAGCTTCGCCCCCTGCGCCTGTTCGACCATGTGGATGACCTGCGCCAACACCGTATCGGCACCAACGCGCGTTGCGCGTACCCGCAACGCTCCGGTGCCATTCACCGTACCGCCAACGACCTGATCCGATGGCGACTTGCCCACCGGCACCGGTTCGCCCGTGATCATGCTTTCGTCCACATAAGAGGTGCCGTCCAGAACCTCGGCATCCACGGGAACCCGTTCGCCCGGGCGGATCTGCAGGGTATCGCCTACTGTTATGTCGGCGATGGGGCGATCAATGAAATTTCCGCCCTGTTCGACCCGCGCCGTTTTGGGCTGCAACCCAACCAGCTTGCGGATCGCGGCCCCGGTCCGGCCTTTGGCGCGCGCTTCCATGACCCGGCCCAGCAGTATGAGAACCACGATGACAGAGGCGGCCTCGAAATACACATTGGCGCTGCCTTGCGGCAGGATCTGCGGGGCGAAGGTTGCGGCGACAGAAAACAAATAGGCGGCCCCCGTTCCCAAAGCGACCAGCGCGTTCATATCGGGCGATCCGCGCATCAGTGACGGGATCCCCTTGGCATAGAACACGCGTCCGGGGCCAATCAATATGGCCGAGGTCAGTGCGAACTGGATGAGGTAGCTGGTTTGCGTGCCGATTGTGGCCTGGACCCAATGGTGGAAGGCCGGGATCATATGCCCGCCCATCTCAAGAATGAAAACTGGCAAGGCCAATACCGCTGCGAAGATCGTCGCGCGGGTCAGCGCATGCGCTTCGTCGGATTTCGTGTGGTCTGTTTGGTCAACCGTCATGCTGTCCGCCACGCGCGCAGGGTATCCCGCTGCCTCAGTCAAACTGGCCAGCTTTTGCGGATCGGTGGCGCCATCGATAAACGTGACCACAGCGGTTTCGGTCGCAAGGTTAACCTGTGCGTCGACGACCGCAGGATCAGCGGTCAGCGCGTTCTCGATCTTTGCCACGCATGAGGTGCAGGTCATCCCGCCAATTTTCAGGGTCGTCTGCTTGCTGGCCGCCGGATACCCGGCGTTGCTCAGGGCGTCAGTCAGTGCGTTGATCGGCCCGGTATGTGTGACCTGCGCCGTTTCGGTCGCGAAGTTGACCGAGGCGTCGGTCACTTCTGGCACCGATTGCAATGCGGCTTCTACACTCCCCACGCAGGACGCGCAGGACATGCCCGAGATTTTGAGTTGTGTTGTTTGCGGCGTAGCCATGCGACTCGTCCTGATGTCTGATCTGCCCTCCAAATGGGGGTTCCAGTCACGGGAAGGTCAAGGGGTTTCGTGGGTTTTCTTTCCGTAGCCCTCGCGTTGGCGTCACCTGTTTGCAAATACTTCCAACAAGAGTGAGTTGTAAGTTTCTGGCGGGGGCGGTCTGACAGCCTCGGGTGAAGCAAAGAATGCAACCGACACGGCGGCCGTGGTCAGCGCAATGCCTACAAGAATGAATCCGGCCATATTCATTGAAGATCGCGACATGGGCAAAGTCCTGGTTTGAGAGGTTCATCAGGCGCTGTTGGGTCAGGACCGTTTGGCCAGCTCCTGCTTCAACCTGTCGTTTTCGGCCTGAAGTTGCGCCAATTGCTGCCCTAGCGAGTTCAGATGTGGACGAAGCTCGGCCTCGGTAAAGCGGGGCGTGATGTGGCGCGGGCAGTTCCAGTCCAGCCCTTCGACGCGGATGATGACGGCGCGTTCAGCCGGGGCATCGGCACCGTCAGGATAAAGGCTGGTCGTGGCATCTTCGCCCTCGGTGAACGCGACCCGGCCAAGGATTTTCAGGCGTCGCCGATTGGCGTAATCCATCAGGATCATTGCAACCCGGTCATTACCGTCCAAGTTTCCGCGCGAGATATACTGTTTGTTGCCCGAAAAGTCGGCATAACCGATTGTCTGCGGTCCCAGAACTTTGAGAAACCCGGTCGGTCCGCCACGGTATTGCACATATGGCCAACCCGTTTCGGACACGGTGGATTGATAAAACCCGTCCCGCGCTTCGATAAACGCCTTTTCAGGCTCGCCGATTTCGTGGCCTTGCTGCGGGCCACTTTCGATGAATTTGGCATAGGTCTTGGCAGACCCCATCCGTTCCTGATGGGCGCGGACGGCAGGGGTGAAGGTCAGTTCGGAAAAGGCGCGAGGCATGAGATGTCCTTTCAAAGTTCCAGATCGGACAGGCCGGGGTGATCGTCGGGACGGGGGCCTTGCGGCCAGAAAAACATACGTTCGGTTTCCGCAATCGGCAGGTCGTTCAGCGATGCGTGCCGTTCGGCCATTCGACCATCTTCGGCAAATCGCCAGTTTTCGTTGCCATAAGACCGGAACCACTGGCCGCTGTCGTCACGCCATTCATATGTGTAGCGTACCGCAACGCGGTCACCGGAAAAGGCCCACAGCTCCTTTATCAACCGATAGTCCAATTCCTTGTGCCACTTGCGTGTCAGAAAGGCATGGATGTCTGCATGGCCGCTTAGGAATTCTGCCCGGTTTCGCCACTGGCTGTCTTCCGTATAGGCCGGGGTCACGACATCTGCATCACGGCTGTTCCAAGCGTTTTCCGCCAATCGCACTTTTTGCGTTGCGGTTTCCAGAGTGAACGGGGGCAGAGGAGGACGGTTCATTTGTAGGTCTTTCACGTCAGAGAAGCCGCCATCAAGGCGATGGTCAAAAGAAGGGGGATGTACTGGTGCGAGAGAGGTCTGGTGCGGCGTCTCATATTTTCGCTCCTGAGTTTACTGATCGGTACACTGTGCCTTGAATGTGTACAGATCGGTAACCTTTTTCAAGGTTTGAGTTGGATTTATTTGACTCCGGATTTGCGTCTCCTAAGGGGAGTATGTGAAAACAGCAGGTTAGGCTGCGTCTGTTGCAGCCATCGACATGGTGCATTATGTACCGATCAGTACATACAGGAGCTAAAAGATGCGCCCGAACAAACGTGACGAGCTGGTCCACAAGGCTTTGCAGGTCTTCTATCGTGACGGCTTTCACGCCACCGGCATGGACAAGTTGGTGGTCGAGACGGGCGTGTCGAAAACGTCGATGTACAAACATTTCCGTACCAAGGAAGAGCTGATCCTGGCGGCATTGCAGTTGCGGGATGGGAACTTTCGCAAATGGTTTCTGCAACGGGTTGATGAACTAGCCGATACACCGGCCGAACGGCTGATCGCCAGTTTCGATGTGCTGGGCGAATGGTTCCAGGAGGACAGCTTTCGCGGATGCATGTTCATCAAAGCGGGCGCAGAGTATCAGGAACAAGATCACGCAATCCATGTGCAAGCAGCCGAGCACAAGCATCTGATGCTCGAATTCCTCACCGATTTGGCCCGCAAGGCAGGCGCACGTAATCCCGATGCATTGGGATGCCAGCTGCTTCTCTTGCAAGAGGGCGCAATCGTTACGGCCGTCCTGGTAAAAAGTTGCGATCCCGCGCGAGACGCAAAGGCAGCGGCACAGGTCCTGCTGGATAATGCCCTGGCTTGATCGGGTTTAAACCTGTGAACGTAAGGTCTTGTGCGAAAAAGACGTTGCGTAGCAATCCCGTGGATGGGTTGGTTTGCGCGGTGCCCAACGCTACCCTTATCGAAATTCGATTTGGGAGAAACCTACATGTCGCTATTCAAGCCAACCGCCAACTGGGTCACTGACGAACATCAGATGTTTGCCGAAATGGCAAACCGGTTCATGGACGACGAACTTGTACCCAATATCGAACGCTGGAACCAAAACGGCATGGTCGATCGCGAGTTCTGGAACAAGGCCGGGGACATGGGGCTGATGGCCGGTGCGATTGCCGAGGAATATGGTGGCGTTGGCGGCGGGATTGGATTTGACGCGGTCACGATGTACGGGCAAGCCGCACGCGGTGACTCGGGTTGGGGCTTTGGAATTCAATCGATCGTTGTTCATTACCTGAACGCCTATGGCAGCGAGGATCAAAAGCACAAATGGCTGCCCCGCCTGGCATCCGGTGAAATGGTCGCCGCTTTGGCCATGACCGAGCCGGGAACAGGTTCGGACGTTCAGTCCGTTCGCACCACTGCAGACAAGGACGGAAATTCCTATCGTTTGAACGGGTCAAAGATCTTTATCACCAACGGCCAATCCGCCGATTTGATCCTGGTGGCCGCAAAGACGGATAAATCGCAAGGATCCAAGGGCGTTTCTCTGATCGCCGTAGAAACAGACGGCGCAGAAGGGTTTCGCCGGGGCCGTAACCTCAAGAAACTGGGGATGAAGGCCAACGATACGGCCGAGCTGTTCTTTGAAGACGTCAAGGTTCCGATGACGAACCTGATCGGACCTGAGGAAGGTCAGGGCTTCTATCAGATGATGAAGCAACTGCCCTGGGAACGCCTGACCATCGGTATCATGGCGCTGGGCGCGATCGATTTCGCAATTGCCGAGACAGTGCGTTATACGCAAGAACGCAAGGCTTTTGGCCAGCGCGTTATGGACTTTCAGAACACGCGTTTCAAACTGGCCGAGTGCAAAACCAAGGCCGAGGTTCTGCGCAGTTTCGTAAATGACTGCATTGCGCAGCTTGAGGCCGGTACATTGGATGCGGCGACGGCTTCTATGGTGAAATACTGGGGTTCCGAAGTGCAGAACGAGATCATGCACGAATGCCTTCAGTTGTTCGGTGGTTACGGGTTCATGATGGAATACCCGATTGCCCGGCTTTATGCGGATGCGCGGGTGCAGATGATCTATGGCGGCACCAACGAGATCATGAAAGAACTGATCGCCCGTTCGCTGGACAATTAACGCAGCCAAAGGGCTCCCGCCTGTCGTCAACGTTTTTGAAAAACGTCTCCTCCCGTTGGGCCGGGCAGGTGCGGGCGCAGCCCGCACCTGCCCGGCCCCTCTGCCGTCCGCAGGACGCAAAGCCGGAGGCTGCGCAGTTTTGGATCAGAATGGGCCAACCTGACCTTGCAGCCATAACCGAAATGACCGTAGCGGTTTGGACTCAGGTCGTGACTGTGGCCAGACCAGAAAGAATTGCCCAAGGCTGATGCGGGGTCCGTTCCATGCTGGAACCAACCTTTCGGTTTTCAGCTCGTCTTCGATCAGATAGCTGGGCAATAGCGCCGCTCCCAACCCGTGGATCGTGGCCTGCACCATAGTCGAGAACTGATCGAACAGCATTCCCTGCATCCCTGATGCGTCACGCCCTTGTGCCGCAAACCATCGCTCCCAAGCGTCTGGTCGGGTCTCAAGATGCAGCAAAGGGGCTGTCATCAGCCAGATCAAGTCCTGCTCCTGATCGGGCAACAGGTCCGGAGCGCAGACCGGAACCACATCTTCACGCATGATCGGCAGGTAGTTGACGCCCGGCCAGTTCTTTTGGCCGAAGTGGATGGCGGCATCAAAATGTTCGGTCTCGAAATCAAACGGTTTGAGGCATGTGCTCAGGTTTACGGTCACTTCGGGGTGGCGACGGGCAAAATCCTGCAGGCGTGGTGCCAGCCAGTGCATTCCAAAGGCGGGCAGGATGGACAGGTTTAGCGACCCGCCGGTTGGGTTGGCCTTCAGTTTCAGTGACGCTTGCGCAATCTGGTTCAGCGCTGTGCGCGCCACCTGAACATAGTCTTTCGCGGCGGGGGTCAGGTGCAATCGCATCTGGTTGCGCTGAATGAGCGCGACGCCCAGTTGGTCCTCCATGGACTTCAGCTGTCGGCTGATCGCGCTTTGGGTCAGAGACAGCTCCTCGGCTGCAGCCGAGGCACTGCCGAGGCGATCAACCGCCTCCAGTGCCAGAAGGGAGGGGATCGAGGGTAGGAATCGACGGGGCGCAATCATATGACTAATCCTCATACCTTTCACACGGAATATCACTGGCAATTGCCGTGCACCAGCCCGATACAGAGGCGTGGATTCCAATGTGGATGTGGGCCAATGACCCTAACGACCAGTATTCAAGAGTTTCAGCCCGCCGAACGGTTGGATGGCATTGAGTTATCCGAGATTGTTCGTATCTCAGAGCAGGCCGCGCGCCTTCGCACGCAGGGTGCCGACGTGATTGCGCTCAGCACTGGTGAGCCTGATTTTCCAACGCCGTCGCATGTTGTTGAGGCGGCCCACCACGCAGCTATTGACGGGCAGACGCGATACCCCGCAACGGCAGGAACGCCCGCCTTGCGATCAGCGATTGCGATTGAGGCTGGCGCGCGCCCCGAAAATGTAATCGTTTCGACGGGTGCCAAGCAGGTGTTGTCCTGCGCAATGATGGCAACTCTGAACCCCGGTGATGAAGTGATTATGGCCGCGCCATTCTGGACAAGCTATGCGGATATGGTCAGTTTGGCAGGCGGTGCTCCCGTAGTTGTCACCTGTCCGGCGACGCAAAAATTCAAACTGACGCCGGATCAGTTGGAGGCCGCGATCACCCCGCGCACGCGTTGGCTGCTGCTGAATTCGCCGTCCAATCCGACCGGCGCGGTCTATTCCAAGGCGGAATTGCAGGCGCTGGGCGCAATTTTGCAAAAACACCCTCAGGTCTGGGTGATTTCTGACGAGATTTATCAACACCTGTCTTTTGTGCCTTTCACGCCCTTTGTGCAGGCCGTTCCCGAATTGGCGGAACGAACCTTGATCGTAAACGGCGTGTCCAAGGCCTATTCCATGACCGGCTGGCGCATCGGGTGGGGCATTGGCCCTGCTGAGTTGATCAAGGCGATGGTGGCTGTGCAGGGGCAAATCACGTCAGGGGCGTGTTCGATTGCCCAAGCTGCAGCATTGGAGGCCATCACCGGGCCGCAAGGCTTGCTGGCAGAACGCCGTCAGGCGATGCGAGCGCGCCGCGATCTGGTTGTCGAAGGGCTGAACGTTGCTGGGTTGGAATGTGCCGTGCCGGATGGCGCGTTTTACGTCTTTCCCAAAACTCATGCGAAAATGGCCACAGACCATGAATTCTGTCGCTTTCTGCTGGATGAGGCGGGTGTGGCGCTGGTGCCGGGTCGCGCGTTTGGGATGTCGGGCCATTTGCGGCTTTCTTTTGCCTATGCCACCGAAAGCCTGCAAGAAGGTATGCGCCGTATCGCGGACGCTACCGCCAAATTGTAACCAAGTAAGACCGGAAGACACCCAATGGATCGCGCCCAGATCGTTCACGAGAATTTCCTGACCCGGGTCGCCAATCGCGACTTTCCCGATGGAGCAAAGCCGCGGCAGGGGTTGAGTAAGACCGATGCGGTGTCGCTGTACCGGTCACAGGTCCTTAGCCGTGCGTTGGACCGGACCAGCCGGGCCATGCAGAAGGCGGGGCAAGGGTTTTATACCATCGGTTCATCCGGCCACGAAGGGATGGCCGCCGTTGCGCATGCCTTGCGCCCGACCGATATCGCCTTTCTTCACTATCGGGACGCAGCATTTCAGATCGCGCGGGCTGAGCAGGTGCCGGGGCAGCAGATCGCATGGGACATGCTGCTCAGCTTCGCCTGCTCGAAAGAGGATCCTACTTCGGGCGGGCGACATAAGGTTTTAGGTTCAAAGGCGCTGACGATCCCGCCGCAGACCTCGACGATCGCCAGCCATCTGCCCAAGGCGGTGGGCGCTGCTTATTCGCTTGGCGCCGCGCGGAGACACGATCCGGAACACCGTGAACTACCCTTGGACGGGATTGCGGTGTGTTCCTTCGGGGATGCCTCGGCCAACCACTCCACCGCGCAGGGCGCGATCAACACCGCAGGCTGGACCAGCGTGCAGTCGACACCTTTGCCGCTGTTGTTTGTGTGTGAAGATAACGGGATCGGAATCTCGGTGAAAACCCCCAAAGGTTGGATACAGGCGTCGATGGAGCATCGCCCCGGGATCAAGTATTTTCAGGCTAACGGTCTGGATATCTACGAGACCTTCGCGGTGGCGCAGGACGCCGCTGAGTATGTTCGCTCCCGCCGTAAACCGGCCTTCCTGCACCTGAAAACCGTCCGCCTTTACGGACACGCCGGCGCAGATGTGCCGACCACGTACCTGCCAAAAGCCGAAGTCGAGGCGGATGAAGCTAACGACCCACTGCTGCACTCGGTGCGCTTGCTGGAACAGGCTGGGGCGCTGGCGCCGGAACAGGCGTTGAAAATCTACGAAGATACCTGCGCCCGCACGGACCGCATCGCGGCGGAGGCCGCCACCCGCCCGCACCTAGCCACCGCATCCGAGGTCATGGCTAGCCTGATCCCACCCAAGCGAACCTGCAAACCTACCAATGGTCCCAGTGCCGAAACACGCGCCAAGGCCTTTGGCGGCGACATGCGGGCAATGGATGATCCGCAACCCATGAGCCGTCTGATCAACTGGGCGCTGACCGATCTGATGTTGGAACACGGCGAGGTCGTCTGCATGGGCGAAGACGTTGGCCGCAAGGGCGGCGTCTATGGCGTGACGCAAAAGCTGCAGCAGCGCTTTGGCCCGGACCGGGTGATCGACACGTTGTTGGATGAGCAGTCCATTCTGGGGCTGGCCATTGGCATGGGGCATAACGGGTTCATTCCGATCCCCGAAATCCAGTTCCTCGCTTATCTGCACAATGCAGAAGACCAGATCAGAGGCGAAGCCGCGACGCTGCCCTTTTTCTCGAACGGGCAGTTCACCAACCCGATGGTTTTGCGCATTGCCGGGCTTGGATATCAGAAAGGGTTCGGCGGCCATTTCCACAATGACAACTCGCTGGCTGTCCTGCGCGACATTCCCGGCGTGATCATTGCCTGTCCGTCGACAGGCGAAGATGCGGCGAAAATGCTGCGCGAATGTGTACGTTTGGCGCGCGAAGAACAGCGGCTGGTGGTCTTTCTGGAACCCATTGCCCTTTATCCCATGCGCGATCTGCACGATGCACAGGACGCAGGCTGGATGACGACGTATCCGTCGCCTGACCAGAGTATCGCGCTGGGTGAGGTTGGCGTGCATGGCGAGGGTAAAGATCTGGCCATCGTCACTTATGGCAACGGGCATTATCTGTCGAAACAGGCTCGGCCCGAGTTGGAGGCAGCAGGCGTAAAAACCCGTATCATCGACATGCGCTGGCTGGCACCTCTCCCGATTGAGGCTCTGCGTCAGGCCACAAAGGGTTGCAAACACGTCCTGATCGTCGACGAATGCCGCCGCACTGGCAGCCAGTCCGAGGGGCTGATGACCTTTTTCACTAAAAACAGTCCCACGATCTCAACTGCGCGCGTCGTGGCCGAAGATTGTTTTATCGCCACTGGCCCCGCCTATGCCGCTCCGCTGCCGTCGAAAGAGGGGATTGTCGCCGCTGCGCTAAAACTGACGGGAGGCCGCTCATGACCCGCACAGCAGTCGTCATCTGCCCCGGTCGGGGTACATACAACAAGCCCGAGCTTGGCTATATGCATCGCCATCACGCGCAGCAGAATGCGATGTTTCGGGGCTTCGACGCGATACGTGCGGAAGCAGGGCAAGAGGCCGTTACCGCATTGGATGGCGCAGCGCGGTTCACAGTTTCCAAGTATTCAAAAGGCGATATTGCTTCACCGCTCATCTACGCAGCTTCGCTGGCAGACGCGCAATCGCTGGCCGATGATATCGAGGTGGTCGCGGTCACCGGGAACTCGATGGGTTGGTATATTGCGCTGGCCGCTGCCGGGGCGTTGTCGCCTGACCACGGGTTCCGCGTCGTGAACACGATGGGAACACTGATGCAGGATCACCTGATCGGTGGCCAACTAGTTTATCCCTTTGCCGACGACGGTTGGGCGGACAACGCTGTTCGCAAGGCAGAGCTGCTGACGGATGTGAAACGCATCAATGCGATGGAAGGTCACGACCTTGCTTTGTCCATTGATCTGGGCGGAATGCTGGTTCTGGCAGGCAATGAAATGGGGCTGAAGGCGTTCGAGGCGTCGCAACCCACCGTGCAGGACCGTTTCCCGATGCGCTTGTCAAACCATGCCGCGTTTCACACATCCTTGCAGGCACCGGTCGCTGCCGAAGGGCGTGCGCGCTTGGGCGCGGATTTGTTCGGACAGCCTGAACGCCCCTTGATCGACGGTCGCGGAAAGATTTGGTGGCCGGGTGCGACGGATACGCAGGCGCTTTGGGATTATACCCTGGGCCACCAAGTGACCGAACCCTATGACTTTACCCGTGCGATCCAGACCGCCGCGCATGAGTTCGCGCCAGACCTGTTCATTGTTACCGGTCCCGGCGCGACCTTAGGTGGCGCAGTGGCGCAATCTCTTGCTCTGGCGAACTGGCGTGGCATGGATAACAAGGCTGATTTTCAAGCGAAACAGGATGCGCAACCCTTCCTGATCGCCATGGGGCGCCAGGATCAAAGAGCGCTTGCAACCGGCTGACACTGCCCTGATGATCCGCGCAATTTCAAGGAGCGCGACGTGAGCGACCACAACCAGTCCCTTTGGCTGAACACATGCCGTGAACATGTCGAACCCGGTGTTTCGACCGGTGATATCACTGTTGATCTGGCGGTGATCGGTGGTGGGTACACCGGGTGTTCTGCGGCCCTGACTGCAGCCAAGGCTGGTGCTTCGGTCTGTCTTCTTGAGGCGTGTGATGTCGGTCACGGTGGCTCGGGCCGCAATGTCGGGCTGGCGAATGCGGGGCTGTGGTTGCCGCCCGCTGAGATTCGCGCGCATCTGGGTGACATAGTTGGGGATCGGCTGGTTGACCTTCTGGCTGCGGCCCCATCAGAGGTGTTCAGCCTGATCGACCAGCATGGGATAGACTGCGAACCTGTGCGCAACGGAACTTTGCACTGTGCGCATTTGGCTGCGGGTCTTCGGGATCTGCAGGTCCGCCATGCGCAACTCAGCGCTGCTGACGCACCGGTTGAGTTGCTGTCTGCAGAACTGACAGCCCAGCGCACCGGCAGTGCGGCCTTTGGTGGCGCCCTGTTCGATCCGCGCGCCGGAACCATCCAGCCATTGGCATATGTGCGTGGATTGGCCCGTGCCGGGGTCGAGGCTGGCGCGTTGGTTTTCACGCAAGACCCGGTTCTGTCCATGCAGCAGATAGATGGAATCTGGGTGGTGAAGACTGCTCGGCGCACAGTGCGCGCCAAATGGGTCATTCAGGCGACCAATGCCTATCACCGTGATCTGACCGCATCGGCGCCCGCCTATGTGCCGGTCTATTATTTCCAATATGCCACGGCCCCATTGTCCGACAATCTGCGCGCCAGCGTTTTGCCGGGGGATGAGGGGTGCTGGGACACAGACCTGATCATGACCTCGTTCCGAATGGATCAAGAGGGGCGGTTTATCATCGGTGCCATGGGTGATCTGGATCGGGCAGGCGGCGCGATTCACAAAAGCTGGATCAGTCGCAAACTGGCTCAGCTGTATCCGCAACTGGCAGATCAGCCGTTGGTCGAAGGGTGGCATGGCCGCATCGCGATGACTTCGGACCACATCCCGAAGATAACGCAGATCGGTCCCAACGCCCTGTCAGTTCATGGATTTTCGGGGCGTGGGATCGGACCAGGCACCGTCTTTGGCCGCCTTGTTGCCCAAAGTCTGTTGCAGGACGACCCAAGCCTTTTGCCGGTGCCCGCAGTCGCCGAGTATCAGGAAAAGTGGATAGGGCTACGCCGCGCCTATTTTGAAACCGGCGCGGCGCTGACCCATTTTGTCAAAGCGCGGTTCTGACTTCAGACCGCGCGGGTGATACCGCCATCAACCCGGATGTTTTGACCGGTGATATAGCCGCCGCCTTCTGACGCAAGCATTGCCACGACCGAGGCGATCTCGTCATAGCTGCGTCCATAGCGGCCCATCGGGATGCGCGCGCGGAATTCCTCTTTCTCTGGCAAGCTGTCTATGAAGCCTGGCAAGACGTTGTTCATCCGAATGTTGTCAGCCGCGTAATGATCCGAGAACAGCTTGGTGAAGGCGGCCAAACCCGCGCGAAAAACACCCGACGTCGGGAAGACAGGGTCGGGCTCGAACGCTGCGAAGGTTGAAATGTTGATGATCGACCCACCACCTTGCTTCTGCATGATAGGTGTCACAAGCCTGGTTGGTCTGACGGCGTTCAGGAAATAGACGTCCATTCCGGTGTGCCAATCCTCGTCCGACAGCTCCAGCACCGGCGCGCGCGGTCCGTGACCGGCCGAGTTGACCAGCACGTCGATGCGCCCCCAATGGGTCATAGCGGTATCGACCAGGTTTTGCAGATCATCCGTCGACTGGTTTGACCCGGTCACACCGACGCCACCCAGTTCGTGTGCCAGTGCCTCACCCTTGCCAGAAGACGACAGGATGCCGACCTTGAACCCGTCTGCGGCCAGACGTCGGGCTGAATCCGCGCCCATTCCGCTGCCGCCCGCTGTTATCAGCGCCACTTTGGTCATGTGATTTCTCCATTCATTGATGGCATAAAGATGCGCTTTGGCGATCTGATTGACCAATCAGTTCTGCTGGCCTTATGATGTAGAAAAACTACAGGGTGCTACGATGGCGGCTCTTCCCCCTCTGAACGCTTTGCGGGCCTTCGAAGCTTCGGCGCGGCATCTGAACTTTCGCTTGGCCGCCGAGGACTTGGGTGTCACCCAAGGTGCTGTCGCCCAGCAGGTACGCGGGCTTGAGGCGCGATTGGCTGTGACGCTCTTTGACCGCCTGCCACGCGGCCTTGCGCTGACCGAGGCCGGACGCAGATTCCATGCGCCCTTGCGCCGAGCCTTCCGACTGATCGAAGAGGCTGTCGAGGATCTTTCTGGGGACAGACAAATTACTATCTCTGTCACGCCCAGCTTTGCCTCGAAATGGCTGGTTCCACGACTTCCGGACTTTACGCGGCACCACCCTGATATTGCCGTGCAGGTCGACGCGCGGGAACGGCTGGCGGATTTCCAGGGGGACGGTGTCGACATTGCTGTTCGGCAAGGGCGCGCGCCTTTTGGGCCGGGGGTGGTCGCAGTGCCTCTGTTTTCTACAACTTTCGTTCCGGTTTGCGGTCCTGAGATGGCGGCCAGGATTGCGCATCCTGCTGACCTGACAAAGCACACTCTGTTAAATGACACCCATGGGCTGTGGCCTTTGTTTCTGCAGCGGGCAGGGATCACCGGCAAGCCGAAGATGATGAGTTTCAGCCAGACCAGCCTTGCCATCGACGCAGCCGTGTCGGGGCAGGGTGTTGCGCTCGCTAACGAACCGCTTGTTTCTGCCCAGTTGGCCGCCGGTCAGTTGGTGCGCCCGATCACGGACGAGCTGGTCGAGGACCTGGGCTTTTACATCGTAACACCCAAACAGCCACGCCACCCCGCGCTGGTCGCAGTGATGAAAGACTGGTTGCTGTCTCAGTCCTGAAGCGTCGTTGCGATGGCTTCGATCCTGTCACGCAACCAGCGATGTGCCGGGTCGTTGGACGACCTTTGGTGCCAGACCATGTAGATCGAGACAGGCTCGCACGCGAAGGGCAGAGGTGCACAATCCAACGCACGTAGTGGCCCGCGTTTCATCAACGCCGTATCGGTGGAAATCAGGTCGCCGCCTTTCACAAATGAGGTAATGGCATTGAAATGCGGCAGGGTAACCGTCGGTGGCCTGATCTGGTTTTGATCGACACCCCGCATAACAGCGCGCGAACTGCGGCCATCCGCAAAACGCACTTCGACATGTTCGGTGTCGCAATAGGTTTCCCAACTGTCTGGAGGAGATCGTCGCGTGCCATCATAGTAGATCATCAACGGGCTGCTGAGGATGCGCTTTTGAAAGATGTCCGGTCCATCCGGCGGCAAAGGCGTCAGCATCAATTGACACCGATCGCTGCGCAGCAGCTCAGGGTCTGGAACACCTGATGGGATAAACCCCAACCCCAGCCGCACGCCTTCGGCCCGAACTTCTTGCAGCAATTGCGGGAAAATCAATTCCCTCGGCATGTCGTTGGTGGCGATGTGAAAGACCATCTCTTCGGACAGCGGGTCGAACGGGCGGTCCTCGGTCAGCCCGCGCATATTGTCCAGAACCTGCTGCACGGGGTCTTTCAGGGACAAGGCGCGCTCAGTAGGGGTCAGACCCTGCCCTGATCTGATGAATAACGGATCGCCCAGAACCACCCGAAGTTTGGACAGGGTGTGGCTGATGGCCGATTGTGTCACGCCAAGCCGATCTGCCGCTTTGGACACCGAGTTTTCTTCGAGAATGGTCAGAAAGACCCTCAGGACTTTGCCATCCAGATCCATGAAATCAATTTTGCTCATACCGCTTATGATTATTCATGAATGGATTTACTGTCCACGCCGCATTAGGTGACAATTAGAAATCAGGAGGCGCACAATGGGGATCCGCTTTTTCTCGGACAAGAACCGGCCGGTCCACATGGGGCCTTATCCGTTGGAGCGGTTGGCACGTCAGAGCGTTGTGCCGGACCTGTCCTTTGTGCAGCCGATGCCCGTGCTCAGTTTTCACCGGCCGGATCAGCCTGAAAGCATCGTCAATGCCATGGGTGAGTTTCAGGCGATGATGGACGCTATTCGTGATGGCTTCGTAAATGCTGTGCCCTCTGAAATCCCGGCTGATCCGACCGCGCGGGCACATCACCTGAAGGCCTTTGGCTATTTCAATGACGCGTCGATGATGGGGTGCGGGCCTTTGCCCGCCAAGGCGATGCTGCCCCAGCCGCGTCATAACCCCGACATAAATCGTCTGGCCCATGCGCTGAAGACCCGGCAGACCAAGACGCTGGCGTCGGGCATCGATGTCATCATGGCGGACCTGAAAGAAAGCATGGAGGCTGCGCCCAAGCCGATGGACACGCACCGCCACGCCATCGTCTTTGTCTATGAACACAACCGTGATCCCAACCGGGATGAGCTCGGCTCAGATTGGATCATGGACGCGCAGGACCACCGTTCCTGTTTGCTGGCGACCGAAAATGCGGTGGTGATTGCCAACTATATCCGGTTGTTGGGGTTCGATGCGCGGGCGCATACCGCGATGTCCTCTGAGGTTGATCTGGGCAAGCTGGCGGTGGCGGCGGGCTTAGCCTCGGTCGAGGGTGGCGATGTCGTTGTGCCTTGGCTGGGCAAGCGGTTTGGTCTGGCAGCTGTTACGACCGAGATGGAGCTTGCGCATGATCAACCCCTGCAATCCATGGCGCAGCAGCCTTGGTTTCGCACTCAGGGTCCGGCGTGGTGGCTGGGAACGGGGTTCGCCAAGAACGCGCTGAACCGGGATGCTTATGCCAAACGACGCTACGTGGACGGGGCGCATCCGTTCGAGAAGCTTAAGCGCGTCGAGGACCCGACGACCTACATCGACGAAGAAAACGTGGCCCGCGTTCCCAAACGCGCCGACATGTTTGCCCGCGCACAATTCGGGGATATGGGCAAACCGCTGCAGGATGCAGCCAGGGGGGGGCACTATGTGCGCAAGGCCGCCCCCAGTTTCGCCCAACGACGTTCACTGGGCGCATTTGTGCTTTTGCAGGATGGCAACAGCGCAAATGGCCCGTGTCCGAACGATGCCGCCCGAAATGCCGCGAATATCAAGGCCGCGACCTATTTCATTGGGGGCGATGCCGTAGGCCTCAGCCGTTGTCCGGAATGGGCGTGGTACTCTCACGACGCGACCGGAGAGGAGATCAACCCGACCCACGATCAGGCCATCAGCATGATCATCGACCAGGGCTATGAAACGATGGAGGGGTCCAGTGGCGATGACTGGATCGCAGTTGCCCAGTCGATGCGCGCCTATCTGCGGTTTTCACTTTTGGGCGGTGTGATCGCGCAGCAGATCCGCAACCTTGGCTTCAAGGCCAAGGCACATACGGTCATGGATGGCGAGGTGCTTCAGCCGCCGCTTTTGCTGCTGTCCGGATTGGGCGAGGTCAGCCGGATTGGCGAGGTCATCCTGAACCCCTACCTTGGTCCAAGGCTCAAGTCCGGCGCTGTGACAACCGATATGCCGATGGAGCACGACAGACCGATTGATTTTGGCCTGCAGACTTTCTGTGAAAGCTGCAACAAATGCGCGCGCGAATGTCCTTCGGGGGCAATCACCGCGGGGCCGAAACTCATGTTCAACGGCTATGAGATCTGGAAATCCGACAGCCAGAAATGCGCGACCTATCGCGTGACCACACCCGGCGGTGCGATGTGCGGGCGCTGCATGAAGACGTGCCCGTGGAACCTTGAGGGCATCTTCAAGGAACGCCCGTTCCGTTGGGCCGCGATGAACATCCCGAAAGCCGCGCCAGCATTGGCGAAACTGGACGATGCCGTGGGTAACGGCGGTTTGAATGACACCAAAAAATGGTGGTGGGATATCGAACTACAGGCGGACGGCGCTTACCGCCCGACGCAACATCCGCTGAACCGGCGTGACCTGCAAACGGATCTGGACCTGCAGTTCGAAGATCAGACATTGGCCGTCTATCCCGCCTATCTTGCCCCCCATCCGTGGCCATATCCCTTTGCGATGGACCGCGAGGCCGGGATTGCGGCCTATCAGGCGATGGTTTCAGCCGAAGAATATAAAAACCGCAAGGCAGCGGGGGATATGTCGATCGTGCATCGATACTCAATCGCGGGCGACGCGCCGGTGATGCGGGTTGCGCTGACCAAGGTCGGCAAGATGACGGCGGATGTGACCAAGTATGAATTCTCGGCCCTGAATGGTGCGCCGTTACCGGATTGGACCGCCGGGGCGCACCTGGATGTGCTGGTCGCGCCTGAGTTTCTGCGTCAGTATTCTATGTCGGGGGACCCATCGGACAGGTCAGTCTATCAGATCGGCGTCCTGCGCGAGGATGAAGGACGCGGTGGTTCGGCCCTGTTGCATCGAATCTTCAACGAAGGGCGCAAGGTCTTCATCTCGAAACCGATCAACCATTTCGAACTGGATGAGAGCGCAACAAAGACTTTTTTGATGGGCGGCGGGATCGGGATTACTCCGATGATCGCCTTTGCACACCGCCTGTATGCGCTGGGCAAGCCGTTCGCACTGCACTATTCCGCCAGCACCCGCGCTGGGGCCGGGTACTTGGACGATCTGGCGGTGATGCCCTGGGCCGACCACGTGCATTTTCATTTCTCGAACGAAGGAACGCGCGCCGATCTGGATGCAGTCTTGTCGGGGTATCAGGAAGGGTGGCACGTCTATACCTGCGGACCGGATCGCTACATGGACGGTGTCATACAAGCGGCCGACCGGCAGGGATTCCCCGAAGAGGCGCGGCACCTGGAGTATTTCTCGGTCCCCGAACAGCCGGAATATGAAAATCACTCCTTTACATTGAAGCTGGCAAAGTCGGGCAGGGAACTGACCGTCCCAGAAGACAAAGATGCCGCTCAGGTATTGAATGAGGCAGGTATTCACGTGGACGTGAAATGTTCCGATGGTATTTGCGGCGTCTGCAAGTGCGGCGTGGTTTCTGGCGATATTGAGCACCGTGATTTCGTTCTGTCCAACAAACAACGCGAGGGTGCGATCATTCTGTGCCAAAGCCGCGCGGCTGAACCTGACGGTGTGATTGAACTCGACCTCTGATCTGAGGTCTGAAAACGACTTCGATAAACACAAAAATTGGTCGTTCCAGCCATGGACGCCGTGGGGCTGCTGCACTAACGTCCCCCGCGAACCCCAGTGAATCCTGATCAACAGGTGCGAGGTATTTTCATGGATTATCACAGCCCCGCCAACTTTGCCGAGGCGTCGGCTCTGGCCGCAAGCGCGACGGGCATTACCCGGTTTCTGGCAGGAGGCACCGATGTTTTGGTGCAACTGCGGTCAGAGTTGGTGACACCCGATACGCTGATCGACGTCAAAAAGATTGAGGGCGTCAGCGATATCATTCGTAACGCCGACGGCAGCTGGACGATTGGCGTCGCGGCCACCGGTGCCGAGATGAGCGAACACCCCGAATTGGGCGGCGATTGGCCGGGCGTGGTCGAGGCGATGGACCTGATCGGATCAACCCAAGTGCAGGGGCGCGCAACGCTGACCGGGAACCTGTGCAATGGCTCTCCTGCGGCGGATTCCGTGCCTGCCATGGTCGCCGCCGGAGTGACCGTTACCGTGACAGGCCCGGATGGTGATCGCGAAGTTGCCGTTGAAGATATCCCAACCGGCCCCGGAAAGACGTCGTTGGCCAAGGGTGAGCTGGTCTCGGCAGTGAATATCCCCGCGCGGGGTGACAACGGTGGTGACGCATATTTGCGGTTCATACCACGGACCGAAATGGACATTGCTGTTGTCGGTGTAGGGGTGAACCTGCGTCTGGACGGCGACACCGTCACCGAAGCCCGCGTGTCGCTGGGTGCTGTCGCCCCGACCGTTCTGTTGGTTGAAGACTGTGCCAAGGCCATCGTCGGTAGCACTCTGGGCGACGCCGCGCTTGATGCGCTGGCTGCCGCCGCATTCGCTGCGTGCAACCCGATTGACGACAAGCGCGGCACCATCGCGTTCCGCACCGAGGTCGCTGGCGTTCTGGCCAAGCGCGCCGCGAAAATCGCCTATGCCCGTGCGAAGGGAGAACAAGCATGAGCAAGTTCCACGTATCCACCAATGTAAACGGCGACTCGGTTGAATACCTCTGCGACCCGCGCGAAACCCTGCTGGACTGTCTGCGCGACAAGCTGAACCTGACCGGAGCGAAAGAAGGTTGTGGTACAGGTGACTGCGGCGCGTGTTCCGTCTCGGTCGACGGGCGTCTGGTCTGTTCCTGCCTGATGCTGGGCGTCGAGGCCGAAGGTAAGCAGATCGAAACGGTCGAGGGCATCGCGGATGGTGACGTTTTGCACCCGCTGCAGCAGAAGTTTATCGAACACGCCGCGCTTCAGTGCGGCATCTGCACACCGGGCATTTTGGTCGCGGCCAAGTCGCTGCTGGAAAAGAACCCTAACCCGACCGAAGAGGAAGCCCGGTATTGGCTGGCTGGTAACCTGTGCCGCTGCACCGGTTATGACAAGATCATTCGCGCTGTGATGGAAACAGCCGAAGAGCTGCGGGAGGCTTCGTAATGGCACTGGACGATCGCAAATCGGAATTTTCTTTCGTTGGCACCCGACCGAACCGCCCTGACGGGTTGGACAAGGTTACGGGCCGTGCAAAGTTCGGGGCGGATATTTCGGCACCGGGCATGTTGCATGGTGCAATCCTACGCTCGCCCCACGCCCATGCGCGGATCGTGAAAATCGACACCTCGAAGGCCGAGGCGCATAAGGACGTCAAAGCCGTCGTGACCCGTGCGGACTTTGCCGATGTGCCGTTCAAGCCCGGCTTGGAAGGTGAGTTCTGGAATGTTCTGGAAAACGTCATGGCAGGCGAAAAGGCTCTGTATGACGGCCACGCTGTAGCAGCCATAGCGGCCACTTCGGCACTGGCGGCGCGCGATGCGCTCAAGCTGATCGAGGTTGAATACGAGGTGTTGCCCCACGTCACCGATGTGGACAAAGCGATGGCCTCGGATGCTCCAGTCATTCGCGAAGGTGCGGCGGATTACTCGGTGCCCGCAGGCATGCACCCAAACGTCGTCCGCTACCACGAAAGCGGGCACGGCGATGTTGAAGCCGGCTTTGCCGAGGCCGATCTGGTCATCGAAGACAGCTTTGTCACTGAGGCGACCCATCAGGGTTACATTGAGCCGCACGCCTGTTTGGGTATGTTGGGCAATGATGGCAAAGGCGAGCTGTGGTGCACGACCCAGGGCCACTGGATCGCGCAGAAAACCTGTGCGGCGCTGTTGGGGATTGAGACCTCGCAGCTGCGAGTGACCGCCTCTGAGATCGGCGGTGGGTTCGGCGGCAAGACCACTGTGTTCATTGAACCTGTTGCACTGGCGCTAAGCCGTAAGGCCAACCGTCCGGTCAAACTTGTGATGACCCGGTCCGAGGTGTTTCGGGCAACTGGTCCCACTTCGTCGGCGTCGATGGACATTAAGATCGGCATGAAGAAGGACGGTACTATCTCGGCCGCGCAGGGCGTGTTCCGCCTGCAGGGTGGAGCCTTCCCCGGAGCGCCAGGCGATATGACCGCCATGTGTGCCTTTGCGCCTTACAATCTGACCAACGTCAAGCAGATTGGCTATGACGTAATGGCCAACCGGCCGAAACAGGCTGCGTACCGTGCACCCGGTGCCCCGATGGGGGCATTCGCCGTCGAGTCGGTGATTGATGAACTGTGCAAAAAGCTGGACCTCGATCCAGTCGATGTACGCCTGAAAAATGCGGCGCATGAGGGCACCAAGGCCAGCTATGGCCCGCGGTATGAGCGTATCGGTTTGGTGGAAACACTTGAGGCCGCCAAGGCGCATCCGCATTATTCAGCACCGCTGAAACCGGGGCAGGGGCGCGGGATCTCCTGTGGGTTCTGGTTCAACCATGGCGGCGAGACCTCGGTGTCTCTGTCTCTGTCCGAAGATGGCTCGGCCCAGTTGATGGTTGGTACGCCTGATATCGGCGGCTCGCGGGCGTCTATGGCGCTGATGGCGGCCGAGGTTTTGGGCATTCCCTACGAGAATATCCGTGTCACCATCGCCGATACGGCTACGCTGGGCTACAATGACGTCAGCCACGGCTCTCGCGTGACCTACGCCTCCGGTCTTGCCACCATCAAAGCAGCCAATCACGCGGTCGAAAAACTGTGCGAACGCGCGGCGGCCAGCTGGGGAATTCCGACCGACGCGGTGAAATGGGAAAACGGCTGTGCGGTTCCCTCTGGCCCAAATGCCGGTGACTTCGATCCGCGCCCGTTGGCCGATATCACGACCCATATGGGTTCGACCGGCGGACCGATCTCGGGCCACTTTGAGGCGACCCCTGAAGGCGCGGGTGTGTCCTTTGGCACCCATATCGTCGATGCCGAGGTTGATCCGGAAACCGGGAAGACCGCGATCACCCGCTACACAGTCATTCAGGATGCCGGTAAGGCGATCCATCCGACCTATGTGGAAGGCCAGTATCAGGGCGGCGCGGCGCAAGGCATCGGCTGGGCGCTGAACGAGGAATACATTTATGGCGAGGATGGTCGCCTGCAAAACTCGATCTTCCTTGATTACCGTATTCCCGTCGCCAGCGACCTGCCGATGATCGACACGGTGATCGTCGAAGTGCCAAACCCAGGCCACCCGTTCGGTGTGCGTGGAGTCGGCGAGACCGGCATCGTGCCGCCCTTGGCTGCCATTGCCAACGCCGTGTCGCACGCGGCTGGCGTACGCATGCGGCAACTGCCAATGTCACCGCCGCGCATTCTTGCCGCGCTGAAGGACAATGGTTGAGGTCCACCTCTGGTCCGGCCTTCGGTCTTTGACCGGGGGCCGGCAGGTGGTCAAGGTTGAGGCTAAGACCACTGGCGACCTATTGCGGGAACTGGTGAAGCTACACCCGCAGCTTCAGGCGCCGATTGATGCGGGCGTATCCATCGCCATCGACGGGCGCGTCATCGCCAGCGGATTAACCGAGCCGATCCCTGCGGGCAGCGAGATTTACCTGATGCAACGTTTGCGGGGGGGTTAAGCCTCTGGCGACCACGGTTCACGTCCGACCATACGGTCGGCTTCGGCGGTGATGTCGTTCATGTGCTGTTCAAGGCTTTGCCGCAGCTCTTCGATTTGCTCTTCTGATGCTTTGCGTGGCACGGTTTCGGTCCACTCGCGGCACAGAAATACGCCCTTGTTCCGCCAGGGGCGGGGCATCAACAGGCGATCCCATGTACCCGCTTCGCTGCCATATTGCGCGGAATAGGTGATTCCGAAGATCCGTTTGCCCGAGGTGCGCGCCCAGACCAGTGGCACCGTGGACAGCACACGCTCGGGGCCGCGTGGTCCGTCGGCGGCGATGCCGATGGAAACCCCTTTCTTAATCTTGCCGAACACCTCTCGCGACACGGCGACGTTGCTCTTATGTTTGCTGGCCATGGCGATGGTATCCATGCCGAATAGTTTCTGCACCCGACCTACCATGCTGCCTGCTCGTGCAGACGAAGTGATCGAGCATATGCGCCCTTTGTCCAACGGGAAGAAATACGGCGACTGCGCCAGCCGCTGATGCCACAGCACCACGATCACCGGCTCACCTTGTTCGGCCAGCTGGTCCAGTTCTTCGTATCCGATGCGCTGCCATTTGGTGTTGCGATTGACCATCCGGATATAACTTGCGATGCGGCGCGCGGCCCAGTTCAAAACGGCTTCGCTGTCGGCGATCTTTTTGCGGATACTCACGGATTGGGTCCCTCGTACTGACCAAAACGTGTCTTATAGAACTAAACGCTGCACGCAACTTGTTTGTCGGGTGCATTAGTCGCGCGGAATATGAAAAAGCCTCTTGAGTCCGCTGCGCGGCTGGCATATTTGATGCGCACCTTAGGGGTATAGCTCAGTTGGTAGAGCGACGGTCTCCAAAACCGTAGGTCGCGGGTTCGAACCCTGCTGCCCCTGCCATTTCCTCACATTTGAACTGTTGACAGGCCTCTTCGTGCGAAGCGGACGCTCTATTCTGGTTCTGACTCATAAAGCTAGGCATCCCATGGCTCGAATGTCTCGAAGGCGGGGTAAGGGTTGGTGGCCGTGTTTAACCTGGAGCCTCGAGGAGACTAACCTTGGTTTAGCTAGCGCCTGGCCAGGTGCCGCGCAATTCGATCAATCCGGTTTCCTACGCCTTTGGAATGGCCTATGGTCCTGCCCACAACAGACAGGCGGAAGAGGGTTCATGTCGCGCTTTGATAGTTACTTCCTGCGGCAACTGCTGATTCTGTTCGGCTTTTTCACCCTGGTTCTGGTGGGGGTGTTTTGGATTACCCGTTCCGTCAGCCTGTTTGACCGGGTGATCAGCGGCGGCCAACCCGCGATGGTGTTTCTGGAATTCACCGCACTGACCCTGCCAACCCTGATCCGTACCGTGATGCCGATGGCGGTGTTTGCCGCAGCCGTTTATGCGACCAATCGCCTGAGCCGCGAAAGCGAGATGACGGTAATGCTGGCCACAGGGACCAGCCCCTGGAGATTGGCGCGCGCAGTGTTCGTATTTGGCATCGTTACCGGCCTTATGATGGCCGCGATCAGTGTCTTCCTGCGCCCCGCGTCCGTTGAACAGTTGGAACAGCGCCAAGCCGAGGTCGCGGGGGATGTCACCGCCCAGCTTTTGAATGAGGGCGAATTTCTGCACCCCGCGCAAGGCGTTACGGTTTACATCGGTAAAATTGATCTGGATGGCACGCTGTCCGAGGTCTTTGTCTCAGACCGTCGGGATGAAGAGAGCCCGGTCAGCTATTCCAGCAAGACGGCTTATCTGGTCAACAATGGTTCCGGCATTCATCTGGTGATGGTGGACGGGATCGCATTGCGCCTGAATCCAGAAGGCAGGGCGCTGTCTTCGACGCTTTTTGCGGATGCTTCTTATGACATCTCGGAACTGACAAATTCAGACACCAACGCCATGCGTAGTCTTGAGGCGATCCCAACGCTCGAGCTTTTGCAGGGCCGGGATAGTATTCTGGCGACCGAGCAGTTCTCGGAAGGGGAACTGATCGAAGAATTGCATCAGCGTTTTTCATGGATCGCCATTTGTATCGCGGTGGCGATGGCTGGTTTTTCAACGTTGATGCTGGGCAGTTTTTCGCGCTTTGGCCTATGGCCACAGATATTCGGAGCATTCACGATTTTGGTCCTGTTGGAGGGTGTCCGGGGTTTTGTGTCGCCGGTCGTGATTGATGATCCAAACCTGTGGATTTTGCTTTATCTTCCGGCGATTGTCGGCGTCTTGATTTCATGCGTGTTCCTGTTGATCGCCGGGCGGCCATTGCTGCGCACCCGATCGCGGGGGGCGAATGGAACCTTGTCTCAAGCTTAATCTGCCGCGCGCAGTTCGGTCAGACAGGCCACCACGTCGTCGAAGGCTTCGCTGTCCCGTCGGGTCACCAGATAAAGCGGCAACATCAGGTCTATCGCTTCGGCAACCGGCACCAAGGTGCCTTCGTTCAATTGATCCCAAATAACATATTCGGGGAAATAACCTGTTCCGCCGCGCTGCAATACATAGCGCAGGCCCATCATGCAATTGCCCAAGAAAAGCGTCTGTCCAGCCGCTTTGCGCGCTGCTGACCGCACGTGGTCCTGATAAACTTCGCCTAACTCGAGATTGACGAAAACCGGGTTTTTGCCGGCGCCGGGGGATTCGACCAACAACAAACGTTCCGGCGCCAGTTCGTGATACAGCACACGCCGATCAGATGGTTTTTCGTGGGTCAGTGCCGCATCCAATACATGCGTCGCCACGGCCTCGACCATGTTGAGGTCATGATCGTAGTTCAGGGTCAGCAATAGCTGGCCATGGCGCTGTTCATAGCGAACGGCCAGATCGACCAGCAATGGATCCCAAACGCTGAGCTGTGCACCAAGGCGAAGGGCGATCCGGTGCGGTGTCTGGCCCGGCAGATCGCGCGAGGCGAAGGACCACAACGACAACATCTGCTCGGCATAGGGCCGAAACTGCCGTCCGAATTCTGTCAGGTTGGTGCCGCCTGCGCCCCGAGTGAACAGAGGCTTTCCGGTTTCCTCTTCGATCAGTTTGATACGGGCACTGACCGCAGTCTGTGTGATGTTGAGGTGTCGTGCAGCGGCATGGAAGCCACCTGTGTCTGCAACGCACAGAAATGTCTCAAGGGCTTTGATTTGCATGCTGAAAGTATTTTTTGATCGAGGTGATAAAATCAATTCATTTTTTTCAGCTGTCGCCTTCGGATATGCTGGCCGTAGCAGATCAGCCAGAGGAAACATCATGCTGGACAAAAGCCACAAACCCACCTGGACCAGTTTTGAAGAGGCGACCAAAGCCGATTGGGACGCTGTCATGGAGTATGAAGAGGCGTTCAACGCCGCCCTTCCAGACCGAATCCTGGACGCGATCCGTTCCCTGGACGAGGCGTGGACGCCATACCCGGTCAACCGTTACCAGCACAGCCTTCAGGCCGCGACGCGTGCCTATGAGGATGGTGCAGATGAAGAACTGGTGGTCGCGGCCCTGATCCATGACACCGGAGATATTCTGTCACCGTATAACCATGGTGAGCTGTCGGCTGCGATGATGAAACCTTATGTCAGCGAGAAAACCCATTGGATATTGAAACACCACTGTGTGTTCCAAGGCTATTACTACAATCATCATCTGGGCGGTGATCGCAACGCCCGCGACAAGTACCGCGACAGCCCCTATTGGGAGGACTGCCGTTACTTCTGCCATGAATACGATCAGAAGGCGTTTGATCCGGACTACCCGACCAAATCGCTTGAGTTCTTTGAACCCATGCTGCGCCGCGTCTTGAACAAGGGCGAAGGCCATATGGAACTGAATGAAACGTCCGAGGGTTAACAGGCGGCCATCAGGCGATAAACGATCTGAGCGGCGGTGAAGTCCCAGGCGGCATTGCCGTTCGGGGCCAGCTCCACCACGTCGAAGCCCATGCATTTGCGGCCCTTCAGGGCGTGTTCAACCAGCCGCAGAGCCTGATAATATCCCAAACCACCGGGCACCGGAGTTCCCGTGGCGGGCATGATCGCCGGGTCCAGCCCGTCGACGTCGAAACTGATATAGACCAGCTCGGGGAAATCCTCTGGCAGGTCGACGGCATGGATGTTGCCGGTGACCAGATCTTCTGCATCAACGTGGAAGACGTGGTTCTTCAAGCGACTTTGCGCTTCTTCGGTCGAAAAGGCGCGCACGCCGAACTGGGCCAATCGAACGCCTTCTTCGGCCAGCAGGTGCATGACCGAAGCATGGGAGTGTTTTTCCCCCTGATAGGCGTTGCGCAGGTCAGCATGGGCGTCGATCTGAACAATGCCAATGGGTTGGCCCAATGCACGCGCTACGCCCATCACTGCGCCATAGCTGAGGGAATGCTCACCACCCAAAGTCACCGGCACTTTGCCCGCGCGTACTGCAGCTTCGGTGCGCTGGGCAAGGCGCTCCATGATCTCGGACAGGGCGGCGTCGCAATCCACCGGCTCTTCGGTAAAAATCCCCTCGACGCAAGGCTCAGCATGGCCGGTTATCCGTTCCAGCTCATTGCTGGCCTCGATGATGGCATCAGGCCCTTTGGCCGTGCCTGAGCCGTAAGAGACCGTGCGCTCCAGCGGCACCGGGATCACGCGGAAACGGGCGTCTTCGGAGCGCTCGGAAGCGGTCAGTTCACTGTCGAGGAAAATGCTCATGAGAGTCTGTCCTTAAAGTCGTCATAGCCGAACTGTTTGATGATCTTCAGTTCGTCCGTATCACTGTTCCACAGCGCGATGGTTGGCAGCGGTACGCCGTTGAACGTATTGGTCTTGACCATCGAATAGTGGGCCTGATCGAGGAAGGCAAAGCGTTGGCCGATTTCCAGTGACTGATCCCAAGTGTAAACCCCGATCACGTCACCGGCCAGACAGGAGGGGCCGCCCAGACGGTAGGTGTGGCCTGCTTCGGCCTCATCCATCAGGGCGGGGCGATAGGGCGCTTCGATCACGTCAGGCATGTGGCAGGTTGCCGAGATATCGGTGATTGCAAGGTTCATGCCATTGGTTGGCAGGTCGAGGATTTCGCCGACCAAGATACCTGCGTCCAGCGCGACCGCCTCACCGGGTTCGAGATAGACTTCGATGCCGTATGTCTCGCGGATGTCCCTGATGAACCCCACCAGCCCGTCGCGATCATAGTCGTCGCGCGTGATATGATGGCCGCCTCCAAAGTTCAGCCATTTAAGTTGGCCGAGGAAGGGCTTGAGTCTTGGCAGGATGGCTTCCCAAGTGCGCCGCAATGGCGCGAACCCTTGTTCGCAGAGCGTGTGCATGTGCAGGCCATCAACCCCGGTCAGGTCGTCGGTCGTCAACTGACTGATTGGGGTGCCAAGGCGAGAGCAGGGCGCACAGGGGTCATATTTTGGGATCTCGCCTTCGGAATGTTCCGGGTTGATGCGCAGACCGACCTGAACGCCAGCGTTCTGAGCTTTGGCAAGAAACCGGTCTTTTTGCGCTGGTGAGTTGAATATGATGTGATCGGACAACGACAGAATTTCATCGACGTCCGCGTCCTTGTACCCGGCGCAGAAGGTCGCGACCTCGCCACCATATTCTTCGCGACCCAGCCGTGCTTCGAAAATGCCGGACGCGCATGTGCCGCCAAGATGTTGGCGAACAAGCGGGGCGAGCGAGAACATCGAGAATGCCTTGAGCGCGCTCAGCACATGGGCGCCGGATCGGGTTCCAATATCGCCGAGAATGGTCAGGTTCCGCTCGACGGCCTTTTCATCAACCACGAAGCAGGGGCTTGGCACGCGGCTCAGGTCAAAGCTGCGAAAGGCTCCGGCGTCTCCGGCCTGTGTGGTCATCATGTCGGACATGTCCGGCGCCTCCGAATTGTGGAGAGGCCGGGGGCTCTGCCCCCGGACCCCCGGAGTATTTTGGAAAAGATGAAGTTAGAACTCGACCGGACCGTCGAGTTCGTGGACCTGCCACGGCAAGCCGTGTTCGTTCAGCATGTCCATGAAGTTGTCCGGATCCAGCTGTTCCATGTTCCACACGCCCGGCTCGGACCAGTTGCCTTTCAGCACCTGCGCCGCGCCAATCATGGCAGGAACACCAGTGGTGTAGCTGACGGCCTGGCTGCCGACTTCTGCATAGCATTCTTCGTGATCGCAGATGTTGTAGATGTAATAGGTTTTCTCGCGCGAGCCGTCCTTGGCCTGACCCGTGGCGATGTCGCCGATGCAGGCTTTGCCTTTGGTTTCGGCACCCAGATCGCCGGGATCGGGTAGCAGAGTTTTCAGGAACTGGATTGGAATGATTTCCTTGCCGTCATGCATCACCGGGTCGATGCGTGTCATGCCGACATTCTCCAACACCTTGGCGTGGGTGATGTAGGCGTCGCCGAAGGTCATCCAGAAGCGGGCACGCTCAATCTCGGGGAAGTGAGTTGTAAGCGACTCCAATTCCTCGTGATACATCTGGTACATGTTTTTCTGGCCGATGGCGGGGAAATCGTATTCGACCTTTGTGGTCATCGCTGGGCTGGAATGCCATGCGCCACTTTCCCAGTGGCGCACTTCGGCCAGCACTTCTCGCAGGTTGATTTCGGGGTTGAAGTTGGTGGCGAATTCCTGATCGTTCGAACCTCCATTGGCGTCCAGCACGTCGATCTGGCGAATGGTGTCCAGCTTGTGTTTCTTCAGCCATTTGGCGAACACGCTGGTCACGCCCGGATCAAAGCCCGAGCCGAGGATGGCGGTCAGGCCTGCCTCTTTGAACCGGTCCTGATAGGCCCATTGCCAGTGGTATTCGAACTTGGCCACATCTTCGGGTTCATAGTTCGCAGTGTCGAGATAATGAATGCCCGCCTCAAGACACGCATCCATCAGCACCAGATCCTGATAGGGCAGGGCGAGGTTGACCAGCAGTTCGGCCCCGGTTTCCTTGATCAGCTTGACGGTATCTTCGACCTTGTAGGCGTCCAGCTCCGCCGTGGCGATATCAACGCCCATACGCTCTTTCACTGCTTTGGCGATGGCGTCGCATTTCGATTTTGTCCGGCTGACCAGAGTGATTTCGGTGAAGATATCTGAATTCATCGCCATCTTGTGCACGGCGGCGTGCGATACGCCGCCCGCGCCGACAACCAGTGTTTTGCCACTCAAAGTTCCCATGGGGGTCATCTCCTCTCTGGAGTTATTCGTAATAGGTGTAGCCGTTGATGGAGTCGCGATAGGCGCTCATCAGGGTTTTGCGGTCCTTGGCCATCAGAGTACCGGTCGAGATCGCCTCGTCCACCATTTTGCGGAACGCGGCGACACAATCGTTGGGGTCGAACTCGACATAAGACAGAACCTGGCTGATCGTGTCGCCCTCTTGCTCGTGCAGCAGGTCAAAGCCGCCGTCCGCGCGCAGGTCGATGGTAACAACGTTGGTGTCGCCGAACAGGTTGTGCAGATCGCCCAGCGTTTCCTGATAGGCACCGACGAAGAAGACGCCCATGAGGTACTCCTGATCCTCGGGCAGGGAATGCACCGGCAGGCTGGGCGAGACGCCGTCGGCCAGGATGAACCGATCAATCTTCCCGTCGCTGTCGCAGGTGATGTCGGACAGCACCGCGCGACGATCTGGCGTCTGGTTCAGGCCCTGCAACGGCACGATAGGGTGCAGTTGGTCAATGGCCCAGACATCCGGTAGCGACTGGAACAACGAGAAGTTGCAGTGATAAATATCGGCTACTTTCTCAAGCTGATCATCCACATCCGTGTCCAGATCGTCACTTGCGGCCAGCGCCTTGAGGCGGGCCATCAGCGACAGATAGATCCGTTCGGCCCGAGCCATCTGGCGCAGATCCACATAGCCGCGACGGAACAGCGCGCGCAGTTCGTTGCGGTAGAAATTCGCGTCGTTCCAGCACTCCTGCAGGCGGTCGCTGCTGAGATAGCCGTTGATTGCCGCCAGATCTGAGACCAGATGGTGATCATCAGCCTCAACCTCGGGGCCGTTGGGCGCATCGTAAAGCGTGCTTTCCAGCACGTTAAACACCAGCATCGACGATGTCGCCACCACGGCGCGGCCGCTTTCGGTAACCAGCGTGGGATGGTTCACTTCTGCCTCATCCATCGCATAGGCGACGGTTTCCACGACATTGGCGCAGTATTCCTCGACCGTGTAGTTGATCGAGTTCTCGGCGGCCTTCTTCTCACCCGTATAGTCTACGCCCATGCCGCCGCCGAGGTCCAGATGGGTGAGCGGCACGCCTTCGCGTGTCAGTTCAGTGTAATAGCGGCAGGCCTCGCCCACCGCGCGGCGTACATCGTTGACGTCCTGCACCTGCGAGCCAAGGTGTGAGTGCTGAAGTTTCAGGCAATGCAGCAGTCCCGCCGCTTTCAGCTTGTCCACCGTGGCGACCAGCTGATCGGTGTTCATGCCAAAGGCCGATCGATCACCCGAGCTTTCTTCCCATTTGCCACTGATCTGGTTGGTCAGTTTTACCCGCACGCCGATCAGGGGTTCGATGCCCAGTTCGTTATAGACCTGGATGACTGTGTCAGCCTCTTTCGGGCTTTCCAGAACAATGACCGTGTTGAAGCCAATCTTGCGGCTGAGGATGGCCAGCTGAATGAACTCGGCATCCTTCACGCCGTTGCAGACAATCAGCGCCTCGCTGGCCAGACGATGCGCCAAGGCCACCACCAATTCAGGCTTTGACCCGGCCTCAAGCCCATAGTTGTATTTCTTGCCGAACTCGACAATCCGGTCGACCACCTGCGCTTGCTGGTTCACCTTGATTGGGAAGACACCGCGATAGCTGCCCTTGTAGCCGGTGCGTGCAATCGCATCGCGAAAGCTCTCGTTAATGTGGACAATCTCATGTTCCAAATAAGAACTGACGCGCAGGATCATCGGGGCCTTGATGCCGCGTTCGTCCAGATCGCTGAGAATGCCGGGAAGGCTGATCGCCTCGGCCTCGGGTGCCATGGGATTGCGCAGACCGATTTCACCCTGCTCTGTCACCTCGATGAGGCCTTTGCCCCATTTCTCAACCCCGTAGATGGAATGTGGTGCGTCGGGCGTCTGTTTCAATCAAGTCAGTCCTTGCAGTAGGTGCCAGTTTCGCGCCCGCCAATACGGCAGCTATATGATTCTTCCAAGTGTAATCTATAGAACGGGATTTGCCGAATTTATGCAGTAGCGCGAATTGGGATCAGGTGGTTGTCCCATTGGCAATCCAACCGGGCGGATATCCGGGTCTTGCTTGTTGTCACATTCCCGATGACACCGGTTCCGGTTGTGAACACAAATCCGTTTGGTGCGGTGCCCAGGCCGCAGACGTCCTCGTATGGGAAAATGCCATCAAGCTGCCCGTCTGCGACACGAAACCGGTGCAGGGCATTGCCGCGCGGACAGGTGATGGCGACCGTTTCGCCGTCACCTGAAAAGGCGATGCTGCCGGCGTAGCCTTGCAGCGTGCTTTGGTACGCGTCGGGGGCGCTAAGCAGCCGAGGGTTTTCGCCACGGCGATGCAGACCCAGCAGGGGTGGGTGTTGCGATGTGTCGCCCTGCCATTGCATCGCGAACCCGACCAGACTGTCGGATCGCACGGCCAGATGGCGGATCGAGTTCTTGTGCAAGGCTTGTGGCAGCTCTACCTGCTCCAGAACTCTCCCGTTTTGGTCCAGATAGGACAGGCGCGGTTGCATCACCGGCAGGTTGAGCTTGGTTCTTCCGGTTTCAGGGTGGGTCTCGATCCCGCCATTTGCGACAACCAATGTCCGGCCATCCGGCATGAGGCGCATGTCATGTGGTCCGACACCGCCCGAGGCGAACTCGCCTAGCCGGGCGTAGCTGTCGGTGTCCCAGACGCCGATTACGCCCTCACCGGTCTCATAGTTGTTTTCGGTGGTGAACAGCCGTGTACCATCGGTTGAGAACACGCCGTGGCCATAGAAATGGCGGTCTTTGGGGGCCTCCAACAAAGCGGTCTGGGTGCCCGTCGCGCAGTCGATGATGATTGCAAATGTTCCCGGGCGGCGTGCAAAGGCCACCGCCTGCGCATGGTGGGGATGGGCTGCCGCCGCGTGCCCGCGTGCGGGCAATGGCAGGGAAAACAGGATGTCGCCGCCAGCGTCGATCCCGGCCAGCCGATAAGTCCCATCCGGGAACAGCGCCGCGGCCAGGTAATCCGGCGCACCGACAGCAGACCATCCACGCATGGGGGCAAGGCTGGCGGCAGCCAGCCCGGCAAGGAAGCGTCGACGGTTGGTCATGGTTCAGTCCCCGTCCAGCGAGTTGAAACCGGCATTGATGCCCAACGTCGGGCCAAGCTCGGTCGAGGCAATGGCGCGGACATCGTTGATGGATTGTCTTAGCGCCTCAATGCGGAAGCGTCCCTGCGGGGTTGCCACCCCGGCAAATGCCGGATCGTTCAGCGACTGCGCCCGGTCGATGGCTGCAGCGAATGCGCCGTCTAGATCTGCTGCGATGTCCGGATGATCTGCCGACAGGCGCGCGGCAAGGTCACGCAAGGCGGTCAGAGACAGCAGCACATGGCGCAGTGAACGATCCGAGCGCCGCGCTTCGGCGCGTTTTGGGCGCGGGCGGTCGAACGTGCCCATCGGGCGGCCAAGGCGGGTTTCGGCCGTGAATTCCAGACCGGTAATCAGGGCCTTGTAAAGCTCTTGCATGGCTTCGTCTTCAGACCGGTATGGGCTGTTTTCGCCCGGGTTTGCCAATGCGGGCGCGTAGCCCGCCCAATCCGCGTCAATTGCCATCGCGTTGCGGTTGATATCGGTAGTGATGGCCTGCATCAGCGCGCAGCGATATTCGGCGCTGCCTTGGTCGGTAAACCGTGGATCGTAGAGCATCAGTTCCAGCGCAAAAAATCCGCGTCCGGCCACGGACGTTTCCGCGAACGTCTCGGGGGACAGGATGGCTGTGTCCTCGGCAGCGATCAGGCCGGACAGGGCTTTGGGCGTAAAGCCCTTGGTGTCGGGCCAAAACGCCAATGCAAACGCGCGGTCTTCTGCCTCAGATGGGCCAAAGCGCAGATGGCTGACTGAGATCCAGTCGTCGAACGCCGCGTGGTATGCAGTGCGCAGCTTGGCCGAGGTCGGGTTGCAATCCGCCTGCGCCGCATCCGCCAATGCGTCCGTGGCCTTTATCAGTCTGGCGTAGCCGGGTAGGATGTGCGCCTCGATGGCGTCGGACAGGATCGGGCCGCGCTCTTGCGCATAGGCGCCCAGCGGCAATGTCAGGGAAAGGGCAAGTACGAAGGCGCGCATAGTCAAAGGCTTTCTAGAAAACGGATAAGGGCATCGCGGTCGGGTTTTGGCATCCCGACGACAGTGTCACGCGCTACCTGCGCCTCACCGCCGTGCCACAGGATCGCCTCAAGTAACGACTGCGCGCGCCCGTCATGCAGAAACTGCGTATGTCCTGACACCTGCTGGGTCTTGCCGATCCCCCAAAGCGGTGGCGTACGCCATTCCTGCCCCGTTGCACGCGCCTCGGGTCGGTTGTCAGCCAGCCCTTCGCCCATGTCGTGCAGCAGCAGGTCCGTGTAAGGCCAGATCAGCTGAAAACTATGCTCAGGGCGATCTTCCATGCGATGCGTCACGAAAGAGGGTGTGTGGCACGATGCACAGCCAGTGTCGTGGAACACCTGCTTGCCGCGCAACACGTCAGCGTCGTCCATATCCCGCCGGGCCGGAACACCCAGATTTCGGCTGTAGAAGGCGACCAGATCCATGCCGACCCGATCAATTTCGAAGGTCCGGTCGTCGCCATCACCGTGCGGTGCGTTCACGCAATCGACCTGCGAAGTGGTGCAGTCACCATGCGGAGCCGGGTAGAGCGGGCTGGAAATGCCGATATCCCCGGCAAAGGCCGCCGCGGATTGCTCCATGATCGTGGGCATACCTGCCTTGTGGCCAAACCGACCCATCATCGGCGCGCCGTATTCAATCGCCCATACGATGTTGGGGCGGCCGGAGATTCCATCGCCGTTCTCGTCTTCGGGGTCCGCGTTCGCCAACAAGTCCTCGACCGGGATCGCTTCGAGCAGACCCAGGCCGATCATCTGCGGGGCCACGCGTGGGCTTATCATGGCGTCGGGATGCAGCGGGCCATAACCCAGATCCGCAGCCTCGTAGGTCGGGCGCCGCAAGGTGATGGTTTCCCCTTCAGCCAACGTGACGGGAACGTCCTCGTAAGTGATATCCAGCCTGTATTCCGCCGGGTGGCCGGGCAGGGCCAGATCCTGCATCTGCCCGCCGTAATTCGGCTCGGGCAGGGTGGCGATGTAGTCTTCGATCTCGGCGTACCCGTCTTCAGATGTGCCAGGGATGGACACGCGCAGGAACATCGAAATCGCGTTGTCATCTGGCCCGTTGGGCGTATGCCCGCGCCCGTCTTTGATGTGACAGCGTTGGCAGGATCGTGCGTTATGAAGTGGCCCCAACCCATCCGAGGCCAGTGTAGATGACGGAGAAGACACCCAGATTTTCTTGAACAGCCCGTTGCCGACTTTGAAGTCCAGCTCCTGCTCGAAACTCAGGTTGCCTGAGGGCTGCGAAAACGCATCTGCGTCGGTGCGCGCCCGGACTGTTGCAGCACCACCGGGCAACTCTTCAAAGCGCTGCGGTGTGCTGAAATCGTCAGGTGCGGCGGTTACCCGCGCAATCCTCGCTTGTTCGTCTTCGGTTCTGGGAAGGTAGTTCAGGTGAAGATCCCGCAGCTCTGCCGACAGGGATTGGGTGGCTGCAAGGGCGGCCACCGTCACCAGCGACAGCTTATGCGCCTTCGTCCATTTTCGATGCGTTGAGTTGCGCATAATTGGCTTCGCCAATCCTTTCGTACAGGTCCAGCTGCGTTTCGAGGAAATCGATATGCCCTTCCTCATCCGGCAGCAATCCTTCAAACAGAGACATAGTGACGTAGTCCCCAGCGCTCTGGCTGTATTCGCGCGCTTCCTTGTACAAGGCCCGGGCGTCGATCTCTGCCGCCAGATCGCATTCCAGCGTCTCTTTTGGCGTCTGGCCAATGCGCAAAGGGTCAAGCTGTTGCAGGTTCGGGTGACCGCCCAGGAAAATGACTCTCTCGATCAGCTTGTCCGCGTGCCCCATTTCTTCGATGGATTCTTCGCGGCTTTTCTTGGCCATGTGGCCGAGGCCCCAATCCTCTTGCAGGCGGTAATGCAGCCAATACTGGCTGACTGCCGTCAGCTCATGCCGCAGAGATTTGTTGAGATATTCTATGACCTTGGGGTCGCCCTTCATCTGCATTCACCTGTGTTACCTCGCTGCGAAGTGCGCGAAGCTGCATCGGGACCTCCAACTTATCGCTGGAGCGCATCGAGTCTAGGAAAAGCGGCATGCACCCGCCACAATCTGCTGATTTTCCAAGGGCATGGTAGATTTTACCAGGGGTAATGACCGCGTAAGGATCAGACGTGCGCATCCAGTCGATAGCTGCGCGGATATCGTGATCCGAGATGTTTGTGCAGTGGCATACGATCATAGCAATCAGGGCTCTGAGTTGTATTTCTTACTGTATTAGTAAGTTAATTTGGAAACGTCCAGAGGCAACAGATCAAAGGTACCTCACAAGATTTGGAGGCGGCGTGAACCTGCCGCCTCCCTGGGGTGTAGGCCCGTTGCTTTAGTGGAAAACTGCGTCTGGGTTGTCCAGGCTGTCCGAACCTTCGAAGGCGATTTGGTCAAGTTCCAAGACGGTCACAATGCGTTCGATCGTCTTGGTCTGGTCGACCAGGCCGTTAACGCCGCCCATTATCAGCACTTCGCCGCCTTCGTTGCCGCGTTCCAGCATCTGGTCGTAGGCAAATCCGGCCTCTGCGGTTGATTTAAGACGTCCCAGCGCCTGCATGGTGTTGGCCAGTTTCACCTTCATCTCGGCGTCCAGAGAGGGGTCGCTGGCGATCACCAGATCAGACAAGGATGCGCCGCTGACCGGGGTGCCGTCGATACGGGTGTAGCTGCCGAGATAGACGTTCTGAACACCCAGCCCATCATAATAATGGCTGTTATGGGTGTTGTCCGAAAAACAATCATGCTCCTCCTCGGGGTCATTCAGCATCAGGCCAAGGCGCATACGTTCACCCGCCTGCTCACCGTATGACAGCGAGCCCATGCCGGTCAGAATGGCGCTGACGCCTGCGGTTTCGTCGGCAGTCAGGGCTGCGCGTGCTTCGCCACCTTCGGCCCACTGCGCGGCCATCCATTCCAGATCGCTGACCAGCAGGTCAGTCGCAGCGCTAAGGTATTGTGCACGGCGGTCGCAATTGCCGCCCGAACAGTCGTCACCCTGAACGTAATCGGTATACGGACGGTTGCCTGCGCCCGCGCCATGGCCGTTCAGATCCTGGCCCCACAGCAGAAATTCGACAGCGTGGTAGCCTGTGGCAACGTTTGCTTCGATCCCGTCGGCTTCGTGCAGGGTTTCGCCCAGCAATTCCGGGGTGATTTCGCTGGCGTCGATGGTTTTGCCCGACAGCTCAAAGCTAGGGTTGGCGATGACATTCAGAGCGGCGAATTCGTTCTCGTCAGTCGGACCGCCATAGGCTGCTTCCACATAGTCGATTAGCCCTTCGTCCAGCGGCCATGCGTTTACCTTGCCTTCCCAGTCGTCAACAATCGCGTTGCCGAAACGGTAAACTTCGGTTTGCTGGTAAGGAACACGTGCAGAAATCCATGCGGCGCGTGCCGCGTTCAGTGTGGCGTCTGACGGATCAGCGATCAGCGCGTTTACGGCGGCCTGCAGCGACTTTGCCGCGATCAGGCTGTCGTCATATTTGGCTTCGGCGATGTTTGCGTAGGTGGTCAGAACGTCGATCTTCGTGGGGGCATCGGCAAATGCTGCAGTCGCGATCCCAAGGGTCAAGACGCTGGTGGCGGCAAAAAATTTGGTCATGGAGGTGACACTTTCCTGTCAGAAAAAACTCACTAGCGCCGCCTCAGCGACGCGCATGCGCCAAAAGCTGAGTGATTTAGTAAGTTAAGTCAACCTGAGTCTTATTGTCGGAAATAAATGTCGCACCCTTTACCCATAATTAGCGGGGTAGGTGGACCGAAGCCGCGATTGCACGGGGTTTTAATCACACTAGAATGGTTCACGTGATTCTTTGGTGGGTGGTGCCTTGTTTATGAAATGTGCGGCCATTGCTTTGATACTGACGCCGGCGATTGTTTTATCGCAGGTGCAGGGCCCTGCCCATGAACATGGTACGGGATATGTGGATATCGCCTTTTCTGATCAGGCATTTACTTTGTCCCTCAACGTGCCATCTGCGGACATCATCGATTTTGCAGGCCCGGCCGAAACCGATGACGATCGTGCGCAGGTGGCGGTTGCGGTCTCAGACCTGTCTAAACCTTTGGGCTTGTTTGTGCTGCCGGAAGAGGCCGGATGCGTTACCGCGTCGGCCAATGTCACCCTTACGGGTGAGGGATTGGGGCAGGACAATACCAACGAGTCTGCTGATCAAGATCAACATAGCGACTTTCTGGCCGACTACCTGATTCAGTGCCAGGATATTACAGCGTTGGTTAGTATTCGGTTTGCGTATTTCGAGCGGTTCGAAAATGCCCAGAAGTTGATCTTGCAGGTGACCCGATCCGGTCAATCCCGAACGTATGAGATAACTCGGAACCAACCGGATCTGGCAATGTGAAATGCCAAAACGCGGGCCATAACCGTCAGCCCGCGCCCATATACGATGCACAAGGCCCAAACATGCGGGCGTGGCGAAAGCGCCATGGACGGAACCCAACGTGCCGTCAGTGCACGAAATGCAGTTCTGAAAAACTCTCCCGCCACTCTGCGACCTCGGCGGCGATATCCGCGCCCGCCAATCCAGAGGTGATCAATGCCGCCAACCGATCTGCGTCCTGCGACGTCATCCCCCATCTGACCAGTTCAGGCGTCCCGATCCGAAGGCCGTTCATGTCCCCCTTTACTTCGGACGCAGGCAGTCCAATTCCGCAAGCAAGAAATCCGGCGCGGCGCAGCGTTTTGGACGCGGCTTGCCCGCCGCCATAAGGTTCTGCCAACACAGCAAATTGGTGTGAGTTGGTAAAGCCTTCCCGACCGGTAAAGACGGGCACGCCACGGGCGTCCAACCGTTCCGCGAGCGCTTGTGCCATTGAGATCATTTCGGCCGCGTATTGTGTGCCAAAGTCGCGCCAGTCCAGCATTGTTACGGCCAACGCTGCGGACTTGGCCGCGTCGAAGTTTGCCGTCATGCCCGGAAAGGCGATCGCGTCGAGCTTTTGCGCAATCTCCGCGTCATTGGAGACGATCAAACCACCGGCGGGGCCGCCCAGACTTTTGTAAGTGCTCATCGTCATGATATGCGCGCCCTCGGCCAGTGGATTGCTCCACGCTTTGCCTGCGATGATCCCGCATTGGTGCGCAGCGTCGAACATGACCTTGGCCCCGATCTCATCAGCGACTTGCCGGACCTCTTTTACGGGATGTTCGAACAGATTGAGGCTGCCCCCGATAGTGATCAGCTTGGGCCGTTCTTGCAGAGCCAATGCGCGTAGCTGATCCAGATTGACGGTATAACCGTCAGCATCCGTCGGCGCCTCGATCGTGCGCAGACCAAAGAGACCGGCACATCCCGCTAAGTGATGGGTCACGTGCCCACCGATCGAGGCTGGCGGCGCAATTATTGTATCGCCAGGTTTGCAGGTGGCCATAAAACCATAAAGGTTGGCAATCGCGCCCGACGGCACTCGGATTTCGGCGAATTGGGCATCAAAGACTTCGGCGCAGAGCTGGGCAGTGATCACTTCGATCTCTTCAATGGCCTCCAGCCCCATCTCATATTTGTCGCCGGGATAGCCCAGCGACGGTCGCGACCCGATGCCCGACGATAACAGCGCCTCGGCCTTTGGGTTCATCACGTTGGTCGCGGGGTTTAGGTTGAAACACTCGTGCTCGTGGATCTCGCGGTTTCGGGTCGCGAGATCGTCGATCCGCTTGATCAGCTCATCAGACGTGGCCTGAGACGTCTTAGCGGCGATTTGTTGAACACGGGTTTCGCACTGATCCGGGACCCAGTTTCGGTGTGTGATTGTCATGTCTGTGACCTCCTGCTTGTCACCAGATTGAACAAACGGGGCGACACCGCAAATCAGAATTGCTATTTCTTGGCGTAGAAAAACTGAGTCTAAAGCAATGGCTGTTCTACCAAGACGCCCGAAAGGGCCGCCTCTTAACGCACTCCGCGCTTTTGAAGCTGCAGCAAGGCTGGGCAGTTTCGTTGCTGCGGCCGAAGAGCTGAGCGTCACGCCCGGCGCGATTTCGCAACACATCAAAGCGATTGAGGCTTGGGCAGACGTGCCGCTGTTCCGGCGAAACGCGCAAGGGGTTGAGCTGACCCCACCCGGGCGCGAGCTGGCCGGTGATTTCACCCTGGCTTTCGATCAGCTTGCGGCCGCAACGCAGAACCTGCGGAACCTGAGCCCGAGCGTTGAGATCCACATCGCCGCCCTGCCTTCGGTCGCGCAACTTTGGCTGCCGGCGCGCTTGGGGCGTATCCGAAACGTTCGGCCGGCTCTGAAGTTCTCGGTAACGGCCATGGAAACGACACCTCGCCTGTCGCGTGATCTGTTTGATCTTTCGGTCTTCATTGCCGAACCTGATGGGGCCGCTGATCAAATTGTAATCGCGGAGGACGTCATTTTCCCGGTTTGCGCGCCAGAACTGGTCGAGAGTTTCGACTTTGAATCCACGCCGCTGCTGCACGATCAGACATGGCATGATGATTGGCGGCGTTGGTCCGAGGAGACGGGGACAATTATCAGAGACCCTACCAAAGGGCCGAAACATTCGCTTTATGGTCTTGCGGTTGAAGAGGCCAAGTCCGGGGCTGGTGCATTGATGGCGCATGGATGCTTGATCGGGCCTGCGCTGAAGGCCGGGAATTTGGTGCGTGTATCGGCGCAGGCCTGCGAAACAGGTCGGGCGTTGGTAATAAACCTTCCGCATCCATCGAGGCGACGCGCGGAGCTTGTTGAGATAGTTGAACTGTTGAGGGGAGATTAGCGGCGACGGGGGCGATGACTACTGGCCTTAAAAAGCAACTGAACCTTGCGAGGATAGTGTCGGAGAGAATTTGAGACCTCGGCCAGGCAAGATCCGACCAACGAGATTCCTGAGTTGGAACTGATACGCCGGGATGCAGCCCATTTCAGTCACAGCGACAAGATCACAAGAGGCATTTGCGCTTGTGATTCCGACGTTTCGATTTGAATGGGGTTTTGGTAGCGGAGGAGGGACTTGAACCCCCGACACGCGGATTATGATCGCGCATATCAAAGTGTTGTTTTTGCATTTATTATTAAGACAATAGGTGATGTGCGATATTCATTTTCCACTCTATTTTCCACTCCTATACGGCGATTTTCTCCATCAACGCCGCGTCAGCGGCCCTATCTTCCATCAAATGCCCGTATTGCTTGACGGTGTATGCGGGGTCATGATGGCCCATCCAAACCTGCAACCGCTTAAGGTCGACGTTGGCTGCAATGAGGCGCGATGCGTAGCTATGGCGCAAAGCGTGAAAGCCTAGCTCTCTTACCGGGACCAGCTCATTTTCTTCATCAGCCGCCATCTCATTGGCTTTGGCAAGGAGCGGTTTCCACATCCGGTTGTAAAGGTTCCTCAGTTCGAGCGGATCACCGTTACGGGTCGAGAAAACTAGGTTGCGGTCATGCGCTCGCATCGCCTCCTGCATGGGTGTCACCAGTTCGGGCACTAGGGGAATGTCGCGGATGCCGTCCCGCGTTTTCGGATACTCGATTTCTCCACTCTCAGTAGCCTTTTGACGAATGCTGATTAGGTTTTGGTTGTGCAAGAATCCAACGCGAGGGAAGCCCCGCGCTTCCGAAATCCGAGCGCCGGTATACGCAAGGAAGTAAGCAAGTGCGCGGTATGCCACCCATGCTTTTCGGCGTTGTTTCTGCTTGTCCTGCGCCAGCGCGTCAGCGGCTCGCAGCAGTGAGCGCACTTCGTCGGTCGTGAATACTTGGTCGGTCTTTCTTATGCGTTCTTGCATCTTGTTTGAGCGGCTCGTGACAACCTTTAATTTTTGCCCCGGTGCGCCTTTGATAAGGCTCTGCTCCTCTGCATAGCTCATCACCGCCTTGCACAAGCGGAACGCCTCAGATGCAGCGCGGGTCGAATTGGTATTCATGACGCAGTAGTCACGCACGTTTCGCATCCATTCGTCATTCACTTCACCAATCCGGTGCTTCTGCAAAACGAATGCGGAATAAGTAAGATAGCGCTTATATGTGCGGTTGGTTTGTTCTCCAATAGGGTCACTACCGTCAGTAGGTTCAATCAAGCTAAGGCGGTACTCGCGAGCGACTTCGACGTAAGTTTTGTCACTCCCATAAATATCAAGTTCCCGTGCGGGGTCTGTTCCGGCTGTCTCTAGGAACTTTGTCGCATCCCGCTTCCTGTCGAAAATCTTCTCTTTCTTCTTGGTGCCTTCCTTCCAACGGGCGACATAAACCTTGCGCCTTGTGTCGCCCTTGGACTTCACCATTTTCGTAGTTATGTGGCTCATCATATCCACTCCTGATTCCGCGTGTCGGAGTCACGGTTGCTCGAAACCCATGGAAAGGCAAGAAGCAGCAGTGTGTTAGCTTGGGTCACCATTAGCTTTGAAGCTGTTTACGCAGAGTTCATTGGTATATGCTGCAATAGGGTCTTTCTCGGAAAGCTCCACACATGCACGATAGACTTTACCGTTAACCAAAGCGACGTTAGCGGCCTTCCTGGCTTCGTCAGCAGCTTTAAGTGTATCTCTCCGACGCTGTTCTTCGCGCTTTTCCTTTTCCAATCGAGCTTCCTTTTGGAGCATGGTTTCTTTCTCAACATATGTTGAGACTGCATAGGTGCCGCTGCTAGATAAGAACTTCGCCTCTTTACCAAGGTGGTCTGAATAGCAGGTGATTGCGTCATGACTCGCGAAGAGCTCAGAATATTGTTCCCGCGTTCCCCATTTGCGCGAAAGGTCTCTCAACAGTTTACCGCTACTGCCAGCAGTGCAGCTACCAATGGCGTCCTCAATTTGTTGCCTAACGGCATCTGATTGAGCGGTGGCGGTCGTGGCAAAAACTAACGCCGCGATGGTGAAGGTCGAAGTGAATCTCATGTGCTACTCTGTTATTGTTTGGTGGAATTGTTGACGCCTCTGGTGACAGGTGGCCAAGCTAACATCTTCAAAGGATTGTAGATTTTGGTTAACATTTTAGCAGCGATTTTGAATTCGCTCATCTAACTGCATAAATTGGCCTTCGTGACCTAGTATGTATTTTAGGTCAAAGGTGTTATTACGAGCGCTCATCATCTCATCCCGAGAGAACCGCTCGTTTGATACTGTCTGAGTTTCGTTCCGCGCATAATCAAAAAGGCTATTTACGTATGCTAGGAGCAGCACGATGTCATAGAGCAACCCAGTGTCATTTTGTGGATTATCGTTACCTTGCATCCGGGCCCTCTGGACTTGGTACCATGATACAAGTTCAAAAGACCTTGCTGACGCATCATCATCAATGTGCTCGATTACTTGCTTCAGTGTTTCAATTGATGAGGTCGGTGCATCGGGTCTTTCGTCGGTCTGTCCTGTAAGAAATCTACCTACTTCACGCACGTATCCACTGATTCCACTAAGGGCATCCGGCATTCGTGCTCGCGCAGCCATTTTCTTTCGGCTTAGTTGGTTCCGGTGCCGCTTCTTTTCGCTGGCAGCCTGACAGAGCATGACAAGGATTGTCACCATGGCCGCGAAGAGCGCAAGTAAGGCCCCCACTAGGGTCTGCCAGTCTTTGAGAAACAGATATAATTCACACCAAGAGTAGTTCATGATTACCTAATTCTTAGAATTGGGGATTTCAGTTTGGCATTCGCCTTCGACACGCTTGTTTCAAAGTTCGTTGGTGTGTTCCAGCGGTTGAGTAAAGCTATCAATCCGACAGTTTAATGGTGTGGTGAATATGCCGATGTGCCCGCGTTAGCGGGCCTCTCTTTGCCTCCCAAATCCGTGACCCGTTTTTTGCGGTGATTTTGACGCAATCCCAAAAATATGATAGCTTTAATCTATAAAGGCAGGAATGCCGGAAGAAAAATAATCTCTATTTGTGAGTAGGTTAAAAAGTGCTGACTGTATGTCAATCCGACATGGTCAACGCACTCGGGCGGTCTCAGAACACTATTACTACCCGAGTGCGTGGCCTCGAATATTCCCACGGACAAAATGGTGCGCGGCTTTATCGCCTAGCGGACGTATTGCCGACAATCAAACCAAAGGAACGGCAACACGTTCCAGCACTCTTTGAGCTGGCCGATGACGACGGTGAAGAGCTTTGGGTAGGTGACAATGCCGTGCCTCGCGCACGCCGTCTCGAAGGGTGGTTGAAGGGTGGACAGGTTGAACGCCTGTTTGGGGCGCGAGTGGCGTTTACCAACGCGCTGGCCGCGTCTGTCCAGTCCTCCGTGCTCTTTGAGCACCTTGAGGCCTTGCGCCTGAAACTGATCCTGACGGACCCGGTTTTGAAATGGACCGTACTTGGTGACGGGGATGCGTTGCCGCCGTTTGAGCAATGGGCTGTGCCGTACGCAATTACGAACGCACGATATGAAAACTTGAATGAAAAGGAGGCCGCATAATGGATGACGGTGAAAACTTCCGGGGCATTGTGGCCTCTGACGACAAATTGAAAGCCCGCTGGGAAGCAGTCAGTGACAAGATCATGTCAGACGCTTCGCGCTTGCTGGGCGTAGAGCTGAGCCGCGTAGATGTCGTGGCGATGCCCTCAGCGCGTATTGCAACTCTTACAGATGCGGCGCTTTCTGAATCCTATTTGGACGAAATAAAGCAGCTTGAAGCCGCTCTAGAGCAAGTACGCAAAAATGAAATGCGTGAAGCGTTGGAATCAGGTGAAGAAGAGGCCCACGCCGAGTTGAACCGACTCTCTCCGACCGAACGTATGAGCAAAGCAAGGGAACTCGGTCTCACTGGTGCAGCGCCTGCGACTGAGCCTTCTAGCATCGCCGACGAAGCCGTTTTGCTTAAACGCCTCCTCACCTTGCCGCCGACCGAGCGCCTTAGCAAAGGACGAGCATGGGGGCTGATCAAATGACGGCTCTTGCACAAATTGAATCGATAGTACGTGCATCCGGTGGACCGGTTGCCCAGCACTTTGTTCGCGTCGGCAGCAACTACTATTGTCGGTTGGATTGCAGCACTATCAGCGCAGCGGAGTACAACGCTTTGGTGGTGCGCATCACCCCGCACAGCGGGGACAATCTGACAACTGAAGAAAGGCAGCGAAGGAACCGGATTCTTAGTGCAGCCGCTCGTTCAGAGCATCTCGAAGAAAGGCGGCACTGATGATCCCCGCTGAACACAGCTTGTTCGGAGGTGGTCCGTTGCCGCCGAAACTTTCGGAATTTCAGATCGAATCCAAACGGCTCCGTGATGAGCGCTGGAATTCTGTAGCCTCGATTAGGGAACAAATGACCGAACAGGAAAAACAGGATGAAGAAGAAAAATTGCAAGCGCAGGCAGCGGCGATCCTTGCCGAACGCCAGCGCGCTGCGTAGGGCTAGCGCCCGTTTTTACCGGCGTCTGTCCCTGTGGAACGCCGCGCGGTTGGCCAGCGGCTCCTATGAGGCATTCCGAGCAAACATCGGTGCAATCGAGAGGGCCATAGCCGCCCAGCTTGCCCACGAATTTCCAGACGAAGCGCGCTAGGCCTCCCAAGCTGTCGCGCACATCATGCCCCGCCCGGTCGCCCCGGATCGGGCGGGTGCACCACGCAACTCCCATACATTGAGAAATAGAATGACCATCGATCTTACCGATGTTGAAAAGGCGCGAATGTACCTTGCCCAAATCGACGCCCTGAACATTTCCAACGAACAACAGAGCATGCGCGACAGGATGCTGGAGCGTCGTGCGTGGCTGTCCACACACCTTGATCAAGACGACTACGCGTCGGCGCTGATTTTGGCTGATGCAATCGACACGCGCTTGATTGATTTGGGGCACGGTCTCAACTTTGCGGTATCGCTGAAAGAGATTTGTGAGGCGGCAGATACCGACTTGACCGAAGCCCGACATGCGCTGGAACTTCTGGGTTCAAGAGAGACACGAAGCGGTATTTATAGCAGCAGCGATTCGTGTCCGGTTGTCAAAATCGGTGATCTGGGCGACTGGCGTGTATTTCCGTAACATTGGAAATATAACTTCAAGTAAAAAACCCCCACTTATTACTCTGAATTTCCGCGAATGACCAAAAAAAGTTTCCGCACATCGTGCAAGAACTTCCGAAACAATGCGCAATGGAATCCAGCCGATATCGGTGATTTGCAACATAGTAATTTCACTTCAAGTTACACAGAAATTCAGTTGATGTGACTAATTTGGGTCGCGACGTTTCTCCTTCAGAAACAGTAAATTTTGTCACTGAAAATGGCACATTTACATAGGGTTGCATGTGTTTCTTCCCACTTCTAACTAGGTGGTGTTCGCAACGATGCGGGCCTTAAAGCTACATTGGAGATACGGAGTGAATGAAGAAATGGCAGCACGTATTTGTGTAATTGGAAACGAGATAAAAGAGGTGACTGAACGTGAAAGGAGTGCGGCCAGTAGAGCGGAATTGCAGGCTCTTTGCGATGAATTGAGATCGCTTAATTCGCTTAATTCGGAGGTGGCGTAGTGCAGTGTTTGTGCGCCAAATGCCAGCCGGACGAATTGTGGCTCGACGGCTCTGTGAACCGGGGCGGTATTCTGACGTTCTATGATCCCGAGAACGGTGGGCCACTTAAGATCGAACGTGGTTCATGTTCCGCGTTCAGTATTGAGCGGTTGGAAGATGTCGACGATGACGCTTCCATCTCAAGGAGTGCATCAGTCGTTCTTTGCTACGTCCCGATTGAGAATATCGTGGTCGGGGATACTGACGCTGACGCGCAATCCAGCGTTCTTCTGAAGGACATTTATACCGACCCGGTTGCGGTAGTCAGGATGCTTGGCGCGCGCGGGTTCTACATGTGTCCGTCAGCCACTCCGGAAGAGATTGTTGGGCGTATTCGCTGGGCGGTGGATCATTACATTTTTGAGGCTCGTCATAAGTTCCCTGTCGCTGAATGCTCGCTGAGTTTGAGCGAGGCGCGAGAAAAGCAAGGCACGCTTTAGCGGCGACATGAATTGGTGATGCTCCCGTCAGGGAGCACCTAAAACAACGGCAACTGAAAATAGGAGGCAACATGGCAGAGGCCAAGAGCACTAACGTAACGATCATCGGGAAAACGCGCATGTCGGATGGCGCGCAGAAAGTTCTTCATGAATTGACGGATGATCAGAAGAAGATTCAGAAATGTGAGCCGCTCAGTTACGCGGATACGATGGAACAGCAATGGAAGGTGACACCCCAGACGTTGGATTTGGCACTGATGCTTGCTGGGTTGATCCGTAGCGGCGAAGGCGAGATGGTTATCCGCAATTTCATGACCACTATGAAGGCGCGCTGGCCCGCATTGGATATGCCCTATCTTAGGAATGTGCGGGGCGCAGTTGAAGTAATCCTTGACGCTAAAAAGCGGTCAGCAGCCAAGGGCGACGACACCAATGTTATTGAGGAAGACGATTTTCTCACCCTCTGCAATTATGCACTGACGTCTATCGAACGCGACAATCTGTGGAATCCCCATTTGTTCCAACATGATGGGAACTGGGTTGAAATTCAACATCTCGGCGAAGAGCAGGCAGCCAGGATTGTGAACTTGGATCGTGACACATTCGCGGCTCGATTGAACTTGGTCACGTCCTGGCGAAAGCGCGTCGGGGACGGGACGGCATTTCGGAGTGTCAGCGCACCTAAGGACGTTGTTAGTCAGGTATTTGCCCATGCCGAAAAGCCGGTCCCTGAACTGCGCGCTGTTGTCACTGCGCCCATGTTTACTGCCGACGGCGAACTGATCATCACACCGGGATACCATAATTCAGGATACTACTACGCGCCCCCGGACGGTTTGAACGTATCGCCCCCGCCACGCCAAATCACCGAAGAGCTTCTTGCAGAAGCTCGTGAAACACTGCTGGACATTCTTTGCGATTTTGAGATGGACGGCGTTAGCCGTGTCGAACTGGAAAAAGCTGTCCGGCGCAGTACGCGCGTCAAGAAATGGGGTACCGGCGAAGGTAAAACCGCTGTCCCACCATCGTTTTTGTCTGCCGTTGGCTTCATGCTGGAACAGATCGTGCGCCCCATGATTGACGGGCCAGTAATGCCGTTGTTGATTTCGAAGACCGCACGGCGTGCTGGTGGCGGCTTGTTGGCAAGTGTCATGCTGACGGTCATTCGCGGCACCGCTGGGATGCGTCCGCTTGCCAAAAATGAAGACGAGAGGCGAAAGGCAATTCTGGCCGCGCTCAGATCAGGTTCAAGCGTCATCGCATGGGACAACCTTCCCACAGGGCGCACCATAGATTCACCGACGCTTGCAACGCTTTTCACTGAGGGCGTCTACATCGACCGGGAACTCGGCGTCAGCACAGAACGCAGCATTAGGGTGCGGTCTTCGTTTTTGCTTGTCGGCAATCGCCCGCCTTTCAGTGATGAGCTGGTGCAACGACTCAGCCTCTTGGAATTGTTGCCCCAGACCGCGTCACCTGAAACCCGCACTGGCTGGAAGCATGATGATCTGTCCACCTACGCCCGTGAGAACCGGGGGCGCATCCTCAGTTCTTTGTTGGTACTGGTACAGCACTGGCTGAACAAAGATCAGCCGAAACCGAAGCATCCACCAGTGATCGGGCGCTTTGAGAGCTACCGTAATGTGATCGGCGGCATTCTCGAAACCGCGTCACCCAATTGGACTAGTTGGCAGAGCAACCGTGAAAAGCTTGCCAAGGTGGCTAAGGATTCTGAGGAGGATGGTTGGCGCGAGTTGTTCGAAAAGTGGGCAGACGGGCGAGGGACTGGTCTTGCCGGTAAGATTGAAGCACGCGATCTTGCGGATATCGCTCAAGATCAAGAAATTGGATTGGACGTACCCCGAATTCGGGACGGCGGGCAATTCGAGTATAACCCCCGTGCACTCGGAAAGGCATTGACCGGAATGCAAGAGCGTATCTTTGATCTGGGCGACAATGGTAGCGCCAAGCTTCTGCAATCAGACAAGCGTGGCAAGGGGGGATACCCTTGGTATCTGGAACCCGTTGAGGTGCGCGGTGTCGAAGAAGCTTCTAAGGGTGATAACGTGAAACCGCTGACGCGGATCAAAGGCAGGCGGCGTATTGGAGATGAACGCCAGACGAAGAGGGTAGCCAATTATGGATGATCGATTGCACCATCTGCTTAAAACTGCAATCAGGCAGCAATGACGGCTTAGTTGCTGTCGCGCTACGGGGCCGCGTTTAGCGGCCCTTTGCGTTTCATGCGGTCGCCCATTGGTTGGCGAGGGGCGTCAGCCCCGTTAATACGGCCCTAATACGGTCCTAATACGGTCACTAAATCCAATTAATTTCAATCACTTAAGTTAAAAACCGTATTTACCGTATCTAATTCCTATCCTGAACTACATGTCAAACAGCCCTACCGTCCATATAAGCGATTCCAGTAGGTCGCTTCGGTGTCGAAGTTCACGTCAAATACGGTAATGGGGGCTAAATATCTGAAAACGCTTCGTTTTCTTGACCGTATTTGAGACCGTATTTGGACCGTTTTTGATCTGAAAAGCTCAAGCCCGTCCACCCCGACCCCGCTGCCCCTTGCGGCCCGGAACCGTGTTGTAACGCTTGAAGATGTCATTTGCGATTTTATACCCCTGCGCATTCGGTCCAGCCCATAGCAGATAGTAAAGGCCGACACCGCGTGTATTGCGGATGAGGCGCGGCGCGGCGACATAAGGGAACACTTCTTTCAGCCGACCAAGGTAAAGGTCCAAGAGCTTTTCGGGCATGCCGCCTTGCTTGCTGACGATCTCGTTTCCGAACAAGTCTTCCTCAACAACATACGCGATGTCTCGCCATTCATTTGTTCCGAAGCAAGCGTCCAACTGCGCAGCCCAGTTGTCAGGTATATCTCCATCACGCGTGATCTGCCTGTTAATCGCCATGGCCGCAGGAAAGTTGACTATGACCTCGATCTTGTCTGTCTCTGCCAAGGCAACCAGAGTCTCCCAATGTAGATGGGCACCGTAGGGGTCTAGAAACGCAACACCACGCAAATCCCACGCGTCAAATCCCTGCGCGAGTTCCTGCAAGGCTGGATTACAGTCTCCGGTTTTAACCTTTATCCTTGGATCGTCGCTTGCAAGTTCAGCCAAGGTAGCGCTGCGAGTCTCATCCAAATCAATGAAGCGAAGCATATGAAACCCCGGATCACAGCCAATTGCCCGAAGAGGTGAGCCAGAGATGAAGCGCCCCTGCGCTTCCGCAGCTTCCTCATCTCCAAGAAACGCACTGGGTGCGCTATCGTGTGCAGTTTTGCTTCTTAGTTTGCAGACTGGGGCACCGGAAAACCCATCAATGTAGACCCGTCTGAAAGGCTGATTTTTGAGGGCGGTGTTATATGCTTTGAGGTACTTTTCTAGAAGATCGAGTTTCTCTTCGGCCCATGGCCCAACAACGTTTTCTTTGTGGTCTTTCTTCATATCAGGGTTTCTAGAATCCGTTTGGGAACAACATGGGTTGGGAAGCCGTTCCATTCTTCCCCATCCAGCATTCGACCGCCGGACTTTGGTCTTGGCCCTCCCCACTGCTTGAAGAAGAACGCGGTCCCCGACTGATCGCAAGAATGACGGATTTCAGTCGCCCACGCCCCTTCCATTGGGCGTGCTCTGGGACCGCTTTCGCCGCCAACAATCGCCCATGCAATTCCATCTAAGCTCACGCTACCGACTGGACCAAGCAGCGGTTCAAAAGAAATAAACCGCGCCTGTGATCGAACTTGCCGAAGGTGATCAATTCGGCTCTTGTGGTCGCCGTCTTCCACCGAAACGCCGAGCCAAATGTGTGGCGGTACATCCCCGTCACCGTATCTCTGCCGCACATAGTTTCGCATTAGCGAACTGCGCTTGGTCAAGACTTGATAGACGTGCCAATCCACCGTCTCCATGGCTTCGAAAACACGGTCAACATAAGCGCGCGGCACTTTCTTGTGAAAGAGATCGCTCATGCTATTTACGAAGATCATGCGCGGTTTCTTCCAAAGCGCGGGCTGTGCCAGCCGGTTAGGCCAAAGGCGTAGATCAAAACCTTGCTCATATGGGTGATCCTTGATCCCCCGCCACCGTTCCGCGAACCGCTCCGCATAGCAGTTGTCACATCCCGGCCCAATCTTCGTGCATCCCGTTACCGGGTTCCACGTCGCGTCGGTCCATTCGATCTGCGTTTTTTGTGCCATATCGCTCGCGCCTGTTTTTAGTTTTTCCACAGGTTATCAACAGGCGACTCAACCTCCAAGAACTCAATTCAGTCGCCCTCGACATCTCACCCGCATACCAAAAAGGTCATATATATTGACCCATTATTAACCGGCAAAAATGGTCAAATATACCCATCCAGAAACAATCCGTTTCCCTCTAATACATTGAAAAGACTCGCGAATCATGCCTCTCGACTGATACAACTTGCGTAGGGAGCCTTAGGCCCGATGTAATTTGGAGGCATTGCCGTGAAGATCGTCGCATATATCCGGGTATCGACCGATAAGCAGGGGCGTAGCGGCCTAGGGCTGGAAGCTCAGCAGGTCGCTATTGCTGCCTACGCCAAGGCTGCTAACGCGGTGACAGTGGCTGAGTTCCAAGAGGTAGAGTCCGGTAGAAACAACGCCCGCCCTGAGCTTGAAAAGGCCCTCAAAATGGCTCGTGTCATGGGGGCCAAGCTGGTTATAGCCAAGCTGGACCGACTGAGCCGAAACGCTGCGTTTCTACTTAAATTACAAGACTCCGGCGTCGATTTCGTGTGTTGCGACATGCCCGATGCTAATGCCCTGACAGTTGGAATCATGAGCGTGATAGCACAAGCCGAGTCCCGCATGATCGGTGACAGAACGCGCGCAGCCATGCAGGCTGCAAAGGCTCGTGGGCAGAAGTTCGGCAACCCCAATGGCGCAGCCGCCCTGCGTCGTGCAGGCAAGGGCAATGGTGCTGCCTGCGCAGTTCAAAGGGAACGCGCTAACGCGCGGGCGCATGATCTTGCAGACGTGCTGGAAGACCTCAATGGAAAGGGTTTTGGCACCTTGCGGGAACAGGCTGACGAGTTGAATAAACGTGGCATCAAGACTGCCCGTGGTGGGCAATGGCACCCCAACACCGTGGCACGTCTGCGGCAACGATTGGCTCAGGTATCTTAACAACGCATAATTGCGGTGCGTTGCCGCGTTAGCGGCTTGAAATCGGTGACAAATCCCATTGATCCCGCAACACCTAAATGCATCGTAACATATTGTAAATAAAAGAAAAATAGGGACCCATCTCGGGGGTATCTGTATACCCCCATGACTCGTGCCAGCGACCACGCACATACCCTAGGAGTCCTCGCCAAAAATTGTTTACAACAACGGGTTGCAGCGAGGTTCACAAATAGGGGTCCCACGGCTTCCGGCTCATGCTTCGTTCGGATCGCGATATGGCCTCAATAATTTCCAAATTTCCCTGAAATTTAGTTCACATATTGAGTGGCCCGTCTCGGCCCACTTTTTAGGGATTTGAACCCTTTGCTGACACTAACTACACCTCAGTCCTTTGCTAGTGCAGCGCATCACGAACCGCGCAAACCGGTCATTGGGGTCGCCTGTGAGCAAAGACAGGTGAGCGGGACAAAACGGTCAGTCAGGTTGAAGGTAAGTGGATATTCTCAGGACTTTGCCCTTGGCTGGACGTAACGAACGAAGAGGCTGTTGCCCTGTCTCTTCGTTTCGAAGCCTTTGATCGCAGCTACAAGATCGCTCAGTTTTCCCTTTCCGTAGGTCCGAGCATCAAAATCTGGATGTGCAGCGACTACTGACTGGCCAAGTTGCCCAAGGTGAAACCACTCGTCATCTTGTTGGATACGAGCCATAGCATCCAAGAGTAACTTTGCAGCTTTTTGGGGCTGCTCCTTTGCAGAAGCCAGTTTCTTGGCTTCGCCTTCGTCTGCTACAAGGTTTTCAATAAAAATGAACCGGTTGCACACGTTCCGAAGTGGCTCCGGAGTTTTTTTCTCTCCGATGCCAATCACCATTAAGCCATCCTCTCTGAGACGATTGGCTAAACTGGTGAAATCACTGTCGGAAGAAACCAAGACAAACCCGTCGAACCGACCTCCATGTAGGATGTCCATCGCATCTATCACAAGACCAATATCGGATGCGTTCTTACCCGACGTATTGGCGGTCTGCTGGTGTGCAACAAGACCCAGCGATAGGATTACCTCGGACCAACCTTTCAGCCGACTACTGGTCCAATCGCCATAAACTCGTCTAAGCGCGGGTTCGCCTATTGAAGCGACCTCCTTGAGAATTGCTTCCGCAAATTTGGCTGGTACGTTGTCGGCATCAATCAGCGTCGCCAATAACGGTTGAGCACGTTCGGTCATCTGGTTGGCACCATGTTTTGTCTACTCTTGTCTTAACTTGTCGCTACTTATCGAACTGCCGACACGAAAACCAGAACACTCACAAAAACAGAGACCTGGAGTTTACTTAGCGGTCAGCGATAGGCTCGCATCTGCCCTTCTCTGCGACAAGCCCGAATTGGTAGTATGAGCCCACTGCCGCCGTTGCCCAGGGTAGCCCACATTGCTGCCGCAGCACGTCAGTCACAGCCCAAAGCAGACATGACTGTTCTACACCTCGGGCGGAAACCAGTCGTTCGCTGCACTTTGTAGCTAGGTCAGCTTGGGGCCTTAACTGGCGTCATGCGAATAATATTAAAAGCTCCTACTTTTATAACATCAGATTCAGCGATGATCTGACAATGTTCTATTCAGTTCGGCACGTAGGACTTTGATGAAGTCTCTTTCCAGTCGCGATTGCAAACGGTTGTCGCGATAAAGGATGGAAATTGGCAGTGGCTGTTCTTGCCAGTCTTGAAGCAACTGAACCAGACCGCCTTTTTCCAATTCCTCAGTGGTGGCTATTGTTGTGGAAATGGCCACACCGCGGCCGGCGATGGCTTCATTGGTGACATCACGGGCATCATCAATTGCAAATTGAGGTTCAAACGATTGGATCCAATTCTTACCGTCCTCATGACGCAAAGTGAGTGGCACATGTGGACCGGGAGAGATCACAATATGGTCGTGGAGTTGGTCGGGATGTGCAATCTCGGAGTGAGTTTCCAGGTATTCTGGTGAGGCGACAAGGATACGGCGTGTCTGCCCCACTCGAGCAGCGATCAGGTCACTGTCGGGCAGCCCGCCTATCACCAAGGCCAAATGTGTATCGGTGTCCAGGCGTTGGATGGGTTGATTGTTGAGCGCCAAATCAAATTGCGTATTTGGGTGCGCCTCCAAAAAGGCGCTGATGGTTTGACGTACACCCATTTGCAACAAGCTGGCGGGAACGTGCATGGTCAGGTGTCCTGCGTAGTCTGAATGCCAATCGTCCAGTTCACTCAAGGCTTGCACAACACTTTGCATTGCTGGCCGAAGGCGCGTATTCAACTCGTCACCACGTGGGGTCAGGGAAAGTCGGTTGGCGCCGCGATCAAATAGCTTCTCTCCGACGGCCGCTTCCAGATTGGCCATTCGGCGGCTGAGGCTGGGTTTGGGTATGCCATCAACTCGCGCTGCTGTTGCAATTGATCCGTGATCCACCACGATCAGGAACAGGCGCAGATCTTCCAGTTCAGGTTTGGCCATCAATCGGAACTCCTTTGAGGGTCCATATTTGATCCCTATGAGGTCAATTCTACGGCTATATTAGCTCCAAAATGAACCCTATTTTAAATCAAGACGCAAGCAAAGAGCCAGCGCATCAACCCTCGGAGACAAGACAATGACTACTCAAGTAACCACAACCGTTTCGACTTACCTCTTCAACCGCATGGCCGAACTGGGTGCCAACCACGTATTTGGTATCCCAGGCGATTATGTCCTGCCGCTGTTCGACGAACTGATCGACGGTGATCACAACTCCAAGCACGTTTTGGTGTGCAACGAACTGAATGGGGCCTATGCAGCCGACGGCTATGCCAAGCTTTCCGGCTTTGGCGCAATGGCCGTCACATTCGGGGTTGGATCGCTCAGCACTGCAAACGCAGTCGGCGGAGCTTATGCTGATGACACCCCCATGATCGTCATTGCCGGCGCACCCAGTGTCGAAGTGATCACAACCCCATCGCGCCGGAAGTTGCACCACGTAATGGGCCAGGACTTCGATGCTTACCTCAAGGCCTTTGCACCTATCACCGTTGCTGCACACCGTTTGATGTCTGCAGCAACCGCCGCACAGGAAATCGATGATATCTTGCGTCTGTCCTATCAATCGAAAAAGCCAATCTATCTGGAGATACCTTACGACATCCAGACCGCGCAAATCCCGGTTGCCAACCAAGCGCTGGATCTGATGATGCACCTATCGTCGGATGACGGGTTGAAAGCAGCCGTAACCGCTGCCGTGGCTGTACTGAAAGAGAGCCATACCCGCACAGTTGTAACAGGCCATTTGCTACAACGTGAAAAGCTGATTGAACCCGCAAAAGTTCTTGTCGAAGGATTGAATGCCGGAGTGGCGACGACCTTTGTCGGCAAGATCTCGGACTTTGAAGGCCATCCCAATGCCGTCGGCCTCTACATGGGGGCAATGTCGAATGATGCCACGCGCAATGCGGTTGAAAACGCCGATGTATCCATTGCACTGGGGATGTCGTTCAATGAGTTCGACACCGGTGTCTTTACCGGCAAGATGGGTACTGATCAGCATAACATCTGGGTCGAGTTCGATCAGGTGACAGTTGATGGCACGGTGTTCGACAAGGTCTATCTGCGGGACTTTTTACCGGCCTTAATCAGCGCGATCCAATCCGTTGAGGTCGGTGAGTTGATGGTGAGCCAGGATGACCGCCGTTTCTGCTTCCAACGCTCAGATGCCTTCGAACCAACTGTGGCGCCTCTGAGCATTGACCGGCTGTTCGTGCAGTTCGCAAACTACGCGAAAGAGGGCGATGTCTTTTACGGCGACACCGGTGGCTACATCAACGGGTCGCAGGCAGAATTCCCCGTCGGCATGGACATCTACGGTGTCGGCAACTGGGGATCACTGGGCGCAGGCTTCGGAATGTTCACTGGCGGTGTATTTGCCAAGGAAGCCGAGGGTCGGCGGACATATGCGATCACAGGTGACGGCGCGTTCCACATGACTGCCCAGGAAGTTTCCACGCTGATCAAATACGACATCGATACGGTTATCTTTGTCCTCGACAACAGCGGCTATGGTGCCGAACGCCAGATCTATCCGGGCAAGGAACGCAGCTACAACAACACACCTGTCTGGAATTACGAGGATCTCGGGTCCGCGTTTGGCGGCGTCAAGGGTGTGAACACAAAAGGCTACGTTGCACGCACCGAAAAAGAGATGGCCGACGTACTGGAGCAACTGAGCGAGCCCAAAGGTGTCAACATCGTACGCATCATGCTCGACCCCTGGGACAGCGCTTCATTCAACGTCAAATTCAGTGAAGCCCTGCGTCACTAATCGCCACTGATATTGAAATCTGAAAACCAGGGGTTGGACGGCCCTTGGTTCTTTCAGTCCTTGGGCAAGCCCATTCAGGTGCGGTGCGAAAGCTACTAATGGTTGCTCTGTGTCAAAGTGGCCAGCGGTTCATTCGCAAAAAGATGACGCACGACCGAGTTTGCCTTGGACTCAAAGCCGCCGTTAGCTGGGTTGCCTACGAATGTCCGGAATGGGCCGTCCGCGAGACTTTGCAAAGTTCGCTAACTGCGCATTGCAGTCGTTCGTGGTACTCGGTGCTGCAGACGCGGCGAAGGTCGGCTTAGTGGCCAACTCACCGAAATGTCGCGTCATCTTGTTTGGAAAATCGCCCCAAATTGTCCGAAAGTTGCCGCCACGCTACACAAGCCACTCATTGACGATATCCGCAGTCGGCGCAGGCTGGCTGTGCAGGTAAATCCGATCAAACGTGCCGCTGATGAAGGACTGCAAGAAGAAAACGACAACCAATGCCGCTAACGCGGACACTGGCTGAGTCGCTTCACCGTCATCGGCCGCCCCGTTTTTCCACTCTTTTTCCACTCTTACATGTGCGAAAACCCAAAATTCCAAGCATCACAGGGTGCAGTAGTACCTCTACGAGTCACGATGAGTCGAATCCTCGAATCTTGGTAATGTCTTTGTTTTATTAGGGTAATCTTCTTGGGAAGGGATGGTAGCGGAGGAGGGACTTGAACCCCCGACACGCGGATTATGATTCCGCTGCTCTAACCAACTGAGCTACTCCGCCATGAGTGAGAGGCGATTTAAGCGAGGGGCCGGAAAGGGTCAAGGGGGAAACACCGCCTTACGGAGATTATTTTTGCCCCGATCAATCTGCTTTGGTTGCCTGTTGTGCGGCGCCCCCTGCAGTATCAGCAATTCTACGAATGAAGGCCGCGCAGGCGTCGGGTGCGGTGATCGGGATCATATGGCCCGCCCCCTCGATCTGTTCGTCGCTCAGTCCGAACCGGGTCATGGGGGCACCGTTGGCGGTAGGCGAAAGAATGGTGTCTTGTGCCCCGTACAGAATGCCTCCGGGTACGGACAGGTCGGTATGGCGGTCTACCTGAGTTTCGATACTTTCATCCACCCCGACAATATCCTGCGACGCGGTTATGAAGGCCGAAGGGCGCAATCCCAGCGCGCCGCCAGCGCGGTCCAGAAAGTCGTCGGGCGCGGGTTCAGGACCGAAAACCACCCCCAATGTATGCGGGGCGGTCTTGGCTGATATCGGAACGGCGATCGTGTTGCCGATAAAATTGCGCAACCACTCGGTGCGTATTTCCAGTGGCTTGAAGACTTGGGGCGTTGCCGGCAGCTTTTGTGTCAACGGGGCGAGCAAAGCGAGCGCCTTGGTTTTCTCTGGGTGTTCCAGCGCCATGGCCAGCGATACGGCCCCGCCCAATGAGTGCCCGACCAGAACGGCGTTGGAAATGCCTTTGGTGTCCAGAAACTCTTGAATCATGCGGGCCTGTTCGGGCAGGTGCCCAAGATCGGCGCTATCGCGGGTTGAGTATCCGCAGCCAGGGCGGTCGACTGCGATGACGTGATAGTTATCCGTCAACAGGTCCATCAGAGAATAGGTGAAATGCTGCAGCTGCCCCGCAAGCCCGTGGATCATGACGACTGTCTGCTTGGCGGGGTCGCCCTTTTCCACGTAATGAATGCTGCCGCCTCGCACCGGGACAATCTGCCCAAGTTGCGGGACTCGTTCCAACCCTTGTTGGGTCAGTTGCCGGGTCCAAAGGTTCATACCGACAAAGAAGCCGCCGACCAGAAGGACGATAACTATGATAGTGGTCATCTCATCTCTCTCCGCCTGAGGAAAGGGTAGGGCGGTACTGTTCCAGCCCGGATTGCGCCATACGCTTTTCATACTCGGAAACGGTCCCGGGCCAAAGCGTCGTGTTCCGGCCTTGCGCATCCTGATACCCTGAGGCGCACCCGCCTATCTGCTGTTGGCGCATTTCCCGTTCGAAGGCTTCTTGGTTTTCCGGGCGGGGCGTTATGACTTGCAATCCTTCGCGACCCATCTGGTCCAGCACCCGGCCGATGTGGCGAACCTGTGCTTTGATCATCGGAACGACTGAGTTGTGGCCGAGGCCAGAGTGTGGCCCGAGCAGGATGAAGAAATTCGGGAATCCGGCGATGGTGTTGCCCAGATGCGCTTTCATCCCGTCCGCCCCGGGCCAGGCGCAATGTCAGGCCATCGGCCCCTGTTATTTCATGGCGGTCAACGACATCTGTGACATGAAACCCGGTGCCCCATATCAGAACGTCGGCCTTTGTTCGGCCTCCATCAGATGAAATGATCTGATCGCCCTCAATTGATGCGATACCTTCAGATGCGTTGCCATGGAGTAGAGGTGCGAGGGGATATCGCAAGCAACACCAGGGTAGGTGTTTTCAGGCCATGTCCCGCCGATCTCATCTGCCTTTTCAAGGATCGCATTGTCTTTGATGCCGCGTTTGCGGGCCTCAATCGCCATGATCAAGCCGTAAACCCCGGCACCGACGATCAGCATATCCGTGAGATTTTCTATGCGCTGTCCCTCCCAAAACGACCGTTATGGTTGGGTCAGGCTATAGGCGCTGATATATATGTGAATAGCCTCCCGTTGGGTCAGGGGCTGTTCACGGTTCCCTTACCCGCGCAGGATTTTGCCCTTTGGATCAAAGGGCGGTTCGGACAAAATAGTTGCCTTGTGCGGTTGTCCCAGCACCATCACCTCGACCTCTTCCCCCGGTTTGGCACCAGTCACAAAACCGAGCGCCAATGACATGCCGACCGAATAGCCATAGGCCCCAGAGGTCACGCGACCGATGCCCCGTCCGTCTTTAGAGATCGGCTCGCCTCCGGTCGCGTCGGCGTTCGATGCGGTCGTGTCAGCCTCATCCAGATGTAGAAGGACCAACTGTTCGCGGGCGGGCTTGGCCAAAACGACCTCGGCGGCATTCTTGTTCAGGAAGTCTTTGCCGAACTTGCACAAACGGCCCAGCCCAACCTCATGCGGCCAGTATTCGGGGCTGTATTCGCGGCTCCACGAGCCATATCCTTTTTCGACCCGCAACGACATCAGTGCTCGGCTTCCCACTGGGCCTGCGCCAAACTCCTGACCGACCAGAAGCAGGGCGTCATACAGGCGGGCCTGATCTTCGGTGGCACAGTGAACCTCCCACCCCAGATCACCCGTGAACGAGACCCGTAGGGCCAGTACTTCGAATCCGGCCAGTTCGATTTTGGCGGATCGCATGAAGGGGAAATCCTCGGTGGCCAGCGAGGTATTGGTCAGGCGCTGCAATAACTCGCGCGATTTTGGGCCAGCGACGTTGAACCCGCACACGGCCTCGGTTCGGCTTTCGAATGTGGTGCCATCGGGCAGGGGGACTCGTTTGAAGAACCGTTTGTGATACCGCTCGGCCATTCCGGATCCGATGATCCAAAACTCGTCATCGGCCACACGGGTTACAGTGAAGTCCCCGGCGATGCCCCCGCGTTTCGAGATCAGAGACGTCAGACAGGACCTGCCAACCGATTTGGGCATGGTGTTGGTGAAAACAGCATTCAGCCAGTCCTCGGCCCCCGGTCCCTTGCAGACATATTTGGCAAAGTTCGAGATATCGATGATCCCCGCGCGCTCACGCAGCATCTGACATTCCTCACCCACGGGTCCCCACCAGTTCTGACGGGTAAAGCCATTGGTGTCTTTGGTTCCCGGCGTATCCGCGAACCATAAGGGGTGCTCCCACCCTGCGTTCAGGCCGAACACCGCGCCCATTTGAGTTTGGGTGTCATAGATGGGGCGCGTGCGCGCTGGTCGGCCAGCGCTGCGTTCCTCGTTCGGGAAGTGGATCGCGAACCGGTGGGCATACTGGTCCTGAACGCGGGCCATGGTGAACTCTTTCGTCGCCCAGCCATCGAACCGGGCCATATCCCAGGCGAACATGTCGTACTGCGTTTCGCCCTCGATGATCCATTGCGCCGCCATCAGGCCCATGCCACCGGATTGCGAAAAGCCGGGGATGATGCCGTTGCAACAGAAATACCCGTCGATCTCGGGCACCGGGCCCATAAGCACGTTGCTGTCGGGCGACCAGATCATTGGCCCGTTGATAACCCGTTTGATCCCGGCTTCTCCCACGGCGGGCAGACGGTCGACGGCGTTCATCATGTTCTCTTCGATCCGTTCCAGATCGTCGGGGAACAGGTCATGCGCAAAGTCCAGAGGTGTTCCGTCCTCGGCCCAGAATTTCATGTCTTTCTCATAGGCACCGACCAGTAGTCCCTGACCTTCCTGCCGCAGATAATACTCTCCATCACGGTCACTGACCGATGGCAGGCGGGTGCCATGCGCGGCTACGTCCGCCATGGTCTCGGTCACAAAATACTGGTGCTCGGTCGGTTGCAGCGGCAGGTCGATCCCGGCCAGCTTGGCCACTTCGCGCCCCCACAAACCGGCGGCGTTCACGACCCAAGGGGTGCAGATGTCGCCTTTGGGTGTTCGTACGATCCAGGTGCCATCTTGCTGCTGGTCAGTCGCCGTGACGGGGGTAAAGCGATGGATCTCGGCTCCGCGTTGCCGGGCGCCCACCGCATAGGCGTTTGTGACGCCCGAAGGATCCACATTGCCGCCGTCTGGTTCGTACATCACGCAGCGGATGCCATCGTAGTTGACCAGCGGGTTCAGACGCTGGGCCTCTTCGATGCTGATCTCGTAAAAGTTCATGCCGTAAAGCTTGGCCTTAGCGGCTTGCAGCTTCAGTTGATGTTCGCGTTCTTCGGTTTGAGCGAGATACAGTGAGCCGGGCTGGAACACGCCACAGCTTTGGCCAGTTTCGGCCTCAAGCTCTTTGTACAGGTTCATCGTATAGTGCTGGATGCGGCTTATATTGGTGCTGTCATGCAGCCCGTGGATGTTTGCCGCCGCATGCCAGGTCGAGCCTGACGTCAGCTCATCCCGTTCCAGCAGGATCACGTCCGACCATCCCAATTTGGTCAAATGGTAAAGGATCGAGCACCCGATCACCCCGCCGCCAATCACCACCGCCTGTGCATTCGTTTTCATGAGCCTGCCGTATCAAAGTTGGTTCCGCAGCCATGTGTCATCATCGGGAAGGCACCGGCAACGGATATAAATTTCATGTTGGGTTGAGCCGGTCTAATCTGAGGCTAAACTCAGAAATCCAGCTTTTGCGCGCGGTCATATGCGACCAGCCGCTGGTTCAGCGCGTCAGCCTCGGGCGCGCCGGATTCCAGTGCGAAAACAAAGGCATGCGTCAGGTAGAAACAGGCCGCGTCGATGTCATGCGCCGCTTCGCGCTCATCTGCAGCCAGGGTGTATAAGCGGATTAGATCGGCATGATCATTGCAATCATGTGCGTCCAGTAAAAGGCGATCCAGTTCGTGTTTGTCCATGGGCGTCCCCGTCTTCGGGCGACCGGTCAGCCAACCGGCGGCTGACCAATCCAAAAGGGTTATTCCGCGCGGCCGTTTTCAATTTGCGTCGCGACCCAATGGTGGAAGTTATGTGTCGGGCCATCCATCGCGGGCGAGAACCGACCGCCATCGAATAGCATTCCATGTCGGCCCTTTTGCATGCCTTCGACCACAAAGACATCCTCTTCGAACACGGTTTTCCACAGCTGCGCGTTTGAGGCACGCAGCCCGTCATGTTGGGGCGTGTCTTCGATGCTTTTTGCGTAATATAATTCGATATGTTCTACCGTGTTTTCCTGATCGACCGGCTCCAACACGATGGCGAAAGCATGGTCGCGCTGAACGCCCAACAGAACGTTCGGGTACAGCGCTATGTACTCTGCGCCTTCGTCCCATTTGTCGCTTAGCTCGTCGAAGTCCGGAAAAGTCGCGCCATCCTGATCTGTCAACTGGCGATAGACCATAGTGCCTTGTCCGGAATACTGGCCGCGTACCTCGATGTTATAGTGATCCTCCAGCCGGGAATAGCTGTTCAGACCGGGATGTACCCACGGCAGGTGATAGCTTTCGCAATAATTCTCGACCGCCAGTTTCCAGTTGGTTTTGACCTCCAGCTTGAACGACGAGGTTTCACCGCCGTGAAAGACGGGTTTATCAAACTCCTCCCAACGGTCCAGCAGGGCGCCGTGAACCTCTTCGAATTCCGGCGATGTGCCGTCAACATTCACAAAGATCACGTCGCGCCAGACGTAGGACCGCACGCGGATGAGACCCAGGTCTTCGCGATTGACGTCTTCGTGCTTGTTCTGGCCGGGACCACCCACATGCGGGGTTGCGCGCAGCTCGCCTTTCAGGCTGTAGCACCAGCTGTGATAGGGGCAGCGGATTGCGCCGCCGATTTTGCGCGGCGTGTCCACCAGGATCATCCCGCGGTGGCGGCAGGTGTTTTGGAAAACGCCAACCTCGCCGTCTTTGTCCCGGACAATCAGCAGCGGCATGCCCAGAAAATCGACTGGTTTTGCATCGCCTTCTTCCGGAACATCCTTGCCGAAGCCGATCCCGGACCAGTTGGCATACAGCACAGAACGCTTTTCTTCGTCGAAAACGGTCGGATCGATGTAATGTTCGTTCGGCAGGCCATTTGCGACGTTTACATCGGCCAGAACGGAAGACAGCGCGCTATGCTTGTTCATCGGGCTCTCCTGAGGTTTTGCTGGATGCTATTAATCCCTATTGGCGGATTGAACCTGTTGGTCTCAATATCAGAAAAGCTCATCAGAGAGTGATCTCACCTAAACCGAACCTTCCTGTACCTCTTGAACGATCCAGTTTTTCAGGGCGCGGGCACTGTCTGAGAGTTCTTCATCCGGGCGCCCGACCAAATAAAACTGGTTCGGAGCGGGCACTTGATGTGTGCCGATAGGAACCAGTTTGCCTGATTGCAGCATGGGTTGGATCAGCCGCTGCCAACCCAGCGCCAGCCCGGCACCCTTGCGCGCAAGCTGCAGCGCGACTGAATAGCTGTTGACGCGGGATTCAATGGGCACTGTGCCATTGTATCCCAACTGCTGGAACCATTCGGGCCAGGTGGTCCAGGTGCGGTCTTCTGACTCCAGATGGATCAGCCGTTCAGAAGTCAGATCCTCAAGATCGGCATCTGCAAGCCTTTTTGCCATCTCTGGGCTTCCGACCGGGACTAGCTGGTCGCGAAAGAGCGGAGTGTGTGACAGGTTGGGATCGCTGTCCCGCCCATAGCGAATGAAAAAGTCGACGTCAGGCCGATCGCGAAAGGGGCGATCCTGTGACAGTTGATCAACATTGACTTCGGGCATGTCCCGCCAGAACCGAATGACAGCCGGAGACAACCACAACGCGGCAACCGCTGTTGTCGATCCCACGGTCACCTTTCCGGCCGTGGACCGGTCGCGGATCATGCTCAGCGTTTTCGAGATGCGCCCGAAGGACGTGGACAGCGCGTCATAAAGCGCCTTGCCATCCTCGGTAAGATCAACGCCGCGATGCTTGCGTTGAAACAACGGTGTGTCCAGATCGCCTTCTAGCGCCTTGATCTGGTGGCTGACCGCACCAGGTGTGACGGACAGTTCAACGGCGGCGTTCTTGAAGCTCAGGTGGCGGGCGGCGGCCTCAAAAGCGGACAAGGTTGTCAGCGGCGGCAGGTTGTAGTGGCGTCTGGACATGGAAGCTGGTGAATCGTTTTTCGGTTTAGTTTAATTTTTATCAACTCAGTTTTAGTTTTTTTGAAGGTGAAAGCTATAGCGCTTTTGATGATTTGATGTTTTTCTGGCTCAAGTTAAAGGCGGATGTCGCATTTTTCGTCAATGCGTCGGTTCTGGCCGAATTTAGAACGGAGCGCCACTATAGTCAGTTCTACCAACAAACGTTGTGTTTTTCGGGCTTTTCGAGAGAATTTGCCGGACGTCACAAGACGGTACTGCGACACAACGATGTCCCGAACTGACAAACGGGAAAGGTCGAAAGGGGAAGTGAAGGAGGCGCGAACCCATTCCCGGTTGGTAAGACCGAGTATCGCCTGATTGCACGGTGTGTTGAATTCAATGCAACTCAGAAGGCGTAAGACCATGCGGCGGTGCCGCATTTCTGATACACAGAAACGAAACAAGAAAGAGCCGATACGTCTGCTGCAGCACCTTCCCCAACGTTCGAGGCGATTGGGCGAATTGCGTGAAATGCAGAGGCAGTTTCGCAATTGATACAGCACCACGGAGGAGCAACATGTCGATACCCGAACCCTTTACGGATCTAGAGATAGAAACGGCCGATGCCGGATTCTATGAAAATTACAGCGTCCCAATCGCCCTAATCAGTAAGGGCATCATGGTTGCCCTTGTGCTATGGGCACTTGTCTTCCCGGCGAATGCCAACAGCACACTTGGCAGCTGGAATGGAAAGCTGCTGGAAATCTTCAACAGCTTCTACGTGGTCATTGTCGGCCTGTTTGTCATCTTCCTCGTCATTGTTGCCGTCCTTCCGTCGACCGGAAAGCGGGTTATGGGAACTGTGGGCGAAAAACCCGAGTTTTCGAACTTCTCCTGGTTCTCGATGATGTTCGGAGCGGGTCTGGGTGTCGGTCTGATGGTTTTTGCCACCGCTGAACCGTTGGGTCTGTGGGGATCGAACCCCGAGGTCGTGGCCGGTGCAGTTGCGGGCAATGATCCGGAGTCCGTTCAATCCGCGTATCGGTATACCTTCTTGCATTATGGCTTTCATGCTTGGGCAATTTATGTGGTGACCGGCCTGTCGCTGGCTTACTACGCCTATACCCGTGACATGCCTCTGACCATTCGCGCGGCTCTTACTCCGCTTTTTGGTCGTCTGATGAACGGTTTTCTCGGCCACGTCGTTGACGTTCTGGGCGTTGTTGCAACGATCCTGGGTGTGTCCGTTACGATCGGGTTTGGTGTCAGCCAGTTCATCGACGGTCTGTATGCAATCACCGGCATGGAATGGATCATGGATTTTGGTGGTGAAGTACCCACGCCAAGCAAAGTTGGTCTGATCGCAGGTCTGGTTGTCATCATGGGTCTGTCGATCATATCGGCGGTCTCAGGTGTTGGACGTGGTGTTAAGTACCTGTCGAACCTGAACCTTGTTCTGTCGATCATCCTTCTGGGCACCTTTGTGATCTTCGGCTCTTTCGTATTCGCTATGACGACCTATGGCACAGCACTGTTTGACTACCTTCTGCACTTTCTCTCGCTGAGCTTTGGTGCATACGGTCCGTTGTCGACCGAAGCGTTTGCAGCGGCTCTGCCTGCTGAAGCGCAGGCGCATGCGGCTGACCTGGTGGGTGGCGCAACCAACGCATGGGGCAGCTTTGACGGCTTCAAGAGCGGTCTTGAAGGTGCTGCCGCTCAGTTGAGTGACGACACGCTGGCGGCTGTTTACGCCGCAGGTGAGCAAGGCCGTCAGTTTGGCTGGCAGTCGGGCTGGACCACCTTCTACTGGGCTTGGTGGATTGCGTTCTCGCCGTTTGTGGGCCTGTTCCTGGCGCGCATCTCCAAGGGTCGGTCTGTTCGTGAGTTCATTCTGGGCTGCGTACTGGCGCCGGCGCTGGTTTGCTTTGCCTGGATGACTGTTCTGGGTGGTACTGCGATTGATCTGGAATTGGCTGGTGCAGCTGAAGGCGCGATCATCGGTGCGTCGAACACCAACAAGCTGTTCGTGACGCTGTCCTACATGATCGACGGTGGGCTTCTGTCCATGCTGAACGTCATGTGCGTGATCCTGATCATGACCTTCCTGGTGACCTCTGCGGACTCGGGCATTCTGGTTATGAACACCATCATGTCCGGTGGCAGCCAGGAAACCGGTATCAAGCACCGCATCATCTGGGGTGTTATCCTGACCGCCGTGATCGGTGCGCTGATCTTGGCCGCTGGTGAAAACAACCCGATGGACGCGTTGCGCAATGCGATGATCATCGGTGCTCTGCCCTTTACGGTTGTTATGGGGCTGATGATGGTTTCGCTGACCAAGGCGCTCTATCGTGACGGTCGGCGCGACAAGCACGCTGACACAAGCACGCAGGCTGCTGAATAAGCACCGGTCCAAGTGTTGAAACAGACGCCGCCCCAGTCGGGGCGGCGTTTTTCGTTCCGGGTGCCCGTGTCGTTTCCTGCAAACAGATATCGCAATCAGTGAGGTGCGCCGCCGCCGAATCCGTCAGTCTGATCAGCAAGATTGGAGGATTGCCCCGTGAACATTCGTACTGCGACACGCTCGGGCGGACGCTCTGCCCGCCGCGCCCTGCGCACCGCCCCGAACTTTGAAATGCTGCCTGGCCTGACCAGAGGCATCCCCTTGTGTGAGGTGATGGATGGCGCTCAGGTCGAACGCATCGACAGTGCCTCGATGGACATCCTTGAGAACGTTGGCGTTCAGTTCCGAGACCCCATCGCGCTGGAAGACTGGAAGAAGGCCGGTGCCAAAGTCGATGGCGAGCTGGTCTTTCTTGATCGCGGATTGGTGCGCGAGTTGATTGCCACCATACCCAGCGATTTCACTTATCACGCGCGGGACCCGAAAAAGAATGTGCGGCTGGGCGGTAAGCACTCGATCTTTGTGCCGATGACCGGCGCACCATTCCTGCGCGATCTGGACGACGTGCGCCGAAATCCGTTGCTGGAAGATCTGGCGATGTTCCACAAACTCAGCCACATGATGCCCGCGCTGCATTCCTCGGCGCATCACATCGTGGAACCTTATGACCATCCGATCAGTCAACGCCACCTGCGCATCACCTATTCGTCGATGAAACACTCGGACAAGACGTTCATGGGCATGACCACCTCACCCAAGAACGCCGAAGATGTGATGGATATGTGCGCGATCCTGTTTGGCGAGGAATTCCTTGAAGATTACCCGGTGACCACCGGTAATTGCAACGGCAACTCGCCGTTGGTATGGGACGAAACCATGCTGGGCGCGTTGCGGGCCTTTTGCCGCCGAAATCAGCCAGTGCTCTGCTCACCCTTCGTTCTGGGGGGTGCCAACACGCCCGCATCTGTTCCGGCCACGGTAGCCCAGTTGAATGCCGAGGCGCTGAGCGCGCTGGCCTACACGCAGGTCATCCGCAAGGGGGCTCCGGCGATCTATGGGCACTATCTGTCGACCGTGTCGATGAAGTCCGGTGCGCCGATGGCGGGTACACCCGAGATCAGCCTGATGAATTTCATGATTGGCCAGATGGCACGGCATTATGACGTCCCTTGGCGTACTTCGAACACGTTGGGTGGGGCCAAAACCTTTGATGCTCAGGCCGGATATGAATCTGCCACCACCTTGCAGGCAGTCATGCATGCGGGTGCCAATTACATCTGGCATTCAGCGGGGTGGAATGAGGCCGGGATGCACTGTTCCGTGGCCAAGTTCATCGTCGACGCCGAACAATGCGCTATGGCTTACCGCATGGCCGAGGGGCCGAAATGGCACGATTTGGATCAAGCCCTCGCAGCGGTTCCGGATGTTGGGCCCGGTGGCCACTATCTTGGTCACCCCCATACACAGGACAATTTTCAGAGTGCATTCTTCATGCCCGAGCTGTTCGACAACAACTCGATCGAACAATGGCAGGCAGAAGGGAGCGTCGAAATCACCGCGCGCGCACTGAACCGCGCGCGTGTGTTGCTGGCCGAGTATGAAGAGCCCAAACTGGATGAGGCGAAAAACGAGGCGCTGCTGGATTACATCGCCCGACGTGAGCGTGAAATCCCGGCCGCTGATGAGCTGAACCAAAGTTACTGAAGTTAATCACAAAATTTACCTGCATGGTCGGTCGGGTGGGTTTGTCCCTTCAATAGCAATACGGAAACCAAGCCGTGAAAATCGTTGAGATTCACATCTATAGCCACGATTTACCTGTCAAGAATGGCCCTTACACAATGGCCAATGCCGAGGTCTGGGCGCTGGATACCACATTGGTCAAACTGGTGGCCGACAACGGTTTGGTCGGATGGGGAGAGACCTGCCCGGTTGGCCCCACATGTGCTGAGGCCCACGCCGCTGGTGCTCGGGCTGCGTTGGCTCAGATGGCCGAAGGACTATTGGGTGCTAAGGTCTCTCCGCTAGGGCTGCACCGACGGATGGATGGCCTTTTGAACGGACACAACTATGCCAAGGCGGCTATCGACATCGCGGCATATGATCTGCTGGGCAGGCGATTTGGGATCAGTGTGTCGGAACTGCTTGGCGGTGCCGAGGTAGACAAGGTTCCGTCATATTATGCGACGGGGGTTGGGGCACCCGACGATATAGCCGTTCTGGCCAGGGAAAAATTGGCCGAAGGTTACCCGCGCCTGCAGATCAAGGTTGGTGGTCGGTCGGTTGAAATCGATATCGAAACCATCCGCAAAGTGTGGGAGGCAATCGGCGGGTCAAGCATGCGCCTGGCCTTGGACGGAAACCGCGGCTGGACAACCCGTGATGCGTTGCGTGTCAGCCGCGAATGCCCGGACATTCCGTTTGTCATGGAGCAACCCTGCAACACGATCGAAGATCTGCAAAAGATACGGTCACAAGTGAATCACCCGATCTACGTGGACGAAAACGCCACCAATCTGAATACGGTTATCACTGCGGCGGGCACTGGTCTGGTGGATGGGTTCGGTATGAAAGTCACGCGGATCGGTGGCCTGCAGCCAATGCGCGCGTTCCGAGACCTCTGCGACGCGTGTAATCTGCCTCATACCTGCGATGACAGCTGGGGAGGGGACATTATTGCCGCTGCATGCACACATATCGGCGCGACTGTTCGGCCCGATCTGCTGGAAGGTGTTTGGCTGGCTGCACCATACATCGAAGGCAATTACGATGCCGAGAATGGAATCAGCATCGAGGGCGGGCATATCCAAGTTCCAACCGGGCCGGGTTTGGGTGTCGTGCCCGACGAAACCCGCTTTGGCGCGCCGGTTGCGTCGTTCTAATGGGGAACATCATGGAGTTTGAAGGAAAATCGGCGTTGGTCACGGGCGCTGCAGGGGGGATCGGAAACTCTCTGGTGCGCCGCCTACGTGCCGCCGGCGCGCAGGTTGCCGTTGCTGACCGCCTGACCGACGGGATCGAGGCCGAGGCCCATCTGCCCGGTGATCTGCTGGACCCGGTCTATGCCGACGCACTTCCGCAAAGGGCAGCAGATGCGCTGGGCGGGTTGGACATTTTGGTCAACAATGCGGGTGTCATTACGCGGGGTGCCGTCACCGAAACCTCGGATCAGGATTGGTCTCTGTCTCTGGGCGTGAACGTTGAAGCCCCCTTTCGCATTTGCCGCGCTGCGATCCCGATTATGGCTGCGAACGGAGGCGGGGCGATCGTAAACACCGCATCCTGCTGGGGCTTGCGCCCCGGTCCAAACCACGCTGTCTACTGCATGACCAAGGCCGCGATTGCCTCTCTGACCCAATGCATGGGGATGGACCACGCCCATCAGGGCATTCGCATCAACGCGGTTTGCCCGAACGAGGTGAACACGCCCATGTTGCGATCCGGTTTTGCCAAGCGTGGCTTCGACCCGGACACAGCTGTCGCTAAGCTGGGGCAGACTGTTCCCTTGGGGCACATTGCGGAACCCGAAGACATTGCTGATGTGATCCTGTTTTTGGCCTCGGATGCGTCGCGCTATATCTGCGGCGCGGTGCTTGAGGTGAATGGAGGCAAGCCAGTATCATGAACCGATTTGAAGGCAAAACCGCCCTTGTCACCGGCGGGCGCAGCGGGATCGGTCGGGCCATTGCTGAACGGTTGCGTCAGGACGGGGCACGGGTTTTTACCGCACAACGCGGGCAAGATCCCAGGTTCGAAGGGATCGAGGCGGATTTTGGTGATCCGAGCAGCCCGCAATCTGTGGTCAGTCAGGTCGTTGAGCGGGCAGGGCGTCTGGATATCCTCGTCAACAACGCGGGCATGATGCAGGAAGCCCTTGTCGAGGACATGAGCCTGGAGGATTGGCAGCGCAACCTGTTGGTCAACCTGACGGCCCCTTTTCTGCTGATCAAGGCGGCGCTGTCCCATCTGCGGCAGACGCAAGGGAACATCGTCAACATCGGCTCCATCGAAGGGTTGGGCAGTAATCCTGGCCATGCGGCCTATTGTGCTACCAAAGCCGGGTTGCACGGTTTGACCCGCGCCGTCGCCGTGGATCACGGGGCGGAGGGGGTCCGGTGCAACGCGGTGGCGCCCGGCTGGATCGACACTGAACTGAACATGGATATCATCGACGCGCAGCCTGACCCGGATGCTTTTCGCCGCGACATTGGCCGCATTCATCCCGTCGCCCGGACTGGCCGACCAGAGGAAGTCGCGGCAGTGGTGGCGTTTCTTGCATCTGAAGAGGCCAGCTTTGTCACCGGTCAGATCTACACCGTGGACGGCGGTCGCATGACCAAGCTCAGCCTGCCCTGACAGGTCATTCCTTTCCGGAACGCCACTCTTTCCAAATCAGATAGCTATTTGCACCCAAAGAGGCGAACGGCTCAGGCGGTAGGCGCGGCGGCATCGGTTGAGCCAGGAAATGATCCGCAATGTCCGATCCGCCCTGCGTGACCAACTCCGCAGCAGCCATGCCCTGCAACGTCCCCCGGGCAATTCCCAAGCCGTTCTGGCAACAGGCCGAGAAGACGCCCTTGTCCAACTCTCCGAATGCCGCTGATCCGTTTCGGCTAAGGCAAAGCATTCCGGCCCAACGATGCTCCATTCGTACATCGGGCAGATGCGGAAATCGTTCGCGGAACTTGCGGTCATGCACCCAGCCTGCATTGCGCAGGCGCATGGGGCTAGTTTCGATTGTTGGGTGAAAAGTTGAACAAGACCGGATCAGAATCCGGTCGCCATAGCTGCCCGAAACCCGCCGGACCGAGGTGCCCATCGGATCAGCCGGAGTGACCGACCAGCGGGATTGACCGCCCAATGTCGTGATCTGTTCAGGCGTCAAACGCTCGGTGATCGACGCGTAAAGGCATATGTGCATCAGTCGGCGTTCGTAAAAGCCAAAGCTTTCCAGATGGCCGTTATTGGCCAGAATGATCCGGCCCGTCGAAACCTGCGCTTCAGGTGTTTTCACCAGCCATCCCGCGCCTTGTTTTTCAAAGCAGGTAACGGGAGAGTTTTCGAACAGATCAACCTGTGACGACAGGTGAGAGGACAGAGCCCGAATGTAACCTGCGGGCTGGATCATCACTGTGCCGGGTGCATAAAGGCCCGAGGAATAGTGCGGACTGCCCGTGATCTCTTGCATCTGTTGGCGATCATAAATGGTGCTGGGCTCTCCCAACCGGTCCAGATGTGCGGCGAATTCGCGGTTGTGCCTGTCCCCGGCTCGTGTGGCGGCGGCGTTGAACTTACCGCAGGGGTCGAACATTTCCTGCGGCAGCTCGCATTCTTCAGCCACGTTCGTCGCAAATCTTATTGCGCGGCGGTTTAGGGCTATGGTTGCGCGGTCCGCTTCCAGTCCGCCTCCGGCGTAATTGTCCGAGGCCAGATCATGGGGCAGATCGATCATGAAGCCAGAATTGCGGCCAGCGGAACCTTCGGCAAAACGACCGGCCTCCAACAGGACGACCTTAAGCGCTGGGTCAAGCTGGCGCAACCGGCGCGCAGCGCTGAGCCCGGCAAACCCGCCGCCGACAATGGTGACGTCGGCTGAGATGTTTTGTTCCAGCCGGGGTAGCGATGTTTGGGGCGGCAGTATGGCGTTCCACCCCGCCGGCCCGTTCTGTCGTGGCAGCCGTTTTGCAGTATAGGCCGTCAATCGATCGCCTCGTCCGCGTCATCGGCCAGATCAATCCAGATGGTTTTCAACTGGGTGTACTGGTCGTGGGCGTGGACCGAATTATCGCGGCCACCAAAACCGGATTGTTTGTAGCCGCCGAAGGGGGTGGTGATATCGCCCTCGCCAAAGCTGTTCACCGTCACGGTTCCGGCGCGGATCGCCCGCGCGCCGCGGATGGCTCGCTTGGCGTTAGCCGTAAAGATCGAAGCACACAGGCCATAGTCAGTGTCATTGGCAATCTTGATGGCCTCGTCAAAGCCAGACACTTCGATCACCGACAGAACGGGGCCAAAAATCTCTTCGCGCGCCAGAGTGCTGTGATTGCCGGGCACTTCGACCACGGTCGCTTCGACAAAACCTTTGTTGGCATTGCCACCAATCACCACGTTTTCGGCTTGATCAAGGTAACTGCAAACCTTGTTGTAGTGGCCTTCGCTGACCAACGCACCCATTCGGGTTTCCGGGTCCAGCGGATCACCGATATTCCACTGCTTCGCGTGATGGGCGATCCGCTCCAGCAACTCAGCCTTTACGTCCTTGTGCACGATCAGACGGGACGAGGCGGAACAGTTCTCACCCATATTCCAGAACGCGCCATTCACGACATGGGCCGCCACGCGGTCAAGGTTCTCGGCGTCATCCATCACGATGGCCGGGTTCTTGCCGCCCATCTCCAACACAACCTCTTTGGCGTTGCTTTCCGCCGAATAGGACAGGAACCGTTTGCCAGTGACGGTCGAGCCGGTGAAAGAGACCATGTCGATCTCCATATGTCGACCGATGGGCTCGCCCACGTCAGCACCGTCACCCGGAACGATGTTCAGAACGCCGCGCGGCAGGCCCGCCTCCATCGCCAGTTCCGCGAGGCGCAGGGCGGTCAGCGTGGTTTCGGTTGCTGGTTTCACCACAACCGAGCAGCCCGCCGCCAAGGCAGGCCCGATCTTCCACGCCAGCATCAGCAGCGGGAAGTTCCACGGCAGCACCAACCCCACAACTCCGATGGGTTCGCGCACCACCATGGCGATGTGGTCGTCGCTGGCGGGCGAGACCTGATCATAGATTTTGTCGATCGCCTCGGCATGCCATTTCAGGCAGTGGATCGTTTCGGGGATATCCACGGTTTCGCAGTCATAGATGGTCTTGCCGCTGTCGATACTCTCCATCACTGCCAATTCACGGGCATTGCGGGTCATCAACTTGGCCAGTCGGATCAGTATGTCCTTGCGATCCGAGGGGTGCATCCTGGACCAGCGTCCATCGTCAAACGCCTCGCGCGCTTTTTCGACGGCAAAATCCACATCCGCCGCGTCGCAAGCGGCAATATCGGCCAGTTTCTCGCCTGTAGCGGGGTTCACCGTCTCAAAGGTCTTGCCAGAGACTGCCGGGCGGAAAGCGCCGTCGATGAAGGCCCCGGTGGGCAAGGTCAGGCCCGCAGCGATGGATTTGTATTCGTCCTGTGTCAGCAATTCCATGCCTTAGCCCTCCGCCACGATATCTGCGATTGTTTTCTTCAGCACGCGCGTCACCTGTTCCAATGCGCGTTTGTCATCCTTGTTCAGCCCCTTAAGCGGGGGCCGCATCGCGCCTGCGTTGATCCCGTTCATCGTGACGCCATGCTTGATCGTCTGGATGAATTTTCCACCCTGTTCCAGCACGCGCATCAACGGCATCATGGCGGACATGATGCGGCGGCCCTTGGCGAAGTTCCCTTCGACAACGCAGGCTTGATATAGTGCTACATGTTCGGCCGGCAGGAAGTTCGACCCACCGCAGACCCAGAACGGTGCGCCCCAGGCGAAGAATTCCAGCGCCTGATCATCCATGCCGCAGCCAAGCTGGATATGCGGGTAATCCCGCGCCAACAAGTGCACCCGGTTGATATCCCCCGAGCTTTCCTTGATGCCGCAGAAGTTTCGGCTGCGCCCCACGCGGTCAAGGAATTCTTCCCCCATCATCGTACCGGTGCGGTGCGGGTAGTTGTACAACATCACCGGCAAGTCAGCGGCCTTGTCGATGGCCAGCGCGTTTAGGGCGTTTTCCCGATCGGTCGGCACCGAATAGGGTGGGCTGGCCAGCAGAATCGCGTCTGCGCCAATCTCACGCGCGCCCGAGGCCAGCGCGATGGAATCCGGCGTCAGCATCGCGCCGGTTCCGACAACCAGAGGCACCCGGCCTTTCAACTGCTTATGCGTGAACGACGCCAGTTCCAGCCGTTCTTCGACGGTCTGGGCATAGTTCTCACCCGTTGACCCGCCCGAGATCAGCCCGTGCACACCATTCTCAATCAGGTGTTCGATCACGTGGGACAGGGCATCCCAGTTCACGCGGCCATCTTGGTGATAGGGCGTGACCACCGGGGTATAGATCCCCTCAAATCTGAAAATCGGGTTCATTCCGTCCTCATGCAGGTTTCGAAAGGGGCGGGATGCCCATCGGGACATCCAACGCGGCAGGCATCACGAACAGTTCGATTTGGTCGCGTGACAGGTTCCAGTGATCCTCGGCCAGCTGCGCAGCAGCCGCCTCATCGCCCGCCTCGATGGCGGCGATGATGGCGTCATGCTGGCGACTTGCTTCGGACAGGTTCTCGGTCTTGTGCACAGATTGGGGTCTATAGAAGGTCATCCCGATCCGGGCATGGTCGATCAGCAGCCGGTTGAACGAGGGCCGCAAGTAGACATTGCCTGACATCTCTCCGGTAACATCATGAAAGCGGTTATTGGCCAGCGCCCGATCTTCGGCGGATCCGGACTGCAACGCGGCCTTGAACGCCTGTTGCGCGTCTTTCAGGTCGTTGATCTGCGTCCGCGTGGCGTTCTGCGCGGCAAGTCGCAAAACTGCGCCATAGACCATGGGTGCAGCCAGAAAGAAGTCACGCAGGGTGGTATAAGACATCTCGGACACCCGGGCACTGCGGTTGGTGCGCAAGTCCAGATAGCCTTCGCCCGCCAGTTGCCGGAACACTTCGCGCAACGGTGTCCGGGACAGGCCGAAAGCGTCGGAAAGATGCGCCTCGTCCAGATCTGTGCCTGGTTGCAGGCGCAGCGTCAGGATCGACACCTTCAGGTGCTCCATCAACTCGGCCTTACGGGATTTGGCGTCGTCTTTCATCCGTTCCTCCAACAGTTGCTGCGCGAATCGTGCCGGCTATTTCGTTCATTCTCTGTATTCCAATAAAATACAAGTTGTATACGGAAAAGATTCGTGCAGCATAGCCGTCGACCACATCAAACTGAATCGGACGTCAATGCACCAAGCCCGTCACATCACGTTCATCCTGATCGAGGAATTCTCGCACCTCGCCTTTTCCTGCGCGGTCGAGCCGCTGCGCATTGCCAACCTCGTCAGCGGTCAAGATCTGTATGAGTGGTCTTTTGTGTCCGAACACAGCAAACAGGCCGTCTGTTCCAACGGGTCGGTGACTTTGGTTCATGGCGGTTTGGACGCGTTGCCAAAAACCGACCAGCTGTTCGTGCTGTCCGGTATTCATATGCGCAACCATGTCTCGCGCCCTTTGCTTGCAACCCTGCGGCGCGAACGGGCGCGCGGAACAGCCATCGGCGCCCTGTGTTCCGGCGCGTGGTTGCTGGCCGAGGCAGGATTTCTGGACGGGATGCAGGCCGCCATTCACTGGGAATACCATGATGCCTTTATGGAAGCCTTTCCCGAAGTGAACCTGGTGCGCAGTGTCTTTGTCGCCGATGAAAAATACATCACTGCCTCGGGTGGCACGGCGACCGCCGACCTGATGTTGCACCTGATTGAAAGGGACCACGGCGAAGAGCTGTCCATCGCGGTTGCTGACCAGATGGTCTACAACGCCGTGCGCAATGCTACGGCCAAACAGCGCGTGTCCCTTCAATCGCGCAACGGGATGCGTAACGCCCATCTCGCCAAGGCAATTCATATCATGCAGGATTGCATCGAGGCACCGGTTTCCCCATCTGATATTGCCGGGGATCTGGGAATTTCAACGCGCCAGTTGGAACGGTTGTTCGGCAAGTACCTGAACACTTCGCCCAAGAAGTACTTTATGGAGCTTCGGCTGGAGCGCGCCCAGAAGCTGCTATTGCAGACCGAAGCATCCGTGACCGAAGTGGCAATGGCCTGCGGGTTCGAAAATCCGGGACATTTTTCGCGCGTCTACCGGTCGAGTTTTGGTGTGACGCCACATGCCCAAAAGAACAAGATAGACTAAGTGATAAGGACGGGGGGAGCGTCTCTGCCCAAAGGCGAGCCAGGTTGGACAGGCGCTCACCCCCTGATCCTGCTTCGTACCCCCTCGTTAAAACTTTACTGGTAAACTGGTCAGCAGGATTGAGTATTCATACATATCGAAGTGGGCATAACTATTACAAGATCGTGTCAGATATGTGTGCTTTTTGTTTAAAACATTAACGTTTGCAGTGTTCACCAGTTGACCAAATGGCTCAAAACAGGCCAACTTATAGGGTGAAATGTATAGACAGACTCTGAAGTTGGCCAAAAAAGACGACAAATCGGGAAATTCTGACCGCAATTCCCATGCCGGCGATGCCGTCAGATTTTATATCTTCATCACAAATTGACGGTGGAGGATATCAATGCACTTGGAAATCGGTAAATCTGACTCCCGCTTCGCCAACTGCGCGGTTTCTCGTGCCAGTCGCGAGCGTCAGATTTGCGATGCGGCCAAATTGGCCGAAGCTGCCTTTTCCGAACTGACCGCTGTTGCGGACCGCGCGCCAAATATGGCGGCGTCCAAGGGGCAGGTTTTCCAGGTGTTCCGTTGGTATTTCTTGTCGGCTTATTGCACGCGACTACTGACCAACGCCGCTCATCGGCTAGAACGTCAGACTTTACAGGTCTCGATGGACGTGTTCAGCGCCGTTAGAATGGTCCTGCCGGACACTGAGGTTGAGGCATCCATGGCCCTGGCTCAGGGTGAAGTGACAACACCGGCCGCGGCGCGCATGAACAAGATCGGATGCCGTGGACATTCCGCGGGCTGGATCGCAGCAAAGCTGAATCAGCAAGGTCGGGACATCCCATCAGAGATCAAGAGCTCGCTTGCGGGCGCATTGTCGGCGTCGGAACGGCGCATTTGACGCGACCGGGGATCCCAGCACGGGCTGGGTAATTTCGACAAATAATAATTCAACGCACTGTCGGTTTCTCAATGTGAGAGTGGATCGACAAATTCAAGTTTATCCCGGCAAGTGGGGCTTACAAACGTCAAGTACCTCCCCCGTTTGAGGAAGGTTGCATTCATACTCCGCGAACAAGGCGTTGAGCTGAATGGTCCAAAGTAAACTCAATACGTCACGCGCAATTCGAACTACACCACCGGGGCTTGATGCATCCAATGCACATGTAAGTGGGTACAGGACTGCCACGCTCTCAATCAAGCAGCGGGCGCATTATTCAATGGAGATTGGATGGTGCTGCTGGAGAGAATTGAACTCAGGTGGGGGTGCTTCAGTGCGCTGATTTAATTACATAAAAATATCTTCGAAGCAATCTCTGTGTAGGAGTCCTGTGGGGGAATAGTAGTCTTAGTTGTGATTAAAAAGGCGACAGTGTGATTGTGGCGATTGTTAGAGGTTATTCTTCGTAAAGCTATTCGATAGCCGACATGAGCCCTTACCTGCCTTTCCCGCTCTATTTGACCGCTGCAATTGCATTCTTCGACTTTGGATCCATTGCTGACCTTCACGGCTTGATTAGCGAACTCACAGAACGCGGGGCACAACTGCCGTCCGCTGGCCCTGTTTGAATGCCAGCTTAGCGATGACGTTGCTCAGAAGCTGAGACGAGCGCTGGGTGACGGCCCAAGTCCGGCTCGTATTTCTCTGGATAAAAACCCTCCCCGGTTCCTGCTGCATAAATCTCCATAGCTTCGACCAAAGTGAAGAAAGTGTTCTTGTTTTCATGGATGAATTCACCTTCATGCAGATATATCGATGTGATACCCCAGTCATTGATCGGATTATTCTCGACGCGGCAGACCACTATCAGGCAGTCGCTATGGCGGTCTGAACATCCATCGACGAAATGGGATTTTCCATGTTCGTTGGCTGCAAATACCGCTCCGAATGAAAGCGCCCGATAGTATTCCATCAATGTTCGATCTTTCCCGGGCTTAGGGCAGCACGGAAACTCCGACGGTGTCCGCCAGTTCATTTGCGAGGCTCCCTCAGTTAGTGAAGGAATAATCTCGGGCAATTTGGGCTGTTCCTGTTGAGTGCGGTGATCAAACAGCCACTCTCCCAGTCCAGAGCCCGAGGGCGATTTCGAGCTTGCTGCCCAGTTTTCTAGTTTGCGCCTGCTCTCCGTAGCTTCTGATGCAGAGACTGCTCGCATCCAATCATATTGGCTCGGAAGCGGCTTATGCTTGGGCATCTCAGGATTAGAAAAGAAGTTTTCGACTGACCCATATGCCTCAATTACCCTCTTCAGAGTAATCGGGTTCAACAAGATGTTCTCAAGCCTCGTGATCCAGCGCAAGTTTTCCGGGCGATTGTTCATGCGATTGGTGTCGATATGATCGACAATATGTTGGCCGGTTGGAGGTTCCCCATGGAAAGCCATTGCGACGATCCGATGTACTTTGTGGCTCCCAAAATTTGCGTATCCTGAGTTGGTGTCCTTTGTGCCGAAGGTCCAGAAGTCGTCGAGTTTGCGCTGTCTTCCGCTGGGTCGTTTCCGACGGAGTATCGCGCCGTTGTCGCGAATATCATAAATGTCCCCTTTGAAAGTGCAGGTTCGGGTCTCATTGAAAGTGTTGACGAATAGGTTTGACATTTTTTCACCTTTGAATTGGACAGCCGAGAGCGCGACGCAGACGTGGCCTGCGCAGGTCTGGCATTGTTTTCGGGATTGCTTGATCAGCTTGTTTGAGGGGTCTCAGCAAATACCAGATTTATCGGAGTTGCAGGTCCGTTAACAACGTCTGTAGCCCATTGATAAACTTCGAAGGCTGCGCTTCTGTAAGGACCTACAAATCCACCTTTGGCCTTGCCGACCGAAGGCCAAACGTCGCCCACTGGCGAAGCCCGAAGCTGTTCATTAGTGCGGTATATGTAGAAAACTCTTTCACCGGCACGCACGTCTGCTTTCATCGCGTCAATGATGGTCTTGTAGTCCTTTAACAACTGGAACAATCCGACCTTGGTGTCTTGCGGGAAGGACTTACGGCCCGAAAGAATGTCCCGTGCGAACCGATCAGAGAACCCTCCGATTTCCGCTACGTCTCTCGCCGATAGTCCAAGGTACGAACACATTGTCGCATAAGCAGCGTCATGGCGATGCTGTCCATCCATCGTTTTCTCTCCTGAGTGGCGCGGCCCTTAGCCGTCTGCCAGTGAATGATTTTAGTTCCGAATTCGGAACAAGACCGGTTTAGTTCCGAATTCGGAACCTGTCAATAAAGTTTCGGTTAAAATTCACAGTGATGATTGAACCTATTACTTAGCCCATCATAGCCGCTCTTCTCCGTATAGGAACCGATTGCCCGCTTCGGGGCTCTCTGCCGTCATTCTCTGCGATGTGCCTCGACTGGAAGTATGAGCCCTGAGCCGCCGTTGCCGAGTGATCTGGTAGCTGCGGGTGCATTAGGCTGCTTACAGCACATTGCCGACCTTGGCCGTCCAAGTGCGCGTCTGTGGTCTGAGTGAAATGGCCAGGTGTCGGCTGCGAGCCCGGTGCTGTCGTCCGGCATTCTGAAAAGTCTGTATACAATGATCTCGATTTCACTTTTCCAAATAGTTAAGTAAACCTGTTTCCGTGTAGAGCATTAAACTGTTAGGATTCTGACTCTTTTATCTCGTCTGAAAGAGTTATCGACACCCAACCAAATCGGTTGCCGCAACACTTCTTCAAAGATGCAAACCATTGCATAATTAAGTACTTCACATAACTCAAAAATTGGATACCTTCGAGCTATCGAAAGATTTGCACAACAGACTTTGTGCTCAGAGGTTAGCTGGTAGGTTTCGTATGAGTAACATCAGTATGGTTTCGGCCACAGTCGACGGTGCTGATATCGGTTTCAGCGGCAGCGGTACCGCTGGTCTCGATATTTGGACGCTTGATGACCTAAATTTCAACGACTATGACGGGATCGTTACCGTTGTCGTGGATTTCGATTCTACCTTTGGAGCTACCGGCGAATCATTCGAGATCGTCTCCCCCGGAAATACCGCAGATTTTGGCGGGGGGCTATCGGTAGATCCGGACACGGGCGTATACACCTTCACTTTCGATGCATCGGAGCCGACTTTTGGAGACTCTGTTACATTCGTCGTTGCAGGAGAGGGTGACGAGGATTCAGTTGTCATCAACTTCATATGCTTTGCATCAAAAACGTTGATTGAGACGCCATCCGGACCACGTTCGGTAGAGTCGCTTGTGGTTGGCGATATGGTCATGACAAAGGAGCATGGCGCCAAGCCAATCCGGTGGATCGGCTCGAGGGTGCTCAGTCATCAGGACCTGAAAGAAAACCAGCATTTGCGGCCCGTACGTTTTCGCGCTGGTGCTCTAGGCGAGGAACAGCCCAGTAAGGATTTGACGGTTTCTCCACAGCACAGGATGTATTTGTCTAGTCCGGATACCCAGCTTCTCTTTGGCCTCGACCAAGCCTTAGCGCCGGCAAAGGGTTTAGTTGATGGGGGTGCAATCGATATCAGCGATGACCAAAGCGTCACCTATTACCACATTATGTTTGACCAGCATGAGGTTGTGTTGTCGAACGGGGCGTGGAGCGAAAGCTTCTTCCCTGGCGACACAGGGCACAACGCTTTGGATTATGCGGCGCAAGAAGAGCTCTATGAGCTTTTTCCGGAACTAGGCGAAATAGAAGGCAGTTGGACCACCACAATGCCAGCTCTTTCAGTGAATGAGACCAAGAGCCTTGTCGCTTTGAAAAGGCGTGTTTGATGGATGTAGTTGATATTCGGAAGCCGCCTTCGGAATTTCCAAGCCCTGAGAAGCAGAGGATCATGGGCGAGTTTCTGTTTCTCGCTATGCGCAGCAAACTCTACAAAGGCCTTCCGATCGTAAAGTTTCGCGAGGCATTCGAACCAGCAATTGACGCAAAGCAGTTTACTATTTTTCGCATCGGCGGCGTTCCTCGAGGATTGTTCACTTGGGCGCTTCTCACGGAGGAGGCGGAACGGCGGTTCGTAAATGGTGATGGCCTGCTTATTGACGAGTGGAGCGCGGGAGATCGGTTTTGGATCGTGGATCTGATAGCTCCCTATGGTGGGATAGGAACACTTATGTCTCAGTGGATTCGTAAGCCCGGTAATGTTCCAACTCGTGAGTTTAGCTTTCTAAGGATCGACCTTCAAAACAAGAAGCCAACTAAAATCGTGCGCGTGAATCACGATGCCCCCAAAGGGCAGCGAATTTGGGTTAAACCTTTTCAAGAGTGAGTATCCCCTTGTCGCGGCAAGGTTGGCTAGGCGGAATTGCAAACGGCAGCTTCGTCCGCTCAGCCGACCTTGATGCCGTCTGAACCGGCACGATATCCAACCGAAACCGTCAGATGACCGGTTTGAGCCCCTACCTGCCTTTCCCAAGCCACTTGATCTCTGCGTGTGCATGCGTCCGCTCTGCGGACGAAGCGGACGTCTCTTTGGCGCAACCGAACGACATCAGAAAAGCCCATAACTGACCTCCATGTTGATGGAGTTATCACTACAAGTTCCATATAATCTAACCTTTGAAGCTCGATACAGCCCCTTCATGGCGTTAAGCTACTTGCCAACGGCTTGGTGGCTCGGAGTTCAGTCCGCGCCACCAAGTCCCGTCCATTCTTAAACTAACTTCAAACCGCCTGCGCTACAGTTATGGCCAATTCGGTAGCCAAATCACGGGTGCGGGCCTCTGCAGTTATAACTGAAGCCCGGTGACGGTCGTCTTTGAACTCTTGGTATTCGATGGCGATGGTTTCGACATGCCCGGGCGCAACGCCGAAGTAATGCGCACAGGCCGCCAGACCAAGGTCAAGCGCGTTGAGGTGAGCCCTTACACCGCCCTGACCAAAACCAAATTCGCCGCGCGCTGACAGCACCACCAGTCGCTTTCCAGATAGGATAGGCTCGATCGGCGTATCCCCGCGTGCAAGATCAAAGGAAAAGGTCTTGCCGATCCGTGCCACTTGGTCAATCCAGCCTTTCAAAGCGGTAGGTATCCCGTAATTGTACATCGGCGCTCCCATGACTAGGATTTCCGCGGCTTCCACTTCCTCGATCAGTTCGTCGGACAGCGCTAGGCGCTCGTTCATCCACGCCTCACGCTCTTCGAGTGGGGTAAAAGCGGCTTGAATGAATTCTTGGTCAATAGCGGGAATGGGGTTTAGCCCTACATCCCGGGTGATCACGTGCGATTCCGGTGCGTTTGCCAGAAATGTATCGGTGAATATCCCGGTCAGGTTTCGTGTAAGAGAGCGTTCTTCAAGCTGGGCGCTTGCGTCAATTCGCAACAGAGTAGGCATTGGCAGTCTCCTAAGTTTTTTCACTACACGCTTTGCCTACCAAGCGGCTTATTCTCTGGCGAAGGCGGATTTTTCAGGTTATGGATGAATGAGATTCATCTAGGTGCAATCCGAACGGAAAGGATGGAAGCGATGCGGCGCTTGCCACCACTCCACGCGCTGCGTGCCTTTGAAGCCGCCGCCCGGCATCTTCATTTTGCCCGTGCCGCAGAAGAGCTTCACCTAACGCCGACCGCGATCAGCCACCAGATCCGCCAACTTGAAGAGATTTTGGAAGTAAAGCTCTTTCACCGCTATCCTCGACCAATCCGCCTTTCGGCGGAAGGCGAGTCATTATACCCAGTGCTGTGCGAGAGTTTCGACCGTATGGCCCAAGCCATCTCAGGCCTTTCTCAGTTGGATCAAGACCGCCCCTTGACGGTTTCCGTAACTGTGGCATTCGCGAGCTTCTGGCTCATGAAACGCCTGCCCGCATTGCAAAGTCAAACAGGGTTGAACCTTAAAATCGAAGCTGACAACCGGCCGGTGGACCTGTCCGGAAGCGATGTCGATTTCGCTGTTCGATATGCAGTACATGCGGGCACGGAAAATCAATGGTTGCCACTATTTAACGACAGTTTGATTCCGCTCTGCGCGCCGGAGGTGCTGCGTCGGCATCAGGTCAAAGAAAATGCCGACGTTCTTCGTCTGCCATTGATTCAGTACCGCTGGAATTGCGGCGGAGAAGTGCCTCCCAATTGGCAACGCTGGTCACAGGCAGCCGGGCTCACAGACGAGGTGCCAGAGGTCACACAGCATTTCTCCGAAGAAATTAATGCCATCGACGCGGCACTTGCAGGTCAGGGCGTGGTACTAGCTTCCAGCGTTTTGGCCGCCTCCGCAGTCGCAGCCGGGCACCTAGTGCGCCTGTCTGAAACGGAATTGCCAGGCAGAACGTTTTGGGCTGTGTGCCTTAGCGAGCAGCCGCGTTCTTGTGAAGTGGAGCGTTTCGCTACATGGGCACGTTCTTGCAACTAAAATTGCCGGGACGTTAGCTTTCAAAGAACTAGCCAAACTGAACAAATTGCTTTCTACACTGTTCCGTTTTACCAAGTTAGCGGTTTGAATGGCAGCAACCCTTGCTATTGCAGTTGTTCGTGTCTGGTGGAGCATCGGACAATCTGGGCTCGCTGCTGACATTCCCTGCGACGTGCTGGAGCTGGCACGTTGAGCCCATTGCCGCCTTTGCCGTGCAACTGGGCTGCTGCGGGTGCATTCGTCTGCTAGCAGCACTTTGCCGACCTTGACCCCTTTGTGCCCGTCAATTGTCTGAACGAAATATCCGAATGTCTTCTTTGAGCCCAAAGCAGACATGCTACGGTGCCGATGTTTGCAGATGCAGCAACCTAGTTGACCAATTCATTAGCAGCGACGCAGCGAGAAAAGCGGACATTGGGTCTGCCCGCAGGGTAGTTCGATGGGGCTAGGACCGAGTCGCGGACGTAGCGCCACTTGGTTGCGACAGCGCCAACGTTCTCTATCAGGCTCCAGTCCAAACTCTAACGTCGCAAAACAACCGAGACAGCGTTGCAAACCTGACTGGTTACAGGTCAGTACAAATAAACGTCATTAGCCGACATCTCGTAGCCGACCTCAACACGGGACCCGCCGTCTGACAATCCCACGTCTTGAACCGAAAATTCGGCGTTCATCTTCCCCTCTATCCACACAGGTGTGAACAAACCTGAAACCTCAATTCCATCAGGGTAGGTAACATGTACCATTTGGTTTGCCGGAGGCGGCGGTGTGTGAATGCAAGCGCCAGCATAAGGTACGAGTAGGAAGGATGTCACTTTTTGTCCTTCAAATTCCAGCGGTATAACGTAGCCCGGTATGCGAACCTCCTTACCGATGACGTTTGGATTTACAGCGGCGGCTTGGGCCCGACGCTCCTCAATGACAATCTCACGTTGTTTGAAAAGCCATTCTACATCAAGGCCTTCGTCCAACAGCTTGTTGCGAAGGTTTTCGGCTTGCTCCGCCGTTATGTAACTTGTGGATTTGTCTTTGGCTGCCTCAAACCGAGCTATCATTCTGAGCGCATCCAGTTGTTCGGGTGCTAATTCAACAAAAGGGTCTTCTATGGCTGGCTGCGGCGGTGCAAGTTCTTCCCAGTTGATTGCCGAGCGCTCCGCTGCCGCAGACATGCCCGCAGTCATAAAAGCAAGAGCACATACAAGTAAATGTGGGTTTGCCAGCGCCATTTGCATTGCTCCTAACAGTGTATCTCTCGCATTTAAGCGGAAGAAAAATCCCACATATTCGACATAAACAACCTAGACCAGTAACATAGGCGAAAACAACACCAACCAGGAACCGCTTTCCTTTTCTGCCAACAACAGAGCTTTGCAAATATTTTTAACGAATATCGCATCAGAAACAGAATAACGGGCATTCGTTCTCATCCCAGCATTTAGCAAAATGGACCTGTCACGCTTTGGTGCCGCCCTAAGTGCTCGTTTAAGCCACCTTTCGTTCTAAAGCGTCCGCAACATCTCCGTCCTCGCTTTGCATGAGAATTCCATGCCGGAAAGCAGGAGAAAAAGCGGACGTTGGTGCAATCTCAGGCAAACTCGACTGGGCCGATGATCTAGTTGCGGTCATTCGCATCAATCAGTTAAACTGACGTTTCCAGACACAAGCCAAACCTTGAGGCGCTCAGAGGAATGCCTCAAGGAAAGCTACTGTTTCCAACTGTACCCGTTACTCCAGTTCGCTCTTGTAAACTTCGCCACCTTTCATGATGAGGTCAATCGCCTCTTCGTGATTGCGCAGGATTGAAATGTCTTCCAGCGGGTTGCCATCGATCAAAAGCACATCTGCGTGCGCCCCTTCTTCAATCTTGCCAACAACGCCTGGGTAGGGGCTGCGGTCGCCGGATAGCTGTAGTAGTTCGCCAGAGAGCGAGGTTGCCTGTGCAAGAACCTCAGCGGGAGTGAACCATTTCGTCCGCTCAACGAACTCGCGGTTTTGATCAGCACAGGCTTCGGGGTTGACCACAACGTCGGTGCCAAAAGCTATCTTCAGATCGTATTTTTTGGCCAATTCGAACATCTGGTCCAAACCGGCTTCGACCTTCTTACCCTTGGCCAGCCGCACTGGCCCGAGATCAGGTGAGAAGGTCAGGTAGACTACGACCTGCGGGCTGAGCCAGACATCGTTATCGGACATCAATTGGGCTATTTCATCGGTAATGAGATTGCCATGCTCGATAGAACGCACACCGGCTTCGACCGCCTGTTTGATACCGTCTGGGGTGTACACATGGGCGGCGACATAGGTGCCAAACCCCTCAGCAACTTCGACGGCAGCTTCAATTTCCTCTTTGATAAACTGGCGACCGTCAATTGGGTCGAATTCAGTGCCGACACCACCAGCTAAATGCATCTTGATCTGACTTGCACCGCGTTTCAGGTTTTCACGTGTGGCGACAAGCACTTCATCGCGCCCGTTCACAATGCGGCTATAGCCAAGCCGTTCGAGGTTGTTTTCCGGCCCGCCGAATTCGCGTGGTTCCATGTAACGTGGGTTTGCATCGCCGTGACCTCCGAACTGTGAAATCGCGCGCAGGCTTGGCCAGACACGGGGGCCTGCGATTTCGCCACGATCAGCAGCCAGCTTTGCGCCCCACGAAGCACCGCCCACATCGCGAAGGCTGGTGAAGCCGCGCATCAGCGCCTCTTCAGCGGCTTGGGCTGCCTTTATCCCGATATAATCGAGATCTGGCGCAGCAGATCCAGCCATATCCATGATAGGCACATTGCACAGGCTGAGGTGATAGTGAACGTCAATGAAACCGGGCGTCATGGTGCGTCCTGCAGCGTCAATGACTTGGGCCCCTTCCGGGGCGACCAGTCCTGCACCAACTTCCGAAATCATGCCGTCTTCAATCAGGATATCCTGCCCGTCGATTAGATCAGGCCCGACGCCGTCGAAAATCCGAGCACCGGTGATCAGTGTTGCTGAAGCGGAACTGTCCTGCGCAAGGACAGCCGATCCTGCGAGAATTGAGCTTGCAAGCAAAGCAAGTATCATGCCTTGGCGTTTCATATTTGGGTCTCCTTTAAAAATGTCAGATATCGTGTTTGAGGTTGATCGGTTAACCCAGTCGAGTATGAAATTCCTCGACCCAATGTCTTTTGAAACGGCGGCGCAAACAAGAGCCTTACAATTGGACAAGTGGAAATGGGCATCGAAAATTCCAGACCTATTCTTTGAAAAGCTTTAGAGCGGCGATAACATTGAGGACTGTGCCAAAGAAGTTGATGGCGACGGCAATCCCCCATGCTGCCAAAGAGGCGTATTCGGCAAGGCCGCCATCTATGTAGCGGGTAATATTTCCGATGACGCCACCAAAGCCGAACAGAACGAGAGCGGGCACCATCGCTATGCGATACCATCCGATCCTCCCGGTGCGCGGTAAAAAGAGGGCGGCACAATAGGCCAAGAACATAAGGATGGATGGCCCTATGGCTGCCGCACTCAGCGGTTCGCCGATCATTTGCTCGCAGATCGCGCTGGTCGCGAGGTAGGTGAGCGACGCGACCGCGAAAACCGCCTGAAGCTTGACAAGAAGGGATAGATTAATCATTTTTTAGTCCGCTCACTCGCCGCCTGTCGGCTATTCCAACTCGTTCTTGTAGATCACGCCATCCTTCATGATCACCTGAAGGTTTTGGGGATCAGTAACCAAACCAAGGTCATCGAGTGGGTTACCACCGACCAGCAAAATGTCCGCATAGGCACCTTCAGCTAAAACGCCAAGATCACCGTCCTGATAGGGGTTTCTCGGTCCACTGAGTTTTAGAAGTTCACCGACGTTGCTAGTGGCCATCTTGAGGATTTCGTAGGGCGAAAACCATTTCTCCAACCGCTCCAGCTGTTTGGTTGCTCCTGCTAAACCAGTCTCCGGATTAAGAAATGTATCCGTGCCGTGTGCAACCTTCAGCTCGGGAATTTCCTTCATCCATTCATATATTTGCCCAGTGCCCTTGCAAACGATAGCCTGTTTTGCGTTTTGCGCCGCGTCAAGGTTCGGCTCAGAACACAGAGTAAACGGTTGGAAACTAAGCCAGATACCTTCTGCTGCCATTCGTTCAATAGTGGGACGGTCCAGGAGCTGGCCATGTTCAATCACCTTCACACCTGCATCGATAGCAATGTTGATTGCGCGAGGCGTATAGCCGTGAACGGTAACGTACGTACCCCAGTTCTCAGCGGCGTCGACTGCTGCTTTGATCTCGTCATAGGAATACTGGGTGGTGTCTATCGGATCAAATGCTGAGGATACACCGCCGCCAATTGCAAGCTTGAGCTGCGTCGCGCCAAGGCGAAGGTTTTCGCGTGCTGCCGCTGCCACACGGTCCGGGCCATCCACCATCCACACGTGGAAGTTTGACCAGAAAGGTACGTCATCTGTGAGAGATGGATTTGCGGTTCCGCGCGGACGAAAATCGAAATGGCCGCCGGTCTGGGTGATGAATGCGCCAGAGGGGAAAACACGGGGACCTGGAATCAAGCCTTCCTCAATCGCGCGTTTCACTGTGAAAGTTTCCCCTCCCATATCACGGATGGTTGTGATGCCTTGATCTAGAAGCTGTTTCGCCGCCACAGTGGAACGAATAGTGAGGTAACCCGGAAACTCGTTCAGAATATCCGGTACACCGATATTGCCTATGGCGAGGTGAGCGTGGCTGTCGATGATACCAGGCATCAGAGTGCCACCTTCGCCATCAAGTATCGTCGCGCCGCTTGCCTCAATCGGTTCGGTTGAAATCGTCTTGATCAAGTTGCCCTCGATCAAAACACTCGCATTTTCAATTAGCGCTTCGTTGACGCCATCGAAAACATCGACATTGATGAAAAGAGTCTGGTCCTGTGCGAACGCAGGCGCTGTTGCGAATAGAAGAGCGATAGTGGCAATAAAATATTTCAAAGCAACTACTTTTCTGGCGAGAGAGTCGGTTTTGACGACAGTTGTTGGGTACAACTCAGTCCAACGTGTTCTTATAAATTTTGCCATCTTTCATGATCAGATCGAAATTCTTATGCGGGTCCGCGATCAGGTCGATGTTTTCCAGCGGGTTGCCGTCAACAAGGATCAGGTCGGCATAAGCGCCTTCTGCGATCACGCCTAGGCCGCCTTGTTGATAGGGGTGGCGCGGGCCGGATAACTCAAGCAGTTCTGCGTTGGTCGAGGTCGCCATTTTCAGCACCTCATAAGGCGTATACCAGCGTTGCAACTTGGCAAGGAATGCGCCCTGACGTTCGGCCAGCTTGGGGTCGAACAGAATATCGGTGCCAAAGGCCACCTTGACCCCGACTTCTTTGGCCGTGGTGTAGGTGAAGTCCGTGCCGTTCGTGACGTCGATCCATTTCTGCTGGCTGATGGGATCGTCAAAGGAAAAACCATCTTCGTCGTCTAGCAAAGGTTGCACCGACAACCACACGTCATTGTCGCGCATGAGCTCCATCGTTTCACGGCTCATAAGGAAGCCGTGCTCGATGGACTTAACACCAGCTGCGACGGCAATTTCGACCGCCTCATCCGTGAAAACATGAGAGGCGACATAAGTGTTGTATGTGTCGGCAACCTCCACAAAGGCTTCGATCTCGGCTTTGGTGTATTGACGCACATCTAGCGGATCATAAGTTGATGAAACCCCGCCGCCGGTAGAAATCTTAAGCTGGGTCGCACCCATGCGCATGATCTCACGGGCCCGTTTGGTCACTTCGGGCACACCATCAGCCTGTGCCATCAGACCGACACTGTACCAGTACCATTGCGAGTCCCCGGAATTACTCGGCACCGCTTGGTAAGGGCGATAGTCAAAATGCCCGCCAGTCTGAGTTACAGGCGGGCCCGACGGCAGGATACGAGGGCCTTTGATCTCGCCGGCGTCTATCATCCGTTTGATCGCAAATGAATTGCCACCGACATCGCGCACGGATGTAAAGCCACGCATCAATGTACCTTCGGACCCGATGGCCCCCCGTACCGCAACTTCAAGAATATCGCCGGTCGCAATAACACTTTGGGGATTGCAGCAGTAAAGCGTGTGCCAATGCGCGTCGATCAGGCCGGGCATCAACGTGCGCCCACCTCCGTCAATGACAACACGGTTGGTGGCTGAGAGGGGCTCGGAGGACACTTTCGCAATCAGATTATCCGTGACAACAACATTCGCATTTTCAATCAGCTCCTCATTCACTCCGTCAAACACATTGACGTTTGTTATCAGGATTTGCGTCCCGTCTTGAGAGATCGCTTGCGAACAAACAAAGGCAATGGCAATCGATGAAAGTGATACTTTTGCGGGAAAATACATTTGCGCTCCTTATGATTTTCAAACATTAAGCCGCCCCAGATTGGATGCAAGTTTTAAGTGCAACAGTTGAACTGAAGGCCGCGATGACGTTTCTTCTTGGAATTGCTTCAAACTAAACGTGCACGCGATGTTGGCGAGGCAATCAAAGTTGTAGGAGTACCACCCGCAAACCCAAGGCAAGATCGAGCGATGGCACCAGACCCTGAAGAACCGCATTCTGCTGGAAAGTTACTTCCTACCGGGCGATCTCGAAAGGGAAATCGAAGCTTTCGTCGAACATTACAATCATCAACATTTCCACGAGATCCTGAACAACGTTACACCGGCAGACGTCTACTTCGGCGGTGATAAAACCATTCTACAACGACGGAAAGGATCAAACGAAAGACACTCGAAACGCGCCGCTTGCATCACCGCCAGCGCGCCGCATAATGCAAACAACCAGATGAGCCAAACGCTCTCTTAGTTTAAGCCGCCACCGGTGCCAAAAGCCCTGACGACGGACAATGGAAGGGGATAACGAATGTTGAAAGTTCTAACCTATTTTGGAGTCGTTGCCGCATTTTGCTGCACAGCAGCATTTGCGAATGAGAACGCATTGGGCACTGCTGAGTTCGGTGGTATTGTTGTTCCCGCACGTGAAGCGGAGGTCACGCCAATTGTCAGCGCTTGGCTGAAGTCTATCACCTTCGAGCCTGGGCAGATCGTCACGAAGGGTGATGTTCTTTTTGAGTTCCACACGGCACCAGCTGACTATCGTCTGCAGCTTGCGCAGGGGCAACTGTCAGTCGCAGAAGCAAAGTTGCTGCAAGCCGAAGCTGAGTTGAAGCGGACCAAAACACTGAAATCCAAAGATGTGATTTCGGAATCTGCCGTCGAGATTGCGGAGGCAGCCCGTGGCATTGCCGCAGGGAACGTGGAGCAGGCCAAGGCCACTGTAGGATTGGCGGGGCTCGGCGTCATGCAGATGACGCAAAAGGCACCGATCACCGGAGTTATCAGCGCACCAATGGTAAAGGAGAACGGCTGGCAGGATGTCACGCTTTCTGGAGGCGATGGTATTACGATGGCCATTATCACTCAACTCGACCCAATACAGGTTATCGGGAAGGTCCCCTATGCTGTCTATGCCAACAGGCAAAAGCTTCTGAAATCGGATGAGGCGATCAGCGAAGCGCTTGTGCTGTCGCTCGTTCTTCCTGACGGCGAACTATACCCGCATGAGGGTCGGTTGGTATCCGGTGGATACAAGTTCGACGAAGTAACACAGACCCTAGAGGTCTGGGGAGAGTTCCCAAATCCCGACCTGTTTCTCCGGCCGGGGCTGAAGGTGACAATCAGATCACGCGCAGCGAATAACTGACTGGCGACCGCGACAGACCTCGACCTCTGCTTGATTAGCTGAGCTGACGATGGCTTTTGCCTTGGGGTTGTACTGTCCGGCATGCCGGATTCGGGCGGATTTGATCACACCCAGAGCATACGTTGCGAGAAGTTCGTTAATGCGGTCAATAAAACTCACCATATTGGATGCCTGAATGTCTGCTCCTTAGGGATCCGTGACGCTGTTTGCTCCTGCAGCGAAAGTCGGCTCTCCGCCCTTAGTGCCAAATGCTGCGCTCGCGAACCTTGAGATTTCGCGGTTGCGGCGAACGGCTGGAAGGTCCGCTCAGCCGACCTTGATGCCGTCTGAACCGGCACGATATCCAACCGAAACCGTCAGATGACCGGTTTGAGCCCTTACCTGCCTTTCCCAAGCTACTTGATCTCTGTGCGTGCATGCGTCCGGTAAGCGGACGACGCCGACATCGCGCGGGTTCTAGAAAACTTCAGGCGGTTTCAGACCTTTCTCGTCACGCAAGTAGTCGCACCAGTCAGCAATGTCCTTAGGTTTTATCCGAGTGACATCCTCATGACCCAAATATGCGACCAGAGCGTCCTTCTTCTGAGCGAAGTCATCGACCGTTGCGGCTGCCTTTCCGTTGCTCAAGTGGTCTTTCTTCCACCGTTCAAAAAGGCTGGTGAGGGTGGGGCCTTCGGTTGCCGCTTTCGGCGTGGCCGTGGGTTCCCACTCAGGGAAACGCATAGCCTGAGGGTCCGGGGTGAAGTCGCCTTCGGCCCGCTTCAATTGCTGACTAGCTGCCTGCGTCCAAGACCTATGGACTTCGCGTAGCAAACGAGTGCGCGTCGGTTCGTCTACAGCAATTCCTTCTTCTGCCAATATCTCGTCAGTGGCATCTCCATACCATTTTTCTAACCCGCCCTCAGCAGCCTCCGCCTGTTGGCTCAGTTCCAAAACGCGGTGCCAAATCTCAGGCTCTCCCGGTTCATTTTCCAATACTTCCATAAGGCGGAAATACACGCGCGCCGAAAGTGCGACGATCTTTTTTAATGGGAGGGATTCAGGCTTTGCCCGAAGGGACGCCCACCGCTTCTGAATTTTGGCGTACTCCGCCGCAAATCGCTCCTTGGCGTCTGCCGGGTCTCTGGTTCGGAGTGACTTTGACACCTCAGCGCGACCGACGAATCCCTTAAGGTCCGCCGGAACGCGCACCCTGACGTAGTAGATTCCGCTCTTTTTGTCTTTGACTGGTGTAGGCATGGTTAGGGTCACTGTGTAGGACTCCTGTGTAGGAGTCTGCAAGCGCAAGCCGTTGGTTTGGTGTAAGTTTTTGAATGATATGAGAAAATCATGGTGCTGCTGGAGAGAATTGAACTCTCGACCTCTCCCTTACCAAGGGAGTGCTCTACCTCTGAGCTACAGCAGCGCTGTGGGCGGGTGATTAGACTCAAACGAAACGCGGCGCAAGGGTGTCTGGACGGTTTTTTTCGTCTCCTGTAGAGAAAGACAATGGCAGACAAAAATTCACCTAAAAAAGACGGTAAATCCGGGGACGCGCGCGAAGAACGGCTTAAGGCCGCGCTTAAGGCGAATATGGCGCGGCGCAAGGCGCAAGCCAAGGCGCGAGCGGCATCCGAGGACAAGACCGGCAAGGACGAGGGATAAGAGCAGATGGATTCGATTTTGGTAACGGGCAACGGGCCGCTGAACGGTCAGATACCGATTGCGGGGGCCAAGAACGCATGCCTGACGCTGATGCCCGCAACGTTGCTCAGCGACGAACCGCTGACGCTGACCAATGCGCCGCGGCTGAGTGACATCAAGACAATGACTGCGCTTTTGCAATCGCTCGGGGCAGAAGTGTCTTCGCTGCAGGACGGGCAGGTGCTAGCGATGTCCAGCCATGACCTGACCAGTCAGACAGCGGATTATGAGATCGTGCGCAAGATGCGGGCATCCAATCTGGTGCTGGGTCCTTTGCTGGCGCGTTTTGGACAGGCTGTTGTGTCGTTGCCGGGGGGCTGTGCCATCGGTGCGCGGCCGATGGACCTGCATATCGAAGGTCTTGAGGCGCTGGGCGCCGAGATCGAGCTTAAAGACGGTTACTTGCACGCCAAAGCCCCCGGTGGGCTGAAAGGTGCAGTGCATGAGATGCGCTTTGCCTCGGTGGGCGCGACCGAGAACATCGTTATGGCCGCCACGCTGGCCAAAGGCACGACCGTTCTTAAGAACGCCGCACGTGAGCCGGAGATTGTTGACCTGGTTGAGTGCCTACGCAAGATGGGCGCGCAGATTTCGGGCGAGGGGACCTCGACCATCGAGATTCAGGGCGTTGATCGCCTGCACGGTGCGACGCATCAGGTGGTAACTGACCGGATTGAACTGGGCACCTATATGTTGGCCCCTGCGATGTGCGGTGGTGAGGTTGAGTTGTTGGGTGGTCGGATGGCTTTGGTCGAATCTTTTGCGGCCAAGCTGGATGCGGCGGGAGTGCATGTCGAAGAAACCCCAAATGGCCTGAAGGTTGCCCGTAAGAACGGTCGTGTTAAGGCTGTGGATGTGGTGACCGAACCGTTCCCCGGTTTCCCGACAGATTTGCAGGCGCAAATGATGGCGCTGATGTGCACGGCCGAAGGTACCTCGGTTCTGGAAGAACGTATCTTTGAGAACCGCTTTATGCATGCGCCGGAATTGGTGCGCATGGGCGCGAATATCGAAGTGCATGGCGGTACGGCGACCGTGACCGGGGTTGAACGCCTGAAGGGCGCGCCGGTAATGGCGACGGATTTGCGGGCCTCAGTCTCGTTGATTCTGGCCGGAATGGCGGCTGAAGGGGAAACGACAGTCAGTCGGGTCTATCATCTGGACCGCGGATATGAACATGTGGTGCGTAAGCTGGAAGGCGTAGGCGCAAAGATTGAACGGATCAAAGGCCAATGACAGATGCAAGTTTCGAAGACGGACGCGAAGCCCCACTGAATCTGGGGGCCGAGGACGCCGATGACCTTCAGGTGATTTCGACCCTGGCGCAGGATGCGATTTTCCCAATCACCGAGATGACATGGCGGCCCTCTGAGCGTCGCTTTGGCCTATTGCTGAACCGGTTCCGGTGGGAAGACAAGGATGCTGCCGCCCGCCGCGACCGCCCGTTTGAACGGGTGCAGTCAGTTCTGGTTTTCGATTCAGTGCTATCTGTGGCGAGCCAGGGGGTCGAACGCGGCGACAAGGAAATGGTGATGTCCCTGCTGTCGATTGATTTCGAAGCGGGCGAAGACGGCGCGGGGCAGATCATGCTGACACTGGCGGGCGACGGTTCGATCCGCTTGTCGGTCGAGGCGCTGGATGTCACCCTCAAGGACGTGACCCGACCGTATCAGGCCCCATCCGGCCAGGCACCGCACCATCCGGAATAAGCGCGGCATAGCGCAGGCTTTCACCGGACCCCCACAGGGTCTGGTGCTGCGCCGTGCGACCGTTTTCGACGTGTTCGATCTGAGCCGTGTTCTGGTCCGGTCAATTACCGACCTTTGCACGGCGGACCATCAGGATGATCCTGAGGTGATCGCACAATGGGTCGCAAACAAGGATCCGGCGACGATCAGGGGTTGGATCAGGAACGGCGCACAGATCTGGCTTGCCGAGAACAACGGGCAGCCTGCGGCAGTCGGTGGGCTGACCGAAGCCGGAGAAATCACGCTATTGTATATCGATCCCGATCAAACCGGCTGCGGTATTGGCGGGGTTTTGTTGAAGACGCTTGAGCAGGAACTCATTGCCCTTGGCTGTGCCGAAGGACGGCTTGAGGCCACCCGAACGGCACAGGGTTTCTATGCACGGCACGGCTGGGAAGCCACCGGAGGGTGCAGTCAGCGCAATGACTTGTCCTGTCTGAGTATGTGCAAATCGTTGCATCTACAGGACTGAGGGTTGAGGCTGGTCCATCTGGGCGGTATGTCCCGATCAAACGCACCGGAGTGCCAGAACATGCCTGTTTTCCTCGACGCGACATCGCCTGAATTCGAGACCACATTCAAAACACTATTGTCCGCCAAGCGCGAGGACAGCCCGGATGTGGATGCCGTCGTCGCCGGGATTATCGATGACGTGCGGAACCGTGGCGATGCGGCGGTGATCGAGCTGACCGCCAAGTTTGACCGGTTGGAGCTGACATCCGAAACATTGGCCTTCAGCGCCGAACAGATCACCGAGGCTGTGGATCAGGTCTCGGCCGAAGATCGGGCCGCGCTGGAATTGGCTGCTGCCCGTATCCGGGCCTATCACGAAAGGCAGATGCCTGAGGATCACGCGTGGACCGATGAAACAGGCGCAACGCTGGGGTGGCGCTGGTCTGCTGTGTCGGCTGCCGGTCTCTATGTGCCGGGTGGGCTGGCATCTTATCCGTCATCAGTGCTGATGAACGCAATCCCGGCCAAGGTTGCCGGGGTCGAGCGTCTTGCCATCGCAGTGCCAACGCCGGACGGGCAGGTGAACCCGCTGGTCCTGCTGGCGGCGCGGCTTTCCGGTGTGGACACGGTCTATCGTGTTGGCGGTGCACAGGCGATTGCCGCACTGGCCTATGGCACGGACAGTATCGCGCCCGTCGACAAGATCACCGGACCGGGCAACGCCTTTGTCGCCGCCGCCAAGCGCCGCGTGTTCGGGAAGGTTGGCATCGACATGATTGCCGGCCCGTCCGAGATTCTGGTGATTGCCGACAAGGATAATGATCCCGACTGGATCGCGTTGGATCTGCTTAGCCAAGCAGAACATGACGAAAGCGCGCAGTCGATTCTGATTACAGATGACGCCGGGTTTGGGCAGGCTGTCGCCAAAGCCGTCGCCAAACGCCTTGAAACCCTGCAACGCCGCGCAATCGCGGGGGCCAGCTGGCGTGATTTCGGCGCGATCATCACCGTGCGTGATTTGGACGAGGCAGCAGCATTGTCGAACCGCATCGCGCCCGAACACCTTGAGCTGTGCGTGGCTGACCCGGTGGCGCTGAGCGCCAAGACCGTCCACGCTGGCGCGATCTTCCTGGGCCAGTACACGCCCGAGGCCATTGGAGACTATGTTGGCGGCCCCAACCACGTGCTGCCGACGGCCCGTTCGGCCCGTTTCTCCTCTGGTCTCAGTGTGATGGATTTCCTCAAGCGCACGACACTCAGCCAAATGACACCAGAAGCCCTGCGTGCGATCGGACCAGCAGCTGAGCAACTGGCGCATTCCGAAAGCCTTGAGGCGCATGGGCTGTCTGTCACGGCGCGGCTGAAGCGCCTGAATGGCTGAAGGTTTATGGCTATGGGGTCACACTTGCTGTGAACCTGTATTGGTTTTCAGGGATAGGTCTTGAAACAAATGGGTGTTCAACGGCGCCCTAGCCGCAAGACGACCCGGCACAAAGGAGCCAGACTTGGAACGCGTGGCAACACTCTGGATCGGCAAACGGTTTAGTTTTCTGGAGCATTTGTGCCTGAAGTCCTTCGCGGATGTGGATCAGAAGCCGATCGTCTACCACTATGGCGACCTCGAGGATATTCCGGATTACATCGAGGCGCGCGACGCACGCGAAATTTTTGAAACGTCCGAGATTTACCGCGACCCGGTCGCCCGATCCGTTGCCGTTCATGCGGATCTGTTCCGTCTGAAGCTTATGCAGGATACTGACTACATCTGGGTGGATGCCGATGCTTACGCAAACAGACCATTCGAGACCAACCAAGGTTACTTGTTTCCAAAGGCGAATTTGAAACGCCGACGTATGATGAATGGTGTTGTTGCCTTGCCAAGCGACAGTCCGGCCTTGAAAAAAATGTGTGATTTCGCTTTCGACAGTGACCTTGTTCCGCCCTGGTGGGCAGAGGATCGGCGAAAGAGCTACATCGACATATTCGGCAGATCAACTGTCTGGAGTTTACCGCTTTCGACCTTTGGGCCACCTTTGTTCTTTCACTACATCTATGATACGCCGGAACATGATATGTGTTCTGCCCGCGCAGAGCTTTATGCGATCCCTCTCAGGTACAGAAAGTACTGGAATGATCCGGATATGTCGGCGCTCGAGTTTCTGGACTGGCAGAATAAGATGTCCGTGCATTTCTTTGGATCTTGGTTTCGGAAGATTTTTATGGATCGTGAAATCGCCAAAGGCTCACTTGTCGACACATTGTTGTTGAAGCACGGAATTGACCCTTCGGATCACCCTTTGTAGCGAGTTTGTCAGGAATTGGTCCGTGTGCGTTGCCCATTCAATTTTGTTGCTATAAGTCTGTGCCGACCTGAACGGACCAAGCCTTATGACTCGTATCTCGCACATCGAACTAGACGACCAAAACCTGCCTCCACCGACCCCCGAGATCGAGCAGGAGCGTAAGGTTGCTATCTATGATCTGCTGGAAGAAAACAGCTTTGCGCTGCCGGTGCGCGATGACCGAGTCGCGCCTGATGGACCATACCGTGTGCAGCTGTCGATCCGCGACAAACGGCTGGTCTTCGACATCGCCACCGAGGCCGAGGAGAAGGCAGCAGAATTTCACCTGTCGCTGGGGCCGTTCCGGCAGGTGGTCAAAGATTATTTTCAGATCTGCGAAAGCTATTTCAACGCGGTGAAAACTCTGCCGCCCAGCCAGATCGAAACCATCGATATGGCCCGTCGCGGCATCCACAACGAAGGCAGCCGCGTCTTGCAGGAGCGACTTGAAGGTAAGGCCGACATAGATACCGATACGGCACGTCGCCTGTTCACGCTGATCTGCGTGCTGCATTTCGGGGGCTGACGCGTGAAGCCTTTACCGCAGTCGGTCCTGTTTTGTTGCGACCATAACGCGGTTCGGTCTCCTATGGCCGAAGGGCTCATGAAAAAGTTCTACGGCACCGGCACTTACGTACAGTCCGCCGGTGTACGAAATGACCTTGAGATTGACGGGTTCTGCATCGCGGTCTGTCAGGAGGTCGGCGTTGAACTGTCCCGCCATCGGTCACGCTCGTTTGATGAAATGCAGGAATGGGGTGACGACCTCAGCTCGTTCGACCTGATCGTTGCGTTGTCTCCGGCCAGTCAGCGCCAGGCGCTGGAATTGACGCGCATTTTTCACCTGGATGTCGATTATTGGCCAATAATGGACCCTACCGGACTGGGCGAAAGCCGCGCAAACAAGTTAATTCACTACCGACAGACCCGCGACCAGATCATTCAGCATCTCAAAGGCCGCTGGGGCGAACCTACGGAGTGACCATGAACCAGACCGTCAAAACCTATTTCGACGCCTTCAACGCCGGTGACGTCGACGGCATGCTGGCTTGCCTGTCAGATGACGTAGCGCATCACGTGAACGAAGGCCAGATCCGCACCGGTAAGGAAAAATTTGCAGCCTTTTGCGCCCATATGAACCGCTGCTACAAGGAACACCTAACGGATATCGTGGTGTTTGAGGCCGCAGGCGGTACCCGCGCTGCGGCAGAGTTCACTGTGAACGGCACCTATCTGCAGACGGATGAGGGTTTGCCCGAAGCCCGCGGTCAGACCTATCGCTTGCCCGCCGGGTCGTTCTTTGACCTGAAAGACGGTAAAATTACCCGCGTCACCACATTCTACAACCTCGCTGACTGGACCAAGCAGGTCTCGAATGGCTGAGGTCACAGCTGTCCGTCCCCTGACCGGGGCGGCGCTGACGGATGCCTTGGACGATGTGGCGCGTTTGCGGATCCAGGTGTTTCGGGCGTGGCCGTATCTGTATGACGGCGACATCGATTACGAGCGGAAGTACCTGCAATCTTACCGTGACAGCGACAAAGCGGTCGTTGTTGGAGCGTTCGATGGTGACCGCCTGATAGGCGCTTCGACCGGTGCCCCTTTGACCGACCACGCTGAAGATTTCGCCGCCGCCTTTGAAGGCTCGGGTCTGGACCTGGCCAAAATCTTCTATTGTGCCGAATCCGTCCTTTTGTCGGATTATCGGGGACAGGGCGTTGGCCACACTTTCTTTGACCTTCGCGAGGCACATGCACGCAAGCTGGGTTACAGAAAATGCGCCTTTTGCAGTGTGAGGCACCCCGCCGAGCACCCGATGCGGCCAAACAACTACCACCCTTTGGATGACTTCTGGTGCGCGCGGGGATATGAACGGATGCCTGGTGTGATCGCGCAGTTTTCGTGGAAGGATATTGGCGAAGAGGGCGAGACAGTAAAGCCACTGCAGTTTTGGATGCGGGATTTGTAGATGGTTTTCGTCTGCTCTGCGGACAAATCTGTCTTTTGCTGGGCTTGCGCCTTGCCTTAGTCGAGCCTGAACCCGATTTTCATAGCGACCTGGAAGTGACCAACTTCACCTTCCGTTATGTGACCTCGGATATCCGAAACTTCGAACCAATCAAGGTTTTTAACTGTCTCAGCCGCCTTTGAGATACCCGACCGGATAGCCGCATCAATGGATTCCGTTGACGTGCCGACGACATCGATTTTCTTGTATGTAGCATTCGTCATTTTCATTTTCCCTAAGCTGAACTGGATTATTGGATGCATTCTTGATGGCCCCTCGGAACCTACCCTCACGCTCTTTCATCTCTGCCAAGACATCAACTGAATCTGTCACTTGCAGACTGACAGTTCGTTGAATGCTGACATCCCAGCACTTAAAAATGGATTGAGCGCCGGTTCATCGGCCAACAATGACGGTTTCGTTGGCCGCCCATTTCCGACTAGAGCAAGCTTTGGCAGTCGTTCATGCATTCGACGGTTCGGGGTCGTAGCGGAAGAGGTCGTTCAAAACCCAAGGTGTCAGGATGGGGCTATACAGCCCACAATCGCACATTTAAATATCGCCAGAGATTGGACCGCAAGGAAAGCCCATGAAAGTCGCTACCGCCGCCTATAACCTCGATTGGCTCGACAGCTGGGGGCAGTATGAGGACAAGCTGGACCGCTGGGTCTCAGGCGCCGCGAGGCAGGGGGCGGAACTACTGGTTTTTCCTGAATACGGCGCGATGGAACTGTCGACCCTTGACGGAGCTGAGGTGGCAGGTGATCTGGAGCGTTCGATCCACGCAGTCTCGGATCGGATGGAGGATGTAAGAAACCTGCACCAGCGCCTCGCGCAGGAATATAAGTCGTACATTCTGGGCGCATCGGCCCCGGTTGTGGATGGCCCTGGTCGACCTGTGAACCGGGCTTCATTCTATGCCCCAGATGGCAAACAGGACCACCAGGACAAACAGATCATGACCCGGTTCGAACGCGAGTCGTGGGATATTGCCCCTGGCGGCCCGCTGAAACTGTTCGATACTGCGCTGGGCAAAATTGGGGTGCTGATCTGTTACGATAGTGAGTTCCCACTATTGGGTCGTGCTCTTAGCGAGGCAGACCTTATCCTTGTCCCCTCCTGCACCGAGGCGTTGTCAGGCTATTGGCGGGTACGTATCGGCGCGATGTCCAGAGCATTGGAAAATCAATGCGTTACGGTGATGTCGTCCCTGGTGAGCACTAATGAATGGTCCGAAGCCGTTGATATGAACACCGGCACTGGCGGTGTATTTGGTCCACCGGACAAGGGCTTTCCCGCGACTGGAGTGCTGGCCGAAGGCACCCTGAACAAACCCGGCTGGACTTATGCTGAGGTCGACATGTCGGCCATCGCCGGTGTGCGTTCCGATGGCCATGTCCTCAACCGAACTCATTGGGATGAGCAATTACCCCGAGTCGATTCGGTCACAATATCCGCCCTATAGGTGATTCCGCCCTTGAAATAGGGCCAAAATAGGCTCATTTAAGCGCACATCCCTGCAGATTCTGCGGGTGCAACTTAAATATGGAGACAACATGGCCAAGGAAGATACGCTCGAATTTCCCGGTGTCGTGAAGGAACTCCTGCCTAATGCGACGTTTCGGGTCGAGCTGGAAAACGGCCATGAGATCATCGCACATACGGCAGGCAAGATGCGCAAGAACCGCATCCGTGTTCTGGCCGGCGACAAAGTTCAGGTCGAGATGACCCCCTATGATCTGACCAAGGGTCGGATCAACTACCGCTTCAAGTAACGCCTGCCGCAATGGCGTTTATCTTAGGATCGGGCAGCCCAAGGCGGTTGGACCTGTTGGCCCAACTTGGCGTGCAGCCCGATGCCATCCGTGCACCCGACATTGATGAAACGCCGCTGAAAGGTGAGCTGCCGGTGCCCTATTGCAATCGCATTACGCGGGCAAAAGTGCAGGCGGTACAGGCCGATGGCGACGATGTAACTCTTTGCGCGGATACCACGGTCGCACTGGGCCGCCGTATTCTGGGAAAACCGGAAGACGCGGGCCAGGCGGCTGAATTCCTGCATGCTTTGTCCGGTCGGCGGCACCGCGTAATCACCTCGGTCGCTGTACGGCGCGGAGACCGCGTTCTGCAACGTGATGTGGTGTCTCAGGTCAAGGTCAAACGTCTGTCAGACGTTGAAATCAACGCTTACCTGGCGACCGGAGACTGGCAGGGCAAAGCAGGCGCCTACGCCATTCAAGGCCCCGCCGGGGCTTTCATCCCATGGATTTCCGGTTCGTTTACCGGCATCGTGGGGCTCCCCCTGTCCGAGACCGCCGCGCTTTTGCAAGGCATCGGCTATCCCCTGTATCGTGAGGCATCATGAAGGGTCGAACCATCGTTCTGGATCACATCGAAAACCGCGAAGCTGCCGCCTTTATGGTCGATGGTCAGCTGGACGATTTCCTGGTTGCAGCTGACGCGCCCGCGCCGGGTACGATTTACCGTGCCCGTGCCGACCGACCGGTCAAAGGGCAGGGTGGCATGTTCCTGACCACGCCTGATGGTCCGGCCTTTTTACGGCAGGTCAAAGGGCTCGCACCCGGTGCCCTGATGTTGGTTCAGGTGACGGGCTATGCCGAACCCGGTAAGGCGCTGCCAGTGACCGATCGGGTTCTGTTCAAAAGCCGCTATGCGATCGTCACGCCTGATGCGCCCGGTTTGAATATCTCACGTTCCATCCACGACGAAGATGAGCGTGACCGCCTACTTGAGATTGCTCATGAAAGCATGGAGGGCAGCAGCCATGGCCTGATCCTGAGATCCTGTTGTGAGGGCGAAGGCGCGGCTGAAATCGCCGAAGATATCGGCGCGATGCTGGCCCATGCGGATCAGGTTTTGAACGATCCGGGAACCGAGCCCGACCTGCTGCTGGAAGGTGACAGACCCCATGTTCTTGCCTGGCGCGACTGGACCGACCCGGCTGAGGTTGTGACACAGCCGGGCAGTTTCGAAACGCATGGCGTATTGGACGCATTGGACGTGGCGCGTGGTATTTCTGAGCCACTGCCCGGAGGGGGCCACCTATATATTCAGCCCACCCGGGCCTTGGTCGCTGTGGATGTCAACACCGGGTCCGATACGTCGATGGCGGCCGGAATCAAGGCCAATTTCGCCTGTGCCAAAGGGCTTGCCCGTGCATTGCGCGTTCGCGGTCTAGGGGGGCAAATCACTCTGGATCTGGCACCAATGCCTAAAAAGGATCGCCGTGGGTTCGAGGCTTCTCTGCGCGCTGCGTTGAAGGCGGATTCGATCGAAACCACGCTGGCAGGCTGGACCCCTCTTGGCCACTACGAACTGCAGCGCAAACGCGGCCGTATCCCATTGTCGGAAGTGTTGAAATGAGCTGCCCGATCTGCGCAGAAAAGTCTGTAACCGAGTTTCGGCCATTCTGTTCGAGACGTTGTGCTGATATTGATCTGGCCAAGTGGCTGAACGGGTCCTACGCGGTTCCATCGCAGCGGGAAGAGGACGTTGAAACCGAAGTTTCCGACCCCGAAGCAGAGCAACAACGTCCACATTGAAAAAATGTGAAAAAGCCTCTGGACACTGCCTGTAGCAAGTCATAGAAGGCCTCCACCCAACGGCAAACGCCGTACCCGTGCCCGGGTAGCTCAGGGGTAGAGCAGTGGATTGAAAATCCTCGTGTCGGTGGTTCGATTCCGCCCCCGGGCACCACTTTCTCTGGTAAGGTTTTGGTTTCACACCAGCTTTTGACAGCAGACTGAAACCGCAGACCAGTTCATCAAAATACACCTTCGTGAACGGCGGTTTTTTACTTCGGCCACCACAAAAGACACGGCTATACATTGCCAGCGACACCCGTTAAGAGGCACTCTTTAACCTTGGAAGATGCGCTGATTGCAATACCGCAAGGCACGTATCCCCCGGCTGATACAAAGAACACCACCGTGAAACAGACCATCGCAGATGCGCTTGCCCGCAAGGGTTACGATACTTTGACACAAGTCCAGCAGGCCGCGACACAGCCCGACCTGGAAGGGCGCGATATGTTGGTGTCGGCGCAAACCGGATCGGGAAAAACCATCGGGTTTGGGTTGGCGATTGCACCACAGTTGCTGGGCGAAGATGAGACGTTCGGGGCGTCCGGCGCGCCGTTGGCTTTGGTGGTTGCACCTACGCGGGAACTGGCCATGCAGGTCAAGCGTGAATTGAGCTGGCTATACTCTGATGCCGGCGCGTTTCTGGCCTCGTGCGTCGGTGGCATGGATATGCGTGATGAACGCCGGGCTTTGGCGCGAGGGGCGCATATTGTTGTCGCAACGCCGGGTCGACTGCGCGATCATATCATGCGTGGTTCCATTGATCTGACCGCGATCCGGGCCGTTGTTCTGGATGAAGCCGATGAAATGCTGGACCTTGGATTTCGCGAGGATCTTGAGTTCATCCTGGATGAAACCCCGGCAGAGCGACAAACGTTGTTGTTCTCAGCAACTGTGCCGCGCGCCATTGCCAGTCTGGCAACGCGTTATCAGCGCGATGCCGAGCGGGTGAGCACTGTCAGCGAGAAAACCCAACATGCCGATATCGAATATCGTGCGATGATGGTGGCGCCGCGGGACGGGGATAACGCGATCATCAATGCATTGCGGTATTACGAAGCTCCCAATGCTATCGTTTTCTGTAACACCCGTGCGATGGTGTCACGACTGACCACGCGGCTTTCCAACCGCGGATTTTCTGTGGTGGCACTGTCTGGTGAGCTGACGCAGAGTGAACGCTCTAACGCGTTGCAGTCGATGCGTGATGGGCGTGCGAGGGTATGTGTGGCGACAGATGTCGCGGCGCGCGGGATTGATTTGCCCAACCTCGATCTGGTGATCCATGCCGAGTTGCCCAACAGTCACGAGACGCTTTTGCATCGTTCGGGACGCACGGGCCGGGCCGGGCGAAAGGGCGTTAGCGCCCTGGTGGTCGAGCCGTCGTCGCGGAAAAAGGCCGAGCGTATTCTGAAGTTCGCAAAACTCACGGCGGATTGGGGCGTCGCCCCGTCGTCGGATGAGGTGAACGAACGGGATCAGACGCGGATGCTCGCCTCGGACGACTGGCAAGTTGAAGTTACCGAAAGCGAACAGGACGCGGTTAAGCACCTAGTTGAAAAATTTACCCCTGAGCAAATAGCAGCAGCGTATCTCCGTCAGTATAAATTGCGCCACTCAGCACCGGAAGAGTTGGCCCCGGTGACGGCGGACCGCCCCAAACCCCGCGCTGCCTTTGGTCCGAGCGTCTGGTTTTCATTGTCGGAAGGCCACAACCAAAACGCATCGCCGCGCCATTTGCTGCCGATGATCTGTAAGGCCGGCGATCTGACCAAAGACGATATCGGCGCGATCCGGATTGCCGATGATGTGTCTTACGTCGAGATCCGCGAAGCCAGTGTTGTGGGCTTTCTGGCGGCAGTTGGACCTGGTATGAAAATCGAAGGTTCGAAAAACGTTGTACGCTTGGATGGCGCGCCTGACGTGCCAGCGTTTGAGCGTCCAAGATCCAACCGCCCACCCAAGGGTAAACCGCGTCCGCGCAAAGGGGACACCACCCCCGTTGATTGGAACGATGCTCCAACGCCCCGTAACCGCAAACCCAAGCCCGAAGATCGCAAGCCCAAAAATCCTGTGGAACAGCGTTCCAAACCAGCCCGATTCAAAGATTCTGGCTCGGTACAGCGAAAGGACTTGTCAGGGGCAGGCGCAACGGGCGAGGCGGATGTCAAATTCACGGCAACAAGCGCAAAGAAGAAATCCCACAAAGCACCTGCCGGCAAAAGTAAAGACGCGAGCGTAAAGCCTAGCGGTAAACCCACCAAAAGCTCGGCGCCGCCCAAGGGCAAACCCAGCAGCAAGAAGAACCGCGCCCGCGCGGCAGCCGCGAAACCGGGAAAAGGTGGAGACGCATTGCCGAAACGGCGCAAGACATAGCGCTATTCAACGTACCAGGTCGGCCTCGGTAGCGCACCAGCAGTGAATGCGCCGCTGGCGCTCAGCCTTTGTCGTCCACGATTTCCAGTATCCGGTTGCGCTGAATCTTACCCGATGGCCCCTTTGGCAGATCATGCAGAATGTGAACCTCGTCAGGAGATTTGAACCGACCCAGCTTGGTTTTACAAATCTCTAATAGGGTAAGCGGCGTCAGCTCAGACCCTTCCCGGATTTTGACAGCGGCCTCGACGGTTTCGCCATAGCTGCGGCAGGGGCGTGCAAAGGCTGCGGCTTCGACAACGTCGGGGTGGGAATATAGCGCCTCGTCGATCTCACGCGGGGCGATGTTTTCACCACCCTTGATGATCAGCTCTTTCAAGCGGCCGGTGACATAGACGTATCCATCCTCATCCATACGCGCCAGATCGCCGGTGCGAAGCCATCCATCGGCAGTAAAGGTGCCTGCGGTCGCATCTGGATCCTTAAGGTATTCAAGCATCACATTTGGCCCGCGTATGACCAGCTCGCCCTCGGTTCCGGGCGGGACGGGCTGTTGGTTTGCATCCCGGATCGCGGCGTCGTTTCCATATGCAACGCCTGGCGAGCCGATTTTTCGCACACCCGGCGGAAGTGGGTTCGACAGGATCTGCGCGGCGGTTTCGGTAAGGCCCATGGTTTCGACGATGGAAACATCGAACCGTTCTTCGAAAGCCCGTTGTACGTCCGGTGCCAGCGCGGATGAGGCAGAGCGCCCGAACCGCAACCGCTGACGGGTTTGGCTGTCCGGATTGGTGTCGGATTGCAGCAGATGAGAGATGATGGTCGGGACAACCGAAAACCACGTAGCACTGGTTTTTCCAAGGTTCTCCCAGAACCGGCTGGCCGAAAACCGCTCGCACATAGCCAGTGACCCGCCCGAAACGAGCGTTCCCATTACAGTCACGCAAAGACCGTTGATGTGATAGATCGGCAAGACGCAGAAACCGCGATCAGTGTCGGTCAGTTCATGTGCGACAGCGGTAGTCCAGCCGCCGGCCAAAAGGCTGGAATGGGTATGAACGACGCCCTTTGGTCTGCCGGTTGTGCCTGAGGTGTACATGAGAAGGGCATGATCTTCGGGCGTCAGGTCGTAAAGCTCGGTATCTGCGTCACCAGCATCGGCGATCTGCAAAGGCTTGGTCACGGCAGGGTCGGCTGTTCGGCCGAACAGCTCGGCTTGATCCGGGTGCACGAAGGCAAAGCGTGCGCCGCTGTGTTCAAGGGCGTAGGCCACGGCACTGTCGCCCGCGACGAGATTGATCATTGTTGCCCGGAATCCGCCATAGAGTACGCCGAACAAGGTGATAAGCGCTTCGCGGCAATTGGGATAGATAAGGGCGACGCTTTCGCCTTGTTGCGCCCCAAGGTTGGTCAACATGCTTGCAACGTTTCTGGCCGAGCCGCGCAGTTCAACCCAGCTCAGATCCTGTGCGCCATCGGGAAAAACAAACCCGGTTCCGCCCTGATCGGCTCTTAGGTCCAGCCAATCGCGGACCGTTCCCTTTGGCGGTTCCATCATTGGCCGGCCTCCCTCCAATATGCGCCGAATACGTCCTCGAGCGCGGGTTCGCGCGGAGCAATTTCGCGCACAATTTTGGTGGTCTGGACAAAATGCCGCCAATGCAGGTTGGTATCAATGGAGTTTCCGCCCCAGCTGCCGCATCCCATGGACAGGGAAAAGGGCATTCCGTTGTTAAAGCTGCCGCCCGTTGCAAAAGTATGTGCCTGGTTCACGATAACCCGGCAGGTGGGGAGCTCTCGGCCCAGGTCAACAGCGCGCGCGTCGTCGCTGGTGTGAATGCCAACCGAATGTCCGGCCCCCTGATGGGCCAGGACGCGCGCTGCGAGGGCTTTGGCGCCCGCATAGTCCGAGGCCCGGTAAAGCGCCAGAACGCGGCTCAGCTTCTCTCCGGACAGGGGATGGTCAGGACCGATCCCATCTGTCTCTACCGCCAGAAACTTCGTGCCTTCGGGCGCTTTGTCTGCCATCCCCAAGGCCTCAAGCATCTTGTCGGCGTCCTGAGCGATCGCTGATCGGTTGAGGTGCCCGTCTGGCCAGAGACGCGCAATGATACCTGCGGCATCGGAAGCGGGGACCAGCGCGCCGCCTTCGGCGGCCATCGCTGCGATAAAGTCGTCATAGACTGCATCCACCACCACAATTGCGTTCTCGGACGAGCAGGAGGTTGCATTGTCAAAACACTTTGACGCCGTGATCTTGGCAGCCGCCGCCGACAGATCGGCGGTTTCATCGACAATCACGATGACATTGCCCGCGCCGACCGCGACGGCGGGTGTGCCGCAGGACTGGGCCCGGTGGACGTTGTTCTGACTGCCGGTGCAGATCACCCGATCCGAGGTCTCCATCAGCCGTTGGGTTTTGGCCTTTGATCCCGGTGCGGGGATCATCTGAACCAGATCCCGATCCAGCCCCAGTTTGTCAAACTCGGCGTGTATGAAGCTTAGCAGCATCTCACAGGATGCCACGCCCTTGGGCGAGGGGGCGACGACGATAGCATTGCCACCCTTGAGAGCATTAATGATGTTGTTGGCCGGTGTTGCGGCCGGATTGGTTGAGGGAACGACCGCGCCTACGACGCCGATCGCACGGGCGATTTCTGTGATGCCTGTTTCAGGATCGTCGCTGATGACCCCAAATGTCTTTGCCTCTGCAATGTCGCGCAGAAGACCCAGAGTTTTGCGGTGGTTTTTGGTGATTTTATCGGGGACATTGCCCAGGCCGGTGGTTTCAACCGCCAGTTCTGCCAGCGCCTGATTGCGCGCGGGTTCCATGATCGCCCAGCCTGCCGCCAGCGCCGCCTTGTCATAGAGCGCCTGACTGCCTGTAGCCTCATAGGCAGCCTGAGCCTTGCGCGCATGTGCCACGATCCGGTCCACTTCGGCGATTTCGGGGGCTATGTCGTTTGGAGCGTTCATTTTGGTCCTCAATTGGTTGTCCGGGACGGGTTCTACCCGCCCCGATTTGGGTCGGTTAAAGACCAGCCAGCAATTCGTTCAGCGTCTGCTGGCGCTGCGCCCACATCTCGATCACTTCGTCACGTGTCATGATGTGCATGGGCGAACCGCCCGCTTCCATCTTCTTGGAAACGCGGGAATTGGCGAACATCTCGGGTACGGTTGCTGCCAGTCTCTCAATCACCTCAGGAGGTGTTCCCTTGGGCACCATCACCCCCCGGAAGTTGACCGAGGAGTTGTCCACGTCCAGCCCCTGTTCCATCATTGTAGGAACATCCGGCAGGAACGTATTGCGCTCAAGATCAGCAACGCCGAGGATCTTCACATTTCCAGCTTCTTGCGCACGGAAGGCGTCGGACAGGTTGTTGATACCGCCCATGACTTCGCCTGCGATGACGGCTTTCATCGCTGCCGCTCCGCCACCTTTGGTCGGGATGTAGGCCATCTTGGTCCCGGCTGCCTTATCGATCTGCAACGCCGCGATGTGGTGGCCCACGAAGAGACCCGCGCCGGATACGGTCAGCTTGCCCGGGTTTTCCTTGGCATAGGCGACAACATCATCCATCGAGTTGAACTCACTGTCAGCACCAACCACGAACACGGCCGGGTCTGCGCCCCAGTTCGCGATGGGTTCAAAGCTGTCGGTCGAATAATCGACGCCACCCTTGATCGACTGGGCGATGAAATGAGGAACGTTGTACGCACCCAGCGTATAGCCGTCCGGATCGGCCTGAGTTGCGAACCAGTTCCAGCCAACGCGCCCACCGGCACCAGGCTTGTTGATGATGGCGATGGGCATTCCCAGCGCATCCTCGTTTCCAGATGTCATGGTGACGATCCGGGCTTGAAAATCGGTCGCGCCTCCGGCTCCGTAACTGACCATCATCATGATCGGCCGTTCTGGATACTCCTCGGCCATTGCCGTGCCCGTCAGGCCCGTCAGAGCCATTGCTGCCCCTGCAATCAATCGTTTCATTTTGCGTTTCCTCCCTAAGTTGGTTCATCCGCGCATTTGCGTGTTCAGAACAGAATTTCTCTTGGTGTGTAGACGTTCAAAAGCATGGCAAAGAGCCCGTACATCACCGCCACAAAGACCGCTGTGATAATCCCACGTTTGATCCAGGTTTTGACCTCGTTGTGGGGCGCGGGGTCATAGATCGAAAGCAGGATAAAAAAGGCGATGGTTGTCGCGGTATAGAACCCCAGTGTCTTCGCCGCCCAAAATACGTAGATCAGCGTGATGGTCAGACCCGGCAGCATGTTTACGAACATCGTCCGCGTTACGCCGTTCCCGACCTTGGACAGACCCATGACCGCTTTGCCAAATGTCCATCCGGCCAGAACCACAAAGACCGTTGCTATAAGGCGTGGGAACAGGAATGCCTCGGCGGGTTGTTGCGTGTAACTGACCCATGCGACCCACAGGCCAACTGCAAAGACCAGACCTGACCCGAATACGTGCTGTGAGCGGTTCATGCCTGTGCCTCCTCTTTGGTGGTGTAGCGGCGGCTGCGCAGTTCCATCCAAACCGAATAGGCGATCGAGGCCAGTACGACGGCGATCAGGAACAGGTTCAATCCACCGGTCATGAAGTACGAAGCCTTGCCGACGGTCGCGTCAGCGATCATTCCGCCCTGGATGAAGTTAGCCTCGGCGATTGGCCCGAGGATCAGACCCAGTACCAGCGGCGCAGCCGAGAAACCGAAGCGTTCCAAAAAGAACATCCCGATTCCGAGGCACGCCATTACATAGACATCACCCATGGAACCCTGAACCGAGTATGCACCGAAGACCGACAAGGCCAGAACGATGGCGGCCATGACCGATTGCGGGACCTGTGCAACACGGGCCGCAAGCCCTGCAACATAGAGGCCGAAGATGCACATCAGAACCTGCCCAATCAGCATCGAGTTGATGAACGTCCAGGCGACATCGGGGTGATTGTCAAATAGGTCCGAGCCCGGGAAAATCCCGTGGATCAGCAACCCGCCCAACAGCACGGCGGCGGTCGGGCTGCCGGGGATGGACAGCGTCAGTAGCGGGACGAGCGAGGGACCAACCATTGCGTTGTTTGCGGATTCCGCTGCGATTACACCCTCGGAGTGGCCTGTACCGAACTTGTCCTTCTCGGGCGAAAACTTCTTGGCCTGGTCATAGGCGACGAGGCCCGCGATTTGTCCACCGACACCTGGGATCAGGCCGATGATCGAGCCTGTCAGCGTCCCGATGCTCAGCGCGCGGGTGCGGCTGAACAGTTCTTTAAAGGCCGCCATGATTGAATGGCGCTGCACTTCGATCACTTCGGCACCTGTGTTGTGGCGGCCCTTGGCGAACATGGTCAACACCTGAGGTATCGCAAACAAACCAATCAACGCGGCGATGATGTTGATGCCGCCCCCCAACGCGGGATGAAAGATAAAGCGCTGCGCACCCATGATGTCGTCGAACCCGATCGTGGCCAGCCACAACCCGATACAGCCCGACAGCAAACCTTTGACCACTGAGGCCGAGTCCAGCGTGCCAATGACCGTCACGCCTAGAATGGCCAGCCAAAACAGGTGCGATGGTCCAAAGGCAAGCGCCCATTGCGCCAAAACGGGCGTCAGGAAGATCAGCAGCAGAACGCCAAAGATGCCGCCCACGGCCGATGCCAGAAAGGACAGCTGCAAGGCGCGGGCACCTTCGCCTTTTTTAGCCATGGTGTGGCCATCCAGAGTGGTGGCGATATTCGCCGGAGCGCCAGGGATCTTCAGCAAGATGGCACTGACCGCTCCGCCAGCCACAGTCGAAGTATAGGCCGCCCCGAGCAGGATTAGACCCTGCGCGGCCTCAAGTTGAAAGGTGAACGGGATTAACAAGGCCACCGCCATTGTTGGCGATAGGCCGGGTGTCGCGCCCAGGATCAGCCCTCCGATCGTGCCGCCCAAAAGCAGCATGAACGACATCGGCGTGAACACATCTCCGAAGTAGTAAATGAATTCCATCCAGGGCCTCCCAACCCGTCCGTTCGCGTTTTTACCTTTGTTGACAAATTAGGTTAGGGCATGAAAATAGTATTGCAAATGTTTTCATAAATTTGACCGAGTGGGGTAAAATTATGGCTAATTTTCAAAAGGGTAAGGCAGATATTGTGGCCGTTGCAAAGGCCGCAAAGGTGTCACCGTCTACGGTTTCACGTACCTTCAATCACCCCGATCTGGTCAACCCGGCGACTCGCAAAAAGATTAACAAAGCGGTGCAGCGCTTAGGATACATCCGCAACCGCGCGGCCCAAACGATGCATGGAAAACGGTCGGGGACAATTGGCCTCGTGGTGCCCACAATCAACCACGCCATTTTTTCCGAGGTCATTCAGGCTTTTTCGGATTCGATCGACAAAGCGGGCTTCAGTCTGTTGCTGGCGTCGCATGGGTATGACCTGGATCGGGAATACGCGATGGTTCGCAAGTTTCTTGAACATCGCGTGGACGGTGTAGCGCTGGTCGGGTTGGAACATTCCGATGCCACCAACCGCTTAATCACGCAGCAAAAGATACCCGCACTAGCAATCTGGAATTACTCAGAGGAATCACCCCTGCCTTGCGTGGGTGCGGACAACCATCTGGCCGGACGATTGGCGGCCGAACACCTGCTAGATCTGGGGCACCGAGACATCGGGCTGATCTTTCCCGAAACTCAGGGGAACGACCGCGCGCAGCACCGCCTTTCCGCCGTGCATGACGCGTTGGGAGAACAGGGGGTTTCCGTACCTGACGAGCATGAAACCCAAGCGCCTTACAGTGTTTCTCAGGCCAAGCAGGCGGCCTTGGCCCTTTTGACGACGTCGACACGTCCGACGGCACTGCTGTGTGGCAATGACGTCATCGCCCAGGGCGCGTTGTTTGCTGCCCAAAAGCTTGGTTTGCGCGTTCCAGAGGATCTGTCGATAATTGGTATCGGAGATTTCAAAGGCTCAGCGGATGTCGAGCCGGGCCTGACGACTATCCGCATTCCCGCAGAAACCATCGGAGCGCTGGCCGGTGAGAAATTCACCGATTTCATCACGTCGGATGACCCCAGGCATTTCAGCATCCGCTGTGATTTGGAATGTGTCGCCAGACAAACGACCCGTTCGCTGGCGACCTGACAGGCCTAGGCAGAATAGCTAGACTATGATTGCCTCAATCTTATCCAGTGTGGCCGCATTGACGGCAACACCATCGGTCTGTGCCTGCCTGCGCTTGCCACCGCGCCCATCGCCGGGCAGATGCGCTCCGCTCTGTGCGCGGATTGCGCTAACCAACTCACTGATCCCCGAAGCAAACGCATCGCCAGAGGTGGCGGTCGGGTCTATCGCAATGAAGAACTGCCCGGTTTTCGGCGGCCCGCCAGCGGTACCGGAAAAGGGCGAGGCATTAATGCCAAGGGTCGCTCCGGTCAAAGCTGCCGCCAGGATCTCGGTCAGCAGGGCAACACCGACGCCTTTGTAACCGCCTGACGGTGCCATCGACCCCTTAAGGCCGACATTCGGGTCCGTGGTCGGGTTGCCATCTGCGTCCAGAGCCCAGCCAACCGGGATCGCTTTGCCTTCGCGGGCGTGCTTCATGACCTCGCTCTTGGCAATTGTGCTGGCGCTTTGGTCGATCAGCAGGGCGGGCTGACCGTCCGCGCCCGGCACGGCGATCGAGAATGGGTTGGTGCCAACGACGGGTTTTGCGCCGCCTGAAGGCGCAATCGAGGCCGGAGCGTTGGTGAACCCCAGTCCCACCAATCCGGCCTGTGCCAAACGGTATGTATGGTAGCCAAGGACACCGCAGTTATAGCTGTTGCGGATCGACAGCGCCGCGATCCCCTGCTCATGCGCGGCAGGGATAAGGGCCTCGAAACCCATATCAATTGCGGAATGGGCAAAGCCGGTTGCTGCGTCTACGTTCACTGCGCCGGGGCGCGGGCGCGACAGTTCCGGTTGGGCCGTTCCGTCCACTTTCCCACATTGCACGTGCTCGCAATAGATCGGGATGTAAGCCAGGCCATGGCTGGCGACCCCATCCGCCTCGGTTGCAGCCGTCGCAACGGCCAAGGGCCGCGCGTTGGCTTCAGAGGTTCCTGCGGCGACAAGCGCACGGAAGGCGAGATCTTCGATCTGCTCAAGGGTCAGGGTACGGGTTTCAATCATAGGGGCCTCTTCAATCGTTGTCGGATAAGCCCGCTCCGGCCCCGCGCAGGCGGGATTCCTCGGTGGCGGGTGCGTATGTTCGGTGGGCGAACCGGTTTAGTACGGCCCAATCGGTCGGATCGGGTTCTGCCCGTGTTTGATGCGGGGTGGGGGCGGTAAGTTGGCCGCCAAGGTGCACAGATACCTGATGTGCCCGGTCCGGGAATGGGGTGCCCAGGGACAAGTCATAACCGTCGGTTTCTGCCAGTGCGTGGTCATATTCGACGCACACGCAGGTCTTTAGCAAGCGAGCGGCATTGGCCGCGAATGGAAGCAGCAGTGCGGGTACGGCTATGTTTCTTATCTCAATCGGGGACGAATTCAGGCGTTGTGCAAAATCTGACAGAAGTGCACCGGTCACCAATGGGCACAGTTGGTTTTCGCTCTGCCATTCGCCGTTCAGATCGGACGGGGCGTGTGTCTGTGGCGCGCTCGCCAAATCAAGTTGCAGCAGCTGAGCCAATGCACCGGTACCGTTTTGCCCGTGCGCGCACAGCCAGCGTGTTGCTTTCGCGGCTTCCTCAGCCAGTCCCCAGCTGTATCCAGCTCCTCGGGTCGCGCGTTTTGCGGTGGCTTCGACCTCATTCAGCGAGACGTTCATTGGGAAAGCTCCGGATAAACCCATAAGTCTGCCGTCTTGGCATTCAAGTCTTCGGGGTAGGGAGCGCCAGCATACATGCAGATACGTACCCAGCGGTCCGAGCGTGGGTCAAAATGCGTAGCACCGAAAAAGGACAGCTTGGCCCGGAGCATATCGATGGGCATGACGCCGGCGCTGATTGTGTTGTCGCGAAGCTCGCCATATGGCGCGACAAGGCCGATCTGCGCGCGCCGGATCGTGTGACGGTGTTCGGGATGGCGCAGAAGGAACTCGGCTATCGATCTGTCGTCCTGCCAATTCTCCAGGTCCGCATAGGCCAGCGCGGCGTCTCTGGCCGGGGCAAGGGGCTGTTCGTATTCGGCAATCGGTTCCTCGAACCGTTCACCCAGCCGAGGTTCCAGTTTTTCTTCAGACACATACCAGGCGCGCGCGCAGTTTGCCTCTGCCGACCAATCCATATGCAGTGCCCAGCCAAAGCGGTCGTGGATTGCGGTACGGAGCTGATCGACGGTCATGCCCCCGTTGATAACCTGTACCTGTGCATTCCCGTCAGCCATACAGCCGGTCAGGCCGTCCACCAGATCGCCATAAGGTTCCAGAACAAGTGAGGCGAGCAGTTCCTGCCCTTCTTCGCCAAGTGCGGTTTCGGACCATCGGATCAGTCTGTCCCACGGGTCGTCCTGCGTCAGGTCTTTCTGGTCCAGATAACTGGTAATTGCCGCAAGATCGGCATTCAGCGACGCAAGCTTTTCAATCTGGACCGGATGCTCTGATCGCCACCACGACATCGACAGCTTGCTGCGATCAAAGATCTCCAGAAAGTGCCGGGCTTCATCCTCGGACGCGGATTGCAGGGACCTTACCCGCGCCAAAGCTTCTTCGCGCGCCATGATCCAGTTGTTGAACAGCACCGGGTGGTTCACGATGAACGGAGCCATGCCCAACCCGGTTGAGTTGCCTATACCCAGCCATTGCGCGATCTCGGGATCCAGATCCGCAGTTTGCACGCCGCCTTTGGTGCGAGCCATATGTTGCACCAGATCGCGGACAAAGGTTCGTGTCAGGTAGACCGACAGCATTTCCGCCTGAAACGGTGCGTTCAGTTCTGGTCGGTTCGCTATCTTCTCGCGATCCGCGGCGCCGAACTTGCCCGATCCATAAACGGCCGTCGTCCGCATCAGGTAACCGACTTTATGGATTTGCTCCAAGTCGGGCTGTTGTCCGACAGCCAACCTGTCGACCACGTGTTTCCACAAGCGTACGGACCGGTTGGCGCGGGACAGTGACAGCTCGCTTTCGCTTACGCGCCCTGCCTCTTGCAAAGGAACGTTTTGAGACAAGCGCTGAATGTCTTGCTCGGTCGGGATGCCATCAAACAGAGCGAAGGTAGCATCCCACGCTTCGGCAATAACCCGGTCCGATCGTTGCTCGGGCGACAGATCATGGGCAAACGCAACCAGCGAATACACACGCTCCGGACCCTGGGCAGTATAAACCGCGTAGCCGACACCGTTATCGTCGATTGCAAATATGGGGCGGGTAAAGGTCCAGTTCTCACGCACCAAGCGCCGGGTCAGTTGCCGCATGAAGCTGAGCCTGCACTGATGTAATGATCCCAGTCGTGACAGGCGCATGACCTGCTCGGGATCGCGTCGCGGGATATCAGTGCCGGTTTTGTTCATGCGGGTTGCGGTCCGAAGTTCTTATCGAAAAAGCGGTACCAGTTCCCGCCCATGATACCCGAGATTTCGTCGGCGTTCATGCCAACGCCGCGAAGCCCGGTTTCGATATTGCCGAAGTCGCGATTGTCCTCGAACCAGCTTGGCATCGGCGGGAAGCCGGGATTGCTGGCTGAACCTTCGCCATAGTCGATTTCCTTGGTCCAGCGACCAACGCGCATCCATTCGACGATGCTGTCGGGTTGATCCTGACACAGGTCAGTTCCAATCCCCAGATGTTGTGCACCGTATTTGTCGGCCGTACGGGCGATCATCTCGCAAAAACTCTCCAGAGTGCAGTCGGATTTGTCTTTCAAATGATGAGGGTAGACCGAAAAGCCCAACATCCCACCGTTTTCCGTCACCGCGCGGATCACCGTGTCGCGCTTGTTGCGCAGGGCCGGGGACCACTCGTGCGGATTGGCGTGGGTGATGGCGATGGGACGTTCGGACAGCTCGGCGGCCTCAATGGTCGAGCGATCCGCCGAATGGCTCATGTCGACGACAAGGCCTACGCGGTTCATCTCTTTGATGACCTGTTTGCCCATGCGCGTGATGCCGGTATCTTCGGCCTCATAGCAACCGGTCGCCAGCAGCGACTGGTTGTTATAGGTCAGCTGCATGAACCGCGCGCCCAGATCGTGCAGAATTTCCACCAGCCCGATATCATCTTCGATGGGCGAGGGGTTCTGGAAGCCAAAGAACACAGCCGTCCGCCCGGTTTCCCGGGCGATGTCGATATCGCTGGCCCAGCGGCCCTTCATGATCAGGTCGGGGTATTGCTCGAACCAGCGGTTCCACTTTTCAAAGTTCAGAACCGTTTCGCGGAAGTTCTCGTGGTACGATATGGTGACGTGGATTGCGTCCACGCCCCCTTCACGTAGCTGCCGAAAAATCTTCTCCGACCAGTTGGCGTATTGCAGCCCGTCGATGCGCATCAGACCGGCGTTCCCGCGCTGATGTAGGCGGTTTTAACGGTGGTGTAGAATTCAGCCGCTGCTTTGCCTTGCTCGCGTGGTCCGTAAGAACTGTCGCCGCGCCCGCCAAAGGGCACGTGATAGTCGGTGCCCGCGGTCGGCAGGTTCACCGTTACGACACCGGTGCGCGCATTGCGGCGGAAGTGGGTCGCACGGGCAAGGCTTTGCGTAACGATGCCTGATGTCAGGCCGAAATTGGTGTTGTTCACCACGCTCAGCGCTTCGTCATAGCTGCCGACCTTGATGACGCTGGTTAGCGGGGCGAACATTTCTTCGCGGTTGATCCGCATATCGTTGTTGGTGTTCAGGAAAACACCGGGGGACATGTAGAACCCGTCATGCGGCATCTCAAGCCGCTGACCGCCACAGGCCAGTTCTGCGCCCTCAGATTTGCCCAGATCGACATAGGCGAGGTTTTCGCCCAGCTGCTGTTCGCTGACGACCGGCCCCATCTGAACGCCTTCTTCCAGGGCGTGGCCAACCTTCATCGCCTGAGCACCAGCCACAAGCTTTTCGACGAAAGCATCATGCACACCTGCATGAACGACCAGACGCGAGGACGCGGTACATTTCTGACCTGTTCCGCCAAAGGCTCCGCCCAGTGCCAGCGTCACCGCCAGATCCAGATCGGCGTCGTCCATAACGGCCAGCGCGTTTTTCGATCCCATCTCCATCTGAACTTTGGTCAGGTTCTGGATCGCAGCGGCGGCGATGCCTTTGCCAACCGGAACGGAACCGGTGAAGGAAATCGCGTTGACCTTGGGGCTTTCCACCAAACGCTGACCGATCAAGCGGCCCGAACCCATCACAAGGCTGAACAGCCCTTTTGGAATGTCCTGCCGTTCGATGATCTCGGTCAGGGCTACGGCAGAAGCCGGCGTGATGTTGGCGGGTTTCCAGACAACTGCGTTGCCATAGCACAGCGCCGGAGCAATCTTCCACGACGCGGTTGCGGTCGGGAAGTTCCACGGGCTGATGATGGCAACCACGCCCACGGCCTCGCGGCGTACGTCAATTTCAACACCGGGGCGGACGCTGTCGGCGTTCTCACCGATCTGGCGCAGGCATTCGGCTGCGTAATAGGTAAAGAACTGACCGGCGCGGTAAACCTCGCCCTTGCCTTCGGCCAGCGGCTTGCCTTCTTCGCGGGCCAGCAGGGTGCCCAGTTCTTCGGCGCGCAACATCAGCTCGTTGCCGATGTTCATCAGAACCGCTTGCTTGCGCTCGGGACCGTAGGCTTCCCATTCTGTCTGTGCAACACGCGCCTGATCCAAAGTGGCCTCAAGCTGATCCGCGCTGGCCTGTGCGAACATGCCAACCAGATCGCTCAGATCCGAAGGGTTGCGGTTTTCAATTTCGGTCTCGCCCGCCAGCCATTCGCCAGCAATCAGGTTCAGTTTTGTCACGATGCGCCCCAGAGTCATGAAAATTGGTCTGGCGCAGAATGGCTTTTTGGGTAGATATCAGTCAAACTCAAATAAATTGAGCAAACTTCAAAAAAGGTGAAGCTTGGCGATCAAGATCGAGACCTTGCGGTGTTTTTGCACGGTTGCCCAAACAGGCAACCTGATCGAGGCGGCCGACCGGTTGGGCCGAACTCAGTCGGCGGTCTCGATGACCCTCAAGCAGTTTGAGGATCATCTTGGCAAAAAGCTTTTTGAGGGAGAGCGCAAAAACCAGCTGTCCCCGTTGGGCATACAAGTCTTCGAAGTGGCATTGAAACAAGTCCGCCAGTTCGATCAGGCCGTCTTGGATATCATGGCCGCGGCGCAAGCAGAGCACGGGTTGCTGCGCATCGCATCCGTTCCATCGGTTGCAGCAATGTTTTTCCCTAAGGTTCTGGCTTACATCACACAGCGCTTTCCAGGCGTAAAAGTCGAACTGCGTGACACGGATACTCAGCAGGTTTTGGACGCGCTGGTCGAAGGCAAAGCGGATATTGGTATCGCATCTGGTCAGCATGCGTTGAACGGGGTTCGGTCGATTCCGCTGTTCGAAGACAGGTTTGGGCTGGTTTGCGCCTCAGGTCACCGATTGATACGACAGCCAGCTTCGCCAACAATTGACGAAGTTCTGGCGCTCCCGTTTATTCGAAACGCGTTGTGTGATCTGATTCAGTCACCAAAGTTCCGAGCGTCAGAAGCGCAGGCGGACGTTACTGTTCACAACACCCACTCCCTTATCACAATGGTCAGGGCAGGGGATTGGGTGACCGTTTTGCCGCAATCAGTTGCCAATTTCATGCCCGAAGCGACGGCGTTTCGCGAGATCGTGGATTTGCCCGATCAGCGCCAAGTTTATCTCTATGTAAATGAACATGCGCGCTTCAAACATCTGACCGAAGAAGCGGTCGCTTACATTCTTGAACTGGGTACTGCTTGATAACGAAGCAGGAGTGTCTGACTGATTTTCGACAAAGTCGAAACATTTCTATGATAATATCGAATTCAGATGTTTGTAGGACGTAACACTTGATGGGTGGCGCGTCAGCATGTTTCAGTTTTTTTGCCGGGTCGGCACATAATGCGGCTGACCCAAAATGGGAAAGCTTCGGCTTTCCGACTTTGTTTGCAAGGTGCACCACGGCCCTCGGGTCCAGAAAAACAGCGCCACAGACGCCCAACATGGAGACACAAATGAAAAAATTAGCCACGTTACTGGGAGGCGCATCCGCTGTGATCGCTGGACCCGCCCTTGCTGCTGATATCGTGATCGGCGTGCCGAACTGGCCTTCGGTAAATGCGACGGCACATATTTTGAAGGTCGCGATCGAACAGAACCTCGGCCTTGAGGTTGAACTTCAGAATGGCACCAACCCGATTGTGTTCGAGGCGATGGACTCCGGTGCCATGCACGTACACCCCGAAGTTTGGATGCCCAACCAGCAAAACCTGCATGATACCTACGTAAAGGATAAGGGCACGGTTACGTTCAACGCAAATGGCGTCGAAGCCTTTCAGGGTATGTGCGTCGACAAGGCAACCGCCGAAGCACATGGCATTACGTCCATTGAAGACCTGACAAACCCCGACAATGCCGCGCTGTTTGACAGCAACGGTGATGGGCAGGGTGAGCTTTGGATTGGTGCGCCAGGATGGGCGTCGACCAATGTCGAAAAAATTCGGGCCAAATCCTATGGTTATGACCAGGTTTTTGAACTGACAGAAATTGACGAGACGGTGGCTTACGCGAATCTCGACAATGCAATCAAGGCAGGCGAACCTTGGGTTGGGTTCTGCTACACGCCGCACTATGTGTTTGCCCTGCATGACATGCAGATTTTGGAAGAACCGGCGTACGACGCCGCCAAGTGGAAAGTGCTGCAGCCCACAGATGATCCCGACTGGCTGGAAAAATCCGAGGCCGGCGTTGCCTGGGATCTTGCCTTCCTGCATTTGCACTTCGCAAAGTCGCTTGAGGAAGAATATCCGGAAGTGGCGACCATGCTATCCAACATGAAACTGGATACGGATACGGTTTCGGCGATGACCTTTGCGTTGGTGATCGAAGGCCAAGAACCTTTGGCCTATGCCGAGGAATGGGTCGGTGCGAACGAAGATGCCGTTCTGGGCTGGATGTCAAATTGATTGACGCCCACCGGAATTGAAACTCTGGCAGGCCGTCGGGACAGCCCCGGCGGCCTGTTTTGCACCAAAGGGACAAAAATGACCGAAACAGTCGTTAAACTGACGGATGTCTGGAAAATCTTTGGCGCAAAAGCCGAAGAAGCCATGGAAGCCGTCCGGAATGAAGGCATCGGAAAGCCTGAAGTTCTGGAAAGATTCAATTGTGTTGTTGGCGTGCAGGGCGCGTCCTTCGAAGTGCCAAGGGGCGAGATTTTCTGCATCATGGGCCTGTCAGGCTCTGGCAAATCTACTCTGGTACGACACGTCAATCGCCTGATCGAACCGACCGCCGGAAAGATCGAAATTCTGGGGCAGGATGTCTCCAAGATTTCCGAGGCCGAGCTGCGTCGCATTCGGGCCATGCAAATTGGGATGGTGTTTCAGCACATGGCACTGATGCCACACCGATCGGTTCGCGATAACGTCGCCTACCCGCTGGAAATCCGCAAAGTCTCGAAATCGAAACGCTGGGCGGTTTCGGATCACGCATTAGGCTTGGTAGACCTGACAGGCTACGAAGACCGCCTGCCCAAAGAATTGTCGGGCGGCATGCAGCAACGTGTTGGGATTGCCCGCGCGCTGGCCTCGGACCCCGAGATTCTGTTGATGGATGAGCCGTTCTCGGCGCTGGATCCGTTGATCCGGTTGCAATTGCAGGATCAGTTCAAGGCGCTTGTAGCGCAGCTGCAAAAGACGACGCTGTTCATCACGCACGACCTGGACGAGGCCATCCGTATCGGGCACCGGATCGCCATCATGAAAGACGGCGTCATCGTTCAGATTGGCACGCCCGAAGATATCGTCATGAACCCGGCCGACGACTATGTGCGTGAGTTCGTGCAGGGCATTTCCAAGCTGAAATTGGTCAAGGCGCATTCAATCATGGAGCCGATCGACAGCTATTCCGGCTCGACTGAGGGCGCACCACGCGCGGATGAAGGGGCGGATTTGGACCAGTTGATCGACCTTGCCGTCAATACGGACCTGCCGGTCATCATTACCGATGCTGGCGCTGATGTAGGCGTGGTCACTAAACCGCGTTTGCTGCGCGGAATTCAGGGGGGCAAAAATGACTGATGCAACCACGGAAGTAAAAGTCACGGCCGCCTCGGATATCGAAGTCGACCGTGAGGCGCTGGACCGCTCGATCCACGAATTTACCGGGCCAAACGGCGACTACTACGTCAACGCGTTTCACAAAATCCATGATGCGACCAGTGGCATTCCAAACACCTTCAACATCTGGGCGGCTGTTCTGGGGCCATTCTGGTCAGCCTCACGTGCGATTTGGGGGATGTTCTGGACTTTCCTGATCCTGGAAATCATCGCCTGGGTTCAGATCGGCCGCGGTGCCTGGGGCAACCCCGGCGCTGATCTGGCTGAACGGGCTGAACGTCAGCAGACCCGCGCGAACGAGCTATTGGAACGTGCGACTGCGGCCACCGAAAAGGCGGACATTGACCGGTTCAACAAACTGGCAGCGAATATCCAGAAGGCCGCAGATGCCAGTTTTGAGAAAGCGGCGTCGGCCCAGTCTGAGGCGTTTGGCATCATGGTTACAGGCCTGTTGATGTTGTTGGTATTCAAACTTGCGCAAGGTTTTTATGCGGACCGCGTGTACGAAAAGCAGTACTCGAATTGGCGGACAGATCCTGCCAGCACCGAAAGCGGCCGCTCGACCCGCAACACTGTTCTGGGTGCTGTTTTGGTGGCCGCAATTGGTCCGCTGATCGTTTACAAATTCACCGTCAACGCCTCACTCCCATTGTTGGATGCATTCCCCGAGCAGGAAGTCTCCGCGATGATATTGGGCGAAGGCAACGGAACGTTGTTCTCAAATCTGGCAAGCTGGATGGAGGCGCAAATAGATGCAGCCGCCGCAGCCGGCGGGGATGTATTCGACGGTATCGTGGCGGGTGTGCGATCTGTTCTGGATGCGTTGACGGTGGCATTGATCGGTTCCCCGTGGCCGGTTGTGATGTTGGTGATCTGTGTGACCGCGTGGCGCGCGGCAGGGCCACGGGTGGCAATCTTCACCGCGTCTTCGTTGGCCTATATCGCGCTTCTGGGGTATTGGGATGTGGCGATGGAAACCGTGGCCTTGGTGGGCGCGGCCGTGCTGTTATGCGTGGTTTTTGGCATTCCGCTGGGCATCTGGTTCGGCAAATCCAAGCGCGCCTACCGGGCGGCCGAGCCGGTGTTGGACCTGATGCAGACATTGCCGGCGTTTGTCTACTTGATCCCAATCATCGCCTTCTTTGGCACCGGTAACCCGCCGGGCATTCTGGCGACGATCATCTTTGGCATGCCGCCGGTCATTCGTCTGACCGCGCTGGGGATGCGCGGGGTTCCGGAAAGCATCAAGGAGGCTGCGGTGGCCTTTGGCGCATCGAAATGGCAGTTGCTCAAGGATGTTGAGATCCCGCTTGCTCTGCCATCGATCATGACCGGCGTGAACCAGACCATCCTGATGTGCTTGTCGATGGTGGTGATCATCTCGCTGATCGGCGGCGGAGGTCTGGGCAAGGAAATCCTTGAGGCGCTGCAATACGCTGCCAAAGGTCCGGGTCTGCTGGGTGGGTTTGCCATCCTGTTCCTGGCCATGGTCATGGACCGTATCGTGCAAGGCGCCTTCCGCCGAGAAGACGAAAAACTCTGAACGCAAACGCCCCCGGTTCACACCGGGGGCGTTTTTCTTTCACCGGAGACGCAGATGACCGACCGTTACGAACAGTCTATGATGGACAATCTATATTGGTGGGGGATACCGACCCTATTTCGGTGCCCCAATCAAGGTCCCGAAGGGCAGGACATCGCTTTGGTCGGAGTGCCGCATTCGGCAGGCAACGGCACAACCGAGCGGGATCAGCATCTGGGCCCGCGTGCTTTGCGGCATGTCTCGGCCGTACAGCGGCGGGTACATTCGGTGTTTGAAATTGATCCGTGGAATTGTGCGAAGATTGCAGATGTAGGCGACGTTCCATTTCCGCGGGCAAACGATAACGAAGACTGCATCGAACGGATTACGGCTTTTTACAAAGACATCGATGCAGCCGGTGCGCGCCCGGTGTCGATTGGCGGCGACCACTCCATCACTGGCGGGATCGTGCAAGCGCTGGGTCGCGGCAAGCTGGCGGGTGGAGAGCCTGTCAGCTTTCTGCATCTGGACGCGCATACGGACGTGTTCACCAAGGTCGATCATTTCCTGGGGGCCAAGAAATCAGCGGCCCATTGGGGCGCGTATCTGGCGGATCAGGGGCAGGTCGACCCCACGCGATCCATGCAAATCGGACTTAGGGGCCATCCGCGAAGCCTAGACTGGCTTCAGCCCTCTTACGACTATGGCTACAATATCGTCACTATGCGCGAATTCCGTCAACGCGGGCTGGAAGACGTCGTGGCTCAGACCAAAGAAATTCTGGGCGACCGCCCGGTCTATATCACGTTCGATCTGGATTGCCTTGATCCCACTGTCGCGCCTGCCGTGTCCAATCTGGAACCGGGCGAGAAGGGTTTCGATATTGACGAGGCTGTCGGCATTCTGCGTGCCGCGCGCGGGTTGAACATCGTTGGCGGGGATGTCGTCTGCATGATGCCAACCAAGGACAGCCCGAACAACATCACCGCGCTAACGGCAGCTGCGGTGATGTTCGAAATGATTTCGATGATCGCCGAAAACGCCAGTTAGCGCCGTGCGTCCACGGCCTGAGCCAAAACGCAGAGCAGTTCGAACATCAGCGAAATGCCCAGCCACGCAGTGCCTCCGTTCGGATCGAATGGGGGCGATACTTCGACCAGATCAGCGCCAATCAGGTTCACACCAGACATCTGGCGGATGACCTGCTGCGCCTGAAAACTATTCGGTCCTCCGATCTCGGGCGTTCCGGTGCCAGGGGCGTAGGTTGGGTCAACAAAATCAATGTCATAGGTGCAATAAGTTGGTGCTTGCCCAACGATACCGCGCACTTCGGCCATCACGTCTTTAATGCCCCGATCGAACAGTTCTTCGATACGGATTATGCGGATACCCTGTGCCTCGCCCCACTCGATGTCTTCGGTGTTGTACGCAGTGCCCCGGATGCCAACCTGAACAAAGCGTTTGGGATCGACCAGTCCTTCTTCTACCGCGCGGCGAAACGGAGTGCCGTGGGTAAACTTATGGCCGCCAAAATAGCTATCGAACAGGTCCGTGTGGCTGTCGAACTGGATCAGGCCAACGGGGCCTGCGGCGGCAAGCGCACGCAAAACGGGCAGGGTGGTCAGGTGGTCCCCGCCAGCGGTAAGCGGAACAATGCCTTTTGCCTGTAGGGTCGAGAAGAAATCCGTAACGCGGTTCAGAGTATCTTCGATATCAACCGGATTGGGCGCAACGTCGCCAAGATCGGCGCAATTGACCATTGAGAACGGCGCGACGCCTGTGACCGGGTTCATAGCGCGGATCATCGTGGAATAGTCCCGCAATTGTCGCGGGCCATGCCGCGCACCGGGACGATTGGTGGTTCCGCCATCCCACGGGATGCCGACCAGACCCAATTCAACTTCGGATATGCGATCGTGTTCTAGGCCCAAACTGGGAAGGCGCATGAACGAAGGGATGCCGGCAAACCGGGCGAGTTCCATCGCCGATATCGGCTGAAAAAATGAATCGGTCATGACCGGTATCCTTTGGTAATTTCCCGGCTGACCCTAGCGGGTCAATGCGGTGCTGGGAATGCTCCGTAGACTTCAGTCCAGTATGCGGAATCGTTTGCGAATTTCAGCATCCTGTTTGGCGCTCAGGTATTGTGGGTGGTGACTGGCCAGAACTTCTTTGGCGTGATGCCGGGCAGATGACCATGCGTCTTTGGCACCATCGTTTTGCCACGTGCGGGGCTCCTGGCGATCGGCGAGTTCGGGGTAAAAGTAATCCCGCTCCATCGCCGCATAGGTCAGTTGGCTGCCCAGAAAATGCCCGTCACCCAAGACCGAATGGCAGATGGCGTCAAAACCCAGGTTTTCCTCGCTCACCTCAATCCCGCGCAGCGCACGATAGGTGTGTGAGTGCATTTCGTTGTCCAGCACAAACCCCTCGAAGCTTGCCCCCAGCAGCGACGCGGTCATGCCCGAGCTTTCATAGATCAGATTCCCCCCAGCCAGTGCCGCGGCAAGCGAGGTCATGCCTTTTTCAACGCCGTATTGTGCATCGATGGCCTTTGCGTCGGTCATGGATGCGGCTACGCCCGAGGGCAGGTCCAGCCAGTTCGTGAGCTGCGCCGAGGCGGCGTTCAAAACGGCCGTCTCTCCGCTGCCGCCGGCAAAAGACCCGGTCCTGAGGTCTACGATGAAAGGCCAATTGGAAAACACCATCGGAAATCCGGGTCTGATCGCGTAGACCATGACAAGACTGGCCAATGTCTCGGCCAGCGATTGCGCCAAAAACCCAGCCAAAGTCGCCGGGGCCGTGGCGCCGGCCTGCGCGGCTGTGATGCACGACATAGGAATATTGTGGGCGACGCATTCATAGACGACATCAACCGCATCCTCCCCATACCGCAGTGGCGAAATCACCGGGCTGATATGAGCTTTCAGAAAGGGGCGTTTGGAGAATTCACCCGGCCCTCCGGCGACGATATCCAGCATCTCGACAATGGGGCCGATATGTTCGGCCAGGGTAAATGATGTTGCCACCGGTTTGGTCGTATTGCGGACCAGCGCGTAGGCTGTGTTAACGTCCAGATCGAATACATCAGGTACATCTGTGGCCACGCAGCATCGGGTGAACCAGCTGACATTGGCCAGCGTGTCCTGCAATCGGGTGAAGTCGTGCAGGTCCTCCAGCGTAGAGGGGCGATAAAGACCGCTGTCGATGTCCAGCGTTTGAACGGCCGCACCGCCAGTGCCGAAATACACGCGGTCGCCGCCAACCTCGATCGAGCGGTTTTCGTCCCGGCCATGGAACACGAAACTTTTGGGGGCTGTATCGATTGCGCGCTGAACCATTTCACGCGGGAACAGCAACCGGTTTTGTTGACCCGCCTGCGCACCTGCGGCTTTGAGGTCTGCCGCTAATCTGTCTGGCACGTTTCCCATGCCCAAACGCTCGAGCAGCCGCAGTGCCGTGTCGTATATCTGTTCGATCTCGGGCTGGCGCAGAGGTTTATAAGCTCCGCCTTTCTGGCCGGGTGGGCAGGGGTCTACGACCGGTTTGGCGGCGCGTTGGGCATGCCGCGCTTTTCGGCCGCTGCGTTTAGAACCCTCTGATGACATCCGGGCCAATTCCTTTTTTTACTTTCCTGCACCGTAAGGGGCGGAACATCCCGGCATCAAAGGCGAATTGCCGTTTTCAGAATCCGAAATCGCAGTTTCGATTTTCTTGCACCCGCATTTGCGCAGTTGTCGCCCCAGCCTTTTCTTCCGCAAGACTTAGACGAAATCTTACGGAGCAAAGCCAATGAAGTCGCGTACCAAAGTCGTTGTGATCGGCGGCGGCATCGCCGGATGTTCGACCCTCTATCATCTGACGCAGGAGGGGTGGACCGATGTCGTGCTGGTCGAACGGAACGAATTGACCTCGGGGACGACATGGCATTCGGCCGCGCAGGTGACGAACTTTGGCATGAACCAGACGATGGTGGGCCTGAAAACGCACTCGATCCAATTGTATAAGGAGTTAGCCGACGATCCGGATTATCCGATCAACTACCACCACGGGGATGGGGGGATACGCCTCGCCAACACCGAAGGCCAAATGCAGGGTTATCGCCACTTTGCATCCATGGCGCGGGGTATGGATGTGCACTTCGAGGTGATTGACGCGGACGAATGCGCCCGCCGCCACCCTCTGATTTCAACCGACAACCTGATCGGCGGGTTGTGGGACCCGCTGGACGGCGATATTGACCCCGCTCAGTTGTGTCAGGCATTGGCGCGCCGGGCGCGCAAGGCAGGGGCAGAGGTTTATCGGAATACACCAGTGAAGGGTCTGGTGCAGCACGCCGACGACACCTGGACTGTGCAGACCGAGCATGGTGACATCGATTGCGACATCGTGGTCAACGCCTGCGGATATCGCGTCAACGAAGTCGGCGCCATGATGGGCGTTCATCATCCTGTTTCGTCGATGGAGCACCAGTACTTCCTGACCGAAGAGATACAAGCGATACGCGACGCGGGTCACCGGATGCCGCTGCTGCGTTGTCCGATCAGCGATTATTATTGCCGGCAGGAAAAAAACGGCCTGTTGCTCGGGTTTTACGAACAGGACTGCAAGACCTGGGGCATGGATGGAATTGATCCGAACTTTGTGAATGCCCTCTGTCCCGACGATCTGGATCGCGTGACGGACGTATTGGAGGGTGCATTCGCGCGGATGCCCGCGCTGATGGAGGTTGGTATTCACACCGTGGTCAATGGGCCGATTACTTATACGATCGACGGGGCTCCGCTGGTGGGGCCAATCCCTGGCAAACGCAACGCCTTTTGTATCATCGGTCTGCGCGCAGGGCTGGGTGAAGGTGGCGGGCATGGGTGGTTGCTGGCCCAGCAGATCGTGCATGGTGAGGCTTGTTACGATACGTGGTGCCTCGATCCCCGGCGGTTCACGGGTCATGCAAACGTCGAATTGACCGCGCTCAAGGCCATCGAGGACTATCAGAACGAATTCCGGTTCCACTTTCCGCATGAACATCGCCCAGCAGGGCGTCCCGCCAAGACCACACCTCTGACACCGGTGCTGGCGGCGGAAGGGGCCGAGTTCACCGTGGTCAACGGGTGGGAGAGGGTGGATTATATTAAACCCTCGCCGGAGTTCACGCCGACGCATAGTTTCGGTTTTGACGAAACATTTGACGTGGTCGCCGCCGAGGTTCGGAATGTGCAATCGGGTGTTGGACTGGCCGAGGTGAACGGGTTCAATCGGATCGAAATCACTGGAAACGACCGGCATGCTTTTCTGGACCGGATGTTCTGCGGGCTTGTGACCCGGCGCGAGGGGCGTGTTGGGCTAGGATACCTGCTGAACCATCATGGTATGATCAAAGCCGAGGCTACGATCGCCAATCTACCGGCCAGCGACAGGGGGGAGGCGCGCGTCTGGTATGGCTCTGCCGCCGCAAGCGAATTTCATGACATGGATTGGCTGCGTCAGCACATGCGACGCGATGAAGACGTTCATCTGCGCAGCCTTACAAATGACCAGACCATATTGGTCCTCGCTGGCCCGAAGGCGCGAGACGTCTTGTCGGCCTGCGCCCGAGGGGACTGGCCGGCTGAGGCTTTCCCATGGCTCAATGTGCGCGAGTGCTTTGTTGGCATCGCTCCGGCTACGGTCATGAACCTCAGCTTTTCTGGTGAACTGGCCTATGAAATCCACGTGCCCAACGCATCGCTTTACGCAGCCTATCTGGCATTGCGGCAGGCAGGCGAGGCGCACGGGTTGAAATTGTTCGGTGCGCGGGCCGTCGAGTCGATGCGGATGGAGAAGAGCTTCCTTCATTGGAAAGCAGACCTGATCACCGAGTTCGATCCGTTTGAAACCGGATTGGACAGGTACGTCCGATTGAATAAGGGTGATTTTGTCGGGCGCGACGCGCTGATGAAACGGCAATCGGAAGGTCCTCGCAAAAAGCTTGCCGCACTTCAGGTCTCCTCAACCCTGGGTCCTGCACATCCCGGAGCGTCCTTGATGCAGGGGGATCAGGTGGTTGGAACCGTCACGTCGGGCGACTGGGGACACCGCACCGGGTTGAACCTGGCACATGCATTCGTCGATCCCGCTTTTGCGGATATTGGCAGAGAATTGGACCTGGACAGTTGCGGTCAGCGTGTGCGCGCAACGGTAATTCCACCATGTCCATATGACCCGAGCTTTGATCGGATGAAGGCGTAAACCCGAAGCCGACGTCAATTTCAGCATTGCCGTAAGGTCAAATCTTTGCTTGGCTAGTTTTGAGCAAATCGAAACAATGATTGGCACCCATGTCCAAATCGCTGAGCCTGAGATGGTTGGAAATCTTCCAATTGATAGCCAAATCCGGATCGATCCAACAGGTCGCGTCCGAAACGGGTCTGTCGATCAGCACGGTCTCGAACCACCTGCGCAGCTTGGAGAACACGCTTGGTATCGAGTTGGTCGATCATGGGCGCAGACCCATGGGCCTGACACCCGCGGGCGAGGTCTTTGCGCGGTACGTCCGCGACGGTTTGACTGTTCTAAAGCGGGGCGAGGCCGAAATCCGAACGGGCAACTGGCAACACGCGACCGACTTGCGATTGGCGCTTATTGACGATTTCGACAACCAGATCGCGCCGGATATGGTCCGGTTTCTGGCGCAGGCATTGCCGCGCTGCAATTTTCGTCATTATACGCGCCCCAGCCACGAAATCCTCTCCAAGCTACAGGAACACAAACTGGATGTGGGCGTTGCCACCCGACCACCGGGACGAACCGAAGGATTGATCGAATATCCGTTGATGCGCGACCCGTTTTTGGTCGTGCTTCCCAACAGTTTTGAAGGGTCGCCCGAAGAGTTGTTTCACCCGGACGCGGATCTACCCCTGTTGCGATATTCTCGGGACTATGTGATCGGGAAGCAAATCGAGATCCAGCTGGCGCGTAGCAAGTTCAGCTTGCCGAACAGGTTCGAACTGGAATGCAACCAGTCGATCATCGGTTTGGTGGCCCAGGGTAGCGGTTGGGCGATCACAACGGCCGCCTGTTTTCATCGGACCCAGCGGTTCCATAACAGTGTCAAAGCCATGCCGTTTCCCGGCAGAAATTTCGTGCGAACCGTGTCGCTGTTCACGACCGAAGTGTATCCCGTGACGACCTCGGAATTGATCCAGAAAGTTATGGTGAAACTGATCCGGCAACATTTTACGCGCCCAATGTGCGCCAAGCATCCTTGGTTGAAAGACGACTTCCGCACGATGGAGGGCGAAGCGGCTTAGCCCGACGCGGGCTTGCCAAGCGACGGTCGATTTACAATTCTCGTCGCCAGTTGTTCGCCAGTCCCGGTGGTTTGGTTTTCGACCATCTCAACCAGCTGCAGGGCCGCTTTGCGCCCCATTTCACGATGTGGCACATGCACAGTCGTCAGGGCCGGGGAAACGATCCGGGCCAGTTCGATATCGTCGAAGCCCGTGATCGATACATCGCCGGGCACATCCAACCCCATCTCTTGGGCCTGTCGCAAGGCACCGGCGGCCAACACATCGTTCCCACACAAGATTGCAGTCGGCGGCGGGTCAGCGTTCATCAGGTCGCGGAAGGCTTTGGCACCGTTTTCGATCTCATAGGATGTTTCGACAAGAGTCAGATTGCTGGCTTCAAGCCCGCTACCAGATACCGCATCCCGGATGCCCTGAACCCTGAGCCGTGCGCGATCATTCCCGTCGACGAGACCCGAGATGACGCCAATTTGTGTATGCCCCAATTCAATAACATGGCTGGCGAGGTCGAACATGGCCGCGCGATTGTCAAATCCGATGGAAGGCAACTTGGAGTCTGGCAAATAGGACCATGCGACCAATGCGGGAATTTTCCGCTGGCTCAGAAAGTCGTAGATTTTGGGATCGCGGTCATGTCCGATCAGCAGCAGCCCGTCGGCTCCTCGTGCAATCAGGGTCCGGATTTGCTCTTCTTCGATTTCAGGTTTGTAAGCTGAACTTGAGACCAGCAGCGTATAACCGCGCTGGTGCAGCTCTTCCTGAAAGGATTGAAGCCCACGCGCGAAGATCGCGTTTTCCATGGTCGGTATGATCGCCCCAATGGTGAACGACCGTTTGGCGGCCATGACGCGCGCCGCAAAGTTTGGCGTGTACCCCAGCGCATCAACTGCGGAAAGGACGCGTTTGCGGGTCGCTTCGACCACTCGGTCCGGGCTGTTGAGGCAACGCGACACTGTAGCCGTCGAAACGTCGGCCATTTTTGCCACATCATCCAGTGTCGGCGCCGACCGAGGTTTCTCCATTTCCAAACTCACAATTTGCTTTTGCCAATAACTCTAAACTCAACTGCCGCCAGAGGGAAGTGGATATGTAAGCGCTTGCATTTTGAATGTAAGCGCTTACAAATGGCGTTGAGCCGAATCTGAAAAGGGAGTCCAAGAGATGTTTCTTGCTGCGTCCGCACTCGTGTTTGCCATCTATTTTGCGAACGTGGCGCTGGGGGCTTTTGCAAACAGCGCCTTTCTTGGTGACGTTGGAGAGATGTTGGTTCTGTTCGCGGCGTCGATCCTGTTCGTTGTCGCAATTCTAAAAAGGGAAGCTGTCCGTGACGCAAAAAAGGGTGGCTGAATTTTTTGCTTGGGAGGGCACTAAATGAAAAACGACAGAAATGAACTGGCGTCCGTCGAACGCCGTAATTTCCTAAAGCTGAGCGCCAGTGGGTCATTCACTGCAGCGCTGGTCGCAGGTGCAGGCGGCGTCCTTTGGTCGTCCGAGGCAGTGGCGCAGACAGCCAAAGAAGAAAGTGAGCGTGAAAAGGCAGCGGACCACGTCATGACGGTCGCCACCGCATATGTACTGGGCGCGTCACGCAGCTATCCGATCATGCAGCTTGATCTGAAAGAAAACATCCAGAACGCGACGAACGGCAAGGTGTACGTCAAACTTGCGCCCGGCGGCCAGCTGGGTGCCGGTGGTGCCTTGGTGCAGAAAGTGCAGGGCGGAACCATTCAGGCGGCGCAGCATTCGCTGTCCAACTTCGCCCCGTTCGCGTCGACCGTAGACCTTATCAACATGCCGTATCTGTGCGGTTCGAACCAGCGGTTCACCAACCTTGTGCATTCGGACACGTGGCAGAGCGAAGTTCACCCCAAAGTCGAGGCCGCTGGCTTCAAGGCCCTGTTCTATGTGGTGATCGACCCTCGCGTCGTTGCCGTGCGTCAGGGCGGTAATGCAATTATCACGCCGGGTGACATGAGCGGTGTGAAGTTCCGCGTACCCGGCTCGAAGATGCTGCAGCAGTACTACCGCATGGTCGGTGCAAACCCGACGCCTGTTGCTTGGGGTGAGACCCCGTCGGCGATCAAGCAGGGTGTTGCGGATGCGCTCGATCCGTCGGTCGGAGCGCTGTATGTGTTTGGCTTCAAGGACATTCTCAGCCACGTGACCTTTACGCAGGCCGTTCCGGACAGTCAGGTCTATTCGTGTAACCTCGAATGGTTCAATTCGATGCCGCCGGACGTTCAGGAAGGCATCATGTGGGGTTCGGAAATGACCAGCCATCAGAACCTTTCCAAAGTTCCTTCGGCCCGTGCCTTTGCCATGGCCGAGCTGAACAAGGCCGGTGTGGAGTTCCACTCGCTCAACGCGGATCAACTGGCCGAGTGGGAAAGCGTTGGCGGCTATCAAAACGCCGATTGGGATCCGTTCAAGACAGAGTTGGCCGGGTCGATGGACGCCTTTGAGAAACTGGTCGAGGCGGCCGGGACGCAGGGCAAATACTACGTCCACGACGCATGACCTAATTCGGCGGGCGTCTTTTTGGCGTCCGCAATCACTCAACAGCAGTCAGGCCTGAAAGGGTCCAAAACAGAAGGCCGCGCCTGACTGTTCTGTCGCCGAGGGAACACGATGACCTTACTCCGAAATATTGATTGCAACGCCGAGCGTTGGCTGCTGCTGGTGTTCTACGTGATGCTTGTCATCACCATGGCCATCGAGGTTCTGCGGCGTGAGATCTTCGCTTATTCCTCGATCTGGGGGGAAGAAATCGTCCGGTATTCCTTCATCTATCTGGCCTGGATCGGTGCTGCGGCGGCGGTCAAAGAGCGGGCGCATATCCGGATTGATGTCGTAATGCATTACCTCGGGCCGCGTCCCAAAGCCCTGCTGTACATCTTTGGCGATCTTGTGATGTTCGCCGTCGCTGTGATCGCGCTTTACTGGTCATACGAGGCGGTTCACGTCTCGGCCAAGTTCGGGTCAGTGACTGATGGCCTCCGGGTGTCCAAAGTCTGGTTCCTGATGGCGGTGCCGACCGGCTTTGCGCTGATGATCTGGCGCCTGATCCAATCGTTTATGCGTGATATCAAATCCCTTCGCGACGGCACGCCCGTCTTCGAAGGTGACAAGCTGTTTGACTGAGGGGATCTGAGATGCTCTGGAACACTCTCAATCAAACCGTAGAACTGGGTTGGGATTTCTACCTGCCCGTCATTCTGTTCGTTGTTCTGATCGCTATGGCTGTTCCGGTGTGGGCAGCGATTGGTTCTGCTGCCATCGTGATGTTGGTCATGTCGGGCGATCTACCGCTGAGCCTGGTGGGCGAGAGCCTGTTCACCGGAATCGACGCCTTTGCCCTGACTGCCGTGCCGCTGTTTATCCTGACGGGTGACGTGCTGGTCCGCACCGGATTGTCGCGTAAATTCCTGGATGTGGCTGAGGCGTTGACTTGCTTCGCCAAGGGCGGGTTCGGCTCGGCCACCGTTCTGGTTTGCGGCATGTTCGCCGCCATTTCGGGTTCGGATGCAGCAGGTGCGGCCGCTGTCGGTCGCATGACCATCAACCGGTTGGTCGAAAGCGGGTATCCGCGCCCCTACGCCTGCGCCTTGGTCGCGGCCGGGGCCTGTACCGGCATCCTGATCCCACCGTCAATTGCCTACATCATCATCGGTCTGGTGCTGGGGATTTCTGCGTCGACCCTGTTCCTGGCCGCCCTGATTCCCGGTCTGGCTATTCTGGTGTCGATCCTGGTCACCAACATCATCATGAACCGTCTTTACGCCTATGAGGGTGGCGGCTTGATGACCATGGGCGAGTGGCTGGCCAATTTGGGTAAAGCGCTGAAGTCCGGCTGGTACGCGTTTATCGTGCCCGGAATTATCTTCTATGGCATCTTCTCGGGCCGCCTGACCCCGACCGAGGCGGGTGCCACCGCCGTGGTTGTCACCATTATCATGGGGTTCATAATGCGCACCCTGACACTGGCCGACTTTCCGTCGATGCTGGTCAGTTCAGCCAAAGTGAACGGCGTGATCCTGCCGATCATTGCCTTTTCGGCCCCCCTGGCTGAGGCGCTGGCGATCATGGGCGTGCCGCAGGGGTTCGTCGCCTCGATCACTTCGCTGACCGACGATCCGTACCTGCTGATCCTGCTGATGATCGGTATCCTGATTGCCGCCGGCTGCGTTATGGAAACGACCCCCAACATCGTGATACTCGCCCCGATCCTTAAACCGTTGGCCGATAACATCGGGATGAACGAAATCCAGTTCTGCATTATGATGATTACCGCGCTGGGCGTCGGTTTCATCACACCGCCGCTTGGCCTGAACCTGTTCGTCGTATCTGGCATTACGGGTGAATCCATTTTGAAGATTGCGGCCCGCGCTATTCCATTCGTACTAACGATGCTGATCGTGGTTCTTCTGATTGCTTACGTTCCGGCGGTTTCGACCACACTGCTTCCTGAAATCTACCAATAGGACCTACTGAATATGCCTCGTGACTATCTGAAAAAGGCGACCCTCACGGCTCAATCTCATGCCTCGGAAGTGCATGATACAGTGAAGACAATCCTTGCCGACATTGAGGCTGGCGGGGACGCCAAAGCGCTGGAATATGCGGTTAAGTTCGACAAGTTTGACGGCAACGTGTTGATGACCGCCGACGAGATTGAGGCCTCCTGCGCGCTGGTTTCTGAAAGGCTCAAGGCGGATATTCGCTTTGCCCACGACAACGTTCGTCGGTTCGCCGAGACGCAGAAAGCCACGGTGTCTGACGTTGAGATGGAAATTGTCCCGGGCTTTGTCGCTGGCCAAAAGGCCATCCCGGTTGATGCTGCGGGCTGTTACGTACCCGGCGGGCGCTATAGCCATATTGCCAGTGCGATCATGACGGTCACTACGGCCAAGGTTGCCGGGTGTCGCCACATCACAGCCTGTTCGCCGCCACGTCCGGGCGAAGGCGTGGCGCCTGCGATTGTCTATGCGGCGCATATCTGCGGTGCGGACAGCATTCTGGCCATGGGCGGCGTTCAGGGCGTGGCCGCCATGACCTATGGTTTGTTCGGCCTGCCGAGCGCCAATATTCTTGTGGGCCCGGGCAACCAGTTTGTAGCCGAGGCCAAGCGCATTCTTTATGGCAAAGTTGGCATCGACATGATCGCCGGTCCGACGGACAGCCTGATCCTTGCGGACGGTTTGGCAGATGCGCATGTGGTGGCCACCGATTTGGTGAGCCAGGCGGAACACGGCTACAACTCTCCGGTTTGGCTGGTGACCGATGACCGCGCGCTTGCTCAAAAAGTCATGGAGTTGGTGCCAGAGCTGATCGAGGATCTGCCTGAACTCAACCGGGAAAACGCCTTTGCTGCATGGCGCGACTATGCCGAGGTCATCGTCTGTTCAGATCGTGAAGAAATGGCGGCCTGTTCGGACGATTATGCGCCCGAACACCTGACCGTTCAGGCCGAGGACCTGGATTGGTGGCTGGGTCGGCTGACCTGCTATGGATCGCTGTTTCTGGGTGAAGAAACCACAGTGTCCTACGGTGACAAGGCGACCGGTACGAACCACGTGCTGCCGACATCCGGCGCGGCCAGCTATACCGGCGGCTTGAGCGTTCACAAGTACATGAAGATCGTCACATGGCAGCGCGCTACACGCGAAGGTTCGAAATCCATTGCCGAGGCGACCGCTCGTATTTCCCGGCTGGAAGGCATGGAAGGGCATGCGCGGGCTGCCGACGTGCGTCTTGCCAAATATTTCCCTGACGAACAGTTCAACCTGACCGCCGATGAATGATCCACGCGCGTTGTTCGATCTGACAGGGCGTGTCGCTTGCGTGACCGGCGCAAGCGCGGGCCTTGGGCGTCGTACAGCGCTTGTGTTGGCCTCAGCGGGTGCGTGCGTCGTTGGCGTCGCCCGTCGACCGGAAGCATTGGCAGAGTTGCAAGCTGAAGGGGGCAGCAGCGTGGCCACAGTTGTTGCCGACGTGGCCGATCGGTCGCGGGTGGCTTCGCTCGCCGAGGAGGTCTCAGCCAGTTTTGGCGCGCCGGACATCATTGTGCATGCGGCGGGCATCAACACGCGCGAAGTGGCCGATGACGTGACCGCCGAAGGTTGGGACAAGACGCTTGAACTGAATCTGAGCGCCCCGTTCTTCCTAAGCCAGGCATTGGTTCCTGCAATGAAAGCTCGCGGATGGGGGCGGATCGTGAATTTCGCCTCGCTTCAGACGACGCGCGCTTTTCCGGGCGGTATTGCATACGGAGCCAGCAAGGCTGGGGTAGGACAACTGACGCGAGCCATGGCCGAGGCTTGGTCCGCCGACGGCATCACTGCAAACGCCATCGGGCCGGGTTTTTTCCCGACCGAGCTGACGCAGGCTGTGTTCGATGACCCCGACCGGGCAACCCGTAACGCGGCGCAAACCTGCATGAACCGAAACGGGCAGATGGAGGATATCGATGGGCCGATCCTGTTTTTGTGCTCACGGGCGTCCGACTACGTCACAGGACAAGTTTTGATGGTCGACGGAGGGTTTACATCGAAATGAAAGCGCTTGTTTATCAGGGTGTTGAGTATTTGACTTATGAGGACGTGCCAGATGCCGCGCCCGACATAGGTGAGCAACTGATCCGGGTCGAGGCCGTAGGGATTTGCGGCTCGGACATGCACGCCTATTTGGGTCACGACGCGCGCCGACCTGCACCACTTATTCTGGGCCACGAGGCCGCAGGGACGATTGTAGGAGGCCCACGCGACGGTACCCGCGTAACGATCAATCCCTTGGTCAACTGCGGTGTTTGCCCAGCGTGTGAGGCAGGTCGGGAAAACCTGTGCCCCAGCCGGCAGATCATCTCGATGCCACCGCGTGAAGGGGCTTTTGCCCAATATGTGGCCATGCCAGATGCAAATCTGGTTAAGGTGCCGGACCACGTATCATTTCAGCAGGCCGCCCTGGCTGAGCCATTGGCGGTTAGCTGGCACGCGGTTCGTTTGGGCCTTGAGGCGCTGCATCATGGAATGGCGCGTGAAGCGTTGGTGATTGGCGGCGGCGCGATTGGTGTGGCTGCAGCTTTGGCACTGGCGGCGGCCGGCGTTGACGATATTGTCATCATCGAACCGAACGATATGCGGCGCGTCTATTTACAGAGCTTGGGCTCTTTCAATGTGGTCGAAGCCACGGATGATACGTTCTCACTGGTTGTTGACGCAGTGGGGTATTCTACAACCCGTGCTGCCGCTTCCCATCACGTTCAGCCGGGCGGCGTTATCGTGCATGTTGGGTTGGGTGAGGATGCTGGCGGTTTGGATATACGTCGTATGACCTTGCAGGAGATCACGTTTATCGGCACCTATACTTATACTGCCGAGGATTTCAGAAAAACCGCGCAGGCGATATTTGACGGCCGTCTGGGCTCGTTGAACTGGATAGAGGAACGGGCCTTGTCTGACGCTGCCGACGCCTTTCGCGATTTGCGGAAAGGTGCCGTGGCCGCACCTAAGATCATCCTCGCACCCTGGGTCTAGTCCAGGCAGAAACGGAGGTATTCATGTATAAAAAAATTCTCGTCCCAATGGCGTTGGATCATGGGATTTCGCCGCACACTTTGGAAATCGCCAAGGCCCTGTCGGTTGAAGGGGCCGAGATCGTGGCCCTGCATGTCTACGAGATGCCTCAGGGCTCTGTCAGTGCCTATCTCGACAAGGATGTCGTCGCCGAAGGCTTTCGCGCGGCACGCACCTTGTTGCGGGAAAAAGTTTCGGGGCTTGAGGGCGTACAGGCCGAGATTGTCAAAGGTCACACGGCCCGCACGGTGATCGACTTTGCGACACAAAACAAATTTGACTGCATCGTCATCGGTTCGCACGAACCGGGCGTCAGCGACTATTTTCTGGGATCGACCGCCTCGCGTGTCGTCCGTCATGCGCCTTGCGCTGTGCATGTGCACCGCGGGCTGTAACCCGTCAATCGCGCTAATTGCGCCCCATACAGGACGAACATATCGGACATGAACATAGACAAAAAGATCACCGACGATCTGGTGGCCAACGACATCTCATTCGTCACCACGGTTCCGTGCAAGCAATTGGCAGGCGTTATCGACGAAATCGACGCGCGTGAAGACATCTATCACATCCCGTCGAACAAAGAGGATGAAGGCATGGGCCTTTGCGCCGGTGCCTGGATGGGCGGTAAACGCCCCGCGATCATCATGCAGAACACGGCCATCGGCGTAACAGTCAACACGTTGGCAACGTTGATCCAATACTACCGTATGCCATTGCCCATGTTGATCTCATATCGCGGAGAGTTGCGCGAACCCGTCGCCTGCCAGGTCGAGATGGCGGTGCATACCAAGGCGCTTCTGGCCCAGATGAACATCCCAACCTACCACTTCCATCATCAGGCAGATGTCGAGGAGCTGGATGCGATCCTGAAATACACCTTCATGTGCAACAAGCCGGTCGCCATTCTGACCGACGCCAATTTCTGGGGAGGCTATGGCGACCAATGATCCGTTCTGAAATCCTGAAAGAAATCGCGCCGATCCTGCGGGATCAACTGGTTGTCTGTAACATTGGCATTCCCAGCCAGGAGTTGCACGCCATCGACGACCAGCCGACCAACTTTTACATGTTGGGCACCATGGGGCTGGCCTCAAGCATCGGCCTGGGTCTGGCCTTGTCGCAGCCAAAGCCGGTCATCGTAATCGACGGCGACGGATCCATCCTGACCAACCTCGGCACCTTGCCGACCATCGCCAACAACGTGGCTGACAACTACATCTTGCTGATTGTCGACAACGGATCTTATGGGTCGACCGGGGATCAGCCGACTTACGCGGGCAAGAAGACATCGCTGGCAGCCGTGGCGCAGGCCTGTGGTTGCGAGAATGTTGTCGAGTGCCAGGCCGAGGACACCGGGGCCGCATTGCAGGCAGCGCTCGACAGCGGAAAAATGACAATCATCGTCAGCAAGTGCGAAAGCGGAAATGCCAAGATGCCGGTAATCACGATGGACCCGGTTGTGATCCGCGACCGCTTTATGAAGGCCGTCCAAGCGTCCTAAAGAAGTCAACCTGTAGGTCTTCAGCTTACGCCGTCCCGTTCGGGGCGGCGTTTTTTCGGCCGTACCCAAGTTTGATGCAGTTTCTCGAATGTGATATGACGCTACGTAAGGTGAATTTCAAACACATTTTTAGAAGTTTCATCGCAAGGGGGGAAACTATGAAAGTCAAAGTGTTTGCGCAAAGCGTGCTTATTGGTGCGGGGCTGTTGATGGTTGGCTTAACACCGGCGCAGTCTCAGACCCGCGAGGAAAGTCAGGGCATGGTTCTGCTGCGCGGTTTGCCAACGTTGGATACAAAACACAGCATCGCGATTGTCGAACTGGACCCGGAATCTGACCAGTTCGGAGAGCTTCTCAGTGAAGTTGAGCAGCCGGATATTCAGCATCCGTTGCATCACCTCTACTACAGCCCGAACGGGCGCCTGTATTCGACTGGGTTGGACCCATCCTGCAGCCTGGCTGAAATTGGACTGTCCCGCGATTCCAGCGGAACGCCGGTGATTGAGGGCTTTACCTGTCTGGATACCCAAGGGCAGATCGTTGGCGAGGACATCATGTGGGCCACGTCGAACGGGCAGGAGTATATGTTCGTGACCTTCATGGGTGGCACTGGGGGTGATGACGGTGGCTCAGTGGGTGTTTTCGACACTCAGACCAACGAGGTAGTCAAAATTATCGAAGCACGCAAAAGCCAAGTCGGCGAGGGTGAGCCGTACATCATGTATCCACACGGGATATCTGCGTTTGACGACCGCATGGTGGTCACCTCGACGATACATCCCGATATGGCGACTGGGGTGGGTAATGTGCTGACGATAATAGACCTCAACACGCTTGAACCGATCCAGAACATTGTGGTCGAGAATGAAAAGCCATTGGACTTTCCGTCTTCACCAGTCGAGGTGCTGTTCGCACGGCCTGACATGCATGCTGACATTGAACCGGCCATTCTGGCCAACACGATGTTCGGGTTCGAGACCTGGAAAATCCCCTATGACACCGGTTCCAAAACCTTTGGTGAAGCCGAAGTCATTTATAGCGGCGTGGCCAATGAAACCGCCGTTCCGCTGGAATTCTATGGGACTGAAGATGAACTGTTCATCTCTCATGGATTGCCGGGTGTCGTGAAGCGCTATGAATTGGCAGCTCTGCCAGAGCTTGTGTCCAGCGGGCCGGACATCGTTGCAGATCCGGGGGCACATCACATGATCTTTTTCACGTCCGCTTCGGGCCGGAACCTGATCGCCGTTCAGAATAACTTGCTCAATCTGGGCAACGCGGCTGATGACGACCCAACGGATGTGGATTTTATTGCCGACCTGAGCGCACACACGATAACGATCCATGATCTTGAGACCGGCGAACGTATCGCCGAGGTCAATTTCAAGGAGCGCTACAACAAAGGCGTGGACAACGTTGAAGGGCTGTTCGGTTCGGGTTTTGTGCACCACCACTAATGCTCTGGGGGCGTTATGCTTCGGGTGTTTTTGACAGCAGCCGTCGCCGGGGTGATCGCGGCGACGACGTGGGTCATCTGGGATCGCGTGCGTGGGCCGACGGCAACGCCGATCGCTGGTTTTTCGGCACCATTTGTTTTCGGGCGCTTTGCAGTGCCCCCGGACAACCCGCTGACGGAAGAGGCCTTTGCCCTTGGGCGGCACCTGTTCTACGACCCGATCCTGTCCGGCAACAATCAGGTGTCCTGCGCGACATGCCATGTGCAGGCCCTTGCCTTCACCGATGGTCTGGCAAAGTCACCCGCATTGCCGGGCGGAGAGCTGGAGTTCAGTTCCATGAGTTTGACCAACCTTCTTTGGGGCCAAGAGCGGTTCTTCTGGGACGGTCGCGCAACGTCGTTGGAAGCGCAGGCTTTGATGCCGATTCAACACCCGGACGAGATGGATCAGGACCTAGGAGAGCTTGTCACGGAATTGCAGGCATCCCGCGACTATCGACGGATGTTCCGCAAGGCATACGGAGAGATCAGCGCCGAAAACGTGACCCGGGCGTTGTCGACCTTCATGCGAATGCTGATTTCGTCGGATTCAAAATACGACAGGTTTCTGCGTGGCAAAGCGCGATTGAGCGAGCAGGAAGAACACGGGCGCAAACTGTTCATGGCACATCCGGACACCAAGGTCTCGTTGCGTGGTGGGAACTGCATCGACTGCCACAGCCAGTTTTTGACATCCGGGTTTCGAGACGCATTGGATGGGTTTTCAAACAATGGGCTGGACTCCGATGGCGACCTGCCGGATGGCCTGATGGCCGTGACCGGCAATCCGGCGCACAAGGGCTTCTTCAAAGTGCCGACACTGCGCAACATCGCAGTAACAGCGCCTTACATGCATGATGGCCGGTTCGAGACGTTAGAAGAGGTCATGGATCACTACAATGACGGGATTGTCGTCAGCGATACACTCAGCCCTTTGATCCTTGAGGCCGACAACGCTCCGGAGGCCGGGCAGGGTACTGTGGGCCTGCGTATGACGCCCGACGAGGTGCAGTCGATCATCGCGTTCCTACACACGCTGACGGATGAGGATTTTCTGACAAACACACAGTTTTCCAACCCGTTCGAAGGAGACAGCTGATGCGTATTTGGATGACAGGGCTTGCGATACTGTTGGTCATTGGCGGAGCGTTGTTCTTTGCTCCTAGTCCTCAGCGCACCACGTCGATCACTTTGACCTTTCACGCGAAGATGGGTGACGATCCATTGGTATTTGATGAGTTCTTGTACGAAAACCCCGGCGGGCCCGGCACGTTCAGGGTTCGTGACTTTCGGCTCTACCTCAGCAACCTGACCCTCTCGCAAGGTGAGGCACTGTTTGCTGAGCCTGACAGCTATCATCTGCTCCGGTTCGACAATCCGGAAACAACCCATTCGATCAGGCTGAACGACATTCCACTGCGCAACATTGATCACGTCCGGTTTTTAATCGGGGTCGACCCGGACGCCAATGGCTCGATCCAAGCGCGCGGGGATCTTGATCCCAACAGTCAAATGGCATGGAATTGGGAGGTCGGTTATAAATTCGTCGTGATGGAAGGAACGCTGCGCATTGGTGAAGAAGTCTCGCCGTTGGTCTACCACGTTGGGTTTTCGGAAAACGCGCGCGAGGTCGATATCCAGTTGCCACCGGATATCGGTTCTGATGGCAATGTTGACCTGCACGTGAACGTCGATGTTGCAAAGCTGTTTGACGGGCCTTCGCAAATTGATCTGCAAAAGCTCTCATCGGTCAAATTCAACCGCGAAGACGCCGCCATGCTGGCCGACAATTACGAGGCCATGATCACCCCATCGTTTAAGTGAATTCGGATCGTGCAAGGTTTGAAGGGCTCAAAAAGCCCCTCAGAACCGATAGGTCGCGCCGATCAACGGGCCGGACTGGTCAAACGTGAAATCGTTGCCGTCAATCTCGTGATCGAAAGAGATATAGCGATAACCGCCACGGATCACCCACCTGTCGTTGATTTCATAGTCGGCAGTCAGCAAGACCTGCCATGTTTCGCTGTCGCTGCTGAAGCCGCCATAGTCAAAAAAGCCAGTGCCGGACCACCTGTCGTTGAACGCGACGCGGGCTCGGACGCCAATGACCGGGTCGGTCCAGCTTTCATCAACACTGACGGACCGGCCCGGGGCTGCTCCGGGAAGGACGGTGAAATCGGTCTGCGTCCGAAACCAGCGGAAACCGCCGACCAAGTCCACATAGGAAGTATCTGTAGTATAAGCCCGGTACCCAACATAGCCGCTGAAAAATTGTGTTGTGAGAGAGGTTTCAAGACCAGAGCTTGCCGGACCGGGCGTGTCGTTGCTGAAAGAGACGTCCACATAGTTGTAGTCGGCCAATAGTGACCAGCGCCCGTTCGATGCACCAAAGACGCCCATGAAGGCCAGATCGAGATTTTTTAGCGCGTCAGAGAAACTCAGCGTTCCATCAACGGTGCCGCGGGCTGTTTCCTGCGTAACCTCCGTTTCAGGCATGAACAGGTAAATTGTTGCCTCATAGGACCAATCGGACTGCTGCGCCACAGCGGCAGTTGTCATTGGAATCCAGGTCGCCACGGCCCACGCAGCGGTTGTTATTGCCCTCTTAAAGACCATTTTGATCCTCCGTTTGTTCCAATTTGGCAATCTGATCTGATTGCTCACTCATTCAGCGGCTTCGCCAGACTGTTGTACGCGCGCACCGACACGGTTGATATCGGTTTCCGGAAAGAACTCGGACCAGACATGCCAGAAAACACCCGCTCGCAGGGTCTCGACGCGTTGCAGTTTTCCTTGATCTGACATCCCCCAGAAATCGCAGCGGGTGATGGGCTGGCCTTTGTCATTGTACCAAACGCCAAGGCTTTCGTATTTTGGGTCCAGGCTGACAACCACGTCTCGCCCACCGACATTTGCGTTTACGATCCAGTCATTCTCGACCACGAAATCATCGGTCCAGCAGGCAGCGTCGTTGCCGATCGTGATCCCCCAGACATAGGACTTATTCGGTAGCCGGTTGTCCGAACTGTCCATGTTGTCCATGACGGGCGCATCTTCCTGATGCTGGCGCGCGATCCCCCAACCAAAGGTTATCTCGGTCGCCATGTCCAGCAGCCGCAAGAATGGGTTGGGCGAGGGCGTGTTCAGATACACCTCGCCATCGGGAAACGCTTTTTGAAATCCGCGGAACGTCATCCGATACGTGGGCCAGGGCTGCATCTTTGCGTCAGGGCGCACAGGGCAGGCGGGCCCATCCGCGCCAGTATCACGATCTGCCTCGCGAAACCCATAGATCTGTTGGATGGGCTCCCCGGTTTCGTTGTCTCGCAGGATCAGATTGTTGCCATGTTGGGCCAACACTTCAAGATCCAGCCGGTTGCCTTCGATGCGTGGGGCATAGCCTTGCCCAAGGTTGGCCATCGCGCAAAAGGTCATGACGATATCTTCGCCACCCAGCCCGTCAGCATTGCCGGCCAAATGGGGCCGCATGATCTGCGCATCGGGATGCGCGCGGGCGTGACCATTGTTTTCAATAACGATGACCGGCGCGGTCGGGCCGATGAATTCTTGCGCCTCGGCAATAGGAAAGAAGGCCGCAGTGTTGAGTTGGTTCCTCAGCCCCAGATGGACCCACACATAGGGAAAGCCATACAGAACAAGAACCAGCAGCGCCGCGATCAGCCACAACCAGAACGGGCCGCCACCCAGAATGAAATGCGCAAGCGTAGCGACGGCAAATCCGCCCAAACCTATAGCAATCAGGCGGTACTCGTGCCGGATAAACCGGATCATGTTTTTGCGTTTAACCTTAAGCACCATTTGCGAAATGTCGCCAAGATCGCGGAAATAGACGAACCCGACACCCAGTGAAACGACCAAACCCAGAGCGAAAATGATGTTTCCTGCCATATGGTTATCCTATTTTCGGGTTCCAATAGGCCGCCTGCGGGAAAACTGCGGGCGGTCAGGGATTATTGCTGTGGTGCCGCGCGTTTTATGAGAAACGCATCTACGGCTAGCTGGGTTTCGGGGCGGGTGTTTTCGATCCCCTCATAGGGCGCGCCATAAGCTGGAGGCACATCCGGGAATTTTTCCTTTCGTGCCATGTGACGACCCAAGATGCGCACAAACTCCTGGCCGCCCCATGCGCCAACCTCGGTCGAGACTGAAAATTCTTCACGAGTATCTCGGTAGAGGTCAAAGAACTTGGCCGCGATCGGGTTCTTGCCCGGAGGCGGCAAGATGAGTTTGAGCTGATCCTTGACGATCGCTTCGGGTTTTTTGTCCGAATAGATGATCACGTGATCGCGACGCGATTTGGATTCATCGTCGAAAAGTAGCGCAGCGGATTGATCCACTCCGTCAATCAGGCGGTCGCGCGGTATGAACTCATCAGCACCGGCAAACCGCGACAAAGTGGTATAAAGGTCCGAGACGTGGATGATACTGTTGAGCAGCCCGTCCGCTTCGATCATGCCGGGCCATCGAATAAAGGCGTCAACTCGCACGCCACCTTCAGTGGTGTCAGCCTTGCCGCCACGGAAGATCATCGGTGTGAACCCAGATTGCGGTGAATATTTGGTAAAATGGCCGTTGTCGCCCATTACAATAACGATGGTGTTCTCAGCCAATCCAAGCTCGTCAATCTTGGCAAAGAGATCTCCAAGCCATTGGTCAAGTAGCTGCATTTTGTCGACATAAAGGCCGCCATTTGCGCTTTTTGGTCCGGTCCGGCCGGTCCGTGTGTTGTCCAGTGGGATCATCGGCCAGTATTGCAGGAAGAACTGATCCTCGCCACCAGCCAAGCGCTCTAGTTCTTCCATGGTCTTGTCTTGGAAGGCTTGGTTCATCTCGTCATACTTGGCCGCGTTCCAGCGTTCGCCGGGTTTCATCCTAATTTCGCGGATGGGCCCCCCGGCCTCGCCTTCAATCACGGTCATCATGGCCGAGGCGTCGGGTCGGAACCACTTGTCGACAGTATACTTGTCGTCATAATCGTTGATGGCTACGGAAACCTGCTCCTTAATCGCGTCATCGTGGAATATGGTTAACTGACCTTGCTGATGAATCGCATGCTGGGCATAGTCAAACCCCTGATTCATTGCCCAGCTTTCTGAAATGTCACCCATATGCCATTTGCCAACATGACTCGTGGAGTAGCCGGCCTGCTTAAGCACTTCAGCGAGTGTAATTTCGCCACCCGGCAGGCCTTCTCCGGCAATATCAACTTGTGTGTTCCCCATACCCATACGGACAGGCAGGCGTCCGGTCATTTGTGCCACGCGCGTTGGTGTGCACGAAGGTTCGGTGTACATCCGAACCATCCGCATGGCCTGATCCGAGAAGTCATTAATGTTCGGTGTTTCATACCCGCGTACTGCATTCAGCTCTGGGATGCCCATATCCCCAAAGCCCAAGTCATCGATCAGTACACTGACGATATTTGGAGGGTTTCCACCGTTACTTTCCCGAAACGCAGCCAGTGCTTGGTCAACGGCCGCGTCATCCTGGGCCCATTGCGATCCAAGCTGTGCTTGAAGGATATAGAATTCCGCATCGTGTTGAATTGGGTTTTCCTGCGCTTCAGCTGATAAGGCGGCAAAGCCCATCGACAACACAAAAACACACTGCAATTTCATTCTAATCTCCCCTTCAGAATGCCGACTCTACAGCGCAGGCTGTTTGTCATATTGAAACATTATTATATTTGCTGTTGAAACGCTACGTTGCAAAAGCCGGGTGGAGGCTGCGTTTCGATTTCTTCGGAAAGTCCGTCATATGCTGGCCGTATGCCACGTGTCTTTGCGTCTGACGGTAGAACCCCGGAAGGTTGCGAAAACCACCCGAAATGTACGAGCGAGGCGGGTAATGCGAACTGCGTGTTTCGGTTCGTCAAATATTCGGCCCAAACACCGACCATCCGGTTGCGCGGACCAGCTCCTGATATGCAATGCTGGCCAGATGCGAGTTGCCTTTTGCGTCCAGTCCCGGGCTCCAGGCTGTAACAGCTGCGATGCCTGGAACAATACACAGGATGCCGCCTCCGACACCGCTTTTGGCGGGAAGCCCGACGCGGAATGCAAACTCGCCCGAGGCGTCATAAGATCCGCACATCATCATCAGCGCAGTCACTCTGCGCGCTCGCTGCGCGGACAGAACGGTTGAACCATCTGCCGGGTTCTGCCCCGCGGCGGCCAGATATCGGCCCGCAACCGCCAATTGACGACATGACATGGCGATGCTGCATTGGCGGAAATATAGCGACAGAACATCTTCGACCGGCGCTTTTAGGTTTCCCTCGGCTTTCATGAAATGCGCAAGTGCCCTGTTTCTGGACCCTGTCCGCATCTCGGAGTCTGCAACGGCCTTGTCCACTTGAATGGACTGATCCTCTGCGAGCGTCCGGCAAAGGTTCAGTACATCGTTGACCGCCTCATCCGAGCTTCGGTCTTCTAGCAGAACGTCGGCCACGACGATGGCTCCGGGGTTTATGAACGGGTTTCTGGGAATTCCACGTTCATGTTCGAGCTGGACGATTGAGTTAAACGGATCGCCCGAAGGCTCACGCCCCACACGTTGCCAAAGGGTCGCGCCCACATGTTGCAGGGCTTCTGTCAGCGAAAAAACCTTGGAAATGCTTTGAATGGAAAACAACGTGTCCGCGTTTCCGGCCGATACAGGCGCGCCGTCAATGGGCGCGACGGCGATGCCGAACTGGTTCAGGTCAACCCCGGCAAGTTCGGGAATATATCGGGCGACCTTTCCGCGTTCGGACATGCCGGCAACGCGATCGGCGATGTCATCCAGAATGACCTGCAACTCACCGGTTTCAATCACGCTGGGTCTCGGCATGTGCCTCCTCCGTCCAGACAGAGTGGTCCACGCCTTTGTCAAATTCAGGGAATTTGCTTGCAACAAAACGGGGCTCAAGATTCTGTCTGCGCTGCGTGAAATAGTCCACGGTCAGTTTGTATACCGTGCCCGACAGCAGCACGATGGCGACCAGGTTGATGGTTGCCATTACGCCCATGGCTGCGTCTGCAAAATTGAACACTGTGCTGACCGCTTGCACCGCACCCCAGACGACCATGGCAAGACAGCCCAGGCGCAAGATGTAGATGGGCACTTTGCCTTCCAGTTTCAGAAACGTCATGGCATTTTCTGCGTATGAGTAGTTTCCCAATATCGACGTAAAGCCAAAAAACACGATTGCGATTGCGATAAAATGGCGCCCGATTTCACCCAGATGGACCGCTGCTGCATCCTGAGTTAGTCGCATTCCGGTGGCCCCGTCTGGTTCAATGGCACCAGACAGCAGGATCAGCAATGCGGTCGCGGTGGCGACCAGTATCGTATCCACGAAACAGCCAAACGCCTGAACCAATCCTTGGCTCGAAGGATGATGCGGAGCCGGTGTGGCAACGGCCGCGATATTGGGGGCCGAACCCATGCCAGCTTCGTTTGAAAACAACCCGCGCTTGATACCATTGAGCGCTGCTGCCATCACGCCACCCGTGACGCCGCCTGCGGCTTCCTGAAGGCCAAAGGCCCCTGCAACGATAGACCACAGCATTGCAGGCACCTGTGGCAGGTTCATGACGACGACGACACAGGCCAGCAACAGGTAAAGTCCGGCCATGAGCGGCACGACGATTTCGGCAAACCGCGCAATGGTTCGGATGCCGCCAAAAATGACCACAGCAGCGGCAGCCGCCAGCGCAAGACCAGCAATCAATTTGTTCAACCCGAACGCGCCTTCGAACGCCTCGGCGATTGAGTTGGATTGGACGGCGACAAAAACAAGGCCGAAACTGACGATCAGGCAGATCGAAAAGATCACACCGGCCCAGGGCGCGTTCAGCGCATTGGCCATGTAGAAAGCAGGACCGCCACGGTACCGCCCGTTCGAAGATGTGACCTTGTAAAGTTGCGCCAGAGTGCTTTCGGAATAAGCCGTTGCCATCCCGACCAGGGCCACGATCCACATCCAGAAGATGGCGCCGGGGCCACCCAGAGTCAAAGCCACAGCGACACCGGCCAGGTTCCCAGTGCCAACGCGTGACGCCAGACTAACGGTCAGTGCCTGAAATGGTGTAATTCCGCGTTTGTCAGTGGATTTGGACGAGGTCAGAACTCGGATCATCTCGCCGAAATGTAGAAACTGCAGCGCGCCCAGACGAATGGTAAAAAATACGCCGACGCCGAGCAACCCGTAGATCAGGACGTAGTTCCAAAGAATAGAGTTAATGCCGTTAACAATTGCTTCCATCGTCCGCCTCCTGAGAATTCAGACCGTTCGAAAAAGCAGCTAAAATACGATGCTTGTTCTTCCATCATGCACGAAGGGAGGGTCGCCGAGTCAAGCTTCAAACCCGAAAATCGGCGAAACGTCCCGACATATACAATTGATTTAACGATGAGAATTTGTTCGGGTGACGACTTTTTGCGCGGCTTCAACTACAGGCTGACCTGCTTGTTCCGAAGGTTGTGAGCGAACTGCGAAAAGGGCTTTCGGGGCGCAGATCGTCCCGAAAGCTATAGTTATAGAAGCGTCCAGATGAAGTGTGCTTTGCCTATTCAGCGGCCATCTGTGCGGAAGGTGTCGACATCGAAATCACGCGCTCGTCTTCGGTCATATCTTCTTCGATCCCGTCGAAAAGTGGTGTGGAGAGATAGCGCTCGCCCGTGTCTGGCAACATCACTAGCAAAATGGATCCCTGTGGCGCTTGCTCGGCCACTTTCATAGCTGCAGCAAGCGTCGAGCCACCAGATATTCCCGTAAAAATTCCTTCTTCCGACGCCAGCCGTCTGGACCATTCAATCCCCTCGGCACCGGGGACAGGGATCAATTCATCATAGTAATCCTTGTCGATCGCCTCTTGCAGAACCCATGGGATAAAGTCTGGGGTCCAGCCTTGAATCGGATGTGGCTCAAAATTCGGATGGCTTTCGGTGGGCTGGTGACCCTCGTTGCGGGTGTTTGTGTAACCCGATGACACAATCGCTGCGTTGGCGGGCTCTGTCAGGATGATTTTCGTGCCGGGGCGTTCTTTCCGAAGAACGCGCGCGACACCGGAAACCGTTCCGCCGGTGCCATAGCCGGTGACCCAGTAGTCCAGCCGCTCACCTTCGAAATCTGCCATGATTTCTCGGGCAGTGGTGTTCTCGTGAATGTCGGCATTTGCTGACGTCTCGAACTGGCTGGCCAGAAACCATCCATTCTGTTCGGCCAGTTCCTTGGCTTTGACATACATGCCAAAGCCCTTTTGCGCCCGCGGCGTCAGCACGACCTTTGCCCCCAGAAAGCGCATCAGCTTGCGACGCTCGACCGAAAAGCTGTCGGCCATGGTCAACACCAGGGGATACCCTTTGGCTGCACACACCATCGCCAGGCCGATCCCAGTGTTTCCGGATGTGGCCTCGACCACGGTCTGGCCGGGTTTCAGCCGCCCGTCACGTTCCGCCGCCTCGATTATGTTCAGCGCCAAACGATCCTTGACCGAAGCTGCAGGATTGAAAGCCTCGAATTTCACATAGACCGTGACATGTGACGGCGCGATCTTGTTGATGCGTATGCAGGGCGTGTCACCTACGGTGTCGAGAACACTGTCGTAAAGCCGTTTGCGTCCCTCAGTCTGCCGAATTCCCATGGCGTTATCCCTCTTTTGGTTGGCAAAATCTGTGCCAGTTTATACCAATTTCGCTGCTTCGGCGCTTTAAACATTTGTCTTGGGAGTGACCGACGAAGTCCCGTGCTGAACCGCTAGTTCAGGATGCCCATAAGCTTTTGGGTACGTCATCGGCACGAATGGGCCTGCGGGAATGACACCATTCCAGCTTCGACCGAAATACCCTTGCCGGCAGTGATCCAATGAACTGCTAGTCGCCACCCCGGGCAGGCCATGGACGCGACAAAGCCAGCGCCAGAGGTGCGGGTAATCAAGGATTTTGGCACCATTCAGCTTCATGCGCAGGTAGTAAACCGGGTCATGGCGGTAGAGTGTTGGGAAAAGCCGCAGATCGGCCTCCGAAAAACGGTCCCCGGTAAGAAAGGGTCTGCCATCGCTGGCCAAGCGGTCTTCCAGCTGTGCCAAGGTCTTGAAATAAGCGTTGAAACTGGCAGCGTAGATGCTTTGGTCAGACGAGAAGCCGGCTTTGTAAGCCCCGTTGTTGATGGTGACGTAGATTTGCTGGTTCAATTCGTCAATTTCAGCCCGGATCGCAGGATCATCCGGGTACAGGTTTGGCCGGTCGGTTTCATTGCTTGAACCGCCCAGCAGCGCCGCATTGTCATTCAGCATACGGATGATCTCTGCGCTTTCGTTGTTAACGACGCGGCTGGTCTTTTTGTCATACAGGATCGGAACTGAACGCTCATCTGATCCTTCCGCTCGGTAAATGTCGCGAACCAGCCTGAAACCTTGACCCGTTGCTGTTTCCAGAGTGCATTCCGGCAGCGTTGCCCCGGTTGCCGCAGCAACAAGTTCGGGGGCAAACTGCCAGTTGTTCGGGCCCTCGGGGTCGTCTTCGCCAGTGCGATTGGGGAAGGCCACATCCATCGAAATGCTGTCCTGCAAACCCAACACATTGCGCGCCAGCGTCAACCGATGACACCACGGGCAATTCAGCGCAACAAACAGGTGATAGCGCCCCGGTTCAGCCGGGAACTCTGGATCGCCGATAGCATGTCGGAAACCACTGACGCCGCGCACGAACTCTCCTCGTGCGCGACGTTCTAAGGCATCGGCCTGATCTTCCTGTTTGGAATGGTCGGTCATGCGTGGCCTTATCCTCTTAGGCGGTGGTGCAGGATGATTGGAACCGCAAGGTCTTCCTCATCGCCAAGGTGGCGTTTCAGAAAGGCCTCGATGGCCTCTGATGTGTCGCGCAGAGATCCGACCTCGGATCGGGCCTGAACCTCATCCAATTGAATGAGCTTGATCACACGATTGGCCGTCCTTGTGTATTGGTCAAGGACCAGATCGAGATCGGCATGGTCCTTTTCCAAAACATTTAGCCCGGCGTCAAAGCGGGAATCCGCGGCAGAAAGCTCGGGGAAGTAGCTATGATCTTCCCAACCGTGATGGCCATGCAAGTTTCCAACAAGCGCGTTTCCGTAGTGGGACAGGCGCGCGGCATACTCTTCAGGGGACAGGTCCTTTCCAAGATAGCTTTCTGCATCGGAGCGAACCAGCCGGGCAAGGCGCCGAAACATCAGATGGGCACCCAGCCAGTGACGGGTTTTCTCGGTGAAGCCGGGGTGTGTTTCCCAGCTGTCGCGTGGATATTGTTCGAGCAAGATCTGCATCTCGCCCGGCATCTCGGCAGTGCGAATGTCGTATGTATCAAGCATGAGCTTACTCCTTTCCGCAAACATGTGTGTGCGGAAAACTCGCACCGTTAGGCTCAAAGATGCACAGTTGGTGTCTATCTCTGCACATCGTCAAAAGGTGTGTCAGTCAAATCGGCCATCTTGCATGGCGCGTCTAATCTTAAGATTGTCACGTCGGCGGGTGCCAATGGAGCGAAGGTGACCCGGTGGCGCAAGGCCGCAAGATTATGCGGCAGTAGATTTTCGTTTGCCTGCCCTTCTAGCGGCAACCAAACGATTGCTTGGCATAGCTTTTGCAGCTTGTCTATTATCGCCCAAAACGCAAAGCGCTTTAGTTAAACGGGGCGTTTCAGTCTCGGGCGGTATGGCAAAATGAATGAGAACAAAGTGAATTCTGATAGCGAAACTTGGAATGTTCCAGGTTTTGGCGTGCATCACATTGCCAAGCTTCTGGAAAACCGTGGCTCGGATATTGTTGCGCTTCTGAGATCGGCCAACCTACCCGTTGATCTCCACGAAACACCACTGGATTTTGTTGATGTCCGGAATGAGCTTCGCCTCCTAGAGCTTGCCATTGAAGAGACCGGTGATCCCTTGTTTGCGATCTCAGCGGGAAAAACATTCAACCCCAGAAAAACGACACTTCTCAGCTATGTCGTTTTGAACTCTCCGACCGCTCGCGACGCAATTGAGAAAGCTGTGACCTACGCGCGCCTGGCGCGGGGCTTCGCCAAACTGTCATTTTATGAAGAAGAGCGTGGGATGTTCTTGGAGATAGATTCCATCGCTGAACTAATGCGTTCTGATGGAGCTCATAATGAGTTTCGAATATCCGCTTTCTTGACCAGTATTCAGATTGCAGCTGAAGCGCCCTTGCCAGTCCTTGAGATACGTTTTCCGCATGAATTGACCGAAGAAAGGCAATCCGAAATCTCCGGTGCTTTAGCGGTCAATATTAAGCAGAGTCAGAGGGTTCCGGGTATCTTGTTTGACAAGACAGTGATGGATATTCCGATCAAAGATACAGACCCCGCATTGCTTCTGCATCTTGAAAAACATGTGCAAACTTTGATGAAGGATTTGCCGCCTGCAATCGGCGAAACAAGTTCTTTGGTGCAAAGCGAGATTACGTCCCGACTGTCTTTTAACGCTCCTACACAAGATGAAATCGCGAAGACGCTGGGGATGAGTATCAGTACACTTGGACGCAAACTTGCCAAAGAAGGCACAACCTATAAACAGCTGCTAAAAGACATTCGCGCAAGGTTGGCAGAACAGTATCTTGATGACCCCAAGCTAAGCCTTTCAGAGATTGCTTTTGCACTGGGTTATTCTGATCAAGCTGCGTTTACCAATGCCTACAAGACCTGGACGGGCCAATCTCCGGGTAGTGTCCGAACCAATTAGGTTGATCTCAGGGCATGTAATTCCGTTGGCACAGTGACTTCGGGCAAGAAAGCGGATGCTGATCTGGTGAAACGTAGCCTCAGGCATCCGCTTTTTTATGTGTCAGCGCCTTTATGAGTAGGCATCACTGCATGAGTCACAAGGATCGGAATTCGATAGCTCTGGTGTCACTTGGTAGCCGGGGCCAGGCAGATTTACGGTTTGTTGGTTGAGGCCACCCAACGGGTGCGCCGAGGACATTCCGGCACTTACGATCAGCGCGAACACGGTAGCGGATGCAATTATTACTTTATTCATTTCTTGGTTCCTTTCAGTTGAGCGTGTTTGATACGCTGTGTGTGCATTCAATTTGGCATTCTGCGGCTCGGGTTTATTGCGATTGCACGTCAAGGTTTTGAGAAAAGACATCAAGCTGGCGTCGGTTCGCTTCGCCGCCACGGGAACATTGATCATCACGGCAAGGTGCCGCTTTAACCCCAAGGTGATCAATGCTGTGCCAGGCATGAATGGCCGGTAGCCATAACAAAGCTGCGGATGGAGATCTTACAGGTCGTCAGATGGGATCAAACCTGCATGGTTCAGCTGCCAGGTTTTTTCGCAACCCACCACATTCACTAAATCACTTAGGCTAAAATTCTCTGTTCGAGTTCTTTGGTTTTCGCGATGCGCTTAGATGCGTCAGTGGTATGCCACACGGTGGTCCCGGGTTGACCTCGTGTGGCATTGTCTTACGCAATCAGGTTTTGGTCGATCACCTCGAACGAAAATTCGTCGACTGTAAACATGGTGTCGTCGATCGCTGACAGCTCTACCGCATCAAAGGTTGTGCGCCCGAGTGAGCCCGAGAAATCACCGTCGTCGGCATTCGCCACCATGGTGTCGACAAGAACACCGTCATCGTAGAAGGCAACCTCGACTTCACCGCTGCCGTGACTGTCGCCAAAGCTGAAGATGAACTCCACTGCTTCCTGGTCCGCGTCTTCCAGCGCAATTCTGAGGCTTTCGTCACCGTCAACCGATGCAGCATCGCGGCTAAACAACGAGTCGCCGAATGAGAACACGCCAATCGCGCCATGTTTGATCGCAACCAGTTCAAAATTGGTCGGATCAACCGCATCCACTTTGATACCTACGTCCGAAAATGTGAGGCTGTTGCGCACCGGGCCAAGCCTGTCGACATCCACAACTTCGCCATCGATGCTTTCAAAGGCCTTGGTTTTGAACCAGCGGCCCGCTTCGAACTCAACGGCCAAACTCTGGGTTTCTGGAATGAACAGGCTTGCCACCATGGGATCGTGATCCGAGGCGCGCCCGCTGGTTGCTGCGAACTCTGAGTTGACGTGAACGATGTCAACCAGTGCCCCGGAATGCAGATCCTCGGACACCAGAATATGGTCCAACGATTGGCTGTTGCCCTGAAACTCAAAGCTATAACGTTCGTCTTCCGGGATATCGTTTGTCAGGTTGACGAGGTCGGTATTGGCCTCAAGGTCAGCTACGGGTGAGACAAATTCAAACTCGTTGAAGTCACCCAACACAACCGCATTGGCGCCATCACCCAGTCCATTGACGAAATCCTGAACGGCTTGGCTCTGGGCCTGGCGCTCATCCAGACTGCCGTTTACATCAACGTCTTCTTGGCGAGCGGCAAAGTCCTGTTCGGTCCCCAGAATAGGCGCGGACCCACCTTTGGATGAAAAGTGGTTATTGACCACCGTGACGGTTTCACCGTTGAAAACAAAATCAGCGACCAGCGGCAAACGCGCGCCCTCAAAGGCCTCGCCTTCACCTTGCCCACCGATGGTCTGCGCGGATCCTTCCACTAACGAGACACGATCAGGATTGTAGAGAAAGGCGGTGCGGATATTGCCGCCTGGCTGACCCCCGGATGTTCCGTCCCCGATAAAGGTGTTGTCGATCACCTCATAAGCCGGGCCACCCGCCGCCAGGATAGCCGCGGCCAGTTCCGCCAGGGTTTCCGACGCCGAGACGGTTCCGTCATTGTCCGATCCCGAATTGTCCTGCACCTCTTGCAGACCAATGATGTCCGGGCTGTTGAGGTTATTGGTGATCTGCTCGGCAATGGCTGTAAACCGACCGTCGGCAACGTCCTGGTCGTCGTCGCCATCATTGGGGTCGAGGTTAAGAACATTGTATGTGGCAATCGTCAGCTCGTTGCTTGAACTGGCGAGTGTGGTCGTTTCCTGTTCCAACCCGGCTGACTGGATATTCGCTGTAAAATCCTCGGTCGGCAGGATTTCGTAATTTCCGAAACTATAGCCCACCACACCCGTGACGTCGCCAAGGTGATCGCCGACATTCACCGTGGGAAAGTCGAAATCGAAAATCCCACTGTCTTCGTCGATCTGGATTTTCTCAGGATTGAAGTCGTCTGGTGAGATATTGAGCGTTCCGCGCTCTGAAAGTCCGGTTGCGCCACTGCCCTGATCGGCAACCGCAAAGATTTCACCGAACCGGCTGGTTCCGCTGACGGCTTGCAAATCCGTTGCAGTCACGCGCATCCCTTCCAGGCTTTCGAAGAAGTCGATGCCATCCTGGGTTGGATCGAATGAGGCAAACGCATCATCGTCGATGCTTTGGTTGGGCACCGCCCGCTCACCCGGATCATTGCCAATCAGAACCGCTTCGGGCAGCGCATTGCCCGATGACTGCACCTCAAGGTTAAAGACATTGGTCAGTTGGGTGGTCGGCAGGTTGCCACTGCCTGTGCCGCCGGGAAAGAATTCGGCAACGGTTCCGCCCACGGAAATGGCGTCACCTACTGACACTATAGGGCTTGATCCGGTGAACACGAAAATCGCGTCCGAGGTCGCATCGTTTCCGTCGCCTTCCGGATCCTGAAGATAGAATCCGTTGGAATCTACCGCAGTGACGATGCCACTGGTTGAAACCATATCGCCCAGAACGTTTGATGGGCCGGCAGGCAAGTCCTCGAAGAATTCGGCAACCGTTTGCCCATCTGCCAAAACAAACTCCGACACATGGCCTGAGCCCTGGATTTCATAGATCGATACGATTTCGATGTCGCTGGCCGAGATGGACACCTCGACAACAGGGGCCAGAATACCGTCGAAAGCAGGATCGCCCGAGGTTACCGTGTGCTGAATGTCCACAACCTCGGCTGCTTCGGGCAGGTCGTCGTCAACGGCGGTGACTGCGACTTGTTGAGGCTGGTCAAAATTGGTCGCGTCAAACACCAATTCGGTTGGTGCAACGTCAAGATCAGCTCCTGCGGCTATGGTGATCGTGACGGGTTGCTCGGGCGCGACAGACAACGTGACTTCATATGAATCCGCCATACCCCCTTCATCGGCCGCCAGGTCCAGATCATTTATGACGACCGATGGCGAGGGCGCGGCATCCGTGACCGTAAAACCCGTAGGCTCGATATCTTCAATCCTGGAGTTATTGGTCGTCCAGTTGGCGGGATCGTTAATGGCGGCCTGCAATTCAGCTTTGGTACCAGTAAGCGGGCCGCTATAAACGCCATTGTCGGTTTCAGGGATGGCAATTGCGCTGGTACCTACGGTCAGACCCGCGGGCAGTGCAGAGGTATTCGACGATATTGCGTCAGCCTCATACCCGTTTCCATTGAAATGAACTGATGCGACAAAAGAAGGTGCAGCGTCATCACCTTGGTAGGCGTGAATCTGATCGCCGCTGGCCGAGAAATTTGGACCGGTAAATGCAGGGTTTATCACTGTACCCGCAGCGATGTTTGCCGGCGCCGTCCAGACGAATACCCCCTCGTTGCTGCGGAACCCACCGGCCGCGAACCAACCGTTGTCGGTGAATTTGACCTCGGTTCCCGCCTCAATGTCAGTCAAAGCAACAAATGTGAACTCGTCGGGATTGTCCGAATTGAACCCAGTAAACGCAATATCACCCGCAGCCAATGTAGTAACCATGTGAGCCTCGCTTTTTGAATTGGTGAATGAACGGCGGTCCATATGCGACTCGCCTCAGCACAACTCAAGGTAGCTCAACCTGGCGATGTTATTTAACTGGTTGTACGTAGCTGGCCTAATACGGCGGAGCTTTGCCGTCTGAAAACACGGTATCGTTTTTTGATCCGTGCTCGGCTGTCCAACCATCTGTCACCTGAGGTCAGGGTTTTCCGCCGTGACTGGCCGCACAAAACGGCCTGCGACGAACGAAATCGTGTTCCCACCTGACAAGAGAAGGATTTCTAGCTGGACGAGCTGCGATTTACATCACACGGTAAAAGGAAATTGTGGCTGTGCAGGCAGTTTTGAGCTAGCCAGTCTGCACCAAAATTCCCTGTTAACAGGGAAAATACAGGGAAAAATTGCTGATTTTGCCGATATTCCAGCCTGTCGACTTGATTTCGGCAAAGAAAACAGCAGTTTGAGTGGGATTTCCCTAAACATTTTAACAAGGAAAATTTGTACCGGTATCAGCGAAATAATTGGTACGAACAGGGAAGCAATAACGGGCCAGATCTTTGCGGCATGGTGGCTGAGCTGCCCAAAATTCCTAAAGCCGACATTCGAGTGAAGTGCAGCGAATGACTGGAACGAGCCTGTTGCTGTCCTTGATGCAAAGCGCAGCATCCGTCGCGAAGGGCGGATTCCGGACTTTCGCTGCTCCCGCAAAAATGCATTCACAGTCTCGGTTAGCGGCCATTCAACAGCGCTTGCCATGAATTGACTTTTGGTGCGAACGAAGCTTTCGCTTGGATCTATGTTAGCTGCTTGAGCGCTCTAATACGGAAAACGCGAGACGTTTTCCCCCGACATTCTCAGCAGGATGTACGATTGCCGATTTCGAGGTTTTGAAAACCATTTTGCGATCAATACTCAGTTCGGCGTAACTTTTTCAAGAGTTTTCAATGGCTTTTATCAAAAAGTCGGAAGTCATTAAGGTGTTGTTTAATATACATAGTATCTTCAGGCACAGAGAATTCAATGGTTCACTGAATAAGTATTCTTTCTAGATATACAAATTCTGAGCTCATTTTACGGTGCTATGTTAGCGTTATCGCTTTGAGGTTGACGCTTGATCCCACCGGTTAACCGGCATCCAGCACAATTTGCGAAGCAGTTCGTGTTGTCGACCTAAGTGGTCCGACAGCCAAGGAACATACACTGGAGGAATTATGTCCCTATTGCAGACCATTACCCGTAGAGCTGCCCTGCTTTCTGTTGCCGCCGTCGCATTGACCGCGGGAACCGCAAATGCGGGCGATGTAAAAATTGGGTTCCTGCTGAAAACCATGCAGGAAGAACGCTACAAGCGTGACCGCGCTGCATTTACTGCGAAAGCAGAGGAGTTGGGTGCTGAAGTCATCTTTGATTCAGCAAACAATGATGAACTGACCCAGCTGGCGAAATTCGAAAACATGCTTGCCAAGGGTGCAGAGGTTATTGTGTTGCAGCCTGTGAATACTGGTACTGCCGGAAGCATGGTCAGCATGGCCAACAGCGAGGGCGTCCGCGTTGTTGGGTATGACTCAATGCTGGTGGACGGGCCGTTGGATGCGATGGTTATGCAGGACAGCTGGGCTGTCGGTCGCTTGCAGGGCGAAGCCATGGTTGAATGGCTCACCGACAAGAATGGAGAGGTTTCCGGAAAGATCGCTCTAATTCAAGGCCAGCCTGGCGACTCCAACGCTATTGCCATGAGCAGCGGCGTTCTGGAAATCGTTGAGGCCAATCCAGGATTGGAACTGGTGACCAACCAGGCACACGAAGGGTGGTCGTCGGAAAAGGCCATGGCAACTGCTGAAAACACGCTGACCTCAAACAGCAACGGCATTGATGCCTTTATCGCCAACAACAGTGGCATGGCCCGAGGTGTTATCGCGGCGCTGGAAGCACAGGGTTTGGCGTCATCAGATAAGGTGTTTGTCGCAGGTTCTGACGCCGATCTGGCCAATATCCAATACGTTGCGCAAGGCAAGCAGGCGGTTGAAATCTGGAAGCAGATCGATCCGCTGGCCGAAACTGCGGCAGAAGTGGCCGTGGCATTGGCAAAGAACCCGGACACGGCACCGGCTGATTTGGTTGAAGTCGACAAGGTCATCAACAATGGCTTTGCGGATGTGCCGACGATCGTGACCCCGATCACGCTTGTGACACAGGGCAACATTGATGACACCATCATCGCTGGCGGCTTCTATTCCAAGGAAGAAGTCTACGGGAACTGATCCCCGGGTCTGTTTCCTGAAGGAGGGCGTTTCGCCATTTAGCTCCCAATGCGTGTACTCCCCGCGCGCGGTTTCATGGTGCCCTCCTTCCTTAGATACCTCGGTCAAAATTGCCGCGCAGGGTGGGGATTGTCTGAAACACCTTTCTGAATGTGATGGGAAAAAGCATGTCTGAAGTCGTCCTGAAAATGCAGGGTATCATCAAGGATTTTCCCGGTGTTCGCGCCCTGAACAATGTCAACTTCGAAGCCCGCTCTGGCGAACTTCTGGCGTTAATGGGGGAAAACGGAGCAGGCAAATCCACGTTGATGAAAGTGCTCAGTGGGGTTTGGCCCTATCCAACCTACGAAGGCGATATCTATTTGCGGGGCGAGAGGGTTCGCTTTGCCAACACTAAGGAAGCCGAGGCCGCCGGAATTGGCATCATCTATCAGGAACTCAATCTGATCCCCGGCTTATCCGTTGCGGAAAACATATTTCTTGATCGGCAGTTCACCGATGCCAAGGGCCGGATCAATTGGAACCAGACCTTTGCCGAAACACAGAAGCTGCTGACCGAACTGGGCATCAATGACATTCGCCCAACCGATCTGGTGCAGAACATCACCGTGGGCAAGCAGCAGATGGTCGAGATCGCCAAGGCTTTGTCACTGAAGGCAGAAATCCTTGTACTGGATGAACCGACCTCGGCACTGACGGATAAAGAAGTCAAAGATCTTTTCCGCATTATCCGCAAGCTGAAGGCCGATGGCGTTTGCATGTGCTACATCTCGCACAAAATGGAAGAGATTGAGCAGATTGCCGACCGGATTGCGGTTCTGCGTGATGGTCAAACCATCGGTGAAGTTACTCCGATCGCAGATATCACTCTTGATCAAATCATCGCCCGAATGGTTGGCCGCGATATCAAAGACATGTTCCCGAAGGTCGATTTTACCCCAGGTGAAGTAACCCTGGAAGTTAACGATCTGTCTGTCACGAACCCCGATATGCCGGGGAGTTATTTGGTTAAGAATGCCAGCTTTGTTGCCCGCAAGGGTGAAATTCTGGGTATCTCGGGGCTGATGGGTGCGGGTCGAACCGAATTGGTTGGTGGCGTGTTTGGCGCCTACCCGGACCAGACAACAGGCGAGGTTAAGCTGAACGGGCAGAAGCTGGAGATCAAATCGCCGAAAGACGCGATTGAAGCCGGCATTGCCTTGCTGACCGAAGATCGCAAGGCACTGGGTCTGTTTCTGGACAAGTCTATTTCGTTCAACACGACGATTTCGTCGCTTGAGACGATCAGCTCGAAAGTTCTGGGCATCATCAACACCCAGCAAGAGCGCAAAGTCGTTAAGGAATACGTCGATCAGCTTGGTGTGAAAACGCCGTCAATTGACACGGTTATCGGCACGCTCAGCGGGGGTAACCAGCAAAAGGTCATTCTGGGTAAATGGCTGAATTCCAAGCCAGATGTGTTCATTCTGGATGAACCCACGCGCGGGATCGATATCGGCGCCAAGGTTGAGATTTACAAACTGCTGAACGAGTTGGTTCAGCAAGGCGTGACCGTCATCATGATTTCATCTGAGCTGCCTGAGGTTTTGGGCATGTGCGATCGGATTCTGGTGATGTGCGAAGGCGAGATTGTGTCGAACTTTGAACGGGACGACGCAAAGAAAGAAGCAATCATGGCGTATGCCACCGGCAGCGCGTAAGGGAGGAAACAAAATGAGTGCTGACAGCAACGTTGCAGGTGTTGGCGTCAACGGCGCCAAGGAAAACCACCTGATAAACTTCATCAAGGACAACGCGACGCTGATTGCGCTGATCGTGCTGGTCATCGGGCTTAGCTTTGCTGACGATGCGTTCTTTACCGCGCGCAACCTCAGCAACCTGTCCCGTCAGGTGACCATCATCGGGATCATTGCCGTCGGTATGACCATGGTCATCCTCATTGCCGGTATAGACCTTTCTGTGGGCTCTGTCGTCGGCTTATCGGCTGTGGTGTGTACACTGATGATGCAATACGGAGTACCAACAGTACTCGCGGTTCCGGCTACCCTTTTGGTCGTTGGCGTTGGTATCGGCGCGTGGAACGGGTTCTGGATAGCCAAGTTCAACATACCACCCTTCATCATAACCCTTGGCATGCTGACCATCGCACGTGGTTTGGCACTGACCTTGACCAACGGCAGTTCTGTACCGGTAACAAGTGACGTGTTTCCGCTAATTGGTGGGGCTTATATCCCGCCGATGATGTCCAGCATCGTTTTGATCGTGTGCGCTGCGCTTGCCGTCTATTCGATCTTCCGGGATGTGCAGCAAAGCCGGGCGCACGGCGTCGAAGTCAACATGCAGGAATTGCTGGTCAATGGTGCCGTTATGATCGGTGGTTTTGCTTTGGCTTTCCACGTGTTCACCAGCTACAAGGGTATCCCAGTTCCTGTTGCGATCTTTGCAGTCATAGCGTTTGCCGGGATCTACACGCTCAATAGCACCCGCTTTGGCCGCCGCCTCTACGCTCTTGGTGGAAACGAAGATGCGGCACGCTTGTCCGGTATCAATGTCGTTCGCACCAAGATGATCGTTTACACAGTCATCTCGGTACTGTCGGCACTGGCCGGGATTATCCTTGCCTCGCGTTTGAATGGTGCATCCCCCAACCTGGGTACCATGTTCGAATTGGACGCGATTGCCGCAGTTGTCATTGGTGGCACAAGTCTGGCGGGTGGCTCGGGCAGGGTGAGCGGTACCATCATCGGTGCCTTGCTGATCGGCGTTCTGAACAACGGCATGAGCCTGCTGGGAGTGGTGACGTTCTATCAGCTGATCATCAAAGGCCTGATCATCATCCTCGCCGTGTGGTTCGATGTGATGCAGAAAAAGAAATGAGGTGGACCAGCCCCCGGTTAGCGTACCGGGGGCACCGCCAAAATCCCCGAAATCCTGTATGACAATTGGGAGGTGAGCGATGGTACCGTCCATTATAGCAACCTTACGCACAAATGGCCTCAGAGTGTTGGGCTTGGCCGGCCTTCTATCGGCATCTTTGCCTATGATTGTGGCAGCGCAAGACGACGTTACAATCGGATTCCTGCTCAAGACCATGCAGGAAGATAGATATCAGTCTGACAAATCTTTGTTCACTGCACGTGCGGAATCCCAAGGGGCAAACGTGATATTCGACAGCAGCGGCAATGATCCATTGCGCCAGTTGCAGCAAGTCGAGGAAATGCTGGATCTCGGAGTGGACGTCTTGGTTCTGCAACCCGTCAACACCGCGACTGCCGGAGCCCTTGTTAATTTGGCCCATGATAAGGGCGTCAAGGTTGTCGGATATGACTCGATGCTTCAGGGCGGTCCACTTGATGTCATGGTTATGCAGGACAGCTGGGCTGTGGGGCAGTTGCAGGCCGAGGCCATGGTTGCCTGGTTGAATGATACAAATGGTGGGGTGGCAGGTCGCATCGCCCTGATCCGAGGTCAACCCGGCGACGCCAATGCTGAAGCACTGAGTAGCGGCGTGCTTAAGGTCATTGCGGATTATCCGGGGATAGAACTTGTCGCTGATCGCAGCCACGTTGACTGGTCATCAGACATGGCGCGAGACACTACCGAAAATCTACTGGTCGAATATGACAACGATATCGATGCCTTTATCGCCAATAACAGCGGGCTTGCATTCGGTGTTCTGGCGGCATTGTCAGACGAGGACCTGGCATCAACGGATCAGGTTTTTGTCGCCGGATCAGATGCTGACTTGAGAAATGTCAGGCTGGTCGCCACCGACGTACAAGCGCTGGAGATCTGGAAACAGATAAAACCGTTGGCTTATCGGGCGGCCGATATCGCCGTCAATATCGCGCAATCACCGGACGCGGAAATCACTGACCTGATTGGTGAACATACACTGATAGACAACGGCTTCGCGGAAATCCCGACGGTAATTACCCCTGTCCTTGCAGTAACGAAAGACACGATCGATGCCACCGTAATCGAAGGTGGGTTCTATACCAGCGAGCAAATCTATCAGAACTGAAGCTGTTATAGTGACGTTGGCGTCAGTCGGAAAAGCAGAGCAAACATGTAAGGGACCGAAATGTCGGACAAGATCAATGTCGCAGTACTTGGCCCGATCCCAAGGGACAAGATCACCAGCTACCAAGGTGAGAAATTCGAAAAGTTTGGCTGCGCGGTTTACACGGCGGTCTGCATGTCCTCACTGGCTGGTCAGGGATCAAAAATAAATGTGGTCAGTCACGTACGAGAAACAGACGTCGAAAATATCCGGGGCTTACTGTCCGAATTTCGCCATCTTGATGTTAGCCATATTACTGGAGATGCGGATCAGGGCGCAGTGATTGATCTGGTCTATGTCGACCAGAACCGGCGCAACGAGAAGCAAACGGGTTTCATGAATCCAATCTTGCCAGAAGATATTGAAGACCTGATGGATTGCGATGCCTTCGTTTTCGTTCCGATAACCGACTTTGAAGTGCCGCTGGAGACAATCCGTTACATCAAGACTAACAGCGATGGTCTGGTTGTGTTTGATGCGCATGGCCCCACCAGCGGCTGCTCGGCGCATGGCGAACGGTATCACAAATTCTGGATCGACCGAGATCGGTGGCTTCCACATATCGATCTGCTGAAGATGAACCTGGAAGAAGCTCAATGCAGTTGGTTCAAGGGTGAATACGGTTCAGATGAACTGCAAGACATAAGCGAACTAACGATGGACCAGCTGCCCAAGTTTGCGCGGCACTGCCTGGATCTTGGTGTCAAAGCGCTCTACGTCACGCTGGATCAGCATGGGTGCGCCGTCTACCACAAAGACGAGACCGGCCGGATGCGTGAGCACTTGGTCAAACGCGTGCTTGTCGAGGATGTAGTCGACACCACCGGCTGTGGCGATAGCTTTGCTGGTGGCTTGGCCTTTGGCTACCTCAAGACCCGCGATTTCGTCAAAGCCTGCCAGTTCGGCAACTGTGCGGGGGCGCAGCGCTGCTCGAGCAGCGAGTTGGACGTCTACGGATCGTTGGAAGAAACCGAACGTCAGATTGCCGAAACCTACGGCGACTGAACTTTCCGAAACATCACCGAATGGAGCCTGACATGCAGACAATGCTGAGCAGTAGCGATTGGCTGATCGAAGAAACGCAATTCAGTTTAGACGATGCGAACTTCAAGGAGACCATTTTCACGGTCGGCAACGGTTATCAGGGCACACGCGGATCGCTGGAAGAGGGCCATAAAGGAGAGCTGTCTGGCACCTATCTGGCAGGTGTATACGATCACCATGACTCGACTGTGATCGATCAGGTCAATGTTCCTACCTGGTTGCCACTTCGGGTTCGCGTGGAAGGTGAGGCTCTGGATGTCCAAACGTGCAAAATTGTCGAACATAAGCGCGTATTGGATCTACAGACCGGTTTTTTGCATCGCGATACCGTTTTTGAAGACAGTACGGGCCGTCGCACTCGCATCAACAGCATCCGGTTTGCCAGTTTTGCCGATCAGCACATCAGCGGCATTCGCCTGATCGTCACGCCAGTGAACCATTCGTCCGAGATCACCGTCGAAAGCGCGCTTGATGCTCATCGATACAACCTGGACCGCCTGCCAGCATATCAGGGAAACCCTGTCTTCCATCCCGAGGTCAAATGGGAGAAGTGGGCCAAAAGCCGACACCTGAAGGTCACTCAGTCACGTGCAAGCAGCGATGCGTCCTATATCGAAGCTCAGACTCTGGACACCGGCGTTACGATTGGCATGGCGACTACCTTGGATAGTCCTCCCTTCAGCGAGTTCAAAGGCGCAAACCGTGATTATGAGCAGGTTTCGCAAGCCGTTTCAGTTGATGCGCTCAACGGGCAATGTCTGACCTTCGAAAAGCTGGTGTCAATTTACACGTCACGAGACCTGAACGGTGCAGAGGTGGCGGCAAAATGCGAAGCGTCGCTGGAGACAGCACAAGCCAAGGGGTTCTCAACCTGTCTGAGCGAAAGCGCAGCAGCTTGGCGAGCGAAATGGGACGCTTGTGATTGCGTGGTGACGGGTGATCCTGAAGCGACGCGAGCAATGCGTTTCAATATCTATCATCTGCTGATTGCCGCCAACGAAAACGACCCACGCGCGAACATCGGCGCCAAGTCCATGTCTGGCGAAGGGTATAAAGGTCACGTCTTCTGGGACACCGAAATTTTCCTGCTACCGTTTTACATCTTCACACAGCCGGAGACGGCCAAAGCGCTTCTGAAATACCGTTACAACACTTTGAAGGGCGCGATTGAAAATGCCCGAATGAACGGATTTGAAGGCGCCCAATACGCTTGGGAATCCGCTGATACCGGGGTGGAGACAACGCCAAAATGGACGGCGGACGGTGCGAACCGGATTTGGACCGGAGAAGAAGAGATCCACGTCACCGCTTGTGTCGCTTATGGGATCCTCAGCTACGTTGCGGCGACGGGTGATCACGAATTCCTTCGTGATTTCGGGGCAGAAGTTTTGTATCAGACCAGCCGGTTCTGGATCAGTCGGCTGGAATGGAACGAAAACAAGGATCGGTATGAGCTGACCAACGTAATCGGGCCGGACGAGTTTCATGAACATGTCGACAACAACACGTTCACCAACCGAATGGCGAAGTGGCATCTTGAGCAATCGGCACGTGTTTTCAGAGTACTCAGTGAAAGTTCGTCTGAGGTTCATGACGAATTGCGGGTTCGGTTGGATTTGACTGAAAAAGAAGTGGATCAGTGGTTGGAAACGGCCGAAAAGATCTATGTTCCATTTGATCCGTCCCGCAATCTGATCGAACAGTTTGAGGGTTATTTCCAGCTCAAGGATATTCCCATCACCGAATGGGACAAAAACCGTATGCCCGTCTATCCCGAAGGGCATGACCACTTCTCACTGAACGGTTCAATGCTGCTCAAGCAACCAGACGTGATCATGTTGAACTATCTCTTACCTGACGAGTTTTCAGACGAAGTCAAAGCGGCGAATTACGCGTTTTACGAAAAACGTACGATGCACAAATCGTCTCTCAGCCCGGCCATTCATTCAATCATGGGGATCGAAGTCGGCGACATATCTTCTGCCCATCGCTATTTTGATCGCTCGGCCTTTGTCGATCTGATCAACAATCAAGGCAACACGCAGGACGGGATGCATATCGCATCGGCCGGCGGCACCTGGCAGTCGCTTGTGTGTGGATTTGGCGGGTTCCGGGTCAAGCATGGGAAAATGACGTTCAAACCCTGGCTGCCCGAAGCATGGACTGCCATCCGGTTTAACCTGAAGTGGCAGGGGAATGACGTCGAGGTTACGATTTCTCATGACGAATGTCGCTTTCGGTTCATTGCCCCATCCGGCAGTCGAGAAGAGATCGAAGTAATGGGACGCTCTGTTACTTTGGTCGCCGGAGAGGACGTTGTCTTCGCGCCGCAACCAGCGTAACGATTGCCGTTTTGAGTCAGGCGGTAGTAGCCGACCAAGCCGAGGTGATGCGGTCAGTCCGTAAGTGCTTCAGCAACTCGATTGTGCAACTGTTCCGCGGCGGCATGATCAATGAGCAATTCGTTTACAAGACCTCTGGAGATTAGTTCAAACACCGTATCACCACGTTCTTTTTGAATTGCTACGACGACAACGCCGCTTTGATTGGGATCGTCAAAAGCCCGATCTGCTATTGCCTTTACGTGCTCTGTTTTGATCCCGGTCCAAAGCCCGTTCAATTCGTCAATCAGGTCCATTTTGATTTGGGATATACCCGTTCTGGGAATCAAAATGCCACCAAGGTCACCCACAACCAGTTGCCTGAGGTCATCAGCCCTCAAACCGCCTGCCTGAACCAATTCTTCGAAACTACCCAGAACCGGGGTGCTTGAAGACCCTACGCTGGAGATCAGCATGTCCATTTTGTCAATCAAAGCGTCAGGTCCTGAAAACACGCGGTGAAATCCCGGCGTGTCAGAGATGTACTGCCAAATGGAGCGGCGCATGGTCTCGTCATAGTGGCGGGGAATATATGCCGGGAAGCCGGTCAGCTGGGGGCTTTCCTCCTGCTTTTCGTTAAACAGCTCATCAAACGTTCCGGCAAGCCGGCTGGCAGAGTATCCGTGCTGCGCCAACGACACCAATTCGGCGCAAACCGCCGCGAATTCTGTCTTGCGCGATTTATCTATGGGCTGCCTTGAGGCGGCGATCCCCTCCGCCAAAGACTTGATTGTCCGTCCCCAAGCAACGCCGATGACGTCTGATTTTTCGATCAGTTCTGTTAATCGTCCAGAGGCGGTTCGTCCAAATCTGGTACGGCGCTGCGCCAGAGCCGCTTCGGTGTTCCCCGGTCCACTTTCGAAGACGCCAAGCCGGGGTGACCTGAGACCGTTCCTGACGCAATATTCTTTCAGGTCCGAATTCAGCCCAGAAGGAGCCAGTAATTCGTCCATCTGGCGGATCCATTCATCCGAGAATTGCTCTTTGACGAAGCGCTGTTCGATGACGAGGTAGTTTTGCCGCTCAGCATGTTTCAGCAATCGCGACACATGCGGTTGAGACAGGCCACCAAGAACGACGCCGATCTCCACCTGTGACATGTTGTGCGTTGCACGCATATAAGCAGCGCACTGGGAACGTTCTTCGAAGGGTAGTTTCTTTACGTCAATCATTTGGCCCAACATTGTCCAGTAAGTCGATCCTGGCGGTATGAATAACTATGCCAGATAAACATTCACATGCCAGTCAATTGAAGAAAAATCCTGACATGCTACGTGTTTCTGACACTCGCTCGAACCAGGAGATTCAGCATGCCAACCAAAGGACTAATCTTCGACCTCGATGGTGTTTTGGTCGACACCGTGCCGGCGCATTTTGCGGCCTGGAAACGCATGTTTGAAGAACACGGGTATGAGTTTGGCAAGCCTGAATATCGACGCCTTGTCGACGGTCGCCCCCGCTACGACGGAGCTCGTGCGGTCATGACACGGCATTCGGAAAATGAAGTCAGAACCGCCGCCGACAAAAAAAATGACTACTATGTTGAAATGATCGAGCGAGGAAAGTTCCGGGTTTTCGATGCAGCGGTTCAACTTGTCAGGCAATGCCAGTCCGAGGGTTACGGGCTGGCAGCTGCTTCCAGCAGCGCCAACGTTCGATCCGTTCTTGAAAAAGCCGGGCTGTTGGATGCCTTCCCGGTTGTAATCGGAGGCGACGATGTCGAAAATGGGAAACCCAACCCGGATATTTTTCTCGCCGCAGCCAGCGGACTTGGTCTGACGGTGGACGAATGTGTTGTGATTGAGGATTCTACGTCCGGGGTCGAAGCGGCGAAGAATGGTGGTTTCTATTGTATTGGTCTTCTTCACGAAGAACACGAAAGTGAATTAACTGCCGCAGATTATGTCATTTCTTCTCTGGCTGAGATTGACATCGAGCGGATAGATGAATCGAGGTCCGAGGTGCATGTTTGATTGCTGTTTGGCTAAATTGAATTGGATTTCTTTGAGGCAGTATGAAAATTTGCTCTAAGCGTTAGTACCGCATTTCCGATCTCTTGCAGTCGCTGCAAAGGTCCGGTTTGGCAGTGCTGCACTGCAGCTCAGTGACGCTTTCTCGACGACCGCAATGGGCCGCCCATGAAGACGGCCCAAGTCGTCAGATTTCGATCGCTTCAGCAATAGCGAGTGCGTCCTCAAGTTCAACGCCAAGATATCGGACCGTGCTGTCCATCTTGGTATGCCCAAGCAGGAGCTGAACGGCGCGCAGGTTGCCGGTCTTCTTGTATATTTGGGTTACCTTGGTCCGTCGCATGGAATGGGTGCCATAGGCGGTTGCTTCCAACCCGATTGAAGTGACCCAATCCCTAACGATCCGGGCATACTGCCGTGTTGAGATATGTAGGCGTTCGTGAAATCGACCTGGCCAAAGAAACTCAGATCCGACCATCAGCGGATCCTCCATCCATTTCGCGACCGACGCCCGAGTGCCCTCAGAAATCTCGAAGCGAACAGGTTTTTGTGTTTTGCTCTGCAGAACTGAGGCGCGTTCTTTGATCTGGCCGGACGCCATGACATCCACCACCTGCATCCGGACGAGATCACAGCCGCGAAGCTTGCTGTCGATTGCCATGTTGAAGAGAGCGAGGTCCCGATGGTTTTCGGCCAGCTCCAGGCGAACTCTGATCGCCCAGACATGTTTTGGCTTCAGCGGGCGCTTCTGGCCGACAATTCGACCCTTGTTCCAAGCAGGCCGAAGCGCACGAATGGCGGGTAAGTTTGGTGTTTCCATGACTGATCCTCCTCCGATCCGCCATACCCTCCCACAACGACAACCCGATGTTGACTATCTGCCATATCACACCATAACGTGCCGCTACCGATAGCCGCCGCGAGCCCGAGACAGACATCCGTTGGGCAATAGAATTTGCCCAACTGAAATACTAAAGCGGCACCTGCAATCCAGCTTTTACGCGATTCACGACGACGTTTGAGTGAAACCTTCGGATGTTGGGATTGTCAGTAAACACCTGTCGGCTGAATTCTTCATATGCCGCCATATCCGCGGATGTGACAATCAGAATGAAGTCGGTGTGCCCTGTTACGTAATAGCATTGTTGAACATCATCCAACGCAAGCATGGAGCGGCGAAATTCATCCAGCAGATCGGTGCGTTCGCGTTCCAGTTCGACTTCAACGATAAAGGTCATGGGGCGCCCGATGGCTTTTGCGGACAGGACAGAAATGTCCGCTTCGATGATCCCTTCATCCCTGAACCGTTTCATGCGCCGTTGAACCGACGAGCGTGACGTTCCAACATGATCCCCTAATTCGTCTGCCGTCAGGCGATTATTCCGCTGAAGCATATCCAGAAGCTTCTTGTCGGTGTCATCCAGCAAAGTTGGCATATTGCTCACTCACCTTTTCGATTTTGCGTCACATTGCGCGGAATACATCAGTTATCAGGCAAAATGCTCAGAAAAGGCGGATACTTTCAAGCGGACAAGCCGAATCCTCTCGTCGAAAGTTCGATCATGCACAAATTGCCCATGTTAACCGCGCGCCACGTTGATCATCGCAACTACCCGCCCGGTGTTGCCTATATGGACGGGCAGTATTTACCGATCCAGGAGGCGAAGCTATCGGTTCTGGACTATGGGTTCCTGCATTCAGATGCGACCTATGATGTTGTCCATGTGTGGAAAGGCGCATTCTTCAGATTAGGAGACCATCTGGAGCGCTTTTTTCGTGGTATGGCAGAACTGCATATGTCTATTCCGTATGGTAAGGCCCAAGTGGCTGAATTCCTGCATAATTGCGTCGCCTTGTCCGGGCTCGAAAACGCTTATGTGGAATTCATCTGCACAAGGGGGACATCCCCGGACTTCAGTCGGGATCCGAGAGATGCAGAAAACCGCTTTATTGCGTTTGCCATTCCATTCGGCTCTGTCGCCAACAAAGAACAGATGGAACGTGGCTTGCACTTGGCCTTGACGGATGTGCTGCGTATCCCACCATCCTCTGTCGACCCGACGGTCAAGAACTACCATTGGCTGGATATGGTGAAGGCGCTTTATGCCGCCTACGAACGGGGGGCGGACACAGCCGTGCTGCTTGATACCAACGGCAATGTATCTGAAGGGCCCGGGTTCAATATAATTGCAGTTAAGGACGGCAAGGTTTCAACTCCCAATCTGAGCGTCTTGTTGGGAGTTACACGTCAAACCATCTTTGACCTCTGCGCCGAAATGGGCATCCAGTGCCACGCTCAGGATATCACGGTTGAAGATTTGAAGTCGACGGATGAGGTCTTTGTGACATCAACGGCCGGAGGTGTCATGCCCGTTTCCACAATAGATGGGCAACCCGTTGGATCGGGAGAAGTTGGCCTGCTCTCGAAACTTATGATGGCGCTCTATTGGCAACTCCATGAGGACGACAGGTACCGGAGCGTAGTCAGCTACCCGGGATCGACTGAGCAGTAATGCGACGTAATCAAACAGTCCGCAATTTGAATGAAAGCTTTGTCCTGCGACTTGGTCATTGCTCCAATGAGAACGCTGCGTGTTTTGCGAAAGACAGGGTTGGGCCGTAACGTTCGATATCTGAGAACGAAAGCTGAATTTTCAGTCAACATGCCTGCTTTAAGTGGGTCGTCAGACTTCGGACCGGGATCGATTAAGTTTACTGTTCCAAAGACAATTGGAAATCTCACACGGGTTCTAAGTTGTCAGAAACTGGAACAAAGCCAACGCGTTGAGAGAGAGCCCGCCCCCTTGCTTTTTGCAAAGGTAATATGCACTTCCTGGTCTAAGGCTCGGTTCTCCGATCCTGACGAGTGCGCCACTGGAGAGTTCCTCTTCCAACATTGAACCATTCACCAGTGCGATCCCGGCGCCGTTCAATGCTTTGCCTACGGATTGCACATAACTGTTGCAGTGGACTTTAGACCGTTTTTCGAAATCCGTAAGTTCCACCTTCTTTGACCAAGTCTGCCAGTTGATCCAATCAGGTGCGAGGTTGTCGAACTCGAGTAGCGGGGGAGAGTCTTCAAGCTGTGGCTGTCTAGAGAAGACCTTTGATTGCTCCGCTTGCCTGGCAATATCCGGCGCTGCAACCGGGAACATTTCGACATCCAGAATTTTGACGCAGTCCCAGCCCGGGATGTTCCCGTTGCAATAGACAACAGCTAGGTGTAGCGGATTGAGATTATCCGGCCCTGGGATTGAGATCATCGCTGATTTCGGATCGGATTATTTGAGACTGTAGTGCGTCTTGGGATCACAATTTCTGAGACTGAGATCAGATTATTTGCGACGGGATCGCATTGCTGAGACTGAGAAAGCCCTTTTGAGACTGTCACGGCTGCTCACGGCCGTAGTTTCTTGTTGTAGAAATGGTCGCTGCGCGAATTTCCGTCGATCCTTACGCCATCCGGGTGGGTGGCTATTCGTTCGAATCCAAATTTTTCATAGAACCCTATCGCCCGTGCATTTTCAGTATCAACGAATAGTTCGAGCTGCTCTACCCCTGCGCTTTTTGCTTCGTCGACAATAGCCATCATAAGATCTCCAGCCGCGCCCTTACCGTGATGTTCTGTTCTTATGTAGAAGGGGCCAACCTCTGCGCGATGGCGGGTGCGCGCCAACCGTTCTGGTCGATATCCGGCAAACCCAACAAGCTGACTTTGGAAAAAGAGACCACGCATTCCTCCGAAACTCAGAATTTCTGCAGCCCTGTCCACAGTCATTTCAGAGGCTTCTTCTACTGTGATCAGAAATCCTAAAGGATAGAGTTCCGCCCCCTCCAATCTGAGTTTGAGCCAATCCGCCGCATGCTCAGCAGTTAGTGTTTCAACGGAATATGTCATGTTCAAAAGTGACCTCAATAGAACCCGGAAAACGAGCGTTTTCCTTGTGGGGGCGACGTTAGCGATGCTCCCGTCAAATATCCACCAGAAAAACCGTTGCGGAAAACTTCATTAGCTTGCAGGGTATGGCCTATCTAATCTGGCGGAGTCCGAGCCGAATGCTCATTGGCTATGCAAGGGTGTCGAAAGCAGACGGGAGCCAGCTCCTGGATTTGCAGCGCGATGCTCTGATTGATGCTGGTGTCGCGGCAGATCGCATTTATGAAGACAAGGCGTCCGGACGAAAGGATCACAGACCTGGCCTCGATGCTTGTCTTAAGGCGCTTCAGCCAGGAAACACGTTTGTCGTTTGGAAGCTCGACAGGTTGGGCCGCGATCTCAAGCACCTGGTCGCAACGGTCGATGAATTGCGCGACCGGGGTGTCGGCCTCCGCGTGCTGGCCGGGGCCGGTGCTGAGATTGATACGACGACGGCCAACGGGCGGCTGGTCTTTGGCATCTTTGCCAGTTTGGCTGAGTTCGAACGTGAGTTGATCGCCGAGCGCACCCGAGCCGGTCTTGCTGCCGCGCGTGCCAGAGGCCGCAAAGGTGGGCGGCCGCGCAAGATGGATGTCACCATGTTGCGCATGGCGATGACGGCGATGGCTGACCGGGAAACTCACGCGTCCGACTTGGCCAAACGGCTCGGAATTACAACAACCACGCTTTACGAGTACGTCAATGGCGATGGCAGCGTGAAAGCGCCAGGTCAGAAATTGTTGGATGCGGACGCCTCATGAGCAAAGGCGGCGGTATACCAGCGGAGGCTTTGCTCGACTTGCGCCGAAGGCTGGATGATCTTGCACCGCGCGATCCGGGGAGGCGGATTATCATTGAAGGTGCCGCCAATATGTATGGCGTATCACGCGCAACTGTTTACCGGGCTTTGGCCGGTCAATTGCGCCCCAAAGGATTGCGCAGGGTTGATCGGGGCGAACCTCGCAAAACCCCGCGTGCAGACATGGAGCGGTATTGTGAAATTATCGCGGCGCTGAAGATCCGCACTTCCAACAAGAAGGGGCGCAAGCTGTCGACCGCTCGGGCGATTGAGTTGCTGGAAAACTTCGGTGTCGAGACACCGGACGGTTTGATCAAAGCACCGGAGGGGACGCTGCATCCGGTAACAGTCAATCGCTATCTTCGCCTTTGGGGATATGACCATGCCCGCATGACGCGGGCACCGGCGGCAGTGCGGTTTGAGGCACGGACATCGAACGCGCTTTGGCAATTCGATATCAGCCCATCTGATCTCAAGGGAATCGAGCAACCGTCCTGGATCGACCCAAACCGTAAAGGGCTGCCAGTACCGATGCTGTTCAGTGTGGTCGATGATCGATCCGGGACGTCTTATCAGGAATATCGCTGTGTCTACGGTGAGGATGTTGAAAGTGGGCTGAGGTTTCTCTTCAATGCCATGGCTCCGAAGGACGGGAACGGCCCCGCCCTGCAAGGCATCCCCGAGGCCATTTATCTGGACAACGGGCCTATTGCCAAAAGCGGCGTGTTCCATACGGTGATGGAACGGCTGGGCGTGCGCGTCATGACCCATGACCCTGCCGGTTCCGATGGACGCCGCCAGACGGCGCGCTCAAAGGGCAAGGTCGAGCGTCCGTTCCGCACAATCAAGGAAGCCCACGAGACGCTATACCACTTCCATAAACCGGAGACTGAAGCTGAAGCAAACGTCTGGCTCTGGCGGTTTATTGGTCAATACAATGCCAAACCTCATCGGCGCGAACCGCACAGCCGGATTGAGGATTGGGTCCGTAACCTGCCTGCAACCGGTATTCGCCAGATGTGTTCCTGGGAACGGTTTTGTGCCTTTGCGCGGGAACCGGAAACACGCAAGGTCGCCGGTGACGCTCGTATCCGAATTGATGGCACATTCTACGAGGTCGATCCCGATCTTGCTGGTGAAACCGTCACCCTCTGGTGGGGCCTGTTTGATCATGAGCTATTCGTTGAATGGAATGACAAGCGGTTCGGCCCCTATCTTCCGTCAGGTGGGCCAATTCCGCTGCATCGTTACCGCAAGCCAAGAAAAACACAGACCCAGGCGCGTGCTGACCGGATCGGTGATCTGGCGAAGAAAATCTCTGTACCAAGGGCGGCGCTCAGCGGCGTTGACGACGGTTTGGCCCGCTCTGCCGAAGTTCTGTCTATTGTCAGCCAGCCCTTTGTTGATCCTGATCTTCTCTTCAGAGGAATACTGCTTGCGGGTCGCCCGCTTTATGTCCTTGACGATCTTCTCGCCGGGGCTCTGGTTCGTCTTTCTCATCGTCCACTCCTCGGTGGTTACGATGAGCCAGAAACCCTCTCTTATCAAATCGCCCTATTTGGACCCATAAGCGCTGACGTCAGACATGCATGAACGCGCAAAATCAGTGCTGGCCGCGTTGCGCGGTCAACAGCCAGGTTTTCAGGTTGAAGAGTTCGTAGCCTCGGCCCCTTTTGCATCCGAAGATCGTCGTCAGCGACTAGAAGATGCACTCCAAACATTAAGTCTAGAATGATACGCCATTACAATCTGATTTCTACGCGCCTCAGCCACCTGTTGGATGAGAAGCAACTGCGGTCCTGTCAGACCTTATGCAGCCATCTGTGCTCTTGCAGCGAAAGTCCGGTCTGACAGGCCGCACCGCAGCGGAGTTCGGGCATGGCCAATGTCCGCAATGGGCCGTCCTCATCGTCGTGATCTAGGCCCTCCAATGAGATGCTTCGGTTGTTCCGATGACGGCAACGAGCCCGACCTGCCCATTCGACAGAGCGCAGCGAAGGTCGGCTTTTTTATGGGTTGGCCAAAAATGCGGCTCGGATCGCGGCCTTCATAGCGTCCTGAGGCCCTTGTACTTTCGGCTTGCTGGATGCCATCACCAGCTTGGAGGCGGGCGTGTTTCCGAGGTCCAATGCATCGTTCACCACCGATAGACCGCCGTGCAGCGAGGAGCGACCGAGCAGACCCACTGCGATCCCGGCTTCTACTGCTGCAATCACACCAGAGACGCTTTGGCTGGAGTAGACAACGCGATATGGCTTGCCACGGGCTTGCAATGAAATGACCGCCGCGTCGCGCCACCAGCACGCATGATCGAACAAGGCCACTGGAAGGCTTTCATTGGCCGGAAAGTGCCGGTGCGCCGACGACACCCAACATGTCGGGTCTTCATAAACAACCTCCTCGTGACTGGACGGGTTTTCGACCTCATAGACCGCAAGGTCCAGCGACCCCTTATCGAGGGCTTCCGGAAAACTCGTGCTCAAGGCGCAGGTGACATCCAGTTCGACTTTCGGATGTTGACGGGCAAAGGTCGCAATGATCGCCGCAAGTCTGGCGCGCCCGTGATCGTCGGGTATGCCCAAACGCAGTTTGCCGCTTACCGTGTTCTGTGAAATCTCCCGTAGTGCCGCGTCGAGACGTGCCGTCACCTCCTGCGCGACTGGAAAGAGCTTTCGTCCCGTGTCGCTAAGGACCACCCCGCGACCATGCCTGTCAAAGACCGGCTGACCCAGGATCGCTTCGAGGCGCTTGATTTGAAGACTCGTTGCAGACTGCGACCGGTGGATGCGGGCCGCACCGTCCGTGACGCTTCCGGCATCAGCCACGGCGACGAAGGTTCGCAAAAGATCGCTATCCAAGTTTACCATTTGTTTTTCCAATATCGGAAATTGAAACTATGCGTTTCACAGATGCCTTGTGCTGCACTATTTTTCAAGGTCAGAGGAGTATCCCATGTCAGATCAGACAGTTGTCAACCGACCATCCAACCGGAAACCCTTAGTGTGGGGCCTGTTTCTGCTTCTGTCGGCAGGCGTCTGTCTTGCCTGGCCGGAACACGCCGCAAACGCAGCAAAGTTTGCCCTATGGAGCCTGATTGTCGTGGCCCCCATCGTCATTCCGGGCATCGTACTAGCAGCTTGGATCATCGCAAGCGGCGCGGATGCCCACATCGCTGGCGCCTTCGAGGGCAGGACGCTGAGAGCGGTTTTGGCGGCATCGCTTATCGGAGCCATCACGCCGGTCTGCGGTGTGACAGTGCTGCCCTTAATGGCCGGATTGCTGGCAGCGGGCGTGCCACTCGCTCCGATCATGGCATTCTGGCTGTCCTCCCCAATAACTGATCCGGCGATGCTCGCGACAACCGCCGCGACACTGGGTTTGAGCTTTGCGATCGGCAAAACACTTGCAGCTTTCGGACTAGGCATATTTGGGGGCGTGGTCACAGGGCTATTCGCCAAGACACCGTGGGCGATGAACGCGCTTAGAGATAATGGTCTTGCGCGCCAGCTAAGTGCTGCACGATGCGGCGAAGATCAACCCTTTGATCCTTGGGTCTGGCGGTCTGAGGCGCGACGTCATTCTTTCAGCAAACAGGTCTGGGCAACCACGCGGCTTATCCTGATTTGCCTGATCCCGGCATTTGCCGCGGAGTATGCCCTGAACGCGGCCCTTACACCGGGCGCACTGGCAGCATATCTTGGCGAAGACAAATGGTGGGCCATACCCGCCGCTGTCTTCGTCGGTGCCCCGGCCTATATCGACGGTTACGCTGCGCTCCCGCTGACACGAGGGTTGATCGACAACGGCATGTCCGACGGCGCAGCGATGGCGTTCCTTGTTTCGGGCGGCGCGGTCAGCATCTGGGGTGCTATGGCCATCGCACCGGTGCTCAAATTGCAACCGTTCATGCTCTATCTGTTGCTTGCAGTTCTGGGGTCGCTCGGGGCGGGGTATGTATTTGGGTGGATCGTCTGAGATTCAGCGTTAACGAGACGCAGACGTTCAGCGAACGGCAACAAAGTCCGCGAACTGTGCGTTCGACTGAGCCAGCATTTCGGCATTTCGGCGAAAGTCCGGTCTGACGGGCCGCACCGCAGCGAACAACATTGTGGGCGGACGGCAGCTTTGGGCCGTCGGTGAAGACGGCCCAACTTGTCAAATTTCAATGGCTTCGGCGATTGCAAGGGCGTCTTCAAGCTCGACGCCGAGATAACGAACGGTACTGTCCATCTTGGTGTGCCCGAGCAGGAGCTGAACTGCGCGCAGGTTGCCGGTCTTCTTGTATATCTGTGTCACCTTGGTTCGTCGCATTGAATGGGTGCCATAGGCAGTTGCTTCGAGGCCAATCGACGTTACCCAGTCCCGAACAATCCGGGCATATTGACGTGTTGAGATGTGGAGGCGCTCATGAAAGCGGCCCGGCCAAAGATATTCGGAGCCGACCATCAACGGGTCTTTCATCCATTTCGCAACGGATGCACGTGTGCCTTCTGAAATTTCGAACCGGACAGGTTTCTGCGTCTTGCTCTGTAGGACAGACGCACGCTCTTTGATCTGACCAGAAGCCATCACATCGACGACTTGCATGCGAACGAGATCGCAAGCGCGGAAATGGCGATTCCAGACTTTTCAGGGAAACGGGCAGATTATCGGAGATATGTCAGTCTGGGATAAATTGACACCTCTAAGTCGGCCGAAAATAGCGACAAGAAATCAATAATCCTGAATTATATCAATGGTTTATGTGGTGTTGGCTGGGGTGGTAGGATTCGAACCTACGGTACACTGTACCAAAAACAGTTGCCTTACCACTTGGCTACACCCCAACGGTGAGGCGCTGTCTACGATTGTTGATCGGTGGGTTCAAGACCTTTCAGACAAAAAAATGAGTGCGGATTGAAAAAAATCTGAAGGTGCCAATTGAAGATCTGAGGGTGGCTTGTTTTCCTGGGAAAGGTGTTCAATCCTGCTGTGATCTGGTCGTTTGCCAGGGCCGCGGAGTTTATGCGGAATGGGTCGCCCATTGAGCCTGAACTTGCGGTGCGATGTTTGAAATCTAATGTTTCGCTAAGGGTTGGATAAGCACATTTTCGGCAGAGCGTTCAGGCCGGAAACTCTGAAAGGGAAGAGAATGAAGTTTCTGCGTACGCCAGATACCCGGTTTGTGGGGCTCTCAGATTATCCGTTTGCACCGAATTACGCGCAGGTGGATGACACCGAAGGCGACCAGTTGCGGATGCATTATGTGGATGAAGGGCCAGCCGAGGCCGATCCGATACTGATGATGCATGGCGAGCCAAGCTGGTCCTACCTTTACCGTCACATGATTGCGGGATTCGTCGCGCAGGGACATCGCGCGGTTGCGCCAGACCTGATTGGGTTCGGGCGATCCGACAAGCCAACCGAACGAAGCGACTACACTTATGAGCGGCACGTGGCTTGGATGGGTGAGTGGCTGCGCAAGGTAAACCTGCGCAACATCACTCTGGTTTGCCAGGACTGGGGCGGGCTAATCGGGCTGCGGTTATGGGCAGAGATGCCGGAGAGGTTCGCGCGCATAGTGATTGCCAACACGGCGCTGCCAACTGGCGATCAGCCAATGGGCGCAGCGTTTGAGAACTGGCGCAGGTTCAGCCAGGAGGTTCCGGTATTTCCGGCCGGTGGAATTCTGAAAGGCGGAACTGTATCGTCCCTGTCCGAAGACGTTATCGCGGCCTATGATGCGCCTTTTCCAGATGAAAGTTACAAGGCCGGGGCGCGGCAGTTTCCTATGCTAGTGCCAGCGACGCCTGATGATCCTTCCTCGGGTCCGAACCGGCGGGCTTGGGAGGTGATCCGAGGGCTTCAGACACCTGTCCTCACTGCTTTCGGGGCCGATGATCTGGTCATGGCGGGGATTGATGCGGTGTTCCAGAAACTGTGCCCGGGGGCCGCAGGGCAGCCTCATGTTATCTTGCCGAATGCGGGGCATTTCTTGCAAGAAGACGTTGGTCCGGAACTGGTCAAGCTGACCTGCGATTTCATCGCGCGCACACCCCTATCCGACTAGGTTATTCTCGGATTTCGGCTGGGTCGACGCCCCAAAGGTTCGTTTTCTGTGCCCAGCCGCGATACCCGCCCGCAGAAATCTGACACCAATCCAACGAACAGCTGCCAAGGCGCGCCACGACGCCGGTTTCAAATTGGGCGCTGACCGGGGCCTTTGGGTCCGGACTGGTGTAAACGGGCAGTAGTTCGGCATCGACTAACACCGTTCGAACACCGGACAACAGGGCATAGTGCACCCATCCCCCGGCGCCGTCGCGATCCTGAACCCTGCGCCAGTTTCCGTATTCTGCCGTTATCTGCAGTGGCATGCCGCGCCGTTTGAAAACCCAATCGATTCGATGAGTCAGTGATGGGCCTCGGCGCACATTGCCCTCGGCGGCTTTCATCGAGACAAACCGTGGAAGGGGCAGATTGGTGACTTGGCCACGCTTGTCCTGCGCGCTGGCGGGCAGGGTGCCAACCACGGTTAGGAAAACAGCGAATGCCGCCGAAACAAGGCGTTTTACGGGTAGAAAACCACTCACTTACTGTCTGCTCTTGTGCCTGTTGATCTTGCTTCGAAAAAAGGTCGACTCAATGCCTATGGGGTTCTTGTGCCCCGCCTTATCCTGCGCCACGATGACATGGCGCGCGAAGGTTTGCAAAGCAGTGGGAGTGCAGAGGTGTCAAGAGAACGTCTGAGTGTTGTCGTTACGCGACGGTTGCCCGAGGCGGTTGAAACCCGGTTAAGCGAATTGTTCGATGTGCAGTTGCGCGACGATGACAGCCCGATGACCCGTGAAGAACTGGTGAAGGCCGTGAAAACCGCCGATGTTCTGGTGCCAACTTTGACCGATACGATCGACGGTGGCCTTTTGGGGCAAGCGGGTGAAAACCTGCGCTTGATCGCGAATTACGGGGCAGGGGTCGACAATATCGATGTCTCGACCGCGCGTCAGAGGGGCATTCTGGTGTCGAACACCCCGGGGGTTCTGACCGACGATACCGCTGATATGACCATGGCGCTGATTCTCGCTGTGACCCGCCGAATTCCCGAGGGTCTGTCTGTCATGCAAAAAGGCGATTGGACCGGGTGGGCGCCGAATGCCTTGTTGGGCGGACGTATCGGCGGGCGGCGTTTGGGCGTTCTTGGCATGGGGCGTATCGGCCAGGCCGTGGCCCGCCGTGCCAGCGCATTTGGAATGCAAGTACATTACCACAACCGTCGCAGGCTTCGCCCCGAGATCGAACAAGAGATGGAAGCGACCTACTGGGAAAGCCTCGATCAGATGGTGGCGCGAATGGATGTGATTTCGGTCCATTGCCCGTCGACACCGTCTACCTTCCATTTGATGAATGCACGACGGCTGAAATTGATGAAGCCGACAGCCGTTATCGTGAATACCTCAAGGGGTGAGGTGATCGACGAAAACGCTCTGACACGCCGGATACGCTCAGGCGAAATCGCCGGCGCGGGCCTGGATGTCTATGAGCATGGGACGGATGTGAACCCAAGATTGCGACAGTTACCAAACGTTGTTCTGCTGCCCCACATGGGGTCGGCCACGTTAGAGGGCCGGATCGAAATGGGCGAGAAAGTTATTATAAATATCAAGACTTTCGAAGACGGTCACCGCCCGCCGGATCAGGTGGTCCCCGCAATGCTTTGATCAGGTGTTTCCCGCGTTTTGATGCGGGCGGTGCCAATTTACACACGCATATTTTCAGGAGGATACGATGAAACGAAGTCTGATTTCGGGAGTGTTGCTGTCGGCGGTGGTGCTGGTAGGACCATTGACCGCTCAGGAGACGGCAGATGCCGTTGCGCCCGAAGGCGCGTCCGAGGGGCAGGTGCAAGGCCTGACCGAAGAGGTGATCGCTGCGCTTGAGGCCAAGATGGCAGGGCAGCCGGTCACATCTGAAAACTGGATGGTCACTGCTGCGAATCCATTGGCGGTTGAAGCAGGCGCAAAGGTTTTGCGCGCTGGCGGGTCGGCGGCTGATGCAATGGTCGCCGTTCAGGTTGTGCTGGGGCTGGTCGAACCGCAATCGTCGGGCCTTGGTGGCGGTGCATTTTTGGTTTGGTATGACGCTGCATCGGGCAAGCTGACCACACTGGACGGGCGTGAAACGGCCCCACTTGAGGCGAACCACAGGCTGTTCCATGACGAAAACGGCGAACCGCTGAAGTTCTTTGATGCGGTTGTCGGCGGATTGTCGGTGGGCACACCCGGGACACCGGCCTTGCTGGAAGAGGCGCACCGGCGCTGGGGCCGCAGTCCCTGGCCAAGCCTGTTTGCCGATGGCATCGCGTTGGCGAACGACGGCTTCCTGGTATCTCCGCGCCTTGCTGGCCTGGTCGAAAAGGATGCCGAACGCCTGTCGCGCTTTCCTGCAACCGCGGAATATTTCTTGCCCGACGGTAAGCCGCTTGAGCAGGGGCAACGCTTGACCAACCCGGCCTATGCCGAAACTCTGCATGTTTTGGCCGAGGAAGGCTCGGCCGGTTTCTACGGCGGTGAGATTGCCGCTGGCATCGTCAGCACCGTGCGCAACGCCGAAGGCAACCCGGGCGTTCTGTCGGGAATTGATCTGGCGCTGTATCAGGTGATCGAGCGTGAACCAGTGTGCGCAACTTATCGCGCCTATGAGGTCTGCGGCATGGGCCCGCCATCGTCAGGCGCGCTGACCGTCGGTCAGATTTTGGGCATGCTGGACGGCTATGATCTGGCTGCAATGGGCCCCGAAGACACCGATACATGGCGCTTGATCGGTGATGCCTCTCGTCTGGCTTTTGCCGACCGCGGTCGCTACATGGCCGATCATGATTTTGTTCCCATGCCAACGCAGGGGTTGGTGGATCCTGCCTATCTGTCGGATCGCGGTGCACAGCTAAGCGGCGAAGCCGCCCTGACAGAGGTCGCGCCGGGAAATCCTGAGTTCGATCATGCGTCGAATTGGGCCGACGATGTCTCGATCGAATTACCCTCGACCTCGCATATCTCGATTGTTGATCAGTACGGAAACGTCCTGTCGATGACGACGACGATTGAGAATGGATTCGGCTCACGACTGATGACAAATGGGTTTCTGCTAAACAACGAACTGACGGATTTCTCGTTTAGAACTCACAGTGACAGTGTGCCGATTGCCAACCGGCTGGAGCCGGGCAAACGCCCACGCTCGTCGATGAGCCCGACAATTGTTATGCAGGATGGCGCGCCTGTTCTGGCCATCGGATCGCCGGGCGGCAGCCGTATCATCGGCTATGTTGCCAAGTCGATCATCGCCTGGGCGGATTGGGACATGGATGTGCAGCAGGCCTTGTCGCTACCGCACCTCGTCAACCGTTTCGGCACTTACGACGTGGAAGAAGGAACCGCGGCCGAAGGTTTCTCGGACGCATTGATTGAGTTGGGCTTTGAAGTGAACCCGCGCGACCTGACATCGGGCCTGCATGCGATTGAGATCGGGGATGTACTGGTCGGCGGTGCCGATCCACGTCGTGAAGGAATTGCGCTGGGCGAATAGCCCGGCGTTTCAAAGGGGAAGACCATGGTGCAGGCAGTTGCTTTGCCGCGAAACGAAGTGGGGATCGAGGCAGCTGTCGGCATCCTGAAACAAAAGTTTGGTGACCGGTTGCAAACCGGTCAGGCAATCCGCGAACAACATGGTCACACGACTACGTGGATCGAAAACCAATCCCCGGATGCCGTGGTTTTCCCCCATTCTACGGAAGAGGTCTCCGAGATCGTCAAAACCTGCGCCACGCACAAGGTACCGGTGATTGCATTTGGTACGGGTACATCGTTGGAGGGTCACGTGAACGCTCCTGCTGGTGGTATCTCGGTTGACCTGACCCAGATGAACAAGGTGCTGGCTGTGAACCCGGGTGATCTGGATTGCGTCGTACAGCCGGGTGTGACGCGCGAAGACCTGAATACCCATTTGCGCGATCAGGGCTTGTTCTTTCCAATTGACCCCGGTGCGAATGCTTCGTTGGGCGGAATGGCGGCGACGCGGGCGTCCGGGACAAATGCGGTGCGCTATGGCACGATGAAGGACAATGTCCTCAGCCTTGAGGCGGTCATGCCAGATGGGCAGATCATCCGAACCGGACACCGGGCCAAGAAATCCTCGGCCGGTTATGACCTGACCCGACTGCTGATCGGGGCCGAAGGGACACTGGGCATCATTACCGAGCTTACCTTGCGCCTGCAGGGCATCCCCGAGGCGATCACCTCGGCCCGTTGTTCATTTCCGTCGGTGGATGCGGCCTGTCAGGCCGTCATGATGACGATCCAGTACGGTGTTCCGGTGGCGCGGATTGAGCTGCTGGATGAGATGTCGGTCAAGGCTGCTAACGCCTATTCCGGGCTGAGCTTGCCGGAAACGCCATTGCTCCTGCTCGAGTTCCACGGATCGGAAAACGGTGCGGTCGAGCAGTCCGAAACCTTCAACCAGATCGCGGAAGAGTTCGGTGGCACCGATTTCGCGGCGACCTCAACGACTGAGGAACGCAATAAACTCTGGCAGGCTCGGCATGATATGTACTGGGCTTCCTTGCAACTGCGTCCGGGCGCGCGGGGAATTTCCACCGATGTCTGCGTCCCGATCTCGCGTTTGGCAGAGTGCGTCACCGCGACTCAGGACAAAGCGCGTGAGCTGAGGCTTATGGCCCCTGTGGTTGGGCATGTCGGGGATGGCAATTTTCATTCCTTGCTGCTGATCGACATGGAAAACGTGGACGAAGTCAGCAAAGCTGACGAATTCGTCGGTTGGCTGAATGATCTGGCTATTTCGATGGAAGGCACGTGCACGGGCGAACATGGGATCGGACAGGGCAAACAGCCCTACCTGGTCAAAGAGCTTGGGCCAGCCGTCACGTATATGACTGCCATCAAAAAGGCGCTGGACCCCGATAACATCATGAACCCCGGAAAGATTTTGCCGAACGAATAAAATCGGCGCATCCTTGGGAATTCCGCCTCAAAGCCACAAGGGTGCCCAATTCTGCGGCTATCAATTGCGAAAATGAGCTGTAATTGATTTTGAGGTCATAATGGGCGCGCTAAGGTTCATTGGGTTTGCGTTGATAGTAAGTCTGGTCGTTGCGGGCTTAGATTATTTTCAGCAGGACAAAAAATCTGACGGTACGCTTTCGCTTAGCGGATATGTTGAAACCATCTCGGCTCGGTTCGATCAAAGTCAAAAAGAGCGGGAAGTGAAACAAGCGGCGCGAGAACGTCAAAAGCTATGGGATGCCGGTGCAAAAGCCTTTATTCCGAGCCCCCCAGAGGGTTGGACGCAATATGCCCTGAGCGAGCCCGACACCAAGGCAGTCTCCAGAGTTCTTTCAGAATTTGGGCCAGTGCCCCTTGTCAGTTCGATCAGCGGGCCAGCCGAATTGCTACAGCTCAACGCTGCCGGCAAAGACGGTGCGCTTAGAAAGCTGGATGAGACGGGCACCGTTTACGCAAAAGAAGGCGAACTGATCTGGCTTGATATCACGCTCAAACCACAAGCGGCGCGAAACACTTTGGCCGGATTGGCGCTGAGCGCGCAGGATGCGTTTCTGGACGGGAAGAAAGCCGAGCAAGGCTATGCGGTGATCGACGGTGTCGCTTTCATCGAAACAACCGGAAATCTGCTGGATGATACCAAAAAGACCGCCCATCGTGCGTTCACAGGCCGTATCGGCTTTGATCAAGAAGTGGTTATCCGCCTTCATGCAGATGCCAGCGATGCGACGATCCGAGAGTTTCTTGGCTTGGTAGATTACGCAGGCCTAAACGCGTTGCTGCCGCATCCGGCCCTGGTTGTCGGCAACGAAATCGAAGTTCCCCTCATCCGGCAGCCCGAAATAGCAGATGAAATGCACGAACTATACGAAACGATGCAGCTGGCTCAACTCAAACTGGGTCAGGAAAAACTGGAAAATCTGGATGCGGCGGCTTTGGTGGCGAACACGGTAAGCAGTTCGGGCTTTAATTCCGAAGGCGTCATGGACATCACCAACGGCGAAGTCTTCGAAAATCAGGAGCTGTCGCAGCTATCGTACATTCGCACCCAGAACCTGCTGCTTGCGTCCGCGTTGAGCGAGGCGGAAACCGAGGTGGCCAGCACAGGCGGTATCGGCGGCTTCATTAAGGGATTGATTAGCAAAGTGTCCCACGCCAACGCCAACGCGGATGAACGCGAACCTCAGGTTGTCCCATCGGGTGAGGTCAAGGTCAGGAAGGGCGGTTTGGGTAAGTCATCCTGTGCAACGTTGGGCAGTAGCAAACGGTGCTCTGTCGGGGGCAACTGAAACCTTTCACATGAAAAATCGACACTCTGCGCCATGCACGGGTCGTTTTCTTTATATCACTGGTCGGATGAATGTCGCGCCGGGGCATTCAAATGCGCCATATGGTGTCAACTGAATTCAAGGGGAGACGCCCGGTAATGAAAACCCAAGTCAAAGCACTGGTCGTTGGCGGTGGTGCCGTCGGCACCTCGATTGCATATCACCTGGCCAAGGCGGGCTGGGACGATGTGATGCTGGTCGAACGGGACGAGCTGACATCGGGCTCGACATGGCACGCGGCAGGCCTGCTGCCGCTGTTCAACATGTCCTACGCGACGACACACATCCACAAGTACTCGGTCGACTTCTACAAACAGCTTGAGGAAGAGACCGGCCTGAACGCAGGTTTTGCCGTTGTTGGCAACCTGCGCATGGCACAGACGCAAGAGCGTATGGATGAATACATGCTCTACGCGTCGACGGCTGAGACTTGTGATGTCGCCTATGAATGGCTGACGCCGAACCAGATCAAGGAACGCTGGCCACTGATCGAGACTTCGGATCTGAAGGGCGCGATCTATCACACCGAAGACGGTTATATTAACCCTGCTGACGTAACCCAGGCGATGGCCAAGGGCGCTCGTCAGCGCGGTGTGGATATTGTCCGTAAGATGCAGGCCGATGCCTTCCACTGGAATGGTACCCATTGGGAAGTCACCTGCACCAAAATGGTCGAAAAAGGCGGCAACCTCGTTCCGTCGGATGAGCAGGTCGTCATCACTGCCGAGCACGTCGTAACCGCATCGGGCAACCACGCGCAGCGCACCGCCAAGATGTTGGGCATCAAGATGCCAGCGATCCCGGTCGAGCACACTTTCATCGTCATGGACAAAGACCCTGAACTGGTCAAATGGCGTGAAGCGGGCAACCCCGAACATCCTGTTGTCCGCGATGCCGACAATGAATCTTATGCCCGTGAGGAACGCGGTGGCTGGATTTTGGGGATCTATGAACATGGTGCACCTGCGCAGTTCGAACATGGTGTGCCGGACAGCTTCCGTGCTGACCTATTCCCGCTCGATCTCGACCGCATTGCAGATCAGTACATGGCAATGGCCGAGCGCGTGCCGTCCTGTGCCGAATCCGGCCTGAAGGACGATTTCAATGGCCCGATCTGCTACACGCCTGATGGCAACCCGTTGGTTGGTCCGGCCCCGGGTCTGCGCAACATGTGGCTAGCCGAGGGGTTCTCGTTCGGTATCACCGCCGCAGGTGGCACCGGCTACTTTCTGGCGCAGATGATGGTCGACGGCGAAGCTGAGATCGACATGGCTTCGCTGGACCCCAAGCGCTACAGCAGTAACTGGATGACCACCGAGTTTGCGGCGCGTAAGAACGAAGAGTGCTATGAGCACGTCTACATCCTGCACCATCCGGATGAAGAGCGTGCAGCCTGCCGTCCATTGCGGACCGTTCCGGCCTATGACCGTCAGAAAGCGCGCGGCGCACAGTTCGGCTGGGTCAACGGCTGGGAACGACCGAACTATTTCGGTCCGCTGGATGCACCCGAAAACTTCGACCATGACGCCCGCTCGTTCCGCCGCGGTGGCTGGTGGCAACATGCCGTTGACGAAGCCAAAGCAATCCGCGAAGGCGTTGGCCTGGTCGATGCATCGGCCTTCACCAAGCATGTCGTCAAAGGCCCCGGTGCGACCCGGTTCCTGGATTGGTTCACCTGCAACAAGCTGCCCAAGATCGGTCGTATCAACCTGACCTACGCGCTGACATCGCACGGCACCACCCGCACTGAATACACCATCGTCCGCAACGGCGAGAACAACTACTACATCGTCTCTGCCGGGGCATGGACCGAGTATGACGCCGACTTCCTGCGTAAGGCGGCCGAGGACAAGATGGAGGAGTTCGGCTACATCGAGATCCAGGATGTGACCACCCAGTGGGGCGTCTTCGCCATCGCCGGACCCAAGTCGCGGGACGTTCTGAGGGAGGTCATCAAAGACGCCGATCCGGAAACCGCACTGTCCAACAAGCGCTTCCCATGGCTATCGGCCCGTCAGATCGAACTGGGCATGTGCCCGGTCAACGCGATCCGCGTGGCCTATACCGGTGAGCTGGGCTGGGAACTTCACCACCCGATCGAAATGCAGAACTACCTGTTCGACCTGCTGGAAAAAGCCGGTGAGAAGCATGATATGAAGCTGGTCGGTGCCCGCGCCCAGAACTGGCTGCGTCAGGAGAAATCCTATCGCGCCTTTGGTACGGAACTGGGCCGCGACGCGACCCCGCTGGAAGCCGACCTGCCGCGCTTTGTTGACCTGTCCAAGGACTTTTATGGCAAGGCCAAGCTGGAAGAGACTGGCGTGCGCGTGAAATGCTGTACACTGCTGATCGACGGGCCGGAGGATGCCGATCCGTGGGGCCGTGAAGTGCTGTATACGCCGGAAGGTGAACGCGTCGGTCGTCTGACTTCGGGTGGTTATTCGGTCGCCTTCGAGAAATCCATCGGCATGGGCTATGTGAAACCCGATCTGGCGGTCGAAGGCACCAAGCTGAAGGTCAAGCTTCAGGACAAATTGTGGGATGCAGTCGTAACATGCGACAGCCCCTATGATCCGAAAAACGAAACCATCCGCAAGGACGGCTGATCAAGCAAAGGCCCCGGAGATCTCCGGGGCCTTTCTTCATACTGATAGCTCGTCAAAGCATTCCAACGCCCTGGCGGCATACATCAGCGACGGACCTCCGCCCATCTGAATGGCCATGGCGAGAACGTCTGACACTTCTTCGCGGCTTGCTCCGGCTTTGATCAGAGCTTCGGTATGAAGCGTTATGCAAGGCTCGCAGCGGGCAGCGATGGACATCCCCAATGCGATGAACTCCTTCGTCTTGTAATCCAGCGCGCCGCCTTCCTTGACGGATTTACCCAGTGCGCCAAAGGCACGGGCCGTACTTGGGATTGCAGAGTTAAGGTTGCGCAGGTTGTTCCGCGTATCCGAGAGTTTGTTTTGCCAGTTCATCTGTCAGGGTCCTTTAAACATATTCGCTTCTGAATATGATTTGAGTCTCTGACGGGCCTTGATCTCGATCAGGTCACAGGTTTTTCCGCAATGAACGCAAGGTTGTTTGCTGGCATCTCAACGCCTTCAACCAAGCTCAGTTGACCTCGGTGCAAAAGATCCAGGATATCAGCATCATCTTTGTATCCGATCTCAGGGTCTTGCTGGTTCAGCGCTGTGTAAAAGTTCTGATCTCCAGTACTGGTCAACTCACCCGCACGCATGAAGGGACCGTAAAGGACAAGGCGGCCGCCGGGGTTCAGTGCCAAAGCAGATTCCGCCACCAGAACTTCAACCTCGGGCCAGCTTATCAGATGCAGCAGGTTGATCAGGACGATCAGGTCCTGAGTGTCGTGATGGGAATGCCAACCAGATTGGATAGCATTCAGTTTGATCGCCGGGGCAATGTTTTGGACGTCCTCTGCGTAAGCGTTGATTGATGCGCGCCGTTCAGTGTCAATCTCGCTGGGTTGCCAATTCAGATTGGGCAGTCGATTTGCAAAAGCCACGACGTGCTGCCCTGTACCACTGGCTAGTTCCAGCGCGCGACCGGACACAGGGGCGAACCGGGCCAGCAGATCACACAGCGCGTCGGCATTCCTGCTGGCCGCCGGAGCGACCAATTTTTGCCCATCGGATACCGTCGCGACGCTGGCATTCGCGGGGAGTTTGCGTTTCGTCATCCACGTAACCTTTCTGGCCTTAGGGCGGAAACGCCGGCCGCCTCCAATTCTGAACGAGCACCAGTCGTCAAATCTGCCACCAGCTGGGAGGCCGCCGGTGCCGTTTGAAAGCCATAACCGCCTTGGGCGGCCGACCAAATAAACGTAGGCTCAGCAGGGTCGGGGCCCAGAACCAGCGTACCATCCGGCGCAAAGCTACGAAGCCCGGCCCAGTTTGCCTCGACCCGTGTGACCGGTTCCGTCACCATCTCTTCGTACCGCGCCAGCCCCTCGGCCAAGACCATGTCGTCTGCATAGGCATCATGGGGGAAGGCCGGGTCTGCCTCGCAAGGTGAGACAATCAGCTTTCCGGCATCCGGTTTTGCATACCAGCCTTCGCCAGCGCCCAACATCAAAGGCCAACCCGTCACGTCATGACCGGCGGGGGCGGGAATACGGGCCACTGATCGTCGGCGCGATTCTATGCCGATCGGTGTAACACCAGCCATCGTGGCGATCTCATCCACCCACGCGCCTGCGGCATTTACAAGGGCTCTGGCCTCGAAAGTTTCTGCCGCCTCAACGAACCAGTGCCCAGCTTTGGTGATGCTTTTGACCTTTTGGCGGGTCAGAACCAAGCCACCGTTGGCCCGGATCACACGTGCGAAATCTTGCATCATCCGGTCGGTATCAATGTCAAAAGCAACGCTGCTGGCGGCGGCAAATCCAACAGTCTGAGGGTTCAGTATCGGAACCCGCGAAATGGCCTCCTCGACCGCGATTTCTGACAGACGAAGGTCAGCCTGATCCTGAAGAAACTCACCCCGTTGATCATGCCCGGCGATCAGCATCAACCCGCGTGGCGACAGATAGCCGTTCGATCTCAGATAAGCTTCGCTCGCTGCATTCAGGGTCTTCACGGAAGGTGGTCCATAGCCCTTTTCGAACAACGCCGCCGACCGGCCAGAGGTGTGATATCCCAGCGCGTCTTCGCCTTCGAGCACGACGACATGTCCATGTTCGGACAGACGCGCGCCCGCGCTTAATCCGGCGATGCCGCCACCGATGACCAGGAAATCGATCATGTCAGAAACTCCGCTCTGGGATCACCCCAAACCGGGTGGATTTGAGATCTGCTTTTGTTCATGCGCAAAGCTTCGCATGCGTAACACTATTGGAAAAGAGGCGTAATTTCCGCAATGTAAACTTGAACCAGAGAGACTGGCCTGTTTTTAGTGCGGTCAACATCGGAATCGGAGAAAAACGTGACACCGGCAGAGATACATTCAATGGCCACGGGGCATATCCCCTCATACGTCACGCAGGCAGACGGCAGCGACTTTTTGCTGACCTTCATGTTTGTTTTTACCGTTTTGGTGATCGTTCTGATCGGGGTTGGCTACTTTACACTGCACTCCATCCCGGAAAAAATCGCGCATGAATCCAACCACCCGCAGTTTCAGCTTGTGGGGATATTGGCGCTGTTGGCTCTGTTTACCCACAATGGTCTGTTCTGGGTGGCGGCCATTCTTGTAGCCGGGTTCCAGTTCCCGGATGTCGCCGCCCCCTTGCGCGCCATTGCCGACGCGATCCGATCCTTGGGGAATCAAGGCAACGACGTTCCTGCCCCCGCGACCCCATCGCAACCTACCGCGCAGCAGGAGCAGTAAGAGATGCTTGAGACACTGATGTGCGCGCTGGTCACCGTGTTGCCGGATTACCTGTTCCGTCGTTACGTACAGGGCAAACGCATAGGCCATGAAATCACATTGTTCACCATGTGGTATGAACTGCGCTGGGGCCTGACCACCTGTGCCATTCTTGCGCTGACGGTGATCACCACGCTGTTCTATTTCCACCCCGCAAGTAAAACAGCGGCGTCCTATTTCCGCACGGTTACGATCCTGCCACAGCTCGGCGGTCGTGTGTCCGAGGTCTATGTCACTAATAACCAGCAGGTCACTGCCGGTCAGCCGATTTTCCGGATCGAAGATTTCACTCAAACCGCACAGGTTGAGGCCGCGCATGCGCAGATCGCACAGGTTCAGGCATCACTGAAAGTGGCGGAGACTGATCTGGCCGAGGCCGACGCAGGGATCGCAGGCGCGCGTGCTGCATTGGATCAATCGCTTGAGGATCTGGAGCGTAACACCACCCTGCGGGACGAAGGCTCCAGCGCCGTGCGATTGGCCGAGATCGACCGGTTGGAAAACCTTGTTGCCGAGCGTGAGGCGCAACTGACCGCATCGCAATCCCGACGTGCCGCCGTGGTGCAACAGATCGAAGAACTGATCCCGGCCCAATTGGCCAGCGCCAACGCCCAGTTGGACGCCACGTTGACCGAGCTGGACAAAACAGTCGTAAGCGCAGGCATAACTGGCCGGGTTGAACAATTCGGTCTGCAGGTGGGCGACTATGTCAGCCCCTTGCTGCGGCCGGCGGGTATTCTGGTTCCATCAAATTCGGGCCATAATCGGTTTCAGGCCGCATTCAACCAGATGGCCGCTCAGGTCATCAAACCTGGCATGATCGGAGAGCTGGGCTGCATGACCAAGCCCTTCACCGTCATCCCGATGGTTGTGGTTGAGGTGCAGGATGTCATCCCGTCCGGTCAGATACGCCCTTCGGATGAGCTGCGCGATGTTCAGACCAACAATAGTCCGGGTTCAATCCTTGTGTATCTGGAGCCTTTGTACAAAGGCATGGCGGACGACATCCCTCCGGGCAGCAATTGCCTGGCGAATGTCTATACCGACAACCACGAACGGCTGGAACATGAGGATCTGGGCTTTTGGCACGCCGCCGCCTTGCATGTGATCGACACAATTGGTGTTGTTCATGCTGCGGGTCTGCGCCTGCGTCTGATCCTGATGCCGGTGAATACGCTGGTGCTGACCGGGCATTGATTTTGACACCATGAATTCGTTGCCGCTTCGGCGGGTCGATCGCCTTTCGAGTTGACGCTCGGGCAATAGGGGATCGAAACGCCCGTAGGCTTGATTGCTCGCGAACGCAGGCTTACGAGGTGCCGGGAAAGAAGGCCTCAGAACCGCCGTTTGCGGCGTTTGCAGCAATGCGCAGAATCCGTACTTTGCAAAGTTCAATGGACGGTCCAAACCCGCCATCCAACGACCAACTTCGACTCGGCGGTGCGGTCCTTCAGGCCGGGCTTTCGCTGCAATCGCAAAATCGGATGCCCGGCAATCCAAAAGTCTGCAGAGACTGTGCCCTTCATGGAATCTGAACTCCAACACAGTGACACAAGCGATCACTTGATATTCTGGTTAGACCGCCGTTTGGGACATTTAGCCAGAGGCTTCGTGCTGGGCAAATGCATCCGAAAATTCAGGATGCCAGCGGGACAGGGCCGGGCGATTGTTTGTGATGTCTCCCAAGGCCCATTCTATGCGTTTGATGTCGCGCTCCGCAGAGACATCGTTATCCGGACAAAGGATATAAAAATCTCCGGCAGACATGCGCTGCACAAGATATTCGACCGCCTGTTCGCTGGTCCAGGCGCTATCAGGCTTCTCGGGCATGAACCGTTGTATCATACCGGTATAGGTGAATCCCGGCACGAAGAGATGCGCAGAGATGGATGCATCTGCTTCACGCAAGTCATGGGTCAGCATCTCTGTCATCACCTTAACCGCAGCTTTGCTGACATTGTATGCCGGGTTACCGGGTGGTGTGGTGATCCCCTGCTTTGAACCGGTGTTGATGACGACAGCAGGGTGGTTTGCCGCTATCATCCGCGGCAGGAAGGCATGGGTGCCGTTCATGACGCCAAAAAGGTTCACCTCCAGCAGTTTGCGCCAGTTTTCCGAATTCTCCCAACTGCCGGTGGGAATTGCGATTCCGGCATTGTTCATCAGGACCGCAACCTCACCAAGCGCAAATACCTGATCTGCCAAATCGCGCACGGCGGTGGCGTCGCCAACATCAATTGGTATCGCCGTCACGCTGACAGATGCACGTGATATCGCATTCAGGTCCGCAGCAGCGGTTTCCAGCGCCTCGCCGGGTAGATCAACGAGCACAACGCCCAACCCATCTTCCATAAACTTCTGTGCTGCTGCCTTTCCGACACCGCTTGCGGCACCGGTAACAACGGCCAAACCACCTTGTTCAATCGCTCTTCTATACATCATCTGAGCCTCCTGTTGTGCTTGGCGCGGTTACGGTGCCATCAAGTCCTTAATGCCGTCTATGAACATCGCATCGTCCTGGGCCTTTCGTCTATCGAGAAGCGTTTCAGCATCCGGGCCAGCTCGGAAACGCAGGCGATTTCCCGTTTCATTGGCTGCTTTCCAAATCACGTCGGCCGCGGCTTCGGGTGCGGACGGTTTTGACGCCAGTTTACCAAACAAGCGATCCATGGCTTCGGCCGTCGGCGTATAGTCCTTAAGGCTGTCGTCCATAGCAAAATCAAACGAACTGCCTCCGAAGTTTGTATTGATCATGCCCGGTTCGACAATACGAACACAGATGCCGAGCGGCTCAAGCTCGTAGTGAAGCGCTTCGGACAAGCCTTCGACGGCGAACTTTGTGCCATGATAAAGTGTGCCAAGCGGGAACGCGATCTGCCCCCCGATGGATGAGATATTGATAATAGTGCCTGCGTGGATTGCGCGCATATGAGGCAAAACGGCTTTTGTGACTTCCAAAAGGCCGATTACATTGGTGTCGAACTGCCGCCGGATGCGATCCATCGGGAACGCCTCAAGCGGGCCGTAGGCACCGTAGCCCGCGTTGTTGAGAAGGACATCGATCTTACCAAAACGGTCAATGCTTTCTGCAACAGATGAAGCAATTGACCCCGCATCTGTTACGTCGAGCCGCGACAGGTGAACATTGTCGAGCTTGCCTAGTTCGGCGCTGCCAGAAGGATCGCGCATTGTGGCGACCACATTCCAACCGTTTGCCTGAAATTGTCTGGCGGTTGCCGCCCCGATGCCAGACGAGGCACCGGTGATCAGAATTGTATTCATGTCATAGCCCTTTTCGACCTGATCGAAACACAATACTTTAAAGGAGCGCGTTAATCTTTCTGAATTATCCATACTTCTTTCACGATCCTCCAGAATTTTTGGTTTTTAGATATAACTGAATATCCGACTGTGGTATCCGTCGCCACATGGCACAGGCAACGAACATGACCAGTCAGACGTTATTGTCACATGTGGCCTCAATCCTGGACGCTGCTGGTGTGAAACGGGGCGCAATTTACGATGAGCACGCCAACACACACTTGTTGCGGCATGAAGTGACAACTAATCTGGATGCAACAGTCTATCGCCCGCTTTTTTGCCTGACCCTGCAAGGCGCGAAGGAAGTTGGAACCAGTGCTAAACTACTCAATGTGCGCGCCGGTCAGTCTCTGATCGTGAGCCATGCCTTGCCGGTTGTTTCTCGGATTACGGAAGCATCGCCTGATCGGCCTTATATCGCGCTGGTCTTTCCGCTAGACCTTGATCTGCTGCGGTCTTTGGCACCCGCCGTGATGCCAACCTTTGATAAAGCTGCGTCAGATCCGTTTTCCATTTTCCGACGCGACATGGATGAAGGCTTGGAAGATACACTGTTGCGATACTTTGTGCAGTGCAAAGAAAAGAACACGCGTCATTTGTTGGCCCCGATCACGGCCCGTGAGATCCATGCCCGACTATTGATCGGACGTCACGCTGATGTCCTTCTAAGGCTTCTTTGGCACGAGAGCGCAGCCAGTCGTATTCACGAGGCGACCCGTGAAATTCAAAGCAACTTGTCGGAGACAATTGTAGTCGGCGATCTGGCACAGCGTATCGGTATGAGTAGCTCCGCTTTCTTCGAACAGTTCAAAGCAATAACCGGGACGTCACCATTGCAATACCAGAAGGACTTACGTTTGCTTCGGGCGCGGGATGCGCTTCGGACTACAAAGGCGAAAGTGTCAGAGATTGCGTTGCGGGTTGGGTATGAAAGTTCGGCGCAGTTTTCCCGAGAATACTCTCGAAAATTCGGCAAATCGCCGCGACAGGACCGCAACATAGCACCTGTCGAGTAAACGCAAAATATTGCAGACCCGACCCCACGCTGACATCCGGCAGCCAACCGAAGCGCAGAGGCCGTAACCCGCTTTTTGGACATTCGCATCTGGTACAAAATCGCGGCGTCAGCGAATTCACGATTTACGGCCGAAGCGGTCAACGGTTGACACAATTCTGGCGGAAAGATTTGTGCAAACCTAATGCAGTTTGAAACAGGTTGCGAGATTGAGGGAAGCCGTAATGCACAGGTTAGTGTTTGTGTTCGTAATGATGGTTTGCGCTTCATCATCTTCGGCGCAATCAGTGGTAGGGTCTTTCGAAAAAGAGGGAGTGAGTATCTCTCTTCTATTCGATGGTCGCTGGGGCGTCGTTGATAAGGGTGAAATTGAATGCGGAGACATGCCACACCTTTATGTTTGCATTGAGCAAGCAACGAAATTCTCGGAAGTAGAAAAACTTGCACCACTAGACGTTGACCTAAGAGGACATGCATTTGCAGATGCGGGTGTCTTTGCCGGGCGAACTTGGGGAGCAAGCTCGGGCAACCATATTGAAATTGCAAGAAGGTTTGCCGGGGAATTGTCTTCAGGATACAAAGTTCCAACTGACCACGTTAGACTACTTTCCACTGAAACTGGCACCGTTGGAAACTCTCTATTTTTTCGTTTCGAATTTCTCAGTGATTTGGAAAATGGGCCGCTTTGGTCAACCATAACGCGGATCAAAAATGGAAGTCGAACCGTGGACGTTGGTACCCATGTTTTCGGTGAGATTTGGACAATAAGCCCTGAGATGCTCGCCGTTCGTAAGGATTTTCACAATCGTCTGATAAAGAACTTACCACAAGGTTGGGTGAATGAGTGAAACGCTATCAAAACGTAAACTAAGACTCGATATCATTGATATGAGGTGACAGATCTGCGGGTTTAGAATTGGCAGCACTGGGCTCGTTGCTGCCAATCGGTGGTGCAGCGATAGCTCTCTATTTTAAGGAATCCTGCCGTTGTTCGCGGCCCCATCCTGCCGTTCTTGCCTTGTGCAACATGTTAGGAACAGGAATGCCCAGTTCGCGAAAATCAATTTAACCTGACCCCATCCGTAGATGCCTGCCCGATCTAGAACGGCCCCGAAAGCCGAAGAAAAATCTCATCTTTACCCGTTTGGCTTCCAACCGGCTCGTTTCATAGCGGCGCCAAGTTCTTCACCGTATTTTGGATTTTCGAACAAACTTTGAAACAATAGATCCACGCGACTGTCGGGCCACTCACGCGAGAGTTTTTCCGAAAGGGATTTTGCTTTGCTTTCGTTCCCCAACATCTGATGTGCCGCCATCAGGTAAGCAACAGAAACAGGGCCGACAGGTCCGCCTTTTTCAGTCACCTGTTCAAAGGCTGAAACTGCGCCTTCGAAATCCTTCAGATGGAATTTTGCAGACCCCATGGCGTTTTGAAACACATAACCCCGGTCCAGAACGACTTTCGACAGCGCCTCTTCACTGATTTCTACAACTTGTTCGAACGAACCCGAATAGAGCAGGATCAACGAGACGAATTCTAACACATGTACGTCGATTGGTGCCAACCGTTGTGCTCTGTAAGAAAACTCCACAGCTTCTGGCCAGTTTCCTTTGGTAAACTCAACCCAGGCCTTTGCGGACTGGCTCCACCCCGATTCAGGTGCCAGTTCAATCGCTCTGCTGGCCTGCGTGTCAGCATAACTCAACATGTCACGGGACAGATCGGTATCTGAAGTTAACAAGGAAATAGTTGATGCAACCTGGGCGGCCCCTGCATGACCTCCAAAATAGCTGTCGTCGCTTTCGATTGCTGCTTTGAATATGGTCAGGGCCGCGTTCAGTCTCGCGAGCTCCAGCGCCGGAAAGATCAGATCGCGACCTGAATTGGCCAGATTTACAGCTTGAAGTCGCATCGGCGAAGCATCGAAAATGGCACCGCGCTCATCGCGGCTCAGGCTGTCGATTGGCAAACTGGCCGGAACCTTTTCCTTCGTCGACACCAAGGCGAATACGGTCGCAAAGCAGACAAGTACGAAAATCCCCGCAATCCCGATGAAAAGGCGAGGCCAAGTACGCGATTTATTTTGGCGTTCACGTAACTTGGTCTGAGACCTCTCGAGCGGCCTGATCGATATTTGCGGTGCATACCCGCCCTTCGGCAAATCGAACACGGTGCCCTCGTCACGGCCATCTTCGACATAATATTCGGCCAGCTTGCGACGCAGGCGACCAGCGTCCACCCGCACCACGTTTTCGCGGCGCGCCATCTCGGCCACTGTCCCACCATAGACATCCATGGCGATGGTCTTGGCGCGAATTTCATCGGCCCGACCGTTGAGCGATTCTTCGACCACATAGACAAGAAAGTCCTGCAATCGCTGTGATCCCGCGAAAGTCGAGGATCTGACAAGCCGCTGAAGTGCGGCCCGCACATCCTTAGTGTCAGGCGCAGCACCCTCATTCAGAGGAGGTGACTTGTCTCTGAATACTTCCATATTTTCAGCGAGTTACATCCATGAGTACACCGTATTATGCCCCTATATACCTATTGTTAAAAGTGAATTCGTCCAACACTCCATTATATCTGCTGATCCATCGAACGAGACATCGAAATTGAAAGGCCTCGAACTTGATACGCTGTTTCCCGACCACCAGGCCGCAATTGCGGACCTACGGCGCGTGGACACTGTGTTCGATGAGATCTGCCGGGACTACCAGCTTCTTAGCGATGAGTATCTCTCGATGAGTACCGAGCCGGGAAGCCAGTCGTACCAGTTTGAATGCGACATCCGCGAAACCTTGGATGGTCTTCGGGATGAAATCGCCCAGTCGCTGCGACGCGCAGGAAAGCTGTAATTCGAAAATGGGGAAGGGATACCAATGAGATCGATATTGAAACAGACCTCGGTTATGGTGCTGATGGCTGGTGCGGGCTTTGCTCAGGATGCGCCTATCATTCATGATGGAGAGTTCCAGTTTCTCCGCGCGCAATTTGGCGAACAATGGGACGCTCAGGATACCGAAATTGAAGCGAAGCTTTCCGATATCCGTGGCGCCAATGGCGGCAAGCCACCAAATATTCTTTACATTCTGATTGACGATGTCAGCTTTGGTCAGATGGGCAACCGAACGATGAACTATGTCACCGGTTTCGACACGCCCAACATCAACGATTTTGCCACTGAAGGTATGTCCTTGATGAGGATGTATACCGAGCCATCCTGCACACCAACACGAACAGCGATGTTAACCGGTCGTCATCCGGCGCGCGCGGGTGTGGAAGAGGTCAAGGTTGCACTGGTCGGTGAAGGTCTTGCGGCTGAAGAAGTCACGATTGCCGAAATCCTGAAGGAAGAAGGGTACAACACAGCGCATGTCGGGAAATGGCATCAAGGCGATATTGAACAATCCTACCCGCACAATCAGGGGTTTGACTGGGCGGCCTTTCCATTGCACCAGCAGGTTCAACTGAGTCTGATGACACGTGACGCAATGGTCGCCAACAACATGCTTGGCTACCATGCGTCGGGTCAGTCCAACCAGTTTCAATTGGACCAGAGGTTCAAACCTTACGGTCTGGTAACTGGCGTTGAAGGTGAAGCCGGTGGTCTTGCCCGCGAAGTCGATATGGCACCGGGCGAGGAATGGACGCAGGCAAAATACGAGGAAATGAACCTGCGCTATCAGCGTCAGGCATTGGAGCAGCTGGAGAATCTGGCTTCGCAGGACGACCCGTTTTTCATGCAGTACTGGCCGCTCTACCCGCTGAACTTTGCCTATCCTGATGAGGCCGTTTCCCGCAATGGCGGCTTCCATGCCGACAAGTTGCAGATCCTGGACGGTTGGATCGGCGAGGTGCTGGCCAAGCTGGATGAAACCGGCAAGGCAGATAATACCATCGTCATGATCATGGCTGACAATGGCTTGATGTATCACTACGAGGGGACATCTGGCCTGAACCAGCTGATTTATCGCGGCGGCAAAACGCAGCACCTGGAAGGTGGCGTGCGTACCGATGCCTTCATCCGGTGGCCTGGCGCAATCGAGCCGGGAAGCGCAGCTGGCGATATTGTGCATGTCTCAGACCTGTTCACTACTTTTGCCCGGATCGCAGGTGCGACCGACCGCATTCCGCGCGACCGTGTAATTGACGGGATCGACCAGACCGCACTGCTGCTTGAAGGCGAAGGAAACTCGCGCCGCGACTACGTCTATGTGTACGAAGGACCGGTCTTGCGCTCGGTGGTCAAGCAGGAGTTTAAAATGCACCTGCCTGCCCCCGGCCAGCCGGGCGCGGCGGCACCTGTTTTTAATGTCTACCGCGACCCGCGTGAAGAACATCCCCTTGTCGGGTACTCCCTATGGTCTGGGGCGTCTTTTCAGGACATGGTCAAGCGCCATCAGAAAACCATTGCCAAACACCCGCATCTGCCACTTGGAAAGGGTGTTCCCTATGAAGGAATCGAGAACCTTCGCCCTGAAAGCGAGCTGACCAGAGAAGTCTTTTCAAGCTGGCAATAACAAATTTGGGACGGTGGTAGCAAAGCCACCGTCCCACCAATCGCACGAATTCTTTTCAGGTACACGATGGCCCGCCATTTCACTATCCAATCATTACTGACGCCCTCGTTGCTGATGGCGGGTATCGCTGCCGGAGCGGAGGAAAATGCGTCAAACCCACTGGCTGCGGTCAACAACACGGACATTCGCTATCAGTATTTTGATCTGGAAGGTGGAGCAGACCGTCAGGATGCTTTCATAGATGGCGCATATATGTTGCGCCCCGATCTGAAGCTGAAATATGAGCTCCACTACAATTCGACAAATTTGACTGGTGCACGGTTCAGCGGGTTTGAAAAAACCAGCTTCAAAATGATCTACTTCCCGTCGCAGAAACCCCTGAATGACACCTGGACCGTCAAATCCGCGCTTGGGTTGGAATGAATCCTTGATTTTGGCGACCCCGATGAAGGCATTGGCACCGGGTCGGATCAGATCGCTCCGTTTGGTGGCTTTGCCTTTGCCAACACAAACACCGGGCTGACGCTGATCCCTTTGGTCCAGCATTTCGCATCGTATAATGGCCCGACCGATGTCAGCCAAACCGCTATGCGCTTGATTGCGCTTCAACTGTTTGGCGATAGGTATTGGGCCAAGGCAGATATCAAAGCGCCCTATGATTGGGAAAACGACGCCTGGCCCGCGACCGCTGAGCTTCAGATTGGCAAAAATCTCAGCCCCGGAATTGCCCTGTATGCAGATGTGCTGATCGGGATCGGTACTGATCGCCCTTATGACCAAGGCGCTGGAATCGGTCTCAGATTCAACTACTAAGTTCCAAGAACCCCAAGGACAAAGCTATGTCTCACCTCTCACCACTCGGTGCAATGACGATTGCGACCGGCCTTCTAACGCTGCCGACACTTGCCTATGCTCAATCTCTGCCTGCACCGGATCAGGACGAAACTGGCTGGCGTCATGGTGCCGTGTTCTATCTGTTCACACCCTTAAGAACCACAGGGACATCGACGGTGGCTGGACAATCCGCTGACCTGGATCTGGATCTCGGTGACGTGCTGGACGTGCTCGATTTCGCAGCGGCCGGACGGTATGAGGCATGGAATGGGGATTTTGGAATAATCGTCGACGCGAACTACGTTGGCATCGAACAAGATACCTCGCTGCCTGGCCCTTTGGGTTCCGATCTTAATGTCGATGTGCACCAAAAATGGTTTGGTATTCTAGGAGCTTACCGCATTGTAGAATCTGTGTACGGTGCCGATGGTCTGCGCTATACGATCGATCTCCAGGGTGGCGCTAGATACAACTCCATTTGTCAGGAAATCGACGTAACCACACCGGGTCCGGGAAATCCGCCCGTTTTGGGTGGTGATCAGAATTGGATCGAGTCCGTAATCGGCGCGCGCGGTATGTGGCGTCTGAATGAGCAATGGACCGGGATTGCTTCTTTGGAGTTTGGCGGTTTCGGCGCCGGTGGGAATGACCTTCAGATCGGTGTGAATATCGGATTCGATTACCAACCCTCGGAGAAAACGGCACTCACATTTGGATACCGCTATTTCAGTGTCGACTACAGCGACACGCTAAGTTCCGGTGAATTCGCATATGACGTCGACCAACATGGCCCAAACTTTGGCATTAAATACTTCTTCTAGGTGTATGGGTGCTGCTCGTCAGCTCACCAAAGGTATGTTGGCTGTTCGGTGATCACGACTAAAAAAAGCATCATCCAGCCAGAACATTGGCCAAGCGTTCAACCAACGCTCGTTGTACAACTGCAAACCTTGGCGTGTTTGCTATCTCGTCCAACGTCGCGACCCAGAGCGGAACCTCGAGTTCGGGGATCACGTCATGCGACCTGTGAAGTCGAGGATCCGCGTCGCCAAAAAATGAAGGCAAGATCGTTTTGCCGACTCCCGAAGCGGCCATCTGCTGTAGCACCAAAAAGCTATCTGCACCGTTGGTCATTTCGTCGGCACTCACATTTTCTGCCAGCCATTTAGCAGGGAGTGAACGGCTTAACGCCCCATCAAGCCTCATCCACTTGCGATTGGGGGAACCATCGTCAAAGACTCCGAATGACAGCATTCCTGCCTGTTGCCCAATTAACCCTTCACCCAGCTTTACCGATGGGCGCACAGCAATGTCCGCAGTCAGCCGGGATAGATCATGGTGGCTGTTTCCGCTCAACAAAGTCAGTTTCAAGCCCGGGTAAAGATGTGAGATCTCGTTTAGTATTGTTGGGAGAACAATCTGACAAAGACTATCTGTGGATGTCATGCGTACGTGGCCCACAGGGGATCGATTTGCACCGACAATGGCCCGCTCCACCGAAAGTACCGCGTCTTCGACACTTTCCATAGCCGATAAGATAGCACCGGCTTCAGGGAGAACGGAATATCCTGATGGGCCCTTCTGAAAAACCATGCAGCCATTTTGCTCTTCAAATGCAGCAACTCTACGAAGGACCGTGGCATGCGTGACACCCAATGCCGCGGCAGCTGCATTCAATGAACCGTGTTTGCTTACGGCAAGCGCGTAGCGAATGTTATCCCAATTCTCGTTGTTCATATATTAACAAGTGACGACGAATAACAAACAATTACAATAAATTTCGTTCAAGCTAACATTCGGCTTAGTGAACAGGGAGGCACATCATGATGAAGAAGTTCTCAATCTTCGCGGCAGGTCTATTGTCAGTTGTCGCTATTGGCGCAGCCATCGCCCATGAAAGCGAAAACCCGGCTGTGAAAGCTCGGACCTCGATCATGCAGCTCTATGCATTCAATCTTGGTACGCTTGGCGGCATGGCCAAAGGAGAGACGGAATACGATGCAGAGGCGGCAACACGGGCCGCGAATAACCTGGTCGTTCTAACGCAGATTGATCAATCTGCAATGTGGCTGGCTGGATCAGATAACGTATCTGACCCTTCCACACGTGCTCTGCCCGCAATCTGGGAAAACTTCCCGGACGTAGCTGCTAAGGGGCAGGCCATGGCTGACGCCGCTGTTGCGATGCAGGCTGCGGCAGGACAAGATGTTGAAGCCCTGAAGGGGGCAATGGGTAATCTGGGTGGAGCTTGCTCGGCATGTCACAAAGCTTACAGAGCACCGAAAGACTGACTGGTAGATAGTTGTGCAGCGGCTTTTCCTCTTCGCTGCTGTCTCTGCACTTTTGGTTGGATTGGCTGGGTTGTTTCTGACCCGGCCAAAAAGCGTCGACCAGGCTATTTTGCATGGGGTCTCTTCTGATCTAACGAGAGGCGAAATCGTTTTCTATGCAGCTGGATGTGCCTCTTGCCACTCTGCGCCGGATGCCGTTGGGGAGGAAAAGCTCACACTCGCCGGCGGTCGTCGGTTCGAGACGAATTTCGGCACCTTCATTGCCCCAAATATATCCAGTGATCCGGCAGCCGGTATTGGTTCGTGGTCCACGTTGGAACTGGCCAATGCCCTGATCCATGGGACCGGACCCAAAGGGCAACACTATTACCCGGCGTTTCCATATACGACCTACGCCAACATGACCGCAGAGGATATTGTATCGCTCCATGCATTCCTCGGCACGCTTCCTGCGGTTGCGACCGAAAGCAAAGCGCATGAAGTTGTTTTCCCCTTTAGCGTTAGGCGGGGGTTGGGTGGGTGGAAGCTGTTGTTCATGGCGCCAGGTTGGGTGGTAGAAGGCGATTTGACCGATCAACAAATTCGAGGCCGATACTTGGTGGAAGCGCTTGGACACTGCGCTGAATGCCATACGCCACGAAACGGTTTGGGTGGTTTGAAACGGGATATTTGGCTGACAGGTGCGCCAAATCCCAATGGAAAAGGGCGTATACCAGGCCTGACATCTGACCAGCTTGATTGGTCCGAGGCTGACATTGCAGAGTATTTGAAATCTGGTTTCACACCGGATTATGACAGCGCTGGTGGCGAGATGGTTGAGGTAATCGAGAATACATCTCAACTCACAGATGACGACCGTTTGGCAATTGCGGCCTATCTCAAAGTCGTTCCCGGACAATCGACTGAGCTTCTATCAGAGTAACAGCCGTTTGATGGGTGTCGCCAAGTTGCTGAATGATCGTCGTGCATGCCGCTATGTCGCTGGATCATGTGGCCATTGCCGCGGAAAAGCTTTTTTGCATTCTAAAGACTTCAAAGAACACATTGTCTTCGGATTGAATTTCAACGCTTTCAAGCGTTTCAAACCCACTGGAAAGATAGAGAAGCCTGCCAATCGGCGTTGCGAGCAGTTCGAGTTCAAAATGACCCGAGAGCCGGGCAGAAACTTCGCAAACAGCCAGTAATGTACGGCCCAAGCCCAGCCGCGCGTAATCAGGGTCAGTGTACATGGCGCGAATTCGCGCGGGTCCCGATGGATCGGGGCAGGTGGTTTGGTCAGTCGGCTGATGAACCATAGCCATGCGTCTGCTCCATCCACCAGATGCTCGGACAACGCCGTCCAGCTCAGCCACAAAATATGAACCGTCGGTTATCAGCCAAGGGTCGAAGGGCGTAAAAACTAAGCAACTTGCTCGCTGCTCAGCACTTAGAAACGGTCCCAAGAGATCGTGTGTGGCGGAAGTTGCGAGTTTGTCGAGTGCTGGCAAATCTGCCTCGGTCGCCGGGCGTATTGTGGGCACAACCAAACCAACCCGCAAGTCACCTGAACTAGTGTATCGCAACGGTTTTGATTCCATCTGCTGCAAAGACAACTTCTCGATAAGTACCGGTTGCGTCACCATCTGGCGTAAACTCAACGGAACTCGCGCCGACGTAGTTAATTTCGCCGCCTTCTGACAAAATCTTCAAACCCGTCGCGATTTCGCTATGACCGATTTCTACACCTGGTGCATTTGCCACGCGCATCAAAGCACTTGAAAGAGAGGTATCTTCGGAATGATGCGCCGCCTGAAAGGCAAAGGCCAAGAGGGCAGCCGCATCGTAGGCCTCGGCGCGGTACGGTGCTTGCCCGGGAATCCCGTTTTCCAAAAGCTTGGCATCAAATGCAACGGCATCTTCGCCTTCAGCTCCGGGCAGAGTTCCGATTGAGCCGACCAAAGCATCGCCGAAGGTGTCTATCAGTGAGGCCGCCACCATTCCATCAGGAAAGACGAATTGGTTAAATGCACCCAAATCAAGTGCTGAGCGCACGATTGCCTGTCCGCCCTGATCCGCATAACCCACCAAAAGCAGAACTTCGGTTCCGCTCGCAGCAAGTGTTGCAACTTCGGCCGAATAGTCTCCGGTTCCATCAACATGAGGAACCTCCACCAGTACTTCGCCGCCTTTCTTGGAAAAGGACTTGGAAAACGAAACCGCCAGACCCTTGCCATAGTCGTTCGCAGTATAGGTTACAGCGATCGATCGAATCCCGTTGGCAATCAGAACATCGGCAAGTACTTCCCCCTGACGCGTGTCAGATGGTGCCGTGCGGAAAAATAACCCATTATCTCTGAGCGTTGTGAGGTTAGGTGACGTGGCTGTGGGTGAGATCGATAGGATGCCATTCGGAACGGTGACACCACTGGCTACAGCAGCCGCGACCCCTGAACAATCAGCGCCGATCAGAGCGTCAATTTGGTCTGCAGTTACCAGCCGCTCGGCTGCGGCAACCGCGCGAGATGCATCCACACAGGTGCTGTCTGCACGTATGGTTTCAATTTGACGTCCGTCCAGAAACAGCCCTGTCTTGTTGGCTTTTTCCAACGCCAGTTCAGCGGATGCAGCGATTTCCGGTGCCATGGATTCGATTGGCCCGGTGAAACCAAACAGCAACCCAATCCGAACAGGTTTCTCCGATGCGGCAGTCGTGCTTACACAGAATGCAAGCAACGCAGTCGTTGAAGTCAATCTGAACATTGTGTGTCTCCGTATTCTAAATATGCGTGATTGAGACTCGCGGATAGGTAGCCTGGTGCGGTTCCAGACGCGGGGGGGACAATCCCAGATGCCCGCGAAGAGCCGGGTCGATGTCCGGGCGCGACAGTCCGACATCAGACAATAAATAATCAGGCAACGCTCGTAGATGTCGGGCGTCTTTGTACCGTCGGCGGCTCATAGCTACCCAATTCATCAGGCACCACATTCGGCTTCTTTGGGGGTTTTGCATCGAGTTGAGCATTGCGAACTCCGCAGTTGGCGATGCCCAAGAATGTAAATTGCCCGCCTTCAAGTTATTCGCAAAGAGTGCGGTCAATTTGCGCGTGTTTCGCATTCTTTCAGTAATTGTGCGAAGATTTCGCATTCTATGAGATTATGTTGATCCCGAAAGGGAACGATGGAAGATCTCGACTCATTTGATCGTCGGTTGCTGGAGCAACTGCAAACAGACAGCCGCCAAACCGGTCGTGAGCTACCCGAGAAAGTCGGGTTGTCGGCTGCGGCCTGTTTGCGGCGCGTCCAGCGGCTGCGAAAAATTGGTGCGATTGAGCGCGAGGTGGCGGTCGTTTCCGCCCGGTTCCAAGGTGCGTCTACGCGCGTAATCGTTCTATTGCACATTGCGCGCGACAATCCCCAGCGCATCGATATCTTGAAGCAAAAGCTTCGTCGCCTGACAGAGGTCGAACGACTGTTTTATGTCACAGGCGACGCCGATCTGGCGCTCATCGTCAACTGCGCCTCCATGGAAGATTATGCCGCTTTCACCGAGCAACACCTGTTTGATCCACCGATGACCGGTTTTGAAAGTTTGGTTGTTCTGAGGGAATACCCGAAAGAGTTGGACGAAAGCACAACCGACGTCGGACCATAGTGGCCCTGAGGTCAGTCCATCCACCTAAGAATGTACGAGCGCGTGCTCATCACATTACCAAGCAAGTTGTTGTCTGAGTGACGGCAATGAAGGCCAGTCCGCAAAATCGAAATTTCAAACGTCGAGGCGATTCAAACAAGCTTCCAACCACAGGTTAGGCAGGTTCCCAAAGCTCTATTGGATTTCCTTCTGGATCGTTGAGCCACGCGAACTTGCCATTCGGATAAGGAGAATCCGGATCTCGGCGGACTTCAACACCCCTGGACTCGAGCTGTGCGATCATTTTCTCGATGTCGCGAACACGAAAATTCAGCATGAATGCCTTTTCTTGATTCCCGAAATATTCTGTCACCTTTTCGAACGGGGCGAATACGGTCTCACCTGCTTCCTGCGTCCAACACGGCGTTTCATAGTCATTGGGCACAAGATCAATCCCCAAGTTATCGCGATACCATACCGCTAAAGCCGCAGGATCTTCTGCCCTAAAGAAAAACCCTCCAAATCCCAGCACTTTTTCCATTGTCGAATTCAAACCCGATTCTACTGTAGCAGAAGGCTACTACAATCCGTGGTACTTAATAGGCTGCGGCCCATAAGAGACATTCTACACCCGAGCGGATTACTGGAATACAGCGTTGCAAACCGGCGTTTGCTGCCCGTGTATACTCACTCTCAGCAAAATATACCTTAACCGGGAAAGACCGGTATTGGTCACGACAGCGGCCGTTCCAACATTCTGGCTGCAGACAAGCTGTCAGGCGGCACAAAAATCGCGCAGAATCGAATTAAAGAGTCCCGGCTTCTCTAAATGCGTCGCGTGAGCACATCCAGGTATCACGGCGAGGTTGGCGTCGGGAATTGATTGCCACAATTGTTCGGTTTGGCTCCATGGATAGGTCCGATCCCGGTCACCCCAAATCACCAACGTACGGGTCATGATATCCGCCAAATGTTTGGCGCCGCTCCAACCTTCCATCGCGTCGAGCCCAGTTAGCATAGTTTGCAGGCTGCATTGTTCTGCAATCATAGCACAGTCCTCATAGGCCGCAGCTTTTCCCCGATCAAGAAACCAGGTTGCCGCAATGCGTCTGGCCGTGGCTCTTGGTCCTTCTGCATTGGCCCGGCGCTTTGAAGTGCCGATTGTCTCAAACCGGCCGGGTAGAATGCCTATTGTTCCAGTGCCGTAAAGCACCAACCGGTCGATACGTTCGGGCGCACGGGCAACCATTTCCTGAACGATCATCCCACCCATTGAATGGCCGATCAGGATAAACCGCTCAATTCCCCGCACGCTTAATTCTCTCAGCGCCCACTCGGCAAAGCCCGCGATGCTGTCGGGGGCATTGAGATGCGCATTCTCTCCAAATCCCGGTAAGTCCAGAGCCACGACGTTGAAACCGGCCAGGGCTTCGACTTGCCCTAACCATTGTCGACTGCCGCCCAAAAATCCATGGACGAATACGACAGGTGTCATTTGCGCCCACCCTGTACGATGCGATCAAGGATCATGGCGCAGAAAAGGATCGCAAACCCGGCGAGGATACCTTGGCCCACATTGGCATATTGCAACGCTTCCAGCACGTCCTCACCCAGCCCCTTGGCGCCAATCAGCGAGGCCACGACGACCATCGCCAGCGACAACATAATCGTCTGGTTGATCCCCGCGCGGATCGATGGGCTTGCTAATGGAAGATCTACCTTAGTGAGCAAGTACCACTTATTGGCACCGAAACTAATAGCTGCTTCGCGCACGCTTTCTGGCACACCGCGCAGACCAAGAACGGTCAATCGTACCACCGGCGTGCCACCAAATATCATCGTGACCACAACCGCCGCTGGCTTTCCAACGCCGAAGAACGCAATCACAGGCACCATGAACACGAAGGCTGGCATGGTTTGCATGAAATCCATGATCGGCTGGATAAACGCATAGAACCGTGGGCGACGGGCAGCAAACATGCCGAGCGGAATTCCGATAACAATCGAAAGGCACGCCGCTGTCCCCAACAAGGCCAGCGTGGTCATGGCACCTTCCCAGAAACCCAGCAGGCCCATATAGGCCAGAAATGCGCCCGAATAGATGGCCGTGCTGATGCCCGCTGTCAGCCAGGTCAGCAGAATAATCAAGCTCGCAATCACGATCCATGGCGTCTGAACCAGTATGACCTCTAGCGCATCCAACAGAGTGCGGATGCCGAATGTCAGCCCATCAAAAAACGCCTCGCTGTTGCGTACGCACCAGGCGATGAAATCTTCTACCCAAGTGATACTGGTCAGGCGGATGTTTGGATCTGTCGGAAAATGGCTAAGCAGTGAAAAGCGCCCTGGGAAGCTGTAATGCAACATTGCCGCAGCGACGATCAACGCCATGAAGATTGCGCTGAACACGATCTGCGACACCGGCATGGCCGAGCGGATCGAACGGTCTGATAACCATTCCGAGAAACGCGCCTCAAGCGCCCAGTTCGCCACCTGTGACTGTATGAATTTGACGATGATCAGGATGACCAGACCGGTCAGAACGATGTAAGGACCTTCAGCGGCCATCGCCTCGGCCTCGGCCCGGATACCCCCTATGTTTTCCTCAAGCGAGTCCACCGTTCGCTGATAGACATCGATCTTGTCCGAATTGTTTTCGATAGCTGCAGCCAGTTGCTGACGGCGTAGTTCAAGCGTCCCTTCTATCGATGAGATGCGCTCCATTGCCTCGGCTGCTAGGTCGCCGAACATTCCTCGCGCAACCTGCACATAGGCTATTGTTTCGAGGATCAGAAATGGCAACGCCCATGACCACAAGCCACGCGCGCCGAACCACACTGGGCCAAACAGCCCGGCCATCAGGTTGAAAGTTGGTGTGAAGCGGGACGATGCACCAATCTTGTCGAAGTTACGGATGTAATAATCAGGGCTGGTGCGCACAAATGTGCGTATGTTTTCACGCCGCTCTTCGGCATAGGCAAGAGCCGCTTCGCTTTCGGTATCTTCCAGCGGGTTCACATCAGAAAGGCTCATGACACTTCGGTCCCTTCGATCACGGTGCGCAACAGATCGGCACGGGTTATGACGCCAACATCCACGCCGCCGTCCTCCACAAGGATTGCGCTGCTGTTGTCGATCGCCAGATTTATCAGCGTGCTCAGATTTTCCCCTTCATTCACGCGCGGGGCATCCGCCGATAGCGGTCCATGGGCCGAGACATATTCAGGAATGGGACGCATCACCGCATGGGCGCGAACCACCTTGAGCCGTGAAATGCCAGCAACAAAATCGGCGACGTAATCGTCCGCTGGATGCATAACGATGTCCTCAGCGGTTCCGATCTGCACCACCTTGCCATCCCGCATGATGGCGATCCGATTGCCGATGCGAACCGCCTCATCCAGGTCGTGTGTAATGAAGATCGTGGTCTTTTTCAGAATCTTGCTCAACCGGATGAATTCATCCTGCAATTGTCGCCGGATCAGCGGATCAAGGGCCGAAAACGGTTCATCCATCAAAAGCACGTCGGGGTTGGCGGCCAAGGCGCGGGCCAGACCAACGCGTTGCTGCATGCCGCCTGACAGCTCGTGTGCGAATTTCGCCCCCCAGGCACCAAGTTCGACTATATCCAGAATGGCCGCGGCCTGACGCATCCGCTCATTCTTGCTGACCTGGCGGATTTCCAACGGCATCGCGACGTTGTCCAGCACCGATCGGTGCGGCATGAGCGCGAAGTTCTGAAATACCATACCGATCTTGTTGTTGCGAAACTGCTGAAGCTCTTTTGGCCCTAGCGCCATCACATCGGTGCCTTCAATCTCGATCTTGCCGTCAGTGGGTTCAAGCAGCCTGTTAAAATGACGAACCAGAGTGGATTTGCCACTGCCCGACAGGCCCATAATGCAGAAAATCTCGCCCCGATTGACCGATAGGCTGACATCAGCAACACCGACTACACAATTGTATTCCGCCAGCACCTGGGTCTTGGTCAGCCCGCGATCCCGGATCGCTTGCAACGCCACTTCGGGCCTACCTCCGAAAATCTTCCAAACATTCGAAATTTCGATAACGGTGTCGTCGCTCATATGCCCTCCAGAGATCTGCAATTGGGTGACGCCAACAGATGCCGCCACCCTGTTTCTGGAAGTGGGATCAGAGGCCCAACCAAGCGTCCACGCGATCCGGGTTCGCTTCGACCCATTCGCGGGCAACGTCTGCCGGATCACGGCCTTTGCCGCTGATCTCATAGGCGAAGCCACTGACATCATCCGCTGTCAGCGCGAAGTTCGCGAAGAAATCTGCAATTGCAGGAGAACGTTCTGGCAAGGTGTTGGACCATGCAATCTGGACGTTCTTCAGGGCGTCTTTGGTGGCAACACTGGATTTATTGTACCAATCCGGATCGTCCGATGGCTGAACCATCACATATTTTGCCGGGTCGAACGTCGGTTCGCTCAGCATTTGAACGTCGAACATGTACCAGACCGCATGTGGCTTGTAACAATAGAAGGCATAACCTTCACCTTTGGTGATGCTGTCCTTGATCCGCGCGGTTTTCACGCTTTCTTCAGCACGCACGGGCTCAATGAAGTCCAGTAGCCCATAGTCCCGCGTTTTAACTTCGTTCACATTGGCCGACGCCCAGCCCGGGGCTCCAATCCACATCTCACCCTTACCGTTGCCGTCGCTATCCATCAGGGCGGCGACGTCAGGGCGGCCCAGATCAGCTATGTCGGTGATACTGTTGGCCTCACCAAAGTCTTTGCTAACGCAAAAGCCCTGATTGCCTTCATAGGGGTTCGACGACAGGGTTACTGTGCCCGCTTCGTCTACATATTTCTTGGTAAAGCTTTCCTGATTGGGAAGCCACACATCAGGATGCACGTCTATGTCGCCTTTGCCCTGATCCATGGCCTGAAAGATAGTGGCATTGTTTCCGGGCACATATTCAACCGTCCCTCCGATGCGCGTTTCGACAACTGCACCCAGAAGATGAGCAATTGCCTGCGCCCCGGTCCAGGACGGCACACCGATTTTTACCTCTTCAGCAGCGAAAGCGGGTATCGCATAGATACCCACCGCCGCTGCCATGCCCAATGCCTTCAGCTTCCTTCTCATAATATTCTCCTCTGTTGATTTGCGCCGTATTTTGGCGTCGTATTTTTTAGTCTGTTTCTTTCCCATCGCTCGGCGGTGTCGTTCCAAGTCGCCTCGGGCTGTGACTTCGGGCGGAAGGGTGAAAAGGGGACAAACCGCCAGGCCCTAGCTTAAAGTCTAGAGCATGAGGTTTTCTGAGGGCCAATTCGAACATTTCATCAAACTATTCCTGCAATGCATAGTTTTGAGTATGCTCGACCAAGGTTTCCTTGGAAATGCAGGTACACACATTGGATTTGAACTGGCTGCGCGATTTTGAATGCCTCGCCCGGACACTGAACTTCACCCGAGCGTCCGATGAACGTAACATCACACAATCCGCATTCAGTCGTAGAATCAAAGCGTTGGAGAGCTGGGTCGGGCTGCCTCTGGTCAATCGCGCCACCTATCCTGTTCAATTGACAGAAGCAGGTCAACAATTCCTGCCGGTCGCTCTGGCGGCGATCTCACAACTATCAGAGTCGCGTCAATCGCTGCGGGATGCCGACCGGGGGGATAGCCGTTTCATCCGGTTTTCGGTCCTCCACACGATCGCGGTTAATTTTTTGGCAAGTCGCATCGAAGAGTTGCAGACGCAAATTCCCGATCTGCGCACTCGTGTACTGTCCGATTCCCTAAGCACCTGCTGTGACCTGTTGGTCGAGGGCGCAGTGGACATTCTCTTGTGTTACAATCACCACTCGGTTTCACCGATGATTGATGAAACCGCATTTGAGCGAAAAGACCTGTTAAAGGATCGTCTGGTGCCAGTGGCTACAGCTGATTCAGCGCGTGCCATGGGTTGGAGCCTCGCAGAGCAGGATGGCCCACCCATCCCCTATCTGGCATATGACCGTTCTTCATTTTTAGGCATGGTTGTAGAAAATACCATAGACCGCAAACCCCTGAACGCCGAGACGATTTATGTTGATAGTCTGGTTGAGACAATCAAGAGACGCCTGATTACCGGAAGCGGATTTGCCTGGATGCCCGAAACCGCAATTTCGCCGGAGCTGGACGCAAGATTGCTGGTGCCAATCGGCGATGACGCGTGGTGTGCCACTTTGACGATTTCCGCATTTGCCAATCCCGCGACCTTTGATCAGACAGCGCAACAGCTTTGGGACCAATTATGAACAAAGGTATCTTTTGACTTACAGATTGCCTCCGAACGCTGTGGCGCACTTACTCAATCGTCTAAACTTGCACTGCGTGGGAAAATTCGACAATCGCCTGAACAAGCAGGTCAATCGTATCGATGGCATTGACTTCGGCCGCAACACTATCAGCGATGAGCGAGAATTCTGAGCAAGCTACAAGCTGCAGGTCTGCTCCGGCGGCAACAAGTTCTTTCGAGGCAACTCTTAGTGTTTCGCGCCCTTCATTGCACGGGCCGTCAGTCTTAATTTTTTGGATCGCTGCAAGCATTTTTTCATCGTCCGCCGGCCAAACAACCGAAAGCCCGCGCGTTTGCAGCTTTGTCTCGAATAGATAAGTACGTTGTACGGCTGGCGAGGCAAGCATTCCGATACATCCCCCTGACCCAAGCGTCCGAGCCGCATATTCGGCTGCCAGTTCGATCAAGTTCAGCAAGGGGATGTCCACTGAATCCGTAATCGCCTTGGCATAGTGATGGGCGGTGTTGCACGGGATCGCCAGCGCTAAGGCTCCAGCATCCTCAAGCCGACGCGCCATAGCGGCAAGCGTCGGCCCCGGATCCTCGCCGACGCCCTCGAGCAGATGACTAACCCGCGACGGCACCTGCGGGTTCATGTCGATCAACAAAGGTATGTGATCTTGGTCATCAGTTGCGGGTATTGCCGCCACCAGCTTGCGCTGGAGGAGGATGGTCGCTTCGGGGCCCATACCGCCAAGAATTCCAACCGGGCGCAGTGTCATGGCTCAGACAGTCACCCAGCGGTTTTGATGATCAAAGGCAAAATCATACCCCCCAAGGGCTGCGGCACCCCCGGTGTGCAGGAACACAATCCGTTGGCCGTTGAACTCACCCTTGCGGGCAAGATCAATCAGACCGGCTGCGCCCTTGGCTGAATAGCATGGATCGAGAAGGATGCCTTCGAGCTCTGCAAACATCTGGATCGCCTCTATGCCGCCTGTCGTTGGCAGGCCATAGCCTTCGCCGACATAGTCAGTATTGGCCTTCACGTCTTCGCGCTTGACCACACCTGCGCAGCCTAGTTTTTCAGCGGTTTTGCAGGCGAGGTCAAAAACCATCTGTTCTTGCTTGGGCTGAGGCGCCCTCGTGCCGATGCCCAGCACGGGCACCTGCGCATTCATGGCACACATGCCCGTCACCAACCCGGCTTGCGTTCCTGAAGAGCCGGTTGCATGCACCAATCTGTCAATTTGCAAACCACTGTCGTTTGCTTGTGCCAACAGTTCAAAGGCCGCGTTAACATAGCCAAGTGCGCCGGTCGGGTTCGATCCGCCGCCAGGAATGACATAGACATTGTGCCCTTCCGCGCGCTTCTTTTCGGCTGCTTTTTCCATCTCACCCGGCATGTCGTGGCCGCCGGGATACTTCTCGGTGGTTGCACCATGCAAATGATCTAGCAGGACGTTGCCGTTCGTATTGTAGTTTGCATTTTGGTAACCGGTGCGATCCTCCAAAAGGATGTGACAATCAAGCCCCAGCTTGGCGGCAAATGCAGCCGTCTGCCGACCGTGGTTGGTTTGCGTGGCCCCTTGGGTCATCACCATGTCGGCGCCCTGCGCTTCGGCTTCTGCCATTAGAAATTCAAGCTTGCGGGTCTTGTTGCCACCGGTCGACATGCCGGTGCAATCATCGCGTTTGATCCATATTTCGACCCCCAGCTCCTTTGACAATCGAGTCATGGGTTCAAGCGGTGTTGGAAGATGGGCAAGATGCAGGCGGGGAAAACGGGCAAGGTGCATGTCGTGGTTCCTAATATTTGCTTTTGTCAACTTACTGCGCGCGGAAGCGCTTTCCTAATTCGAATTTCGGTACATAAATTGCAGGAATTGCATATTGATACGAACTGCACTATCGATCCGCCATGCGTCTTGAGTGGATCGATGATATATTGGCCGTGCTAGATAGCGGCTCTCTCGCCCGCGCCGCTGAAAAGCGATTGCTGACGCAATCCGCCTTTACTCGGCGGGTGCGGCTTATCGAAGACAACATAGGCGCAACGCTGTTTGATCGTCGCCGCAAGCCAGTTTCTTTGATGCCAGGTGTGCGGGATCTGGAATTTGAATTACGTGAACTCAGCACCCGGCTGCATAGGCTTCGACACACCTTGAAGACAGCGAGTGATCAGACTGGCAAATCGTTGTCTTTTGTTTGCCAACACGCGCTCACCACGACAATTTCACCCGAAATTGTTCGTGTTTTAACTGAAGCTGGCGAAATCTCGGTTCGCGTGCGTTCAGGAAATCAAGACGAGTGCCTTATGCATCTGATTTCAAAAGAAGTTGATTTTGCCATCATGTACGCGGTGCCTGATGACAGTATTCAAGAACCCGTTAACGCGTTTGAAACCAAAACACTCGGGATGGATACTTTGATTCCAGTCTGTGCGCCTACTGTGCGTACCCAAGTGACGAAAGCCGTAATTCCTACAATCAGCTACCCGCCCGAAGTCTTTCTCGGGCAGGTCTATTCCAGGATGATTGCGCCGCGATTACCTGAAGGTAAAACCGCAGTGCCCAGAGCTGAAACCGCACTTACGTTGGCCATACTACAATACGCCTTGAATGAAATCGGCATCGCGTGGTTGCCCCACTCTCTAGTGGCGACCCACCTTTCAGAGGGCACGCTTGTGTGCATTGACGATGTACTGCCCACACAGCTTCTGGCAATCAGGGTAGTCCGCTTGGCAGAACCTCAGCCAGATCACGCAGAGCAAATATGGAAACAACTTGAAGACATTTTCAGTTTCTAGTTTTCCCGCTGCACTCTCTATCCCAAATGGCATGCAGCCCCTGATCAGAAGGGCTTGGTTTCCCTTACACACCCTTCGCCAGATCGAAAAACGAAGCCCACGAGCAAAACGCTTCGTTATCGCAAAAACCACTACATCCTAAACGCCTGATCCTGGCAGCAGTCGTCTCTCGAACATGCCCAGCTGCCAAAGAAGCGATACAAGCGAGTGGCCACTTTGACCGTCGTGGTTTTTGAAATTCGACTACGCGGCGAAGGTCTGCTTTCCGCCCTCTGCAATTAATAGATATCTGCTTTGGGCCGCGAGCTACGAACTACCTCCGCAGCGCACAATTGGCACGGCAATGACCGTTCTGGGCTCAAAGAAAATACAAAAAAGGCCCGCAAAAATATGCGGGCCTTGTTGTTGATTTCCGGATCAGTTCTTACTGAGGAATTTCGCCTTCCAGACCTTCGACGTAGAAGTTCATACCGGCCAGCGTGCCGTCATCTGCAGTTTCGCCTTCAGCCAGCCAGTCGCTACCGTCCTGCTTTTTAAGCGGGCCGGTGAAGGGGTGGTATTCACCCGCGGCCATGGCGGCCTTCATCGCCAGTGCTTCTTCTTTGATGTCGGCCGGAACGGCGTCCGAAATTTCGCCGATCTCAACCATGCCTTCCTTGATACCGTCCCAGGTGTTCACGGTTTCCCACGACCCATCCATGACCGCTTGGGTGCGCGCGATGTAGTAGGGCGCCCAGTTGTCGATGATCGAGGATACGCGCGGCTTGGGGGCATATTCGCTCATGTCCGAGGCCTGACCGAAGGTGATCACGTTGCCCGCCTCTTGCGCGGCCGCCTGCGGCGCGGTCGAGTCGGTGTGCTGCAGGATGACGTCTGCACCTTGTTCGATCAGAACGGTTGCGGCATCTGCCTCTTTCGCCGGGTCGAACCAAGTGTAGGCCCAGATGATCTTGAACTCGACATCCGGGTTTACCTTCTTGGCGTGGATGTAGGCCGAGTTGATGCCGCGGATCACTTCGGGGATCGGGTAGGACCCGATGTAACCGATGATGTTCGACTCGGTCATTTTACCCGCGATGTGGCCCTGAACGGCGCGGCCTTCGTAGAAGCGGGCCGAATACACGGACACGTTCGGGGCGGTCTTATAGCCGGTCGCGTGTTCGAATTTCACGTTCGGGAATTTCTTGGCCACGTTGATGGTCGGGTCCATGTACCCGAACGAGGTGGTAAAGATCAGGTCAGCGCCTTCCAACGCCATCTGGGTCATCACACGCTCGGCATCCGGGCCTTCGGGAACGGATTCAACAAACACGGTCTCGACCTTGTCGCCGAATTCTTTCTCAACCGCCAGACGGCCTTTGTCGTGTTCATAGGTCCAGCCGCCGTCGCCCACCGGGCCGACATAGACAAAGCCTACTTTTGTTTTGTCCTGCGCGACTGCGCCGGTCGCAAGACCCAGCACCATCGCGGCACTGGCAAGAAGTGAAGTGAATTTCATGTGGTTACTCCCCAAGTTGGTTTAATTGGCCCCGTCTAGTGCGAGGCGTGGAAGATCCGGCCCAGTGAGGCAGGTGCGCTGCTCTTGTCGGCCGAAAGGATCACAAGCACAAGGATCGTGATGATGTAGGGTGACATTGCCAGATACTCGACGGGAATGGCAACGCCCGCGGCCTGCAGATTTAGCTGCAACACCGTGATTCCGCCAAACAAATAGGCACCCAGCAATGCACGCCATGGTTTCCAGCTGGCAAAGACGACAAGCGCAAGAGCGATCCAGCCAACACCGGCGGTCATGCCCTCGGTCCACTGCGGAACGCGGATCAGGCTGATATAGGCTCCACCAAGGCCCGCGCAGGCGCCACCAAACAGGATCGCCAGGATGCGGATCTTGATGACCTTGTAGCCCAGGGCGTGTGCGGCGTCGTGGTTTTCACCCACTGCGCGCAGGATCAGACCGACGCGGGTGTATTTCAGCGTGGCCCAGACGGCTGCAACCAGCGCGATGCCCAGATACAGGATCGGATCATGCTGGAACAGGATGGGGCCGATCACCGGAATATCGCTGAGCAACGGGATATGGATATCTCCCATGCTGGGCGGTTTGACACCGACATAGCTTTGACCCATCAGCGCGCTGAAGCCGAGGCCGAACAGAGTAAGCGCAAGACCACTGGCCACCTGGTTCGCCAGCGCAAACTGCGTCAGCAGGACAAACAGCAGGGACAGTACTGCGCCACCAATGGCCGCAGCGATGAACCCCAGCCAGGGCGAACCCGTTTCGACAGAGATCGCAAAGCCGCTGATCGCGCCCACAATCATCATGCCCTCGACGCCAAGGTTCAGAACACCAGCTTTCTCGACGACCAGTTCTCCGATTGCGGCCAACAGCAGGGGGGTTGCGGCCACCATAAGCGAGGCGACCAAAAGTACGGGATTGATTTCACCAAGGTCCATGGGTCACGCCACCTCTTTACGGGCCGCACGGATGCGGTAGTTGGTCAAAAGATCGAAAGCCAGCAGGAAGAACAGGAGCATGCCCTGAAAGACCTGAATGGCAGCAGCAGGCAGGCCCAACTGGGATTGCGCGATTTCGCCACCGATATAGGTCAGCGCCATCAGGCCACCGGCCAGCAGGATACCCACCGGATGCAGACGACCCAGAAAGGCCACGATGATCGCGGTAAAGCCGTAGCCCACGTTAAAGTCGATGCTGACCTGACCTGATGGGCCTGAGACCTCGAACATCCCCGCCAACCCGGCCAGCGCACCGGACATGCCCAGACAGAACAGGATTAGGCGCGCCGGGTTTACACCCGCGAACTTCGCCGCTCGCGGCGCTTCACCTGTTAGTCGAATGTGGAAACCCAGCATGTGACGGTTCAGCAGGACATAGGCAAAGATCACAGCGATCAGCGCAGAAACAACACCCCAATGCATGCCCGATCCGACGATCAGCTCGGCGTTATGCGCGCTTTCATAGGATTGCAGGTTGCGTGATCCGGGAAAGCCGAACCCTTCGGGGTTCTTGAGCAGACCAAGCGAAACCGAAGCCAGCATCTGCTCGGCCACGTAGACCAGCATCAGTGACACAAGGATTTCGTTGGTGCCAAAACGCACCTTCAGGAAGGCCGGGATTGCCGCCCAAAGCCAACCGCCAAATGCACCGGCGATCACCATGATCGGGAAAACGTAAAACGCATCCAGCGGATAAAAGGCCAGACCAGCTGCGGCCCCAAAAATGGCGCCCATGATGTATTGCCCTTCGGCCCCGATATTCCAGATACCGGCCCGGAAACCTAAGGACAGGCCAATGGCGATCAGAACCAGCGGCGCGCCTTTGACCAACAACTGCGGGCGGTAGTAGAAAGCGAACTCGCCAAACAGCGGCTCCCAGAAAATGGTGCCAATGGCTTGGATCGGGTTCTTGCCCAGAATGGCGAACAGGATGCCGCCGAAAACCATGGTTGCCAGCACGGCCACCAAAGGGGTCGCGTAAGACCACGCTTTGGACGGCTGCGGCCGTTTCTCCAACACAATCATCTGCTCATTCCCCCAGTTTCTTCATCTTTTTGTAAATTCTCTCGCCGAAGGCGGTCCGACGGATTAAACATGGGCCACCTCCATGCCATGCGCGCCGCCCATCATCAGGCCGATTTCGTCGACCGTCAGACCTGTGGTCGTACGCGGAGCGCTGAGCCGCCCTTCGTTGAGCGCCGCAAAGCTGTCCGAGATTTCCATCAACTCATCCAGATCCTGCGATATGCAGATGACTGCGGTGCCTTTTGCGGCCAAATCCAGAATGGCCTGACGGATCGAGGCCGCAGCCGCCGCATCCACACCCCAAGTCGGCTGGTTCACAACCAATATGTCGGGGTTTTGCAGGACCTCGCGCCCAATGACGAACTTCTGCAGGTTGCCCCCTGACAGAGATCGCGCGGCGTTTTCAGGCCCTGGTGTGCGGACGTCAAAAGCACTGATGATCTTTTCGGCAAAACTCTTGGTTTCTGCCCATTTCAGGAAGCCGTTATTCTCAAGCCCTTCTCGGACCGATCCTGTTAGCAAGGCGTTTTCAGTCAGGCTCATGTCTGGGGCGGCCGCATGTCCCAATCGCTCTTCCGGAGCGGTCAGAACGCCCAGTTTGCGGCGCGCGGTCGGCCCCAGTTTGCCGATCGGCTGGCCGTTGAACTTGATCGCGTCGGGCGCTGTGGTGATCTCGCCCGACAACACGCCTAGCAATTCGTCCTGTCCGTTGCCTGCGACGCCGCCGATTCCCAGAACCTCGCCCTTGCGGACGGTCATGTGAACATTCTTCAGCGCGGTTCCGAATTCCGATGGCGATGGAACAGACAACCCGCTGACATCCAGGGCGACCTCACCGAACTCACGCCCCGAACGTTCGGGTGTTTGCAGGGTCGAACCCACCATCATCTCGGCCATATCCCGTGCCGAGGTCTCAGCGGGAGCGCATTCGCCGACATTCTTCCCCAATCGCAGGATCGTGGCGTGGTCGCAAAGCGTGCGAATTTCTTCCAGCTTGTGCGAGATATACAGGATCGAGGTGCCCTCGGACCGCAATTTGTTCAGCGTTTCGAACAAGATGTCGACTTCCTGAGGGGTCAGAACAGATGTCGGCTCGTCCATGATCAGCAGCTTTGGATCCTGTAACAGGCAGCGGATGATTTCGACCCGCTGACGCTCACCCGCGGACAGATCACCGACAGTGCGATAGGGGTCCAGCGGCAGGCCGTAAGTTTCCGAAACTTCGCGAATACGCGCAGCCAGATCGCCCATGGCTGGTGGATTCTCCATCCCCAAGGCGATGTTTTCGGCGACGTTCAGAGCGTCAAACAGCGAGAAATGCTGGAACACCATCGCGATCCCGTCGGCCCGTGCCGCACGCGGTTCGGGGGGTGCAAACCTCTGCCCACGCAAAAGCATGGTACCGCTGTCAGGCTTCACCAGCCCATAGATCATTTTCACCAGCGTTGATTTGCCGGCACCATTTTCGCCCAGTAAGGCGTGAACCTCACCCTCACCGATGTCAAAGGACACCTGATCATTGGCCACGACGCCGGGATAGGCTTTGGTCAGCCCTTGTAAGCTTAGAAGTGGAGTGGTCACGCGCTCAGGTCCTTCTTTATTTCGTTTTGCCGGGCAGGGCGCAGGAGCTGCGCCGCGACACCAACTGCGATCATCTGCGGGTGTTTGCCCAGGGCTGGATCTCCGATTGGGCAGGTGATCCGGCCAATCCGCTCGGGCGCATGTCCCAAAGCGGCCAGCCGGGACCGGAATCGCGCCCATTTCGTAGCCGAGCCAATCAGGCCCGCAAAGCGGAAATCGTGCAAAAGCAACCTGTTGCACAGTTCCAGGTCCAGATTGTGTGAATAAGTCAGCACAAGATGCTCAGCATCGCGCGGCGCATGGCGTACCAGTTCAGCCGGTTTCGCTGCCGGAACGGCGGTTACGCCGCCGGGCACCGCTTCGGGAAATCGTTCAGGACCGGTATCGACCCAGGTGATTGACAGATCGGGCAACGGTGACAGGACATCGACCAGAGCCCGGCCAACGTGACCGGCACCCCATATCCACAGATTGCGCGCCGGTTCGTGAACGGGCTCGACCATCCAGCCGTCAATCAGCTGCGGTTCGGGCGCGACACCCTGACCGCGAGCCTGCGACAACAGCCGCTTGACCGAAAGCGGCATCTCACCACCCGAAGCCGAGCGCGCAATGACTGCATCATCCAGCCGGTCGACGGCCGCAAGGTCATAGATTTCACTCAGCAGAGTTACTGCACCGCCACAACACTGACCCATATCCGGGCCGAGCGCATGGTGCGTTTGGCGCATGGGCGCTGCTTGGGATCGGGCTGCTTCAGCTGCCTGATACTCCAACGTGCCACCGCCGATGGTGCCCGACTGCCCGTTCTCCCAAACAAGCATTGCAGCGCCAACTTCGCGCGGGGATGACCCCTTGATCCCGGCGATAACCACCCGGGTCACCTTGCCGTGGGTATTGACCGCCTCCCTCAAAGCCTCTCGATCAAATCCCATCAGGTCTCTCCCTTTACCCGCTGGACACCTTTCCAGACTTCTTCAGCCGTGGCAGGTGCATCCAGCGCCGGATAGCTGCCACCGCAGGCTGCCACCGCATTCGACAGGGCAAGCCACGCGGAAATACCCAGCATGAAGGGCGGTTCCCCGACCGCTTTCGAGCGATAGATCGTGTCCTCGCGGTTTTCACCGCTCCAGAGCGCGACGTTGAAAATGTCAGGTCGGTCGGAACAGGCAGGGATCTTGTAGGTCGACGGCGCATGCGTGCGCAGGTTCCCTTTGCCATCCCAAACCAGTTCCTCGGTCGTCAGCCAACCGGCACCCTGTACGTAAGCGCCTTCGACCTGTCCGATGTCCAGTGCCGGATTCAGCGACGCGCCTGCATCATGCAGGATATCCGTCCGCAAAATGCGGTTCTCGCCAGTCAGCGTGTCGATGGCGACCTCGGTGATCGACGCGCCATAGGCAAAGTAGAAAAACGGGCGCCCCCGGCCTTTGATCCGGTCCCATTCGATTTTGGGTGTCTTGTAGAACCCGGTTGCCGAAAGACTGATGCGACCCTGATAGGTCAAAGCGGCGGCTTCGGCGAACGTATAGCGCTCGCCGCCAACCGAAACATGACCGTCCGAGAATGTCACCGTCGATGGATCGGCCTGATGGCGTTCGGCCAGATAGTCGGCCATCCGGTCGCGGATCGTGTCGCAGGCTGCCTTGACTGCCATACCGTTCAAGTCACTGCCCGAGGACGCCGCCGTGGCAGATGTGTTTGGCACTTTGGCCGTATCGGTTGCGGTGATTTTCACCATTTCCAGCGGAATACCAAAGCGAGATGCAGCGACCTGCGCGACTTTTTGGAACAGACCCTGACCCATCTCGGTGCCGCCGTGGTTCAGGTGGACCGAGCCGTCCTGATACACATGCACCAACGCGCCCGCCTGGTTCAGGTGGGTCAACGTAAACGAAATGCCGAACTTAACCGGAGAAAAGCCAATCCCCTTCTTGATCACGCTGTTCTCGGCGTTCCACTTCTCAATGGCAGCCTTGCGTGCGGTGTAGTCGCTGGATTGCAGCAACTTGGCAGTCATGCCGTGCAGTTCGAAGTCACTGATCTCCATCCCGTAAGGTGTGGTATTGCCGCCTGCGGGCAACGGACGCACTGGCGCGTCGCCCATTTCCACCGCGCCACGGCTGGTCAGGTCTTCGTGCGGGTCGGGATGGCCCAGCGGCTTTTCAGCGATCATGGGATCCGCAACAACATGCGCCGGCTCATAGTAGTTCCGGCGACGCAATTCGACCGGATCCATTCCCAGCTCATACGCGGCGTGATCCATCACGCGTTCGATCCCGACCATACCCTGTGGTCCGCCGAACCCGCGATAGGCGGTGGCGGATTGAGTGTTGGTCTTCAGCCGATGGCTTTCGATCCGGGCATTCGGCAGCAAATAGGCATTGTCCGAATGCAGCATCGCACGGTCCGCGACCGGCAGGGACAGGTCCTGTGCCCAACCACAAATCGCATGATGCAGGAAGGAAACGCCTTGGATGTGGCCGCTCTCATCAAACCCGGCCTTATATGCAATCCGGAACGCGTGGCGCTTGCCGGTGATGATCATGTCATCGTCGCGGTCATAACGCATCTTGCAGGCTTTGCCGGTTGCACGTGCCGCGATAGCGCAAGAAACAGCCAAAGCGTTGCCCTGACTTTCCTTGCCGCCAAAGCCGCCGCCCATACGGCGCGTTTCAACGCGAACTGCGTGCATCGGAACACCCAGAGCGTCCGCTACTTTGTGCTGAATCTCGGTCGGGTGTTGGGTCGAAGAATGCACCAACATATCCGCGCCCTCATTGGGCACGGCCAGTGCGGCCTGACCTTCCAGATAGAAATGCTCCTGACCGCCAAGTTCAAATCCACCTTCGATCACATGCGCCGAACCCGCAATGGCCGCATCCGCATCGCCCTTGGCGTAGATGCGCGGACCGTCCTCGAACCGGCTGTCCGCGGCAAGCGCCTCTTCAACCGTCAGGATCGGGGTCTCTTCGGCATAATCGATCTGGCCCAAACGCGCCGCTTTCCGCGCGGCAAGGTGGCTGGTCGCAATGACGAGGAAAACGGGCTGCCCGATATAGTGCACCGTGCCATCAGACAGCAGAGGTTCATCATGGATCGACGGTGAGACGTCATTGGCAAATGGCAGATCGTCGGCTGTCATCACCATGACGACACCTTCGGCTGCCTTCACCGCCGACAGGTCCATCGTGGTGATCTTACCCTTGGCAATCGGGCTAATGCCAAAGGCCAGATGCAATGACCCTTTGGGCGTCGGAATGTCATCCACATACCGTGCGGTTCCCGCGACATGCAGTGGCGCCGCGTCATGGGGGAGGGGTTTGGTCACGCTCATGCGGACACCTCCAATACATTTGTCATTTCGCCCTGATCCTCAAGGAAATACCGTTCGAGCAGTGCTTTGGCGGTCTGCAGCCGATAGTTGGCCGATGCGCGCATGTCCGTCATCGGGGTGAAATCACTGTCGAAGGCCGGAATGGCGGACCGGACAGTCTCATGCGTCCATGGCTTGCCAACCAGCGCGGCTTCGACATTTGAAGCCCGTTTTGGAGTGCCGGCCATACCACCAAAGGCAATACGCGCATCAGCAACTATTCCGTCCGAAACAGTGATGTTAAAGCACCCACACACTGCCGAGATATCCTGATCGAACCGTTTGCTGAGTTTGTAGGCCTTCAAACGATCCGCCTGACGCGGAAAACTTACGGATTCGACAAACTCGCCGGGTGTCCGGTCTTGTTTCCCGTAGTCGATAAAGAAGTCCTCCAATGCGACCGAGCGACGTTCGCCGCCCTTGCGCAGATGTAGCGTCGCGCCCAAGGCGATCAGTGCGGGCGGGTTGTCTCCGATGGGCGAGCCGTTTGCGATATTGCCGCCGACCGTCGCCGCGTGCCGCACCTGAACGCTGGCGTAGCGTCGGATCAATTCGGCGTAAGACGGGTGCAGGTCCGCCAGTGCTTCGCCCATCCGGTTCATATCGACCATTGCGCCGAATCGAACCTCGTCATCCGTAATCGTGAATTCTTTCAGATCATCGCAGCGGTTCAGAAAAATCACTGGGTCGAGATCACGCAGTTGCTTGGTCACCCAAAGCCCAACGTCCGTCGCGCCGGCGACCAAAGTGGCGTCCGGGTGTTCCGCATAGATTTTGGCCAATTCATCCGAAGACTCCGGCAACATCTGCGATGTTACCCGCGTCGCGACTGGCTTGTCTTTCACCCAAACCGGCACGGGAACTTCTTCGGCAGCCTTGGCGGCGCGAATGATGGGCGCGTAGCCGGTGCAGCGGCACAGGTTGCCAGCAAGCTGCGTGTCATGATCCGTTGCGCCATTTGCATGACTTGCCACCATCGACATGACGAAACCGGGGGTGCAGAAGCCACATTGCGAGCCGTGCAGATCAACCATCGCCTGCTGGGCTGGGTGCGCCTCGCCGTTGGGACCACTGGCGCCTTCGACCGTGCGCACCGCTTTGCCATGCAGTTGCGGCAGGAACAGGATGCAGGAATTCAGCGCCTTGTGGCCACCTTCATCCGTCACCATGACAGTGCATGCCCCGCAATCGCCTTCGTTGCAGCCTTCTTTGGTGCCGGTCAGGCCGCGATCCTCACGCAGCCAATCCAGCAGGGTCGCTGTCGGATTGACATCCGCCAGTTCCACTGTCTCTCCGTTCAGAAGAAACGTGATATTCATTCGAGAAACCCGTCGCCTTACCCGGTTGCGCCCTTGCGTGCCCCCCTTCGATGCGACGTAGAAAGAGTAGCGGGCGGATAGCTTGCCATCTGATGTTAGAAACAGCGCAGGTTGTCTGGCAAGAAAAACTACCTATGTGATTCACCATTGAGCTCTGACGCTGCGTGATTGTTATCTTCGTTTAGGGATCACCTGATTGAAACTAAAGCGTTTTTTGTCTTTGGCTACTGTCGGGCTCCGAAGCACCTTCTGGAAAAGCCGAATAATCAAAGCCCATCTTTTTGGCAATCCAAAGCCAAGGTTCCTGCTTTTGCCGGGCGCGCGGCTGGGATAGCGTGGCGGTCATGAGCAGTATTCCTCGATTCATTCACCTCCGTGTTCACACCGAATATTCCCTGCTGGAAGGCGCCGTGCGGCTGAAAAAGCTGCCCGGTCTGTGTGAGAAGATGGATATGCCCGCCGTCGCTGTGACGGATACTAACAGCATGTTCTCGGCTTTGGAATTTTCGGTCACCGCCAGCGGGGCCGGGGTGCAGCCGATCATGGGTTGTCAGGTTGATCTGACCTATGTGCAAGAGCAACCGGGCGAAAAGTCCAAAACACCTGCGCCGGTGGTTTTGCTTGCCCAGTCCGAGGTCGGGTATGAGAACCTGATGAAGCTCAGCTCGTGCCTTTATGTGGACAAGGGCGGGCAGTTGCCGCAGGTGACTTTGGAAGAGCTTGCGGACCGATCTGACGGGTTGATCTGCCTGTCCGGTGGACCGGATGGACCTGTTGGGATGTTGTTGCAGCAGGGTCAACGCCCTGCGGCTGAGGCCTTGGTGGACCGGTTGTCAGCGATGTTCCCCGACCGCCTCTACATCGAACTCCAGCGTCATCCGGGTGAGGGCGGTCAGCCAGAGGCAGAACGTCTGACCGAGCGTGGCCATGTGGAAATGGCCTATGCCAAGAACCTTCCACTGGTCGCCACCAATGACGTTTATTTCCCGACCACAGATATGTACGAAGCGCACGATGCGCTGATTTGTATCTCGGAAGGGGCCTATGTCGATCAGCAAGAAGGCCGCCGCCGCCTGACCGCGCAACACTATTTCAAGTCGCAGCAGGAGATGGCGACCTTGTTCGCCGACTTGCCCGAGGCCATTGAGAATACCATTGAGATTGCCAAGCGCTGCGCGTTCATGGCCTATCGTCGTGATCCGATCCTGCCGAAATTCGCTGATGACGAGGTTGCCGAGCTGCGCCGTATTGCGAATGATGGTTTGCAAAAACGTCTGGCAGTGATCCCGCACGCAGTAACGCCAGAGGAATATCAAGAGCGTCTGGATTTTGAGCTCGACATCATCGAAGGCATGGGGTTCCCCGGCTACTTCCTGATTGTTGCCGATTTTATTCAGTGGTCCAAGGATCAGGACATCCCGGTGGGGCCAGGGCGTGGCTCGGGCGCGGGATCTCTGGTGGCCTATGCGCTAACGATTACTGACCTTGATCCGCTGCGTTATTCGCTGCTGTTCGAACGGTTCCTGAACCCGGAGCGGGTTTCGATGCCGGACTTCGATATCGACTTTTGCATGGACCGCCGCGAAGAGGTGATCCGTTACGTGCAGCAGAAATACGGCCGCGACAAGGTGGGGCAGATCATCACCTTTGGTGCGTTGCTGTCGAAAGCTGCCGTGCGGGATATCGGGCGCGTTCTGCAGATGCCATACGGGCAGGTGGATCGCCTGTCCAAGATGATACCGGTGGAAGGCGTCAAACCCGTCTCCATCGAGAAGGCGCTGAAAGATGAACCCCGTCTGCGCGAAGAGGCGCGCAACGAAGAGGTTGTCGATCGCCTGCTGACTTATGGCCAGCAGGTCGAGGGGTTGCTGCGAAACGCGTCGACCCACGCGGCGGGAGTGGTCATCGGAGACCGCCCGCTGGACGCGCTGGTGCCGTTGTATCAGGACCCGCGATCCGACATGCCTGCCACTCAGTTCAACATGAAATGGGTGGAACAGGCCGGGCTGGTGAAGTTCGACTTTCTCGGTCTGAAGACGCTGACTGTGATCCAGAACGCGATGGATCTGATCTTCAAATCCAACCGTCCATTGCACGTCGCCGCCGACGGAACCGAGCTTTATGAACCCGCAGACGGGGCCGAGAACCAGATCAACGCCATCCCGCTGGATGATGAGGCGACGTACAAACTTTATTCGGCGGCCAGGACCGTGGCGGTGTTCCAGGTGGAATCTTCGGGCATGATGGATGCGCTCAAGCGGATGAAGCCTGACTGTATCGAAGATATCATTGCCCTCGTCGCGCTCTACCGTCCTGGTCCCATGGAGAACATCCCCAAGTTCTGCGAGGTCAAGAACAAGCTGAGCGAGCGGGACACACTGCACCCGTCTATCGATCATATTCTGGACGAGACTCAGGGCATCATCGTCTACCAGGAACAGGTGATGCAGATCGCCCAGGAAATGGCGGGCTACAGCCTTGGCGGTGCGGATCTGCTGCGTCGTGCGATGGGTAAGAAAATCCAGGAGGCGATGGACGCAGAGCGGCCCAAGTTCCTCAAGGGTGCTGCTGAGAACGATGTGGATGAGGCCAAGGCGACCGAGGTTTGGAACCTGCTGGATAAATTCGCCAACTACGGCTTCAACAAATCCCACGCGGCCGCCTATGCGGTTGTCAGCTATCAAACAGGCTGGCTGAAGGCGAACCACCCGGTTGAGTTCATGGCCGGTGTCATGAACTGCGATATCCACCTGACCGACAAGCTGGCCGTATACTTCGAAGAGGTCCGCAAAGGGCTGAAACTGCCTTATGTACCGCCTTGCGTGAACCGGTCGCTGTCGACATTCGACGTGGTGGACGGGCACCTTATCTATGCGCTGGGCGCGCTCAAGAATGTGGGTGTCGAAGCGATGAACCTTGTGGTTGCTGGTCGCGAAGGCAAGCCGTTCGTGAACCTGTTCGACTTTGCCCGCAAGGTTGATCTGAAGAGGGTCGGCAAGCGCCCGCTAGAGATGATGGCGCGGGCAGGGGCCTTCGATCAGCTCGACAAGAACCGCCGTCGCGTTTTCGAAAGCCTTGATCCGCTAGTGCAGTATTCGGCCGCCATCCATGACCAGAAGAACTCGAACCAGGTCTCGCTATTTGGTGAGGCGGGGGACGACCTGCCTGAACCGCGCCTGTCACCTTCGCCAGATTGGTTACCGGCGGAACGTCTGAGCGAAGAATTCAAAGCCATCGGTTTTTACCTGTCGGGCCATCCGTTGGACGACTATATGCCCGCGCTGAAGCGAAAGCAGGTGCTGACGCTGGATGAGGTGACAGAAAAAGCACGCTCTGGCCCCTTTATCGCCAAAATGGCTGGTGTTGTTGCCGGACGGCAAGAGCGTAAATCCGCGCGTGGAAACCGGTTCGCCTTTGCGCAATTGTCGGATCCGACGGGCGCGTACGAGGTCACTCTGTTTTCAGAAACGCTCGAAAAATCCCGCGAGTATCTGGAAACCGGAGCACAGGTAGTGCTGACCGCCGAAGCGACGATGGAGGCGGATCAGCTCAAACTACTGGGTCGCTCGGTCGGCCCGGCGGATTCCGTGGTGGCAGAAGCCGGTGCAACAGGATTGCGTATCTTTGTTGACGAAGCTCAAGCGGTGCCAACCGTAGCAAAAGTTCTTGAGGATGCCGCAACTGCCACCAAAGGCGCGGCGCGCGGGCCGATCCAATTGTTGTTGCTCGACCCAAGTCTGCCGGGTGATGTCGAAATGGATCTGGGCGTTGAGTTTCCGATCAACCCGCAGATCAAAGGCGCGATAAAATCGCTGGAAGGTATTTTGTCCGTCGAAGAGATCTGACCTCTCTTTGTTGCCAGACAGTTAGCACCCCGCTAGGCTAACCTGACAGAGATGTCTTTGGGTCATGCCGCAGGAGGGTGTTGATATGACAATTGCAGGTCTCAATTTCAGAAGAGTTTTGTTTGGAGGGACGGCTTCGCTGGCCTTGGTTGCAGCCTCAGTCGCGTCGGCGGACGACAAGAAGAAAAAGAAGACCCTTGAGGGTGCGCTGATCGGCGCAGGTGTTGGTGCGATTGTCGGTGACGGAAAAGGCGCAGCGATCGGTGGCGTGGCCGGAGCCATTATTGGACATAACTGGAAGTGATGGTGATGCGTTTTTTCAAATTCAAAATGTCAGTTTGTGCCGCAATCCTGGCGGCTCCGTGTGTGGCTGCGGCCGATGAGGCGGCTGAGCAGATGGTACAGGATGCATTGCCCGTCATGCACTATACCTGCGCCTCGATTGCAGAAGAAGCGGATAGCGACGAAGCCTTTGTTGTGACTGTTGTTGGAAAGATGACGGCCCTATCTCTCCACAATCGCCAGATTAATATCGAAGATCATGCAACCACGGATGAGGAAAAAGCCCAGCTGCGTGAAGCGTTCATAGCCGCGCTGTCGGAAGGATGTGCCGCGGATAAGGATGCCCTTTTGGGTGGCGTGGTCGACAACGCGGTGAAAACGTCGCTGGGACTCTAAGTCATCAATAGTGCGGCGGGCGTTCATCGCCCAAAACGATCCCGCCCGAGCCTTCCTGCGCCCGTTCGCCTTCGCGGCGCATCAGCAATTCGACACGGCGTGTCAAACGATCAATCTCGTCCTGTTGGCGGGTGACGACCGAGTTGAGGTCTTCGACCGTACGGGCAAGATGGGCGATCTGCTCTTCCAGATGCTGCATAGGGGACTCCTGTGTCTTAGGCTGGTCATAGCGACCCGGACAGCGCATGGCCAGCGAAAGCGCGCCTTGCCCCGATGCAGGCCATGGGATAGACCGCGCGCGGAACAAGGAAACTCCCAAGGACGTCCCACATGGCCAAGCCCAAGAAACAGCCCCGCCCCAAGGCCGTAACGCCAAAAGGGTTCCGCGACTATTTCGGCCAGGAAGTCACGCAGCGCACCGAGATGCTGCGGGCTATTGCGGACGTCTATCATCGTTACGGGTTTGACGCCCTGGAAAGCAGCGCGGTTGAAACCGTCGAGGCGCTGGGCAAGTTCCTTCCTGACGTAGATCGCCCGAACGAGGGTGTGTTCGCGTGGCAGGAAGTTGACGAGAATGACAAGGGCGACTGGATGGCCCTGCGCTATGACCTGACCGCGCCTTTGGCCCGGGTTTACGCGCAGCACCGCAACGATCTGCCGACGCCTTATCGTCGTTATGCGATGGGACCAGTCTGGCGGAACGAAAAGCCGGGGCCGGGGCGCTATCGTCAGTTCTATCAATGCGATGCGGATACGGTGGGCACGGCCTCGATGGCCGCTGACGCCGAGATTTGCGCGATGCTGTCGGACACGCTTGAGACCGTCGGCATTCCGCGCGGCGACTATCTGGTACGGGTCAATAACCGCAAGGTTCTGAATGGTGTGCTTGAGGCGATGGGCCTCGGCGAAGACGCCACTGCCCGCGACAACGTTCTGCGCACCATCGACAAGTTCGACAAAGTTGGCGAGCAGGGCGTGCGAGAGCTGTTGACCAAAGGCCGTCTGGACGCCTCAGGCGCGTTCATTGATGGGGTTGGTCTGAGCGAGGATCAGGCTGAGCCGGTGATCGCGTTTCTAACCTCCAAGGCCGCCGAAACCGCCGGAACGCTGGCCAACCTGCGTGCTGCTGTTGGCGACAGCAAGATCGGTGCGGACGGGATTGCGGAGTTGGAACAGATCGGTGCGCTGCTGGATGCGGGCGGGTACGGCGCGGACCGGATCGAGATTGACCCTTCGGTCGTGCGCGGTCTGGGTTACTATACCGGGCCGGTATATGAGGCTGAGCTGACTTTTGAGATTTTCGATGAGAAAGGCCGCAAGCGGCAATTCGGATCGGTTTCGGGTGGTGGTCGCTATGACGATCTGGTCAAACGCTTCACCGGGCAGGAAGTTCCGGCGACCGGCGTCTCCATCGGCGTCGACCGTCTGCTGGCTGCCCTACGTGAAAAAGGCAGGATCGCCGCACAGGCCACGGGTCCTGTAGTCGTGACCGTTATGGATCGCGACCGGATGGCCGACTATCAGGCGATGGTGGCGGAACTGCGCAATGCCGGTATTCGGGCCGAGGTCTATTTGGGCAACCCCAAGAACTTCGGTAATCAGCTGAAATATGCGGACAAACGGAACTCTCCGATTGCAGTGATCGAGGGCGGTGACGAAAAGGCCAACGGGATCGTTCAGATCAAGGACCTGATCCTGGGCGCGAAGATTGCCGAAAGCGCCACGCTCGAGGAATGGAAAGAACGCCCCAGCCAGTTCGAAGTGTCACGGGGTGATCTGGTCGCCAAAGTGCGCGAAATTCTGGACAGTCAGGACTGACCGATGCCCAACCGTTCCCAGATACAGGCCCGCGCCGCGATGATGCGTGTCCGGTTCGAAGCTGCCGGGGCGCAGGTTGTGGATACGCCCCTGCTGCAACCGGCTGAAACATTGCTGGACCTCTATGGCGAAGACATCCGCGCGCGTGCTTACGTGACTTCGGATGCGTTGCGAGGTGAGCAGATGCTGCGCCCGGATTTCACCTTGCCCGTCGTGCAGATGCACATGACCGACGGGGCTGAACCCGCGCGCTATACCTATTCAGGTGAAGTGTTTCGTCGGCAAGAGCATGACCCGGATCGGTCCAACGAATACATTCAGGTCGGATATGAGGTTTTTGAGCGCAATGATCCTGCAGGGGCGGATGCCGAGGTGTTTTCGCTGTTTGCCTTGCAATTGCGGGGGCTGCCCCTGCGCGCGGCGACCGGTGACATCGGCATCCTGACGGCGGCTGTTCAGGGGCTGCGCACCACGGATCGGCGCAAGGCCGCTTTGATGCGCCATTTGTGGCGTCCACGTCGGTTCCGCGTGCTACTGGACCGGTTCGCCGGGCGAAAGCCCGAGCCGGAGCACCGCACAATGCTTTTGGAGGCCGCAGACCCGATGGGGTTTGAGGTTCCTATGATCGGAAAACGCCGCGCTGCCGAGATCGAGGCGCGCATCGACGCGTTGCGCGAAGATCGTGAGACGCCGCCGATTTCCGACAACGAGCTTGCAGGCCTGGAATCTCTGCTGACCGTTCGGGAAACCATGCCCTTCGCTTTGGAGCAGTTGCGGGATGTGGCCGTCGACCTGCCTCAGATCACCCCGGCGCTGGACAGGCTTGAGGCGAGAATTGCCGCGCTGCAGGCGCGTGGTGTTGATGTGAGCCGGCTGGATTTCGAGGCGGCCTATGGGCGTACGTCGATGGAGTACTACGACGGGTTTGTCTTTGGGTTTTATGCCGAAGGACGACCCGATTTGCCACCGATTGCCACCGGCGGGCGTTACGATGCGCTGACACGTCAATTGGGCAATGGGGCCGAAATTCCAGCTGTTGGCGGCGTGTTGCGCCCGGACCTGATGCTGGAAATCGAGGAGGCCGCGCAATGAGCTTGAAACTGGGCGTGCCCTCAAAAGGCCGATTGATGGAGAAAACCTTCTCGTGGTTCGAAAAGCGAGGCATCACATTGTCGCGCAGCGGATCAGACCGGGAATACGCTGGTAAGGTCGAAGGGATCGACGGCGTCTCTCTGATCCTGTTGTCGGCGGGTGAAATCCCCCGCGAACTGGCAGCGGGGCGCATTCATCTGGGGGTTACCGGAACCGATCTGGTGCATGAGAAACTACCACGCTGGGAGCAACAGATTGAAGAGATATCGCCGCTTGGTTTCGGCAAAGCCGATCTGATCATTGCCACACCTGCCTGTTGGGTCGATGTCGAAACCTTGGACGATCTCGATGCTGCCGCTGCAGCGTTTCGCAAAACCCACGGGCACCGGTTGCGGATTGCGACCAAATACCACCGATTGGTGCGCGAGTTTCTGACGGACGCGGGGGTTGCTGATTACACTCTGGTCGATAGCCAGGGCGCAACCGAAGGCACCGTGATGAACGAAACCGCCGAGGCGATTGCCGATATCACCTCGACAGGTGAGACATTGCGCGCAAACCACCTAAAAATCCTGTCGGACGGCCTGATCCTGCAATCACAAGCCACGCTGTGGCGTAGTAGGGTTGCCAGCTATGGTGTGGGTGAAAAAGAGGTTCTTTCCGAACTGCTTGACCGGCTGAACTGATTACAGCACGCCGATGTCCGCCAACGCGCGATTCAGATCGTCGGGCAGAGAATCATCCTCGGCCCGTCCTTTGGGAAGATCGGCAGGGGTATCTTCGGGTTTAAGGTATCGCCACCCTTGGAACGGGCGTTTCAGAGCGTTCTGTGTGCGGTGCACCTCAGGGTCCAGCACGATGGCGCAGCGGCGGATACCGTCCTCGCCGCGCACTTCGTCCATCCGTAGGATCTTCTGGCGGCACTGTACAACACCCTTGATCACCCAATAGATTGATCCGCCGTTCAGAATCTCGGCCTCGCGCTTGGGCCACATGCGGGTGACGTGGCGCGGCAAGCCGTCTTCATAAAGCGGCTTGCGGCTGTCTTGCCACTCCATCAGCGTGTCGACGCTTTCCGATCCAACCGAAAGTTTTATGAGGTTTACGAATTTATCCACAGCTTTCCCACAGAGTCGTCCATCGACTATCTATCCATTGTAGCCCATGTGCGATTGTCATCAAGGTATAGTGGGTGATAGTCTGGATACCTCTTTCAGAATAGGGAATCACCAATGAGCCGCTTTGCCGCCCCCATCGCCGAGCAGATCTGGGACATGAAATATCGTTTCAAACAGGCTGATGGCACGCCCATTGACCAGACGGTCGAGGACAGCTGGCGGCGTATCGCTCGCGATCTTGCGCAGGTTGAAAAAGACCCCGCGCATTGGGAGCAGAAGTTCTTCGAAGCGCTGGAAGATTTCAAATATCTGCCCGCTGGCCGTATCACCGCAGGTGCAGGCACTGCGCGACGTGTGACGCTGTTTAACTGCTTTGTTATGGGCACGGTGCCGGACAGTATGGGCGGTATCTTTGACATGCTGAAAGAGGCCGCGCTGACCATGCAGCAGGGTGGGGGGATCGGCTATGATTTCTCGACCATCCGCCCACGTGGCGCGGATGTGCATGGTGTAGCAGCGGACGCGTCGGGGCCACTGTCGTTCATGGACGTTTGGGACGCGATGTGCCGCACCATCATGTCCGCAGGTTCACGCCGTGGCGCGATGATGGCGACCATGCGCTGTGATCACCCGGATATCGAACAGTTCATCACAGCCAAATCTGATCCCGCACGCCTGCGCATGTTCAACATGTCTGTGCTTGTCACCGATCCCTTTATGGAAGCTGTCAAAGCCGATGGCCCGTGGGAGCTGGTGTTCGACGACAAGGTTTATCACACCATTCAAGCGCGTGATCTGTGGAACAAGATCATGCAGGCGACCTATGACTATGCCGAACCGGGCGTGATTTTCATCGACCGGATCAACAAGGCCAACAACCTCAGCTACGCCGAAACCATTGCGGCGACGAACCCATGTGGCGAGCAGCCGTTGCCGCCTTATGGCGCGTGCCTGCTGGGGTCGATCAATCTGGCCCGCCTTGTGGTCGAACCGTTCGAGGATGCGGCCCATCTGAACGAGGCTGCCCTGCAAGAGCTGGTCGCGACAGCCGTTCGCATGATGGACAATGTTGTGGACGCGTCGAAGTTCCCGCTGCCCGAACAGGCCGCCGAGGCGCAGGCCAAGCGCCGTATCGGGCTGGGTGTGACCGGGTTGGCGGATGCTCTGCTGATGCTGGGTCTGCGCTATGGCTCGGACGAGGGCGCGCGTCAGACCGAACGCTGGTTGAAAGCAATTGCGCGCGCCGCGTATCTGGCGTCGGTCGACTTGGCGAAGGAAAAAGGGGCGTTCCCCTTGTTTGATGCCGAGAAATACCTGGAAAGCGGCACGATGCAGCAGATGGATGATGATGTGCGCGATGCGATCCGCGAACACGGTATCCGCAACGCTTTGCTGACTTCGATTGCACCGACCGGTACGATTTCTCTCTATGCGGGGAATGTGTCGTCAGGGATCGAGCCGGTCTTTGCCTATGCCTATACGCGGAAGGTCCTGCAAAAGGATGGCTCGCGCACTGAAGAAGAGGTCGTGGACTACGCCGTGCAGATGTGGCGCGACAAGTTTGGCGACAAGGAACTGCCAGACTATTTCGTCAACGCGCAGACGCTGTCCCCCTCCGATCACGTCAAGATGCAAGCGGCGGCGCAGAAATGGATCGACAGCTCGATCTCAAAAACGATCAACTGCCCCGAGGACATCAGCTTTGACGCTTTCAAAGATGTCTACATGCAGGCCTGGGATCAGGGGTGCAAAGGGTGCACGACCTATCGTCCGAACGATGTGACGGGGTCCGTCCTGACCGTGTCAGAAAGCGAAGACAAAGCGCCGGGTGAAAGTGCAAGCGCGCCGCATGAAATTGATGGTGGCGACGTGATCTACATGTCGGAGCCGCTGGATCGCCCACAATCTCTGGAAGGGTCGACCTATAAACTGAAATGGCCCGATAGCGAGCACGCGATCTATCTGACGATCAATGATATTGTCATTGGTGGCCGTCGTCGTCCGTTCGAAGTGTTCATCAACTCGAAGAACATGGAGCATTACGCCTGGACGCTAGCGCTAACCCGAATGATCTCGGCCGTGTTCCGCCGGGGTGGGGATGTGTCTTTTGTTGTTGAAGAACTGAAGGCCGTGTTTGACCCGCGTGGTGGCGCATGGGTTCAGGGCAAGTATATCCCGTCGATCCTGGCCGCAATTGGTGGCGTGATCGAACAGCACATGATCAATATTGGCTTTCTTGAGGGCGAGGGCATGGCGCTCAAATCCGACCCCCAGGCGCAGGTCGTCAACATGGACGCGCCACGCGGCAAAGCCTGCCCATCCTGCGGCCAGTACGACATGGTGATGATCGAGGGCTGCATGACCTGCCGCAGCTGCGGTCATTCAAAATGTGGCTGAGGCTGCAGTGGCTGACGTCGTGTGGCGTGTCACGCGAGATGACCTAAACGTTTCAATAGGTCATTTTTTGTAAATCAGATGAAGAAACGGCCTCGGATGTAATCCGGGGCCGATTGATTTCAGGTTGGAACTGGCGAACATGGATGCTCGCCTGCCAAATCAGTTCCCGTCCCCTGCATCGGGATTGGGCTTCAAGATTGGCCAACGGCGCCCCGATGCAAGATCTGGATGGCGTGGCTCCGATTCTGGAGCGCCGTACTCGTCTCGGAGCTGGTCTATGAGGTTGAGACAGCGGGCGGCAAGAGAATCCTCGCCGCCTCTGCCCGTCATCGCCAGGAGCTTTCGACGCAGCTCGGTCGCTACAATCGGAACGATATCGTAGGCACCTTGCCAATCTTCGGAGGGAACGCGCTCAGAGACAACGCTTTCGATCGCCTGCCGACCCACGTATGATTGCCCGGTTTCCGTAGTGAAACCGATCAGCATCACCAAACCGTCCACGCCAGGGTCTTCGGCAATTGCGCTAGCTAACGAGGCAAGCTGCTTCGTTGTCGGTCCATCCTTCAGGAGGTCGTGGACATAGGCGCGAACCTCTGAGAACTCCGAGATTAGGCCACCCAATTCGCGTTGCCAATGCCATCCGTCGTATAACTTGCCGTCGAGAGCTCCGCTGACGGTCAAGTCAACAAGGCGGCGCGCGGCGGATACGGTGTTGAACCTCATCGCGGTCGCTCGCCACTGATGGTTCTGATAGAGACGCGGGTCTTCTTCTGCGAGCGTGAAAGTCACGCCTTCTGCGTCGTCCGAACAGGAAGCGGAGAGTCCGCCAACCATCTCTTCGAGCATTCGTGGTTCGCGCTGCGCGTCCGGCATGCGGCGCACGATGGCGGGCAGACCGGTGACAGGTGTGGCGAATGGCAAAAGGCGCAACCAGTCGCGTAGCTGATACGCGTCGCTTTCAGTCAGAATCCAAGTCTCCGTCTTGGCCGCCTCAAATGTTTCAGCTATGCCGTCGGCTACGAGCTTGATGTTGATGCCCTCGCCAGAGAGGACCAGCGACAATAACAAGGCTGCGCGCGCTTGCCTCGGCGCGAGAGAAATGAGCTTCTGGATCGTCGCGTCACGCTGGCCATGGGGGAGGCGTGCTCCGACAATGCCTAGCGAAACTGCCAGCTTGGCATGCGCATCCGACGAACTATCGACAATCAAGGTCTCGATTGCGCCGAAGATCGCCTCTGCTTCGACCGATGTCGCATTGGGGTCGGCGACGAGGGCCTCCCGGCGTGCTTCCACGCGCGAGAAATCTACGCCGATGCGGAATTTTTTGTCGTCCTTGGGTTCGTTCGCCTCAAACCACTGGGCAGCCAGCACACGAGCCGCCAACTCGCCAAAATGCTCATCCGTCAAGTACTCATGCATCAGCATAGCTGTCTCTTGTGCATTGATCGCCATGAACGCCCGTTGGTATTCGTGCAAGTGTGGATGCTGCGCTTCGTGCACCGCGTCTCTATCCCTCCAGCCGCTCGCGGTAGCTTTTTCGCGGAAAGCTCGATAGCGACGTAAATTGTCGTCAAGCATTCTCTTCAAGATTGTAAGATGTTCGACGGACGGCGCGTGGCTCATCATCGTTGCAATGGTGGCTATTCGCAAACGCTTCTCATCCCCAGCGGCAAGCATGCGCTCGGCCCATTCGCGCGCCAACACGCCGATTGCGGTCAACCCTTCCTCATTGAAGGGTCGCGCCCGGTCTTCGTCACCATAGGTCCCACGGGAAAACAGCTCGGCCAGTTGGACGATATCCTCATTGTTAGCGTTTACTGCCCGCACCTGAACGGCGGCCACCAAACTTGCGCCCGGTGTGTGACCGATACGGGCGCGCAGACCGTGATAGCGATCTCCCGCAGCCTGATTGTATTTTCCGTTAGCGTCGCGCACGACCTTCCTAGCAGTAAGGTACGCGTCGATTAGCCGACCAACAGCAATTGGTCCAAGCACTGAGGAGGCAGCTTCAGCGTGGTCGTCGTGGCGATTTGTTTCTTCAAGGGCAATTCCAAGCAGTTCGTCGTCCTCAAGGACGAACCCGGCGGCGGCAAGAATATTATCCGCGCCGTAGATGAGCTCGCGGCGTTCACGCACGCGGCGCAGCAACCCGACAGCGAGAGCCTGTGGATAGCGATTTCTTACTTCGTACAATAGATACCTATCGCCATCGCGCTTACGGTCGAATTCCATTTCAGCAACAATCTCGGTAACGTCGGCGTAGCATTCATCTCCGCCTGGCGAGTAGACGAGTGAAAGCAGGCGCTCAATGTGCGATATTCCGCCAGTACTGCGCCGTTCGCGCGCTCTCTGGAGTTCCTGCTGGACGGCGTCAACGGCAATGTGGTCGAGGTAGCCCTTTTGGGCGAGGATGTCGTAAGTCGCTTCGCCCGCTTCCTTTATTAAGTCAGCGACGTGGCGATCCGCCCGTCGAAATGATAGCGCATCGACAACCGTCGCTTTTACCTCCGGATCGCTGTCACTCCTTGCGATTGCGGTCGCAAGGTCGAGGCCATCATTTCCGCTGTTCGCTGCGATTTCATGCAGTACATGCTTGCGGATTTCCGATGGCAGCGATGCAATTCGCGTCGGTGTGTCGTTCCCAAGCACGGAAGGGCGAAAATGCTTCGCCGCCCGGAGCGCCGGCAGGTGCACCTGATCGTCCGCGTGTGTGACAAGCGGCCAAACAAGGTCGCTGAATTCCGGCCTGCCGGATGCAATCATGAAACGCACCGCGCGATCGACCTTGCCTGGCGCGTGCCACTGCTCGGCAAGGTTTCGCATATCGGTGCTGATCGGTACCCCTACGGCATGACGGGCGCGAGACAAGTCGGGCACGTTCTGCTTGAGGGGAGGCGTCGTGGCGTAAAATACGTGGTGACCTCCATGTGTGTTGGCGGAGGCATGGGGGCGGCAGCGTTGTTTGAAGTCGCCTAAGCCATGTTTCCTGTCACCCGGAATTGGTGATACCTCCTGAGGCGTTATGACCAATGTCGCGCCAACGATCCTTTCCACGGTTTCCAGCCAGTTTGTCGATGACTGGCTGGCGGCGCTGCGTGACCTGTGCCCAGAGGCGCAGATGGCGTCGCTGCTAAACCGGCCCGGTCTGAATGCGGATACGCGCTCGCCGAATGGTCGCGTCACACTGGATCAGATCGTATGTCTCTATCAACTTGCCGCAGTTGAGACCGGTGATGAGATGATGGGGCTTTGGAGCAGGCCCGTCCGGCCAAGGGCCCTGCAACATCTTTTGACGACTGTCAGAGAGGCCACATCTCTTTCATCGGCACTCTACCGATTTTCGACGTTCTGGAACATGTTGCTGGATGATTATCAGTTTGATCTGGAGGACGCCGATAACGCGTTGGTGCTTACCCTGAAACCACTGGGCGAAGTGCCGCTTCAGCGGTTTGGACATATGCTGATCCTCAAACTTGCCCATGGGCTTTTGTCTTGGCTGGCAAGGCATGAGGTTCCGGTTAAGGCCGTTGATTTCGCGTTTGATCGCCCGAACTTTGATCAGGATTACGCGATTATCTTTCCCGCACCCTTTCAGTTTGGCCAACCCGCCACTGCGATCTCCTTCTCCCCGAACGCTCTGGGCCCTGTGCAAGCGCGTAGCACATCTGATCTTGACCGGTTTTTGCAAAACGCGCCCCGGGACTGGATCTTCACCTCTTCGCGCGAGCATACCCAATCGCTACGGGTGCGCACATATCTGGGCCAAACGGGATGGGACGCGGCCACCCTGACCCAGACAGCATCCGCCATGCACATGACCCCGCGCACCCTGATCCGCAGGTTGCAAGCGGATGGCACGTCATTTCAGGCGATCAAGGATGCCCTGCGCCGCGACATCGCGATCCGCGACCTGCAGGCTGGGCGCAAAAGCGTTGAGACAATTGCACATGATGTTGGCTTTTCCTCGGCTGCCAATTTTCACCGGGCCTTTCAACGCTGGACCGGCAGCACCCCCAGTTCGTATCGCAGGACGAATATCTGAGACGCGCTTTTTGTCACTTTTGGACAATACCCTGTCACCACGCGAGATAGAGCGAAGAAGTTTCTCCTGCTAGATTTTGCCTAATACATGGCGTTCTCACCTGGTTCTCCTCTAGAAGCTTGACCCGCTGCCTGCTCAGCAGGTGCCGAAGTGTGGCGTTATGTGAAAAGAGCCGCTCACAAAAGGACCGACCAATGTCAGACAAACTCGCCACCATACTCCAAGCCGCACGCGACCACGCCGAGCAGGTCATCCTGCCCAATGTGGACGCCTGGAACGCCGAAAAGAAGTGGCCCCGTGATGCGTCTGACAAGGCCGGGGCCGCTGGCCTGACGGGGCTCTACGCCCCCGAGGAGTTTGGTGGTCAGGGCTTGCCGCTGTCCGAGGGCATTCAGGTCTATGAACAACTGGGGCTGCCCTAACAGTCCCTTCAATGGAGGTTCTGTCGTTGTTGTTAGATGGCCACCTTAAGAAAGTCGAACTTCTATCGGCTGACCTCAAGTTTCGGTCGGTATTGGTGAACCGCGATGAAGTCGCGAATAAGCTTGGCGCGAAGTCGGGCCAACCGGGATTAACAATTTCGGAGGCGTCACTTGAGTTACGTGTCCTCCCTAAAACCGTGCGATTTCTCTTGTAGGCAAAGGAAACAGATGGCCAATCCGTGTTGGAAACCAGCGGACAGGTTCTTCACATGGGGGTCATGCGCGAACTGGTAGACTACGAAAGCCTGCGCAAGTTTGAGAGCTGCTTTCGAAAACTCTCCGCCATTGACGGCTATTGGAATCGTGAGCCCGAACGCCTACGCAAAAAATTGATCGCCAAAGGTCTCAGACCAGTGTGGGATCCAGAGGTTGCCGGTGCCGAGTTTTACAGGATCTCCGACCTCTAACGACAAATCCTAAAGATTTTCGACCTAGACCGCTCTATTGAGCGGTCTTTTTTGTGGCAAGTGATCTTTTTCGGTGGGCGGGAATGACCTTGCCGTGTGGGTGATTTGACCGCCGGTTTCAAAATGCGGAGAGAATTTCCCCTTATTTTCGGAGAGACCTCCGTGTTACCTGGGTTCTAATGGGTTGGTGCTTCAGTCGTGAAATCCAGCGTCGGTTTCAAATTGGTCTGACCAAAGAAGTGCCAAGCCTGCGTTGAGCAGGTTTGGCATTTTTATTTGAAAGCCCAACAGCACGCAGGCCAAGGACGAACGGGACATAGTGTATTGAAGGTCGCAATTCATCAGGGTTTCCATAAAACGGGCACAACGACGCTGCAAAAGATGCTCTCGAAAAATCGGGAATACCTGAAAGATCGCGTGAATGTTCTATTGCCTGATGACTTGCAAGAAGCCAGCCTGGTCGCGCGGCGGTATGCGGTCGCCCCCAAGGATCGCACCCTTCGCAATTTCGGAGCAATCGTTCGCGAGGCGCTTAAGCCGTTTGCAGACCGAAGTGGCAAACCCCTGCTGATCAGCAATGAAGAATTCGCTGGTTTGATCCCCGGTCGCAAAGGGGTTTGGACATATGAGCAAACGCACGTTCTTTCCAAAACTCTGTTGGATGAGGTTTCGCGCCTGACTGATGCCGGGGATCGCATTATCTTTCTGTTTACGACCAGAAACGCGGCCGATTGGATCAGAAGTACGTATTGGCAAAACCTTCGCAGCCACAGAATCCGCGAGGATCTGTCACAATACGGGAGGGCGTTGCAGCAGGGTGCAGATCTTGAGGCGGTGGTGAGCCGGGTGAAAGAAGCGGTTTCACCGCGTGCCGAGGTCGAATCTGCCAACGTTTCTGGGCTGGGCGATCACGATTTCCCGCTCATCAAGGCACTTTCCATTCTGAATGTGAGATCCGATATGCTCATCACAAGTGAAAATCGGAACGTCCAGCCAGCCGGAGGCACGGACTATTTTCTGGACCTGAACCGATCGAATTTGAGCGATGAAGAGGTAGCGGCCGCGAAACGAGCTTACTTGGACAAGCTGAAGCGGTCGAATGGCATCCATTGATGAGTTGAAGCGAGGGTTGGCCCAGATTGGTACCACTGCCCAATTTTGTTGCTGTAATGCAACGATCAGACGGCTCAAATCGGATGCCCAGATAGGATTGGATGAACCAGAATATCATGGTTTCCGAAATACCGCTGGGAATTGGTGGTGCATGAAGAGCGAATACCCTAGGTATAATTTGCAATTTTAAAACAAATATTTGAGTAGAGAATCGCTTTGCGTTTTCTTGAGGTTGGTCCATCGTCTTTTTTTAAAAACAATCTAAGGTTGAATTTATTTCACTTTTAGTATCAGTTTGACTTGACACACCGGAAACATTTACGTGATTGCTGCACTTCGGTCTCTTTTCCGCCAGATTCTGTCCTGATAAGAAGGTGCAGTAAGCAGTGATTTGTTGAAAGGTACAGGCGGATACAATGACAGCCGGGGACAGCGGTCGCATATCCATTTCGTGGACGCAGACAGAGTTAAACGGACTTGAGGCGGCGCCTCAGTCTTTTTTGAAAATCGGAGCCGCATGGTCGTGGCGTGGGCAGGCTCTTTCATTGGCCAGTCCGGCCGAGCAGGGCCTTGTGTTGTCAGGCCAGGCCGAAGCGTATTCCTCAAAATTGCAAAACAGCATGGCGCCGTCGCCGAATCTGGCGGACGGAGCGCTGGGTCGTATCGTTCTGACCAATGGCGCGCGAAAGTATACGGCGCTCTTGTTTTCGGTTGCCGGAGAGGCAAACCCAACGCTGGTTTTTGAAAACGGGTATCCCGCGCGCGATCAGGAATTCTGGGTCAGTGCGTATACCGAGTTTGAAAGCGAAAGCAATTCCAGCCTCGCGGACCAAACCGTTGTCGCTTTCCCGACGCGGTCGCCGATGGATAAGAGTTGGGAAAACGCAGTTGCGGGCGTCCGAAGCATAGCAGACTAAAACGCCAAGCAGGCCGACGGCATTCGCAAATAGCAAAAAATCCACAGCCGTGTTGACTCCGCCAGTTCTGCGGATATAAGCGCGGCTTCATTGGTGTTGGTGGGCCCCGTAAGGGGATTCCTGTCATGGGGGAAACCTCAAGAGGACAACGCCCTTCATAGTGGCCTGTATGGGCCTCGACCTAAAGAAGGAGATCAGCCGTGACAAAACGCACGTCTGCCAAGTACAAAATTGACCGCCGGATGGGTGAAAACATCTGGGGTCGTCCGAAATCCCCGGTCAACCGTCGCGAATATGGCCCCGGCCAGCACGGCCAGCGCCGCAAGGGCAAACTGTCGGACTTCGGTCTGCAGCTGCGAGCCAAGCAGAAGCTGAAAGGCTACTATGGCGACCTGACCGAGAAGCAGTTCCGCCGCATCTACGCCGAAGCCGTACGTGTGAACGGCGACACCGGTGAAAACCTGATCGGTCTGCTGGAGCGTCGTCTGGACGCTGTTGTCTACCGCGCCAAGTTCGTTGCAACCGTCTTTGCTGCACGTCAGTTCGTGAACCACGGCCACGTCAAAGTGAACGGCCAGCGGGTCAACATCCCCAGCTACCGTGTCAAAGAAGGCGACGTGATCGAAGTACGCGACAAGTCCAAGCAACTGGCTGTTGTTCTGGAAGCCGCTGGTCTGGCCGAGCGTGACGTGCCTGACTACATCGACGCCGACCACTCGAAAATGACCGCGACCTTCGTTCGCGCGCCGGGCCTGGGCGATGTGCCTTACCCGGTCGTCATGGAACCGAACCTGGTCGTCGAATTCTACGCGAAGAACTAATCTTCGCCGAAACCCAGAATTCCAGGGCCGCGCAGTTTGCGCGGCCCTTTTTTGTTTGGTCATGTGACGACGCGTATTGGGTTTGAAGGCTGATCCAGCAAGTTGCATCTCGGGTTTTCAAAAAATATCCACCGAAGTCCCCCAACGGAACGCCTGTATTGGGTGGGAATGCAGAAGTTCACGCTCGGCTTGCGCAAGCTCTATTTTGAACTGAATGCGTCTCAACCTACGAGCAGCCTTGCAGCCAGATCACTGATCAAGCCCGCCGAAGGCGCTGAGTCAAATTGGCAGCGGCCTGCTTTCGGCGATGGCCTCCATCGCAAAATACGAGGTCACACTGTCCAGCTCGACCTTGTCGATCAGCCGTTGATACACCTTGTCATACGACGTCATATCCTGCGTGACGACTTTCAACTGATAGTCATAGTCGCCACCAATGCGGTGAAAATCCACCACCTCGGGGATGGTTAGGACATGGCTTCGAAAGGCCTGTAGCCATTCCGCCGAATGGTGCCGGGTGCGCAGCATAACAAAGACCACAAGGCTCAGTCCCAATTTCTCGCGAGCGATCCGCGCGGTCGAACCGATAATGACGCCATTTTCGTTCAACGCCTTCAGCCGCCGCCAACAGGCATTTTGCGACAATCCGACTCGGTCTGCCAACTCACGCTGCGACAGTGTTGCGTCTGTTTGAAGTTCGCGAAGGATGCGCTTGTCAATTTGATCTAGTTTTTCCGCCATATCGAAGCATATGACACGAAATTTTATAAATCTACCAAAAGAAAGGTGAAGTTTCTGCATGCTCATTCAATCATATTTGATAGTGCAATACGGAGAACTAATCATGACCTTGTCCAAATTTCGCGCAGACCTCCAATCCACCACTCGCAATTCAAGCCTGCGCGATGGGCTGATCGGAGAGAATGTTCTGATCCCCGGTCTGAATGGGGACGTGCCGCTGGTTTATGCGGACTACGTCGCTTCGGGTCGTGCGCTACAGCAGGTAGAGGATTTTGTCGCCCATGAGGTGCTGCCTTTTTATGCCAACAGCCACACCGAAGCCTCCTATTGCGGGTCTTACATGACCCGTCTGCGCCGCGAAGCGCGCGCAGAAATTGCCCGCATTGTTGGAGCAAGGGAAGAGGACGCGGTGATCTTTACCGGGTCCGGCGCCACTGCGGGTCTTAACCGGCTGGTCAGCTTGATGGGAGTTGAAGGGGCTGACCGGCCGGTTGTTTTGATCGGGCCGTATGAGCATCATTCGAACATCCTGCCTTGGCGGGAAAGCAAGGCGCAGGTCATCGAAATTCCCGAAGCGCCCGAAGGCGGCGTCGATCTGAGTGCGTTGGAGCAGGCATTGGTGGATAATGCTGGCTCCGATCTGATCATCGGTTCCTTCTCGGCGGCGTCTAACGTGACGGGCATCATCACTGACCCGGATCCGATCACCCGGCTGCTTAAGGCACATGGGGCCGTGTCGATCTGGGACTATGCCGGTGGCGGACCCTACCTACCGATGGGCATGGGGCCAGAGGATGCGCGCAAGGACGCCATCGTCGTCTCGCCTCATAAATTCCCGGGCGGACCGGGCGCGTCAGGCGTGCTGATCGTCGACCAGAACGCCGTTCGCCGCACCTGTCCCAGTTGGCCCGGTGGTGGCACGGTCAGCTTTGTATCGCCTTGGCGGCACGACTACAGCGATGATCTGGCCACGCGGGAAGAGGCGGGCACGCCCAATGTGATTGGGGATATCCGCGCCGCATTGGCTTTCATCGTCAAGGACGTTGTCGGTACAGATGAGATCGCCAAGCGCGAGGCCCGGTACAATGAAATGGCAATGAAAGGGTGGGGGGACAATCCAAACCTGACCCTGCTGGGCACGGACAACCCACATCGCCTGCCGATCTACTCTTTCCTTGTGCGGGACAACTCCGGCCAGCCGGTGCACCAGCAGCTGTTTACACGGATGCTCAGCGACATTTACGGCATTCAGGCACGCGGCGGGTGCGCCTGTGCCGGCCCTTATGCGCATCGTCTGTTGGATATCGACCGCGAAATGTCCGCCGAATTGCATGCGGCCCTGTCTGCGGGGGAAGAGATGAAGAAACCCGGTTGGGTGCGGCTGAACTTCTCGTATCTGATGAGAGAAGAGACGGTTCAATTCATCATCGACAGCGTTAATGATCTGTCCCGTAGGACAGAGGAATTCGCCCCTTATTACAACGCCGACCCGGCGACCGCCCGCTTCAAAGCGGCGTGACGGAATTGCCGCTTTTCTCAACGCGTTGAGACGGGTATGAGAGGCTCCAACAACGGAGCCTCTTATGAACAAGATCACCCCGCAGCCCGGCATTATGGACATCGCGCTCTATCAGGGCGGCCAGTCGCATGTGGCGGGGGTGGAGCATGTGATCAAGCTCAGCTCCAACGAAAACCCGTTTGGTCCCAGCCCCAAGGCGATCGAGGCCGTGCGCGATAGTGCGGTGACGCTGCATCGTTATCCCAGCACCGACCACGCCAGCTTGCGCGCAGCGATTGGCGAACGGCACGGGTTGGACCCGGCGCGGTTAATCTGCGGCGTTGGCAGTGACGAAGTGCTGCAATTCATTGCCCAGGCCTATGCCGGGCCGGGCGATGAGGTCATCTATACCGAGCACGGGTTTTCAATGTACCCGATCATCGCCCGCATGGCCGGTGCGACGCCGGTGATGGTGGCCGAGTGCAATCGCCATGTGGACGTAGACAGCATTCTGGCCGCCGTGAACGACCAAACCCGCATCGTGTTTGTGACCAACCCGGGCAACCCAACCTCGACCATGATCCCCGAGGCTGAACTGCTGCGTCTGGCCGAGGCATTGCCCAAGACCTGCCTGATAGTGATCGACGGGGCCTATGCCGAGTTTGTCGACGGGTTCGACGGCGGTGCATCGCTGGTAGACCGGTTTGACAACGTGATTATGACGCGCACCTTTTCCAAGGTGTACGGTCTGGGTGGGATGCGTGTCGGCTGGGGCTATGCCGCGCAGTCGATCATAGGCGTGCTGAACCGGGTGCGTCAGCCGTTCAATCTGTCTTTGACCGCTTTGGTTGCCGCAGAGGCCGCGGTGAATGACATGGAATTCCTGTCCTTCTGTCAGACTGAAAATGCGCGCCTGCGGGTGTGGCTGTCGGAAGAACTGGCCAAGATCGGGGTTCCGTCGGATGCGTCCTGCACCAACTTTATCCTGGCCCGCTTTGCCGATCGTGCCGAGGCGGAGGCGTGCGACGACTATCTCAAGACTCAAGGTTTGATCGTGCGCCGTGTGGCGGGCTACAACTTGCCAAATGCCCTGCGGATCACCGTGGGCGACGAAGAAGCCTGCCGCCGTGTTGTTGCGGCCATCACCGCGTTCAAAGGGGGCACCGCATGACCCAAGTTTACGACCGTGTGGCATTGATCGGGCTGGGCCTGATCGCCTCGTCCATGTTCTGGGCGATCAAACGCGCCGGGCTTGCTGGCGAAGTGACCGGCTATGCCCGGTCCGAGGCGACACGTGACACGGCCCGGCGCATTGGCCTGTGCGACCGTGTATGCGATACCGCGCAAGAAGCGGTCGAGGGCGCGGATCTGGTCGTTCTCTGTGTTCCTGTCGGCGCGATGGGCGCTGTTGCAAAAGATATTGCACCTGTCTTGAAACCCGGGGCGACGGTGACAGATGTCGGCTCGGTCAAGCGTCACGTTATTCAGGCCGTTGGGCCGGAAATCCCGGAAGGTGTGCATTTCATCCCCGCGCACCCGCTGGCTGGGACTGAGCATTCTGGTCCGGAATCGGGTTTTGCAGAACTCTTTGACAACCGCTGGTGTCTTTTGGTCCCGGTTGAAGGCTCGGACCCGGATGCCATTGCCCGTTTGCGGGCACTGTGGGAAGGTTTGGGGTCAAACGTCGATGAGATGGACGCGGATCACCATGATCTGGTTCTGGCTGTCACATCGCACGCGCCGCACCTGATCGCCTATACGATGGTGGGCGTTGCGGATGATCTGCGCCGGGTCACCGATACCGAGGTCATCAAGTATTCCGCCGCTGGATTCCGAGACTTCACCCGCATCGCGGCCTCGGACCCAACCATGTGGCGCGACGTGTTTCTGACCAATAAGGATGCGACGCTGGAGATCCTTGGCCGGTTCACCGAAGAATTGTTCGCACTGCAGCGCGCGATCAGAACAGGTGACGGCGAGCAGCTTTTCGACTATTTCACCCGTACGCGCGCCATCCGCCGCGGCATCATTGATGCTGGCCAGGATACGGATGCGCCTGATTTCGGACGGGGAAAAACGAACCCATGACGCAGGGCTGGAGAACCATTCTGACCGGATTTGCAGCGCTTTGCGCAATGTCAACTCAGGCTGGTTCGCTGGAACGTTCGTTAATACCGATATCGCGACCTCAGGCTACACTTGCGGTCCTTAGCAGCGCAGTGCCTCAGCTGCCTCCGGCAACCATACGCCCAGAATTGCGGCCGGATTCGCCACAGGTTTTGGCAGCAGCAGCACGGCCTGCAGAGCTGCCTCTGCTTGGACCGGACACGTCGCTGATGCCTTATCTGCGGCCCAAAGCCCTGGAGCAGGAGGCGCTGTTCAAAAAGCGCAAACTGCGTAAAGGATCGGTGTGCGGCGACATCGATATTCAGGGCAAGTCAGTCGGGAAGGTACCGGGCAGGATCAAGGCTTGTGGGATCAAGGACGCTGTTCAGATCACCTCGGTCTCAGGCGTGACGCTTAGCCGTCCCTCCACGATGGATTGTGGAACGGCAATTGCGCTGAACAAGTGGGTTGAGAAAACGGTCAAGCCGACGTTCAAGCGACGCGGGCCGGTGGTTCAATTGCAGGTTGCCGCACACTACGCGTGCCGGACGCGTAACAACCGCAAGGGCGCCCGCATTTCCGAGCATGGAAAAGGCCGAGCGATTGATATCTCGGCCTTCAAGATGGCCGATGGAGAGGTTGTGACGGTCCTGAATGGTTGGCGCAAGAACCCGTCACAAAAACAACTGGTCAAAATCTGGCGCGATGCATGCGGGCCGTTTGGCACCGTATTGGGGCCAAACGCAGACCGGTATCACCGGGATCATTTCCATCTGGATACAGCCCGCCATCGTCGCGGGCCATACTGTCGTTAACGCAAGATCAAGCGGGGCGCAGGCCCCAGCGGCAAAGGTCCAAGCGCCACGAAACCGTCCCGGAAGTTAAGCTGCAGGTCTAGTGCATTTGGATTGCCGCCCAGCCCGGCCATGAAGTTCAGCGCGCGTGTCACCGGATCAACCGCCTGATCGGGCAGGGCACCTGCGGCGTTGGCCATGGCAATCATGTCGCGCCAGTTTTCAGCTTTGACCGCAATTTCGCCCGTTGGGATGCCCTGGTGGTCGATATCAAGCTCGCCTGCCGCAAACAGACGCAAAGCGCCCCATTTCATCTCGGCGAGGTTCAGGTCAATCATTACCGGTTGCGGTCTGCCCTGTTCCAATGCCGTGCGATCCCACGGCTTGTTGAACGTGGCGGTCATGTCCAGCTCGAGCGTCTCAAACGCCTGCGGCAATGTGGTGGCCGACCGCATCAATTCTCGCAGGCCGTCACCCGGGGTGAACCCGTCAATACGGGCGCCGATGGCATAGGTCACCGGAATAGAAGTCTGTTCCATGACCAGCGTCAGCGTATCACCTCCGGCCAGGGCTTCGGCATCGTCGGTGATCAGCCATGAACCAGCAGTCAACGCCATTTTTTCCAGTACCAGCGCGACACCGGGCTGTAGCTGCAGCTCGGCCTGCAGGTCGCTGGCTTTGATGGTTGCCGTCTGATCAAAATAGGACAGGCGCTGGGGGGTGTCAGCAAAGCGCAGCACCTGACGTCCCGGCCAGATTGCAGGGCTTTGGAATTCGATCCAATCGGCGCTCCATGCGGTGCCGTTGACTGGATCAGCCAGCGCCGGGCTGTTCAGGCGCGTAATGTGGCGCAACGGATACCCAGCTGTTGAAACATCGGAAAAGTCGGCCTGCCAACCTTGTTCCTGCTGTTTGTCGAACCAGGCGGTGATTGCATTGCGCAATCCGAATCCGGCGACGAACCAATAGGCGCTCCAGATAACCGTTAAGAAAATGACTACTCGTATTAGACCGCGCATGGCAGTTGGCCCTTTTTCCCGCGTTGAATTTGATGTTTATAGGCCGAAACGGGCAAGGACCAGAGCTATGACGATGTGGGTTTTCGGATATGGATCGCTGCTGTGGAATCCGGGTTTTCCGGTGGCCCGAAGCGAACACGCCACGTTGCATGGGTATGCGCGGTCCTTTTGCATGAGCTCGATCCACCACCGCGGGACCGAGGAACATCCGGGTCTGGTGCTGGCGCTGGACGAACAGGCCGACGCCAATTGCACGGGCTTGGCGCTTGCGGTCGAAGCTGGCCATGAAGAACGGACCCTTCAAGAACTGCGCGAGCGCGAGCTGATCTCATCCGCCTATGTCGAGAAAAACCTTGATGTGCATCTGAACACTGGCGAGGTCATCACCGCCGTGACCTATGTGATCGACGCAGACCACGTCCAATACTGTGGTGGTATGCCGTTAGAGGAGCAGGCGCAGATCATTGCACATGCGGTCGGCGGGCGCGGACCGAATACGGAATACCTGTATAATACTGCGGAACATCTGGCCGAGATTGACCTGCGCGATCCCGATCTTGAGTGGTTAGCGCAACGGGTGCGCAGCATCACAGCATAAACCCTTGGCGTCACCGGCGGATTTTGGCTAGATTCAAGCCAGAGCAGGCAAAAATCGGGAAACACGCGCATGGCGCAGGCACATCAGGGCGCGAGACCCCATTTCTCGCATCCCATCCGTCAGATTGTGATGATGTTGGTCGCAATTGGCCTGGCGGGATTGGGCGTCTTCATGGCGCTGCCTTATGTACTGCCGGTGTTTCAGGCTAACCCGTACCTGAACGGCTTTATCATTCTGGTTTTCATAATCGGCGTATTCGCCTGTTTCTTTCAGGTAACACAGCTGATTGGCTCGGTTCGGTGGATTGAGGCATTTGTTGGGGGCGTTGTCCGTGAAGACGCGCGCACACCGCAATTGCTGGCGCCTTTGGCGTCATTGTTGCGCGAACGTGGTGCACGGTCACAGATCAGTTCCAGTTCGACCCGGTCGATCCTGGATTCGGTCGCGGAACGCGTTGAGGAAGAGCGTGAGATCACGCGCTATATTACCAATGTCCTGATATATCTGGGCCTTTTGGGCACGTTCTTTGGCCTGGCGACTACGGTTCCGGCCATCGTTGACACGATCCGCAGCCTGAACCCGCAAGAGGGCGAAGAAGGGCTGGCCGTGTTCAACCGCCTGATGGTGGGGCTTGAGGCCCAGTTACAAGGTATGGGCGTGGCATTTGGTTCGTCTCTTTTGGGCCTTGCGGGATCGCTGATCGTCGGTTTGCTGGAACTGTTCACGGGTCACGGCCAGAACAGGTTCTACCGCGAGCTTGAGGAATGGTTGTCCTCAATCACCCGTGTTGGTTTTGCCGCCGCCGAGGAAGGTGGGGCCGAGATTGCGGTCCTGACACCCGTTCTGGACGCGATGTCCGAACAGATGGATGCGCTGCAAGATCTGTTTTCGGGGCAAGAGGCTGATCGTGCCGCCGTATCGGTCAAACTGGGCCAATTGGTTGATGCGATTGGTGAGATGAATGTGCGACAGTCTGAATCCGAAGGGGTGACAGCCGCATTGGAGCGCGTGGCCCTTGGGCAGGACGCCCTTCTGGATCACATGCGCGATCAGATGACAGGTGAAGGTATTGATGCCGAAAGCCGGATGCGTCTGCGGTCGATGGACGTACAGCTATTGCGCATCCTCGAAGAAATCTCGGCCGGCCGTCAGGAAAGCATGAGCGAACTGCGCAAGGATATCGAATTGCTGGTCAAAGCCCTGACATTGCCCCGAGGCGCCGTGCGCTCCACTCCGGAAGGACAGTAATCCATGGCTCTGTCCCGCCGCACAGGTCAACGTTTTCAGGGCTCGGTTTGGCCGGGTTTTGTTGACGCGATCACCGGGCTGCTGATGGTGCTGACCTTCGTTCTGACCATCTTTATGGTGGTGCAGTTCGTGTTGCGCGAAACCATTTCCGGGCAAGAGGACGAACTGACCGCCCTGTCAGATGAAGTCGCAGCGCTGGCCGGGGCATTGGGATTGGAGGAGCGTGAGAATAATCGTCTAGAGGCACGCCTTGGCGCGCTGAACACGACCCTGTCGCAAACTGAAGATACGCTGGCGCGGGCCGAAGTGGACTTGGCTTTGTCGCAGGCGCGTATCACGGATTTTGAGGCGCAGGTCGCCGCACTTCTGACGGATCAGGAGCGGGCACGCGGCGCGATTGCAACACTGGAATCCCAGCGCGCCAAGTTGCTGGAGGACCAAGATGCGCTGAACCTCGCGCTGGCGCAAAGCCGGTCCGAGATCGACGAACAGGCCGAAGCCGCCCGGCTGGCAGCCGCTCAACGCGAGGCGCTGGAGGCGTTGGTTGCGGATCTCGAACAAAGTGATGCTGCGCAATCCACCCGGATCAGTGAACTGGAAAACCAACTCAGCGCGGAAGAGGCCGCCAAGCTGGCCGAGGCTGCCGCTGCCGAGAACCTGCGCAATCGTCTGCAGAACGCGGATGCCGAGTTGACGGCGATGACGCTGGCATTGGAAGCGCAGCGCAAAGAAGCTGAGGATACACTGACCCTGCTTGCCGCAGCACAAGCCGCCAGGGCCGAGCTTGAGCGTCAGTTTGGTGCGCTGGATGCGGACGAGTTGCAGGCGCAACTACAAGCCGCTTTGGCTGCGCAGACCGAGGTGCAGGCCGAGGCACAATCGCAACGCTCACTGGCTGAAGAGCGTGCAAACCTATTGGCTGTGGCCCGTGAAGCGATCTCAGCTGAGAAAACGATTTCCGCAAAAGCGCAGCGAGAGACGGCGTTGTTGAATCAACAGATGGCGGCGCTGCGCCAACAACTTGGCGGGTTGCAGGCGTTGTTGGACGACTATGAAGAACGAAACGCAGCTTCGGACATTCGAATTCAGACCCTCGGTCAGGACCTGAACGCAGCTTTGGCCCGCGCGGCTTCGGAGGAACGCCGCCGACGTTTGCTGGAAGAGGCTGAGCGTGTCCGGCTTGAAGCCGAGGCCGAAGCTCTGTCTGGACAAAATCAGGAACTGGCGGCGCAGGCCGAAGACCTGCAGCGCTATCGGTCAGAGTTCTTTGGAAGACTGCGCGACGTGCTTGGGGATGAGGAGGGCGTTCGGATCGAAGGCGACCGTTTTGTGTTCTCGTCCGAGGTCCTGTTTGACACGGGTTCGGCCGTCTTGTCACCGGCCGGGCAGCAGGACATCGCCAAAGTGGCCAATATCCTGCGCAGCGTGGCGGCTGAAATTCCCGAAGGCCTGAACTGGGTGATCCGCGTCGATGGTCACACTGATAACGTGCCGCTGGCCGGTTCCGGGCGCTATCGCGACAATTGGGAACTTAGTCAGGGCCGTGCCTTGTCCGTGGTGCGCTACATGGTCGATGCGCTGGGTATCCCGCCGAGCCGATTGGCCGCAAACGGTTTTGGTGAGTTCCAGCCCGTAAACCCGGCAGACACCCCGGAGGCCCGGGCGCAAAACCGCCGGATCGAGCTGAAACTCACCGAAAGGTAACCGAGACACTCGTTAAGAATCCGGGTCAGCGACGACCGAACCGAAAGCTGCTATCAGGCGTGCCCGCAAAGCAGCGCGGGATGACCGGGTAACTTTCAGTCAGGAAATAAGCGTACGTTCCAGATGGATATTCAGGCGAAATCGTAAAGGCTCCGTTACATTCATCCAGATTTCCGGCGCTTGCTACGTAGGCGTAGTCCTCATTGAACGTGCCATCATGTTTTCCGTCGGGCGCGTTTCCTCCAGGGCGGTTGCCGCTTTTCAATCTGTACGACGACTTCATTTGCGCCACTTTCCCATCCACAACGCCGGTCATCGCATAGATCGGAAAGCCGTCAGCGGCATATCCGATCAGCGGTGGATGTCGGTTGGGTTTATAGTTCAGCAGCTCAATAAAACCCGTGGGGATGCCGTGATAATGGTATTTTCCGTTGGGTTGCACATGGGCGTAGTTTTCGTCGAACCCCAGTGTGACCGCGCCCCCAAGTGCATTGTAGGACCAACCCGAGCGGGGATTGCCCTGCCAGAATTCTGCGGCCAGCGGGTCGAACACGACGCCGTTCAGAGACACACCAAAGTTCCATCCCATTTCAAGCGGGGTGGTGGACCCATTGGATTTCGGGTTCGTCGGAACTTTCAAGTTGACGCCTTGCTCGGAAATGCTGTGCGGGTTGCCTTGGTTCGGAAAGCGCCCGACGAGGTGATCGGGGATCCCGTTGGCTGAGACGCGTATACTTTTGCGGGTCTCAGAGATTTCAGACTGGTTGTGCCCCGGATCAACCGTTGCGGCCTGCAGGCGCAGTGGCTGCGTTTCTGTCTCGTCGTGATACCGAAATCTATGCTGAGCGGTTGCTATGGCGGCAACGGCGGAAAGGGCGAATGCTACGCTCCAAACGGCGACGGTTTTGGTCATCAAAATCCCCTTTGCAATTCATCAGTGATAATGAAACGCGCAGGTTTGGCTGTTCCGTCGAAAAAGTTTGTGGCCGAAACGAAATCGCCCGGCTGCTGAACAACCGGGCGATTAGACTTGTTAGGCGAATGCGGCGTCTTAATCCGCGGTCAAAAGCGGAGGTTTGTCGCCCGGAATTCTTGGCTGATCGGGGCCAAGGATATCCAAGTTCAAATCGCCTTTCTTGACAGACACGCGGACCACACCACCTTTGGCCAGCTTGCCAAACAGCAACTCCTCGGCCAGTGGTTTCTTGATGTGTTCCTGAATGACACGGCCCAGAGGACGTGCACCCATCTTGTCGTCATACCCTTTGTCCGCCAGCCATTCGGCGGCTTTGGGGGTCAAGTCGATGGTCACATTGCGATCCAGCAACTGCGCTTCAAGCTGCAGAACGAATTTCTCCACAACCTGCAGGATGACCTCTTTTGGCAGCGGCGCGAATGAGATCACAGCGTCCAGACGGTTGCGGAATTCCGGCGTGAACATCCGCTCGATTGCGGCGGTGTCTTCGCCTTCGCGACGATCACGGGCAAAGCCGATGGCGGCCTTGGCCTGTTCCTGCGCGCCTGCGTTGGACGTCATGATCAGCACCACGTTACGGAAATTCACCGTACGTCCGTTGTGATCGGTCAACTCACCGTGGTCCATCACCTGCAACAGGATGTTGAACACGTCCGGATGGGCCTTTTCGATCTCGTCCAGCAGCAACACGCAATGCGGGTGCTGGTCGACACCGTCGGTCAGCAGGCCACCCTGATCGAAGCCTACATAACCCGGAGGCGCACCGATCAGACGGGAAACCGCGTGCTTCTCCATGTATTCCGACATGTCGAACCGCAGCAGTTCAACACCCAGCGTATCCGCCAGCTGTTTCGCAACTTCGGTTTTACCTACACCGGTCGGGCCAGCGAACAGGTAGTTGCCGATGGGCTTTTCAGGCTCACGCAGACCGGCACGCGCCAGCTTGATTGCACTGGACAGCGCCTCGATTGCCAGATCCTGACCAAATACGACACGTTTCAACGAAGCCTCGAGGTCTTTCAGTACCTCGGCATCGTCTTTGGTGACGTTCTTGGGCGGGATGCGGGCGATCTTGGCGACGACCGCTTCGATTTCCTTGACCCCGATGGTCTTGCGCCGTTTGCTCTCGGCCACCAGATGCTGCGCCGCGCCAGCCTCGTCAATTACGTCGATGGCCTTATCGGGCAGTTTACGGTCGTTGATGTAGCGGGCCGACAGTTCTACCGCGGTCTTGATCGCATCGGCGGTATACTTGATCTCGTGATGTTCTTCGAAATAGGGTTTCAGACCGCGCAGAATTTTCACGCTGTCCTCGACCGATGGCTCACTTACGTCGATCTTCTGGAACCGTCGCGCAAGCGCGCGATCTTTTTCGAAATGCTGGCGGAATTCCTTGTACGTGGTCGAGCCCATGGTGCGCAGCTTGCCGCCCTGCAGGGCGGGCTTCAGCAGGTTCGACGCATCCATCGCACCACCCGAGGTGGCACCGGCACCGATCACGGTGTGAATTTCATCAATGAACAGCACCGCGTCGGGGTGGTCCTCCAACTCGGTCACAACCGCCTTCAGGCGTTCTTCGAAGTCGCCGCGATATCGGGTACCAGCCAGCAGAGCACCCATGTCGAGAGAATAAATGGTGGTCTCAGACAGCACATCTGGCGCTTCGCCGCCAACAATCTTGCGCGCCAGACCTTCGGCGATGGCGGTCTTGCCCACGCCGGGATCACCCACCAGCAGCGGGTTGTTCTTGCGGCGGCGGCACAGGACCTGAATACAACGCTCAACCTCATCAGCACGGCCGATCAACGGGTCGACATCGCCTGCGCGCGATTTAGCGTTCAGGTCAATGCAGTATTTCCCAAGCGCGCTTTCCTTTTGCTCGCCTTCGGTGACGCCAGGTTGAGCCTCTTCCTCGACCTGATCCGCGCCGGATACCGAGCGGTTTTCGCCGTAGGCAGGGTCTTTGGCCACGCCATGCGCGATGAAGTTAACCGCGTCATAGCGCGTCATGTCCTGCTCTTGCAGGAAATAGGCCGCATTGCTTTCACGTTCGGCGAAGATGGCGACCAGAACGTTTGCACCGGTCACTTCGGTCCGGCCCGAGCTTTGGACGTGGATCGCCGCGCGTTGTATGACGCGCTGGAAAGCGGCCGTTGGAACGGCCTCAGAACCGTCGATATCCGTGACCAGATTGGATAGATCTTCGTCAATGAATTCGACCAGAGTGCTGCGCAGTTCTTCCAGATCGACGCTGCAGGCCTTCATGACGCGGATGGCGTCAGGTTCTTCCAGTAACGCCAGAAGCAGATGCTCTAGCGTTGCAAATTCGTGACGCCGTTCATTCGCAGCCGCCAAGGCCGCGTGGATGGCTTGTTCTAATGTGCTCGAGAATGAAGGCACGCGGGTGCTCCTCTGTCTTGGGTCGAAAGGGGCAGGCTTCGGCCGGAACCCCATCCCAACCATGTCCTCATACTATTAGAGTTTGGTTGATCGTGGCCCGGCTTCAAGGGTTTTCTTGCTCTTGACAGTCACATTTCACGTGACCGTGGCCGTGAGGAAGGCAATTTGGGTACTAGAAGCTGTCTTTTCTAGTCCGAATTTCAGAAAAAACTTCTGCGGGGTCCGAATTTTGCATACCCAAATGCGCCTGAATCGCCGGGTCAGCGGCTCGCAAAAACGGGTTTGTGGCCTTTTCCAGCGCCATCGTCGAAGGAACCGTAGGTTGCCCGGCAGCGCGCGCGCGGTTGATATCATCAACACGATTCTGCAGTGCGGTATTGGTTGGATCGACGGTTACCGCAAATTTTGCATTTGATTGCGTGTATTCGTGACCCGAGCATACGATTGTCTCATCGGGAAGCGCGGCCAACTTGCTGAGAGAGGCCCACATCTGCGGTGCCGTGCCTTCGAACAAGCGCCCGCACCCCAAAGCCATGAGGCTGTCTGCTGTGAAAACCACTGCGCTGTCCGACATGTAGAAGGCGACATGGCCAACAGTATGGCCGGACACATCCAGCACCCGAATCTGCTCGTTTCCGAATTCAAACGTATCGCCGTCACTGACCTGCTGATCCAGCGGGGGCAGGCGGTGCGCATCGGCAGCCGCGCCAACAACTTTGGCCGGGTGTTTTTCCAAAATGGCCGACAGGCCATCCACATGGTCCCAATGATGATGGGTTAGAAGAACATGGGATAATGTCCAGCCGCGCTTGTCCAACTCGGCCAGAATGGGTCCGGCTTCGGGCGCGTCGACCAGTGCGGTATTGCCGCTTGTGGCGTCATGCGCCAGAAATGCGTAATTGTCGCTGAGACATGGGATGGTAACGACCTCAAGAGGCATGGCCTTTTGCCCTTTCGTTGCTAGACTGCGCCCAGCTAAGCCGATTGACCGGGTGTCTGCAATGCATCTTGATGTGCAGGATTTGAGGAACTTCTACTATCGCAGCACTCTGGGGCGTGCCGCGCAAGCGGCGATCCGTGGGCGACTGATCGAGCAATGGCCCGAGGCCAAGGGGCAAACGGTTGCCGGATTTGGCTTCGCGGTCCCATTGCTGCGCCCTTATCTTGCGGACGCCCGCCGCGTCATCGGCCTGATGCCGGGGCCGCAAGGCGTCATGCCTTGGCCGGCCGGAATGCCCAATGTTTCGGTTCTGACCGAAGAAACCTTGTGGCCCATCGAAACAGGCCATGTCGACAAGCTGATTGTGATGCACGGGCTTGAGACCTCGCAGCGACCCAGCCAATTGCTGAGTGAGTGCTGGCGGGTGCTGGGGCCAGGGGGGCGCGCATTCTTTGTTGTGCCAAACCGAGCGGGTTTGTGGTCGCGGACGGACAAGACCCCGTTTGGCTTTGGTCGGCCGTACACAGCTTCGCAGCTGGAAAGTCAGCTCAAGGCGCATCACTTCATCCCGGAAAGCCATTGCTCGGCCCTGTATCTGCCGCCGTCATTCCGCCGTTTCTGGCTAAAGTCGGCGAGCCTGATCGAAAAGACTGGCCAAAGGCTGCCAACAGTCATGGCGGGCGGAGTGCTGATGGTTGAGGTGACAAAACACATCCGACCGCCCAGTGGCAGTGTCGCAAAGGATGCCGAACGACGTCCGATAAAGGCGCTTGATGGCCTTCTGAAACCAGCCTGAGCAGCCCGGTCGTTTTCCCTCTTCAATTCGCAAAAATTGAGGGAAAAAGGACACAGGAATCGCAAAAACCGACACTTTCGTAACATTTTTCGCTCGCGTAAGCCGGATAAAAGGGTCGCACCCTTCTTAAGTTATTGAAATTGAACATTTTGTGGATAAACCTGTTGCCGTGATAATATATTGCTAGCTGGGTTCGGCTCTGCTACATCCCCGGTGATTTTGATCCCCGACCGTCTGGCCGGGGTTTCTTCACGCCCCCGGGGTAGCTGCCGCAACGCGAATTCGGGGCCCAAAATATCGGAAGGGTGGACGTGTCCGAACCAGCTTCGATTTCCACAGGCATCGCCAAGCGCTATGCCACCGCGATCTTTGAGATCGCCAAAGAGAATAATGACCTCGCAGGTCTGGAAACCGGAATCAACGATCTGGCAGCAGCATTGGGCGAAAGCGCCGAACTGCGCGACCTGATCGCATCGCCTCTGGTTTCGCGTGCCGAACAAGAAGGCGCCATTATCGCAATCGCTGACAAAATGGGTCTGCACGCCATCATGCGTAACACGCTGGCTCTGATGGCGCAGAAGCGCCGGCTGTTCGTCGTTCCGGAGTTGGTGCAGGTTCTGCGCGACATGCTGGCAGACGAGCGTGGCGAAGTGACTGCCGATGTCGCGTCGGCCAAGGCGCTGACCAAGACACAACTGGAAAAACTGTCCAAGACGCTGTCCGAGCGTGTGGGCAAGACCGTGACAATAAATGCGACCGTTGATGAAAGCCTCATTGGCGGTCTTGTCGTTAAAGTGGGCTCGAAGATGATCGATAGCTCGATCCGTTCGAAGCTCAACTCCCTACAGAATGCAATGAAAGAGGTCGGATAAATGGGAATCCAAGCTGCAGAGATTTCTGCAATCCTGAAGGACCAGATCAAGAATTTTGGTCAGGAAGCCGAAGTGGCCGAAATCGGTCGCGTGCTGAGCGTCGGTGACGGGATTGCCCGCGTATACGGTCTGGACAATGTGCAAGCGGGTGAGATGGTCGAATTCCCCGGCGGCATCATGGGCATGGCGCTGAACCTGGAAAGCGACAACGTTGGTGTTGTTATCTTCGGTTCCGACCGTGACATCAAAGAAGGTGACATCGTCAAGCGCACCAACTCGATCGTGGACGTTCCGATTGGTAACGGTCTGCTGGGTCGTGTTGTTGACGGTCTGGGCAACCCGCTGGACGGCAAAGGCCCCATCGAATCCACCGAGCGTGGCGTTGCTGACGTCAAAGCACCGGGCATCATCCCGCGTAAGTCGGTTCACGAGCCGATGGCAACCGGCCTGAAATCGGTTGACGCGATGATCCCGATTGGTCGTGGCCAGCGTGAGCTGATCATTGGTGACCGTCAGACCGGTAAAACTGCCGTGGCTCTGGACGCGATCCTGAACCAGAAAGTCTATAACGAAGCCGCTGGCGACGACGAGTCGAAAAAGCTGTACTGCGTTTACGTTGCCATCGGTCAAAAGCGTTCGACCGTTGCGCAGCTGGTGAAGAAACTGGAAGAGTCCGGTGCGATTGACTACTCAATCGTTGTGGCCGCAACCGCGTCCGACCCGGCGCCGATGCAGTTCCTGGCGCCCTATGCTGCAACCGCAATGGCCGAATTCTTCCGCGACAACGGCCGCCACGCACTGATCATCTATGATGACCTGTCGAAACAGGCTGTGTCTTATCGTCAGATGTCGCTGCTGCTGCGTCGTCCGCCCGGACGTGAAGCTTATCCTGGCGACGTTTTCTATCTCCACTCCCGCCTGTTGGAGCGTTCGGCAAAGCTGAACGAAGACTTCGGTGCTGGTTCGCTGACCGCTCTGCCGGTTATCGAAACTCAGGGTGGCGACGTTTCGGCGTTTATTCCAACCAACGTGATTTCGATCACCGACGGCCAGATCTTCCTGGAAACCGAACTGTTCTATCAAGGCATCCGTCCTGCTGTGAACACCGGTCTGTCGGTTTCGCGTGTGGGCTCTTCGGCTCAGACCAACTCGATGAAGTCGGTTGCCGGTCCGGTTAAGCTGGAACTGGCTCAGTACCGCGAAATGGCTGCGTTTGCGCAGTTTGGTTCCGACCTTGACGCCGCGACCCAGCAGCTGCTGAACCGTGGTGCGCGTCTGACCGAGCTGATGAAACAGCCGCAGTACTCGCCGCTGACAAACGCGGAAATCGTCTGCGTCATCTTCGCCGGCACCAACGGTTATCTCGACAAGATCGACGTTTCTGATGTTGGCCGTTACGAAGCTGGCCTGCTGGCGCACCTGCGCGGCAAGCACGCCGACCTGCTTCAGTGGATCACCGACGAAGATCCCAAGATCAAGGGCGACGCTTCCGACAAGATCAAGGCTGCGCTGGACGAATACGCCGCAACCTTCGCTTAAGGGAGAGGCGGGCACATGCCAAATCTTAAGGATCTAAAAAACAGGATCGAGTCGGTCAAATCGACCCGCAAGATCACCAAGGCCATGCAGATGGTCGCGGCTGCAAAATTGCGCCGCGCCCAGGAATCTGCCGAAGCCTCGCGTCCCTATGCTGAACGGTTCAATGCCGTGATGGCGGGGCTGGCGGCATCGGTCGGGGGCAGCGACAGCGCCCCCAAGCTGCTCCGTGGTACGGGCAGTGATGATGTCCATCTGCTGGTTGTACTGACGGCCGAACGCGGTCTCTGCGGCGGCTTCAACTCGAGCATTGCCAAGCTGGCCCGTGTCAAAGCGGAAGAGCTGCGCCTGAAAGGCAAGACGGTTAAGGTTCTGACCGTCGGCAAGAAAGGTCGCGACGCGCTCAAGCGTGATCTTGGCGATCTGTTCGTTGGACATGTCGACCTGAGCGAGGTCAAGCGTCTGGGTTATACCAACGCACAAGACATCGCGAAGGACGTCATGTCCCGCTTCGACGGGGGTGAGTTCGACGTTGCAACGATCTTCTACTCGAAGTTCGTGAATGTTGTGACCCAGATCCCGACGGCGCAGCAGGTCATCCCTGCTTCGTTTGAAGACACAGAGCGTGACGACAGCGACGCCGTCTTCGATTACGAGCCCAGCGAAGAGGCCATTCTGGCCAATCTGCTGCCCAAGGGGGTCGCGACCGCGATCTTCTCGGCTCTGCTCGAAAACGGAGCCTCGGAACAGGGTGCACGGATGTCCGCTATGGACAACGCGACACGCAACGCGGGTGAGATGATCGACAAGTTGACGATCCAATACAACCGCTCGCGTCAGGCCGTGATCACCAACGAGCTGATTGAAATTATTTCCGGCGCCGAAGCGCTGTAGAGACAAACCGGAGACGAAACATGGCGAATGCAAAAGGCAAAGTCACACAGATCATCGGGGCCGTCGTCGACGTGCACTTCGAAGATCAGCTGCCTGAAATTCTGAACGCGCTGGAAACCACCAACAACGGCAAGAAGCTGGTTCTGGAGGTTGCACAGCATCTGGGCGAAAACACTGTCCGTACCATTGCGATGGATGCGACCGAAGGTCTGGTTCGTGGCGAAGCCGTAACCGACACTGGCGCACCGATCGCAGTACCAGTCGGTAACGCGACACTGGGCCGTATCCTGAACGTTGTGGGTGAGCCCATCGACGAAAAGGGTCCGGTGGAAACTACTGAAACCCGCGCTATCCACCAAGAAGCACCGGATTTTTCGGATCAGGCGACTGAATCCGAAGTTCTGGTCACCGGCATTAAGGTCGTTGACCTGCTGGCGCCTTACGCCAAAGGCGGTAAGATCGGCCTGTTCGGCGGCGCCGGTGTGGGTAAAACCGTTCTGATTATGGAACTGATCAACAACATCGCCAAAGTGCACTCGGGTGTGTCCGTGTTCGCGGGTGTTGGCGAGCGGACCCGTGAAGGTAACGACCTTTATCACGAGATGATCGAATCCGGTGTTATCGTTCCTGAAAAACTGGAAGATTCGAAAATTGCGCTGGTCTACGGCCAGATGAACGAGCCTCCGGGTGCGCGTATGCGGATCGCTCTGTCGGGTCTGACCCTTGCGGAACAGTTCCGCGATGCGACCGGTACCGACGTTCTGTTCTTTGTCGACAACATCTTCCGCTTTACGCAGGCTGGTTCCGAAGTGTCCGCTCTGTTGGGTCGTATTCCTTCGGCTGTGGGTTATCAGCCAACGCTGGCGACCGATATGGGCGCGATGCAGGAGCGTATTACTTCGACCAAGTCGGGCTCGATCACTTCGGTTCAGGCCGTGTACGTGCCTGCGGATGACTTGACCGACCCTGCGCCCGCCACATCGTTCGCTCACTTGGACGCGACCACGGTTCTGAACCGTGCGATTTCGGAAAAGGGTATCTACCCGGCTGTTGACCCGCTCGACTCGACCTCGCGTTTGCTCGACCCGGCCATCGTTGGTGAAGAGCACTATGCGGTTGCGACCGAGGTTCAGCAGATCCTTCAGCGCTATAAATCGCTGCAGGACATCATCGCCATCCTCGGCATGGACGAACTGTCGGAAGAGGACAAACTGACCGTGGCTCGTGCCCGTAAGATCGAACGCTTCATGTCGCAGCCGTTCGACGTGGCCCAGGTCTTCACCGGCTCGCCGGGTGTTCAGGTTCCTCTGGATGTCACCATCGCGTCGTTCAAGGCCGTTGTGGCCGGCGAATACGATCACCTGCCCGAGGCAGCCTTCCTGATGGTTGGCGGCATCGAAGACGTGATCGCCAAAGCGGAAAAGATGGCCGCAGAAGCCGCCTAAGGAGCACACCTGATGGCAAACACGATGCAATTCGACCTCGTCAGCCCCGAGCGAAGCCTTGCTTCGCTCAGCGCGACCGCGGTCCAGCTTCCCGGCGCGGATGGGGACATGACGGCAATGCCTGATCATGCCCCCACCATCACCACGCTGCGCCCGGGCATCCTGAAGGTCGAGGCACCCGAAGGGTCCAGTGAATATCTGGTCACCGGCGGGTTTGCTCAGATCAATGGCGATGGCCTGTCGGTTCTGGCCGAAAAGGCCATTCCGGTCGCCGAAGTGACACGGTCGCATCTGGACGATCTGGTCGCCGAGGCGCGTGCTTCGCACGACGCGGCCAAGGCAGGCGATGATCAGACAATTGTCGATGACGCTGCCAAACTGCTGGCCGACATGGAAGCCCTTGGAACGCATATGAGCCTGTAAGGCTCATCGCATTCCGACAGTTAGAAGCGGCCCCGTAAACACGGGGCCGTTTTTTTATCGTGATTTTATCAATGCGACGGGTTAAGGTCCGGAATTACATAGATAAAGACAAATCAATGAAGACGTTTCGAACCCATCCAATTGGTATTGACCAAGGCGAGGCAGTTATTTTTTCCGAATTCGCCGATGGTGGCGAAATGTGGACGGGCGAAGGACCCCGCCAGCGGCGATCGAGCGTTACGTTCAAGCAACCGTTCCGATCCAATCCAGTGGTTCAGATCGGTGTCTCTTTATGGGATGTGGACACATCTTCCGCTCTGCGCGCCGAAGTCACGGCCGAAGACATCACGCCAGAGGGCTTTAGCGCCGTTTTCCGCACATGGTCGGATACACGGATCGCTCGGATAAGGGTCACATGGACCGCCATCGGAGAGGTGGCCCATGACGACGATTGGAATATCTCTTAACGCAACAGGCCCCCTGTCAGTGGGCCCAATGTGTGATCTCTGGATAGGTAAGGCAGTTTAGTCGCCTTGTGCCTCGATCATGTCCACACGAGTTGCGTGGCGGCCACCTTCAAACTCGGTGCCGAGGAATGCATCCACGATATCAAGGGCCTGACCTTCGCCCACGACACGCGCGCCAATCGACAGCATGTTGGCGTTGTTGTGCGCGCGGATCATGCGGGCCGAGAAAGCGTCAGAACACACGCCACAGCGAATGCCCGGAACCTTGTTGGCCGCCATCATGATGCCCTGACCTGTACCACACAGGACGATCCCAAGTTGGCAATCACCAGCAGCAACAGCCTGAGCTGCGGCTTTTCCGTGGATAGGGTAGTGCGTGCTTTCGGGAGTCTTGGGACCGATATCGACGACCTCCCAGCCTTGCGCTGCGATGTGGTCGGCGACCGCCTGACGCAGCTCGATGGCCGCGTGGTCGCTGGAAAGAACAATGCGTTTTGAGGCTGTCACGGGTACGTCCTGTCTTGCTGTGTTGACAAAAAAGGGCGGCTGTTACGCCACCCAACTTGGTCAGTCCATGTGATACATCGACTCGTAGATCGGCGTCAGAGTCTTGTCCTCGAACAACGAAGACACGCTTGTTCCGTTCCAAATGTTCAGGATCGCCTGCGTGAAAATAGGCGCGGTTGGCACGATGCGGATGTTCTTGGCGTTGGTGATCTCTTTGGTAGGCTGGATCGTGTCGGTCAGCACCAGAGATTTCATCACCGAATTGGTCACACGTTCGACCGCCGGGCCGCTCATGACACCGTGGGTGATGTAGGAGTGTACTTCTTTCGCGCCGTTATCCAACAGGACCTGAGCCGCCTTGCACAACGTACCGGCAGTGTCGCACATGTCGTCAACGATAAGGCATATCTTGTCTTTGACGTCACCAATCACTGTCATCTCGGCCACTTCGCCCGCCTTTTCGCGGCGTTTGTCCACGATCGACAGGGGGGCGTTGATACGCTTGGCAAGCTCGCGCGCGCGGGCCACGCCGCCAACGTCAGGCGATACGACCATAAGCTCGTCCAGATTGTCTTGGAACTGGTGTTTCACATCCAGCGCAAAAATCGGCGATGCATAAAGGTTGTCGACAGGCATGTCGAAGAACCCCTGAATCTGTGCTGCGTGCAGGTCCATGGTCAGGATCCGCTCGATCCCGGCACCGGTCAGCATGTTGGCCACCAGCTTGGCGCTGATCGGCGTCCGTGCCTTGGTGCGGCGGTCCTGACGGGCATAGCCAAAGTAGGGGATCACGGCGGTGATACGCTGTGCGGAAGACCGACGCAGCGCGTCAGCGATAATCAGCAGCTCCATCAGGTTGTCATTCGCCGGGTTCGATGTCGGTTGGACAATGAACATGTCCTCGCCGCGCACGTTTTCGAACACTTCGACGAAAATCTCGCCGTCATTGAAGCGCTCGACCCGCGCATCGACCAGATTTTGATCGACGCCGCGATACAGGCTCATGCGTCGCGAGATGGATTCGGCAAGAGGAAGGTTGGCGTTCCCAGCGATAAGCTTGGGTTCGTTGAGTGTCGGCATCGGCTGAGGTCCCCGGGCAGCAATGGCAATGTGACAGATTCGTGATGTTGACACCGCTTAGCACGGGTCTAACGTCCAGCAAAGATAACGCAGCGGAGAAAGTGCAGATGACCCAGATTGACTACTATTTTGCGACACTCTCGCCCTATACCTACCTGGCGGGTATGCGGTTGGAAGAGGTCGCGGCGAAACATGGCGCGACGATCAATTACAAACCGCTGGATATTGTCGCCCTGTTTGGGCGCACGGGGGGCACTCCACCCAAGGACCGCCATATTTCGCGGATCGAATATCGGGCGCAGGAACTACAGCGACAGTCCAAGCAACTTGGGATGGAGTTCAATCTGCAACCCGCGCATTGGCCAACCAATGCGGCGCCATCGTCCTATGCGATCATCGCGGCGATCAAGGATGCGTCAGGCGATGTCGGAAAACTTGCGCATTCCTTCGTGCGGGCCTGTTGGGCCGAGGAGAAAGACATCGCGCAGGATGATGTGATCCGCGATTGCCTGACGGAGGCCGGTTTTGATCCGGGGCTGGCGGATAGCGGCCTTCTGGTGGGCGCGGAAACTTATGCCGCCAATCTGGAAGAGGCCGTGGATCGCGGCGTATTTGGCGCGCCGTTTTACATCACCGAAGACGATCAGCGGTTCTGGGGGCAGGACCGGCTGGATGATCTGGACCGCCATTTGTCGGAACTGAAGGGGTGAGGGACACCCCCCTGGCAGACAACATCTTTGTCAGAACGTTGGGGCAGGGCGCGCGCGAGGTGCTCGCCCTGCACTGCACAATCGCGCATTCCGGGGCGTGGTCGGGGCTGTCGGCGGAACTAGGGGGCGAAGCGTCATTTACGGCCCCCGACATGCCGTCCCATGGCCGCAGTGCAGATTGGGACGGGCACGGGGATTTCTTTGACCTAGTGACCCAACTGTCGGCCGCGCACCTGACCGAACCGATGGACGTGATCGGGCATTCCTTTGGCGGGATGCTTGCCCTTCGGCTGGCTGTCGAGTTTCCGGACCTGGTCCGCAGTGCTGTCCTGATCGAGCCTGTGTTCTTTGCGGTTGCGATTCAGGACACGCCCGAATTGGTGCGGCAACATGATGAAGAGGCGAAACCTGTCTCTGATGCGCTCGCGGCCGGAAATTTGGAGCAAGCCGCCCGTTTGTTCAACCGGATGTGGGGCGCGCAGGATGGCCCACGATGGCCCGAATTGCCAGAGCGAACCCGCGCGGGAATGATCCGCGGTATTCACGTTGTGCCCGCCGTTGATGACGCTTTGTTCCTTGATCAGAAGGGGATGTTGAAGCCAGGTGTTCTGGACCGCGCATCCATGCCGGTTCTGATCCTGAGCGGGTCTGAGACGCACCCCGTCATGCCCGCGATCGGAGAAGGTCTTGCCCGGCGGCTTCCCAATGCCAGAACGGGCGTTGTTTCGGGTGCTGACCACATGGTCCCAATCACTCACCCGGATCAGACGGCTGCCACCATTCGAAAGTTCTGGGGTGGTCTATCCTGAACCATGTTGTGGACAGGATGACGCCCCAAATCCCTGAACTCACAACAAGCCGATGAACCGGTCGATATCATTTGAGTTGATCGACCAGTCGCAGACCAGTCGACAGGCCAGGATCTCGTCGTCATCCGTACCATCCAGCTCTGCGCCCCATAGGTGATAAACTGCGCCCGCTTGGTGCAACTGCTTGTGCCGTGCGCGCGAAAACTGCGCAAAGATCATGTTGGCTTGCGGCTCATGCAGGAAGGTTGCGCCTTTGGCGCGTAGACCATCGGCCAGATGTGCGCAGTTAGCGTTGGCTTGTCGCGCCATCTGCAGCCACAGATCATCCTTCAGATATGCGGCCATCTGGGCGGACAAGTAACGATGCTTGGAGAACAGATGCGCACCACGCTTGCGCCGCAGTTCGAATTCCCAGGCCTTGGATTCGTCAAAGAAAACTACCGCTTCGACACCCATCAACCCGTTCTTGGTGCCGCCAAAGCTGACCGCATCGACGCCCGCTTTCCACGTCATCTCAGCGGGCGAGCAATTGAGTGCGACCAACGCGTTGGTAAACCGGGCACCATCCAGATGAACTGGCAGGTCGTATTCATTGGCGATACTGCACAGCGCCTGCAATTCGGCCAGTGAATAAACCGAGCCACGCTCTGTCACCTGAGTTATCGACACGGGCCCACGCTGGGGGCCGTGCACGCCACGTGTTTCTTCGGCCAAAATCGAGCGCCGCAGCGCTGCGGGCTCCATCTTGTCGCCGCCCGGCACCAATGTCAGCTTTGCGCCGCTATAGAACTCGGGCGCGTTGCATTCATCCTCGTGGATATGCGCGACGGGGGAACAGAACACGGTTTCCCATGGGTTTGAGAGCGTCGCCAGAGCCAGCGAATTCGCGGCTGTCCCGGTAGCCACCAGGTAGACCGCCGCGCCCGGCGCTTCGAAGATTCCGCGAATACGATCGCGCACTTCGTTCATCAGGGTGTCCGCGCCATAGGCCATTTGATAGCCCTGATTGGCTTCGTTCAATGCGGCCATGACCTGTGGGTGAACCGGACCGGAATTGTCAGAGGCGAAATACATCAGCTGGGTTCCTCAATGATATAGTCTTCCCACTCTTCCAAGGGGGTTTCGAATTCGGACACTGTGCGCCCCTGAACTGACATGCCGGCGGCGTGCACGCTGTCCGGTGTACCTGATATCAGGGGATGCCAGTCATAAAGTGGTTTCCCTTCCCACAGCAGCCGATAGGCGCAGGTCTGGGGCAGCCAATAGGCGTGATCGTCGATGTTGTTGGGCGTCATCACGATACATTCCGGGACGAATTGATGGCGGATGTCGTATTGCGTGCAGCGGCAGGTCTCATCGTCCAGCAGACGGCAGGCGACGCAGGTCAGGGCAACCTCGCCGGTGTCCTCATCCTCAAGCTTGTTAAGGCAGCATTTGCCGCAGCCGTCGCACAAGGCTTCCCATTCGCGCTGGTTCATCTTGGTTAGCGGTTTGCGTTCCCAGAACCGTGGGCCAAGGCCTTTGCGGTCGATCGGATCGGTGGTCATAGCGCGGCCAGCAGGATGCGCGCCTTGTCACAATCGGCATCCATCTGCGCGATCAGGGCATCCAGCCCGTCAAACTTCATCTCGGGGCGCAGGTATTCAACCAGGCCGACGGACAGGGTCGAACCGTACAGATCGCCTGAGAAATCGAACAGGAAGGTCTCGATATTCGGAACCTCTCCGTTGAACATAGGCCGTACGCCGACAGAGGATGCGCCGTGATAGCTGCCCTGATGAGGTCCGTCGAGCACATCGACCAGCACCGCATAGACGCCAAACTTTGGTGGGTGCAACCCTTCGATGGACATATTCGCGGTAGGGAACCCAAGCTCGCGCCCGCGTTGTTCACCGCCGATCACTTCGCCCTCGACGCGGTGCCAATGGCCCAGCATTGCCGCGGCGTCGCGGGGGCGGCCATCGGTCAGCGCGGTGCGGATCCCGGTCGAGGATACCACATCGTCAGACCGTTCCATCAGCGGTGCAATGGTAACGCCAAACCCCATCTCTTGCCCGAACCGGGCCATGTCTTCGGCGGTGCCACTGCGCCCTTTGCCGAAACAGAAATCCGCGCCGACCACCACGTGTGACAGGCCAAGGCCGTCACAAATCACGTTTCGGGCAAATTCTTCCGGAGTCAGCCCCGCAAGCGCCGCGTTGAACGGCAACTCGTATAGTTTTTGCACGCCCAGCTTTTCCAGCCTATGCGCACGCGCGTTCCCACGCATCAGACGAAAGGGTGGGGCGTCGGGCGCAAAATACTCGCGCGGATGTGGCTCGAACGTCAGCACACCCAATGGTGCGCCGGGGGCCACATTGCAGGCCAACTCAATCACCGACTGATGGCCCACATGCACGCCATCAAAGTTCCCGATTGCCACACTGGCACCGCGGTCTTCTGGCTCGACAAACTGGAAATCACGGATGATCTGCATGCAGCTTGCCTAGCGGGACTGGAGACCGGGTTCAAGCACCTGATTGGTACAAATGCCTGGCAGTGCAGGCAGGGATATCAATCTGCGCCAATAAGATTGCTGGTCGAAGGTTGCGCAAAAAAAAAGGCGCCGTATCCGGCGCCCTTCGTCTGTGTTGGGGCCCTGTTGCCTTAGTCGAACTTGCGCGAAGGGGCCAAAACCATGGCTTCACCCACCAGCACCTTTTTGCCATCGACTGCACAGTGACAATCCAGCTTCACGCGACGCTTGGCAAAGTCGATGTCGATCACCTTGACCTCGGCATAGACCATATCGCCGGGGCGCACCGGAGCCAGGAATTTGAGAGACTGACCCATATAGACCGTGCCGTGGCCCGGCAGCTGCTCGCCGATCACGGCCGAGATCAGGCCCGCCGTCAACATGCCGTGGGCGATACGACCTTCGAAGATCGTGTCGCGGGCATAGTCGTCGTCCAGGTGAACGGGGTTTCGGTCCGTTGAAACCTGCGCGAACATCTCGATATCTTCGTCCGTCACCACTTTGCGGAGGTGGCGGCTCATGCCCATCTCGATGTCTTCAATACAGATCGTGCCGCGTGGAAGATTATCCAACATGTCGCCCTCACTCGAGTTCAATGGGAAACAAAACATCTCAAGTCGCCCCGGTTTGGCAACTTTATTACTTCGCAGCTGCAGAAAATCAAGTCTTTTCTGACTATCTCAATCGACCGATTGTGTAGGTCGGATTGATGTTTTCCTTTGCAATATAATCACTTAAGGAGTCATGGTGCGGATGATGCTCAGTTTTTGTTTCCGCTGCGGCCAAGCCACCCGAGATGAACAGAGAATCAATCCCTTCGCCCATGCCGCCCAGAATGTCCGTATGCGGGCCGTCGCCGATCACCAGAATGTCGCCATCCGGGACGTCGTGACCCAGTTCCTGCAGCCTGCGCCGCGCTAGATCATAGATCGGCGGGTGGGGCTTTCCGAAATACAGGCTCTCGCCTCCCATCTCGGTATACAGTTTTGCCAACGCCCCGGCGCACCATTCGCGTATCTCGCCCCGGTCAACAACGATGTCGGGGTTGGCGCAGAGCAGCTTCATGCCTTTCTGCTTTGCATAGAGGAAATCGGCGCGATTGACCGCCGGATCCGCCATTGGGTCGAACGGCCCGCAGCAGACGATGCCTTCGGCCTCATCCAGCGGGACACGTTCGATGTGGATCGGGTGGTGCAGCAGTTTCAGCGGCTCAAAGAAACCTGCGTCGCGTTCCCATTCCCCCATGAAGTAGACTTTCTCCCCGACTGCACCGCGGAACATGGCGGACCGCGCCGAGTCCCCGCTGGTGGCGATGGTGTCATAGGCATCTGCGGGGACATTGAACTGCCCAAGCTGCTCAGCCACGCCAGCACGCGGTTTGGGTGAGTTGGTGACCAGCACAACGATCCCGCCTTGCGCCCGGTAGTTTTGCAAGGCTGCGACCGCCTCGGGATAGGCAGTAATGCCGTTGTGAACGCATCCCCACAGGTCAACGAACAGTGCCTTGTAGCGGCCTGAAATCTCGGAAAGCGTGTGGATGATCTGGGTCATGGGAGCCTCGGGATCTGAAATTCTGAGTTGTGACAGCTATGGCAAAGCTTTCACCTCTTGGCCATCCCGCAATACCAATTGCGGGTCGAACACGGTGTGTCTGATCGTGTCATTCGACGATTTCTTCGACATCGGGCGCTTGTTGGACGTTTTCGGTGCCCAATATGATCTGTGCGCCGATCCTGTTCTGGAAACGCACTACGACCAGATAACCCGGCCCCAGTTCTTTCTGAAGTACGTCGACCAAAGGCGTGTCACGCAGGGTCTCGGGCAGCAAACCGGCGATCGAGGATACTTTGTAAGCGGCTTCAATCGGAAGGTCCACGATCAGCCAAATATCGGCGTGTTTGCGTTTGGCATTCACGTCCACGCGGATGATCTCGACCGACACCGGATCGGCCCAGTCCCGGATCGTTTGCGCCAACTGCGCTTCGGTCCGGGTTTCGAGGTAACGGTTATAGGTCGACTTTCCCAGTTGAAGGACAACGAAGGCCAGGAATGCCAGTGTCACCACCACGCTTGCGGTGAAGTTCAGCTTGCGCCGACCCTTGCTGAAAACCACCGCGCGTGCCGCGTATACGATATAGACCGCGCAGGCCGACAGGATGATCGCGCCAAGGTTGGTGGCAAACAGCAGGCCAGCCTCATAGGCCTCGGCGGGCTCGTCGAAATACAGCAACACACCCGAAGCAGACAGGGGCGGCACCAATGACACGCCGATGGCTGCACCGGGAAGCAAGCTGACCTCAGACCGGTTGATCTGTACATAAGCAGCGGCCACCCCGGCGGCCAGTGCAACGATCAGATCCTCGGTGCCCGGATCCGTTCTGGCCATAACCTGATCGGGGATCAGAATGCCGCGCGGGACGTCTGCGACATAGACAAGAAGCCACGCCAGTAAGACGCTGATCACTGCGGCGCCGCAGACAATCAAAGCCAGTTTGAACGCGCGACCCAGCCATCCCATCACCATCGCCGCCGCAACCCCAAGGATTGGGGTCATCAATGGCGCAACAAGCATTGCGGCAATGACCACCGCACCGGAATCTCGCAGCATGCCCATCGTGGCAATCACCACGGATAAGGTCAGAAGCATGGCAAACCGCCGCCAATAGGCAGGTTTGTCCTTGCCCTCAAATCTCAGGATGTCGCGTGTGGTGCTGAACTTGCGGGAACTCATGAACGTTGTCTGACCCAATTCGCTGTCTGGCTATTGATGTCAGACTACCAACGGATGCCATTCGCGCAAAACATTAGTAGCAAAGAAAAAAGGCGCCCGGGTGGGGCGCCTTTCGGTTGGGATGTTTGTCAGCGTCAAACCTTGAGGTTCGGGATGATCTGCTTTTTGCGGCTCATGATGCCGGGCAGGACCACGGCATCGCCGTCCACGCTTGCGCCAAAGCTCTTTTCTGCGACACCTTTGACCAGATCGTTGGGCACCAGCAGAGTGGCCTCTTCGTTCAGGATATCGACCACGAACAGCAGAACCTGATCAACGCCGTCTTCCTTGGCTACGTCAGCCATCGAACCCGCCAGGCTGGCCTTGCGGTCCAGAACGACGCCCGGTGCAGTGGTTTCCAGAACTGAAACGCGGAACTTGGTGCCGTCGACCTCATATTCCTTGCTGTCCATGCGGATCAGTTCGGCGTCTGAGAAAGACGATACATCCGATTTGGCCGCGAACATTTCGGCGGCATAGGTCGGGACGTCCAGTCCCAGATCAGCGGCCAGTTTCTCGGCCACTGCGCGGTCATGTGCGGTGGTGGTGGGAGAGCGGAATTCCAGCGTATCCGAAAGGATGCAGGTCAGCGCCGCGGCCTTGATGGCGTCAGGCATCTTGGCGGCGTCGTCACCGATCAGGTCCATCATGATGGTCGCCGTGCAGGCCAGCGGGCGCACGGTGATGTCGATCGGGCCTTTGGTTTCCAGTCCACCAACCAGCTTGTGGTGGTCGATGATTGCGCGAATGTCGGCGCTGTTTACGCTGGCTGGCAGCTCGGCCGGGTTGTTGGTGTCCACGATGACAACCGGCGCGCCCTCGGCCACGTCCTCGATGATGCGTGGCTTGGGCAGGTCCCAGCGCTGCAGTAGGAATGCCGCTTCGGTGTTGGGTTCGCCCAGCAGAACGGGTTCAGCCTGTTCGCCTTTGATTTCGTTCAGGTACCATGACCACAGGATAGGTGAGCCTGTGGAGTCGGTGTCGGGGGATTTATGTCCAAATACGAGCGTTGTCATGTCAGCGTCCTGAGGATGATCATTTTGCGCGCCTTATAGGGCGGTCCGCCGGGGTTGTCACCCGACAGTGTTTACGCTGCGACGGTTGGTCTGAAATCGAGGTGGGTCAGAACGGGGCGCGGGTCAGGGTGTACCCGGCCTGTTGCAATTGGTTCAGCAGCCCGTAGTCGCCCCCAAGATGTCCGGCACCGACCGCGATCACGACAGTTTGGTTCTGAATGTTCAGAATTTTCTGCACCCAGTTGCTGTTGCGCTCTACCAGAAGTTTTTGTTCGAATTCGTCCCATTCCTCGTCGAACACCTCGGGCGGCAGGCCCGAGTCTTCCAAACCCTGCAGGCGGGCGAGCTGGATGATTTCAACATGTTTCTCTTCCAGATATGCATTAGCCATCGTGACCAGTTGATCCTCGCTGCCGCCCATGGCACCGGCCATCCGCACAAGGGACTGGACCTGCTTTTCGATGGGGTGGCTGTCGAACATACTCATAAGATCGGCAACCTTCTCAAGCGAGCGTTTGGGGATGCCCAACTCGTCAGCCAGTTGATCCAGACGGGCGTCCATCCCGTGGCTCGCACTGGGGTCCTGCATCATGCACGGGGGGATGCCCAGCATCATGCTTAGAAACCAGGGACGCATTTTGGCTGCCATCCAACCGGGGATACCGCGTTCGGATAGCCCGTCAGACAGGGCAGACCAGTCCTCCTCGGACATCAGGTCAATCAGGCTGGGTCCCGAGGAGATCATCACCGGGCTCATGTCCTTGGCCAGGTCTTGTTCGAATGCGTCCATTTCTTCCTGCGTTACCTCGAAATAAAACGCGTCCGCATCGCTGAGGGCCGGCGTTAACCGTTCGACCACTGCGTCCATGCGTGGGTCATTGGCATGCAACGTACCAACAAGGTGCAGGATCGTGTCGCCCTTGGACGCGATCCAGTGATTACCTTCGGGAAACGGGATATCGGCCACTGCCTGTTGCAGTTCGGATTTTACCGCAGGGCTCAGTCCCGGCCTCAGATCATTCCCTTCGCATGCGGCCTGTACGGCGGCGGGCAGGAATAGTAAAAGCAGCGGTGCAAACAAGCGCATAAGGATCATCTCGGAATCTTCAGTGTGACCGCGACATTGCCTTTGCGCAGCAATGTATTCAAGCCAGATGCAGGTGATGGCTGGCGTTCGCGGCAAATTTGCATAGCATGGCGGAATGGACCGCGAGCAGGATCTATACCCGCCGATCAAGGCGCTGTTCGAGCGTCAGGGCTATACCGTCAAAGGCGAAGTCGGCGCTGCCGATATCGTCGCTGTTCGAGATGGCGATGAGCCGGTGATTGTTGAGCTGAAGCTGCGGTTCTCATTGGCGCTGTTTCATCAGGCAATCACGCGGTTAAGGGTGACTGACCAGGTCTATATCGGTGTGTGCAAACCCAAGGGGCGAACCGCGCGGCGTGCGTTAAAGGACAATTTGGCGCTGTGCCGCAGGCTTGGTCTTGGTCTGATCACTGTACGTGCTGACGGTGCGGTCGAGGTGCAATGTGACCCGGGCCCGTATGCGCCACGTAAAAACAAGGCAAAAGCGGCTCGTCTTTTGCGTGAATTTGACCGGCTTGAAGGTGATCCCAACGCAGGCGGGGCCACCCGGCACGGGATCGTGACGGCCTATCGTCAGGACGCGCTGAAATGTGCAGCCCATCTGGCCGAATGCGGAGCGACAAAAGGGGCCGAAGTTGCCCAATCCACCGGCGTCGCCGAAGCCACGCGCCTGATGCGGGACAATCACTACGGGTGGTTCGACAAGGTCCAGAAAGGGGTCTATGCGCTGTCGGCTACGGGGGCCGAAGGGTTGAAGCACTGGGCCTATAGCTGGGAAGATGCGAACTAGTCAGGCCGTGCGGCGATTTCGGCAATCATGGCGCGGCCAATATCTGAAAGGACGGCGTTGCGTTCAGGAAGTGGCGCATCGCTTTCGGTCAGATAGATGGCGGCCAGATAGGTGCGTGGCCCGGGTGTCTGCAGAAAGGCAACGATCGCACGGCTGCCGTGGCCTCCGGCACCGGTCTTGTCCCCGATCGTCCACCCGTCAGGCACTTGCGCGCGGATAAGCCCGTCGGCCACTTGATCGTCTATCATCCATTGCCTGAGCTGAGTGGAGGATGCAGGTGAGAGCGCCCGGCCAAATAACAACCGGTCCAGCGTCGCCAGTATTGCCCGAGGCGTTGTGGTATCGCGCGGATCGCCAGGAGTGGCTTCATTCAGGGCCGTCTCCCATCGATCCAGGCGGGTGATGTCGTCGCCGTTTGTTCGAAGAAACTCGGTCAGTCCGGCAGGCCCATCCAGATGGCGCAACAGCAGATTGGCCGCAGCATTGTCGCTGATCGTCATCGTTGCTTCGCATAGCGCTCCGACAGTCATACCGGTCTCAACATGTTTGCTGGTGACTGGAGAGTAATCTACCAGGTCCGTTGACTGGTACGTGACGTGATCTGACAGGCTTTCCGTACCTGCATCCACCTCTGCCAGCACGGCGCCGCACAAGAGCGGTTTGAACGTGCTGGACATCGGAAACAGCTCATCGGCGCGGTATGAAACCTCCCATTCGTTGCTGGGATCATAAAGGAGCAGCCCGATCCGGGCATCAAGACGGCGCTCCCACCTCTGGACCGTTTCGGTAAGGGTTTGCGCCTGTGCTGATGTGGCTAAACCAACAGCGATAGTAATTAAAAACAACAAGATAGTCGCGATTTTCCGGAGCCCACGCATCGAATCTGCCTTCGTCAAATGTGGTCGCCATCACCTTAGTTAGCTAGGGTGCCGTGTAAACCGGACGGTTTGTGGTTCTACGTGCGAAAAATATTTTGGCAACTTGTTGACTCGGTCATTTCGACCCCCTAGCTATGCGTCGTTATCACTCTCTACTATCGAGTGCTAACGCCTCGCTGAAAGGCGGGGGGAGGATAGATAAACTTTGAGCCCAAGGAGCTGCAAAGATGGCATTGAAACCGCTTCATGACCGCGTGCTGGTTCGTCGTACCGAAAGCGATGAGAAAACCGCAGGCGGGTTGATCATTCCCGAAAGCGCAAAAGAAAAGCCCAGCGAAGGCGAAGTCGTTTCGACCGGTGAAGGCGCACGCAAGGACAGCGGCGAACTGATCGCAATGGCTGTAAAAGCTGGCGACAAGATCCTGTTCGGCAAGTGGTCGGGCACCGAGGTTCAGGTCAACGGCGAAGAGCTGCTGATGATGAAAGAAAGCGACATCATGGGGATCATCGAGTAAGCGCCCGCGCGTCTCTGATCTTCATTTCCAACATTTTTCTCAAGGAGAAACAACATGGCTGCTAAGGACGTCAAGTTCGACACCGATGCCCGCAACCGCATGCTGTCAGGTGTGAACATCCTGGCCGATGCTGTCAAAGTGACCCTGGGCCCCAAAGGCCGCAACGTGGTTCTGGACAAATCTTTCGGCGCACCGCGCATCACCAAAGACGGTGTATCGGTTGCCAAGGAAATCGAACTGGAAGACAAGTTCGAAAACATGGGCGCGCAGATGGTGAAAGAAGTCGCCAGCCGCACCAATGACGAAGCCGGCGACGGCACCACCACTGCAACTGTTCTGGCACAGGCAATCGTTCGCGAAGGTCTGAAGCAGGTTGCAGCGGGCCTGAACCCGATGGATCTGAAGCGCGGCATCGACCTGGCAACTGCCAAGGTTGTCGCGGGCATTAAAGAAGCATCGCGTGAAGTCAAAGACTCGGCAGAAGTTGCTCAGGTTGGCACCATTTCGTCCAATGGCGAAACTGAAATCGGCCAACAGATCGCAGACGCGATGCAGAAGGTTGGCAACGAAGGCGTCATCACCGTTGAAGAGAACAAAGGCCTGGAAACCCAGACCGATGTTGTCGAGGGCATGCAGTTCGACCGTGGCTACCTGTCGCCTTACTTCGTGACCAATGCCGACAAGATGATCGCAGATCTCGAAGACTGCATGATCCTGCTGCACGAAAAGAAACTGTCCTCGCTGCAGCCGATGGTTCCTCTGCTCGAGCAAGTGATCCAGTCGCAAAAGCCGCTGCTGATCATTGCTGAAGACGTTGAAGGCGAAGCGCTGGCAACTCTGGTTGTCAACAAACTGCGCGGCGGCCTGAAAATTGCTGCTGTCAAAGCGCCGGGCTTCGGCGATCGCCGTAAGGCCATGCTGCAGGACATCGCAATCCTGACCGGCGGTCAGGTCATCAGCGAAGATCTGGGCATGAAGCTCGAGTCCGTCACCATGGACATGCTGGGCACCGCCAAGAAAATCGAAATCACCAAAGACGAAACCACCATCGTCGACGGTGCTGGCGAGAAAGCCGAGATCGAAGCACGTGTTGCTCAGATCCGCACTCAGATCGAAGAAACCTCGTCGGATTACGACCGTGAGAAGCTGCAAGAGCGCGTTGCCAAACTGGCAGGCGGTGTTGCTGTTATCCGCGTCGGCGGCATGACCGAAGTTGAAGTGAAAGAGCGCAAAGACCGTGTTGACGATGCTCTGAACGCAACGCGCGCAGCTGTTCAAGAAGGCGTTGTTGTCGGTGGCGGTGTTGCTCTGGTTCAGGCCGGTAAAGCACTGGAAAATCTGGAAGGCGCAAACGCTGACCAGAGCGCAGGCATCAACATCGTTCGCAAAGCCATCGAAGCGCCTCTGCGCCAGATCGCCGAGAACGCGGGTGTTGACGGTGCGGTTGTTGCTGGCAAGGTTCGTGAAAACGAAGACGCTGCATTCGGCTTCAACGCTCAGACCGAAGAATATGGCGACATGTTCTCGTTTGGCGTGATCGATCCGGCCAAAGTTGTCCGCACCGCGCTGGAAGATGCAGCATCGGTTGCTGGCCTGCTGGTCACCACCGAAGCAATGGTTGCTGACAAGCCCGCCAAAGAAGGTGCGCCTGCTGGTGGCGGCATGCCCGACATGGGCGGCATGGGCGGCATGATGTAAGACGTCGAATTCGCCTCGGCGAATTCTGACGGCCCCGAAGGGCGCTTGGCTGTAAGGCCAAGCTGCCGAGAGGGAAGCCTTAGTATCTAGGGACGGGGTCGCCTTCGGGCGGCCCCGTTTCGTTTTGCGGACCATCCCGCAGGAATGTGAGTGTGCAAAACGCGCCGAAACCGGCTATGCGGTTGATATGAAACTGTTCCTACTCACGTGCCTGACGATGTGCGCCTTTGCGTCCAACTCAATTCTCAATCGGATGGCGATTGATAGTGGCGCCAGCGATCCTGCTGCCTTTGCCGTGGTGCGGGTCTTAGCTGGTGCAGTGGTGCTGGCCGGGTTGGTTCTTCTAAGGGCTGGCCACTTGCCCCTGTTTGACCAACGCAGGATTGCCGGGGCGGGGTCGTTGTCCCTGTACATGATCGGATTCTCGGTCGCCTATCTGACGCTGGACGCGGGTCTTGGCGCGCTGATCCTGTTTGGGGTGGTGCAGGTGACGATGTTCACTGTGACATCAGTGAAAGGCACGCTGCCCACTGGTCGGCAGAGCGCAGGCGCCGCAATCGCGTTGCTGGGGTTGGGCTACGTGCTGTGGCCGTCCGGATCGATACAGGTCAACCCGACCGGGGCTGCCCTGATGATCGCCGCCGGGATCGGCTGGGCGATCTATTCGTTGGTTGGTAAGTCCGAACCGGATGCCTTATCCGGCACTGCGGCCAATTTTGTCGTGGCATTGCCCGTGACAACGCTGGCTTTGTTGGCGACAGGAGGGGCTTGGCAAATGACCGCTAACGGATACTTGCTGGCCGCGTTGGCCGGCGCAGTCACTTCGGGGATGGGGTATGCGCTTTGGTATCAGGTTCTGCGGGAATTGACGCCCACAACGGCGGCGGTCGTGCAACTCAGCGTTCCGATCTTAGCCATTATTGGCGGTGTCCTCCTGCTGGGTGAGGCCGCCAGTCTGCGCCTGATCCTGGGGGCGGGTCTGGTATTGGGCGGAATTGCACTGGCCGTTCTGCGCAGGACGCCGCGGTAGGGGTTTATTCGCTGGACGTTAGGCCTTATCTGGCGGCTATGCGTTATTTGCTTGCCCTCTTTCTGTTCTTTGTGCCTGCCATTGTGCAGGCAAAATGCGTGGTGCTGCTGCATGGGCTGGCACGGACCGAAGCGTCCTTTACCGTCATGGAACAACTGTTCAAGACGCATGGTTATACCGTCGTGCGCCCGGGGTATCCGTCCACGGACCTGCCTATTCCCGAACTTGCCGCAAAGACGCTGCCAGATGCATTTGCCGAATGCGGCGACGACAAGGTCAATGTGGTTGCGCATTCGATGGGCGGCATCCTGTTGCGCTATTGGTTGCAGGATAACCATCCGGAGAATCTGGGCCGCGTAGTCATGCTCGGGCCGCCCAATCAGGGCAGTCAGTTGGTGGATGAACTTAGCGCGTATGAGGTATTCGGGATGCTGAATGGTCCGGCTGGTCTGGCGCTGGGCACGGGCCCCGAAGGTATCCCAAGGCAACTACCGCCTGCAGATTTTGAACTCGGTGTCATCGCCGGCGAGAATTCGCTGAACCCGCTGTTTTCGTCGATGATCGATGGGTCGGATGACGGCAAGGTCTCGGTTGAGACCACCAAGGTCGACGGGATGGCGGACCATATCGTACTGCCAGTGACCCACACATTCATGATGAACAACCCCCGCGTGATGGCACAGGCGCTGCATTTTATCGAGTTCGGACAGTTCGACCCACAGATTACATGGTTGGACGGGGTGATGGAAATTATCGACGAAATCTGCATCGGGCAGGATTGCTCGGAACCCGCGTCGGAGCCTTCTCAATGACTGCACTTTCTCTGACTTTATCCGGCGCAGAGGTCTTGTTGCCGGACCAAGGGATGACTCGTGCAGACCTGCCCATTTCCGAGGGGATCGTGCAAGCAGACCGCGCAGGCCGAACAATCGATCTGTCCGGGTATCTCGTGTTGCCCGGTATCATCGATCTGCACGGTGATGGGTTCGAGCGCCACATCGCACCACGACGAGGGGCGATGAAGCAGATGGACGAGGGCATCCTGTCGGTCGAGGCTGAACTGGCCGCCAACGGGATTACGACGTCGGTTCTGGCCCAGTTCCTGAGTTGGGAAGGCGGCGTGCGCGGCCCGGAATTCGCTGGCCAAGTGTTTGATGCTATCGCGTCGGTCAAAGATCGCGTCGTGACCGATCTGCTGCCTCAGTTGCGGTTCGAAACACACATGCTGGCGGAATACCCCAGCCTGCCTGAACGCATCACCGATTGGCAGGTGCCCTATGTCGTGTTCAACGACCACTTGCCGCATGACCGGTTGGCCGAGGGGCGCAAGCCGCCACGTTTGACGGGGCAGGCGCTTAAGGCAGGGCGCAATCCGGACGCACATTTTGAGATGCTGCTGTCCATGCATGCCCGCCGGGATGATGTGCCCGCTGCCTTGGACACGCTCTGTACGGCGCTGGCCGAGCAGGGTGTCCGTATGGGCAGTCATGACGACGCAACCGCCCAAACCCGCGCAGATTGGCGGGCGCGGGGGGCGCAGGTCGCGGAATTCCCAGAAACGCTAGAGGCAGCCGAGGCTGCACGGGCTGCTGGGGATCACGTAATTCTCGGATCACCCAACGTGGTGCGTGGCGGATCGCACAAGGGCAACGTCAGTGCGTTGGATCTGATCACGATGGGGCTGTGTGATGCCTTGGCATCGGATTATCACTATCCCAGCCCGCGGCGCGCTGCGCTGATGCTTGCCAAATCTGGCCTGCTGGATTTGGCAATGGCATGGGCGCTGGTGTCATCAGGGCCGGCACGGGTGCTAGGGCTGCAGGACCGGGGCACTCTCGCCCCGGGTCAACGCGCAGACATGGTGATCCTTGAGGCGCAATCCCACCGCGTCGCCGCCACGCTGGCGGGCGGGCGGGTTAGCTTCATGTCAGGCGATATCGCCGCACGGTTCGTGGGCTGAGTCACCGCGTGATGCGGTTGAAATGCGCCATCTTGCGGCCCGCCTTTGCCTCGGCCTTGCCATAGAGATGCAGCGCTACGTCGCGTTCCCGTGCCAATTCCGGCACGCGGTCCATATCGTCGCCGATCAGGTTCTCCATGACCACGTCCGAATGGCGCTGCCCATCACCCAAGGGCCAACCAACCACGGCGCGGATATGCTGTTCGAACTGATCCACAGCGCAGCCGTTCTGTGTCCAGTGACCCGAGTTGTGCACCCGAGGCGCAACCTCATTCACGATCAAACCTTCTGACGTGACGAACAGTTCGACACCCATGACACCGACGTAATCCAGCGCGTTCAAGATATTGGCGGCCAACAGAACCGCATCCGTCCGCTGTGCCGGGGCTAGGCGGGCAGGGACCGTGGTCGTATGCAGGATGCCGTCGCGGTGCACGTTCTCGCCGGGGTCGAAACAGGCCACCTGACTGTCGATGCCGCGGGCGGCGATGACCGATACTTCGTGGCTGAAATTGACGAACCCTTCGAGGATTGCGGGCGCGCCTGCCATATCGGCCAGTGCGGCCTCGGCATCCTCGGGACCGCGCAACCGCGCCTGTCCCTTGCCGTCATAGCCGAAACGACGTGTTTTCAGGATGGCTGGCGTGCCAATCTGGTCAATCGCTGCCTTTAGGCTGTACAGATCAGTGATGTCGGCGAATGGCGCTGTTTTCAAACCCAACCCGGCAAGGAAAGTCTTTTCGGTCAGTCGATCCTGACTGACACGCAGCGCTTCGCGCCCCGGATGGATAGGGCAATGTGCTTCCAGCAGGTCCAGCGCTTCGGTCGGGATGTTTTCGAATTCATAGGTGATGACATCGACGGACTCGGCGAACTCTTTTAGCGCCGCTGCGTCATCATAAGCTGCAGTGGTCACACGATCCGCCACCTGACCGGCGGGTGGGTTGGCACCCGGCTCAAAGATGTGGGTTACAAAGCCCAACCGGGCCGCCGCGACGGACAACATCCGGCCCAACTGGCCTCCGCCCAAAATTCCAATCCGCGCCCCCGGAGCAAGCATGTCCGTCATCAGTCTGTCTCCAACCTTTTTCCAATCGCCTGCAGGGCCGAGCGCAGCGCATCATGTGCGTTGCCCGCATGCAAGGCCTGCGTCATTTGCAGGCTGAGTGTTCCATCCGTTGCCAGCGCGTCCCGTTCTTCGACCAAACGCCCGGCTTGCCCGGTTTGCATTGTGTGCAGAAATCCGGACAGCAACTGTGTTGTATAAAACTCTGAGGCATCCGCGTCGCCCGTTTGCTCGGCCAGCCACTCGGCACCCGTTGCCAACACGTCCAGAAGGCCCGGGACCATGGCGCAGACGGCAAAATGTGCATTCAACGCGGCCTCGTTGGATACCTTAACGACCGGGTTCTCGGGCTCGAACAGTTCAGCCAGCAAGGCGTCGTTTCCGAACGCTGCAAGCGGGCATCCACCTTGTTGAAGAAAACCTAGTGGGATCGTTTGTACAAAGTCAGTTGCGGGGGCGCATAGCACAGCGAGTTGATCCACCGATACAGCCGCCATCACCGACACGATCTGCTGATCCGAGCGAAAGTTTAGCTGTTGCAAAACGTTCGGAGCGATTTGGGGGCGTAGGCAAAGAAAAACGATGTCTGATGCGTCAAGAACCGCTTGTGGGTTCGCGACCACGACATCCAGTTCAGCTTTCAGTTCGGCCGAGACTGTGGCGTTGCGCTCAGTCACGGCGATCTCGTGCCCCTTGGCCGCAAGAAAGCGCGCAATGGGGGCTGCAATATGTCCGGTTCCGATGAAGCCGATACGGCTCATCCCTGCGGTTCCTCGGGGATTGAGGCCGAAAGGGCCGTGCGCCAGGCATCCAGACGATCAGCCAGCGCTGCGTCTTGCAGGGCAAGGATACCGGCCGCCATCAATCCGGCATTGGCCCCACCGGCCGATCCGATGGCCATCGTCGCCACCGGAAAGCCCTTGGGCATCTGCACGATGGAATACAGCGAATCGACGCCGGACAGCGCCCGCGTCTGCACAGGCACACCGATCACCGGCACGCGGGTTTTTGAGGCCATCATCCCGGGCAGATGCGCAGCACCACCTGCGCCTGCGATGATCACATCCAAGCCGCGCTGAACAGCGGTTTTGCCATAGTCCCAAAGGCGATCTGGGGTGCGGTGGGCTGAAACGATGCGTTTTTCATACGCAATGCCCAGTTCATCCAGAATATCTGCGGCTTCTTTCATCGTGGGCCAGTCCGACTGGCTGCCCATGATGATCCCCACTTTCACATCGCTCATCCGCTTGTCGCCCCTGCCTGTCGAAAGAGCGCGCACTATAGCCAAATCGGCCTATCTGGCAATGCGGTACAGGGCCATCAGGCGATGATATCCGGGGTCAGACGATCCTCGATCAGGCGAATGATGTCCTTGAGGCGCAGTTTCTGCTTTTTCAGCCGCTTGATAGTTAACTGATCCGACGTCCCCGTGGCTTGCAGCGCCTCGATCGCCTCGTCTAGATCGCGGTGCTGGCGGCGAAAGACCTCCAGCTCGACCCGAAGAACTTCATCTGTTTTCATTGAAATGTCAGTGGGCGCATTCATGGACGACTCGGTTGTTGTTGTGGTGCATTCCACACAAGATAGTGTGTCAGGGTTTATCCGGCCAGACCTTGTGGACATCCCTGCATATTCCCATATTCTATCTTACGCGGTTGCCAGAATGGGACCGCACCACACGTCGCTTTGGCAATAAAGGACGAAAATACGTGTCGAAACTTACTCTTGGCTCATACCCGCATCTTTTGGGGTTCGAGCAATTGGAACGCCTTCTGGAACGGTCTGCAAAGGCCGGAAACGAAGGATATCCGCCCTATAACATCGAACAGACCTCGGATTTTTCCTATCGCATCACGCTGGCTGTGGCCGGTTTTGCGGAACAGGACCTGTCGATTACCATCGAGGATCGCCAACTGGTGATCCGGGGCCGTCAACACGACGATAGCGAGGGGCGCATCTTTCTGCATCGCGGCATCGCAGCGCGTCAGTTCCAGCGCATGTTTGTGCTGGCGGACGGTGTCGAGGTGGGCGAGGCGATCATGGAAAACGGTCTGCTGCATGTGGATCTGACCCGCGCCGTGCCTGAAACCGTGGTTCAGACAATCAATATACGGAAGGGGTAAGAGCAATGAATACACCGATTGAAATCAACACCGAAGGCGACCGGATCGTCTATGTAAAAGCTGTCGATGTTGCTGACCTGCCGCGCGAAGTGCGCGAACAGGCCGGTGATCTGAATCAGCTCTACGCTGTGCATGACTCAGATGGTCAGCAACTGGCCCTGGTCGCAGATCGCAAGCTGGCTTTTATTCTGGCGCGCGAACATGACTTTTCCCCGGTGGCCGTGCACTAAAACGGCCCCCGCAGCGTGTGATTTTTCCGTGACATCCGCCGCCCCACGGGTGAGATATGCGAACCAATACGGGTTCGCAGGGCGGAGGCACCAAACATGAGTTGGTTTGATTTTGACTGGGTGGACGCATTCAGCGACCGCGCATTTGGCGGCAATGGATGCGCCGTGGTGCATGGTGGGGCCGTCCTGCCCGAAGATGTCTGTACCGCTTACGTGCGCGAAACGTCCTTGGTCGAATGTACCTTTACCGGACCGTCTGACGTGGCCGACTTCCAAGTGCGCTATTTTCTGGCCAGCCGTGAAATCCCTTTTGCGGGGCATCCAACCATTGCCACCGTCGCGGCGATGCGGTCGCGTGGGTTGTTTCAGGGGGATGCACTGACACTGGACACCGGGGCAGGGATCGTTTCCATCCAACTCAATGGTGATGAAATTGAGATGACGCAGGTTGCCCCGCAATTCGGTGCGATGGTTCCTGCCGATCTGGTTGCCGCCGCCATCAGCCTGCCGGAAAGCGCGATCATCTCCCCACCTCAGATGGTATCCACAGGGTTGCCCTTTTGTGTCACCGTATTGCGCGATCATGAAGCCTTGCGCGCCGCGAAGCTGGCTGAACAACCTTTGCGAAAAGTGATCGAAGCAGGCGGGTATTCCGGGTCGGACATGGCCGAGCCCTTCCTTGTAACGCTGGAAGGTGCGACTGAGGCGGGCGACACATTCTCACGTCTGTTGATGCTGCCGCCCAGCCCGCCCGAGGATCCGTTCACGGGATCCGCAACCGGGGCGATGGCAGCTTATCTGTGGAAGTATGGCTTGATGCCCAAAGATACGTTTACGGCAGAACAGGGCCACGACTTGGGCCGCCCCGGCCAAGCGACCGTTACACGCGTTGGACCCGCCGATGCAATGACTGGTATCAAGGTGGCGGGTTGTGGCTATGTTCTGATGCGTGGTCAGGTTAATTTGCCCGGGCAACTGTCATGACCGAACCCGCGATTGCCATCCTTCCTTATGGGCACCGTTTGGGGCCGAAGCTGGCTTCGGTTCCATTGTCTGATCTGATCTGGCCGGAAGGGTGCCCCGAGCGGTTGGTGGGCAAAACGGTTGGCGATCTTGAGCGTACTGACCACCTGATCATGTATCCCAATTCTACCGTGCATTTGCGCCTGCGCCGGGGAACCCGCGCCCGAATTTCCCTGATGATGGGCGAGCCGTCGGCCATTCACGCCAAGCACGACAAGATGCTCCGCTACACATGGCGGCGGTTCTTTCGGGTGATGACATTTCATGATGTGCTGTTGCGCAACCTTCCCAATGCGGTGTTTCTGCCCTACGGCGTGACGATGGTGCCGGATTGGCGAGACCTCAACGTAGAGAAAACGAAGTCTTGTTCGCTCATTGCCTCAGCCAAACGCGATCTGGAGGGTCACCAACTGCGCCATTCGGTGATTGACTGGGTGCGTGAAACGGGCGCCAACGTGGATATTATGGGGCGGGGATACACACCGTTTGATCGTAAATCAGACGGGCTGGCCCCGTATCGCTATTCCGTTGTGATCGAGAATGTGCGCGAGAAGAACTATTTCTCGGAAAAGCTGACAGATGCGGTCCTGTGTTCAACGGTCCCGATCTATTGGGGGTGTCCGAATATCGGGGACTTCATTGACACAGCCGGTATGATCCTCTGTGAGTCCGAAGCCGACATTCAGCGCGCAATCAACGGCCTGTCCGCTGACGACTATGCCGAACGCCTGCCACATCTAAAAGCTGCGCAAAGCAAGGCGGCAGAGGTCGGTGACTTTGAGGGCCGTGCGGTGCGAACCCTCCGGGAACAGATAAACGCGGCCTAGTCGTCCGATGGCCGCGGGGTCAGCCACCCCACCGGCAAGATAGGATTCGCCGAGGCGTCGATCCCATGTCGAAGGCAAAGCCGCTGCAGATATGATCCGCTGACTGGCAGCCCGGCGGTTTTGCCTGCCATGAATTTTTTCTGATGTCCGTAGATGTGGACTGAATGCACCTTATCCCGTTCGATCTCGACCGTGGAAATGCGCGGATCGTGCAGTTTCCATAGCTGTTCCTTGTCCAAAGGATAGAACACATCCGGCTGCATCGCGTGGCTGTCTTCGCCGGTCTGGCGCAGAAAAAACTCCAGCGCCTTGGGGCCAGAGCTGCCCCAGGGGAGTGTTTCAATGCCCCAGGTCTCTCCGTTTCGGATGCGCCTGCGATTGTGTCGAAATAGCCGCCCGCCACGCCAGGGCTGGGTTGGGTTGGCAGAGGTCACGAAGTCAATCCATAACGCCAGTGTCTCTGAACCTTCCGGCAGCCGCAGGACGCCGTTGGGAAAGGTGCCTGATCGCGACGACCCGAAAACGTAAGACGAAGAAAAGTCGAATGGCCTGACGCAATATGCATCCAGATCGACCCAGATGAACGGGGTTTTCCGCATAAGCCGCAGTCGAAAGATGTCAGAAAACACTGCGACCCCCAACCGGTCTTCCGGTTTGAAATCAAATGGCGCGGGCCAAAGGATATCAGAAGCGGGCCGTATCTCGGCACCGTTAGGCACGCCTTGGATGTCATGCACGGTATACAGGATAAACCGGTGACCGTTATCCAGATAGGATTGAATGCATAACGCCTCGAGCCAGCTCAGGTCTGAACCGAACCAGAAACTGGCAATTGCAGGCAGGTCGCGGGTCATGGGCACTTTGCTTTTTGGTTAGGGTCTGCATGTGCACCAAGGCAGCGTTCGCATGTCAATCAACAAGCAAAGCGGCCAATTCTGGCCGCTTTGCTTGTTCGATGTAGCAATTAGGATGCTGCAATCAGACCCATGCTTTCCAGTTTCAGCAGAACCTGATGGGCGCAGTTGTCGACCTCGACATTTTCGGTCTCGACGCTCAGTTCGGGGTCCGCGGGTACGTCATACGGGTCCGAGATGCCGGTGAACTCTTTGATCTTGCCTTCGCGGGCCAGTTTATACAGTCCCTTGCGGTCACGGCGTTCGCATTCCTCAATGGTGGTAGCCACGTGAACCTCGCAGAAAGCGCCGAATTGCTCGATCTCTTCCCGGACCGCACGGCGGGTCGTGGCATAGGGCGCGATCGGGGCGCAGATTGCGATGCCGCCGTTCTTGGTGATCTCGCTAGCTACATAGCCAATGCGGCGGATGTTCAGGTCGCGGTGTTCCTTCGAGAAACCCAGTTCGGACGACAGGTTTTTCCGAACGATGTCACCATCCAGCAAGGTAACAGGGCGGTCGCCCATCTCCATCAGCTTGACCATAAGAGCGTTGGCTATCGTCGATTTGCCCGAGCCTGAGAAGCCAGTAAAGAACACCGTGAATCCCTGCTGCGAACGCGGCGGGAAGCGGCTGCGCAGTTCCTGTACAACTTCGGGGAACGAGAACCATTCCGGAATCTCAAGACCTTCACGCAAACGGCGGCGCAGTTCTGTGCCCGAGATGTTCAGGATGGTGACGTTGTCCCTGTCGAGTATTTCGTCGTTCGGCTCGTATTGCGCGCGTTCCTGCACATAGACCATGTGTTTGAAATCAACCATCTCGACGCCGATCTCATCTTGGTATTTGCGGAACAGATCCTGCGCGTCATAGGGGCCGTAGAAATCTTCGCCCTGGCTATTCTTGCCCGGGCCCGCATGGTCGCGGCCAACGATGAAGTGCGTGCAGCCGTGGTTTGCACGGATCAGCCCGTGCCAGACGGCCTCGCGCGGGCCTGCCATGCGCATTGCAAGATTCAGCAGTGACATTGATGTGGTCGAGGCCGGGTATTTGTCCAGTACCGCCTCATAGCAGCGAACGCGGGTGAAATGATCCACGTCGCCCGGTTTGGTCATGCCCACGACCGGATGGATCAGCAGGTTGGCCTGCGCCTCTTTCGCGGCGCGAAAGGTCAGTTCCTGGTGCGCGCGGTGCAGCGGGTTGCGGGTCTGGAATGCCACGATGCGCCGCCAGCCGACTTTGCGGAAATAGGCGCGCAACTCGTTCGGAGTGTCGCGGCGCGCGCGAAAGTCATAGTGGACCGGCTGTTGAATGCCGACCACAGGACCGCCCAGATAAACTTTGCCCGCCACGTTGTGCAGGTAGTTCACCGCCGGGTGGGCGTCATCATCTGCACCAAAGACTTTCTCGGCCTCACGCGCTTTGTCAGGCGTCCAGCGATCCGTAACGGTCATGGTGCCCAGAATGACGCCTTCCTGATCACGCAGAGCGATGTCCTGGCCCAATTCGATTTTGTCGGCAAACGCCTCGTCCACGTCCAGAGTAATGGGCATCGGCCACAAGGTGCCGTCGGCCAGCCGCATGTTTTCAACGACATTGTCGTAGTCCGCCTGGCTCAGGAACCCCTTGAGGGGGTTGAACCCGCCGTTCATCAGCAATTCCAGATCGCAGATCTGGCGCGGGCTCAGGTCCCAGCTGGTCAGATCTGCGGCTTCCACCTTCAGTTTCTGTGCTGAATCGTAGGACACGAACAATTCGGGGATTGGGGCCAGGTTACTTAACATCGTCATAGGAATACTCTTATCGAAGTGCTGTTTTGCCAGTGATTAAGGGGCGTTTGCCCCGGCTTTTGGGTGAAGTCCATATACCTTGGTGAAACAAAGGAAGATATGCGCGGTTTTTCCACGCAATGGAAGGATATTCCGGTTTGTGTGGCAAACTGCGAAGCTGGTTCCCGAGGCGGGCAACAATTCCACAGAATTGAGAGCGAGTGTTCTTATGCAGCAACACTGGCGTTCAGATCTGCGGCTTTGGGGACGGGCAGGGCAGGAATCGGGCGCGTCACGCCACGCAGGTCGAATGGGCGAACCTGCCGCATATCGCCGTCATATCCTGCCGCCAGCAATAACTCTTCCGAGACCAGAAGTTCGCAGCCCAGGGTTTTGGTTTCGGCCTCTAACCGGCTGGCCACATTCACGGTGTCGCCGATGATTGTACGGGCAGCGTGGCCTGCGGCACCGATTTCACCCAGAACAAGGTCCCCCAGATGCAGACCCATTCCGATGCGGATCCTAGGACTGCCCTCTGTTTCCAACTGCTGATTGAAACGCTGCAAGGCAAGGCTGATATCAATGGCTGCTTTCATCCCGGCACGCGCAGAGCTTCGCGCGTCGGCGGTTTCGAACACGGCCAACAGGCCATCGCCCATGTATTTGTCGACCACTCCGCCCTCAGCCGTGATCGCGGGAACGATGGCGTCGAAAAAGCGGTTCAGCAGGAAAACGATGTCATAGGGCAGTTGGCCAGCAGTGCGTGAGGTAAAGCCGCGCATGTCCAGAAACAGGACCGCCAATTGCCGTTCCTGACCCTGGCTTGCATGTGCCCGGTGTCGGGCGCCATCCGAGCGGAACATGCGAAACGCCGTGATCGGAGCCATCGGGCGGATTTGGCATGCCAGCCGGGCACCCGCCGGGGCGCTGACCGCAGCTAGGCTTCGGGCTTCGACCTCACCGGGTTTGGGCAGTTGATCCCCGCCCTCCTCGACAATCACGCGGCAGGTGGTGCAGCGCCCTTTGCCACCGCATAGCGCCGTGTGTGGAATGCCGTTGGCCTGGGAAATTTCAAGCAGGGTCATCCCTTTTTCGGCAACGACCTCAGGGCCTTGAGCGTACTTGACGCGCACGGAATGTCGGCGGCGCCACAGCTTGCGGATCGCAAATACCGCCAAGGATGCGCTAAGGGCCACCCAGAACGCCATGAGCGCATTGTCTTTTACGCTGAACAGCTGCTGGAAGTCTTCGGGAGAGGGCCAGTTGTAATGCTCGATATATTGTTCGCGCAAAAACGGGTCTGCAAAGTCAGCCCAGATCCGGCGCCCCTCCGTCAGCACCCCGGCAAGGGCAAATGTCGGAACAAACACAGCCAGACCAATCAGATATGGCACCAGCTTGGGCCACCAGCGGGTCAGCCGCAGCCACATGTGCAGTCCGATACAGCCATGTACCCACACCACCAGCAACAACAGGCTTTGCATCCAGACCGCGTAGCTGGGCCACATCAGAACGATGATATAGCCCATTTCATCGTTCACATCGTAGACCGTGTTTGCATAGCGCGTTTGCACGATATGCGAGATCAGCTGCAGTGGGATCAACAACCCCAGAACCATCTGCAACCCCGTGCTGAACGGCATGCGCAAAGTCCGGCGCTGGCTGATCGAGTACAGGGCTAACCCCGCGTGAATCAAGAGAGCAGCATAGAGAATTATGCTGCCGACATCGTGGCGTGTGATTACATGCCGGGCATCCTGCATGCCATGCAGGTAGTCCGTGTGAAACAGACCAAGGCCGATGTTGATGAAGTGAAAGAACGCAAAAGCGAACAGAACCAGGCCGCTGCCGATCCTCAGCCGGGTTGCCCACCCGCCTTGCCACAGAACAGTTTTCAATCAGATCACCTGCATTGGTCTCGCCTGAGGCCGAGTCTGATACGCCGCAGCCTAGCGGTCAAGCGCAGGTTGCGGATAGGGCGGTGTCCAATCCGTTGGCGGCGTATTCGCGCGGATCAGCGAAGGCGACGTATCGAACAGGACGATGTGGCCAAGTTCGGGGCGCGAGCGGGAGCTGTATAGCAACCCGTCAGCGCCTGCGTCACGCGCGCGGTCCGAGCACCGCCATGTCGGCGAGGTGCCCCGTTTGGCGTGAATGTCCTGCCAAACGACCGATGCCTCGCTCTGTCCACGTAAGTCGACCAGTTTTGCGCCTGTCACGGTTGCCCGTTGTAAGGCCCGTGGCGGATCGCCAGCCGAGACATATCGCCGAATGGCAATCCCGGCACCTTCTGCGCTGAGCGAGGCGTAAAGCGCCGTCTGCCCCGAATAATGAAAACGCCCCTCGGGCGCCCGGGCAGGGGCCAAAGGGGCGTCCAATTGTGTCAGAAACAGAATTCTCCAGACCGGGCCGGAGAATTCCAGCATCAGATCAATCCTGTTCGGCCAGGAAACGCTCGGCATCCAGTGCGGCCATGCATCCCATGCCGGCGCTGGTCACAGCCTGCCGGTAGATATGGTCCGTCAGATCCCCGGCGGCAAAAACACCCGGCACCGAGGTCTCGGTCGAACCTGGCTTGGTCACGACATAGCCGCCCATATGGCTTTCCAGTGAGTCCTTGACCAGTTCATTGGCAGGTGCGTGTCCGATCGCGACAAAAACGCCTTTGCAGGGGATCTCGGTGATCTCGCCGGTCTTCACGTTTTTGACGCGTACACCTTCAACGCCCAGCGGGGCATCGGTGCCGGTCACCTCTTCCAACTCGTGGAACCACAGGGGTTCGATTTTTTCATGCTTCAGCAGCCGGTCTTGCAGAATCTTTTCCGCGCGCAATTCATCGCGGCGGTGGATCAGAGTAACCTTGCTGGCAAAATTGGTCAGAAACAGCGCCTCTTCGACAGCGGTGTTGCCGCCGCCGATCACCACGATTTCCTGCCCGCGATAGAAGAACCCGTCGCAGGTGGCGCAAGCCGAAACGCCAAAGCCCTTAAATTTTTCTTCCGACGGCAGCCCCAGCCACTTGGCGCGTGCGCCAGTGGCCAGAATGACAGCATCAGCCGTATAAACGGTGCCGCTGTCGCCCGTTGCAGTGAACGGGCGTTTGCTGACGTCCAGATCGGTGATGATGTCGCCGATGATTTCACAGCCCATCGCCTTCGCATGGTCTTGCATGCGCACCATCAGGTCGGGGCCTTGAACCTCGGTGTCTCCGGGCCAGTTTTCGACCTCGGTCGTTGTGGTCAGCTGGCCGCCCGGCTCGATGCCCTGAACCAGAATCGGCTCCAGCATCGCGCGGCTTGCATAAACGCCGGCCGTGTAACCGGCCGGTCCCGATCCGATGATCAGAACCCTGGTGTGTCGTGTTTCGGCCATAGTACCCCCAACTCGATCTGCCTGATTGGGGCGCGTGGCCCCTGACGGATGGATATAGCGAGCGTCGCGCAGGGCTTAAACCCCCAACCTTTTGACAGGCAGCCGTGCATTTACAGCAAGGTGCCCAAAAAAAGAACATTGAAAATATAGAATATTGCGCAGGTGCGAAAGATAATTGCGCATTGGTCGGGTGCTGATATAACAACCGAAAAATTAGGAGCATTTCATGGTCGCGATACGGCTGGATGAGATTGACCGCAAGATTTTGGCAGAATTGCAGGCAGACGGTCGCATGACCAATGTCGAGTTGGCAAAACGCGTAGGTATTTCAGCGCCGCCTTGCCTGCGGCGCGTGCGTACGTTGGAAGAATCCGGGCTTATTCGCGGCTACCATGCCGATGTGAACTCACGCGAGTTGGGGTTCGAGGTTCAGGTCTTTGCCATGGTGGGGTTGGAAAGCCAGGCCGAATCCGAACTTAACGCATTTGAGGAACGCTGCCGCGAATGGCCGCTGGTCCGGGAATGCCACATGTTGAACGGCGAGGTGGACTTTATCCTGAAATGCGTCGCCCCCGACCTGAGTAGTTTTCAGCAGTTCCTGACGGGCGAGCTGCTGACCACGCCCAATGTAGCCAGCGTGAAAACATCGCTGGTTATTCGCGGCGCCAAGGACGAACCCGGCGTTCCCTTCGACGTTCTGGAAGAACGAATGAACCGGACGGCGTGAACATCATTCGCTTTTGATGCGGTTTTGACGGCGGCAGAAATGCTGCGACCGTCAATGATAGAACCCAACTAATTATCAGCTGCATAATGCCCCCACACTGCAGTTAGTTATTGTTTTCAGGCCGTAAGCGCGTCTACCTCACCGTCTCCGGCGCGCGGCAGAACCAGCGGGCCAAAATCGTTCAGCGATTCGATATGCGCGAACAAGTTCAGGTAGATCGACCTAAGCGATCGGCTGACCTGACGCACGGCGTTCACTCCCGGATGATAGGATTCGAATTGCAGGCCGTCGACCTTGATGACCGAGTGGCGTTTCAGGCAGATGTGAAACAGTTCAATCGGTGTCGGCGGCAGCGTTTCGATCACGCTCATACCGTCCTGGAACTCATGGACAGGGGTCAGAATTTCGGCCCCGTCGTGCAAATGGCGCAGATGCGCAGGTGCGCCCAGCAGACGTGCTGCGGGTCCCGCGATTACGCCGGACAGCGGTTTTTGCATGCCAAATGTATCGGCCATGATCCGAGTTAGCGGGCGTGTTCGGCCACGCGAATCCTCGCGCCCGGGAATCAGGGTCACCGACCCCTTCCACAACACGGTCTGCAGCGCGCCATCCTGTGTCAGAACCAAATCGCCCGGCAGCAGATCTTCGATCGCCAATGGGCCGTTTTCGGTTTCCACCAGGGATCCGCGTGTAAAGGCACAAAAGGCGTCTTCGAACATGGGCAATGCCGGGGCGATGTGGCGCGTTTGCGAAACATCTCCGTTTGGCATCAAGGTACTGACCTCATAGCGCCGCAACTGCGCCTTTGGTCTTGCTTTTGTCCTTGGGATTTCGCGCAGCATGGCCGAAGTTTCGACCGCGTTTCTGGCTGCGCGCGTCAAGGAATGTGGAATTGTCATTTTCATTCCGTCCCCTCTAAAATACCGTCCAGACGGGTAGAGCCCTCCGTACAGGGCAATCTGACCGGCGTTTTCTTTGTCTTTAATGAGAGAGCGACCATAATGCGCACGCCATTCCGGCGTCGCGACGCGATAAATTTCCGCTTTTCTTTGGTCAACACACTGACCCCCCAGACAAACTCACTAAAACGCAGGCGGAAATTACCTGCGCACACACACCCCTGAACATGGCCGCTGGAAATTTCAGCGGTTAGTCACACATCGGCCCGGAGCACCCCTCCGATGTGTGTCTTGACCCTTGGAACCGGCAGCATGGTTCCTTGGGCTTTGGTCAGCGTTGGCGTGCCAAGCGGCGCGCGACCCTGACCGAAGAACTGGAAACCCGTTTCCACGGCATTTCCGGTGCCTGCTCTCGCGTCGCCGCAACAACGGCGCTGAGAAAGCGAGATTTAACCTTCATGTTATTATTCCTGCTCGTATCAGGTTGAACACCCGGTTTCCCTTGTCGGATCACTGTGATGCGTCAATACGGCACCGATAAGGCTGATCCGGGGTTAAAGCAGCAAAGTTGAAGGTCGGCAGATCCTCTTCTTTCGGAATGCCTCGCACTGCTGGAAAATCACTTGATAAACATCTGAGTGCGGACAATAAAAATCAAAATGTCTCGACTCAAACAGACACAACAAATGTGGCAAAAAAGCGGCGATTTTGCCACAATTGGGGCGCGGGTTATAATTTAATGGCGGAAATCAGGCGGCCGTAATCGGCCTCTTTCGCGTGGGTTGAGCGGCGGTAGGAATAGAATCTGTCCGGGTCTGAATAGGTGCAGTGCCGCGTCCATTCGGCCTGACCCACGCCAGCTTGCCGCAACTTGTGCAAACCAAAGGCGGGCAGGTCAAACTGCAACCGATCCCCATTACCGTTTGCAAAGAACCTGAGATTATCGGGCGAATCCGCAGCGAATTCATCCAGGAAATCTGGGCCGACCTCATAGGCGCCTTGTGAAATAGTAGGACCAATGACAGCGACGGTGTTTTCCCGCTGCGCGCCCAATGCCTCCATCGCGTCCAGGGTTGCCTCTAATACACCGTCCAAAGCACCGCGCCACCCGGCATGCGCGGCGCCGATCACGTTCGCGTCAGAATCGGCAAACAGGACCGGTTGGCAATCCGCTGTCAGAATCGTCAGAGCCAGTCCCGGGGTTGCGGTGACAACCGCATCCGCTTTGGTTTTGTCGCCATTTATCGGAGCGTCCACCGTCAGAACAGTTGGGGAATGCACTTGATGCACGCCGACCAATGCGTCCGGGCTGACCTCCATAGCGGCGGCGACGCGCTGACGGTTCACTGCCACTGCTTCGGTTTGGTCAGACGAGCCATAGCCGCAGTTTAAGCCCGCGAATATTCCGGAAGACGCACCGCCTCGACGGCTGAAGAACCCGTGGCGGACAGGCGATAGGACGTCCGAGGTCAGAATTTCCAATGTCATGGTTCCAGTCCCGGTGGAGGTGCAGCATAAGAAGGATAGAGGCCCAGTACTTTGAACAGATTTCCCATTTCCTCGGGATGCGTCAACCGGCGATGTGCAGCAATGAGCGTCTCAAGCTCAGACCCGCCGAGTGGCGCAGCCAGCGCCTGTGCGCGGGGCGTGATGCCCAGCCGTTCCAGAAACATGCCCTGAGGTGTCAGCTTTGTATGGGCGCAACCGGCGGCGCGTGCGGCAATAGCAAGGGGCTCGAAATCTACATGCGCGGTCAGATCCGCCCGACCCGGAGCTTGCAGGGGATCAACAACTTCATGTGATTGCAAAGCTTGAAACGTGTCGCCCAGCGAATGCCAGTCACCGTAATCCACGATCAGACCCGCCCCGCCATAAGTGGCGATCCGCCCTGCGATCACAGTCAGGATCGGGATTGCGGCCGTGCAAAGTTCAACCAGATCGCCATCTTGGGTATCGGTCATGCGATCCGTTAGCGCGACCTGAGCTGTGTTCGGCCCCAGCCCATACGTCAGCGATTCGCCCTGCACACCGATCAGACGTTCGCACCAGCCATCGCCGTCACGTATGAACTGGCGGATTGGCAGGGCATCAAAAAACTCGTTCGCCACCAAAAACAGGGGGGCTTGGGGCAGGTCGGTGAGTGTATCGATCCAGCGCGGATTGTGACCGCTCAGCGATTGCGCCTGCCTGTCCCGCAGGGCAGGGGAGGCTTCGAACAAAACAATTTCTGCGACCTCGTGAAACCGGGATACGCTGCTGGTTGCGCGCAGGATATCCGCCATCAGAGTGCCGCGTCCCGGTCCCAGCTCGGCCAGAATGAACCTGTCCGGCTTGCCTTGATCCATCCAGCTTTGCGCCAGAGCAAGCCCGATCACCTCTCCGAACATCTGGCTGATTTCGGGAGCGGTGGTGAAATCCCCCTGCGCGCCCAGCGGATCACGGGTGGTGTAGTATCCAAACTTGGGGTTCAGCAGGCATTCGGTCATGAAATCGGCCACACTCATCGGGCCATTCAGCGCAATTTGCGCCAGTAGGTGATCCTTAAGGTTCATTGAGTGCGTCGCGCACGCAGCGCAAACCACAGGCCAAGTGCGATCATTGGCAGCGACAGCATTTGCCCCATGGTCAGGCCATAGCCGCCCACGTGCCACGCCAACCCCAGTGGATTCCCAGCCGAGACGAACTGTGCGTCTGGCTGACGAAAGAACTCAACGACAAAGCGTGAGGCGCCGTAGCCTGCCAGAAAAACACCCATCACCAGACCGGGCTTGTGAAACGCCCCACGCCGATAGGCCATCCACAGTAGAAGTGCGCCCAGCAACAAACCTTCCAGTGCAGCTTCATAAAGCTGCGAGGGGTGTCGGGCACACATCCCGGCAACAACACCCGGGCAATCCTGTGCGGCACCACCAGGAAAGATCACCGCCCATGGAACGTCGCTGGGTCGCCCCCAAAGCTCGGCATTAGTGAAGTTCGACAACCGCCCTAACAGCAGCCCAGGCGGGACAGCATGTGCGATCAGATCGGCCAAAGACAATACCGGCACCTGGTAACGCCGCGCATAGAGATAGGACGCAACGACAACCCCCAGCAGACCACCATGGAAGGCCATGCCGCCCTGCCAGATCATCAAAATCTCTAGTGGATGCGATAAGTAATAGGCCGGTTGATAAAACAGAACGAATCCCAGTCGCCCGCCGAGAATCACCCCAAGGATGATCCAGGTGATCAGATCCTCAAGTTGCTGCGGCTTCATCGGTGGTGTTTGATCAGGCCAGAGGGCCGGGCGCTTCAGCGCCGCAGTACCCAATCGCCATGCGATCAGAATACCGGCGATATAGGCCAGCGCGTACCACCTGAGTGCGAACTCCATCCCGAACAGCGAGATCGAGAAAACTTCGGGCGAAAGGTCGGGGAAATTCAGAACAGCCTGCATGTGCGTCTCATTGCCCGGGGTTAGCGGGGCAAGTCAACCTTGAGCCCGGGCCATTCTTTACCCATATAGAGACCAACCGCGATACCGGAGTAAAGCCATGCAAACCCGTAACAAGATTCTTGATGACGTTTCCCAACTGATGACCAACGCCATGGGCGTGGCCCAAGGCGCGAAGGACGAGGCCGAAAACGCGATGAAGTCGATGATCGACCGCTGGCTGGCCGACCGCGATTTCGTCACGCGCGAAGAATTTGATGCTGTGCGCGCCATGGCCCAGAAAGCGCGCGAAGAGAACGCAGCGCTTGAGGCGCGCCTTGCGACGCTTGAAGCCAAGCTGGACAAATAAGTTCCGCACACGCGAGATTTTGAAAAAAAGAAAGCCGCCGCGCAATCCACGCCGGGATTGTGCGGTGTTGTGTATTCTGACGTCTTGCCAAATTTAATCAAGACAAAGCTGGCGGTGGCACCAATATTTTGATCGCCGTTGCCGACTGTCCACAACTTATTGATGTTATCCCCAACAAATAGGGTTGCCAGAACCCTGCCAGCGGCGCACCATATCTAGTACAGGCAGACGGGGGAAGCCCGGCTTGTAGAGCAAGCAACTAGCGCTGGGGCGCTGCCAGCCCCTAAAAGGCTAGAGATTAGTGAGGTGGCATTATGGCCCTTTCCGAACAGTTTCTCGAAGAAGACCTTCATCCAATCGACATTGTTGAACATCTTGCCGAACACCACGACTGGGATTTCGACCGAATCGGGGATGATCAGATTGCCATGGCTGTCGAAGGGCAGTGGCGCACATACTCGATCACTCTGGCCTGGTCCAACTATGATGAAACGCTCCGTATGGTGTGTTCTTTCGAAATGGAACCGCCTTCCGAGCGCGAGAATGTGCTTTATGAGCTGCTCAACAAGATGAATGATCAGTGCTGGGCCGGTGCATTTACGTATTGGGCCAATCAAAAGCTGATGGTCTACCGGTACGGTTTGGTTCTTGCGGGTGGCCAGATGGCCAGCCCGGAGCAGATCGACACGATGATCACCGCCGCGGTTCTGAGCGCCGAGCGTTATTATCCCGCGATCCAACTGGTAACCTGGGGCAACCGCGATCCCGAGGATGCCATGCAGGTCGCCATTGCAGAGGCCTACGGCCGCGCGTAAAGATTTGCCCCAAACCGGATAAGGAGAGGGGCAATCATGGACATGTCACGCGTCGCCGAGCAGGGGCTGGTTCTTCTGGGGTGCGGTAAGATGGGTTCGGCCATGCTCGCCGGTTGGTTGGAGCATGGCCTTCCTACGTCAGCCGTCTGGGTAGTCGACCCGTATCCTTCGGATTGGCTGAAGGCGCAGGGCGTCAATATCAACACTCCATTACCCGAGGCCCCGGCGGTCGTTTTGGTGGCCGTCAAGCCGCAGATGATGGGCGCGGCGCTGCCAGCGATCAAAGCACTGGGCGGAGGCGTCAGCCTTTTCGTGTCAGTCGCAGCGGGCACATCCATCGCCACGTTTGAAGCTTTGTTGGGTGAAGGCACCCCAATCGTGCGGGCGATGCCAAACACACCGGCGGCGATCCGGCAGGGGATCACAGCATTGATCGGCAATACAAACGCCTCAGACGCCGATATAGCCCTAACGGAAAACCTACTATCCGCAATCGGAGACACAGTTCGTCTTGAGAACGAGGCGCAGATGGACGCGGTGACCGGGCTTAGCGGTTCGGGTCCGGCTTACGTTTTCCACCTGATCGAAACGCTGGCAGCGGCAGGACAAGCACAGGGCTTGCCGCATGATCTGGCGATGAAGCTGGCCAAATCGACCGTGGCCGGGGCAGGGGCTTTGGCCATGGCGGCCGACGAAGACCCCTCGCAATTGCGCGTCAACGTGACGTCGCCCAACGGTACGACGCAAGCAGCGCTTGAAGTGCTGATGCATGAGGAAGAAGGTTTCCCCGATCTGCTGCACCGCGCCGTCAAGGCCGCAACTGAGCGTTCCAAGGAGCTGTCCCGTGAGTGAGATTTCATTCGACGATTTTCTGAAGGTCGACATCCGGGTCGGTAAGGTCGTCCGCGCCGAGCCTTACCCAGAGGCCCGCAAGCCTGCGATCAAGATGTGGATCGACTTTGGTGACGAAATTGGCGAGCGCAGAACCTCGGCCCAGATAACGGCGCATTACGATCCGGCGACGCTTGTGGGCAAGCAGGTGATGGCCGTTGTCAACTTTCCGCCGCGCCAGATCGGCAAGTTCATGTCCGAGGTTCTGGTGCTGGGCCTGCCCGACGACAAGGGTGAGATCCTTCTGATCGGCCCGGATGGCGAGGTTCCAACCGGCGGGCGGATGCACTGATGAAACTTTTGATCGCACGCCCCATGACCGCCGCTGTCGAGGCGCGCGCCCGCGCCGAATTCGACGTTGAAATCCGCAGCAGCACGTTGCCAATGTCGCCCGACGAAATGCCGCGCGCATTGGCTGAGTTCGATGTGGTGGTCCCGACGCTGGGCGATCAGTTTTCGGCCACGATTTTTGCTGAAGTGTCGCAGCCACGCTGCAAACTGCTGGCCAATTTCGGCGTAGGGTACAATCATATCGACGTCGCAGCCGCGCAGGCCGCAGGGATTCAGGTCTCAAACACGCCCGGCGCTGTTACCGATGCCACTGCTGATATCGCGATGACCTTGCTGTTGTCGACCGCACGCCGCGCAGGCGAGGGGCAACGGCTGGTCCGTTCGGGCAACTGGCAGGGCTGGCATCCGACCCAAATGCTGGGCCATCACGTGAGCGGCAAACGGGTTGGAATCTTAGGGATGGGCCGTATTGGTCAGGCGATTGCATGGCGTTGCCATTTCGGTTTCGGGATGGATGTGGCGTATCAGTCACGCAGCCCGAAAGAGGTGGAATTTCCCGCAGAAAACATACCGGACCTGAAAGAACTGGCCGCTGCAGTCGATTTCCTTGTGCTCGCCGTACCCGGCGGTGCGGAAACGCGCCACCTGATCAATGCGCCGGTGCTGGAGGCGATGAAACCTTCGGGCATCTTGATCAACATCGCGCGTGGGGAAGTTGTGGACGAATCCTCCCTGATTGCTGCCCTGCAATCCGGTCAGATCGCAGGCGCGGGCCTTGATGTGTATGAGTTCGAACCCACCGTTCCGCAGGCCCTGCGCGATATGGAGAATGTGACGATACTGCCCCATCTTGGCACAGCGACCGAAGAGGTGCGCACTGATATGGGGAATATAGCGCTGGACAACGTTACAGCTTTCGTCGCTGGGCGATCTTTGCCGAATCCAGTCTAGCGCCCGACGGCTTCACGCCAGTGTTTGCGGCAGAGCGAAACATAAGTTTCATTGCCGCCGATCTGTACTTGCGCGCCTTCGGTGATGGCGTTGCCGTGTTCGTCCTGACGGATGACCATCGTCGCCTTGCGGCCGCATTCGCAAATGGTCCGCACTTCGCGCATCTCGTCGGCCAGCGCCAGCAGGGCAGCTGAACCGGGAAACAGGCGGCCCTGAAAATCCACGCGCAAGCCATAGGCAAGGACAGGCACCCGCAGGTCATCCACCGCGCGGGCCAATTGCCAGACTTGCTCTTCGGTCAAAAATTGCGCCTCATCGACAAAAACGCAGGTGATGTTCCCTTTTTTCAGGCGCTGTTCAATCATCGCAAAAACGTCGGTTTCGGCGGCGAACGTGTCCGCATCAGCCGATATGCCGATCCGCGACGCAATCCTGCCAACACCGGCCCGGCCATCAAGGGCCGCGGTCATCAAATAGGTGTCCATCCCCCTCTCACGGTAATTGTGCGAGGCTTGCAGCAACACGGTCGATTTTCCCGCGTTCATCGTCGAATAATTGAAGTATAACTTTGCCATGGATCGGGTCTAAAACGCCTGTCCTGTTCGGGCAAGCCATCAAAAGTCATTAATAAGCGACGTCGCCGTCATTGTTGCAGAGGTCGAGCGTAAGCCCATTGGGGATGGAATCCCCCGCCTCAACAACAGCGACGCCGTCGGCCAACATGTGGCCTAACCGTAGCGGGACAAGAATACCGACCCGCAATCACTCATTACCGGCATTAAATGCCGCCACTCACTCACAAAACCCCCGCATATCTGAGGGATAGCCAACATATGACATTTCAATTATGAATCGAGTATGGGAATTTTCTTTTCCCTTTCCCCCGCAATGGCAGATTTAGTGGGGCGTGCAGGCAGTAAAGGTAAAAACATGGCAGATATCGGGGCCTACCTGAAAAAACACACTGAAGCGCTGGTTAAAGACGTGGGAATCGAATCCGCGTGTGAGATTACAGGCAAATCCAAAGCCACGTTGGGCCGTTATTATTCTGACAATGTCGAACATACTGATCGGTTCATGCCGGTCGATGCGGTGGCGCGGCTTGAGGCAGTGGCAAACTTCCCCCACGTCACCTCGGCGCTGGCCGATCTGAAAAATATCACCCTGTCCTATGACGGGCGCAATGACGACAGCCCCCGTACTGGCGGAGTGAATTCCGACGTCATCGCGCTGAGCCAGCGGTTTGCGATGCTAATGACCGAATATCAGTCGGCAATCGAGGACGGCATCATCACGGTGAACGAAGCCAAGCGCCTTCTGAGGGAAACCAGCCAGCTGCAACAAGTTCTGCTGGATATGAAGCTGCATCTGGAAGAGGAAAGCGTAAGCTGACGGCGGTTTGCTTTCTTTTCGCTACGGTCAATTGCCTCTCGCATGGGGATCAGGCGACAAGCTATGTTTAATTTCCATACGCCCAAGCTTCCTAAACCTCTGAATCTTGACCTTGCCTTGCTGAACGGCGGTGGGTCATGTCCGAGCCAGTTCTATGGCCAAACCCATGACGAACGAGATGTTTATGTTCGCTACCGAGGCGGCCGGCTGAGGGTTCAAATTGCCGAAAAGCCCGGTGCCGACCCCGCCAGCGCCGAACCGATTCTTGAGGCAGATGTTGGCCCGATCTTAGACGGGACGATTTCGCTGAGGCAGTTCTGCCACTATTTTGGTGTCACTGTTCAGGGTGTTCTACCCACGGAAACCAGCCCTGATGCAGACAGAAACACTGACTTGTCCGGCGAAACAACTTACTTTCGAGCTTACTTGGATCGGATCACGCTCGAAACGTCTCGGGTAATTTTGAAGGTCTGTACGCAGGCTTTTCCAAATGCGATGTTGGTGCGTCCGGTCTTGGATGAAAAGTTCAAGCTGAAAGAGTTGGCCGAAGTGACCGCGGACGTGACCGATGACGCTGTCTGGCTGATTGATGGCGCGAAGAGCGTTGCTGACATCAAAACAAGTCCTGGCCGCTACGTTTTGCCAACAGAGGGGCAACTCCAAATCTATTTGGGATCCGTACTTTGGAAATGGCCACGCCCCCGGAACTCGAGCAGAGGCTGTGAGCTTGCCTCTCAGGATCTGGGACGAAAGCTGATTGTCGCTGGTTTAAGGGGAATGCCCAAAGATGAAGAAGTGGCGTTTTCCAGTTTTCAAATTTCGGCACAATTCCCGACGTCGGATAGTGTGGCACGGGCCGGGCTTTCCGCACTAGGTGATGCGCTGAAAGCGGTATTGCCCGAAGTTGGTTTAAAGCAGGTCAATTTGGACACGGATCAGGTTGTAGCGACGTTCACTCGGCCACTAGACCCAGCCTTGTACCAATGGTGTAAGTCAGGGCCAAACCGTTGGTTGGAAGTAACACGTGAGAGCCGCGACGGACCTTGGCTTGGTGTTTGCCCCGAGTGATCTCGGCATATCACCCGTGCCGTTTTACAATCACCGATCCAACCGAATACCCTGCACCGAAGGAACAGATCAGACCGACATCCCCATCCGTCAGATCATCCGAATACTTGGAAAACGCGATGATGGACCCGGCCGAGGACGTGTTGGCATAATCCTGTAGGATGTTAGGCTGTTCGCTTGCTTCGGGCTCGCGGCCCAGCACTTTCTTACCGATAAAATCGTTCATCGTTTTGTTGGCCTGATGCAGCCACAAGCGTTTCAGGTCATCGCTGTTCACGCCTTCCGCGTCCATGTGATCCGAGATGTGCTTGCTGACCATTGGCAGCACTTCTTTGAAGACTTTGCGTCCGTTCTGCATGAACTGCATGTCACGACGGTCGACCACCCCGTCAGGGCGTGAACGGCGCAGGAAGCCGTTGTTATTGCGGATATTGTTCGAGAATTCGGTCGCGCAGCGTGTCGACAGGATTTCGAAATGCGGACCCTTCGCGTCTTCGATCCGTTCGATCAGGGTGGCAGTGGCCACGTCACCAAAAATGAAATGACAATCGCGGTCGCGCCATTCCAGATGTCCTGAACAAATCTCGGGGTTCACCACCAATGCGGCACGGACCGAGCCAGAGCGAACCATGTCTGCGGCGGCCTGAATCCCGAAAGTGGCCGAAGAACAGGCGACGTTCATATCAAACCCGAACCCGTTGATTCCAAGCGCTTGCTGGATTTCGATCGCGACGGCGGGATAGGCGCGTTCGTGGTTAGACGCTGCGCAGATCACCAGATCAACGTCCTGGGCGCTGCGCCCGGCCTGTTCCAGTGCCTTTTTACACGCGTCCACGGCCATCTCGGTCATGATGCCCGGCTCGTCATCGCCACGCTGACGCAACAAGGGATGCATCACGTCAGGGTCCAGAACACCGTCCTTGTCCATCACGTAGCGTTTCTCGATACCCGAGGCCTTGAAGATGAACTCTTCCGACGAATGCTGCATCGGCTCAATCTCACCCGCCGCGATTGCGTCTGCGTTTTGGGCGTTCATCTTGTCGGCATAGGTGTTGAAGGCCGTGACAAGTTCGGCGTTGGTGATGACGTTTTCGGGGGTGAAAACACCTGAGCCGGTGATCGCGGGCGTGTACATGATAAGACCTGAATGTTTCGGATTCGCCCAAAATGCAGTCATACAAGGGTTAGATCAAGAGACGTTGACCCAAGGGAATGTCAAAGTTTGCGCTGAAATCCACTTCGCATCTTGAATAGTTCATATTTCGAAGTATATGCGAGGCCAAAGTCACAAACGGATTCAACGATGCCCCATGACGACAGTGCGCTGGTCCGCTGCCTCAGCCCAGAAGTGCAGGCGATGATGGGGGTCTATGCGCTCTACTGGAAACTGGAAGAAAGCCTTGACGCACTAGAGGTCGGGCTGAGCCATCAGGAATGCCATATGATGGTCAAGCTTGAGCGACCCAAACGCATGGGCGTTTTGGCTGCAGACATGCTGACGGTGCCGTCCACCATCACGTCAACGGCTGACGCGCTAGAAGAGGCCGGATACCTGACCCGCCAGCGCGATCCGGAGGACCGTCGGGCGTGGTTGTTGGTTCTGACCGACAAGGGGCTTGAGATGCGGCAGGTTCTGATGTCCGAGGCGGGGGATCTGTTCCGCCGAGCCTCTGGGCTGGATGCCGACGAAACTGCCGAATTTGCACGACTGGCCCGGAAGATCCGGGAAAACATAATGAAAACAGGAATTCCTGAGGGATTGAAGAAATGAAACTCTTCACTGTACTGAGCGTCGCTCTGACCGTGTTCGCCACCTCCGTTTTGGCGCAGGGTAACGCCAAACCCGTAAAACTAATGATGGTTCAAGAGACATCGCCCGGTTTCTCGCGCCAATTTTTTGGGCGCGTCGCTGCACGGCAGACAGTCGATCTGGCCTTTCAGGTTTCCGGGCAAATCGTGGAAATGCCGGTGACCGAAGGGTTCGTGATACCCAAGGGTGAGCTGATTGCACAACTAGATCAGGAACCATTCCAGCGCCGCTATGACCGCGCTGTGCTGCAAATGGATCAGGCGGATCGTACCGTGGCCCGTCTTTCCCGTTTGCGCGGAACCACAGCCAGCCAGGTGGCGGTGGATGACGCGGAAACCGAAGCGCAACTGGCAGATATTGCCGTCCGCGATGCAGAATACGATCTGGAACATGCAACACTGACCGCGCCGTTTGACGCGCTGGTCTCGCGCCGAACGGTCGAGGCTTTCACGACCGTAAACGCAGGGGCGCCCATCGTGCGTATCCACGACATGTCCGAATTGCGGATCGAAGTGGATGTTCCGGAAATCCTGTTCCAACGATCGGGTCAGGAAGATGACATCACGATTACGGCGAAGTTTCCAACCAGCGACGAGGTCTTCCCGCTACAGATACGGGAATTTGACGCCGAAACCTCGAGTGTGGGTCAGACTTTCCGCATCCAATTTGGTCTTACACCTCCCGAAGGATTGCAGATTCTGCCGGGTTCGTCGGTGACCGTGAATGTGAAGGTCCAGGACGCCCGGACAGGTATCGTTGTGCCCGCAACGGCCATCATTTCGGACGCTGAGGGCGGTCTGGGCGTCATGGTGTTTTCACCAGTTGGGGCCGATGAAGGTGCCGTCCAGCTTGTGCCGGTTACCATCGAACCCACACAGACCGGCGAAGTCCGTGTTCTGACCGGGTTGAGCGATGGTGATGAGATCGTCGTCGCGGGTGGCAGCACTTTGACAGATGGCCAAGCCGTTCGCCGCTTTGTCGGCTTTGCAAACTGAAGGGCGGATCAATGAACATTGCGCGCGCATCTATTGATCGCCCGATCTATACGTGGCTAATAGTCCTGATCGCTCTGTTTGGTGGCGTCTGGGGTTTCCTGTCGTTGGGACGTCTGGAAGATCCGGCTTTCACCATCAAAAACGCGGTCATCGTGACCCAATATCCCGGTGCAACCGCTGAACAGGTGGCGCTGGAGGTATCCGAGCCACTGGAATCCGCCATCCAGCAAATGGGCGAAGTTGAAACAATCACATCCGTGAACCAGCCTGGTCTTTCACTGATCGAAGTTGAGATCCAATCGACATATGACGGAACCGAATTACCTGAAATCTGGACCAAGCTGCGCGCCAAGGTGCGTGATACGGCCCGCAGTCTGCCCTCCGGAGTGCAGGCGCCGCTGGTCAATGACAGGTTCGGCGACGTGTTCGGGCTGTTCTATGCTGTAACAGCGGATGGGTTTTCAGACGCTGAAAAACACGAACTGTCGACCTACTTGCGGCGCGAATTGCTGACCGTCGAAGGCGTCGCAGACGTAGAAGTGATGGGCCTGCCGCAAGAGGCGATCTTTGTAGAGCCCGATCTGGCCATCTCGGTGAACCAGAATGTGCCACTGCAGTCCCTCAACGAGGCCATTGCCAATGCGGATTCGGTGAACGCTTCGGGCTCGGTCCGCTCAGAGAATGACCGCACGACCATCCTGACTGCCGAGGGGTCGGACAGTGTCTCAGCGATTGCGGGATTGTCAGTTGGCTCGCAAGGGCAGGTGATCAACCTGTTTGATATGTCCGACGTGTATCGTGGTCGCCAGACCGACCCCGAGGTGATGATCCGGTTCAACGGCACTGAAGCTTTCACTTTGGGCATCGCGGGTCTGTCCACCGAAAACATTGTCGAGGTAGGCAAACGCGCGGATGCAAAATTCGCCGAGCTGGATTCGCAAATCCCGTTTGGCGTCGAAATCCTGCCGATCTACCAACAGCACGTGGTGGTCGAGCAGGCCTCGAATGACTTTCTGGTAAATCTCGCCATGTCCGTGACCATTGTGGTTATCGTACTCGCGGTGTTCATGGGATGGCGCGCGGCGGTTGTTGTCGGCTCAACCCTGTTGCTGACCGTGGTGGGAACGCTGCTGTTCATGTCGATGTTCTCAATCGAGATGGAGAGGATCTCGCTGGGTGCGCTGATCATCGCGATGGGTATGCTGGTGGATAACGCCATCGTTGTGGCTGAGGGTATGCAGATCGCGATGCTGCGCGGAAAAAACTCGCGCGATGCCGCGGATGAGGCTGCTTCCAAGACGCAAATCCCGTTGTTGGGCGCGACCGTCATCGGGATCATGGCCTTTGCAGGGATCGGTCTTAGCCCTGATGCGACGGGCGAATTCCTGTTCTCCCTGTTTGCTGTAATCGGTATCTCGCTGCTGCTGAGCTGGGTGCTGGCTTTGACGGTGACACCGATGCTGGGCCACTATTTCTTCAAGCAGGGTGAGGCAGGCGCCGTGGATGCCTATGGCGGGATCATGTTCCGTGTCTACGGCAGCATCCTGCGCTGGGCGCTCCGGTTCCGCTGGCTGGTTGTTGCCGGTTTGATTAGCGTCACTGTTGCCTGTTTCGCCGGGTTTGGACTGGTCAAACAGCAGTTCTTCCCGGATTCGAACACGCCGCTGTTCTTCGTGCACTACAAACTGCCGCAAGGTACGCCCATCGCGCGAACGGCCGAGGATATGGCCGTATTCGAGGAATGGCTGGACAAACGCGACGATGTCGTTGCCGTCACCACATTTGTCGGGCAGGGGGCAACCCGGTTCCTGTTGACCTATTCGGCAGAGAAACCGAACCCCAGCTATGGCCACATGATTATCCGTACCGAAACTTTGGACGACATCCCAGCATTGCAGGCTGATCTGGCGGCCTTCGGCTCGGCTCAATTCCCAGAAGGCGAGTTTCGCACCAAGCGTCTGATCTTTGGCCCTGGCGGCGGTGATCCGATCCAGGCCCGGTTCTCGGGCAGTGATCCGGCCGTTCTGCGGCAGCTTGCGGACGAGGCGATTCAGCGGATGCGCGGTGCGTCCGAGAACGCTTTGCATGTCTATCAGGACTGGCGTGAGAAAGAACTGGCGGTTCAGCCCATCTATGCGACAGAACGTGCGCAGACTGCCGGTGTCACCCGTGAAGATATCGCCGGGACGCTGCAATTTTCGACCGATGGTGTCAGGGCAGGTGTCTTCCGGGAACGCGACCGCCTGATCCCGATCATCATCCGCCGCCCTGCGGACGGAGATTACTCGATCGTCGATCAGGTCGTGTACTCGGACCAGTCCGAAAAGTTTGTGCCAATCGAACAGATGGTCGACGGGTTCGAGTACAAATCGCTCAACACGCTGGTTCATCGTCGTGACCGGGTGCTGACCATTACCGTCGGCGCCGAAATTCCGGCGGGTCTGACGGCGGCTCAGGTTCATTCGGAAGTGCGCGCTACCATCGAAGAGATGGAGTTGCCCGCAGGGTATCGCATGGAGTGGGGCGGCGAGTTCGAAAATGCCGGTGACGCCAACGAAAGCCTGGGCCGTCAGTTACCGGTCAGCCTGCTGATCATGGTGCTGATTTCGGTGCTGATCTTCAACGCCGTCCGTCAGCCGATCATCATCTGGCTGTTGGTACCGATGTCCGTGAACGGTGTCGTTATCGGCCTGCTGGGCACGGGTTTGCCGTTCACATTCACGGCGCTGCTGGGGTTGCTCAGCCTGTCGGGGATGCTGATCAAGAACGGCATTGTTTTGGTCGAGGAGATCGATCTGGTCCGCGAAACCGGCAAAGGCCTGCGCGAGTCGATTATCGAAGCCTCGGTCTCACGTCTGCGCCCCGTGATGCTGGCCGCGATCACCACAATTCTGGGCATGGCGCCATTGCTGACGGATGCGTTCTTCAAGTCCATGGCGGTGACGATTATGGGCGGCCTGGCCTTCGCGACAATCCTGACGATGGTCGCAGCACCCATCTTCTACATGATCTTCTTCGCGCGGGATGAAAAGCGTGAGATGAAGACAGCGCAAGCCTGACAAAGTCTACCAGCATGCGCGTCAGCAAAATTCAAACCTGGCCGGGGTCTTCTCTGGCCGGGTCATTTGCCCAGTCGACGGCTTCAAACGCAGATTGGGTGTTTGGTGCTTTCACGAGATTGGGTATGGCTCCTGGGTCGTAGCTTCGCCATGGGCTCGACGTGATCGCCTTGCAATGCCAAATGCCATGCTCTTTAGGGGTGATCAAGCTTCCACGCGACCTTAACAGGCCGATCGTGTGAATGTGCCATGAAGAAAACCATAGCGGACCGGAAGGAACGATACAGTACTTGGCCCTACACAGTTTGTCGCCGGGTGTTTTGCGTATGTGGTCTGAATGGCGGAAGTCCTCGGTGAGGCCAGAATCGGGGTATCTCCATTCAACGCCTAGACGGATCAAACCTGTTGGCCGCTCACGAGTTAGGTCGAAAATCCTGCCTTTCTTGCTCCATACCAATTCGTCAATGTCGCACTGCAATACGGCGCGGGAACCGGAAAGAAATCTAATTCGCGCGATATTCAAAAGGGTGGTCTGCAAAAACTCGGTATTGTATCGTAGCTTTCCCTTTTTGTCGCGCGTCGCTAACCCGAAGCGAAATGGGGCAGATAACACAACAGGATCTGCGATCCCGCCCCTTTTTAGCGCATCACGAATATCGTCCAGACCATACCGGGAAGAAGCATTGTCAAAGAACAACATCTGCTCCAGCCCATGCACCTGGCAATGGTAACGGGCAAAATCTTCAATCCAGGTCAGGTCGTTGTCACGTGACAAGGTTACAGCCACGTTTTTCCCAGCGTGAGGGGCTGAATCTTGCTGGACCGAATTCACCGGAGACTCGACACTTGAACCGCCCCATTCGAACCTAAGGGTTTGTGGCTTCTTTGATGCCCGGATGATCAATGCATCATAGAATTCATGGGACTTCAGGCGGGGTTTTCCGACTTTGTCTTCATCCAGGTAAAACTGGCCTTCTCGGATCAAGTGGTACAGGCCGAACAGTTTGGGACAAAAAACCACCAGGTTGCCTCGGTCCCAAAATGCATCGTACCAGAACGTGTCATAGTCGTACACGTGCTCGGTATAGTCCGGGCCAACATGACCCGGTTTCATTTCGCGGCTCAGCCCAAGTTCCGTCAGGCTGCTGGAGGCAAAAACCGGATAGTGTTCTTGTGTCAATGTCGTTGCCTTAACCTTGCTGGCAATTTCAAATTGTTGCCGCCAACTTACATGCGCTTGGATCGCGAGATCTCCGGTATTTCTTGCGCTGGATTCAGTCGCCCGGATCCTTTGCCGGGTCATAGTGGTAATGAAAACAGGACAGTTTGTTCCCGTCAGGGTCACGCAGATAAGTGACATAGAAATCAGGAGCGTAATAGTCCCTAGTGCTCGGAGCGCCGGCGTCTGTGCCGCCATGCTCCAACCCCGCGGTGTGAAATTGTCTGACCGTTGCGGCGCTTTGCGTAGGAAATGCGATCATCGTCCCGTTGCTCACCTTGGCAGGGTTCCCGTCAAAGGGCGTGCATATCCAGAACCCGGTCCCATCGTCTGGTTCGGTTCCCCAACCCGCGCGATCATTGGTCCATCCCGGAAGGCGTGGCAGTTCCAGGACAGAAAAGATCGCGTCATAGAACGTAATGGCCCGCGACAGGTCATTTGTTCCATAGGTGGCGTAAAGGCGCACGGCTTCCCCCGATTTCGGGACAGTATCACACGTCTTTTATATCGGAGGGTTACAGAAAAACAGCACTGAAAGCTGTTTTTAGATCAGCGGGACAAAGGGCACATCACACGCTGCAAGCGTCATAATTGCGGCGAAAACCATAAACCTGCGCATTTGTTTTTTTCCTTCTGCTCTATCATAGAAAAGATGCGCGCCCGGCGACATAAGGTCAACGGGCGCGCGAAACGTTCGGTCATGTAAGCAGGTTAAGGCCGATCAGCCCTGCAGCGATCTAACCTCGACATCACCCTCGGCCTGCGCCTTGATCGCCAGCGCGGCGGCGTGGCTTGCGGCAGCCGTCGTGTAGTACGGGATCTTGTCATACAGTGCGATGGATCGGATGGCCTTGCTGTCCTCAACCGCTTGCGCACCTTCGGTGGTGTTCATCAACAGCTGAACCTGGCCGTCTTTCAACATGTCGACCACGTCCGGGCGGCCCTCATAGACCTTGTTGACGATCTCACAGGCAACGCCTTGCTCGGCCAACCAGCTTTGTGTGCCACGGGTCGCGACGAGCGAGAAGCCCTGTTCCGTCAGAACCTGAGCGGCTTCAAGCATGGCCGCACCCTTGTCGGCGTCCTTGATCGAGATAAACGCGCGACCCGAGGACGGCAGAACCATGCCTGCGCCCATCTGCGCCTTGAGGAAGGCACGCGGGAAGTCGCGGTCCCAGCCCATGACCTCGCCGGTCGAGCGCATTTCCGGGCCCAGAATGGTGTCGACGCCCGGGAAGCGGGCAAAAGGCAAAACAGCCTCTTTCACCGAGAACCACGGCATGTCCGGATCGGCCAGCGTCATCTGGTCGGCAATCTTGGTGTCCTGACCTTCCTTATATGCGGGACGCATGGGAAAGTTCGACAGTTTCTCACCGGCCATGACGCGCGCTGCAATCGAAGCAATCGCACTGTCGGTCGCCTTGGCCACAAACGGTACTGTCCGCGAGGCGCGCGGGTTCACTTCGATCAGGTAAATCTCATCGTCCTTGATCGCGAACTGCACATTCATCAGGCCGACAACGTTCAGCGCTTTGGCCAGCTTGAACGTCTGACCCTTGATCTGATCGATAATCTCTGACGACAAAGAGTAGGGCGGCAGCGAACAGGCCGAGTCGCCGGAATGGACGCCCGCCTCTTCGATATGCTGCATGATGCCGGCCACATGCACGTCGGTGCCATCGCACAGCGCATCCACGTCCAGCTCAACTGCACCGGCCAAGTAGCTGTCCAGCAGCACTGGGCTGTCGCCCGAGACGACCACAGCCTCGTTGATGTAGCGCCTCAGTTGATCCATATCGCGCACGATTTCCATCGCGCGACCGCCCAGAACGTAAGAGGGGCGGATCACCAGCGGGAAACCGATCTCTTCAGCAATATCCAGCGCCTGCGCGTCGGTTGAAGCGATGCCGTTTCTGGGCTGTTTCAGGCCCAGATCATTGACCAGCGCCTGAAAGCGTTCACGGTCTTCGGCCAGGTCGATGGCATCCGGAGTGGTGCCCAGGATCGGAATGCCTTCGGCTTCCAGCGCGTTGGCCAGTTTCAGAGGGGTTTGACCGCCGTACTGAACGATCACACCATGCAACGTGCCGTTTTCCTGTTCTTTCGTCAGGATTTCCATGACGTGTTCAAAAGTCAGCGGTTCAAAATACAGACGATCCGAGGTGTCATAGTCGGTCGACACGGTCTCGGGGTTGCAGTTGATCATGATGGTTTCATAACCAGCCTCGGTCAGCGCAAAACAGGCGTGGCAGCAGCAATAATCGAACTCGATGCCCTGACCAATCCGATTCGGGCCACCGCCGAGGATGACGACTTTCTTACGGTCAGACGGACGCGCCTCGCATTCAACGTCACCCATCATGGGGGCTTCGTAGGTCGAGTACATATAGGGCGTCTGCGCCTCGAACTCGGCGGCGCAGGTGTCAATGCGTTTGAACACGGCTGTAACGCCCAGATTGCGGCGCGCCCGGCGGACGTTGTCTTCGTCACGACCTGTCAGATTGCCCAAACGCGCGTCAGTAAAGCCCAGCATCTTGAGCTTGCGGATGCCTTCCTCGGTCACGGGCAGGCCGTCTTTGCGCACTTGGCGTTCGGCTTCGATGATGTCGCGGATACGGGCAAGGAACCAAGGGTCGAACTTGGTTACACCGAAGATCTCATCATCGGTCAGCCCGTGGCGCATGGCTTGCGCGATGGTGCGCAGACGGTCAGGGGTCTGCTGGCTGATTGCCTTGATAACGGCGGCCTTGTCGTCGACTTCGTCCCAGACGCCAACGTTCAGGCCGGGGATTTCGATCTCATCAAACCCGGTCAGGCCCGATTCCATTGAAGCCAGCGCCTTTTGCATCGATTCGTGAATCGTGCGGCCGATGGACATCGCCTCACCCACCGATTTCATGGCGGTGGTCAGGTAGGGCTCGGACCCAGGGAATTTCTCGAACGCGAATTTCGGGATCTTGGTGACGACATAGTCGATGGTCGGCTCGAACGAGGCCGGGGTGACCTTGGTGATGTCGTTGTCCAGCTCGTCCAGCGTATAACCGACGGCCAGCTTGGCCGCGATCTTGGCAATCGGGAAACCGGTTGCCTTTGACGCCAGCGCCGAAGACCGCGATACGCGCGGGTTCATCTCGATCACGACCATCCGTCCGTCGACCGGGTTGATCGCCCATTGCACGTTCGATCCGCCGGTCTCGACGCCGATCTCCCGCAGCACGGCAATCGAGTGATTGCGCATGACCTGGTATTCTTTGTCGGTCAGCGTCAGCGCCGGGGCAACGGTGATCGAGTCACCCGTGTGCACACCCATTGGGTCGATGTTTTCGATGGAGCAGACGATGATGGCGTTGTCGGCGGTGTCGCGCACCACTTCCATCTCGTATTCTTTCCAACCCAAAAGGCTTTCGTCGATCAGGATCTGGCCCACTGGCGAGGCATCCATGCCGGTGCGACAAATATGGATATAGTCTTCGCGGTTATACGCCACGCCGCCGCCGGTGCCGCCCAGGGTAAAGGCGGGGCGGATGATGGCGGGTAAGCCCACATTTTCAAGGGTTTCAAGGGCCAGCGCCACAGCGGCGTCCAGGTCTTTCTTGCCGTTCTCGTTCTTGGGGGCAGTGACGATCTCGGCCTTTGGGTTTTCAATGCCCAGCCGGTCCATCGCCTCGCGGAACAGGGCGCGGTCTTCGGCCATTTCGATGGCGTCGCGCTTGGCGCCGATCATCTCGACGCTGAACTTGTCCAGCACACCCATCTCTTCCAGCGCGAGCGAGGTGTTCAGGCCGGTCTGCCCGCCCATGGTGGGCAGCAGCGCGTCGGGGCGTTCTTTTTCAATGATCTTGGCGACAACTTCGGGCGTGATCGGTTCGATATATGTCGCGTCGGCCAGCCCGGGGTCGGTCATGATCGTGGCAGGGTTTGAGTTCACCAGAATAACCCGGTACCCTTCTTCCCGTAGTGCCTTGCAGGCCTGAGCGCCGGAATAGTCGAACTCGCAAGCCTGACCAATAACAATGGGGCCCGCCCCGATGATCATGATCGACTGAATGTCGGTTCTTCTCGGCATGGCCACGTTCCTTCGATTGTCCGCGATTCAGGGCGCCCCCAAGCGCCCAAATTGTCCTGCGTTATAGGGACCGCGCGAAAAGGTGCAAGGGGGATCGGAAACAGGGGCGAAATTGCCGCTTTCCCCCCTTTCCCTTGGCGGCGTATTCTCTATACCGCGCAGCACGACAAATGAGGATGCAATTGCGTATTCGTTTTGATCAGGGGCCAGCCGGGTCAGGAACCAGTTTTGACAGGCCAGCCGAAATGATCCGCGCGGACAATGCGGAGGACGTGCCCCAGGCGTTGGCGGCGCTGGACGAGGCGCGCGCGCAAGGCGCATGGTTGGCCGGCTATGCCAGTTATGAGCTGGGGTACGTGCTTGAGCCGCGCCTGTCTGAGCGCATGCCAGATGGCCGCCGGCTGCCTTTACTATGCTTTGGCGTTTATGATCGCCCCATTCAGAGTGAACTGCCCGCTGCATCCGGCGGCGTGACCCATTTTGAACCGCGCTGGGATGAGGCGCGGTACACGCAGGCGTTTCAACACGTGCATGACGCCATTGGGGCAGGGGATATCTATCAGGCCAACCTGACATTCCCGATTGATATGACCATACAGGGCGACAGCGCCGCGCTTTATGCCGCGCTCACGGCCGGACAGCCCGTGGGTCACGGCGCGCTGATCCAGCAGGATGGGTTGCCCGATCTACTCAGCCGGTCTCCCGAGCTGTTCTTTCGCACAAACGCGGACCGCGGAATCGAAACCCGCCCAATGAAGGGGACCCAACCCCGCAGCGAGGATATGGCTGAAGACGCCCGGCGTCGCGCGTTCCTGGCGATCGACGAAAAGAACCGGGCTGAAAATCTGATGATCGTCGACCTGTTGCGCAACGATATCAGCCGCGTCGCGATGCCCGGATCTGTCAAGGTGCCTGAGCTGTTCAAGGTCGAGACCTATGCGACCGTGCATCAGATGATCTCGCTGGTGCAGGCGCAGCTACATATGGGCGCCGAGCTGTCCGATATCCTGACTGCTCTGTTTCCCTGCGGTTCCATCACCGGTGCCCCCAAAATTCGTGCCATGGAGATTCTGTCCGATCTCGAACCCTGGCCTCGCGATGTTTATTGCGGTGCGATCGGCTGGGCCGCGCCGGACGGGCGTTCCGAATTCAACGTGGCGATCCGGACGCTGATGGTCGAAGATGGCGCGGCCACCCTCAATGTCGGCGGTGGAGTGATCTGGGACAGCACGGCCCCATCGGAATATGAGGAAGCGCTATGGAAAGCTCGCTTTGCCCACCAGCTGACCCTGACTTCCGCCTGATCGAAACACTCGCCTTTCGACCCGGGCAAGGGTTTGTTCGCCGGAATCGACATCTATCCCGTATGGCTCGGTCAGCTGCGGCCATGGACATTCCTTTCGATGCGGGCGCGGCCATCCAAGCACTGGACACTGTCGCAGGGCAATCACCTCTGCGGTGCCGGCTTACGCTGGCAGTTGATGGAACATACGATGTGACAACCGGAGTACTGGCCGATAACCCACCATTATGGCGGGTCGCGGTCACCAAAATGCGGCTTTCCGCGTCGGATGTTTGGTTGCAGCACAAGACGACACAACGCTCTGTTTATGACACGGCCCGCGCATCGCTGCCGGACGGAATAGACGAATTTCTGTTCCTGAACGAACGTGACGAGCTGTGCGAAGGGACCATCACCAACCTGTTCCTGCACATGCCGGACGGCCGACGTCTGACGCCAAAGCTGACCTGCGGTTTGCTTCCGGGAATTCTGCGTGAAGAACTGCTTGATAATAAACAGGTTACCGAAAGCGTCTTGTTCTTGACCGATCTGAAAAATGCGGAAAAAGTTTTCGTAGGGAATTCCTTACGTGGCCTGATCCGGGCGGAGTTGGCGGTATTGTGAGCAAACAAAGTGATTGGGCGCATGACGGGTCGCTTCACCTGCGGTTACGGCTGGAGTTCGGTCTGTTCTTTGTCGCAGTACCAGTTCTGATTGCAGTCTTCTTCCCTCCGAATTGGATGTTTCCGTCGCTGTTCACCTTCACGGCCATCGGTATCATCCTGCTCCACTACACACCTGGCTTTTCCTGGGCCGAACTTCGGTACAACTGGCGCAATTGGACGTGGCGCGAGCTCGCTCTTTTCACTGTCGCCATGGCGGCGTTTTGCTCGGCGGTCGTCATGGCGATGCGACCGGATGTTGCATTTCGCATGCTTATCTACCGGCCCGAATTCCTGGCTGTGATCTGGCTGGCTTACCCGATTGCTTCGGCCCTTCCGCAAGAGCTTTTGTTCCGGTCGCTGTTCTTCCGCCGCTACCAGGCGATCCTGCCAAACGGGAAGGCGGCTTACCTGCTGAACGCGTCCCTGTTTTCGCTGGCCCACCTGATGTACTGGAGCTGGATCGTCGCCGTCATGACCTTTGGCGGAGGGCTGTTGTTCACCTGGGCCTACCGCCAACGCGGGTCGTTTTTCTACGCGGTCCTGCTGCACGCGATTGCGGGAAATATCATCTTTGCGGCCGGTCTGGGCATCTATTTCTATTCCGGCAACGTGCAAAGGCCGTTTTGACGGCGCGACCTGCCTTGACTTTCCAAGCCTGACAGGGTGTACCGGCGCGACGAATTCTGCGCCCGAAGGGATAAATCCATGCACGCCTACCGCAGCCACACCTGCGCCGCACTGACCGCCGCCAATGTCGGCGAAACCGTCCGCCTGTCCGGTTGGGTGCATCGGGTACGAGATCACGGCGGCGTGCTGTTCATCGATCTGCGCGACCATTTCGGCGTGACACAGGTTCTGTGTGACGGCGACAGTGCAGCCTTTGCCGAGCTTGAGAAAGTACGTTCGGAATGGTGTATCCGCATCGACGGCAACGTCAAGGCACGTGACCCGGAACTGGTGAACTCGAAACTGCCGACCGGCGAGATCGAAGTTTACGTTCGGGAGCTTGAGGTTCTGGGTGCTGCCGACGAACTGCCGCTGATGGTGTTCGGCGATCAGGAATACCCCGAGGAAACGCGCCTGCGTTATCGCTATCTGGACCTGCGCCGCGAGGCGATGCAGAACAACATGACGCTGCGCTCGGACGTCGTATCGTCGATGCGCCGCCGCATGTGGGATAAAGGGTTCCGCGAATATCAGACGCCGATCATCACCGCCTCGTCGCCCGAAGGTGCACGTGACTTTCTGGTGCCGTCGCGCCTGCATCCGGGCAAGTTCTACGCGCTGCCACAGGCCCCGCAGCAGTTCAAACAGCTGATCATGGTGTCGGGCTTCGACAAGTATTTTCAGATCGCGCCCTGCTTCCGGGACGAAGACCCGCGCGCCGACCGCTCGCCCACCGATTTCTACCAGCTTGACCTTGAGATGTCGTTTGTCGAACAGCAGGACGTGTTCGACACGATCCAGCCGGTTCTGACCGGTGTGTTCGAAGAGTTCGGCGGAGGGCGTAAGGTCGATCAGGAATGGCTGCAGATTTCCTACAAGGATGCTGCATTGTGGTACGGTTCCGACAAGCCGGACCTGCGCAACCCTATTAAAATGCAAGTGGTCTCTGACCACTTCCGCGGGTCTGGCTTCGCGATTTTCGCGAAGCTACTGGAGCAGGAAGGCACCGAAATCCGCGCCATCCCCGCGCCGACCGGTGGTAGCCGTAAGTTCTGCGACCGCATGAACGCCTTTGCTCAGAAAGAGGGTCTGCCCGGCATGGGCTACATCTTCTGGCGCGATCAGGGCGAAGGGATGGAGGCCGCCGGTCCGCTGGCCAAGAATATCGGTCCTGAACGCACCGAGGCCATCCGTCAGCAATTGGGTCTGGGTGTCGGCGATGCGGCATTCTTCCTGGGTGGCAAGCCGAAAGCCTTTGAAAAGGTCGCTGGTAAAGCGCGTGATGTGATTGGTGAGGAACTGAACCTGACCGAGAAAGACCGCTTCGCCTTTGCCTGGATCGTGGATTTTCCGATCTACGAGCAGGACGAAGAATCCGGTGCCATCGACTTTGAACACAACCCGTTTTCGATGCCGCAAGGCGGAATGGAGGCTCTGGAAGGCAATCCTCTGGACGTGCGCGGCTATCAGTACGACCTCGCCTGTAACGGATATGAGCTTGTGTCGGGTGCGATCCGAAACCACAAGCCCGAGATCATGCTGAAGGCCTTTGAGCTGGCAGGCTATGGCGAGGATGAAGTCAAAAGCCGCTTTGGTGCGCTGTTCAACGCCTTCCATTATGGTGCCCCGCCGCACGGTGGCTGCGCCGCTGGTATCGACCGTATCGTGATGCTGCTGGCCGATGAAGCCAACATCCGCGAGGTCATGATGTTCCCCATGAACCAGCGTGCCGAGGACCTGATGATGGACGCACCATCCGATCCGACTTCGGATCAGATGATGGAGCTGGGCCTGCGGATCATCCCTCAGGACTAAAAATGACAAAACCCGCTGCTTACCCTGCAGTGGGTTTTGTCATGGCTTGCGCTTGTGCAAAGGTCATGGCTATGGACCGGTATTCATAGCTTGGTCGCAGGTCTGCGTAGCCTGTTTGTTGGCGACCTATTCCCATGGGTCCCTAAATGACTTCCGGCTGGAGCGAATATCGCGGGCGGTGGCGCGGGTTTGCCAGTAGACCCAAAGGCACAGGATCGTTGCAGTTATGAAGTAAGCGGTCGTCATCTCAAATCGCCTCACGCTGTTGCAAACGGGTCTGCACAATCCCGGCGACCTGAGCGGCCACGGCCGTTATTGGGGTCCCGCCTGCCCGGGACTCGGCAAGCCGCTGCGCCGCTTCTGCCAGAACTGTATCGTCGGCATCGCGGGCGACCCCGCGCAGAAACTGTGCCGCGTAATCCAGCGTGCGCTGATCATTCGGACTGGCTAGAATGTCGGCGATATGGGCCATGTCATCCTGATAGGCCATCGGATCGGCGTGAATCACCTCATCCCGGACGGCATGCAGGCTGTAGGGGCGGCGATCTTCGGGCAAACGCACGAGGACGGATGTCTGAAAATAGGCCAGCGATTTTAGGGGTTTCGCCAGAAACCCATCAGCACCGGCCCGCATTGCGGTGCGTTTCATGTGGTCATCCCCGGACATGCCAAGAATGGCCCCAATACGGGGCGCAGCCTCAGACAGGTCGGCGATCAGATCCGCGCCGGACCCGTCCGGCAGACCCATGTCCACGATGATGACAGAGGGGCGGTAAATCTGCAGGTGACGCCGTGCCGATTGCAGGCAATCCGCCCGCCTGATGCGCGCGCCGCTGTGTAGGCACATCAACCGGATGGCGTCGCAGGCATAGCGGCTGTCTTCCACAACCAGAATGGTTTGTCCCAGCAGAGGCCGCGTGGCCGTCGGCTGCGCGGGAGAGGCGAAGGGGCTCGAATCGTCCATGGCGGAACTCCTAATCAGCAGATGCCTCACGCTAGGAACTTCTGGCTAACAGGGCGTTAACGGCAATTTGGCGCACTTGTTCTTTGTTCAATCACCCCCCATAACCGCTGCAACGCAGAATAGAGGAGAGTTCCATGATTGGTCGACTGAACCACGTAGCCATTGCCGTACCCGATCTTGAGGCTGCCTCTGAGCAGTACCGCAACGCGCTGGGCGCGAAAGTCGGCGCGCCACAGGATGAGCCGGATCACGGCGTCACAGTTGTGTTCATCGAACTGCCCAATACCAAGATTGAACTGCTTTATCCGATGGGCGATGACAGCCCGATCAACGGGTTTCTGGAAAAGAACCCCGCTGGCGGCATCCACCATGTCTGCTATGAAGTCGAGGATATCATCGCTGCCCGCGATCACCTGAAAGAAACCGGCGCGCGCGTGCTGGGTTCGGGTGAGCCAAAGATCGGTGCGCATGGTAAACCGGTGCTGTTCCTGCACCCTAAAGATTTTAACGGCTGCCTGGTCGAGCTGGAACAGGTGTAACCTAACCCCGGAGGGGATGAGATGTCGATTACTGGTGCGGCCGTTCTGTTCGCCGTGATCTGGTTCATGACTTTGCTGGTGGTGCTGCCAATCCGCATCAAGACGCAGGGCGATCTGGGTGACATCGTTCCGGGCACCCATGCGGGCGCACCGGAAGAGCATCACCTGAAGAAAAAGATGTGGATCACCACCGGTATCACTGTGGTGCTCTGGGCCATCATCGCAGGCATCATCCTGTCCGGCGTGATTTCCGTGCGTGATTTCGACTGGCTGAACCAGCTGGAGCCGCAGCGCTGATCTTTAAGCCATAGGCCCTGATAGCCTGTGGTAGATATGGGTAAATGTTGCGACCCCAAGGATTGGGATCACAAGGTTCACCAGCGGCACGGATAGCGGGATCGCCATCAAAATGCCTGCCAACCAGATGGTCGTTGCGTGTTTGGCGCGCAGCTTACGTGCGCCTTCACGACCCAACCTGCGCATGGCAGCCAACGTAAAGTATTCCCGCCCCAATAAGAAACCGTTCATGCCCCAGAAGATGAAGGGGGCAAGCGGAGTAAAGATCGCATAGAGGATCAACGCCAGCAGGTTGGCAACGACCAGAACCCCCATGAACCTCAGCCCGTCGCGCAGGCTTTCGCTGAACGGAATGCCGGGTACGGCTGGCAATGTTGGGTAATGCTTGTCTTCAACCGCTTGCGCGACGTCTTCCAGAAACATCGACGTAATCGCCGAGGCCACCGGAACCATCAGAAATATTGGCAGGATCAGGACGACAAAGATGCCGGAATAGTTCAGCACGTCGTTCAGCCACGGCACGGCCCCGATAAAGGGCAGAGAGATCTCGTTCCCTGAAAGCCGGTTGACCAGCCAGATTGCCAAAGCACAGGCGGCGATCAGCAAAACGATCGTCAGACCAACGCCGCGCAACAGGACAGCCCGGAACTTTGGATCGCCGATCTGTCCCAGCGCTGTAAAAAAGGCGTTGAGAATGGTCATTCCGAAACCCACTGGGTCAACCCATCCACGTCAGGGCGGGGCCTTTCGGGCGGTGCATTGCCCTCGGTCGCGATATGGATCAGACCCGCGACGCGCTCATTTTCTTGCAGCCCGAACGCCTTTTGGCAAAAACCCCGATCGTGGGTCTGCCAACCGGACAGCCAGTTCGCGCCCCAACCCGCGGCAAGGGCGGCGTTCAGCAGGGCTAGGCACACTGCGCCAGCGGAATAGGTTTGTTCGATTGCAGGGATTTTCGCGGACGGTTTTTGCACCTCGATCACGGCGACCGCCAGATGGCCCATGTCGAACTGACTGCGGGCTTTGGCGATATCCTCAGCAGTTTTGCCAAGGGCAGCGCCACAATCTTCGGTCAGCTGCGCCAGGCGCGGCATGGCACCTTTCTCAAGCACGATAAAACGCCAGGGTTCCAGCTTGCCATGATCCGGGCTGCGTGCGGCGGCGGTCAGCAGGGGCAATAGCTGTTCCCGCGTGGGGGCGGGTTCAATCAGCGTTTTTGCAGGTCGCGACCGGCGCGATTGCAGAAACTCCAGAGCGGCCGGATTCTTCAAGGACATATGTTAACTTCCTTTACATAGGCGGTTGTGTATGTGGTTGAACATCTGGCGGGTTTCAAGGGCAAGTGGCTGGATGCAGGAGATCAATTTCACTCCCTGAGCGTTCGTGCAAGGGTGTTCAAGAAGAAGAGAGGGAAGATGGCCAAACCAAAGCTGCGAAATGTACCGGATCTGAGCGCGCACGCCGTACCCGATGAAGGGATCGAAGTCCGGGTCACGCCGAAAGCTGCGAAGGATGGGATTTTAACCGATCAGGGAAACATTCGCATCGCCGTCACCGCGCCGCCCGAAAACGGCAAGGCAAACGAGGCGGTGCGCAACATATTGGCCGTGGCCATGGGGGTCGCACCGTCCACTCTGATCCTCAGGCGGGGGAAGACGTCACGCGACAAGGTATTTGTCTATTCACCCTGATCCGGTGTTTCCCGGATTTGGTACACGCCTTCCGGCAAGTCCAAAGCCGCTGCCAGATCGCGCACCTGTTCAGGGGACAACGTGATCCTCTGAATCTGATCCGTGCGCGGGTCCAATTGTTCAAGCGTCACACATTCGGCGAAGCTGTTGATGACGACATCCTCTTGCAAAGGCTTTGGGCCTTCGTCCACCAGAGTAATGACTGTCGAGTCGAATTCATGCTCAATCGAAAACATGAAAGCAGAGTGCAGGTCAGTCGAATGCAATGCAACCCGTACCGTGCCAATCGGCCTGTGGTGATCGCCGCAGCTCCGCGTTATGGTCGTGAAAACGGGCCAACCGTTTCAAAGGATTATGAATGCGCCGTCTGATCTGTTTGTTTCTTTCCTTGTTGCTGGCGGCGTGCAGCGCCAATTCATTTCGTGTTCAAACCGCTGCCGAATGGGCGCAGGAGGTCCAGGAGTTTAAGGCCGAAGCCGAAATGTTCCAGCAGGTCAGTAGGCAGGTTGGGGAACAGGCGCGCAAGGAATGTCTGCGGCGGTCAAACGTGACAAATTGCGAATTTACGACTTTGGTTGATCTGAACCCGAATGCTCAGGCCAATGCCTTTCAAACGCTGGACAACAAGAAACAGCCGGTCATCATTTTTACCCGAGCGTTGATCGAGTCCGCGGACAACGCAGATGAGCTGGCTTTTGTGATGGGGCACGAAGCAGCGCATCACATCCTGCGGCACATTCCGAGACAGTCCAAGAACGCACAGGACAGCGCTGCCATCTTCGGTGAACTGGCACGGTTGGGTGGCGCGGACGGTGAGGGTATTGAAGAGGCACAGAAATTGGGGGCAGAGGTCGGGGCGCAGGTCTATATCAAAGACTTCGAACTGGAGGCCGACCAGTTGGGTACAATCATTACTTTTAACGCAGGCTATAACCCGTTGATCGGCGCAAAATACTTTGAACGCATTCCCGACCCGGGCGATCAGTTCCTAGGCACACACCCCCCCAATGCACAACGCGTTAAGATGGTCAGGAACACCGCGCGACAGCTTGGACTGACGCAATGAGCTCCACGATACGGCTGGGCGTAATCCTGACGGATCGCGGATCAAAATACGCGGTGTCTGGGTCTGCGGTGCAAACGCGCGAAGACGTGGATGCCGTGCTGCAAGACCTCAAGTCCGACAAAGCCTATGCCAAGGCGACGCATAATACCTGGGCGGCGATCTTGCCGACAGGGGCTCTCAAGGCCGACGACGGAGAAAGCGGTGCCGGAATGGTCATCCTGCGCATGCTCGAAAGGGCTGGACTGGAGGGCCACGTCATCATTGTCACCCGCTGGTACGGGGGCAAAAAACTGGGCGGTGACCGCTTTCGCAGGGTGCAGGACGCCACCCGCGCCTATCTAGACCATATCGGCGCCGGGTCTTGACCTGAGTCAAATGCCTGTTCGGGCCGCTGCGCTATCCTGTCAGAACTGTGCGACAGGGAGACAGCGCAATGCTTGGCAAAAATACTCTGAAACGACATGCGGAACTGGTAGACCAGATGGCAACCCACGTCGGGGTAGATCTGGAAGATTCGGCCATAGGCGGCGACGTCTCGATTGACCAGATCTCTGATGCGGTCCTGCGTTGCAGAGATTGTTCGAACCCAGATCATTGCGCGCAATTTCTAGCACAATCTGCCCAAGACCAGAAAACGCCGGAATACTGCAGGAACACGGCCCTGTTTGACCGTCTCACTTCGCTGTCGGAAAGCAAACACGACGGCTAGGAAAAAATAATGCCCCGCCATCGCCGCGTTTGACGGCGATTCGAGCAAAAAAAAGGCAGATCTGCCAATGACCCGAGATATTCTGGGCGACGTGGAGAAACACTTTTGGCTAACCCGGTCGGTGGCCAGATGTATGGATGTTTCGTTGGCCGAAGCGATGGCCGAGGGGAGGTTGACCACCAATGGTTATGCAGAAATCGTGACGCGCTGTCGTGCCTCTGGGTGCAGCGATCAATGCGAAAAGTGGTTGTCGAAACAACAGGTCAAAGCCAATTCGGCCCCTGAGTTCTGCGCGAATGGGGAAACGCTGAACGCTTTGAAGACTTAGTCAGAGCTTGGAATGCGAACCGTCGCACAGGGGCGGATTGGCCGTTTGTTTGCACCCGCAAAAGAACACCTTCTTGCTGGTCTCGGCAGTAAACTTCACCGGCTCATACTGGGTTCCCTTGTGTGAACCATCACAGAAGGGCTGGCGTTCTGACTTGCCACAAGCACACCAGAAGTAGGTTTTCCCTTCGGTCACGTCGACCGGGTAGGGGGCTTTTTGGGCAGGTTTCGGCTGATCTGACATGTGGCTGCTCCGCTTTTGGCTAATGTCGTGAAACAACTATAGGGCCTTCGTGCGGGGCGTGTAGAGCGCTTATGTTTCTTTAGGCAAGCAGCATGGTTTTGCCGCTCTCACAAAACTGTGATTGATTTTGTTGCAATAATATCAACGAGGTCGTATTTTGAGACTGGCCCCAGATAATAGGGCAATATGAGAAAATTTTTAGAGGATTGACGGACATGAAACTTAAATTTGCTGCCGTTAGCGCAATTGCCCTGGTTCTGGCTGCATGCTCGCAGCAGGAAGAGCCGACGCCGGTTTACATCACGCCTGAATACGACAAGTTCGGCACACCGAGCTGCCCGGCTGGAACCGACCTGGCCACAACCGAAGCGGGACAGACCATCTGTAACCCGGTCGCTCAATAAGAATTCCGCGGGCGGTCCTGTTTTGGCCGCCCGCTTACTCAACACAGTCGACCGCCCTTGTTGGGCGGTTTTTTTATGTCCGCTTTATGCCGACGCGGGCTCGGATCAGAATGCGTGGATAATGGGCAATCATCGCCTCGTTAGCCGTCAATATCCCTGTCCAAATGACTTGCGGTGATAGTGTTGACGCTTTGACCCGTACCGTGGTGCATAAAGGTAGCGATAGGATTTGTTTTTTAGCTTTTGCTGAACGTAGGGCGCGTTCTTAGGAACCGGTTTTGCTTGGTAGACCTTGCGCGTGTAGACTTTCGGAGAATAATAGTGCCGGTGAATGCGGATATTATTGCGGTTATGAACATGCTGCGATTTTGACCCAACAACAACTTGGCCGCCCGTTCCAACAGTGATGTTGCCTGCGGTCGCCGGGACGGCAAAAAGTTGGGACGCAAGTATCGCGGCCATGCAATTAAAAGAGATTGCACTAAGGTACGACATGAAAACCCTCCTTCTAGCGAGTTGAGGTTTCCATTTATGTTCCGGGAAAATCCCGTCTCAAGCCAATAAACTTAAATCACGCTCTGCCTATCGAGGGTGAACGGGCACATTGGGGTCAAGTGCGTTTGCCCCATAAATCGTATTCGCCGGCCTCATCGATCTCGACCGACACGATGTCACCAGGCTTCAGGTCATCGAAACCCTCATCGATGAACAGATTCCCGTCGATCTCGGGTGCGTCTGCCTTGGTGCGGCACGTGGCGGCTTCGTCATCAACCTCGTCCACGATCACGTCCATGGTCTGGCCCACCTTGGCGGCCAGCTTAGCCTCGGAGATGGCCTGAGCTTTTTCCATGAACCTGTCCCAACGCTCTTGCTTTACCTCGGCCGGTACGTGATCCGGCAGGTCGTTTGATCGCGCGCCATCGACATTTTCGTATTGAAAACAGCCGACACGATCCAGCTGGGCCTCGTCCATCCAATCCAGAAGGGTCTGGAACTCGGCCTCAGTCTCACCCGGATAACCAACGATAAAAGTAGACCGCAGGGTTATGTCGGGGCAGGTTGCGCGCCATGCGGCGATCTCGTCCAGAGTTTTGGCTGCCGCTGCCGGGCGCGCCATGCGTTTCAGAACGTCCGGATGGGCATGCTGGAACGGAATATCCAGATAGGGCAGGATGTTGCATCCGGCGTCGGCCATATGGGGGATCAACTCGCGCACATGCGGGTAGGGGTAGACGTAATGGAGCCGAACCCAGGCATCTAACTGCCCCAGCTCACGCGCCAGATCGGTGATGTGGCTGCGCACCTCGCGGTCCTTCCACGGGTTCACGTCATACTTCCGATCCAACCCATAGGCGGATGTATCCTGCGAGATCACCAGCAATTCACGCACGCCATTGTCGACCAGCTTTTCAGCTTCGCGCAGCACCGCGTGGGCTGGGCGGCTCGCCAGCTTGCCGCGCATGTCGGGGATGATGCAGAACTTGCATTTGTGGTTACAGCCCTCGGAAATCTTGAGATAACTGTAATGGCGGGGGGTCAACTGCACGCTTGCGGCGGGCAGCAGGTCCACAAACGGGTCAGGATCAGGCGGCACGGCCGAATGCACCGCATCCAGCACCTGTTCGTATTGATGCGGGCCAGTGACAGCCATGATGCGCGGGTGATGTTCTCGGATGTAATCCGGTTCCGCACCCAGACAGCCGGTCACGATGACTTTGCCATTCTCCACCAGCGCCTCACCAATTGCGTCCAGCGACTCGGCCTTGGCACTGTCAAGAAACCCGCAGGTATTCACGATCACGGCATCCGCGCCTGAATAGTCGGGCGAGATGCCGTATCCTTCGGCACGCAGGCGCGTCAGAATGCGCTCACTGTCGACCAGGGCTTTGGGGCAGCCCAAGGAAACCATGCCAATTGTTGGCTGGTTCGAACGTGGCGTCTCGGGCATCCGGGCGGCGGGCGCCAGGTCGGGGCGGAGGTTGGGCGGGTTCGTTGTCATTGCGCGGCATATAGTGGGGAACGCTTCCCCTTGCAAATGCGGCGCAGGCTTTGGATGATCTTTTTTAACGCATGAAAAAGGCGGAGAGCAGAATATGAAGTGGCTGTTGCGCATAGTTTTCCTGTTGGTGGCGGTTTTTGGCTTGGTCATTGGGGCCTTGCTGCTGATGCCCGGCGACAAGCTGGCCACCATATTGGCCGAGCAGGTCCGCACCCAAACCGGGCGCGACCTGAAACTTACGGGTGATGTGAACCTGTCTTTCTGGCCCGTGCTGGGGCTGGAAACCGGTCCGGTGACTTTTGGGAATGCACAATGGGCCGGTCCTGAACCAATGCTAAGCGCCGAAAGTCTGGCCGTGGGGGTTGATGCTGCCGCGCTGATCTCCGGGGACCTGCGCATCAAACGGGTGATCGCCGATTATCCGGTTCTGCGGTTGGAACTTTCGGATGGGCGTGGGAATTGGGAACTTTCGGCACCCTCAAGCACTGCCTCGGCAGGCGCCGCAAGTGGCGCGGCACCGCAAGGGCAGCAGGGCGAGGTGACGCTGGATCATCTGAAGCTGACGAACGCGCGCTTGGTCTATATCGAGAATGGCGCAACTAAATTCGATTTTACTAATGTTGATCTGGCGGCTAGTTGGCCGGACGTTTCAGCGCCTCTGCAGGTACAGGCTCAGATGGCGGTGCCCGGGGGTGCGGTCGATGTCGACCTCAAGATTCAAGATCTGCCAGCTTACGCATCCGGCGCGGTAACGCCGTTGGATTTGACCATGACCGCGCCCGGGGGAGAGTTCGGTTTTGTAGGGCGGGTCAATCTGGCTGGTGAAATGGACGGCAGGTTGCTGGCCAAAACGACGAACACGGAACGTATGCTGGCTGCTTTTGGACAGGCCGGTGTTGGGGTGCCATTGGGACTGGGCCGCGAGGCCGATGTGGCCGGGCAAATGACCTATACCAGTGATGGTCGGATTTCGCTGCGCAACTTGGTGGCATTGCTGGATAACAACCGCCTGACTGGCGAGGCAGATATTGTTATCTCGGACCCGCCGCAGATTACCGCGCGGCTGGAAGGCGATGACCTAGATCTCACTCAATTCAACGGCGCGACTGGTGGCACAGACGGACGGTCGGCACCATCGCCCGACCAAGGGTGGTCGACTACCCCGATTGATGCGTCTGCGCTGGCCTTGGCGAATGGTAAAATCCGCCTCAAGGCCAATTCCATTGCCGTACCGGGGCTGACGCTGGGACCAAGCGAACTGACGCTTAACCTTGATCGATCCAGGGCGGTTCTGCAGATGAACCCCGCCACATTGTTTTCAGGACGTCTGAACGGGCAGGTGGTTGCCAACAACCGGAACGGTTTGTCGGTCGGCGGTAATCTGTCCGCGGATGGCATGGACGTACAGCAAGCTCTGTCCGCTCTTGGCGGGATCGAGCGGTTGTCCGGCACCGGATCAGGGTCGTTTGAGTTTCTGGGAATTGGGCAGACCGAGGATCAGATCATGCGTTCACTTAGCGGCAAGGGGCGTGTGGACGTGGGCAAGGGCGTGATCTCGGGGTTTGATCTGGACCGCCTGATGGGCCGCAGCGGGGGCGAGGGCGGCACAACCGTTTTCAACAGCCTGTCCGCCAGCTTCACCATGGATCAAGGTGTGTTGTGGAACAACGACCTGTTGATGTCGCTGGATAACTTTCGGGCCGACGGTTCCGGTCGGGTCGGAATCGGCAACCGCGATATCGACTATCTTTTCACGCCTGTTGCGCTGCGCGCGAATTCGGGCAACGGCACTGCAGTGCCAGTGAAAATCGTCGGGCCATGGAGCAACCCGTCGATTAAGCCGGATCTGACCAAAGTCATCGAAGCTGTCGCCGAAGGAAAGGCCAAAGAGCTTGAAGATGAGGCCAAGCAGAAAGTCTTGGACAAGGTCGGGGACGAGCTGAATACGACGATCACGGACAGTGATCAGATCGAAGACGCGATCAAGAACAAACTGGAAGACGAAGTTAACAAGGGGCTGCTGAAGCTGTTTGGCGGTAACTAATCAGCGCCAATACGCAAAGGTTTCGGGGCAGAAGGCGCCCCGAAACGCAGTAGCGCTTAGATGGTCTGATCGTAGTCGCCCACACCAGGTTCCGTGCGAATGACCGCGTCGATATCGGCAAAGATTGCGCGCATTTCGTCCTCGCTCTGGCTGCTTTCGCAGACCACGACAAGGTTCGGAGTGTTTGAGGATGCGCGAACCAGACCCCAACTGCCATTGTCCAGAATGACACGAGCGCCATTGACAGTGACGACCTCTTTGATCGCGCGACCGGCAAAGGTGTCTCCGGCATCTGCCTTGGCGACCAGCTTGTCGACTAACCGCTGAAGAATGTCATACTTCTCGGTATCGGCAGCATAGGGCGACATGGTCGGCGTCGACCAAGTTTTGGGCAGCGCCTTGCGCAGGTCCGACATGCTTTGGTCAGGATTGCGATCCATCAGCTTGCAGATTTCGACGGCAACCCGCATCCCGCAGTCGTAGCCGCGCCCGATCGGTTCAGCCAGAAAGTAGTGACCAGACTTCTCAAAGCCGGCCAGCGCGTTGATCTCTTTGACCCGACGCTTCATGTGGCTGTGGCCGGTTTTCCAATAATCCGCTTTGACACCAAGGGCCTGCAGTTCGGGGTCGCTGGCAAACAGACCAGTGGATTTCACATCTGCCACAAAGGTCGAGTTCGGATACAATTTGGCCAGATCACGGGCCATGATCACGCCGACCTTATCGGCGAAGATCTCTTCCCCCTCATCATCCACAACACCGCAACGATCGCCGTCGCCGTCAAAACCCAGAGCCAGATCGGCACCGCTGGCTTTCACAGAGGCGGACATGTCGTGCAACATCTCCATAGCCTCGGGGTTGGGGTTATAGTGGGGGAAAGTATAGTCCAATTGGGTGTGGCTGGGCACCATTTCGACGCCAATGCGCTCGAAAATCTCAGGCGCAAAGGCCGAAGCCGTTCCGTTTCCAGTTGCGCATACGACTTTCAGGGGACGGGACATTTTGAAATCACCGACCAGATCGTCAATGTATGCCTCTTTCACGCCCTCGACGAATTCATAGGACCCACCGTCGTGGGTGGCGCCTTCGCCGTTCAGGACAATGTCACGTAACTCCGACATCTCATCGGGGCCGTGAGTCAGCGGGCGTTCAAAGCCCATCTTCACTCCGGTCCAACCGTTCGGGTTGTGGCTGGCTGTGACCATGGCTACGGCAGGCACATCCAGATGGAACTGTGCAAAATAGGCCATCGGGCTAAGCGCGGGGCCAATGTCCTTGACCTGAATGCCGGCCTGCATCAGGCCCAGGATCAGCGCGTTTTTGATCGCCAACGAATAGTCACGATAGTCATTTCCCACCGCGATCACCGGATCGATCCCACGTTTGCGCATCTGTGTGCCCAGACCCAAGCCAAGCGCGGTCATGCCGGGCAGATTGATCTCTTCGGGGTATTTCCAGCGTGCGTCATATTCGCGAAAGCCGGTCGGCTTGATCATCGGATCGCGTAGAAAACTCCAGGTGTTCGGGGTCACCTCTGGGATGGGTTTGGTCATGCTATTGCTCTTACTCAAATCTGTATAGGATTGGCTTTGGCCAATGCATCAAAGCGCATCAAAGTGTCAATCAATTGAGGCATTTGGTCCAGATAGATCATGTTGGGTCCGTCTGACGGAGACTTGTCCGGGTCTTCGTGTGTTTCAATAAACACAGCACCCACGCCGATGGCGGCAGCTGCGCGCGCCATCACCGGAGCAAATTCACGCTGACCGCCGGTCGAACCTCCAAGCCCTGCAGGCTGCTGAACGGAGTGGGTTGCGTCCATCACAACCGGATAGCCCGTCGCCGCCATCTGCGGGAGCGAGCGCATATCTGTCACCAAGGTGTTGTACCCAAACGAGGTGCCACGTTCTGTCAGCAGAATATTCGAGTTACCAACACTCTCGATCTTGGCGACAATATTCGCCATATCCCATGGCGCCAGAAATTGCCCTTTTTTGACATTGATCGCTGCGCCTGTTTGGGCTGCAGCCAACACCAAGTCGGTTTGACGGCACAATAACGCGGGAATCTGCAAAACATCACAAACATTGGCCGCATCTGCGCATTGCTCTGGCGTATGTACGTCAGTCAGGACAGGCACCCCAATTTGTTTTTTTACACCATCCAGAATGTCCAGTCCTTTGGCAATTCCGGGTCCACGGACACCTGATATTGAGGTGCGGTTCGCCTTGTCATACGAGGCCTTAAAAACGTACTGCGCACCGGCGGCATCACAGGCTTCTTTCATTTTGCCCGCGATCATCTGCGCATGATCCGCGCTTTCAAGCTGGCAGGGGCCAGCAATGATCGTCAGAGGCAGATCATTGCCGACCGTGAGATCGGAGATTTTTACATGTTTCATGTGTCTTACGAGGATACCTGTTCACGAAGGACCGACGCGGTAAGCGAGATCAACAGGTAGATACCAGCAAACAACAGAAAAGCCAAAATCGTATTTTCGAACTTGCGCGGATAGGTGGGTTCCTGACTTGGCACCGGCCTCACGGACACTGTCAGATAGCGCACTTTGCGATTTGCTTCTGTCCGTGTGGTTTCCATTTGCTGCATGGCTGTCTGCAACATCATGTCCCTTGCAACAAGATCGGCCTGTGCCATCTGAATTCGTAAACTGAGCCGGGCAAGCGAGTTTTCGCCTGCAGATACATCCAGCATTTCCGCGCTGAGTTCTTCCAACACAGCCTCAAGCCGCGCTATGTCTGCGCGGGCACCATCCACCTTGGCTTGGTTCGGACGACGGTTGTCCAGCAATGCGGCCAACTGCAGCTCTTTTTCCTGAATCTGCGTTTCCAGGGCGTCGATGCGGCCACGCAAGCTGGCGATGACGTTTTGCGGGTCCAGCAGCGCGCCTTGAATCTGAAGTTCGATCAGATCTTCCTGCGCATTCCTGCGCTCCTTCTGAGCCATTTCAAAACCATCCAACGCGTCGCGCATCTGGTCTTCGCGCTTGAGTTCTGAAAGCCCGTTCAATTTTTTTTCAGCGTAGGACAGTAGACGATCGGAAATGGCCACTGAAATTTCGGGATCAGGTGCCGCAACTTCCATCCGGATGATGCCGTCGCTCGGGTCGTATCCGATCGTAATCATGCGTCGGAAAAGCTTGTAGGCCTCTTCCAGCGTGGCGTCCGGCGAAAGCCGTTGAATGGGGTCGATCCAGTCTTGCTTGAAAATATCTGCATAGCCCATGTCGCGCTCAAGCCTCAGCAGCGCGTCCTTGGACTCCAAAAATTCCTGGGTGGCGACAGAATCCTGTGCGGTGGCGAATTGTGTGCCCGCCAAAAGCCCACCGAAAGCTGCGCCGCCCCCGTCTGCCTGCAGGATTGAGAAGGCCGAGTCACTGGCATACATGGGCGTTGCCACACGGTAGAAATAGAAACCGACAATAAAGGTCGGCAGAAAGACAAAAACCGCCAGGCGGGCAAACAATGCAAGCAGCTTGCGACGGCGACGGCGGGCGATATCTTTCTGTATCTCGCCAATTTCAAACTCGCGCCTCTGCGCGGGGGTCATCTCGGGCCCGGGTAGGGTCCTTCCACCTTCGCTGACCGTTTGCGGCAAATGAATCGTGACCTTGTCCTTGGCCTGATCCTCGGTCTGCGTCGGTTCATCCGTCATCCCCAACAAATTGGCACGATGAAACGGGTCGATGCCCTTTTGGCGCAGCAAACGCACTGCATCATAGTCCGAAGTCGCGTCTAGGCCGTTCTTTTGCGCCAGTCTGCGTGCCATCCGCAATTGGCGTCCGGTCAGCCCCTCACGTTTGATTGCGTCAATCTCGGTATTGGACTCCGAGTCATTGGCCGCAGCGGGTGGCTGCGTCGCCTTGCGAATGCGCGAGATGGCGTCAGCGCGGTCTTCTTCTGTTCCCGCGTTGCGGCGTTTGCGGTGCCAGTTGTAGATGCTAGCCTTGGGTTTGGTAGTCATATAGCTGCTTAGCCTCTTCCAAGGTGTCGAACATGTAAAGCTGTCCATCCATCAAAACGGCAGCCTCTTGCGCAAATTTTTCTAGCACGGAGGGGTTGTGTGACACGATCACCAGCGTCGTCGTCCGCAGTTTTTCCCGAAGGATGTCCCCGGCCTTCCTGTTGAATTCGACATCCGTCGACGCCGGCATCCCTTCGTCAATCAGGTACATGTCGAAATCCAGGGCCAACATCAACGCAAACGTAAAGCGCCCCTTCATACCGCTGGAGTAAGTGGCCAGAGGTTGGTCGAAATACTCTCCCAATCCACACAGCCACTTGCAATAAGATTCGACATAATCGGGGTCCATCCCGTAAATATTGGCGACGTAGCGCGCGTTTTCCAGGGCGGACAAATTGCCCGCGACACCTCCGGTGAAGCCCATAGGAAAAGACACCCGGCAGGACTTTCGAATCACGCCTTCATCGGGCTTTTCCAGCCCCGCCATCATATTGATCAACGTGGTCTTGCCGGTTCCGTTAGGTGCAAGAATGCCAATCGAGCGGCCTAGTTCCACGCGGAACGAGACGCTGTCCAGGATCACCTTGCGGCGTGTCCCGGTCCAGAAGGATTTACTGACATTTTCAAACTCAAGCATTAAGGACCTGCCGCTTGCACCTTGTTAATAGTACCGGATGTGCCGACAATCGGGTTGTTATCCTACGTTTTATATGGGCCATATTATGTCGAGTTTTGGTGGCAATGATCAATGCACCGGCAAGCGTGCTGTTGGTATTGTGACTTTTCCATCAGTTGGACACACGGACTGCGTTGACTATCTTTCAGGGTGACCGTCAACCAATTTGATGCAGGAAGCCTTGCCATCTGATGAATTCGCTACAGAAAGAAATCTCAGCCTGTCGTATTTGCGCGGAAAGATTTGCCACGACACAGACCGCGCATCAGCCGCGCCCAGTGGTCTGGTTTCGGCCCGGGACGCCGATTTTGATTGCCGGTCAGGCCCCTGGCGCACGGGTGCATGAATCGGGCCGGCCGTTTACCGATCCGTCCGGAGATCGCTTGCGAGATTGGCTTGGGGTGGATGAAGCCGTGTTCTACGACCGGTCACGGGTTTCAATCGTGCCAATGGCCTTTTGTTTTCCAGGCTATGATGCGCGCAAGGCGGATTTGCCGCCGCCCCCTGTGTGCGGCAAAACCTGGCACAACAAAGTCATGCAAACGCTGGGGGATATACCCCTGACTATTTTGGTGGGTGGGCACGCTCATAAATACCACCTGCATGTGCGCAGCTCGGTGACGGAAACGGTTCGCAACTGGCGGGACTTCGCGCCGCGTGTCTTTGCCTTGCCTCATCCCTCGTGGCGGAATACGGCATGGATGAAGAAAAACCCGTGGTTTCAGACCGACCTTCTGCCGGTTCTGCGTGCACGGGTGCAAGAGGTTCTGAATGACTGAAACCACGGCCCTGGACATTGCCTACGTCGCAATGACTGCCGCCCCAAACGATGATGCAGCGCGATTGCGGTTCTTCGAACGGCTTGCCGACAGCGAGCTGTTTCTGATGCTGACAGAAGAGGCGAAGGGCGAAAACATCTCACCCGAGTTGTTCGACGTCGCCGATGGGCGCTTTGTGCTGGCCTTTGACCGAGAGGACCGGTTGGCGCGGTTTGCCGAACGTCCTGTTCCTTATGTGGCGTTGTCGGGCCGGGTGTTGTCCTCCACGCTGGCGGGGCAGGGGATTGGGCTGGGTCTCAACCTCGAAGTTGCGCCGTCTTCTATGCTGATCCCGTCCGAGGCGCTGGGATGGCTGGCGGAAACCTTGCAGCATGGGCCAGAGGAGGTTCAGCAACGGTTGGCAGAGTTCTTGCCACCTGCGGGTCTGCCCGACGAATTGTTGACCGCGCTGGACGCGAAACTGGCTACCGCAGTTGGGCTGGCCGAAGCTGCATATCTGGTCGGAACGAAGTCCGATGGCGGCGGTTCCGGTCACCTGCTTGGGTTCATTGGTGCGGTCGAAGGGGCTAAGCCGGCACTGGCCAAGGCCGCGTCCGAGGCGTTGACGTTTTCCGGGATTGAAGCGGGGGCAATGGATGTCGGGTTCTTCGGTGCACACGATCAGGCTGCTGCCTCATTGGCGCGGGTCGGTTTGCGGTTCGACCTGCCACAGCCAGAGGCGCGCGTTGTCACGCAGACGATACCCGGTAGCAACCCGGATAAACCGCCAATTCTGAAGTAGGAAAAAGCCCCCCAAACGAATGATCTGCGGGGCTTTTGTGATTATTCCGCAGCTGCTTCCAGTTTGTCCTGTGTGCGGGTTTCGAAATCGCTGGCCTCGTGGCGTTCGTGCAGCTGGGTATGAGGCTCACCGAACGGGCGGTTGACCATGCGGCCCCGCTGAACGGCAGGGCGTGCGTCGATGGCCTTGGCCCACCGCATGACGTTCTTGTAGGATTCCACGTCCAGGAATTCCGCGGCGCTGTAAAGGCGGCCCAGAACCAGCTGGCCATACCAGGGCCAAATCGCCATGTCCGCGATGGTGTAGTCCTCGCCCGCGATATACGTCTTGTCGGCCAGTTCACGATCCAAAACGTCCAGCTGGCGCTTGGTCTCCATCGTAAAGCGGTCAATTGGGTATTCGAACTTTTCCGGCGCATAGGCGTAGAAATGGCCAAATCCACCGCCCAGATAGGGCGCGCTGCCCATCTGCCAGAAGACCCAGTTCATGACTTCCGCACGCTCCGGTCCGGACGCGGGCAAAAACGCGCCAAACTTTTCGGCCAGATGAAACAGGATCGAAGCGCTTTCGAACACGCGTGTCGGCTTGTCGCCCGAGCGATCCCAAAGAGCGGGGATTTTCGAGTTTGGGTTGGCCCCGACAAAGCCCGAGCTGAACTGATCGCCGTCGCCGATATTGACCAGCCATGCGTTGTATTCGGCACCTTCGTGACCCAGCGCCAGCAGTTCCTCCAGCATCACGGTCACTTTCACGCCGTTCGGCGTGGCCAGCGAATAGAGCTGCAGCGGGTGCCGTCCAATCGGCAGATCCTTGTCGTGGGTGGCGCCAGCGATTGGGCGATTGATGTTGGCAAATTGACCGCCATTCTGGCTGTCCCATGTCCAGACCTTTGGGGGCGTATAGGTCGGTTGCTCGCTCATTTCTTGCCTTTCTTTGCAAAGTGCAGGTGAATTGTCCGTCCATCACAACAGCTAATGTTGCAAAGCACCGAGTCCAACCCCCCAGAGCGCAGCGTTTTTGTAACAATCCTTACCCGACATCTCACGAATTCTCATTCAACGTCACAGCGACGCGAGGGGGACTTCGCAACGGATCTGAATCGCCTATTGTATGTTAAGACCCGCAAGTTCGGGCAGATCAACAACCCCGAGGACAAAAGGACTTACCACCATGAAACGTTTTGCCCTGACTGTAGCTGCGGCACTGACCCTTGCCGCTCCGGCTTTTGCTGGTGACCAGTATATTGACGGCACCGGGTTCGCCGTATCCGGCTACGATGTCGTCGCCTACCGCGGTCTGGATCAGGTTGCGGTTGGTCAATCTCAGCCCGCACCTGTACGCGGTCGTGCAGATATCACCGCGGAATACAATGGTGCCACTTGGGCATTCTCGTCTGAAGAGAACCGCGACAAATTTCAGGAGAACCCAGCCTTCTACGCACCGCAATATGACGGACATTGCGCTTATGGTGTGTCGAAGGGCGGCAAAGTCCCTGCGAACCCGAATCTGTGGCGCATCGTCGATGACAAGCTTTATCTGAACATCACCGATGTCGTCGTCGGTTTCTGGGAAGAAGATGTGCCCGGCAATATCAACCTCGCCGAAGGCAACTGGCCGGGGATCGAACCCGATGGCGCATCCTCCAGCGTGATCCCGAAATTTACCTCGGACGGCCCGGTTACAAAATAAGTGGCCACTCACCAAGTCAAAGCCCGGCTCATTTCAGCCGGGCTTTTTTGTCAATGCGCAAACGAGAATTCGTCCCGCATCTGCTGATTGGCATCAAACCTGATTCGAACGCTTTTGGCCCCGGGGAACGTACGCGCGATAATGGCATCGGGCACAACAACCTCGCCGCCGCCAGAGTCGTTGGACTGGAAATTCAGCACCTCGGTTTCCGTCTGGCGTGAGCTTGCCAAAACCGATGTCGGCAATGCCACGCGGTTTGCACCTTCATAGACCGGCGTTGAGACAAAGAATGTCACATGGCGTCCAAAGAACCCGACGGCATCGGGCACATGGTCCGACTTGCACATCAGCTCAGACTCCGGCGTTTCGACCTCGTCCGATCGGTCCGGCAACGCTGTGTTCAGCAGGGCGCGGCATGCGTTGATGTCGGCGGTTTCCAGTGTAAGGATACGACGGCGCAGTTTCGGACGTCGGGGTTTTCCGGACCCAACACCCTTTCCTGCCAGCCCTTCCTTGCGCAAAAAATCATATGCATCTTTAGCGCGGGTAAATCCGGAACTATCGCCCTCGGCCTGGTCTGGATGACCATGGAACGCAATGTCCCGCCAAGCGCTTCTGATGTCGTCCGAACTGGCGTTTTGATCCAACCCCAAAGCATACAGTGCTTCTGTGCGGGCTTTGATCTTCTCAACAGTTTCCATAACCCAATTTACTCATAACAAAATACAAAAACGTCACTGCTTCAGTTTGAGCAGGACGGTGAATTTGTCAAATTTCACGCAAAATTGAAGTTCTTACGGGAACAATTGCAACGCGTCGCGGCAATTGTTCTTAGTTTCTTTCCTGGCAGTGGAATACTGTCTTTTAGGCCGACCCGGTTAGGCTACGTTTTGCAGATCAGCCTTCGGCGTGATGCCAAGGGCAAAGCACACGTCACGCGTCAATTCCGGCCGGTTCAACGTGTAGAAATGCAGCTTGTCCACGCCCCCGTCGATCAGGTCCGAGCACAACTCGGTACACAATGCAGTGGCCAGCAAATCCTCACGGTCATCGCGCACGGCCTTTTCAAACGCCTGCTCGACCCATTGGGGAATGCGCGTGCCGCATCGTTTGGCGAAATTGCGTGCGCCCTTCCAGTTCTCGATCGGCAGAATGCCGGGCACAATAGGCTTGTCGATGCCTGCTTTTTCGCAGGCGTCCCGGAACCGAAAAAACGTCTCGGCCTCAAAAAAGAACTGGGTCAGGGCCTCATCTGCGCCTGCATCCAGTTTGGCTTTGAGCCAATCAATATCGGTGCGGGCGTTTTGTGCCTCGGGGTGAATGTCAGGGTAAGCACCGACGCGAATGTTGAACATCTCGGTCTCAGCCAGGGCCGAGATCAGTTCAACCGAGTTGGCAAAACCGTCGGGGTGCGGTTGGAACCGGTTCTGACCAGCAGGCGGATCGCCGCGCAGTGCCACGATGTCCTGAACACCTGCCCGCGCGAAGGTATCCGCAATTTCCAGCGTTTCCTGGCGCGAGGCATCAACACATGTCAAATGCGCGGCAACTGGTAAGCCTGACGATTTGTGCAGGGTCGCCACCGCATCGCGTGTCAGTTCCCGCGTTGTGCCACCCGCACCATAAGTGACTGAGACAAAGCGCGGCTCTAACGGGGCCAGAGTCTGGACCGTGTCCCAAAGACGAAACGAGGCTTCGAGCGTCTTGGGCGGAAAGAACTCGAATGAAATTTCTGGCTTGGTCATCACGGCCTCATTTGATTGGTACAAGGACCTTGTGCCAGTTTGGGCAATGTGAGACAAACTCATATTATTCAAGAACAACATGAGTATCACTGTAATGCACATTGAATTCCGCCACCTGCGCACGATCAAGGCGATCCACGAATGCGGTGGGCTTGCCCGTGCGGCGGATCAACTGAACATCACCCAATCCGCGCTGAGCCATCAGATCAAAGGGTTAGAGGAACAGGCGGGGGTTGAATTGTTCCTGCGCCGGTCCAAGCCGATGAAACTGTCGGCGGCCGGGCTGCGGCTGCTACGGTTGGCCGAACAGATATTGCCGCAAGTGCAGGCCACACAACAGGAATTCACGTCGCTTCGGGATGGGCGCACGGGGCGGATGCATATCGCGATCGAATGTCACGCCTGTTTCGAATGGCTGTTCCCGGTGCTTGAATCTTTCCGGAAATCCTGGGGTGATGTGGATGTCGATATCCGCCCGGGTTTGGCATTTGACGCCCTGCCAGCACTGCAAAAAGAAGAGGTGGATCTGGTCGTTTCGTCCGACCCAGAAGACCTGCCCGGCATCGAGTTCATTGAACTGTTTGATTATGACGCCGTTTTTGTCGCTGCATCATCCCACCCTTTGGCTCAGAAGGACTTCATCGAGGCCGAGGATTTCCGTGGTCAGACACTGATTACCTATCCGGTGGAGCGCACCCGGCTAGATGTGTTCAGCCAGTTGCTGATACCCGCGCGGGTCGAACCGGCCGCGATCCGGCAGGTTGAATTGACTGCAGTGATCCTTTTGCTTGTCGCGTCGAACCGCGGTGTTTCGGTGCTGCCTGACTGGGTTGTGCGCGAAGTGAAGTACAATTCCGACTACGTCACCCGCCCCCTGACCAAGGACGGCATCACCCGCAGGCTTTACGCGGCAGTGCGCAGCGAGGATCTGAAAAAACCTTTCGTGCAAGAGCTGATTCAGCTGGCCGAAACCGAAGCGCGCAAGCTGCAAGCGCAATAGGCAAAAAACGCGGATCTGGTATGCGCATCATTCCTCTTGGCAAGGGAGCTTTGCATCAGTATACGCGCGGTTTGACCGGACAGGAGCCTTTGGACAATGGTTGGCAGTGCAAACCTCAACATCATGATCAAAGCCGCGCGTAAGGCGGGGCGTTCTTTGGTCAAGGATTTCCGTGAAGTCGAGAACCTTCAGGTTTCGATGAAAGGCGCAGGCGACTTTGTGTCCAAAGCTGACATTGCTGCCGAGGCGATCCTGAAAGAGGAACTGCTGGGCGCGCGTCCGACCTACGGCTGGCTGGCCGAAGAGGGTGGCGTGATCGAGGGCGAAGACCCGACCCGCCGCTGGATCGTCGACCCGCTGGACGGCACCACGAACTTCTTGCACGGCCTGCCGCACTGGGCGATCTCAATTGCGTTGGAACACAAGGGTAAGATCGTGGCTGGCGTAATCTATGACGCCGCCAAGGATGAGATGTTCTTTGCCGAGAAAGGCGAGGGCGCTTGGATGAACGACATGCGTATCCGCGTGTCGGGCCGTCATCGGATGATCGAGTCGATTTTCTCGACCGGCCTGCCTTTTGGTGGCCGTTCGGACCTGCCTGCGACCCTGCAGGATCTGGCGCGTCTGATGCCTGCTTGTGCCGGTGTGCGCCGTTGGGGTGCCGCCGCGCTGGACATGGCTTATGTGGCAGCGGGGCGTTACGAAGGCTTTTGGGAGCGTCGCCTGAATTCCTGGGATGTGGCCGCCGGGATTATCATCGTCCAAGAAGCGGGCGGATTTGTTCAGGCGCTAAACCCTGAAGGCAACGTTTTGGAAGACGGTGAAGTGATCTGTTCGAACGAGCCGATTTTCGACCAGTTTTCCAAGGTGATCCGAGGCTAATCAGCCATATAGCAATTCCGTAAGCGCGCCCCGATTGAGGCGCGCTTTTTTGTTTTCAGAGGGTAGCGCGTTGCGCCAGACCTGCTTCGTCCGCCAACCGCGCGGCGACGGATGCCACGGCGAGGTCCTGTAGCCCCACGCCAGTGCCGTCGAAGAGGGTGATCTCGTCCTCGTTGCTCCGCCCGGGATGATCGCCGTTGATGACCGCACCAATTGGGGTGATCTGTGTTTCGGTCAAAGTGCCGTTTCCTATAGCGTGCTGCGCCTCGCCAATCGTCGCGGATTGGGCGACCTCGTCGGTGAAAACGGTGGCCGAGGCGACCAGCGCGGGATCGACCTCCATCTTGCCTTTCGTGTCTGTGCCCATACAGGCCAGATGCGTACCGGGTTTGATCCAGTCTTTCATCAATAGCGGCTCGAACGCCGAGGTGATGGTGATGATGACATCCGATTGGGCACCCAGCTCTTGTTGACTGACGGCTTCAAACTCCAGTCCGATTTCTTCGGCGACAGCCGCCAAACGGGGAAGCATGTCGGGATGCGGGTTCCAGGCGACAACTTTTTCAAAGTCCCGCTGTTCCGTGGCGGCGCGTAGCTGGAAGGCCGATTGATGTCCGGCGCCAACCATGCCCAGCACTTTGGCGTCTTTTCGGGCAAGATGTGCGATGGAAACCGCTGATGAAGCCGCTGTTCGCACGGCCGTTAGGTAGTTGCCACCCACCAATGCCGAAAGCCGCCCCGTGTCGGGATCGAACAGAAACACCGTGGATTGGTGATTGGTTAGTCCCTGTTCGGCATTGCCCGGCCAATAGCCGCCGGACTTCACCCCAAGTACCTGACCATCCCGGTCGAACCCGGATTTGAACCCATACAGTGCATCGGCATAACCCAGCGCCTCGCGAACAACCGGAAAGTTCCGTGCTCCACCGCTGGCCATCGCACCAAACACGGATTGCACCGCATCAAAGGCCTGTTGGCGGCCCACCAGCTGTTCGCACAGGTCTTCGCCTACTATCAGCAGGCTATCTTGAGTGGTCATAGCATCCCTCATCAATAAGCCTTTCCGCGGGCCGACACGGGCCACAGAGCCTCAACCTTGCCGCCGCGTACGCCGACATACCAATCGTGGACGTTGCAGGTGGGATCACAGTGGCCGGGCACAAGCCGCAGCTTGTCGTTCACCTTCAAAACGCCGTCGGGGTCGCCAATGACACCGTGCTCGTCCGAACATTTGAGGTATTCCACATCGTCGCGCCCAAAGATGAAGGGCAGGCCGCTATCGACCGATTGCGCCTTGAGGCCGGCGTCGCAGATGGCCTTGTCAGTCTTGGCATGGCTCATCACGCTGGTCAGAATGAACAGCGCGTTTTCCCATTCACCCTGATCGATCCGCTTGCCGTTCTCGTCCAGAATGCGCCCATAATCCGCATCCATGAAAGCGTAGGATCCGCACTGCAGCTCGTTGTAAACGCCTGAATTGCTCTCGAAGTAGTACGATCCTGTGCCACCACCCGAAACCAGTTCGCAGTCGATGCCTTCGGCCTTCAAACCGTCAACCGCGTCTTTGACCATGGCGATGGCTGTATCGAGCTTCTCTTTGCGCGCCTCATAGGTGTCGAGGTGCTGCATTGCGCCCTGATAGGCCTGAATGCCGGTAAATTTCAGGTTGGGCGCTGCGTTGACTGCCTTCGCGATATCGACAACGGCTTGGGTCGAGGTCACGCCGCACCGGCCTGCGCCGCAGTCTATTTCCACAAAGACTTCAAGTTCTGTGCCGTGATCGACAGCGGCTTTCGACAGGTCGGCGACATTGTCGATATCGTCTACGCACACAATAGTGCGCGCGCCCAATTTTGGCAGCTGCGCCAACCGGTCGATCTTGGCCGGGTCGCGGACCTGGTTCGACACGAGGACATCCTTGATGCCGCCCCGCGCGAATACCTCAGCCTCAGATACCTTTTGACAGCAGACGCCAACCGCACCGCCGAGCTGTTCTTGTAGCTTGGCGACGTCGACGGACTTGTGCATCTTGCCGTGCACGCGGTGGCGCATACCGTGGGCCTTCGCATAATCGCCCATCTTCTTGATGTTCCACTCCAGCGCATCGAGGTCCAGGATCAGGCAAGGGGTCTGGATTTCGCTTTCATCCATGCCGATGGCGGCGGGGATGTCGAACCCGACTTCCAGCTCTTTGATGTTTACAGGTTTGTTCATGTCGTTCCTCCTTACCCTTTCAGCCAGGGCAGTTTGTCCAGATCTACGTTGCCGCCGGTGATGATCACGCCGACGCGCTTGCCACGGAATACGTCTGGGTTCTTGAGTATGGTTGCCAGAGGCACGGCCGATGACGGCTCCATCACGACGCGCAGGTATTTCCACGTCAGCTTCATCGCTTCGATGATTTCGGCATCAGAAGCGGTGAAAATGTCGGTCACGTTTCGGGACACGAAGTGCCACGTGTTCTCTTTCAGCGGCACCAGTAGTCCGTCGGCTATCGTTTTTGGCGCATCATCGGCGATGATGTGGCCTGCTTTGAAGGACCGATATGCGTCGTCCGCCTGTTCTGGCTCGGCGGCATAGATCGCAGTATCGGAGGCCAGGTTCGAAACCGTCAGGCACGTGCCCGAGACCATGCCTCCGCCTCCGATCGGGGCGATGACCGCATCCACTCCGTCTGTCTGTTCCAACATTTCGGTCGAGCAGGTGGCCTGACCCGCAATGACGCGCGGGTCGTTATATGGGTGCACGAACTCTCCGCCTGTTCTGGCCTGCACTTCGGCAAAGGTCGCCTCGCGGGATGAGGTTGACGGCTCGCACTCCGTGATCGTCCCGCCATAACGGCGCACGGCGTCCTTCTTGGCTTGCGGCGCAGTGCGCGGCATCACCACGTTACAGGGAATACCCCGCCGTCCGGCGGCATAAGACAGGGACAAGGCGTGGTTGCCACTGGAGTGTGTGCAAACACCCTTGGTCGCCATATCATCACTCAGGCCGAAAACCGCATTGCTCGCACCGCGTACTTTGAACGCACCGGCCTCTTGAAAGTTCTCGCATTTAAAGAACAGTTGCGCTCCGGTCAGATCGTTCAAGTAGTCCGACACCATGATCGGGGTGCGCCGGATGAAGGGTTTAATCCGTTCATGCGCAGCGCGCATATCGTCGATTGTCAGATCGGCTGCGGGGATGTGATCCAGCATTGCCATCCTCCTCAGGCTGCGGCCTGGGCGCGGTCAGATGGGCCGGTGCGATAGTAATCCTGCGCCGCCGCGACCCCGCTACCCAAAGTGATCGGATAGTTCAGATCGGCCATCGCCATCTCGATTGTGCTAAGGCCGGACAGAACCATCACATCCGTCAGACTGCCCAGATGGCCGATGCGGAACGCCTTACCATTCAGTTGACCCAGTCCAATACCAAAGGACACGCCATAGGCGTTGAACGCGTGGTCAGTGAGTGTGTTGCTATCATACCCGTCGGGCACGTAGATCGCGCTGACAGTGTCAGAATACAGATCGGGCGATTGCGCGACCAGTTTCAGCCCCCAGGCGTCAACGGCGCGGCGCACACCTTCGGCCAGTCGGAAATGCCGGGCATAAACGTTCTCAAGCCCTTCTTCGAACAGCATCTTGAGGCTTTCGCGCATGCCGTAGATCAGTTGCAGCGGCGGAGTATAGGGAAACCCGCCCGATGCGTTGGCCGCCATCATGTCATCGAAGTCAAAGAAGGTACGCGGCAGCTTGGCGCTCTTCATCGCGTCCTGTGCCTTTGGGCTGACGCACAGAATTGCCATGCCGGTCGCCAGCATAAACCCTTTTTGCGACCCCGATACAGCGATATCGACGCCCCAAGCGTCAAAGTCGAACGGCATCGAGGCCAGAGAACTAACGCAATCGACAAACAGCATCGCGGGATGGTTTTCAGCATCCATCGCTTGGCGAACCGCGGCGATGTCCGAACGCACCCCGGTGGCCGTTTCGTTGTGGGTCACCAGAACAGCGCGGATTTCATGCGCGGTATCATCGGCCAACGCGGCCTGAAACTGATCAGCGGGTGCGCCGGTGCCCCAAGGGCATTCGACGATCTGAACGTCCAGCCCATGACGCTCGCACAGGTCGATCCAGCGATGGCTGAACACGCCATAGCGCGCAACCAGAACCTTGTCGCCGGGGTTAAGTGTGTTGGTAACGGCTGCTTCCCACCCGCCGGTGCCACTGGATGGGAAGGTCACGATCTGACCGGTCGTGGTACCGAACACCTTTTTTGTGTCCTCAAGGACAGGTGCAAAGGTTTCGACAAAATCCGGCGCGCGGTGATCCTGCGTTTGGACCTGCATGGCAAGACGCAACCGGTCTGGAATGTTGGTTGGGCCGGGTATGAAAACCGGGTTTTGGTTGGACATCTGTAATTCCTCCGCTTTGAATGTAAGTGTCCGGGAAAACCTCTCGGTGTGCAATTTTCTTGAAAAATATTTTCATTTTCGCGATTAAATACTTAAAGCGCTGTATATATGCGGTTTTTCGTTTTTCATTTTTGAACCTCAAAAATAGGCGGTTCAGAAATATTCTGGCGTTGAGCAAGGGAGTAAGGTGATGGACAATCAGAAAAGACCGCGCGGCAGGCCCAAGTCTCTGTTCAAGGAAAGCTCGGCCGGGACTATGCAATCGCTGGATCGGGCGCTGGGCGTTCTGACCACAGTGGCCCGTCTGGAACGTGCAGCGCTCAGCGATCTGGCACGCGAGATCGATGTGCCGACGGCCACGACGCATCGCATTCTGGTGACCTTGCAGAAACACGGCTTTGTTGCATTCGACGACGAACGTCAGGAATGGATGATCGGGATCGAGGCGTACCGAACCGGCGCTTCGTTCCTGCGCCGCAACAGCGTGCTTGAAGTCGGGCGGCCAATCCTGAGACGTCTTATGCAGGACAGCGGTGAGACCGCCAACCTGGCGGTGCCGGATGGGTCCGAGGTGGTCTTTGTCGGGCAGGTCGAAACTCCGAACCCCATTCGCGCCTTTTTCCCGCCCGGGGCACGAACGCCGATGTATGCCTCTGGCACCGGCAAGGCGATCCTTGCCGCGATGACCGAAACGGGGTTGGCCAAAACGCTAGGGGCGATTGATCCGGTGGAATTCACCGCGAACACGCAGATACCTGGCGACGAACTACAACAGGATCTTGCCAAGACCCGCACACGCGGCTGGTCGCATGACCGAGAAGAAAGATATCAGGGCATGTCCTGTATCGGCTCGGCGATTTTCAATGACCGGGGGGAGCCATGTGCAGGGATCTCGGTATCGGGTCCGACCGCTCGGTTCGGAGGGGATCGTGCGCATGCGCTGGGTGAATTGGTTCTGGCCGCAGCGCGGGAAATCACCCACCTAAGCGGCGGTCAGATACCGAAACCCTGATGTCCTGCTATCTGCGTGGTACACGTGGAATACGGGACTGAGTTAGCCTGTACTTGTGTTCCGGATGCGGCGGATGGCCGTGGGTGCGGCCCCAAAAATCAGTGCCGCCGCGCCGCAGCCAGATTGGGATGCACAAGATCAGCCCCACGAAAAAGCCGCCTGTATGCGCCCAATAGGCCACCCCGCCTTCGTCCGGGTTGCTAGCCAGACTGCCAAAGAATTGCATAGCCAACCAGACCCCCAGCATGACAAAGGCGGGTATTGTGAAAATGCGGAAATAGACGATGAGGATCAGCAGGATATCAACGCGGGCCTTGGGGAACAGCAGCAGGTATCCACCCATGACACCCGCAATCGCACCGGATGCCCCAATGGTCGGCACGACCGAGCCCGGCGCTGTGAAGACATGGATCAGACCCGCTCCGATCCCGGCGGCAATATAGAATAGCAGAAAGGGCAGGTGGCCCATTTCATCTTCTAGGTTGTCGCCGAAAATCCACAGGAACAGCATGTTTCCGGCCAGATGCATCCAACCGCCGTGCAGGAACATCGAGGTCACCAGCGTCTCAAACGCAAAACCGTCCGTGATCCGCACCGGGATGATCGCATAGTCGTAGTACAGCTGATTGATCAGCCGGGCATCGTTCATGATGCCCACATAGCTGAGGAATATCAAGATATTGGCCGCCATCAGCAGATAGACGACATAGGGTGTTCGCCCCGAAGGGTTATGGTCGCGGATTGGAAACATGAGGCGACGCTGGGCTTTTCCCGGCCCAGCGTCAAGGCATGCTTACGCCGCACCCCCCAGCAATGCGGCATTGCCGCCCGCGGCTGTTGTATCAACGCACAGGTGGCGCTCGGCCAGAACGCGTGCGCGGTCCGGAAGGCCGGGGATCAGCGGCAGGATCGGACCGTCCCGGCGGGCGAGGTGACGTTCCATCTCACGCGCTGTATCGTCATCGCCCCACCAAAGAACGCCCGATATCCCGGTCACGTTTTCCAACCGATACAAGTCTAACGAACCGGTCGCCTGAATGGCCGTTCCCCCCAGCGCCTGAACGGCGTCGGCTTGCGCGCGCGCGGCCTCGGTTCCGGGTCCTATGCACAGCAATGGCGGGCGTGCGAATTCGCTCAACCGGTTGGATTCGCCTGTCGGGCCGGGCAGGGATTGGGTCTGCACCGACGCGGGCGTACCTTGAACACCGGGAAGTTCGCTCATCGGGCGTTCCCACTGTTTGTCGGACTGCTGCCGGTCCGGGGCGCAGAACCGGGTCATGTAGTTCGGCCCACCCGCCTTGGGGCCTGTGCCCGAAAGCCCCTCACCGCCGAATGGCTGAGATCCTACGATGGCGCCAATCTGGTTGCGGTTAACGTAGATATTGCCCGCATGCACCGCCTCGGTGATGTGTTGTACCCGGTCGTCAATGCGCGTGTGCAAGCCGAATGTCAGCCCGTATCCGGTTGCGTTAATGTCGGCGATCACCTGATCAATCTCAGTTGCCTTGAAGCGAACGACATGCAGGACAGGGCCAAAGATCTCACGCTTCAGTGCGGAAATGCCGGGTATCTCAATAAGTGTTGGGGCGATGAATGTCCCTTCCGGCGGTATAGGCGTGTCCTTTAAAACGCGCCCATCCGCGCGGGCATTGGCGACGTGGTCTGCGATGCCCCGGCGCGCCGTCTCGTCAATAACCGGTCCGCAATCGGTTGAGATCAGCCACGGATCACCAACTTGCAGGACATCCATTGCACCGGTTAGCATTGTCAGCAAATCGTCGGCGATATCTTCCTGGACATAGAGGCACCGCAAGGCAGAACACCGCTGCCCGGCAGATTGAAACGCACTTTCGATGATGGACTGAACGGCCTGTTCAGGCAGGGCAGTGCTGTCCACGATCATCGCGTTCAACCCGCCTGTCTCGGCGATAAGGGGCGTACCGGGGCGCAGGCTATCGGCCATGGTTGCGCGTATTTTCAAAGCAGTCGCCGTCGATCCGGTAAACGCCACGCCGGAAACGCGCGGGTCAGAAGTCAACGCCGCACCAACGGACGGGCCGCCGGGCAATAATTGCAGCACATCGCGGGGAACGCCGGCCTCGTGCAGCATTTGAACGGCCCGATGTGCGATCAGTGGCGTTTGCGGTGCGGGCTTGGCCAGAACTGCGTTGCCTGTGGCCAAGGCTGCTGAAATCTGGCCTGTGAAGATAGCGAGCGGGAAGTTCCACGGGCTGATGCAGGTGAAAATACCAGCTGGTTGCGCATCTGGAATGTTCGCAGCGTAGTAGCGCAGGAAATCGACCGCCTCACGCAGTTCAGCAACGGCATCGGGCAGGGACTTACCTGCCTCGCGCGCGAGCAAGGCGAAAAGCTCGCCAAAATGAGCCTCATATAGATCGGCAGCAGTATTCAAGATACGCGACCGTTCTGCTGGTGATGCCTGCCACGGTGTCGCGGATTTCAAGGCAAGCTCGACATCCTCGGCGCTGGCGGGGGCGATTGCTCCGGGGCGATCCTGCGGTTGGGCTGGATTGGTGACCGGTTGGTCCTGTTCCGGGCTTGCATCGCCGGACAGCAGCGGCTGCGCATACCAGTGGTGCGCCCGGAAAGCATCCCGCGCGGCGTCGATCTTGTCCAATGTCGGGGTGTGATGAAGGTCGAAGCCCTTCGAATTGACGCGTTCGGGTTGGAACAGGTCCGGCCCGGTTGGCAGCGGTCGTACTTGATCCACAATGGTCAGGAACGGATCAGCGGCGACCTCTTCCGGCGGAACGTTCTCGTCTACAATCTGGTTGACGAATGATGAGTTTGCACCGTTCTCCAACAGACGCCGCACCAGATAGGCCAGCAGATCGCGATGCGCCCCGACCGGCGCATAGATCCGGCACCTTGTGTTGTTTTGATCTTTGACAAGCTGGTGCAGGGTTTCTCCCATCCCGTGCAGGCGCTGGAACTCGAACGGTTGACCATCGGCCATGTGAAGGATTGCGCTGACCGTATGGGCGTTGTGGGTGGCAAATTGCGGGTAAATTCGATCGGTCATACCCAGCAGTTTGCGCGCATTCGAGATGTAAGAAATATCCGTGGCCGCCTTGCGGGTGAATACGGGAAAGCCATCGATGCCTTCGACCTGAGCTCGTTTGACCTCGGTATCCCAGTAGGCACCTTTAACCAAGCGAACCATCAGCTTTCGGTCATAACGCCCGGCCATGTCATACAGTGTGTCCAGCACGATCCCGGCACGCGGGCCATACGCCTGAACGACGATACCCAGGCCGTCCCAGCCATCCAGGGCCGGTTCGGCCAACACCGCCTCGATCACCTGCAGAGACAAGGACAGACGATCCGCTTCTTCGGCGTCCACATTCAGACCCATGCCTGCCGCCTTGGCCAAAAGGGCCAAAGCCTGCATCCGGGGCACCAGTTCTTCCATGACTTCTGCTTCTTGCGCCAGCTCATAGCGTGGATGCAGCGCCGACAGCTTGACGGAAATCCCCGGATTGGCCCAGATATCGTCGTGAATGCAGGCTTCGGCGATTGCTGCAATCGCCCGTGAGTAGGACAGGTGATAGCCGGCGGCATCGGCCTCGGTTCGCGCCGCCTCTCCCAGCATGTCGTAGGAATAGGTGTAACCCTTTGCCTCCATCCCGCTGGCGCGATCCATGGCGGATTTGATGGTCTCGCCCAGGACAAACTGGCGTCCCATCTCCTTCATCGCGCGCCCGACGGCCGTGCGGATCACGGGTTCGCCCAGCCGTTTGATCGCACCGCGCAAAACACCGACCGGAGAGGTCTTGTCTTCATCCAGCACCTTGCCTGTCAGCATCAGGGCCCACGTGGACGCATTGACCAGCGACGATGAGGACTGACCCAGATGCTTGCCCCAATCCGACGGGGCGATCTTGTCTTCAATCAGCGCGTCGATCGTGTCGGCGTCTGGTACGCGCAGCAGCGCCTCGGCCAGACACATCAACGCGATGCCTTCGTCGGTGGACAGGCCATATTCGGCCAGGAACACTTCCATCATACCCGGTGAGGTGCTGGACCTGATGTCACGCACCAATTGCGCCGCAGCCGCGCAGATCGCGGCGCGGTCGGCTCCGCTCAGATCTGCATCCACGATCAGCGCGTAAAGAATTTCCGACGGATTGGCATAGGTTTTGCCATCAATTCGGGTGCGTAGGCTGTGTGACATGTATCCTCCGGTCTTTTGAGTAATATAGTGTCGATTTTTCGGGACGATTGCCTTAGTTTTGTCTCTGGTCGGGCGATCAGCCTGTTTTTTGAGGTTCTTGCGATGCAAAAAGACTTTCCGGGGCTGGATCGGTTTGACAGATCAATTCTGGCGATTCTGGCCGAGGACGGTCGGATCCCCATCGCCGATCTCGCGCGGCGTATCGGGCTTTCGAAATCGCCAACTCAAGCACGTGTGAAGAGACTTGAGGCCGATGGCATCATTACCGGATATCGTGCTTTGCTGGACCCCATTCGCCTTGGTTTGGACCACGTAGCCTTTGTCGAAGTCCGATTGACCGACACGCGCGAGAAAGCCTTATCAGAGTTTAACATCGCCGTTCGTAAAGTGCCCGAGATCGAACAAGCCCATATGATTGCGTCGAATTTTGACTATCTTCTGAAAATTCGCACCGGGTCTATGTCGGAATACCGCGCGGTTCTGGCTGAAAAGATCTCATCATTGCCGCATGTCGCCAGTACTTCGACCTTTGTCGCGATGGAGGCTGTGAAAGAGACCGGGATGTCTGGGGCCTTGGATGCGATGGGTTGACGAACACGTTGCACGCGTCACCATTGGCGCATGAAACGCTTTGCTTACGCCTCAATTTTCTACGCTGCGACCGTTTTTTCGGCCAATGCGCAGGACTGCCCTGTCGCGCCAGACCATTCCACAGATGTATCGGCGGTTCTGGAACAGATACAGAGCGCTGAAACCGAACAGTCCGCTCGTGCACTGTCCGGTCAGTTATGGGAGTTCTGGACCGATGCCCCGGACGAAAGCGCGCAGGCTGTTCTGGATCGTGGCATGACACGTCGAAATGCGTGGGACTTGCTGGGCGCGATTGAAGATTTTGACAAGTTGGTTGCGTATTGCCCGTCCTACGCCGAAGGGTACAACCAACGGGCCTTTGCCCACTACCTTCGCCAGGACTTTCAATCTGCCCTGCCCGATCTGGACAAGGCAATCGAGTTGTCGCCCAACCATGTCGCCGCGATCAGTGGCCGTGCGCTGACTTTGTTAGGGCTTCAACGCGTTGATGAAGCGCGTGAGGCGTTGTCCCAGGCTTTGGAACTGAACCCTTGGCTATCGGAACGCCATCTCATGGCTCCGGGCGGACCGCTTGCAGTGCCGGGTGAGGATATCTGAAACACAACGCCCCCGAACTGGAAGGTCGGGGGCGAAGTGATTGATAAGGGATTAGCCGACCAGTCCGTTATCGGTGCGCTTGATGGCGATAACCGATGATCTTGGCGTTCCGCCGTCCGGCCAGTTGCTGCCGGGGTGCTGAATGCCGACAAACATGGTGCGCAGATCGCCGGACCAGGCCAGACCGGTGACCTCACAGCCGTTCGGGCCGGTCATGAAACGCGCGATCTCGCCGGTGATCGGATCCCCAACCAGCATCTGGTTGTTGCCGTTGCCTGCGAAGCCTCCTTCGTTGTCGTCATTGCCGTCCGTCTGGATCCAGATCAACCCGGTCGAGTCTATCACCATGCCATCGGGCGAATTGAACAGGTTGCCCTCATTCACATTGGCCGAACCGGCGCGATCATCCGAATGTACCGTCGGATTGCCCGCCATCACATACAGATCCCAATCGAACCCTTCGGCGGCGTGGTCGTCATTTGCGGGGCGCCAGCGCACGATCTGACCGTATTTGTTGGCCTCGCGCGGGTTGGGGGCGTTGACCGAAGTGTCATCACCCCCCGCGTTTGGTTTAACACCACGGTTCTTGTTGTTGGTCAGGCAGCAATAGGCCTCAACCGCTACGGGGCTGGAAGCCACCCATTCAGGGCGGTCCATCGTGGTGCCGCCAGCTTTTGAGGCGGCCATGCGGGTGAAGATCGTGATCTCAGCCGCATCCATGCCTGTGGTTTCCGGCGTCAGAGCCAGCCATTCGCCTTTCATGTCCTCGTTGAACTTGGCCACGTACAGCGTGCCGTCGTTCAGCAGGCCCTCGGTTTCACCTCCCGGTTGGTAGGTGCCGTTCGACACAAACTTATACAGGTACTCGCCCCGCTCGTCGTCGCCCATGTAAACAACCACGCGGCCATCTGCGGCCAGAGTGACCTCGGCGTTCTCGTGCTTGAAACGACCCAGTCCGGTGTGCTTGACCGGCGTGCTGTCGGGCTTAGTCGGGTCGATTTCGACGATCCAGCCCGCACGGTGCGGCTCATTCGGGTTTTTTGACGTGTCGAAACGTGGATCGAACAGCTCATACCCGTTCCAGCTTTCGGCCTTGACGCCATAGCGTTTGAACCCATCTGCAACCTTCTGGTCGTAGCTGGCGTTTTCGTCGCTGGAGCCGAAGTAGCCGTTAAAGTTCTCTTCGCAGGTCAGGTAGGTGCCCCACGGCGTTTTCCCGGCTCCGCAGTTGTTCATGGTGCCCAGCGACGTTGTGCCGGTCGGGTCGGCTTGGGTCTTCATCAGGTCGTGACCAGCGGCGGGGCCTACGATCTTCATTGGCGTATTGTGGTGGATACGGCGGTTGAAGGGGCTGTCTTTGACAACCGACCAGCCATCTGGGCTTTCGGTGATATCCATCACGGTCACGCCCTGAATGTTCTGAAGTTTCAAAACGTCCTCGGCGCTGGCCGGAACACCTTCCTGCGCGGCGGGCATGTTGATCTTGCGGTTCGGATATTCGTGGTTGATCGCGATCAGCTCATGACCCTGGAACGAGAATGTCTCCATCCCGTCGGTGTTTTCGCCGAAGATGCGGTCCGATTTTTCAACTGGGCCACCATCGGTGATGTCGTAGCCGTCGGCATCGGAAAACAGCGGGTCGCCCCAGCGGGTCATAACCTTCCACTCATAGCCTTCCGGCACGTGAACGGTGCCGTCGGTCTGGGCAGCGATCGGCGTGAAGGCAAAGCGCGAGGCTGTGACAGCGTGTGCGGCAGTTGAACCCATCAGGCCTGCACCCATCGCGGCGGCACCCGAGCCAAAGGCCACTACACTAGCCAGAAAGCCACGGCGCGAGATGGCGTTTTCGACGACGCGATCAAAATCGTTTTCCTCGGGGCGGGGGAAATGCAGCTCATCCCAATCGTCGGCGGACAGGGTGGTGGTATCAACGTCTTTCATGAATGGCTCCTGGCTGTCTTAGAGTAGTCGATGAAAGGCATGTAGGGTGACTTTGTGACATGTTCTTAACAACATTATTAGTGACTTCACTTAGCCCCGAAGAAAAAGCCAATCGGCTGGCGAAAGCAAACCAAAGCTATCTGCCAGCCGCGCTTGTTATCTTGGTAAAATGTAGCTGCGACGATCAGGCTGGGTGATCCCAGCGGTATGCCGGTTTAAGCCAGCCGCTGCCCTGCTTCGTTAAAGCGATAGGCCCTCTCGGATGCATATCCGAATCGCAATTCTTGACCTTCTGCGATGGCATGTTGGCCAAACAAACGGGCTGTGACGTCGTGGTCCTGAACTTTGGCTATCACATTGGTGTCCCCGCCCAGTTTTTCCACATGGCTGACACGCGCGGCAAGCGGGCCGTCATCCGACAGGAACAGGTCCTCGGGGCGGATTCCAATCGTATTCTGGCCACTGTCTTGCAGCAGAGATTCGGGCAGGAAGTTCATGGATGGTGAGCCCAGGAACCCGGCGACGAACTGATTGGCGGGGTTGTTATACAGCTCCATTGGGCTGCCGATCTGTTCGACCCGACCATCGCGAAGAACAACTATCTTGTCCGCCAGCGTCATGGCTTCGGTCTGATCGTGGGTGACGTAGATCATCGATGCATCCAGAGCCCGGTGAAGATTGGCAATCTCGATCCGTGTGTTCATCCGCAGGGCGGCGTCCAGATTGGACAGCGGCTCATCAAACAGGAACAGTTTAGGATCACGCACAATGGCGCGCCCGATGGCGACGCGCTGGCGCTGGCCACCTGACAGCTCGGACGGGTAACGATCCAAATAGGGTTCAAGGTTCAGCATCCGGCTGGCTTTGGCCACGCGGCCTTCGATTTCCGATTTGGGCTGCTTTTCCTGCTTCAGTGCAAGGGTCATATTGCCCCGAACGCTGAGGTGGGGATAGAGCGCATAGCTTTGGAACACCATCGCGATCCCGCGCTTGGATGGCGGCACCAGATTGACCTGCTGCCCGCCAATGTTGATCTCACCGGAGGATGCATCCTCGAGCCCCGCAATCACCCGCAGCAGGGTGGACTTGCCGCAGCCCGACGGGCCGACAAAGACGACGAATTCGCCTTCTTCGACTTCCAGCGTGATGTCTTTCAGGACATGCACGTTGCCAAAGGACTTGTTCACATTGTTCAGCGTCAGGGCGGTCATGATGCGGGCTCCTCAAGGGAAACGGGCTGGCCGGTTCGGATGCTTTGATCCGCAGCCAGACAAATGGCGAGCGATTGGACGGCGTCATTCATATGACGGGTCAGGTCGATATCTTCGGCGATGGCGCGCAGCATATAAGCCTGCTCAGCATCGCAAAGGTCTTGATGACCGGGTTCGTCGGGCATCTCGATCGTGTGATCGCCTTGCGGCGTATGGATGAGCAGGCCACCGACTTTGGTATGGCCATCAATGTCAGCGGACGCGCCCTTACTTCCATCGGTAATCGAAACGGACCCGTTGGGCGAAACGATATCTTTCACAAAGAACGCGGTTTCAGACATCATCGGCCCCCATCCGGCCTCATACCAGCCGACCGAACCGTCGTCGAAGACCACCTGAAACTGGCCGTAATTGTACATGTCTTCGGCGATCTCATCCGACAGGCGCAGGCCCATACCATGCACCCGGGCAGGCTGGGCGTCAGTGATCTGACACATCACGTCGACATAGTGCACGCCGCAATCGACAATGGGCGAGGTGGTCTGCATTAACGCCTTGTGCGTTTCCCACTCGGCGCCCGTAGACTGCTGGTTCAAGTTCAACCGGAACACGTAGGGCCCGCCAAGATTGCGCGCCTCATCAATCAGCCGCATCCACGAGGGGTGATGGCGCAGGATATACCCGACTACCAGCTTACGGTTTAGCCGCGCGGCCGTTGCCACCACACGTCGCGCATCGGCGACATTGGTGGCCAGCGGTTTTTCGACGAACACATGCGCGCCAGCCTCCATGGCCGCACATGCAAATTCCGCGTGGCTATCAGAGTAGGTGGCGACCACGACCAGATCGGGTTTGGTTTCGGCCAGCGCTGCTGCGAAGTCCGAATATGCCGGATAACCTGCAAGGTCTGGATGATCCACACGGCCAGACCGGTTCACCAAACCAACGATCTGCGCGTCGGGGTGGTGATGGTGCGCCAGCGCATGGCTCAAGCCCATATTACCAAGGCCTGCAATCAGAACGCGGGTCATTTGACCGCTCCGGATGTAATGCCGCGGATCAGTTGGCGCGAGAAGATGACATACAGGACAAGCACCGGCAGGATCGCCATCGACAGGGCTGACAGAACTGCGTTCCAATCGGTCACGAACTGGCCGATGAACACTTGGCTTCCCAGCGTCAGGGTCTTGGTTTCTTCGGCTGGGGCCAGGATCAACGGGAACCAAAGGTCGTTCCAGATCGGGATCATGTTGAACACGGCCACGGTCGCCATCGCGGGCCGGACCAGAGGCAGAACAAGGCGGAAGAATATCGTGTATTCGGACAAACCGTCGATGCGCCCGGCATTCTTCAGGTCGTCGCTGACTTGTCGCATGAATTCGGACAGGATGAATACAGCCAATGGCAATCCCTGGGCCGTGTATACAAGGATCAGCGCCCAGAGCGAGTTTACCAGCCCGGTCGCCACCATCATCTCAAGGATTGCCACGGTGCCGATGCGGATGGGGATCATGATCCCCAGCGCGAGATACAGCCCCATGATCAGGTTGCCCTTGAACTGGTATTCCGACAACGCATAGGCGGCCATCGCGCCGAACAACAGGATGAAGGACAGCGATGCCACGGTGACAATCATCGAGTTCTGAAAATACAGGAAGAAGTCCCCCTGCTTCATCACCGTCTCATAGCCGATCATCGAGAAGCTGTCCGCATTGGGCAGCGCCAATGGTTCGCGAAAGATTGCGCGGCGGGATTTGAAGCTGTTGATCAGGATCACAAAGACCGGAAACAGCGCGATCAGCGTGTACAGGATCAGCGCGCCATGCATCGCGACCATGTTGAGGGGGTTATGACGTGCTTTGTTCATCGCGTGGCCCTCACAATTGATACCGGCGCATCCGGGTCTGGATGCCGAACAGGTAGATACAGACACCCACAAGGATAATGGCGAACATCGCCCCGGCGATAGCCGAACCCATATGCGGGTCACCCAGTTGCAACTGGAAGCCAAAGAATGTGCGGTACATGAAGGTCCCAAGAATGTCGGTCGAGAAGTCCGGTCCCGCCAGCGCGCCTTGTGACGCGTAGATCAGATCGAATGCGTTGAAATTACCCACGAAGGTCAAGATCGAGATGATCCCGATCGACGGCAGGATCAGCGGCAGTTTGATCTTCCAGAAGGCCGCGGTTCCAGTGATCCCGTCAATCTCTCCGGCCTCAAGAATTTCTTCGGGGATGGTCAGCAGCGCGGCATAGATCAGCATCATCGGGATGCCAACAAACTGCCAGACCGAGACCAGCGCCAGTGTGGTCAACGCGTATTCCTCTTTTCCCAGCCACGGGGCGAACAGCGACTTGAGCCCGACGGCGTCCAGCATCGACGGCGCAATACCCCAGATCGGCGAGAGGATCAGCTTCCAAGCGAACCCGACAATCACAAAGCTCAGGATCGTGGGAATGAAGATCGCCGACCGATACAGGGCCGCAAACCTCAGGCGCGGGTGGCTGAGCAGGGCGGCCAAGGCGATCCCGATCGGGTTCTGAACCAGCATGTGGATCAGGAAGAACCAGAAGTTATTGCCCAAGGCGTTCCAGAACTGTTCGGACCAGATCGGATCAAAGAACAGGGTTTGAAAGTTCTGCAATCCAACGAAAACGCGGCTTTGGTCAATCTCGGTGTAAAGCGCCAGACGCAGCGTGTTGAACAGCGGGAAGATCATCACCGCCGTGTAAACAAGAACGGCCGGTGCAAGAAACACAAGGATATGCCAGCGGAAGCGGGGGCGGTTCATGGGATTGCTTTCAAAGGAGTGTCGGGGATACCCGGGCGATCACTACCGCCCGGGTATGTGTCAGATCACGGTTTACTGGTGCGGAGCGTACCAGGTGGACAGACCTTTTTGCAGGTCTGCGCCCAGTTCTTCGGGGCTGTTGGCGCCCTTGATGGCGGCAACAGATGCGCCCCAGGTCTCGTTCTCTAGGTTCGGCGTGCCGCGCGACAGGATCTGATATGTCGAACGGATAGTCGATTCACATTCATCGCGCCATCCGACGAACTCCTTGGCCAACGGATCTGCCAGCTCGACCGGAGTGTTGGACAGCGGGAAGAAGCCCGGCACGGCGTTGCCAAAGATTTCGGCAAACTCGGGGCTTGCGACCCACGCGAGGAAGGTCTCAGCGGCCTCGGGGTGCTCGGAGGCAGCGTTCATGCCGATGCCGATATCTGTGTGGTCAGAGATATAGCAGGTGTCGCCCGCGTTTTGGACCGGCGGCTTGAATGCGCCCATCTCAAAGTCGGCCTGTGTGTTGAAGCCAGCGATTTCCCACGATCCGGCAGGGTAGATAGCGGCCCGGCCTAGAGTGAAGATGTTCTGGCTGTCGGGATAGGTCTGTGCCTCATATCCGTCGCCTAGATACTGACCCCAGCGCGCCAGAGTGGCGTAAGGGGCGGTCCAGGCTTCATCCGTCAGTTTCTGCTCGCCCGCGATAAGGGCCTGACGACCTTCTTCACCTTTCCAGTAGTTCGGGCCGATGTTGTTGTAGCCCATTGTGGCGGCTTCCCACTGGTCATTGGTGCCCATCGCCATCGGAATGTAGGTGCCGTCTTCCTTGATCTTGTCGAGTGCGGCAAAGAACTCTTCTTCAGTCGTTGGGACTTCGATGCCCAGCTCGGCAAACGCATCCTTGTTGTAGATAAAGCCGTGGATCACCGACGCCATGGGAACACAGAAGCTGGCCGAGCCGTCATCCGTCTGCCATGCCGACTTGGCCACGTCCGAGAAGTTGCTCATCGCTTCGACCGAGGACAGATCGCTCAGGTGCCCCGCCTCAAAAAGTGCGAGTGAGGCGTCGAACGGGCGGCACGTGATAAGATCACCGGCCGAACCCGCATCCAGTTTCGAGTTCAGCACAGCGTTGTATTCCGCCGGAGCTGACGGGGTGAATTGCAGTTTGATCCCCGGATGCTTGGCTTCGAACGCCGGGATGATCTGTTCCTGCCAAAGCGTCAGGTCGTCATTGCGCCAGCTTTCGATGATCAGCGTGACGTCCTCGGCATAGGCGCTTGAAGCCATCAGGGTCGTGCCCAGTAAGGCCAGTTTCAGGCTATTGCGTTTCATTCGTGTTCTCCCAGTTGGTTAGCAGTCATTTATCTTGTTCCAGCGCGGATTGCAGAACTCCGTCGCTTGCATCCAGAACGGTCGAGGCATCCTTGGGTGACATGCCGCGCGCCGCGATCAACACCGCCGGCTTCACGTCCCCGTTTGCGGCGTCCAGCGCGAGTTTTGCTTTTTCCGTGCCAACATTGGCGATCCGCGCGACGATCCCCGTCGCCCGCGCGCGCAACTTGTCGTTGTCGGCGCGCAGGTTGACCATCATGCCGCCGTGAACATGGCCAAGTTGCAGTGCCATGAGAGACGACAGCATGTTCAGGGCGATTTTCTGAGCTGTTCCGGCACCCATACGCGTCGAACCCGAGACCAATTCCGGCGGCGTCGCCAAAAGAATTGGGATATCTGCGCTTTCCAGCAAAGGGCTGCCTGCGTTATTGGCAATTCCGATAACGGTTGCGCCAAATGACTGTGCGATATTGCTGGCGGTCAGGGTGTATGGTGTCGATCCACTTGCGGACACTGCGATGATCGTTTCCGTCGGTTGTAATTTCGAAAGCGCGTCCACTAGTCCGTCGGCTTCGTCTTCTGCGCCTCCGGGCATTTCGACACCGGTAGGCAGGCCGCCTGCCATATGTATGCGGAGTTGGTTCGCAGGGATTGAGAAGGTGCCGCCCAGCTCTTGCGCGTCGGCAGCGGCCATCAACCCGGATGAGCCTGCGGCCACATAGTGCAGCACGCCGCCCGCGCGGATGGTCTGCGCCATGGCGTTGCCGCCCCGCGCGATCGCGTCCAATGCGCCACGCGCCGAGGTCGCGGCTGCAATCTGCCCCTCAACCAGCGCCCGAGCAGAGGCGACAGGGTCTTGTGGGTCCAGCTTGTTGGCGTCTGGATGCAGTTGTTCGGTTGGCGGCAGCGTCAAAAGAATCCCCCTTTGCGGTTCCCAATACAATACCTATTCAATACCACTTGTCCATAATTTTATTTTTCCAGCGGAAATCAACATATTCCGTATCAAGGCGGGGAAAAGATACAGAAATCGGCCTATTTTGGCCTTCCTAAATTCAAATAGGTATTATAATGGTATTGTCATGACTGAGTCTCTGAGCAATGCTGTACTGGCCATAGATGGTGGCGGAACCCGATGCCGGGTTGCATGTGAAGTCGCTGGTATCGTCCATTCCGTTGAAACTGGGGCTGCCAATGTCTCGACAGACTTCGATGCGTCCGTCCTACAGATGAAATCGGGGATCACCCAGATTGCGCAAATGCTTGCTGTAGGTGTTCCGGACCTGACCCTGTTGCCGGCTTTTGTCGGATTGGCTGGTGTCACGGATGACCGTATTGCAGGTCGCGTGCAGAACGCGCTGGGCCTGACGCGGGTGCGCGTTTCAGATGACCGACCCGCCGCGCTTCGCGGTGCGCTTGGGTCTCAGGATGGGCTGATCGCGCATTGTGGTACGGGGTCGTTTATTGCTTCTCAGAAAGATCGGGGGATGCGATTTGCCGGGGGCTGGGGGCCAGTATTGGGGGATGAAGCGTCTGCCCAATGGGTAGGTCGTTTTGCATTGGCAGAAGCATTGAGTTCCGTGGATGGCGTTCAGGCCTCTAGCGATCTGACGCAGCAGTTGCTGAACGAACTGGGCGGTGCTGCCGGGATAGTTGAGTTTGCCGGACGGGCGACGCCGACAGAGTTCGGCGCGTTGGCCCCGATGGTGACCGCTGCAGCAGTTTCCGGAGACGACGTCGCCAGAAAAATTATGCAGGCCGGTGCTACTTACATCGCCGAAATGGCGGCACGTCTCGGATGGCATCCAGAAGTGGCGATCTGCCTGACCGGCGGTATCTCCCCATACTATGCGGACTATCTGCCCGCAGACATGCAATCTGAAGTACGCCCTCCATCGGGCGAGCCATTAACCGGGGCGCTGGCTCTGGCGAAGGAGGTCCCGCATGAGCATTGCTGAATTCCTGCGCTCTGATCTTTGGCTGGCCCCGGAAAATGGCCCCCGCTACGTACAGTTGCGGCGCAGGTTGCAAGAGGGGATCGACACGGGCGTCCTTGCACCGAACTCATCGCTGCCATCCGAACGGGAACTGGTGGAAATCACGGAATTATCCCGCGTAACTGTGCGCAAGGCGATTCAAGAGCTGGTGCAGGAAGGTGTGATCGAACAGCGGCAGGGATCAGGGTCCTTCATTCGGGAACGTGTTCAAAGGGTCGAGCAATCGCTGAAACACCTGACCTCGTTCACCGAAGATATGTCGAGCCGGGGGATGGAGACGACTTCAAAGTGGTTGGAGCGCGGAGTATTTGCGCCAACCCCGGAAGAGGTCACTGCGCTGAATCTGTCAGAGGGTGAGCAGATATCCCGCATTTACCGCCTGCGCGAGGCGGACGGGCGTCCGCTGGCGCTGGAACGTGCTGCGCTGCCGCTGGATATTCTGCCGAACCCAATCGAAGTCACCACGTCTCTGTACGAAGTGCTTGATGGTCTGGGGCGCCGCCCGGTGCGCGCCGTGCAAAAGATCTCAGCCCTCAATCTTGCTGCGCGAGAGGCCGAACTGCTGGAGGTGCCCGAAGGTGCGGCGGGGCTGAACATCGAGCGTATCTCATTTTTGAAAAACGGGCGGGTCGCAGAGATGACGCGGTCGCTCTATCGCGGCGACGCTTATGACTTTGTCGCTGAATTGCGCCTATAACCGGAAGGACCGGGATCAAATGTCCGAAAAGAACTCGAAAATGCGTCAGGAAATTCTGGAGATCCCTGATGCCGTCGACAGACTGTTGAGCACGGGGGCCGACAATATCCGAGCAGCTGCGCAAAGCGTAAGGGATACGGATCCGCGGTTTTTGATCTCAGTCGCCCGGGGATCATCCGACCATGCCTGCAGCTATTTAAAATACGCCAGTGAACTGCTTCTGGGGTTACCGGTTGCCTCAGTAGGGCCGTCCGTCAGTTCGATATACGGGGTGGATCTCAGGGCAAAAGGTTCTGTCTGCCTGTCCATCTCGCAATCCGGCCAAAGCCCGGATATCGTTGGCCTGACAAGGTCTTTACGAAACTCTGGTGCATTGACAATTGCGGTGACCAACAACTCGGATTCGCGCCTGGCCGACGTGGCGGATGCGGTTTTGCCATTGCACGCGGGGCCAGAGTTGAGCGTCGCAGCAACTAAGACATTTGTGACTTCGCTGGTGTCCGGTCTTTGGTTGCTGGCCGAGGTCAAAGAGGATGCTGAATTGACCGGGGCGATCCAATCCTTGCCCGAATATCTGGCGCGGGCGGCACATTGCGATTGGTCGGCTGCAGCTGAAACAATCACCGGGCGGTCGTTGTTTACGCTTGGCCGGGGGCCTTCTTATGCGATCTCTGACGAAGCTGCATTGAAGATCAAAGAGACCTGCCAAATTCACGCCGAAAGCTATTCAGCGGCCGAAGTGCTGCATGGCCCGGTGTCGATTGTCGAAGAAGGATTTCCTGTTATTTCCTTCGCGGCCAATGATGCTGCTGAACAGGCGACCGCCGATGCGGCTGATGCGTTGGCCGAAAAAGGGGCAGCGGTCTTTGCGACGACCGCCAAAGTATCGCGCGCGCAGGCTTTGCCAGTGGTTCGAACGGATCATTGGATCACCGACCCAATTACGGCGATTACGTCTTTTTACAGTATGGTAGAGGCCGTCGCCAGTGCGCGGGGGATCGACCCGGACGCGCCGCGGCACCTTAAGAAAGTGACCGAGACGGTATGACAGAACGCAAGGTGATCTTTCGAAACGGGCCGATTTTCGACGGCGGCCGGTTGTTACACGACCACGCAATTGTTTTTCGCGAGGGGCGGGTGGGTGAAGTTTTCCACGACGCTGAGGTGACCGAGGAAAAGGACGTTGTAGATCTGAACGGCGATATCCTCAGCCCCGGTTTTGTGGATCTGCAGGTCAATGGCGGCGATGGCGTTATGTTCAACGATGATCCGTCGGTCGAAACGATCCGCAGAATTGCCGGTGCCCATCGCCGATTGGGTGTGATTTCGCTGCTGCCCACTCTGATCACCGACGAACCCGCCAAAACCCGCGCAGCGATAGATGCGACGATCGAGGCAGTGCGAGCACAAGTGCCGGGCGTTGCAGGGCTGCATTTGGAAGGGCCGCATTTGTCGGTCGCGCGCAAAGGGGCGCACGACGGTAATTTGATAAGGCCGATGGAAGCGGCGGATTTGAACACGCTGATAGAAGCCGCAAATGCGCTTCCCTGCCTCAAGGTAACTGTCGCCCCTGAGGGCGTTTCCGAGCTGCAGGTCCGCGCCATGAGCGACGCTGGTATCCTTGTTTCGCTCGGGCACAGCGATGCGGATTTTGCGACTTGCCAGCGGTATGCTGCCGCCGGTGCGCGTGGCGTAACCCATCTGTTCAACGCGATGAGCCAGCTGGGCAATCGTGAACCCGGCCTCGTTGGCGCGGCGCTGGCCAGCGGAACGCTGTCTGCGGGGCTGATTGCCGACGGTGTCCATGTGCACCCCGCCGCGATGCGCGCTGCCTGGGCTGCGAAAACTGCGCCGGGTCAAATCTTTCTGGTCAGCGATGCGATGGCTGTGGCGGGTACGGATCAAACCGAGTTCACCCTTGAAGGCCGCAAAATCACGCGAACTGACGGCAGGTTGACACTGGCGGACGGAACGCTGGCCGGCGCAGACTTGGACCTGACGACCGCCGTTGGCGTGCTGGTCAACCAAGTCGGCGTGCCGTTGCAGGACGCACTGGCGGCGGCCACTTCTTATCCGGCTCAGCTGATCGGGTTGGCCCCGCCAACGGTCTTTGAATACGGTTCGGTGATCCGGATATCTGCCGATTTCAGCCGTTGCGAATGCCTGCCCGCGCAATCTTGAGTTTGTCCTTACTTGCCAGAAAGACTGTCTGCAGGATGCAGGTTATCGGCTGTCAAATTTTGTCGACGAATTTAAAATCTGGCTTCGAACGGCGCTTGACGACATCTGACGCATCGCTTAAACCGACCAGCGCTGAGCGGGCGTCGTATACTGGCTATTACCTCAGCCTTCCAAGCTGATGAAGCGGGTTCGATTCCCGCCGCCCGCTCCAAATCAGCCCAAAAATTCTGCGTCAAATGGCCCTTTTATGTGGGGTCATATATTGTGGTTCTTGACCCGGCTTGCCGTGGCCGCCAAGAAGCGAACACTTAAGTGCGAAAAAGACGTAAGGGCCAATTATGGCGAACTCTGCCTCAGCCACGCCCAAGGGCAAACCTGCACCCGGTGCCACGGAAGAGCGTGCTGGATCTCGGAAGATAGGCGTTCTGTCGTCTCTTTGGCCATTTATGAAGCCGTATCGGGCCCTGATGACGGGTGCGGTACTGGCACTGGTGTTGACAGCCAGCATGACGCTAACTCTGCCACTTGCGGTACGCCGCGTAGTCGACAATTTCCGAATTGAAGATGGTGAGCTGCTGGATTGGTACTTTCTGGCTGCGCTGGGCATTGCCGCGATATTGGCGGTGGGAACAGGCATCCGGTATGCGCTGGTCACCCGGCTGGGCGAGCGCGTTGTGGCCGATATCCGCAAGGCCGTGTTTAACCGCGTTATCGGGATGAGCCCCGAGTTCTACGAACGGGTCATGACCGGAGAGGTTCTCAGCCGCATCACCACGGACACAACCCTGATTCAGTCTGTGCTGGGATCGTCCGTATCCATTGCCTTGCGCAATATGCTTTTGTTCGCGGGTGGTTTGGTTCTGATGCTGCTGACCTCGGCCAAGCTAACGGGCATGGTGCTTTTGCTGATACCGGTGGTGGTGGTGCCGATACTTGTTCTGGGGCGTCGTCTGCGGGTCCTCAGCCGCGAAAATCAGGACTGGATTGCGGCCTCGTCGGGTAACGCAGGCGAGGCACTGAGTGCGGTGCAAACCGTTCAGGCCTTTACGCATGAAAAAGCCAGCCGGAAGCAATTCGGCGATATGACAGAAACCTCTTATGCGGTTTCTCTTCGGCGTATTCAGACGCGCGCCGTGATGACAGTAATCGTTATCTTCCTTGTATTTTCGGGCATCGTCGGCGTGTTGTGGATGGGTGCAAACGACGTTCGCAACGGCGTGATGACCGAAGGTGTTCTGATCCAGTTCGTGATCTATTCTATCATCATGGCCGGCTCTGTCGCGGCCCTCTCTGAGATTTGGAGCGAGCTGCAACGTGCCGCTGGCGCGACCGAGCGTCTGGTGGAATTGCTGAATGCGCAGGATACCGTGATCGATCCGGACAAGGCCAAACCCCTGCCAGCACCTGTGCGCGGTGAGCTTCAGTTCGACGATGTCACTTTCCGCTACCCGGCGCGACCGGACGTTGTGGCGTTGGACCATCTCAGCCTGACAATCAAACCGGGTGAAACAGTCGCTTTTGTGGGTCCGTCAGGCGCGGGTAAAACCACGGTCATCCAGATGATCCAGCGGTTCTACGATCCGGACTCTGGTCATGTCAGTCTGGATGGCGTTGACCTGCGCGACCTCGACCGGTCCGATTTCCGGCAGCACATGGCATTGGTGCCACAGGATCCGATCATCTTTGCAGCCTCGGCCCGCGAGAATATCCGGTTCGGGCGCCTGGACGCCTCGGATGCCGAGGTTGAGGCGGCCGCGCGCGCAGCGGCGGCACATGAGTTCATCTCGAAACTGCCCGAAGGCTATGACAGCTTTGTCGGAGAGCGCGGCGTTATGCTGTCGGGCGGTCAGAAACAGCGTATCGCGATTGCCCGCGCCATTCTGCGTGATGCCCCGGTTCTGCTGCTGGACGAGGCGACCTCGGCCTTGGATGCCGAAAGCGAGCGCGCGGTTCAAGGCGCGGTTGACCAGATGCGCGCCGGGCGCACCACACTGATCGTGGCCCACCGGCTGGCGACCGTCAAAAAAGCGGATCGGATCGTGGTGATGGAGGCCGGCCAGATCGTGGCCCAAGGCACGCACGAGGATCTGGTCGTTCAGGATGGCCTGTATGCCCGTCTGGCGCGCCTGCAATTCACCGACGGTGTTGCAGCAGAATAGCCTGACGTCAGGGCAATCAATTTTGCGCCGCTGCGTAATTCTATAATTTTGGGCGTGGCCTCACTACCCGTCGCTTGCACCTGCGTGGTTTTGCTTCCATCTTGTCATGGAAAAAAGCCGCGCAAGACGTGGGAGAAGAACAGGGAGGAGTCACATGGCCTTTGTGGGTTTGGAAGACAAGGCGAGAATGGAGCAGGAAATGTCGTGGGAGGATCGGGATGTTCCGGTCACGTTCCACCAGTTGCTGTCACGCACGGCAGGCAAATTTCCGAACAGTAGTGCTGTAAGCTTTCAGCTCATGTCTGGCCCGACAGACAAGGCCGAGACGCTGACGTGGTCGCAACTGTTGGGCAAAGTCAATCAGGCGGCAAACCTGTTCCGGTCTTTGGGCGTCGGTGAGAAAGACGTGGTGGCCTATGTGCTACCCAACTGTAATGAAACGCTGGTCACCCTGATGGGTGGCGCGGTCGCAGGGATCGTGAACCCGATTAACCCACTGCTTGAGCCCGAGCAGATCGCAGCAATCCTGCGTGAAACCGGTGCCAAAGTGGTCGTGACGCTGAAATCCTTCCCAAAGACGGATGTGGCGCAAAAGGTCGAAGAGGCGGTGCGCCATGCGCCCAACGTCAAAACCATTCTTGAGATTGATCTTAACCGCTATTTGACGCCGCCAAAATCCTGGCTGGTGCCCTTCCTGCGCCCCAAAATGGGCGACAAGGAAAAACTGGCGCATGCGGACTATAAGAACTTCAATAAAGAACTAGCCAAGCAACCAACGACGCTGACTTTCGAAGACAGCAAGGAAGATCGCGTTGCCTGCTATTTCCACACCGGCGGCACGACCGGTATGCCGAAGGTGGCGCAGCACAAATACTCGGGCCTTATCTACAACGGCTGGCTTGGGAGTACGCTGCTGTTTTCCGAAGAAGACGTGATCATGTGCCCGCTGCCGATGTTCCACGTTTTTGCCGTGCATGTGATCATGATGGCTGCCGTCTCATCCGGCGCGCATGTGGTCTTCCCGACGCCTGCGGGATATCGCGGCGACGGCGTGTTCGACAATTTCTGGAAACTGATCGAACGCTGGAAAGTGACTTTCATCATCACCGTCCCGACCGCGATTGCCGCCAAGATGCAGCGCCCCGTGGATGCGGATATCTCAAGCGTGAAGACCGCGTTCTCGGGCTCGGCCCCTCTGCCGGTCGAATTGTTCCGACGCTTTGAAGAGGCAACCGGCGTGACCATCGTGGAAGGCTATGGCCTGACCGAAGCCACTTGTCTGGTGTCCTGTAACCCGGTGGACGGGGAAAAGAAGATTGGCTCGATCGGTATTCCGTTCCCCTATACGGATGTGAAAATCCTGCAGGATGGTCCGGACGGACCAAAGGAATGCGCCGCAGATGAAATTGGTGAGATCTGCATTTCGAACCCTGGTGTCTTTGCGGGCAATACCTATACTGAGGCGGACAAGAACGTAGATCTGTACCACTTCGACAAATACCTGCGCACAGGCGATCTGGGACGCTTTGACGGGGACGGTTACCTGTGGATCACAGGTCGTGCCAAGGACCTGATCATTCGCGGCGGTCACAACATTGACCCGGCCGAGATCGAAGAAGCTCTGCTGGGGCACGATGCTGTCGCGTTTGCCGGTGCCATCGGGCAGCCTGACGCCTACTCGGGCGAGGTGCCTTGCGCCTTTGTCGAACTGGTCGATGGGGCCTCGGTCACCGAGAAAGAGCTGATGGAGTATTGCAATGTGCATGTCCATGAACGCGCGGCACAACCCAAGCACATGACCATTCTGGACGAGCTGCCCAAAACTGCGGTCGGTAAGGTCTTTAAGCCCGAACTTCGCAAACAGGCGATCACGCGTATCTATAACGGTGCGTTGGAAGAGGCTGGTCTTGAGGCACGAGTCATTTCGGTCATCGACGATAAGAAACGTGGACTCGTTGCGCAGCTTGACGCGAAGGGTTCCGCAGAGGACGATGTCAGCAAAGTGCTGGGATCGTTCACCCGGCCGTGGGAGTGGGCTGCCTGACCGGGAGGAAACATGGATTATGAACGTCTGATTGATGAAGAGACTTGGGCGTTCATAAAACGAACGGCTGAAAGCTATCCGGATGATGCGGTCGACCTGTCGATCGAGGATCAGCGCCGGGTCTACGACACGATGTGTCGCGACTTTCGCCAACCCCGCCCACAAGGGGTCGAAACACAGGACAGGCAGGCCGATGGTGTGCCTGTCCGCGTTTACAATGCAGGTCAGCCGACACGAACCGTCATCTATTTTCATGGTGGCGGTTTTGTTGTTGGCGGATTGGACAGCCACGACGATGTATGCGCCGAGATTTGCGCGCAAACCGGGTATCGGGTTGTGGCCGTGGACTATCGCCTGTGCCCCGAACACGTACATCCTGCGCAGTTTCAGGACAGCTGGACCGCTACGAACTGGGCCGTGCAGGAGTTTGGCGATCCTATTGTCCTTGCGGGTGACAGTGCCGGTGGCAATCTGGCGGCAGCGGTCGCCCAATATGGGCGAGGGCGGCTGGACAACGTGCTGGGTCAGGTTCTGATCTACCCAGGTTTGGGCGGCGACAGCGCGACCGGGTCGTATATCGAACACGCCCACGCGCCGCTATTGACGCTGGATGAGATCGTTTTCTACGAAAAGGTACGTTGCGGTGGCACTGTCCCGCAAAACGACCCGACATATGCGCCGCTTCACGACACGGATTTCTCGGGCCTGCCGCCAACCGTGGTGGTGACCGCAGATTGCGATCCACTGCGGGATGACGGTTCCGCTTATTGTGATAAGGTTTCCGCTGCCGGAGGGCAGGCGCATTGGATCAACGAGCCGGGTCTCGTTCATGGATATCTGCGCGCGCGTACCAGTGTTAAGCGCGCGGCAGACAGCTTTGAGCGAATCTCAGTCGCGATCGAGGCGCTGGGCCAGCAGATCTGGCCCTACGATTAATCCGTTACTTCAAGAAAGACTGTGCCTTCATCGTTTCAGCAATGGGCGCGCCCATGCGGTTCAGGATCGTGGGCGCAAGCTGTAACTGATCGATCACCGTGTCGACCTCGGGGCCTTCCGCGTCGCCAAAGTAGTACAGTGCCGTTTCCTGTTGCAGCGGGCTGCGCCCGCCGTGATGACCGCGTTCGTCTTGACCGTGATCGGCGGTCACGATGACCTCATAGCCCAGTTGCCGCCAACGCGGGATGAAGGGGGCCAGCATCTCGTCTGCGACGAAACAGGCGTGGTCCATCTCTTCGCAATCATGGTAGAAACGGTGCCCCATACTGTCCAATGTGCAGGCATGCAGCAGGCCGTAATCCAGCCCATGACGCAGGCAAAGGTTGGTCAGAGTGGCATAGAGATCCACGTCGGACGGCGTCATCTGATTGGCTTTGCCATAGCCGGTCATGGTGTGAAAGCGACCGTGGTTGATCGTTTTGCTCTCAGGCTCATCATATTCGATGTCGCGGACGTAATCGAACGGGTGGCGATTGAAGAACTGCGACCAATAGCTGTGGGTGACCGCCCCGGTTACGCCACCAGCTTCACGGACCTGGCTGAAGACGTCCTTATGGCCTAGGCGAAAGACATTGCCGTTGCCGGTACAGCCATGCTCCTGTGGTGTGACACCGGTGTGGATCGAGGCATAGCAGCTGGCGGATGTGGACGGCAGAACAGCGCGCAGTTTCCACACCCGCGCTTCGCCGTTGTCGACCCAACCTTCAAGGTTACCGAACAACCGTCGGAAATTGCGCCACGGAACACCGTCCAGGATGATAAGGAGTAGTTTGCGGTCCATGTCTTTGGCCTTTTGACTAAATATTTCTGGCGACCCTAGGGGATTCGCGATCAGGGGTCTGCCCGTTCACGCCCCCAATAGCAAAATCCCGACACCTGTCATCGAACAAGGCGCCGGGATTTCAATTTTTCACTTAACTGTCACGGAAAGGGCAGGGGTCAGTTGCCAGCGCTTTCCATTTTGCGGTGGGCGACAACCTCTTCCAGCCAACCCAGATGCATCTCGGGAACCGAACTGAGCAGCAGGTCGGTATAGTCGTCGAACGGCGGGCTCAGCACCTCGCTTTTCGACCCATAGCGAACCACGCGGCCCTGATACATAACCGCGATGCTATCGCTGATCGCGCGCACCGTCGCCAGATCGTGGGTGATGAATAGGTAGGCCACATCCTCGATCTTCTGAAGGTCCAACAGCAGTTTCAGGATGCCGTCCGCCACCAGTGGATCAAGCGCCGAGGTGACCTCGTCACAGATGATCATCTTGGGCTTGGCTGCCAGTGACCGCGCGATACAGACGCGCTGTTTCTGACCACCTGACAGTTCCGCCGGATAGCGATCCATGTACTTTTCGCCCAGTTCGATCTCATCCAACAGCTCGATGATCCGCTTGCGTTTTTCGGCACCTCGCATGTTGAAGTAGAACTCCAGCGGGCGTCCGATGATCGTACCAACAGTCTGACGTGGGTTCATTGCCACGTCGGCCATCTGGTAGATCATCTGCAGCTCGCGCAGGTCTTCACGGCTGCGGCCCTTCAGATCGCCACTGAGCTTGCGGCCAGCAAAGGTGATCTCACCATCGCGCGGCGGCAGCAAACCTGTGATCACCCGCGCCAGGGTCGACTTGCCCGAGCCGGATTCGCCGACAACCGCCAGTGTCTGCCCCGGATGAAGATCGACATTGACGTTGTGTAGCACGTCGAAATTCAAACCCTTGTAGCGCGCGGTGATACCTTCGACGCTCAAAACCGCATCCGGTGTGGGCTTTTTCTCTTCGTGCTCGATCGAGCGGACCGAGACCAGCGCCTTGGTATACTCTTCCTGCGGGTTGTTGATGATCTGGTCGGTATTGCCATACTCGACCGTATTGCCCATCCGCAGAACCATGATGTCATCACTGACCTGAGCGACAACGGCGAGGTCATGCGTGATGTAAAGCGCAGCAACGCCAGTATCACGAATGGCCTCTTTGATCGCCATCAGAACATCGATCTGAGTGGTCACATCCAGTGCTGTGGTCGGTTCATCAAACACCACCAGATCAGGTTCAGGGCACAGCGCCAACGCCGTCATGCACCGCTGTAGCTGACCGCCCGAGACCTGGTGCGGATAACGTTCACCGATATTGTCCGGATCGGGCAACCCTAGCTTGGCGAACAGTTCCCGCGCACGGCCTTCGGCCTCTTTACGCGAAAACTTCTTATGTTCGACCGCAGCTTCGACCACCTGATCCATGATTTTCTTGGCCGGGTTGAACGACGCGGCGGCGGATTGCGAGACATAGGCAACTTCGCCCCCACGCAGATTGCGGATATCGCTATGCGAGGTCTTCAGAATGTCGCGCCCGTTGACCCAGACTTCTCCACCGGTCAGTTCGACTCCACCACGGCCATAAGCCATGGACGCCAAACCGATGGTCGATTTACCGGCACCGGATTCACCGATCAGCCCCAACACCTTGCCGCGTTCGAGGTCAAAGCTGACCCCGTGCACGATATCGATGTCATGGGGTTTTTCGCCGGGCGGATAGACGGTCGCGCCGATCTTGAGGTTGCGGACCTTGAGAAGGGTATCACTCATCCCCGGCCTCCTTTCAGCGATGTGGTACGGTTCAGAACCCAGTCAGCCACAAGGTTGACCGAGATGGCGAGCGTTGCGATGGCGACAGCGGGGTATAGGGCCGCGCCGATGCCATAGACGATCCCGTCCTTGTTTTCCTTCACGATCCCGCCCCAGTCCGCGAGTGGCGGCTGGACGCCCAGACCTAGGAACGACAGGGTCGAGATGAACAGGACCATGAAGATGAACCGAAGCCCGAACTCAGCCACCAGAGGCGACAGAGCGTTTGGCAGGATTTCCCGGAAGATGATCCAGCCACGACCTTCACCGCGCAGCTTTGCGGCCTCGACATAGTCCATCACGTTGATGTCTACGGCGACCGATCGAGACAGTCGGTAAGGACGTGTGGCGTCCAACAGCCCCATCACAAGGATCAGGATCGGAACGGTCACCGGAACAATCGCCAGGATAACCAGTGCCAGGATCAGCGTCGGGATCGACATGATCAGGTCAACCGTTCGGCTAAGCGCCTGGTCAGCCCAACCACCCAGAACCGCAGCCAAAAGGCCCAGCGAGGTGCCTGTGATAAAGCTGAGGATCGTGGCCATCGCAGCGATAAAGATGGTCGTGCGACCACCATAGATCATACGCGTCAGCAGATCTCGCCCGATATTGTCCGTGCCCAGCAGATGCTCGGCGCTTGACGGTTCCCACACATCACCGACCACTTCGGCCATTCCGTAGGGGGCGATCAGTGGGGCTGCGATGGCTATGAAAAAGTACAGTCCGGTGAAAAACAGACCGACGGCGGCCGAAATAGGAATGTTCTTCATCATTTCGGATGCCTCAGTCTTGGGTTGGCAAGGATGGACACAATATCGGCAAACATGTTGAGCCCGATATAGACAGCGGCAAAGACGACGCCGCAGGCCAGAACGACCGGCACGTCACGCTTGGTTACCGAGTCCACCAGATATTGCCCCATGCCGGGATATACGAATACCACTTCGACAACGACGACGCCCACAACCAGATAAGCCAGGTTCAGCATCACAACGTTGACAATGGGGGAAATCGCGTTGGGAAACGCGTGGCGCGCAATGACCTGAAAATTCGAGAGGCCTTTCAGTTCAGCCGTTTCGATGTAGGCCGATTGCATCAGGTTCAGGATCGCAGCGCGGGTCATTCGCATCATCTGCGCCAGCACTACCAGTGTCAGAACGAAGGCAGGCAGGGCGATGGCATTGAGCTTTTGCCCGAAGGACATTGTGTCGTTGATCATTGCGAGTGAGGAGAACCAGCCCAGTTTCACTGAGACGAAGTAGATCACCACGTAACCGATCAGGAATTCCGGGATCGAAACCGTTGTCAGGGTGATTGCAGAAATCAGTTTGTCAGGCCAGCGGTTGCGGTACCGAACGGCCAGAAGGCCTAGAAAGATAGCTAGCGGCACGGAAACGACGGCTGCAGCACATGCCAGGAACAGGGTGTTCCCTAAGCGCTTTCCGATGCTTTCTGCGATGTCGAGTTTGTTGGTCAAAGACTGACCCAGATCGCCCTGCAGGATGCCGCCCAACCATTCGAAATATCGGGTTAGAGCGGGACGGTTGAGGCCCATTTCCTCGCGCAGGTTTGCCAGCGCCTCGGGGGTTGCGGATTGGCCAAGGACCGCTTGCGCAGCGTCCCCAGGCAGGGCTTCGGTGAGGCCGAAAATCAGAGCCGATGCACCGAAGAGAAGCAGGAGTCCCAGCGCAAGGCGCTGGGAAACCAGTTTGATGATAGGATGCATTATCCGTGGGCCCTATCAGGCGAACCACATCTTGCGTGACATGTTGCCATTCATCATCTCTTGGGTTGGGTCGCTTTCCCAACCTTCGAGCTGATTGGTGACGCCTTCGACAAAATCGTTGAACATCGGGCAGATCAGACCGCCCTGGTCGCGGACCATCATGCCCATTTTGCTGTAGATGTCCTTGCGTTTGTCGTTGTCCAGTTCGGCCCGTGCTGCAAACAGCATTTCGTCGAACTCTGGCACCTTGAAGCGGGTGTCGTTCCAGTCGGCAGTCGACAGATACGCTGTCGCGTACATCTGATCCTGTACCGGACGGCCACCCCAATAGGATGCGCAGAACGGCTGAACGTTCCAGACCTCCGACCAGTAGCCATCGTTGGGCTCGCGCTTGATTTCCAGCGGGATACCGGCCTGAGCCGCGCTTTGCTGGAACAGGGCCGCTGCGTCAACGGCACCCGGGAAGGCGCCATCTGCAACACGCAGGATGATCGGCGAACCGTCATGGCCCGACTTCGCATAGTGCTCTGCCGCCTTTTCAAGGCTGTAGTCGCGTTGCGGGATTGAGCCGTCAAACAGCGGGTATGCCGCATTGATCGGCATGTCGTTGCCAATTGTGCCGTAGCCGCGCAGAACCTTGTCGACCAAGTCTTGGCGGTTGATTGCGTGTTTCAGCGCCAGCCGCAGTTCGTTGTTGTCGAACGGCGCGGTGTCGCAATGCATGATGAACACATAATGTCCACGGCCGGCGGTCGAGTGCACCGTCAAGTTTGGGGCGCGGCCCAGCAGATCGGCAACCTTTGGTTCTACGCGGTTGATCGCGTGAACCTGACCGGACTGCAGAGCAGCCGTACGGGCAGTCGCATCGTTGATGACAATTACTTCGACGCTGTCGAAATTGCCGAAATCGGGGTTCCAGTGGTTGGCAAATTTCTTGAACACGTGGCGTACGCCCGGCTCGTCGACTTCCAACTGGTATGGTCCGGTGCCAATGCCCGCACCTGGGTTTTCCATTCCGCCATCAGGCTGAATGATCAGGTGATAGTCGGCCATCAGATAGGGCAAGTCGGCATTTGGCTCGGTCAGTGTGACCTGGAAATTGTCGCCATCGGCCTTCATTGACTCAATGCCCTTCATGATACCCAGGGCACCGGACTTGGAGTCTTCGTTCGAGTGGCGCTCCATGGTTTTCAGCACGTCTTCGCTGGTCATGGTCTTGCCGTTGTGGAACTCGACACCCTGACGCAGTTTGAATGTCCAAACTTTGGCGTCCGCGCTGCCTTCGACGGCTTCAGCCAGGCGCGGCTCGATCGACCCGTCGGGCGCAACTTCCACAAGCTGGTCACCGAATTGTTTGCCGTTCTGGAACGGCACCGAGCTGGCATAGGTCGCCGGATCCAGCGAGTTGGTGGATTCGCCGCCTTGCAAGCCAAATTTTAGGTCGCCGCCCTTCTTCGGTCCTGCCGCGCGCGCGGCGTCAGCGAACATGGTGCTGGCCATCGCCGCCGACACACCCAGAGCCGCCGCTTTCCCCATGAATTCGCGACGGGTCAGTTTGCCCGCAGTGACCTGACCGGCCATGTGAGTGAGTTGTTCGTTCATTTAGTGGTCTCCCAGTTGATTGAATTTCAGCCCTTCCCGGGCATTTTTATTGACGCATGAGTCAAGTTAGGCGCATTTCGGTCTACCGAGCAAGGACAAATGTCTGACCTTTGGCCACCAAAATATCACATCTGGTTTCGTGGAACGGCGTCCTCCGTTTGTTTAGAGAATACCAAAGTTTCGTTTTCAAAAGCACTTATCTGTGCCTTGAGAAAAAAGTTCTCGCGATCCGACCACATTTCGCAGGATGTTTCCGTGCGCAGGTCTATCCCGTCCCGACTGATCTCCTGTGTCCAGCGGCACCGCCCGTGGGCGGATAGCGGGTCGTCGGGGTGGATTGTCCAGCTTTCATATGCAGTGCCACCATGCGTAAGCCCGTGGAGATTGTCCGTTACGCAACCAAAATCGTCTTCTATGATCAATCGGGTTTCACCTGAATTCAAGTCAGTCTCCACCCGGCGAGAGTTGCTGCTGTCCCGCAGGGTCGTCACATCAATCGGGGTTTCAGAATCGGGCGCCTGAAACACATGCTCATCATCACCCGCGGTCGGCCGTTTCGGGATCGTAATCGTACCACCTGTCAGGTGCAGTTCGACGGGTTCGGGTGAGGGCCAGATCAGCGGCCAATACGCGCTGGACACAGCCACCCGCACGCGATGCCCTTTGGGAACGCGATAGGCGATGTGATCCAGGTCCAATGAGATTTCGTAGGGCGCTCCGGGCGTCAACGGAGTTGGTTGCGCGTGGCAATCTCGGTGCGACAGGTTCAGAACGCCATAGGTGATCCGGGTTGAGGCCCCATCCGGATGGACATGATTTAACCTAACGGCAATCTGTGCCTGCGGTCGGTCGGCACTGACATTCAGGCAAATGCGCGGTGCGCCGACAATATCCAGATCTTCCGACAAAGGCGGGCCATCGAAACAGGCGGACAACGCATCATCGGCGCGCTGATCTCCCGGCATGTCCGGGCCCAGCCAAATTGCGCAATACTCGCCGCCATCCATGCCGCAGGTTTGTGGTGACCGGACCCGCATATCCAGCGGCTCATCTTGCCCGAGGCCACCGTTCGACAGGCTCAGTGTCAGGTTGGACAAATGTGAGGTTGCGCCTGTCTGCTCGCTGATCCAGCGTCCGGGTCTGTTGTTGTACCACCGCTTTGGACGGACGCCGTCCATCAGATACGCCCGATAGTCGGGGTCGGTTTCAACGCCGCTATCCAGACCTTTCAACCAATGATCCCACCAACGCAGCGCCTCTTGCAGAAAACCGATCCGCGGTTCGGGTACTGCGAAATGCGGGTATTTGTGCACCCAAGGCCCCATGATCCCCTTGACCGGAGCGCTAAGCTGTTCGACCAGCAATGGCACTGTATTCTTATAGGCATCGCCCCAGCCACCTATAGCCAGTGTCGCAGCGCGGATCGCGCTGAAATCTTCGCAGACAGAGCCATGCTGCCAATAGGCATCGCGCGTCTGGTGGCGCAGCCAGGTCGAGGGCAGGAACGTTTGGTTTTCCAAACGCTCAAGCCATAATTCACGCCAGTTGGGGCGCAGCGCTGGGTCGGGTGCGCGGGATGAGTAGGACCACATAGTCGCGCCCCAACCCAGGTTTTCATTCAGCAGGCATCCGCCCTTGTAATGGATGTCGTCTTCGTAACGATCTGCGGTTGAACACAGGGTGATAATTGCCTTCAGCGGCGCGGGTTGAAGGGCGGCAACCTGCAGCGCGTTGAACCCGCCCCAGCTGATTCCCATCATCCCAACGGTGCCTGAACACCACGGCTGATCCGCCAGCCATTGGATTGTGGAAACGGCATCATCCAGCTCTTGCTGGGTGTACTCGTCTTCCATCAACCCTTCGCTGTCCCCATTGCCGCGCATGTCCACACGAATGCAGGCATAGCCGCGTTTGGCAAACCAGGGATGGGTCAGGGCATCTCGCGTCGCTGTGCCGTCGCGTTTGCGATAGGGCAGGAATTCTAAAATGGCCGGAACGGGGCTGCTGTCTGCATCCACTAGGCGCCAGACACGCGCTGAAAGACGACATCCATCCGGCATCACTATGCCGACATCCGGTAGATCTTCGATATCGCATAGCGAATTGGGCGAGCGAGTCATTTTGGAAGTCTTTCGGTCTTTGTCTTTTTGCAATGTACTAAAATCGTCAAATCACTGTTTGATTGCGACAACAAGGTCCATCACGTTCGTTCCGGTTGGGCCTGTCACCAGCAATGCGTCTGCGCGGTCCAGGTAACTACCGCTGTCCGCCTGCTGCAGTGAGTGCTCGGCCCCGTCGCCCCAGGTCGCGCCGTCGACTACCGCTCCGGCTGCATTGGTCGGACCATCGGTGCCATCAGTACCGCCGACGACCAGCGTCAGACCCGAGGTCCCGGATATTTCACGGGCAAGCGCCAGAGCCAACGCCTGATTGCGCCCGCCACGGCCCGGCTTGTCCGGCAAAACCACCGTTGGTTCGCCACCGAATACCATGACGCCGGTCGGCATATCCCTCAGGCGTTTCCCCAGATTGGATGCGATTTGCATGAAATCGTCATGCAGGCATTCTTCGTCAGCCAGCACTTGCAAACCGTTTTGGCGTGCCATTTCTGCGGCTGCCGAGCGTGCATGGGCGTTCGAAGCAACGATCTTGGTCGAGGCGTCAAATTTGAAAGTGTCAGGCAATGCGCCAATTCCCGATCCGATGACGTTCAGGTCGTCTCCCGGCACATCGGAAATCGCAAGAACGGTCGCTTTGGCCCCGTTGAAATGGGACAACAGCCCGCCGCCCTTGATCCGCGACAGCTTTCGACGCTCGGCATTCATTGCGGTGATATCCAAACCTTCGGCCAGCAGCCTTGTGTTCAATTGCGCCAGATCTGCCAAAGAGTTCCCCGGCAGCAAATCCTCTGCCAAGGATGATGCCCCGCCCGAAACCAGCAACAGTACATGGGAACCAGGTGCCATCGTCTCGATCGCTTCGCGCAGGGCGCGCCCACCGTCCAGGCTGCGTGTGTCCGGAACCGGATGAGAGGCTTCGATCAACTGCACATGTTCTGGCAGGTCGCGCCCGTGATCGTCCTTGGTGACAACCAGCGTCGGACGCGGGCCGAAATGGTCCAATGCTGCGCTGGCCATCGCTGCGGCTGCCTTGCCGACAGCCAGAATCTGGTCGGGTGTTTGGATATCATTCAGAACAGCCTTAGTGGCCCTTTTCCCGTCAACAGCGTCAACGCCGGCCTGCCAAATGCGAATTGCCTTTTGCATTTGGTCCATCAGCTTTCCATCCAAATTGTGACCGGTCCGTCATTGACCAGCTCTACCGCCATGTCGGCTCCGAACTGCCCGGTTTCCACAGGCACACCATGTTCCTGCAACCGCCGCGCAAACTCTTCATAGAGGCGCTGCCCCACATCAGGGGGGGCGGCCTCGGAAAAGCCCGGCCGGTTCCCGCGCGAGGTATCGGCGGCCAGCGTGAACTGGCTGATCACCAACGCCGAGCCACCCACATCCACGACAGAGCGGTTCATCTTACCGGTGTCATCTTTGAAAATACGCAGCTTAGAGACCTTGGCCGCCAGTTGTTCGACCTTTTGTTCGTCGTCACCCTTCATCGCACAAACCAGGATCATCAACCCTGGACCGGACTGTCCAACCGTTTGTCCGTCAACCGAGACTTTGGCCCGGGAAACCCTTTGAAGAAGTGCGCGCAAATTTGTTCTCCGTTTGGTGGCGTGGTTACCCGACCCAGCTTGCTATCTCGTCCAAACCGGCGCGGCTGGTCCGAAACCCGTTCGCAGGGTGGTCAGTGTCTGAATAGCCGAACGAGATTGCGCACAAGATCAACCGATCATCTGGAATGTCGAAATACCGGTGCAGAAACTTGCCATAGCTGGCCACCGCGGCTTGGGGGATCGTGGCCACTCCCAAGGCTTGCGCGGCGAGGGTGAAGGCCATGACAAATCCACCACTGTCCATTGCCCCGTACGCGCCAAGGTCCGCAGGGCTTGAGATGATCGCGCAATGCGGGGCACCGAAAAGGGCAAAGTTTTCCATCATTTGCTTGGCCGAACCGGCGCGGTCCCCGCGCTGCACGCCCACGGCTTCGTATAATGCCCAGCCACAATCGCGACGTCGTTCCTGATAGATACCGGCATACGCCGTCGGGAACGGCAGGTCGGGTTCCGGTGCGCCGGTTGTGACTTCGTTTTGCAGCGCTTTTCGAAAAGCGTCAGTCTCGGCTCCACTGGTGATCACGATGTTCCAGGGCTGCGCATTGCACCAGCTGGGGGCACGCGACGCGCAGGTCAGAATCTGTTCGATCTGGTCCTTGGGAACGGGTTCAGGTCGGAACGCCCGGCAAGAATGCCGCTCGGCCAGTAATCGATCCAGATCGGATAGCGTCACACTGCTCCCCCTTTGTGTAGCCGAGGCGCAGGATGGCCGCAGGATCAGCGATGTTCAAGCGGTTAAAAGGGGACAGGTGCTACTGCTGACCAGTTGCTATGAGGTATCCGACACCCGCTGCAACCAGCAGGCCCAACACAACAGCGATCGTGATCTTGATAGCGGACCAAGGGCGTTCGCCCTGAACACGCCCCGTTCTGCCGTTCACAACGAAACGATAGGTCTGGCCCCGGTATTTGTATGCGGCCAGCCAGACAGGCAGTAGAATATGTTTGAAGGTTACATTTTGCACATTCGTGTCGATTGCGTGAATGCGCTGCCGGTCACCGCCGATATCGAACCGAACATCCCGTTCGATCACCCGGGCCATATGCCCGCGCGCTTCTGTATATCCGTCCTGCAATTCGACTGTATAAGCCTCGGCCCGGAATCCCGCCAGATACTCGGGCTGGTAAGGTTCAAGCGCCGGCAAGTCCCAGGGTTCCAACGCGTCAGTATAGCGTTTCGGCAATGACTGGGACGCCAGCACAAGAACATCGTCAAAGAACCGGGCAACCCGACCGGATTTTGGGGACCACCGCACCTTTGCCACCTGCTGTTGTACGCGCTTGCCGTCACGCATGACGGTCCGGGTCTCGTAATACACCGTGCCCCGCTCGCCGCGATAAGCTGACTTGGTATCCGCGTCGAAGGTCCAGTAGGGGACGTAAATCCCCTGCATCTTGCGACCTTTGCGGGCATAATCCTTCAACCCGTTGGGCGCGAACCACAACTTGCCAAGCCAGCTCGACATCGCCTTATGAGCCGACCGTTCATCCAGAGCAAAGGGCAACACGCCTTTTGGCTTGATATGCCGGTTAACTCCCGTCTCCGTGACTACCGGAGTGGCGCAGAACGGGCATTCGGCCGCATGAGTGTTCGGGTCAAACTCGACCTCAGCTGCGCAGTTCGGGCAGGACAGAACCCGCGTTTCCTCGATCTCTGCTTCCGGCAGCTTGTTCGCCAGCGCCGCGTTGAAATCCAGTTCTTTCAGGCTGGCACCGCCCCACGGTCCGGCACCTATGGATTCCGAATGCCCGCAATGACCGCAGGTCAGGGTCCCATCGCCCGGATTGAACCGATAGTCCGAGCCGCATTGCTCGCAGGGAAAGCGGTGTTCGTCTGTCATGGGGTCGCCTCGAGTGAGCCGTCTGCATTGCCGGGGCCGATAATGAATCGGATCACAAGAGCCACAAGAATGCACATCAGGATAAACAGGGCGGAGTTTTGTGCCAAAACCTGCCAGCCGTAGGGGGTGAGTATTCCGTCGACGGAACGCACATAATCGCCACCCCCAATCTGAGAGTGAAATGTGGGATCAAGGGATTGGCGCCATCCTCGGAACCGCCCAACAGCGATGCTTAGAACAACAAAGCTCAAAGCAATAGCAGCACCCCATCGAATTGCACGTGTATAGGATGTTTGCCTGCGCATCATCACGCGCAGAGTTGGAGCTACGAAAACCCATGCGATGACAAAGGCCAGCGGCAACCCAAACAATGCGAAAAGCATGAACAGCGACCGCAGTGAGGCGTCGATTCCGTCCTCCATGGCCTCCCAAAAAAAAGGCACGCCGATTACCGCGACCCAACCAAGCACAGCGCTTAGATTAACCGCGCGTCGATGGTCTCGTTTCGTATACACGGTTTCGTCGGCGTCGCCCGCCATGGGTTAAGCGCCCGGCGGTGGTGGCGGCAATATCGTGAACAGTTGCGCCAGCTCCTGCACGTCTCCGGCCTTTTTCCAGCCGTCCTGACCGGCAGTCCAGACATGGGTGTCGCGGGTGATTTCACCATCGGTTGCCATGCGGCCCATCTTGGCTTTGGAAAACGGCCCGCTGGTTTGCCCATCCACCGCGGTATGCCAGACATGCTCGACCGGCGGAGGAGGGGGCGGTGCCGCATGTGCTGCCGGTTGCGGCGCAGCGGGGGCGGAACCGCCCCAGGGCCCGCCCGGTTGACCCGCTGCCATGTTCGACATCTGCTGTGCCATGCCCATTCCCATTCCCATGCCAAGACCGGCACCCATTCCGCCGCCCTGACCGGGGTTGGTCGCTGCTGCGGTCATTGCTTCGGCGGCGGAATACTGGGTGAACTTGCCCAGATCGCCCGCCAACCCCATCGAAGTCCGCTTGTCCAGCGCCGCCTCAACCGCAGGCGGCAGCGAGATGTTTTCGATGTAGAACTCCGGCATTTCCAGGCCATAACCTTCCAGCACGGGCGAGACCTCGGCCGCGATCAGCTTGCCCAGATCGGCAGTGTTGGCGGCCATGTCCAGAACCGGAATGCCGGACCCGGCGATCACACGGCTGAATTCTTGCACGATGATGTTGCGGATCTGGAAGCTGATCTCGTCCATAGTGAATTCGCCGTCGGTCCCGACGATCTCAATCAGGAACTTCGCCGGGTCCTTGACCCGGATCGTGTAGGTGCCAAAGGCACGAATGCGCGTCGGGCCGAATTCCGGATCGCGCAACATGATTGGGTTCTTGGTGCCCCATTTCAGATCGTTGAACCGCGTCGTGTTGACGAAATAGATCTCGGACTTGAAGGGCGATTGAAACCCGTGATCCCAGTGCTGCAGCGTCGTCAGGATCGGCATGTTGTTGGTCTCAAGCATGTAAAGGCCGGGCGTGAATACATCTGCCAATTGCCCTTCGTGCACGAACACCGCTGCCTGTCCTTCGCGCACCGTCAGTTTGGCGCCGTACTTGATGGCATGTCCTTCACGCTCGAACCGCCAGACCATGGTGTCACGGGTGTCGTCGACCCAGTGAATGACGTCGATAAATTCTCCGGTCAGAAAATCGAAAATACCCATTGGGGTCTCCTTTTCTTGGGCTCAGAGCTGCTGGCCCATCAATTCGCGTGCAATAATCCGTACCACGGGGCGGGCGTCCTCGGCTGTCACACCGGGCTCAAGTCGCGGATCGTAGAGCATTGTCAGAAGTTTCTCGTCATGGCTGGTCAACAGCGCAAACTCGTCATTGTCGTTGAAAATCGAAGGCCGTGCCGCCGGGCTGTCATTGGACAATCCAAGCCCCTGCGCAATTTCCTCGTGGATGCAGCTGCGCCGGGTGAGGTCCGGCAGTTCAGCCCGGATGAGCGTGACAGCCCGCACAAATTTATACGGTGAGGTATTGGTAGGAGACGCAAAAACAAGACAGTCAATATTGGCGCGCGGGTTTGCAACCAAATCCAGTGAAGGCGTGCTGATACCAGGGATCAGCTGTTTCAGGCGTTTCACCACATAGGCGCTGTCATCTTTGCCTGCAAAGAAGACATGGAAATTGGCCTTGCGATTGACGACCGAGATTGGATGATCCGTCAATTTGCTCAGCCGTTCCGCAAATGCCTCGACGTCGGCGGCATCTTTTGAGCGTATTTCGGGTGCCACGGACGGGGCGAATTCGGTCTGAATCCGCACAGGTCCTGCCCACCGGCTAAGCTGCCCGTCCGTTCGCCGAATACGCGTGGTTACAGCGTGATCGGGGTATTCGCTGTAAAAGGCTATGGCCTCGAAATTGCGGGCCAGATCATCGGCATCATAGGGTGTGTCGGGGCCGCCTCCATCCACGCGCAACATATCGCGGGTCAGCAGGTCACGTTCGACCCGCTGATAGAACCGGGCCAGATCCTGACTTGCCGCAGACGGGGGAACATAAGCATTGGGTGCCGGTGCCGGTGCCACTGGGCGCGGTTGCGGCACGACGGACGACGTCAGCGCCTCATCGCAATTGGCCAGCGCCAACAGCGCCAACACACCCATCAGGGGTTTCAGATATCCCGGCACCCGCACGCCCAGCCTGCCTTTAGCTCGAAACCGCAGTTCCAGCGTTGTCGCCGACGCCGTCTTTGCGCGCCTTGGCAGAGGCAAGGGTGTCGCGCAGCTCGGTCTCCATCTTCTGCAGTTCCTGTTCGGCTGCGGCGCGTTTGGCCTTGCCTTCGTCAGCAATTGCAAGGCTTTCGTTGATCGTACCGATCAGGTCAGCATTGGCTTGCTTGACCGCCTCGATATCGAACACACCGCGTTCCATTTCCTCACGGATCATCTTGTTCGACTCACGCAGGTTCGCCGCGTTCGAGGTCAGCAGCTCATTCGTCAGGTCATTCGCATCGCGCACGGCCGCGGCCGCCTCGGCGCTACGCTGGATGGTGACGGCCTGCGCCAGTTGCGTTTCCCACAGAGGCACAGTGTTGACGAGGGTCGAGTTGATCTTAGTCACCAGCGACTTGTCATTTTCCTGCACCAAACGGATTGAAGGCAGGGATTGCATCGTCACCTGTCGCGTCAGCTTCAGGTCGTGCACACGCCGTTCCAGATCATCCCGCGCAGCGCGCAGGTCACGCAGCTCTTGCGCTTTCATGACTTGTTGGTCTTCGGGCGCGGCCTGAACTTCGGCTTCTTTTTCGGGGATGCTCTGGCTGTCCAGCTCAGTCAGTTTTTCTTCGCCTGCTGCGATATACAGCGCAAGCTCGTCATAAAAACCCAGCGTCTTTTCATACAACAGGTCCAGCGACTTGATGTCTTTCAGCAGAGTATGTTCGTGGCCCAGCAAGTCGTCGGTGATCCTGTCGATCTGCCCCTGAACATCTTCAAACTTGGCGGTAAACTGGGCAAAGGGTGCAGCCTTGCCCAACAGCTTTTCCCACCAGCTGCGTTCGCGCCGGACATCCAGCTCACTGACAGAAAATCCGCGGATCGTCGTGACGATATTGCGGAGGCTATCCCCAGCAGGCCCGACATCTTTGTTGCGGACATCCGCCAGCATGGCCTGGCTGATTTCCTGCAATTCCGCCTGGGCAGACGACCCGAACGCGACGATGGAATTGGTGTTATCCATGTCGATCTCATTCATCCGCTTGCGGATTTCGGCGCTGACAGGTTCGTCGGCCTCCTCAAGCAAAACGATTTCGGCGGTCGGGTCGGGCAGAGTGACAGCGGTCACTTCCTGCACCAGCGTTTCAGCTTCGACCGCCTTGTTCTTGATGTCATCGGACATGGGGGTAATCCTCTCTCAAATTGTGGCCGGTCAGTCCAACCGGACGCCTTCGCGTTGCAGCCGTTCGCGCAACACATCAATTTCAACCGTCAGATCACTGCGGTCGTCCAAAAGCAACTTGCGGGTACGCGCCGCGAAATTCTGTTCAAGATCATCTAGGAGGGACGAATAATCCTCCAGCGCCTGCGCATCGCGTGTTCGGGCGTACACGTCAGCGAATTTGACCGTCGCGTCACGCGCGCCCTTTAAGTAAACGGTCAGGTATTTTCGCGCACCGGCCAGATCGCGAGGGTCTTCCTCGACCGTGCGGAACAGGTCGCGGGCGGTATCCTGAAAACGTTCAACCCGGGCTTCGATCCTTCGGTCGCCAGCGCGTTTGATGGCGTCGGTCATCTCTGACAGATGTGTTTCAGCACCTTCCACGACGCGGGCAACGCGGTCTTGCTGGAAAGTGTCGATGCCTTCCATGCCTTTGTCAGTCATCGGATCAATTCCGAAAGAGACAGAGTGCAGGATGCTGGCCATCAAGCCGAACAGAATCGGGGCGATCAGGCTGGCCTCAGACGCTGCGGCTGCATCGAGATATTCGGTGCGATAAGCGGCCAATCCGACGCCAAGTCCGGTCACCAGGCTGGAGAATATCTTTCTAGGAAACGCCGGGCGACGGGCTGTGCGGCGAGCGTTGTAGGCGGATTCGGCCCGCAGCCCTTCGCGCAGCAAAAATGCTGCAGCCGTCAAAAGACCCGCTGCGATCAGGCCGATCGTCAATCCGACGGCCCCATCGTTCAGCGACAGAAAAACCAAGGGAACAGCCGGAAGAAACAACAGGTTAGCGCGGGCCCCGACCGGTTCGACCCGAGCGACGTCAAACTGTCCGCGCGGAGGTTGATTCGGAGAAGAGGAGTCCTCTTGCGGGCTGAATTTTCCGCCATACCGTTTGGCCATGTGCTTACAAGCCTCCCAATACGCCGGTGCAGACGCCGAACATCAGCATCAACAACACGACATAGGCCAGTTTTTGCACTCCGGTCCCGGACATGGCGCCCCCCAAAAATGTCCCTTGGGGAAATCTAGGCCATGAGAGGCCTTGGCGCTAGGGGGAAGGTTGCCTAACCTGCGTCACTTGCGAGGTTTCTTGCCGATTGGGGGGCGATTTCGCTGTGGACGCGCGGGTCGTTTGGCCGGTGCTTCGGGCTCGGCTTCCAGACCCAATTGATCGCGCATGACCCGTCGGCGGATCTCTTCGACTTCACCGGGTTTCAGGCTTCCCAGCTGGAAGGGACCGTAGGACACACGCAACAGCCGGTTCACCGCAAAGCCGATATCTTCTATCGCACGACGAATTTCGCGGTTTTTGCCTTCACGCAGACCGATGGTCAGCCAGGCATTCGCGCCCTGCTGGCGGTCCAGCGTGACGTCCATCGGCAGAAAGCGTTCCCCATCGATCACAAGCCCCTTACGAAGCGGTGCAAAATCCTCGTCCTTGGGGCGGCCATTTACCCGCACGCGGTATTTGCGTAGCCATCCGGTCGAGGGCAGTTCCAGCTTGCGCTTGATGCCGCCATCATTGGTCAACAGCAGCAACCCTTCCGAGTTCAAGTCCAACCGCCCGACACTCATGACCCGGGGCATATCCTCGGGCAGTTTGTCAAAAATGGTCGCGCGCCCTTTTTCGTCACGTGTCGTTGTCACCAGACCCGAAGGTTTATGATACAGCCACAGGCGCGAAGGTTCCGGCTCGGAAACCGGTTTCCCATCGACGTTGATCTTGTCTTTGGCTGTGACGTTCAGCGCGGGGCTGTCGATGGACTTGCCGTTTACACTCACACGACCTGCTTCGATCATGCGTTCGGCTTCACGGCGCGAGGCAACGCCTGCGCGGGCAAGGACTTTGGCGATCCGGTCGCCGGGAGGAGGGGATTTGGTCATCTGCAGCCCATAGCGCATCCCGGCCGCTTGCGAAAGACAGGTTTCTGTTGCAGTCAGAGGCATGGTGTTCAGATCGCACATGGATAAGGCGCTGGTTGAAGCGCACGCTGCGGCGGATCGCGGCGAGGTACCTGTGGGCGCTGTTGTTGCCGGCCCCGATGGCGTGATCGTGGCCTCTGCGGGCAACCGAACACGAGAGCTGAACGATCCCACGGCGCATGCCGAGATACTGGCGTTGCGTGCTGCGTGTGCGGCGGCGGGGTCCGAACGTTTGCCCGATCACGACCTCTATGTGACGTTGGAGCCTTGCGCGATGTGTGCGGCGGCTCTGGCAGCGGCGCGTATCCGGCGCATCTATTACGGGGCTGCCGATCCGAAATCCGGCGGCGTTGCCCATGGCGCGCGGGTTTTCACCCATACACAAGCACACCACGTGCCAGAGGTTTACGACGGCATCAGAGGGCAAGAGGCCGCCGACCTTTTGAAGGAGTTTTTCGCCGCACGGCGTTGACCCTAAAGGGTAATGGCCTTCATCACCTCGGGTTCGATGACATCGACCCCCGGCAACCCGTCGACCAGCGCCTGAGCTGATTGTTCGAGGATCGGGAAGGTCTTGTAATGGCAGGGAATCACGGTCTTGAAGTTGAAATACCGCTTGGCCGCATATGCCGCGCCCTTCATGTCCATCGTGAAATGGCCGCCTGCCGACAGGATCCCGATATCGGGTTTGTAGTAATCCCCCATCCAATCCATATCGGCCATGATGTCGGTGTCGCCCGAGACATACAGCATGTGCCCTTCCGAGGCGAGCATGAACCCAACCTCGCTGCCGCCGGTACGCAGCCCGTCTGGTGTAGAAAAGGTCGAGCTGTGAGAGGCCGGCACCATCGACACTTTGACGCCGTTCAGGTTCACGGTGCCGCCCTTGTTGTAGCCGATGGTTTCCAGCCCCTCGGACTCGCTCCAATACCCCATCAGGTCGTATTGTCCGACCACGGGGACGTTCAGGTGCTTGGCCAGCGATACGACATCGGCGACGTGATCGAAGTGTGTGTGCGTCAGAAGGATATGAGTCGCCCCCTTTAGCGCGTCATTATGCTGTTCCTCGGACAAGACTGGGTTACCCGTCAGCCAGGGGTCGACCAACAGAACCTGTCCGCCGGTTTCGATGCGGAAACTGCCGTGTCCCAGCCAAATGATGTTCATAAATTCATCCTCCCAAAACAAACTGTTGGCATTAACTTAGCATCGGCTATGTAAAAGTTCATGGACTGGTTTCAGGAAATTGATGGCTATTGCGAACGCTTGTCGCCCGCCTATTGGGCCGAACCGATAAACGCGGTGACAAACGCGGCGTTTCTGATTGCAGCATTTGTCATGTGGCTGCGCGTGCGCGGGCAGGGGATGCCGTTGGCGATGGTGCTGGTCGTCATTCTCGCCGCTATCGGGGTCGGCAGTTACCTGTTCCATACCCACGCGCAGGTCTGGGCCGCTATAGCGGATGTTCTGCCGATTTTGCTGTACATCCTGGTCTACATTTTCGCGATCAACCGGGACGTCTGGCACATGCGGCCGCTTACGGCCGGGATCGTGACGGCGCTGTTCATTCCCTATGCCGCAGCGACGGTGCCCTTGTTCCAGCTTGTGCCAGGATTGGGTGGATCAGCGGCATATGCCCCGGTGCCGCTGCTGATCCTGATCTATGCGTTTCTTTTACGCCACCGGGTGCCGGACACCGCCCGTGGTCTGGCAATCGGGGCGATGATCCTGATCGTCTCGATCACCTTTCGTGCGCTGGATGAAGCCGTTTGCGGTCAGATCGCGTTTGGCACCCATTTCATGTGGCACATCCTGAATGCCCTCATGCTGGGCTGGATGATCGAGGTGTATCGTAGGCACCTGGCCCGCGCGGCTCAGGCCTGAAACGCTGCGGCCAGCTCTGCGGGCAAGTCAAATTCAGACAGCACGCGAGCGCGGCCTTTATCCGACATCTTGCGCGCAGTTTTCTCGACGATGCTTTGGATTTTCTCGGCCGAGTGCTTTTCGGCGAACGGTGCGAAATACCATTTAAGGAAAACGAAACAGATCACATCCTCCAACGCCTGCACCTCGTCGTCACGCTTGATGCCCTGTTTGCGCAGCATCCGACCGGCAGTTTCGATATTCTCGGTAGAGTAGCCGTTCTGTTCCATAAGCCCCATCACGACCTCGGCGTGGTGGACGCCCTGCGCCTTGCGCCAGGCCAGATATCCAGCGCGACCTTCGGGGTATTCACCGCGCGCCAGTTTCCACCGCTCTACATGCTGACCCCGCGCTGCAACCTGCAACGGATCAGAGGAGTCGGGGAACAACCTGTCCAACTCTGCGCTCATGCGCTGACCATAAAGCAGTTCAGCGGGCTGGCCGTCTTCGAGGTTGGGGTCGTGTGAGTTGGCCGCATCAATTGCGTCCAGAACAGCTTGCTTGCGCGCGTTCATCTTCCGCTCCGTTGGCTTGCCGGATCTGCAGGGCAGGCCGGCGGGTTACTTGTGGACCACCGTAGCGATACGTCGCGCGGAACGCAGCAGGCAATTGGCGGGCCGGGGCATTTGGACCCGACCCGGTTTTTGCGGGCTAAATTACTTGCCCGGTTTGTTCTGATCCTGAGTGACAGGTTCCGACACCTGATCGGGGAAAATCAGGCTGCGGGTCAGGGTGTCCATGCTTGGGCCAAAAGCGCCCGCCTGAGCTTGCGCAGCAAGAACCGTAGTGGCCAGTACAAAGGCAGTCATGAACGTTTTCATCGTTTTTCTCCATATAAGGCTGTGCCGTACCATATGAAATGAACAGTTCAGTTCAGTATTTCAAGATGCGCGGTGAACTAATCGGTTCATTTTTTTACATAGGGGTATTCAGAAATGAATGATCGGACAGGATTTATGGACCTTTGCCATGCGCTCAAGGGTGGATCAGCACCTTGGCGGCCTTGCGACCCGGCGACCAGACAGGTAAATGCCCCCTAACGCATATGAGGATATCCGATGTCGATTGACCAAAGCAACGCCGCCAAGGTGGCCAAACTGGCCCGGATCAAGGTCGAGGATGACGCGCTGCCTGCGCTGGCATCCGAATTCAACACCATCCTTGGCTTCATCGAACAACTCAACGAGGTTGATGTCGAAGGTGTCGAACCGATGGTCTCGGTCGAGCCAATGCGCCTGAAACGTCGCGAGGATGTGGTCACCGACGGCAACCAGCAAGGCAAGGTTCTGGCCAATGCCCCTGATGCGCGCGAAGGGTTCTTCGCTGTTCCCAAAGTTGTGGAGTAAGACATGAGCGATCTGAACAAACTGGGCCTGGCCGAAGCGCGCGACGCACTGCGCGCGGGCGACGTAACCTCTGTCGAGCTGACCGAATCCTGCCTGAAGGCGATCGATGACGCCGACGCGCTGAACGCTTTTGTCCACAAAGCGCCAGAGATCGCGCTGGAGCGCGCCAAGGCGGCGGATGAGCGGATCAAAGCAGGCGACGCACCGTCGATGTGCGGCCTGCCGATCGGCATCAAGGATCTGTTTTGCACCAAAGGCGTACCCTCGCAGGCGGCATCTAAAATCCTCGAAGGGTTCAAGCCCGAATACGAATCTACTGTGTCTCAGCAACTGGCAGATTCTGGCGCGGTGATGCTGGGCAAGCTGAACATGGACGAATTCGCCATGGGCTCGTCCAACGAAACATCCGTTTACGGCAATGCGGTCAGCCCGTGGCGCCGCGGCAATGACGATGCGCAACTGACACCCGGTGGCTCGTCTGGTGGGTCGGCCTCGGCCGTTGCGGCAGATCTTTGTCTGGCTGCCACCGGTACCGATACCGGTGGTTCGATCCGCCAGCCTGCTGCATTTGTTGGCATCACTGGCATCAAGCCGACCTATGGTCGTTGCTCGCGCTGGGGTATTGTGGCGTTTGCTTCGTCGTTGGATCAGGCCGGGCCGATGACCAAGAACGTGCGTGACGCTGCGATTATGCTCGAGACCATGTGTGGTCATGACCCCAAGGATTCGACCAGCACCGAACTGGCCGTGCCGAATTTTGAGGCGATGCTGACCGGCGATATCAAAGGCAAGAAGATCGGTATCCCCAAAGAATACCGCATGGACGGTATGCCTGCCGAGATCGAAAAGCTATGGGCCGAAGGCGCTGAGATGCTGAAAGCAGCAGGCGCCGAGATCGTCGATATTTCGCTGCCGCACACTAAGTATGCGCTGCCCGCATACTACGTGATTGCACCGGCCGAAGCGTCCTCGAACCTCGCCCGCTACGACGGTGTCCGCTATGGTCGCCGCGCGCAACTGGCGCAAGGCGATGGCATCACCGAGATGTACGAAAAGACCCGCGCTGAAGGCTTTGGCCACGAAGTGCAGCGCCGTGTCATGATCGGCACTTATGTGCTGTCAGCAGGGTTCTATGATGCCTACTATAACCGCGCTCGCAAGGTGCGGACCCTGATCAAGAAAGACTTCGAAGATGTCTTCGCCGCAGGGATCGACGCGATTCTGACGCCTGCTACCCCGTCGGCGTCCTTCGGTCTGGGCGAAATGACCGAGGCGGATCCGGTGCAGATGTACCTCAACGACGTCTTTACCGTGACAGTGAACCTTGCCGGCTTGCCGGGTATTTCTGTTCCCGCAGGTTTGGACCAACAGGGTTTGCCGCTGGGTCTGCAGCTGATCGGCCGTCCGTGGGAAGAAGGCGATTTGCTGAACACAGCTTATGCGTTGGAAAGTGCCGCCGGATTTGTGGCCAAGCCGGGCAAATGGTGGTAATCCTCGGATCAGGCAAGACCAGCTAAAACGGAGCAGCTGAATGCGCTTTACGCTTCTGATCCCCGCAATCGGACTTGTGGCCGCCTGCAACACGGTGGCCCCGGTCCAGGGTACTGGATTTAACACGCCTCAATATCAGGCACAGCGCGAGGCCGCGCTGGCCGGGCCGGGCTACACCGGAAACCCTTTGGTCGGCCCTGCTGATGTGTCAGAACAACAACTCGGCGCGCCCGGCAGCATACCGGCCGGGGACAACGCTGATATCGCGTCGGCAACGGCAGCTGCCTTGGCCAACACGTCGGGGCAAAGCACTTTGACACAAGTGCCTTTGTCCGCCAACGGCAACACTGCGATCTCGGACGAACAGGATTTCGCGGCTGTATCGGGCCGCCGCACGATCGAAAACGACGCGGCCCTGATCCAACAGAACCGCCAAACTTACGAAGTTGTCACCCCGACCGCTATACCGCAGCGTGGTACGGACGGCCAACCCAATATCGTACAATATGCCCTGAGCACCTCGAATCCCGTCGGTACGCAGCTATACAGTCGCGCAGGCTTTAACCTCGAGGCCAAAGCCCAGCGGAACTGCGCCAAGTACCCGTCGCCCGACCAGGCCCAGATCGAGTTTCTGGCCAATGGCGGCCCACAGCGTGATCGCAACGGGCTTGACCCCGATGGAGACGGATACGCTTGTGGCTGGGACCCCAGTTCCTTCCGCAGTGCCGTCAACAACTGACGCATTGGCGCCGATCTGGCACCCATCGCCCAACTTTGGGCCGCGTAGGGACGGGCTGAAGCCGTCCCTGATCGTATTGCACTATACGGCAATGAACAGCGCGCAAGAGGCGCTGGACAGGTTATGCGACCCCGTCCACGAAGTGTCTGCGCATTACCTGATCGGAAATGATGGAACGCTCTGGCAGTTGCTGCTGGAAGAGGACCGCGCCTGGCACGCAGGCGCCGGAGAGTGGCACGGTCAGAGCGACATCAACTCCCGTTCGATCGGCATCGAACTGGACAACACCGGCAAACATCCATTCTCAGAACGGCAAATGCAACGGTTGGAGAAATTGTTGGACAAGATCATGCACCGTTGGACCATCCAGCCAAACGGCGTTATCGGCCATTCCGACATGGCACCCGGGCGAAAATTTGATCCCGGCCCGCGATTTGACTGGTTGCGGCTGGAGCGCAACGCGCTGGCCGCACCACGCGGATGCGGAGATTGCCAACAATATGTCTCACAGGCCCGGTTTCGAACCCTTGCTCAAGCGGCCGGTTTCAGCGCTGACATAGACGACGAAACCCTGCTGAGCGCCGTCCGACTGCGATATCGCCCTTGGGGTGCAGGCCCGTTGCAACAGGCCGATTTCGCGCCCTTGACCACTCAAGCCTGATCCGCTCTTCATCTGGCCAAAAATATCCCGGGGTTGAATTGGCCGCAGGCCAAGAAGGGCTGGCCCCTTCGCACGCTCTCCACTCTTGACGCGGCCTGGCACAAGGCATACCCACCGCTTGCGCGGAGGGCCGGATGGCCGCTGGGGTCGCAAGGCCCGAGAGGAAAGTCCGGACTCCACAAGACAACGGTGCCGGGTAACGCCCGGGCGGGGAAACCCGACGGAAAGCGCCACAGAAATCAGACCGCCCCGGATTTCGGTCAGGGGTAAGGGTGAAACGGTGGGGTAAGAGCCCACCGCGCCGCTGGCAACAGTGGCGGCACGGCAAGCCCCACCGGGAGCAATGCCAAATAGGGTCCCCGCGCGGGCAGGTCGGCGTCAGTCGAAACCGCCGCTAGGCACGTCCTGGCTAAGAGGGACCGGGTTGGCAGCTTGAGCCGCGCAGCAATGCACGGCCTAGAGGAATGGTCATCGAAGGGGGCAACCCCGGAACAAGATCCGGCTTACAGGCCCTCCGCGCATAATTCTGTTCATTTTCCGGGCGGCGTATAAGCCCCGGTCAGCTTGGCGGCCTTTTTGGCAATGGCGGAAAAGTCCTTTGCTGTCCAGGCGCGCACAGTTTCAACCTTTGTGGCCGCACCCGAGGCCGCGACAGCCATGCCAATAGCAACCGCATCGGTGCCGTCCGGCACCTCGGTGATGGCGACAACGTCATTTTCGCCGGTCGTCATATAAAACGCCAGCAGCTTGCCCCCCACCTGTTTCAGCAGCTTCTTCACGGCCGTTGAGCGGTCCGTCGGCTTCTTCAGCATTCCTTTGACGCCATCCTGCGAGTAGGTCGCATAAGTAATGAAAATCGGCATATGTCTTCTCCTTGTTTCAATGGTTGGAACGCTGAAATTGGCCGGTTCCGCGGCCTGGAAACGGGATCTAAAAAATGCTCACAACGGCGTCCAGGACGACCCAGAAACCCACGGCAATCAAGGCCAAGCCAGTCAAAGTGGGCAACCAGCGTGCGCCCGGCAGCAGCTTTTCCAAAGCCACGTAGACGGCAATTCCGGCAATCCAGTACAGATTCATGATCCCACCCACGAACAGCAACGCCATCAAGGCCCAACAACAGCCAAGGCAGTACGCGCCATGCAACGCGCCGGTTCGGAACGCGCCATACGCTCCGGGCCTGTGATGATCGGCGATGAACCGGGCAGGGCTTTGACAATGCCGCAGACAGGCGGACTTGAGGTCCGACAGCTGATACGCGCCTGCCGCAATCAGGACGCAGCCAGCAAATGTTTTGGACCGGATTGTCATCATTGGACCATCGGACAGCCCGATGCTTTCCAGACCCCATTGCAACCCCGTCGCGGCAAGGCTGAACAAAGCCCAGGCGATCAGGTAGCCCGCGAGAAAGCAAAAGCTGAACTGCGCGGCCTTGTCACGTTCGGGTCCCGCACGCTTTATCGCCGAATACAGTAAGACCGCAGGTGCGGCGCTGGGGGTCATCATCGCGATCATCATGACCCACCACATCAGAAAGATCAGGATTACGTATTGCGGGCGCCAACCGGGCGCATCGCCCATTTGCATAGGCTCTCCGATCGGGCCCGCCATCGTGGTCATTTCGGTGGCCGTCATGTTCATGCCGATCCCGGCGATGGTGTACCAAGCTGCAACCAGAACAATCAGCGACACACCGGACAGCACGATGACCCGTTCACGCCGCATAAGCCGCTCGACCGCCCCGGTGCGGGGCGGTGTGGGATGGGATGTCATGATGACCCCCGGATCAGGCGCCCAGGACACCGTGGCCCGAAATGTTCAGGTGGGCCAGATGAGCGTGCGTCGCGTCAAAGGTCAGGCTAATTTCGCCGCCATGTGTCTTGGCCGAGCCCGAGGCAGCTTCGGCGTGTCGGTATTCAAACCCGTTTGGCAGCTGAATTGACGCCCGGTGCGCCGCACCCGACACGATATGCGGAATCGGGCTGACTTCGACATCGAAGACGCCGTTCACCTTTGCAAACCCAGTGCGCTCGTTGCGGTCCCAGTTCAGCTCGATCGGAACGAAAAGCGTTTCATGCTTGGTCGGAGCCATCGCGCTGTAAACATACCAGAACGTTGCCATTTCATCGGTATCTTCACCGGTCATGATGGCTTGCAGGGCCGCGCGCTGATCGGCGCTGGCGCTGGCATCTATGATCAGTTGCATCTGACCTTTGCCCTCATGGATCGGGCCAGGCCAATAGTACACCCCAGCCGCCCTCACGCCCGCCAGACCTGTGTCCCCATAGTGACCGCTTTCGATGTCGAATACGACGACGGCCTCGCAATTGCCATGTGTCGGAAGTACGCTGAACTGGCAAGGACAACCGAAGTTGCAGTTACAGTTGGCCAGCTCTTCACCCTTAATAGTCCATTCAGTCATGATCCCCCCTAAACAAAATCAATCGTGCAAACCCTGCTTGCACGGTTGCTTGCCTGTTCATGGAGCCTCGAAGATCGAGCCGAAAATTGGCTTCTTTGGATTGTTGATGGCGCGGTAAGTATCACATATTCGAATTTCTGACAAATTAGACATGCGGTTGTGCGGGAATACGCCTGCTATACGTTCACTTGGTGGAGCGAAGCCACCATTGGCCAGCTTTGCGCTAGCGTTGGGGCATCTGCTTCATCTGTGGATTTTTGAGTCGCTGAAATCTGCTATATTGCAAAAACGCATTTTGAATATTGGGAGGATTGTTATGAGTTTCATGAAGGCACTGGCTTCGGTCGCAGTTGGATTTGCCGCCGCAAAAGGCATGGAAAAATACAAGCAGATGGGCGGAATGGCCGGCCTGCAGGACATGATGCAAGGCGCCGGGGGTGGCTTTGGCATGGACCAACTGGGCAAGATGGCAGAACAGTTTGGGATGCCGGGGGGGGCCGGTGGGCTGCAAGAGATGATTGGAAAGCTTGGCATGGCCAATCCGGCCGGGGCCGCTGGTCTTGGTGGGTTGATGAATGCCATGCAGGGCGCCGCAAAGACAGGCAATCAGCAGACCGTCGACATGATGGATACGGTGTTCAAAGGCACCCCCGGGGGCGCGGCGATGGAGGAGCAAGCCAAGCTGATGCTGCGCGCGATGATCCAGGCAGCCAAGGCGGACGGAGAGCTAGATGAGCAAGAGAAGGAAACCATTCTGGGCGAACTGGGTGATGACATCAGCGACGAAGAACGCGCCTTTGTCCAGGATCAGTTGAATGGCCCGATTGATGTGATCGGCCTGGCTGCTGATTCCGGTGCGCCATTGAAAGCACAGGTCTATGCCACATCTTTGGCGGCGATTCGTCTGGATAAACAGCGCGAGGCCTCTTACCTTGTTCAACTGGCCACCGCGTTGGGTTTATCTGATGCCGAACGCGACCAGATTCACACGTATATGGGCGCGCCGACCCTTTCGACCTAGGCCTGATCCCTGATCAGCCGATCATGTGCCCAATTGCCCTTGACACGAGCCGTGCAAGGCGTAAAAGCGCACGCTCATAGGAATTCAACCGAAAGGCCCCTGCCTTTTCGGACGCAGGAGATAACCATGGCGAAGCCGACGACAATCAAGATCCGTCTGAACTCGACCGCGGGCACGGGCCACTTCTACGTGACCAAAAAGAACGCTCGCACCATGACCGAGAAAATGACCGTTCGTAAATACGATCCGGTTGTTCGGAAACATGTCGAGTACAAGGAAGGCAAGATCAAGTAATCTGCCGTCCAGCTTGGACAGACTAGAAAAGGGTTTCGCTGATGCGGAACCCTTTTTCTTTGTGTATGCGGCTGGGTGAAATGCCCGGGATCAGGAATTGGCCGTTGCAGTGACGCATCAGCGTAACGGCTATTCGGTTGGGCGGCGGGTTGCTTTTTGGAACCCCTTGGCAATACGCTTCAGCAAATCGTTCCAAAATGTTGGTCGCCATGAAAAAAATCTTGTTATCCACAATCGCCGTATTCGCCCTTGCTGCTTGTGAAGACCCCTATAACCGCTCGGGCGTTGGGTTCACGGGCATAGACGGTGAGCCACGGACCGTTTCAGATGTTCCAAGCGCGGTCGCCTTTCTTCCCGACGCGACGAACATCCCTGCAGAACTTGCTGTGTTGCCTGCCATACCGGTCGTGACGGATCAGACCGAGACGGAAAAAGTAGCCCGCGTCGCGATCGACAACGGTGGGCGCAGCGACACAAATGCCGTCGTTCTGACAGGTTCGGACATGAACCTGTTCCTGAGCACCGTCAGCGTGAACGGCACTTTGTTCGGAGTGCTTCGAACCGCAAACAACAGCACCCGTATAGACAACGACATCGGCGCAGCCTTTGGCCAAAATGCCGAGCAGTTTACCGGATGCCTGCCTGCGGGTGACGTGTTCCGCAAGGGATCGTCGACGCGCAGCTCTGGATTTGCGGTTGCTCTTAACTGCAGCTGATCGAACCATTCGGTTACGATATAAAAGGCCTCCACCGTCTCGGTGGAGGCCTTTTTTGTTTTAGCGTCACTAGTCTGCGCCGCCTGTTTGCTGGCGCGGGCAGGACGCCATTCAGCGGTGCAAACAAAAAAGGCGGGCCTATCTGGCCCGCCTTTGAAATCGAATTCCGGCTGTCTTATTCGCGGTTGCCGAACAACTGCAGCAGGAACATGAACATGTTGATAAAGTCCAGGTACAGGCTGAGCGCGCCCATGATTGCGGCTTTACCCAACCATTCCTGATCGCCCGAATGGGCCATCTGCAGGTATGTGGTTTTGATCTTCTGGGTGTCATAGGCGGTCAGACCAGCAAAGATCAGAACGCCGATCACCGAGATCGCGTACATGATCGCGGGCGACTGCAGGAAGATGTTTACCACCATAGCTACGATCAGGCCGATCAGACCCATCATCAGGAAGGTACCCATTCCGGACAGGTCTTTTTTGGTCACGTAGCCATAAAGGGACAGGCCAGCGAAAGCGATCGAAGTGATCAGGAACACCTGAATGATCGACATCCCGGTAAAGGCAATGAAAATCCAGCTGATCGACAGGCCCATCACCGCTGCGAAAGCATAAAACACCAATTGTGCTGCCGACGCGGACAGGCGGTTGATCCCGGCACTAAAGCCAAAGATGAACGCCAACGGTGCAAACATGATCACCCAGCGCAGGGGCGAGGTATAGATCGCGGCACCCAGCGACGTCAGATAGGTGCCCGAGTTGATTTGCCCGACCGCAGCCGACGGGTCGGTTGTGGTTGCAAGGCCGGAAATGGCCCAGGCCGCCATGAATGTAATCAGCATGCCCACAGACATTGTGCCGTAGACTTTGTTCATATGGGCGCGCAGGCCCTCGTCAATCTGGGCAGCGCGCGCACCGGTCGCCGTCCGGATCGTGTCAAATTGTGCCATTAAGGGTCTCCCTTTGCATATTTCTTGTCGGGCCATGATGTTGACCCCGTTCCCCGCAAATATCGGCAAGTGCGGGCTGTGTTTCAAGGGTTTAACGCCCGAAACTGGCTAAAACACGCAACAAAAATGGCAGCCCGACGGTTCGCGCTGCCATTCACCGAGAAAAGGTGCAGTGTCGAATCACTTTTGCCAGAAATCCGGCGCATCCCAAATGGATCGTGACGCCTCGGCTTCGGCCTGTTCGCGGGTTATGCCGATGTCTTCCAGACCCCGATCATCAAGTCTGGCAAGCGTTTGGCGCTGGCGCAGAAGAGACGGCGAGTCCAGAAGCGAGGACAACAAAGAGCGACGCTGCGGTTTGCAGTGCTGTTTGATTGCAATTTGAGTCATATTTATTGTCCTTTCTCTGTTTCCTGATGGTTTGTCGTCTTTCCATCAACTTTCTTGATTTATATGGCGTAACATGTCACATTTTGAAAATGAATATTTATGAAGAGATACATAAGGATTTGTGAACATGCGAAATCTAGATATCACCACGCTTCGTTCCTTCGTTGCCGTTGCTGACCAGGGTGGCGTCACACGGGCCGCCGGATTTCTGCATCTGACGCAATCCGCCGTGTCAATGCAGTTGAAGCGGTTGGAAGAGCTGCTGGGTCTTGAATTGTTGGACCGTAGTGGGCGCACAATTGCGTTGACTGCATCTGGTGAACAATTGCTGGCCTATGCCCGGCGCATGATCGTGCTGAATGACGAAGTGATCTCAAAGCTCACGGATCAGGCCTATGAGGGTGAGGTCGTTCTGGGCGTTCCACATGACATCGTCTATCCGGCCATTCCGCGGGTCTTGCAGCGTTTCAACGCTGACTTCCCGCGGGTTCGGGTGCAACTGATTTCATCATATTCCCTTCAGCTGAAAGAAATGTTCAAACGCGGCGAATGCGATCTGATCCTGACGACCGAAGCATCAACCGGTGACGGATCTGAGACTGTCGCCGAACTGCCCTTGCGGTGGATTGGGGCGCCGGGCGGGTCAGCATGGCGTAAGAACCCGATTCCGCTGGCTGTTGGGCGGCGGTGCGCGTTTCGGCCCCAGATGATCTCGGCCCTCGACGCGAAAGGCATCCCGTGGGAACTGTCGGTCGAAACAGAAAACGACCGCACGATCGAGGCGACCGTCAGCGCGGATCTGGCTGTCCACGCCATGCTGGACGGGACCGAACCCGCACATCTTGAACAGATTGATACAGGAGGGGCATTGCCGGAATTGCCGGCCCACATGATCAACCTGTACGGGGGCGAGACCGGGCGCGGCGCCGTCGTCGAAGCACTGGCCGTGCTGGTACGTCAGAATTTTCGTATGCTGGGCAGTGTACCGCTCAAGGCTGTCGTGGGGTAAGCGCCCGTCAGGGAGTAATAACCACTTTGCCGGTGGCCACGCGGTCGCGCAGCAGCTGCATGCCTTTGTCGGCCTCGGCCAGCGGAAGAACGTGGCTGATATGCGGCTTGATCCGCCCTTCGGCGAGCCAGCCGAACAGCGTGTCAAAGCTGTCCTGGACGACCTGAGGTCGGAATCTCAGGTAGCCGCCGATGTAAAACCCAATCACGGTCAGGTTCTTTACCAGCAGATGGTTGGCCGGAATTTGGGGGACGTCGCCGCCCGCAAACCCGATGGGTAACAGACGGCCTTCGGGGTTGGTTGCCCGGAACGCGGCCTTGAAGACATCCCCTCCGACAGCGTCATAGACGACATCCGCGCCGCCCAGTTCCTTGACGCGTGCGCGCAGGTCTTCCGAGGCGTCGATCAGGTGATCCGCACCAGCCGCGCGGGCCACATCCAGTTTTTCCTGCCCGCGCGCATGGGCAATTACCGTCGCGCCCATCAGCTTGCCGATTTCGACGGCGGTAAGTCCAACCCCACCTGCGGCACCGGTCACCAAAAGGGTCTCGCCCGGCCGTAGATGCGCCCGGTGATCAAGGGCGATGTGGCTGGTGCCGTAAGCGATCTGAATGGCCGCGGCATTTTCAAAGCTAATTGCGTCGGGCAGGGGAATCGCACGGCTCGCATCATAAACGCCATATTCCGCCAGTCCGCCCTGACCGGAATATACGGCCACACGGTCCCCGATATTCAAGCGCGTAACGCCGCCACCTAACTTGTCGACAACGCCGGCGACTTCCATACCCAGCGTGAACGGAGCCTCGGGCGTGTCCTGATACGTACCCTTCTGCATCAGCAGGTCGGCAAAATTTAATCCGCAGGCCTTGATCGCGATGCGCACTTGCCCCGTGCCGGGCTCGGGAAGGTCAATATCAGCCAATTGGGCCGCGCTTCCCTGGGATTGAATCGTGAATGCCTGCATGATCGCGCTCCGTAATTTTGGGGCATAGATTCTTTTCAGCTAGCGTTTGTCAATCTTTTCCCCGGCCAATTCGGCTCGCTTCAGGTGCATGGTGGTGGGTGTGGGGACAATCCCAGCATTAAAAACACACAACCCTAAATCTTTGTGACCCGAAACAGATTCAACCTTCTTGAAAAATTACCCAAATGCGGCAATATTGCGCTATGGTGCTGTTTTGGGGGTATGTTCCAAATTAGGGAGTGGTTAAGTGCGACTCGCTAGTGTTGCGATAAAAAGCAACGCGCGCCCCAGGTAGTTGTGTGTAAAAGAGGAGAATACCAATGACCCATCACGTCGATGTCCATGTGGGCAAGCGCGTCCGGCATCGCCGCTGGCTGATTGGCATGACCCAGCAGCAGTTGGCGCAGCAAGTTGGTATTAAGTTTCAACAAATTCAAAAATATGAAACTGGGGCCAACCGGATCAGCGCGTCTCGCCTGTGGGACATTGCCGAAGCATTGGACGTTCCCGTCAGCTTTTTCTTTGAAGGTCTGGAAGAGGCCGAAAAAGAGACCTCTGGCAAAAAGTCGGTTCCTGCCGATCTGATGGGGGACAAGGAAGCGCTGGACCTAGTGCGGTCCTATTACGCGATTCCCGAAAACCAGCGCCGCCGCCTGTTCGAGCTTGCTCGGGTTCTCAGCGACGTCGCATAATTTAGCGGGTTGACTCCAAACCGTGCGCGCCTCACGGGTTACGCATGCAAAAGGCCTCTCTAAGCGATCTGGAAGTTGCCGAAGAAATGGCCGACGCGGCGCGTGCGGCCATACTTCCGTATTTTCGGCAAACCAATCTGGACACCACGAACAAACTGGACGATGGGTTTGACCCCGTAACAATTGCTGACCGCAACGCCGAAACGGCGATGCGCTCGGTTCTGGCGCGCCATCGGCCCGAAGATGGCATTTTTGGCGAAGAGTTTGGTCGCGAAGAAGGCTCCAGCGGACGGACCTGGGTTCTGGACCCCATCGACGGTACCCGCGGGTTTATCAGTGGTACTCCGACCTGGGGGGTTCTGATTGCGCTCAGCACATCTGATGGCCCGATCATGGGGGTGATCGACCAGCCCTATATCGGCGAACGGTTTGTGGGTTCAGCAGATATCGCGCAGGTCACCGGCCCAACTGGAACGGCACCGTTGAAAACACGCTCGACATCCGCTTTGGATCAGGCGGTTGTTTTTACGACCTTCCCAGAGGTTGGGACACCCGAGGACCGCGCAGGGTTCGAAGCGGTGGCCCGGCAGGCAAAGCTGACCCGTTATGGCATGGATTGCTATGCCTATGCGCTGGTGGCGGCGGGGCAGGTTGATCTGGTGATCGAATCCAGCCTGAACGCCTATGACATTCAGGCCCCTATCGCAGTGATCGAGGCTGCGGGTGGGGTTGTGACCGACTGGCGGGGCGGTCCGGCCCATAATGGCGGGCGGGCTCTGGCGGCCGCCAACCTCGAATTGCACGCGGTCGCACTGGAAATCCTGCGCAACTATTGAAACCGGTTGCCGCGATTTGGCCGGTCGGGTAGGTTCTACGCGGCTGGTTCTTATGCCCGTTTTCCGCCAGCCTTTGCACTTCTTGCATGAGACGGGCTGTTGCAGGAGGGCGAATTGACCGAAATCCTTATCAAAAATGCAGATACCATTCTGACGATGGATGACGCGCGGCAAGAGTTGTCGGGCGCGGACATCCTGATCGTGGGGGGGCAGATCGCGCAGATCGGCCACAACTTGCAAACCGACGGTGAGATCCACGATGCCACCGGTTGTGTTGTAACGCCCGGGCTGGTGAATACCCATCACCATCTGTACCAAACCCTGACGCGGGCTGTGCCGGGCGGGCAGGATGCATTGCTGTTTGGGTGGTTGCAGACACTTTATCCGATCTGGTCCCGTTTCGGCCCCGAAGAGATGTTTGTGTCGGCTCAGATCGGTCTGGCGGAATTGGCTCTGTCGGGCTGTACGCTCAGCTCTGACCACCTTTACCTATATCCCAACGGCGCGCGCCTGGACGATACGATCGCTGCCGCCGCCGAAATTGGGCTGCGGTTCCATCCGACCCGTGGAGCGATGAGTATCGGGGAAAGCGACGGCGGGTTGCCGCCAGATGCGTTGGTCGAGGTCGAATCCGATATCCTCGACGATATGATCCGCGTGGTTGACGCGTTTCATGATCCATCCGATGGGGCGATGTGCCGGGTAGGGTTGGCGCCTTGCTCCCCGTTTTCCGTCAGCAGGGACCTGATGCGCGACACAGCAATCCTTGCGCGCGACAAAGGTGTGATGCTGCACACTCATCTGGCGGAAAATGATGAAGATATTGCCTATTCGCAGGCGCAGTTCGGGTGTCGCCCCGGTCAATATGCCGAAGATCTGGGTTGGACCGGATCAGACGTCTGGCACGCGCATTGCGTCAAGCTGGACGGGGCTGAGATTGATCTGTTCGCCCGAACCCAAACGGGGATGGCTCATTGCCCGTGTTCCAATTGCCGCTTGGGATCGGGAATTGCTCCGGTGCGGACCATGCGTGACCAGGGTGTTCCCGTCGGGCTGGGTGTCGATGGTTCGGCCAGCAATGATTCCGGGAACCTAATCCTCGAAGCGCGTCAGGCTATGTTGTTGCAGCGCGTTGCCAGAGGTGCGGATGCCATGTCGTCGCGTGAAGCGCTGGAAATCGCGACGCGCGGCGGGGCAGACGTGCTGAACCGCCCTGATTGTGGTCGGCTAGAGCCCGGCAAGCGCGCTGATATCGCCATATGGGACACGCGTGGTATCGAAAGTGCAGGCAGCTGGGATCCGGCCGCTTTGCTGTTGGCCGGACCGATGAAGGTGAAACACCTGTTTGTCGAAGGCCGCCAGATCGTGCGCGACGGGCATGTCACGACGTTGGACTTGCCGCGGGTGATCGAACGGCAGACCCAATTGGCCCGTGCTTTGCAGGCCTAGGAAGACACGCGGCGACCGGCGATCCAAACCTCGGCAATCGCCCGGTCGTCGCCCATCATGATGGTTGGGAAGATGGCTTCCCACAGATCATCGGCGCAAGCTTCACGCTGGGCAATTGCGGGGGTTGAGGCGAGGTCAAGAACGACCAGATCAGCCTCCATTCCCGGTGCGACATTGCCGATGCAATCATTCATCCGCAGCGTACGGGCCGAGCCAACCGTGCCCAACCACAGCAGTTGTGCCGCGTGCAGGGGCGAGCCGCGCAGTTGCCCGATTTCATAGGCTGAGGCCATCGTATGCAGCATTGAAAAGCTCGACCCGCCGCCGGTATCTGTTGCCAGACCAACCCGGTGCCCTTCGCGCATCAGCCCGTCCATGTCGAACAAGCCGGATCCGATAAAGGTGTTCGAGGTCGGGCAATGGATCAACGAGGCATCAATCTCGCGCAGCCGATCGCGTTCGCGCGCTTCCAGATGGATGACATGACCGTAAACGCCATGCGAGCCCAGCAGTCCGAACTTTTCGTAGGTATCCAGATAGTCCCGTGCGTCGGGAAACAGCTCGCGGACCCAAGAGATTTCATCTGTCTGCTCGCTCAGGTGCGTTTGCATCAGGCAATGCGGGTGTTCGGCCCACAGCGCGCCCATCGCCTCAAGCTGCTCGGGTGTGGATGTGGGCGAGAACCGCGGTGTGATGGCGTATGAGATCCGGTCGACACCGTGCCACTTCTCAAGCAACGCCTGCGATTGGTCATAGGCTGTCTGCGGGGTATCCCGCAGCCCTTCGGGCGCGTTGCGATCCATGCAGGTTTTGCCTGCCACCACACGCTGCCTGCGTTGCTGGGCCGCTGTGAAGAATGCGTCGACGCTTTCGGGGTGGATGGTGCAAAAACTGCACATCGTCGTGGTACCGTGCGAGGCCGTCAGGTCGAGATAACGATTGGCGATCTCAGCTGCGTATTCGGGATTTCCGAACTTCATTTCCTCGGGGAAGGTATAGGTGTTCAGCCAGTCGATCAGCCGCTTGCCCCAACTGGCGATCATGGCAGTCTGTGGGTAATGGACATGCGCATCCACAAAGCCAGCCATAATCACGTGCTGACCGTGGTTCACAATTTCGGCGTCCGGGTTCGCAGAGACCAGATTGTCAGCATTGCCGACTGCAGATATGCGGCCGTCTTCGATCAAGACCGCTTCGCTGATTGTCACAGCCTCTGTCGGTTCACCTTCGAATGGTGATCCGTTGAAGCTCAGGACACGCCCTTTCAGCAGCGTTTTTTGCGCCATTTCCGTTCATCTCCGCCTGTATGGGACTGCGAAACAGCATAGTGGGGCGAAACTTGTCGGTAAATCGGCGCATTGTCATTGTTTTCCGGTAGCTGCTTCTTCTAATTAGGGGTCAATGCGCGAACCAACCGGGGGCAGACATGACGACAGGCTATGATGAACCCGTAATCGATTCCGCAAGCGACGATGACGCCTATGCGCTGGATCGCCGGATGGTTGCCGCGATCCTGTATGCGGTTGATGTGGAAGATCGCGACAAGCTGATCGAGCTGATGGAGCCGCTGCACCCTGCGGACATTGCTGACCTTCTTGAACAGATTAATCCCTATGACCGTGGGCGATTGATCCGCCTTTACGACAAAGAGTTTGACGGCGATATCTTATCCGAACTGGATGAGTCCGTCCGCGAAGAGGTCATCAGTGTCCTGCGCCCCGATGTTCTGGCCGACGCCGTGCGGGACATGGAAAGCGATGACGTCGTCGACTTGCTGGAAGACCTTGAAGAGCCGCAGCAAGAAGCCATTCTGGGCGCATTGGAAGATTCCGAGCGGATCGCCGCGGAGCAGGCGCTATCTTATCCGGAAAACTCGGCCGGTCGCCTCATGCAACGCGAGGTGGTCATGTCGCCCGAGCATTGGACCGTGGGGCAGACCATCGATTTCATGCGCGCCAATGATGACTTGCCGGAACAGTTCTACCACGTTGTTTTGGTTGATCCGCGGCTCAAACCGGTGGCACAGGTCACGCTGGGCAAGCTGATGGCAACCCGGCGCGAGGTGCCGTTGCACGACATCGCCGAAGAGGAATTTCACACCATTCCCGTCGATCAGGACGAAGAGGATGTGGCCTACGCCTTTAACCAGTACCACCTGATTTCCGCCCCGGTGGTAGATGCTGATGGGCGTCTCGTCGGCGTGATTACCATTGATGACGCCATGGTTGTTCTGGACGAAGAATACGAAGAGGACATGTTACGCCTTGCCGGTGTCAGCGACGAAAGCTCGCTGTCCGACAGTGTCGCCGCAACCAGTAGGCGGCGCTTGCCGTGGCTGGCTGTCAACCTGTGTACCGCAATATGCGCGTCACTGGTCATCTCGCAGTTCGAAGCGGCGATCAATCAGTTGGTGGCACTGGCAATCCTGATGCCAATCGTTGCCTCGATGGGGGGTAATGCCGGGACGCAGTCGCTGACGGTTGCGGTGCGGGCGCTTGCAACGCGCGACCTGACCGGATCGAACGTGGCGCGCGTTATCCGGCGAGAATTGCTTGTGGGTGTGCTCAATGGTCTGTGCTTTGCAACCATTTTGGGGACTGTCGGTATGATGTGGTTCGATTCACCCTTGCTGGGTGTCGTGATCGGCTCGGCCTTGGTCGTGAATATGGCGATCGCAGGCTTTGCAGGTACGGTAGTACCGGTTGTGCTGGATCGTCTGGGCGTTGACCCGGCGCTGGCATCGGGAACCTTTGTAACGACCACAACAGACGTCATGGGGTTCTTCATCTTTCTTGGGCTTGCCAGCGTGGTACTTCTGTGACCGATCTGACTGAAATCAAGGCCGTCGCCCGTAAGGCGGCATTTGCGCGCCGGAAGGCTGCATTCGATGCGCGTCTTCCGGGTGCAGCCGGACGTTTGTCCGAAGTGCTGGCGGGGCATCGCGGCGTCCCGATGTCGGGGTACATGCCGATCCGCACCGAAATTGATCCTGTGCCTGCTATGGCCGAGGCCGCGGCTTATGGCACGGTCGGTGTGCCGGTCATTCAGGCCGCCGGTCAGGCGTTGCGATTTTCGCGCTGGACGCCCGAGGGCGTGTTAAAGGATGGCCCGTTCGGCGCCAAGGTTCCCGAGATTGACGATTATCTTGACCCCGAAATTCTTGTGGTGCCGCTGGTTGCTTTTGACGCGCAAGGCGGACGACTGGGATATGGTGGCGGCTTTTATGACCGGACGCTGGAGGGATTGCGCGCCAAGCGCCCCACACTGGCCATCGGCTTTGCCTTTGATGCCCAAGAAGCCGAAGGCCTGCCACTGGAACCCACGGATCAGCCGTTGGATATGGTCATCACTGAAAGCCGGGTACTGACGTTCCTGGCCTGACCGCCTCAGGTCGGGCTGTTTTCGCGAAAATATTCCCATGCGTCCACTTCGGTGCCGCCGGGCAGAATGCAGATGCCGGTCTGGCCGCCTTCGCCATCTCGAATCTCGTAACGATTGCCGCTTTCAACGCAAAAGGTCGCCGCAGGATTAGCCAACTGGGTGGATGAGCCGTTTGAAGCAGGCTGGTCGCAGGCCGAAAGCGTGGTCAGGCTGGCGGCAGTCAAAAGGGCAAGGCGCATCGGAATTCTCCTGCACAATGTGCTTTGGCGGTTTATTCTGCCAGCTTAACCACTTGTGCTTGAGAGATACCACACTTAGGACAGTTCGAATGAGGATACTTTTTCTGGGTGACGTGATGGGCCGCGCCGGACGCGCGGCCATTCAGCAACATCTGCCGCGTCTGCGCGACGAATGGCGGTTGGATTTTGTCGTGGTCAATGGCGAGAACGCATCAAACGGGATGGGACTGACCGGGGATCACGCCAAGCTGCTGCTGGATGCCGGGGCCGATTGCCTGACACTGGGCGATCACGCGTTCGACCAGAAGGACATGTTGCAATTCATTGAAAACGAACCCCGGATCGTGCGCCCGGTAAACTTTGCCAAAGGAGCGCCGGGCCGGGGGCACCGGTTGTACACTGCGCCCGGTGGGCGCAAGGTTCTGGTGGTTCAGGTGTTGGGGCAGGTCTTCATGAAACGCCCCTTCGACGATCCGTTTTCGGCGATTGAACCGATCCTGAAATCGCACCCGCGTGGCGGACAGGCGCAGGCCGTGATCGTTGATATGCATTGCGAGGCCACATCCGAAAAGATGGCCATGGGCCACTATTGCGACAAACGCGCCAGCCTTGTTGTGGGCACGCATACGCATGTGCCGACTGCGGACGCGCAAATCCTGCCGGGTGGCACGGCCTATCTGACGGATGCGGGCATGTGCGGCGATTATGACTCGGTCATCGGCATGGACAAACTGGAACCGATGCGCCGGTTTATCACTGGCATGCCCAAGGCCCGGTTCACTCCGGCTAATGGCGAGGCCACGCTAAGTGGCGTGTTCGTTGAAACCGACGACCGGGACGGTCAGGCGAAATCTGTTCAAATGGTGCGCGTTGGCGGGCGGCTACAGCAAGCTGGCCCACAGTAAGGGCACGTCAGGCTTGCTCTGTCGCGCGCAATGCGTGAAACTGCCTGACGGGCGCGTAAGCCAGGCCAGGGTTCGGACAGAAAACCAAGAATGCAATTCCTTCAACTGACAGAAATGGGAAGCGCGATACTGGCGCTGTTGGTCGTTGCAGGCATGTTCATCATGTTCCTGCGCGAATCCTATCCGACTGAAGTGGTCGCAATCGGTGGCGTGGCCGTGATGCTGGTGACGGGCATTCTGCCCTATCAAAGCGCACTTGCCGTTCTGTCAAATCCGGCCCCTTGGACGATTGCCGCGATGTTCATCATCATGGGAGCATTGGTGCGTACCGGAGCACTGGACGCATTCACATCGACGGCGCAAAAACAGGCACAGGTAAGTCCCAAAGTCGCAATCGCGACGCTGATGGCCTTTGTTGTCTTTGCCTCGGCGGTGGTTTCAAACACGCCCGTGGTGGTCGTCATGATCCCCGTGTTCGTTCAGATCGCGCGGACGCTGAACGTTTCGGCCTCGAAACTGCTGATCCCGCTCAGCTATGCGGCCATTCTGGGTGGTACGCTGACCTTGATCGGGACTTCGACCAACCTGTTGGTTGATGGTGTCGCGCGAGCCCAGGGAATGGCCCCGTTTACTATATTCGAGGTCACACCGCTGGGCATCGCTCTGGTCATTTACGGCATGTTCTACTTACGTTTTGTCGCGCCGCGCCTGCTGCCGGAACGGGACAGCATGGCGACAATGCTTAGCGATCGGTCGAAGATGAAGTTTTTTACCGAAGCTGTCATTCCCCCCGACAGCAACCTGATCGGGCGTGAAGTGACGGGCGTGCAGCTGTTCAAGCGTCCGGGCGTGCGCCTGATCGACGTCGTGCGCGGCGACGAGTCGTTGCGGCGCAACCTCAAGGGCGTCGCTTTGAAAGTTGGCGACCGTGTCGTTCTTCGGACCGAGATGACGGAACTGCTGAGCCTGCAAACCAATAGAGAGCTCAAGCGTGTCGATCAGGTCTCGGCGGTCGAGACGAAAACGGTCGAGGTGCTGATCACTCCGGGTTGCCGCATGGTCGGGCGGACGCTGGGCGCGATGCGTTTACGCCGCCGTTATGGCGTCTATGTGCTGGCGGTGCATCGAAGAAACCAGAACATCGGGCGGCAATTGGATGATCTGGTCGTGCGGGTCGGTGACACGCTGCTGCTGGAAGGCTCACCAGCAGATATCCGGAAACTGGCTGCTGATATGGATATGGTCGATGTGACCCAACCTTCAGCCCGCGCATTCCGCCGCAGCCACGCGCCAATTGCCATCGGGGCGCTGACCGGGATCGTTGTGCTGGCCGCGCTGGGCGTTGCACCGATCCTGCTGCTTTCGATCCTGGCTGTTGCGGTAGTTTTGATTACGCGCTGCATCGACGCGGATGAGGCGTTTTCCTTTGTCGAAGGACGATTGCTGGCCCTCATCTTCTCAATGCTGGCCATAGGCGCAGCCTTGGATAAATCGGGTGCAGTTTCCTTAATTGTCGAAGCCGTGGCGCCGGGTCTTGGTGCCCTGCCACCATTCCTGATCATCTGGGCGGTCTATTTGCTGACCTCTGTGCTGACAGAGCTGGTGTCGAATAACGCAGTGGCGGTTGTGGTGACACCGATTGCCATCGGTTTGGCGCAGGCGGTGGGCGTTGATCCGCGTCCTCTGGTGGTGGCGGTCATGGTGGCGGCCTCGGCCTCATTCGCGACCCCGATCGGATATCAGACCAACATGATGGTTTACGGCCCCGGTGGGTACAGGTTCACAGATTTTCTGAAAGTTGGCGTGCCGCTGAATCTGACCGTGGGTTTGCTGGCTTCGCTGTTGATCCCTCTGATCTGGCCGCTTTGAGTTTGGCACGGAACCGCTGGTTTTCCGGCGAAGTCCTTGTAAAATCAAAACCTCATACAATGTTTTGAATAAGTGATTTTGCGAAAAGGAGCACGCCAATGCTCAATACCGGATATACTGCGCTTACGGTTGCGGCCACATCAGTCCTGCTGAGCGGCGCGGCCATCGGCGGAACGATCGAAGGCACTGCAGCATATCGCGAGCGTATCGCCGTACCACCGGATGCGACGCTTTACGTGCAATTGCAGGACGTCTCGCGCGCGGACGCACCGTCGGTGACCCTGTCGGCAAAGCGATATGCGTTGACCGGAGTACCAGCACAATTCGAGCTGAGCTATGACGACGCCCTTATTCGAGAGGGGATGCGCTACGTGGTGCGTGGTTCGATCTTTCAGGGCGACAAGCTGTTGTTCACAACCGATACTGCCTATCCTGTTGTGACCAATGGGGCCAGGAACACGACCGATCTGATGCTGGTCAAAGTACAGCCGCCCGGGGCAGCCGTGCTGGAGAACACCAATTGGGCCGCAACCGGCCTGAATGGCGCAGCACTTGAGACGGAAAGGCGCCCCGCGCTTTCATTCGCCAAGGATGGCGCGTTCTCGGGCAGCGGTGGATGTAACCGGTTTTCCGGCCAAGCCGAGATTGCGGGCAACAAAATTGATTTTCCGGACAACATGGCGGCGACATTGATGGCCTGTCCGCCGCCACTGGATGAAGTTGAGCGGCAGTTTTTTAAAGCCCTGCAAGGGGTGACAGCATATGCCTTCAAAGGCGATACGCTGGTGTTGCTGGACAGTGCCGGGCAATCCGTCGTGCAGTTTGCCCGGGAACAATAAGGCTTAACGGGCCGTCACGCGACGGCCCTTGAGCGCCCTGCATTGCGTCCCGAGAAAATACAGCCGCCCAGGAATGAACCTTCGAGCGCGTTGTAGCCGTGATAGCCACCGCCGCCAAAACCCGCGACCTCTCCGGCTGCGAACAGGCCGGGAACGACCTGACCGTCTGCGCCCACCATCTGACTGTCCAGATTGGTCTGAAGCCCGCCCAGCGTCTTGCGCGTCAGCACGTGCAGTTTCACCGCGATCAGCGGGCCATTGGCCGGATCAAGGAACTTGTGCGGCTTGGCTGTCCGGATCAGCTTGTCACCACGGTAATTGCGCGCGGCTAGAATGGCGGCCAACTGCGCATCCTTGGTGAACGGGTTGTCGATCTGGGAATCGCGCGCCTCGATCTGGGCGCGCAAATGCGCCTCATCGATCAGCCCTCCGCCCAGATGGTTCATGCCGTTAACAAGCTCGGTCAAGGTATTGGCGACGATGAAGTCTTCGCCGTGTTCCTTGAATGCTTCGACCGGAGCAGTGGCCTTGGACCCGGTCAGAATGCGTTGGAACAGAACTTCTTTCCAACCACCGTCCGTCATGTCGGGGTTCTGTTCAGACCCGGACAGGGCGAACTCTTTTTTGATTACTTTCTGGGTCAGAACGAACCAGCTGTATTCATGACCGGTTTTCAGGATTTCCTTTAACGTCCCCAACGTATCAAAACCCGGCAGGCATGGCGGTTTCAACCGGTTTCCCTCGGCGTCGAACCACATTGAGCTTGGGCCGGGCAGAATGCGGATACCGTGCGATGGCCAGATCGGATTCCAGTTACGCACGCCTTCGGTGTAATGCCACATCCGATCGCCGTTAATCACATGACCGCCAGCCTTTTCGCTGATGCCAATCATGCGTCCATCGACATGGAACGGCACGCCTGCAACCATGTCCTTTGGCGGCTCGCCCAGACGGTCGCGTGGCCAGCTTTTGCGCACCATTTCAAAGTTGCCTCCGATGCCGCCTGACGTGACGATGACGGCTGGGGCGTAAAACTCGAACTCGCCGACCTCATCACGGTTGGTTTTTGCGCCTTGGGGTGCGGTGTCGTCTGCCAGAACTTCGCCCGAGATACCTTTGGCCGCGCCGTTTTGCATGATGATGTGGCTGACTTGATGGCGGAATTTTAACTCGATCAACCCGTTGCTGACATGGTCACGCACTCGGCGTTTGAAATGTTCTAGAACACCTGGGCCAGTGCCCCAAGTGATATGAAAGCGGGGCACAGAATTGCCGTGACCATCCGCATATGATCCGCCGCGTTCGGCCCAGCCGACAATCGGAAACCAGCGCAGGCCCATGTCATGCAGCCAAGGTCGCATCTCGCCGGCGGCAAATTCGACATAGGCCTCGGCCCATTTCCGGGGCCATGCGTCCTCGTCACGATCGAACTGCGCGCTGCCCATCCAGTCGCGCAAGGCAAGGTCATAGCTGTCCTTTATGCCCATGCGCCGCTGTTCCGGCGTGTCGACCATGAACAGGCCGCCGAGACTCCAAAACGCCTGACCTCCCAGGAAATGCGCGGGCTCCTGATCGACCACGATCACCTTCTTGCCACGGTCGCCCAGTTCGGCAGCTGCGGCCAACCCGGCAAGCCCAGCCCCCACGACGATGGCATCAGCAGAGTTATTCGTCATGTCGTGTCCTTTCAGCGACGGCGGAACCAAAGGATGAACGGCAGGGCTACGGCATACATGGTGATCCCGTATACAGCCGACGGCAGGGCCAGCGGGCTGAACCCGCTTTCCGTCCCGGTGATCAGTGCGGCCAGTGTAATCCCAAGTGTCGAGTTTTGTATGCCGGTTTCGATGGAAACAGTCTTGCTTTCGTTCCACGACAGCTTTGCGGAACGCGCCAGCCCCAACCCGATCAACAGAAGCGCGACGTTCAACGTGATCAACCCAGCGCCCATGACACCGAGGTTGTCGACAAACAACTGCCAGTTTCCAGCCAGAGCAGCCACAACGATCAGCACGAAAAGAACGGTCGCAAGCTTGGACAGCACGGGCTCGATCCGCTTTGCAAAATCTGTTGCAAAGCTGCGAAGTGTGACGCCAATCGCCACGGGTAGCGTGGTGATCAGGAACATGGCGATAGCAAGCCCTGAGATGGACACCTCGGGTGCCGCATCGCCCATAAAGTAGTTAACCGACCAGGCGGCAAGAAAGGGCACGGTGACCATCGAAAGCAGGCTGATGACGGCCGTCAAACTGACCGAAAGGGCGACATCTCCTTTGGCCAGTTTCGACAGGATGTTGCTGGTCACACCGCCAGGGCAAAAACTGAGGATCATGAAGCCGACCGCGATCTCGGGCGGCAAAGCAAACAGAGTAACGGTGACAAAGGCTGCGACAGGCAGCAGCACAACCTGACACAACGCACCGATGGCAAAAGGATAGCGCCGGCTGAGGACACGGCGGAAATCGGCGACTTCCAGCCCAACGCCCAGAGACAGCATGATAATGGCCAGCGACAGCGGCAGGCCGACATTAATTAGAAGATCCAAGAACAACTCCTCCCAAAGCCGTTCGGGTCACCCTATGCGAGCGGTCGTGGATCAGGCAATAACGCCGTTGGGTCACCGATAGCGTTCGGCAAATCTGTGGAGGATTTCGGCCGGTTGCGTGACCTCCGCTGCGTGACAAATGTCGATCAGGCGCTGGGCGTCTTCGGGCGGAAAATAACCGTGGTTCTTGTAGATGTTGATGCGCTGCTCAAAATCGCGTGCGTCCGCCTCGGGGTGGAATTGCGTGGCATAAACATTCTGCCCCCAGCGGATCATCTGAAACGGGCAGGGGTCCGAGGCCAGCAGGTGGATGCACCCGTTCGGCAGCGCCTGCACGGCCTCTTTGTGGCCCACGAAGGCGTCGAATGTTCCGGTCAGCCCTGCCGTTAGCGGGTCTTGCGCTCCGTCTGCAGTCAGGTGGCAGGTCGAAGGTCCGACAGGTTCACCGTATTTCTCTTTGCTGACGTCACCGCCAAGATGGGCGGCCAGAATGCCCAGCCCATAACAACAGCCCATGAAGGGATGATCCTGTGCGATGATCTGCGGCATCAATCCCATGATGGCGCCTTCAATGCGCGCGTCGGCTTCGGACTTGGTTGCGGGATCGTCACTGACGCATCCCGGTCCACCACCAACAATCACCCCGGCATAGTCAGTGACATTCAAATCGTCGGGCAAAGCCTCACAATCCAATCGGATACGATGGGTCTGGTCGGGAGCCAGCCCCGTTTTGTCCAGAATCGAGGCATATTCGGCATCCGAGGCATCGGTTTCCGGGCGCAGTTGCAGGATCAGAAAGCGTTTCATGAAAGGCCTTTATCCGTCACAGTGGCCAGAACACAAGGATGGCGGGAACGGAAACCGCAATGATCAGGATTTCCAGCGGCAACCCCATGCGCCAGTAGTCGCCAAACTGATACCCTCCGGGACCCAGGACCAACGTATTGTTCTTGTGCCCAATCGGTGTCAGGAACGCGGCCGAGGCTGCGACGGCGACGGTCATCAGGAACGGGTCGGGCGAAACCTCAAGCGTGCGGGCCATCTGGATACCGACCGGCGCTGCGACGATGGCCGTGGCCGTATTGTTCAGCACGTCTGACAGGGTCATGGTGACCACCATCAAAACGGTCAGAATGGCCCACGCCGGCAGCCCGTCGGTTAATTGAATCAACGCGTTCGCAATCAGTTCTGTACCACCGGACGTCTCCAACGCGCTGCCTAGAGGGATCATCGAGCCTAGCAGAACGACAACGGGCCACTCGATATGATTGTAAATATCGGCAATCGGCATGATCTTGGTCAGAACATAGGCGACAACGACCAGCCCCAAAGCGATGGGCAGGTAGATCAGCCCGACACTGGCCGCCAGAACAGCTGCGCCAAACAAGCCAATGGCAAGCCACGCTTTTTCGTTGGCGGTGACGTTCAGACCGCGTTCAGCAAGTGGCAAACAACCCAGCCATTCAGTCACATCGGCGCTGCGGTCACGCGGGCACAGCAGCAACAGAATATCGCCTGCCTCAATCTGAGTTTTGCGGACCTGTTCGGTAATGCGACGGCCCTGACGTGAAATCCCCATCAAAACGGTGCTTTGACGCCAGGCCAATCCCAAGCCCTGCGCGGTGCGACCGGTGACGCGTGCATTCAACGGCACAACAACCTCAATCACCTCAAGACCGTCCCCTTCGGCGGTCAGCAATTCCTGACGGCGGGTATCCGAGAAGTCGAGGTTCAGCGCAGTGCGAAATTCGTCCAGCGCCTCGGGGCGGGCCTCTAGCACCAACGCGTCGCCCGGTTTGATGGTCGCATGGGCCGACCGGCCATAGCGCCGTTTGCCATCTCGAATAAGGCCGATGATGGCCACGTCGGATTTCTCGGCGGCCTCATAAAGTTCGCTGACACGTTTTCCGATTTGCGGCGACTCTGGCGGGACCGTCAGTTCCGCTATGTATTCGGCAAGGGTTTCCGAGGCCTCTTCCTGTGTTCCGCGATTGGGAATCAACCGCCAGCCGACCAGTGCGACAAATGCCAGCCCGGCAATCGCTGCCAATCCACCGACGGGGGCGAAATCAAACATTCGGAATGGCTCACCCAAAGTCTCAGCCCGGATTGATGCGATGATGATGTTGGGGGGCGTTCCAATCAACGTGGCCATGCCGCCCAAAATGGTGGCAAAGCTCAGCGGCATCAGGGTCAGACCGACCGGCCGCCCCGCCTTGCGCGCGGTTTGGATATCGACCGGCATCAGCAGCGCCAGCGCGGCCACATTGTTCATAAAGGCCGACAGAACAGCGCCAATCCCGCCCATCAGCGCGATGTGCGCGCCAAGCCCGCGCGAGGCATCGACCAGCGTGCGGGTGATTAGGAAAACAGCGCCCGAACGCACCAACCCAGCCGAGACGACCAGGACCAACGCGACGATGATCGTAGCGGGATGTCCGAACCCGGCAAAGGCATTTTCAACTGGCACAACACCCAGCGTAACTCCGATCAATAGCGCGGTGAAGGCCACAAGGTCGTATCGGAACTTCCCCCAAAGCAGCATTCCAAACACAGTGGCGAAAAGGGAAAATAGAATAATCTGGTCTGTCGTCATGCGGCCACCATACCCTTCGCGGCGACTGTCGCAAGCCGCTCTCTTGATCCTTGGCCCCGCAAACGTCTATATGAGCGCCGAATACGCAATCACGATGACGAGGACGCAACATGGCAGGCCATTCCAAATGGGCCAACATCCAGCACCGCAAGGGGCGTCAGGACGCCGCGCGGTCCAAACTGTTTTCCAAACTGTCGAAAGAGATCACCGTCGCTGCCAAGATGGGCGACCCGGATCCTGAAAAAAACCCACGGTTGCGTTTGGCCGTGAAAGAAGCCAAGTCACAGTCGGTTCCAAAAGATGTCATCGACCGCGCGATCAAGAAATCGACGGCGGGCGAAGGCGATGAATACGAAGAGATCCGGTATGAAGGCTATGGTCCGAACGGTGTGGCGGTGATCGTCGAGACCATGACCGACAACCGCAACCGCACCGCTTCGACCGTTCGCTCGACCTTTTCCAAGAACGGCGGCAACCTGGGCGAAACCGGTTCGGTTGGCTTCATGTTCGAACGCAAGGGCGAAGTGGTTTATCCGGGTTCCGTCGGTGACGCGGACACCGTGTTCGAAGCCGCAATCGAAGCCGGTGCCGAAGATGTCGAAAGCTCGGAAGAAGGGCATATCATCTGGTGTGCCGATACCGACCTGAACGAAGTGTCGAGCGCCCTTGAAGCTGCTCTGGGGGAAACGGATTCCACCAAGCTGATCTGGAAACCCACGACGACAACCGAGCTGGGTCTGGAAGATATGCAAAAGCTGATGAAACTGGTCGATGCGCTGGAAGACGACGATGACGTTCAGCGCGTGACGACGAATTTCGAAGCCACGGACGAGGTCATGGCTCAGCTCTGATCCCCATTGCAAGAAAAGCACGAAAAACCCGGTCTTTGGCCGGGTTTTTTGCATTTAGCACAGGGTGTTCTTGGCCGGTCGCATGGAACTCAGTACAATTGGCTGAATAAGCTTAAGCAGTACGTCTTTTTCAAGCCAAGGAACTCAGACGCCGGAATGATGGACAATTCACAGCATACGTCCAAAAGAAACGTTCCGGTTCTGGCCGGTCAAAGCATTCTATCCCAGGTGGCGTGGACCCTTGGCAGCCCATCCGTGGTCTTGCCATTTCTGGCCGTGTCGCTTGAGCTTCCGATGTTCATAGCCGGTGCGCTGGTGTCGGTGCGGATGGTTGGCAGCATGATTTCGGATGTTTTCCTGGCGCATCCCATCGCGGCGCGTGACCGCAAGAAACGCGCAATCGCGATGACTGAGGTCGCAATCGGTGCCTGCTTGATTTTGGCTTTGTTGGTGGCTGCAACCGGTGTGGTACCGGTCATCGGGGTGGCCTTTGTCGCGGCGTTCTTCATGATCGGTTTGATCGAAGAAATTCAGTCGCTGATGTATACCGATCTGCTGGGCGATCAGGTGCGCTCCAAATCGCGGATGATCATGCACTATCTGCAACTGGGGGTGGGTGGATTGGGCGCAATCGGCTTGGCGTTGCTGGTTCACGAGATCACCAAAGAAAACCCACCGTTTTCGCGCCATTCCGCAGTCATCGCGGTTTCGGTAACATTCTTTGTCTTGTCCGGCCTGTCGATTCTTATGATGTCCGAAACCGCTGGTCCCACCGAGCAAAAGGGCGCGCAACGAGCCGAGAAGCGAAAGTTCCTCGATAACTTCACCGATATCGCCGCAATGTTCGATCAGCGCTGGTTCCGCCGTTATATGATCATGCGCATGCCGCTTGTCGTCGTATCCCTGTCCGTACCGTTCTTTGCGTTGATCGCTGCCGAAGCGCACCACGGCTCGGCCAGGGGGCTGACGGCGATGATCGTGTCGTCGGCGTCGGGGTATCTTGTATCTGCCCCTCTGTGGCAATTGGTGAACATGAAATCGCATCGCGCCGTGATGGTCACCGGGAACCTGATGGTGGCCCTGACGGGCGGCGCGCTTTTGTCCGTGCACTTTCTGGGCATGGACCATGACGTTCACTTGCACGCCATTGCCTTGTTCGTTGTCACTGTTGCGGTGACAGGGATCAGCAGCGCCCGCAAGCTGTACTTCCTGGACGTCGCCCCAAAAGATCAGAGGGTCAAAGGTGCCGCAGCGGTCAAGAGCATTTGCCGGATCTCTGGCGTATTGCTCTCGGCCGCGTTGGCAGGCGTTGCGCATTTGCACGAGGTCGCCTGGGCAATCGTCTTCATCGTCGCCACAAGCGTTTTCGCGGCGGTTGCCTGTTACCGTGTGGTTGTACCCAGCGAGAAAAAAGCAGTTCAGTCCTAGTCTGCAGTTTCAGCCGGAAGCAGGGCACCACTGGCGGCGCGTTTGACCGCGTCGGTCAAGGGGGCCAACGCCGTGGATAGCACACGACCCACCTGCCAGGTCAGCCCTACGTCAAGCCGCGCGTCCGGTACCAAAGGGCATAACCGACCGTCTTCCAGCGCTGGGCGCGCAAGGCTTTCCGGGTTCATTCCCCAACCAATCCCCGCAATGGCCGCTTCTACAAATCCCTGAGAGGACGGCAGGAAATGCGAAGGGGGTGATAGCCGTTGACCTGTCTGCTGGGTAACCCAAGCTTTTTGCAGGCTATCCTTGCGGTTGAATGTCAAACAGGTGGCGCGGGACAATGTGTCGATATTTACACCGTCCGTGAACCATTTGCGCATGAAATCGGGGCTGGCCGTGGGGATGTACCGCAGGGCGCCAAGGGCGACGGCGTCGCTGCCTGGCACTGTATCACCTCCGACCGTTATGGCGGCGCTGACCTCTCCGCGCCTCAGCCATTCCGCCGAATGATCCTGATCGTCAACGACCAGATCGAATAGCAGGCCGTCGACCTGAGACATGACATTGATGAACCACGTCGCCAGAACGTCGGCTGGCACTGCGACGCGCACGCGTGCAGGGCCGTTGGTTTGATCAAGCGTCAGTTCGCGGGCCAGATGCGTCTCAAGTAACCCTATGTCCTCGGCGTGTTGAGCGATGCGCAAACCCATCGGAGTGCCCGTGCAGGGCGTTCCCCGATTGATCAGGGTTGCGCCGACAAGGTCTTCCAGCGCCTTGATCCGCTGTGAAACCGCGGAAGGCGTCACCGCAAGTTCCGAGGCGGCCGCGTCAAAGCTGCCATGACGCAGGATGGCAGACAGCGCAGTCAGGTGGTTTGGATCCAGTAACATTAGACAGACTTAATTCAGGTCAGTTTCTTTAATTTGATAGATGCTTGGTAGGCAAGTAGTCAACGCCTCAGACTATCGGAGGTTTCATGTCCACATCCTTGATCGCAGGTTTTGTGCTTGGCTTCAGCCTGATCCTCGCCATAGGCGCGCAAAACGCCTTTGTTCTGCGTCAGGGATTGCGGCGCGAGCACGTATTCCCACTGTGCCTGACTTGCGCGGTGTCTGATGCCATTCTCATAGCCGCGGGCGTTGCGGGTTTTGGAACATTGGCGCACGCGTTGCCCTGGTTCGAGACTGTCATGCGATATGGCGGGGCGATCTTCCTGATATGGTACGGTTTGCGCAGCCTGGGTTCGGCCTGGCGCGGCGGAGCGGTGATGGAGATCGGCGAGGGGAAGCGCGTCAGCCTGAAATCTGTTTTGCTGACCGTTCTTGCGTTCACATGGCTGAACCCGCATGTCTATCTGGATACGGTTGTGCTGATCGGGTCAATCTCGGCGCAGTATGATGATCGGCTGGCCTTTGCGATTGGGGCAATGACGTCCAGCTTTGTGTTCTTCTTCTCGCTGGGCTACGGGGCAGGGATGCTGTCCCCGATTTTTGCAAGACCACGGGCGTGGCAGGTGCTGGATTTAATAATCGGCGTGGTCATGCTGGCAATTGCTGCAAAGCTCGTATTGATGTGACGGGTTGCCTCTGCCAAGCATTCGGTGTTCAACCGTTAACATGTCAACTTTAACCGCCCAACACCGCCCCATGGCTGGCATGCTCTGGATGTTTTCGGCAGGCTTGTCGTTTGTGGTCATGACCGCGTTGGTAAAGTCGCTGGGCTCAACGATGGACCCTACGCAGGCTGCGTTCCTGCGCTTTGCCTTCGGCTTGATCTTTCTGTTGCCGGCGTTGCGCTTGGTGTTGAAAACCCACCTAACACGCAGCCACATCGTATTGCTGGGGACACGCGGTGTCGTCCACGCATTTGCAGTGATGCTGTGGTTCTTCTCGATGACCCAGATCCCGCTGGCCGAGGTTACGGCGATGAACTACATGACGCCGGTCTATGTCACGCTGGGGGCGGCGTTGTTTCTGGGCGAGAAGCTGGCCATCCGTCGGATCGCCGCGATTGGCGTGGCGCTGGTTGGCGTTCTGATCATCCTAAGGCCAGGCTTTCGAGAAATTTCGCCTGGTCACCTCACCATGTTGGGCACAGCCCTGACATTGGGCGGGTCTTATCTGATAGCCAAAGTGCTTGTGCGGGATCTGCCGCCGTCGGTCGTCGTGGCGCATATGTCGATCTGGGTGACCATAGCCCTGATCCCCTTTGCGATTGCGGTTTGGACCACGCCCAGCTTGCGCGACCTTGGCGTGCTGTTTCTGGTGGCCAGTTTTGCCACGGCGGGCCACTATTTCATGACGATCGCACTTAAGGCGGCCCCGGTCGCGGTCACACAGCCGGTTACGTTCCTGCAGCTGATCTGGGCCACCCTGTTGGGCGCGCTGGTTTTCAATGAAAGCGTCGACATCTGGGTAGTCGCGGGTGGTACGGTGATTCTGCTAGCGGTCGGTTTCATTGCCTGGCGCGAAGCGGTTTTGAACCGCAGTAGCTTGACGACCCCGAGTATCGCACCCAAACTCTGACCGTTGACGGTTGCGTGAAACGTTATTGATTGACGAGTCAATAAAAACCCCTTAGCGTTTTCTCAATAAACGCAATGAGGGGATAGCGATGCCGAAACTCGGAATGGAGCCAATCCGCCGTGACGCGATCGTCAAGGCAACAATTGCCGAGCTCGGGTCGAAGAAATCCCTTGATGTAACTGTCAGCCAGATTGCCAAACGGGCAGGAATGTCCAGCGCGCTGGCGCATCATTATTTCGGTGGCAAAGATCAGATCTTTCTGGCTGCCATGCGCCGCATCCTGTCGGACTTTGCCGACGAGGCTAGGCAGGAGCTGAAGAATGCTGTCCCGCAGCAGCGCGCGCAGGCCATTATCCGGGCCTGTTTTGCACCATCGTGTTTCACACCGGATGTCATCGCCGCGTGGATGACATTTTACGTGCTGGCCCAAACCAATGATGACGCCTTGCGCCTGTGGCAAATTTATCAGGCGCGTATTCGGTCGAACCTGACCCACGCCCTGCGCCCGTTGCTGAGCGATCCTGCCGAGGCGGCCGAAAACATGATCGCCCTGATCGATGGGCTGTATATCCGCGCCGCACTCAGCGCGCCGGAAGAACCGCAGCTGGCGGTCAATCACGCGATGCGTGTCCTCAACACTCTGCTCGAGGCTGAAAAATGACAAAACCGAACATTCTGATCCTGATGGTGGATCAGTTGAACGGGACCCTCTTTCCAGACGGTCCCGCTGATTGGCTTCACGCTCCGAACCTGAAGAAGCTGGCCCAGCGGTCGACCCGGTTTGCCAATGCTTATACGGCTTCGCCGCTTTGTGCGCCGGGGCGGGCCAGTTTCATGTCCGGTCAGTTGCCCTCGCGCACGGGTGTCTACGACAACGCCGCAGAATTCCGCAGCGACATCCCAACATATGCGCACCATCTGCGGCGCGCGGGCTATTACACCTGCCTGTCCGGTAAGATGCACTTTGTCGGCCCCGACCAGATGCACGGGTTCGAGGATCGCCTGACCACTGATATCTATCCGGCTGATTTCGGCTGGACGCCGGACTATCGCAAACCGGGCGAGCGTATTGACTGGTGGTACCACAATATGGGCTCGGTGACGGGCGCAGGCGTGGCCGAAATATCCAACCAGATGGAGTATGACGACGAGGTCGCCTACAACGCAAAGGCCAAGATATATGATCTGGCGCGCGGCAAGGATGACCGCCCGTGGTGCGTGACCGTCAGCTTTACCCACCCGCATGACCCTTACGTGGCGCGCCGCAAGTATTGGGATCTGTACGAAGATTGCGAGCACCTGCAGCCCGAGATTGCGGACATTGGTTATGACAATCAGGACCCGCACTCAAAGCGTATCTTTGATGCCAATGATTGGCGCAGCTTCGACATCACAGAAGAAGACATCCGCAAGTCGCGCCGCGCGTACTTTTCCAATATTTCATATCTGGACGACAAGATCGGTGAAATCCTCGAGGTGCTGGAAGCAACCCGGCAAGAGGCGATCATCATGTTTGTCTCGGACCACGGTGACATGCTGGGTGAGCGGGGCCTGTGGTTCAAAATGAACTTCTACGAAGGATCGGCGCGCGTACCGTTGATGATTGCCGCCCCGGACATGCCGGCAGGCCGTATCGATACACCGGTTTCGACAATCGACGTCACGCCGACCCTTGGCGCACTGGCGGGTGTAGATATGGCCGGGATCGCTCCGTGGACCGATGGCGAAGACCTTGTGCCGCTGGCCAATGGCACCGAACGAACTGCCCCGGTGAAGATGGAATATGCGGCCGAAGGCTCGTATGCGCCGCTGGTTTCGCTGCGCTATGGCAAGTGGAAATACAATCGCTGCGCATTGGACCCAGATCAGCTGTACGATCTGGAATCCGATCCCCACGAGTTGGAAAATCTTGCGGAAAAGCCCGAACACGCAGGCACGCTGGAAACCCTGCGCGCGAAATCTGAGGCGCGTTGGGACCTGGATCAATTCGACGCGGATGTACGCGCCAGCCAGGCGCGCCGCTGGGTAGTTTACGAGGCGCTGCGGCAGGGTGGGTATTACCCGTGGGACTACCAGCCACTGCAGAAGGCATCCGAGCGCTACATGCGCAACCATATGGATCTGAACAACGTTGAGGAAAATGCCCGTTTCCCACGCGGCGAGTAACCTCTTCACCTTTTTGAAAATACTCCTGCCGAACGGTTCAAAACGCGGTTCGGCGGGATATGGAGACCTGAAAATGGAAGCAGATTTCGTCATCGTCGGCGCAGGATCGGCAGGCTGCGCGATGGCATATCGCCTGAGCGAGGCCGGGGCCTCGGTTCTGGTGATCGAGCATGGCGGGACCGATGCAGGCCCGTTCATTCAGATGCCAGCGGCACTGAGCTATCCGATGAACATGCCGAAGTATGATTGGGGTTACAGATCCGAACCCGAACCGCACCTGAATAACCGCGAACTGGCCTGCCCACGCGGCAAGGTTATCGGTGGTTCATCCTCAATCAACGGCATGGTTTACGTGCGCGGCCACGCGCGTGATTTTGACACCTGGGCCGAGATGGGCGCCGATGGCTGGTCCTACGCGGATGTGTTGCCCTATTACAAACGCATGGAAACCTGGCATGACGGCGGCCATGGCGGTGATCCGACATGGCGCGGAACCGATGGCCCGCTGCACGTCTCGCGCGGACCGCGTGAGAACCCTCTTTTTCAGGCCTTTGTCGATGCGGGGCAGCAAGCGGGATACGAAGTTACCGGCGACTATAACGGTGAAAAGCAGGAAGGCTTTGGCCCGATGGAGCAAACCGTCTGGAAAGGGCGGCGTTGGTCGGCGGCGAATGCATATCTGAAGCCTGCGCTCAAGCGCGAAAACTGCGATATCGTGCGCGGACTGGCCTCAAAGGTGGTCATCGAAAACGGCCGCGCAATCGGGGTCGAATTGATCCGAGGTGGCAAGGCTGAGGTCATCCGCGCCCGGCGCGAGGTGGTTCTTGCCGCGTCCTCCATCAACTCTCCCAAGCTGTTGATGCTGTCAGGCATCGGTCCGGCGGCGCATCTGGCCGAGCATGGGATCGACGTTGTGGCGGACCGCCCGGGTGTGGGTGCAAACCTTCAGGACCATCTGGAGCTTTACATCCAGCAGGCATCCCTACAGCCCATCACGCTCTACAAGCATTGGAACCTGATCAGCAAAGGTCTGATTGGGGCGCAGTGGCTGTTCACAAAGACCGGGCTGGGCGCATCGAACCAGTTCGAAAGTGCGGCGTTCATTCGGTCCAAGCCGGGCGTGGAATACCCTGACATTCAGTACCACTTCCTGCCGATGGCCGTTCGCTATGACGGCCAGGCCGCGGCCGAAGGCCATGGGTTCCAGGCGCATGTCGGGCCGATGCGCTCGCCTTCGCGCGGGGCGGTGACGCTGCGGTCGGCCAAGGTCGAAGACGCACCTGTCATCCGGTTCAACTACATGAGCCATGAAGAGGATTGGGCAGATTTTCGCACCTGCATTCGCCTGACGCGTGAGATTTTCGGGCAAGATGCGTTCAAACCTTATTCCGGTAAAGAAATCCAACCGGGTGCAGATGTGCAGTCTGACGACGCGCTTAATGCCTTTATCGCCGAACATGCTGAAAGCGCTTATCATCCCTGTGGAACCTGCCGTATGGGCCGGGCGGATGATAAAAATGCCGTGGTAGACCCGGAAGGCCGTGTGATTGGTGTGGACGGGCTGCGCGTTGCCGACAGCTCGATCTTTCCGCAGATCACCAACGGCAATCTGAACGCGCCGTCGATTATGGTGGGTGAGAAAATGTCCGACCATCTGTTGGGTAAGGAAGCCTTGCCTGCCGCTAATGACCGCCCTTGGATTCACCCGCAATGGGCTGTTGCCCAACGGTGAGCGACAGCATGATTTGATCCGCGTCAAAGCTTGACGGGGCCGGGACGAATAAACTTGGATCGTATCGACATATATTCAGGAGCGAACAGGAATGTCCCACACCCCGCACGAACTGGCCGAAGAATTTCCGGACAAGGTTGAGTTGATGAGCCAGCTTAAGCAAACGGACGCTCATTTTTCACGGCTGGCGGACGAGTATCATGAGATCAACCGCGAGGTTCATCGTGCCGAAACCAATGTCGAACCGATGGATGATATCGCTGAGACGGACTTGCGTAAAAGACGTGCGGTTCTGAAAGACGAGATCTGGGCGATCTTGTCCAAGTCCTGAGAAATGGCGGGGGCTCTGCCCCCGTCGCGGCAAGCCGCGCCTCCCCCGGGATATTTTTAGGCCAGGTGAAGATCAGGTGACTTCATAGGGCAAGGTACCGCGGGTATGGGCGTCGATCGTCAGGCGTCTTTCCAATGGCGGGACCGATCGCTGGTGACAATTCGGCCGTTCGCAGATGCGGCAGGATATTCCAATGGGTTCATACGCGCTGGCGTTATTGAAATCCAGATTGTCGGCATAAACCAGCGCCTCGGCGTGGCGCACCTCGCAACCTAGTGCAATCGCATAACGGCGCACAGGTGCGCCGAATGAGCCGCCTGATTTCGACACGTCCCGAGCCAGAGATATGTACTGAACACCATCGGGTGTTTCTGCCAGTTGCCGCAGGAAGTGGCCGGGCGTTTCGAAAGCGCGGTGGACGTTCCATAGGGGGCAGGCACCGCCGAACCGGGCAAATTGCAGGCGTGTGGCCGAGTGTCTTTTGGTGATAGTTCCGGCCTGATCAACGCGAACGAAAAAGAACGGAATGCCCTTTGCACCGGGGCGTTGCAGGGTCGAAAGCCTGTGCGCCACCTGTTCGATTGATGCGCCAAACCGATTGCTAAGCAGTTCAAGATCGTGACGATATTCCTGTGCTGTGGCCAGAAATTTGGCATATGGCATCAACGATGCGCCGGCGAAATAATTTGCCAGCCCGATCTTGGCAATGGCACGGGCCTCATCGCTGTGAAATTTGGCAAAATCTAGCGTTGCTTCAAGAAGTTTGTCCTGGCTGATCAGTGCAACCTGCAACAACAACTGAAACACCTGAGTTTGTGGTGCGGTTCTGGACGAAAGCTGCAGTGTTTTGTTTTCTGGGTCGTACTTTCGGGTTTCATCGATATCCGGGAATTGTACCCGGATGCCGCGCTCCGCGAGGCTGTCCAGGGCTGCAGCGCGTATGCCACCGGCATCCTCGGCGCGCCCGGCAAATCGTTCAGCCGCGCGGTCCACCGCGTCGATATAGTTGTCGCAATAGTGGAAGAAGTCACGCACTTCCTCCCATGGGCTGGCCTGGATCTGCGCGTCTTCGCGCCCTAATGCTTCGTCAAGGGAGGCCAGGCGTTCATGCGTCTGACGATAGGTGCGGTGCAGGGCAATGAAGGCCCGTGCCAGAGCGGGTGCGTTTGAAGCCGTGAGGCGGAGATCGGCGAGCGGCGGAACAGCGTCGTCAAAGACCGGATCTGCCAATGCCTCGCGCATGTCCGAGACCAGGCGTTCACTGTCGCCGGTGCTCAACTCGGTGACATCCATTCCGAATTCTTGCGCCAGCGCCAGAACGACCGTAGTCGAAATCGGACGGTTGTTGTTCTCCATCTGGTTCAGATAGGGCAGGGAAACACCCAGTTTGGCGGCAAATTCCTTTTGGGTCAGTGACAAGCGCGTACGCATTTCACGCAGCTTTGCACCTGCATAGAGTTTCTGAGTCGCCATGTTGGGCCTTTGCAACTTTCCTAATTCGGTAAGCTAACTTTGCAAACCGTCCTAGGCAAGCCATGTCAAAGACCCAGTTGCCGTTCGCGTCGAATAACGGACAATATTGCGCAAACCGCCAGGACCGAGGTTGCCAGCATTAGCCAGAGCAGGGGCATTGCTCCAGTTTCATGGGTTAGCAAGGCTCCTGCAAGCGCGCTGAGGCCTGCACCGCCGCCCAACATGATGGCGCCACTTAGCCCGGATGCCGTCGCGGCCAGATGCGGTCGCACCGAAAGCGCGCCTGAGGTTGCGTTGGGAATCGTCATGCCGTTTCCAATGCCGACAAAGGTCATGAATCCAAAAAAACTGAGCGCTGTTCCGAAGCCGGCCAGAAACAAGATGGCGGACATTGCAACGCCTGCTGCGTTCAGCCAGCAGCCCCAAAGTACCATTCGATTGACGCCGAAGTGAACGGAATAGCGACCGCTAAAGAAGTTACCAAAAAAGTACCCTACGGCTGGGGCACCAAAGTATATGCCGACTTCGGCGGCGCTGAGGCCGAATAGTTCGGTGCCGATAAAGGGAGCGCCGCCCAGATAGGCAAAGAAGGCGCCAGACGACAGCGCGGATGATAGCGAATAGCCCCAAAATCGCGGGGAACCCAACAGTTCGGGGTATTCCCGGAATTGTTGAACCAGTGTTTTGCCGCTCTTGGCTGAGGTTTCGCCAAAATCTGAGTAGGTTAACATCAGTGTCATGACGCCAAGAGCAAAGGGCAGCCAGAAGTTGGCTTTCCAGCCAAAGCTCTCCTCTAGCAAGCCTCCGATCGCGGGTCCGATCATAGGAACGATGGCCATGCCCATCGTGACGTAACCGATCATCGATGCGGCCTGGTCCTGATCATATAGGTCCCGAACCGCCGCACGGCTGAGAACCATCCCGACCACTATGATGGCCTGACACATCCGGAAGACAAGAAAGACCTGAATGTTGGGGGCATAGATGCACCCAAGTGTAGCCACTAGAAAAAGAGCCAACCCCCAAAGTAGAACGGGGCGGCGCCCTGCCTTGTCGGCAATTGGTCCAATCAGGATCTGAAGCACCGCATTGACCAGCAGGTACAGGGCGATCGACAGTTGCATGACCTTATAGTCGGCTTGAAAGTGTAGGGCCATATTGGGCAGGCTTGGCAGAAACAGGTTGAGGCTGAGCGCGGACAATCCGGACAGCAAAACCAGAGTGGTAATTTTTGGAGGCGAGCGATGCGCCGACGAAGAACTAAACTGCATAGTTCACGTGTATAATCACCACGGATAGGAATGCCATCCATCATGTGTTTTGCGAGTGAAAATTAGCAAGTTTACAATATTCACTAAGGCGATTGGAAAAGATTTGCAAATTTGCCGAAAGATACTTTGGTCTCGTAGCATCAGCGTATAGTGTCCGGCCAGATTTTACAGGGGATCATCGTTATGAAAGACATCCTTTCCGAACTTGAAGACCGTCGCGGTAACGCACGGCTGGGTGGCGGACAAAAGCGCATCGACGCGCAACACTCGCGCGGCAAACTGACGGCGCGCGAAAGGGTCGAACTGTTGCTGGATGAAGGCAGCTTTGAAGAATTCGACATGTTTGTCAGCCATCGGTGTACCGATTTTGGGATGGAAAAGCAAAGGCCAGCGGGTGACGGTGTCGTTACTGGCTGGGGTACGGTCAATGGTCGCATGGTTTATGTGTTCAGCCAGGACTTTACAGTCTTTGGCGGCTCACTTTCGGAAACCCATGCTCAGAAGATCTGCAAGATCATGGATATGGCCGTTCAGAACGGTGCACCGGTGATAGGCATCAACGACTCGGGCGGGGCGCGAATTCAGGAAGGCGTGGCGTCGCTGGCTGGTTATGCCGAGGTGTTCCAGCGCAACATCATGGCGTCAGGCGTGGTTCCGCAGATCAGCGTGATCATGGGGCCCTGTGCTGGCGGCGCGGTTTATAGCCCAGCGATGACCGATTTTATCTTCATGGTCAAAGACACCTCGTACATGTTTGTGACCGGCCCCGACGTGGTCAAGACGGTCACAAACGAAGTCGTTACCGCCGAGGAACTGGGTGGGGCGTCGACCCATACCAAGAAGTCCTCGGTTGCTGACGGAGCGTTTGAGAACGACGTTGAAGCACTGGCCGAGGTGCGCCGTTTGGTTGATTTCCTGCCGCTCAACAACCGCGAAAAACCTCCAGTACGCCCATTTTTTGACGAGCCTGACCGCCTGGAAGCCTCGCTGGACACGTTGATCCCCGACAACCCTAATACGCCGTACGACATGAAGGAACTCATCACCAAAGTGGCGGATGAGGGTGATTTCTACGAAATTCAGGAGGACTTTGCCAAAAACATCATCACCGGGTTCATCCGGCTTGAAGGACAGACAGTGGGCGTTGTAGCCAATCAGCCGATGGTTCTGGCCGGTTGTCTGGACATCGACAGCTCGCGCAAAGCCGCGCGGTTTGTGCGGTTCTGCGATTGCTTCGAAATTCCGATCCTGACGCTGGTGGATGTGCCTGGCTTCCTGCCGGGGACGTCGCAGGAATATGGCGGAGTGATCAAGCACGGTGCCAAGCTGTTGTTTGCCTACGGTGAAGCCACGGTGCCAAAAGTTACTGTCATCACCCGTAAAGCTTATGGTGGTGCCTATGATGTTATGGCGTCCAAGCACCTGCGCGGTGACTTCAACTATGCCTGGCCTACAGCCGAAATCGCGGTGATGGGCGCAAAGGGCGCGACCGAGATCATTCACCGTGCCGATCTGGGCGATGCCGAGAAAATTGTACAGCACACGCAGGACTACGAGGACAGGTTTGCGAACCCGTTTGTCGCGGCCGAGCGTGGCTTTATCGATGAGGTGATCATGCCGCAATCGACCCGCCGTCGCGTTTCGCGGGCCTTTGCCAGCTTGCGGAACAAGCACGTGAAAAACCCGTGGAAAAAGCACGACAACATCCCCCTTTAAGGGAATGTGCCAGGAAATCTGCCCGGCCAAAACGGTTTGGACAGCGTCTCGGACAACCGGTCAGGGCAGATTACTTGGGTGCAAAATTGACTTTGAGGCCACAACTGCTAATGAGTTGCCCAATCAGACATAGAACAGCGCGGGCCGAAAGCCAGGCGCGCGCGATCCCGGAGAGAGGAGCTCGCCTGTGGCGGGTCCGGGATCGCGCCTTAGCTGTTGTACTGTCGGTTTTTGCGGTTCCCGTTCTGGCTGATACCGAAAACCTGTTGCCGGTCCCGTCCGGACAGCCAGTGCACCTGAGCGACGTTCTGCTGGACAATAACCCCGGTGAGCTTTGGGTGCGGTTTCGCTTTATTGCGCCCAAGATCGGTTCGGACATTGGCCGGATCGGGTACGATGTCGCCTCGGTCGATATGGAACATCTGTGTCAGACGCTTGCGGTTACTTATGTGGCCAAATACGAACTGGACGCTGCCCGTGTGGTCATTTCCCTGTCTGACCGACCCATCGAATTCGGCCGTACATCCCCTGACGCCACGCAGTTTTTTGAAGCCTACCGGCTGGAACAATCCCGGTGTATCTGGGAGGGGCTTTGACCATGAATCGCGCTATTCATCCCGTCAGGGCATTTCTGAACAGCTACGCGGCTTTGGAGGTGCGCACCATGACATCATCCTGTGACGGATGTGGAGATCTGATCCCCATGACCCCTTGTGCAACTGAGGTGGAACCATGCTGAAACATCGCGGATTTCCCGGGCGCCTGCCGGGCACTGACTTTCAGTTCATCATTCGTCGGGCCAATCCTAAGGGCGTGACGCCCCTGACCCGCCGCGAGCGGTTCCGGGACCGTAAACCTGCGGACAAGCGCGCGGATGCGGCCTTTATGGAAGCCCTGTGGGCGCATTTCGGAGACCAGCCATTTGAGCGGGGCAACCTGGATGCTGGCCGTCTTTGCTGGCTTTTCGATCGCGAAGTCATTCCAGCCGAAGATCCGTTTGATCCGGCCAGCTACGACGCGCTTTTGATGATTGACCCAAATGCGGGGCGGATTTCCTTCCCCGAAATTTTCGACGGGGTGCGCTGATCGTGCAAACCGCTGTCGCACATAACGCGGTGAGGCCATCCTGGCCCGGAACCCTGCCCCTGTCGGGGCAGGGCTGGTGTGTGTGGTCAGAAGTTCAGCTGCGCCGCCAATTGAATCCGGTTGCTGTCAAAGGTGCGTCCGGTCGGTGCGTCGTTGCGCTCTCCGTAGAAGAATTCGGCACTAAGGGTCAGATTGTCGGTCGCTTTGTAAAAGGCGTTCACGTGGATCGTTTCAACCTCGGTAAAGGACAGGGTCCCGGTCGAGGTCGGCAGGTCGTAATTCTCTTGCCCATAGGCGATGCCGACGTTCCATTTGGGGCTGAGGTCCTGGCGGAATTCCACGGTAAACCCGTCCACATCATTGGCCTGCCCGTTGACGATGGCGTCACCCGCGGCGATCAGGTAGGGGCCCAATGCCTCGCCGTCGACATAGTTGACTTGAAACAGACCGCCTTGCCAGGGCCGGATGCCAGCCGAGAGCGTAAAGCCGGTCTGGTCCACTTCGACCTCCCCGGACTGCGCCTTACCGTAAAGGGCCGAGGCGCGGGCGAGGTAGGTGTCGTTATTGTATTCGATAGATCCAGTCAGGACGGGATCATCCGAGTCCGAGCCACCGACGTTTTCTTCGATCGCAAACGCAAAGGTTGTGTCGGAGCCCAGCGTGTTCGTATAGCGCACCTGAGGGACGCGAGCGAAAGGAATGCCAACGGGGCCGTTGAATTCGACTGTCGTGGGATAGGTGTCCAACGGCTGGAAGTTGGTCCAGAATTGACCGATCAACCAATTGTCACCAATACGGATATTGGCGTGACGCAGGCGCAGTTCAGCCGGCCCATCCGAGCCGCCGGAAAACAGGTCCAGTTCCAGCTGGCCCGCAATATCGCCGATGGCAGACGGCGTATTGGTCCGAAGCCCGATGCGCGATTGGCGCACGGTGGCCCCAAAGGTGCCGCTGGTGGCATTTGCTGGCTCGCCAATTCGGGTCGCATCGGCAAGGTCACCGAGTTCAAAGTCGGTATCGTAGAAGAAATCAGCCTTAACGTAACCGTAAACATCAAGCGTGGTGTTTCCGATCCGAAGATCACCAGTGCCAGCGCCAGGTTTTCCGGCCTCCAGAGCTTCGACGCGGGCACGCAGGGCATCAAGTTCCGTTTGCGTCTGGGCGTCTTGGGCGAAAGCAGCCGTGCCGGACATGCCAAGCGCAGACACGGCAAGCAGAAACGCCGTTTTTCTCTTTGCAATCATGTGGATATTTCCTTGTGTGCGAGTGTGCACGGACACCGTTCCACGCAAGAGAACTTGATGGAAATCACGAGAACGGGAAGAAAAGCGCCTGGTTTTTCAAGGAAATGTGTAAGAATTCTGGGCCGTTTTCACCCTATGGTGAACAGAACGGTTAACCATTTGCATTTGAGAAGAGAATTTCTGACGTCATTCTCAGCAGCCCGTGATGATGCAGGCGCAGAAACAAATCTTTTGGTGAAGAAATGTAACGGCAACGTGACTACTTTAGCGTTGCGTACGACATCCGGAACAGCCCCCAAACTCGGCACGATTCTGCGCGCGTATTCGCTTAATGGGCGATTTCCAGCCGGAATCTTGGCCGGAAACAATACTTTGTTTACGCAATTGATTGTGCCAAGCAACCTGTCTAAGCCGTGCGGCTCTACTTTGCCTGCGTCGCGCAAGCACCTACTATTCCGTACCCCTTCCTTCCGCGGGCAGGCTTGTGAAGTTCACAAAGTCCTGCCCGCGTTTTTCTTTGCGCAAGAACCAAGCGTAAAGCGGCACAAATTTGCGCAAAATGCCATTCAGCACTGCCTGATATTGAATAACAGGGTCGAATTCGGACATCTGCCCCGGAACGCATCAAGAATTCAAAAGGGGCAGATATCATGCGAATCTCGAAACTCGTTCTTGCAATGGCGACCTGCGCAGGCCTTGCCGCCTGTGGCGACACGACGGGCGAACAGGCGCTGCTTGGCGGCGGCGCGGGCGCCGTCGGGGCGGCTGTTGTCAGCGCCGATCCGCTGTTCGGCGCGGTTGTCGGCGCGGCAGGCAATGTCCTGTACTGCAAGACACAAAACAACTGTAGGTAATACCCGGTTTTCCGGGGCGCGCGTCGCCCCGACCGTCATCGCGCATCACGCCGCCGTGGGGATTGTTCCCTGCGGCGGCGTTTTGCGTTCTCAGAACATCAAGACAAAGGACGTTCCATGTTTAACAAGATCCTGATCGCCAACCGGGGCGAGATCGCTTGCCGGGTCATCAAGACCGCCCGTAAGATGGGTATCGGCACCGTTGCCATTTATTCGGACGCAGACAAGAACGCCCTGCACGTGTCGATGGCGGATGAATCGGTGCATATCGGCCCGCCGCCTGCGAACCAGTCCTATATCGTGATCGACAAAGTCATGGATGCCATCCGCCAAAGCGGGGCGCAGGCCGTTCACCCTGGCTATGGTTTCCTGTCCGAAAACGCCAAGTTCGCCAAGGCGCTTGAAGCCGAAGGCGTGGCCTTTGTCGGTCCGCCGGTTGGGGCAATTGAAAGCATGGGTGACAAGATCACCTCGAAGAAGATCGCACAAGAAGCCGGTGTTTCCACCGTTCCCGGTTACATGGGTTTGATCGAAGACGCAGATGAGGCCGTCAAGATTTCCAACGAAGTCGGCTATCCGGTTATGATCAAGGCCAGTGCAGGTGGCGGCGGCAAAGGCATGCGGATCGCCTGGAACGATGAGGAGGCGCGCGAAGGTTTCCAGTCGTCCAAGAACGAAGCCGCGAATTCGTTCGGAGACGACCGGATCTTTATCGAAAAATTCGTGACCCAGCCACGGCACATCGAGATTCAGGTGCTGTGCGACAGTCACGGCAACGGCATCTATCTGGGCGAACGTGAATGCTCGATCCAGCGTCGGAACCAGAAAGTGGTCGAAGAAGCACCGTCGCCGTTCTTGGATGAAGCGACCCGTAAGGCGATGGGCGAACAGGCCGTGGCACTGGCCAAGGCCGTGGACTATGCCAGCGCCGGTACGGTTGAATTCATCGTCGATGGGGAAAAGAACTTCTACTTCCTGGAAATGAACACACGCCTGCAGGTGGAACACCCTGTCACCGAATTGATCACTGGTGTCGATCTGGTTGAGCAGATGATCCGAGTGGCGGCGGGTGAAAAGCTGTCGATCACACAGGACGACGTGACCCTGACCGGCTGGGCCATCGAAAACCGCCTGTATGCCGAAGATCCGTATCGCGGCTTTCTGCCTTCAATTGGCCGTCTGACCCGCTATCGCCCGCCGCAAGAAATTGCCTCAGGTCCGCTGTTGGTGAACGGTAAATGGCAAGGTGAAGCGCCCGAAGGTGAAGCCGCTGTGCGCAACGATACCGGCGTCTATGAAGGCGGCGAGATCAGCATGTACTATGACCCGATGATCGCCAAACTGTGCACCTGGGCGTCTACCCGCGAGGCGGCGATTGAAGCGATGCGCGTAGCGCTCGACAGCTTTGAGGTCGAAGGCATTGGCCACAACCTGCCATTCTTGTCAGCGGTCATGGATCATCCGATTTTCATCAGCGGCAACATGACCACCGCGTTCATCGAAGAACAATACCCGGATGGTTTCGAAGGCGTCACTCTGCCCGAGGATGACTTGCGTCGCATCGCGGCCTCTTGTGCCGCCATGCACCGCGTCGCGGAAATCCGCAGGGCCCGCGTGTCGGGCCGGATGGATAACCACGAACGTAAGGTTGGTGACCGTTGGGTTGTTTCCGTTCAGGGCAACGAATTCGCGGTTCGGGTGAGTGCCGACAAGGATGGTGCGACGGTTCGCTTCGAAGATGGAACGGCCTTGCGCGTGGCCTCGGACTGGACGCCTGGCGATCAACTGGCAGTTTTGGACGTCGATGACAGTCCGCTGGTTTTGAAGGTCGGAAAAATCTCGGGCGGGTTCCGTATTCGCAACCGGGGTGCAGACCTTAAGGTTCATGTCCGCACGGCACGTCAGGCCGAGCTGGCGCGTATGATGCCCGAAAAGCTGCCGCCGGATACTTCGAAAATGCTGCTCTGCCCGATGCCCGGCCTGATCGTGAAGATCGATGTCGAAGTGGGCCAGGAAGTGCAGGAAGGTCAGGCGCTGTGCACTGTTGAGGCGATGAAGATGGAAAACATTCTGCGCGCCGAAAAGAAGGGTGTCGTGTCCAAAGTCAACGCAGGTCCCGGCGACAACCTCGCCGTGGACGACGTGATCATCGAGTTCGAATGATCATGATCGCGTTTTCCCCATATCTCCATGGTTTCCCGGCAGTTCGCGCCGGGAGCCTTGGGCGTGGCGAAAGCGCTCAGCCGCCCTCGCGTCGTTCGCGGATTTCGCGCTCGCGCAGGGGCGTTTTGTCGATGGAACGGCCGATTTCACGTGTGCTCCACGGCGAGGGTTTGCGCAGTTTGACCACGCCGTCCTTGTCGACGAACACCATCTGGAAACCGCGCGGGCGTAATTGTGACCGGATCGGAGAACGGGCGGACGGATCGGTATCGGTCAGCACGACCACATCCCGGTCGCGCATGGCCTCTTCGCCTTCCAGAAGCATGTCGATTTGCTGCCGGAAACGCGGGTCGGCTGGGGTATCGGCAAAGACGACGATGGGCCGACTGACCCATAAGTATTCGCTCAACTCGCTATCACCAGCGGGGCGGACAAAGTCTTCATCGACGGGCGCAGACCCGTCTGCCGCCAACGCGACCAGCGGGAATAGTGCCGAGAAAACAAGGGCAAGCGTTCGTGTCATAGGGCCTCCTGTTCGTTTGAATATAGCCTCTGCGCCGGTGAATGCGACCGGCGAAATGCACGCAGGCTTCAAAATATCGCGTTTACACCTGCCGCGACGCGCGGCACCGAACGTTAAAACGCGCAGGCAATGCCTGTTCGCGACCCGAATTGAGAAAAGGAATACGCAATGACCGATACGAAAGACTGGCAGGCGCTGGCCGAGAAAGAGCTGCGCGGACGCCCGTTGGACGACCTGACCAAAGAGACTTTGGAAGGCATCGACGTCAAACCTCTTTACACGCAGGAAGACACCTCTGAACTGCCGCATATGGGGTCGTTGCCGGGGTTTGGGCCGTTCACGCGTGGGGTGAAAGCGACGATGTATGCTGGGCGACCTTGGACGATCCGCCAATATGCAGGTTTCTCGACCGCCGAAGAATCGAACGCGTTCTACCGCCGCAATCTGGCGGCTGGTCAGCAAGGTGTGTCGGTGGCCTTCGATCTGGCGACCCACCGCGGCTATGACAGCGACCATCCGCGCGTTGTCGGTGACGTGGGCAAGGCGGGTGTGGCCATCGACAGCGTCGAGGACATGAAGATCCTGTTCGACGGCATTCCGTTGGACAAGGTCTCGGTCTCGATGACCATGAACGGGGCGGTGGTTCCAATTCTGGCCAGTTTCATCGTTGCAGGCGAAGAGCAGGGGCATGACAAATCCGTCCTGTCCGGCACCATTCAGAATGACATTCTGAAAGAGTTCATGGTGCGCAACACCTACATCTACCCGCCCGAGCCTTCGATGAAGATCATCTCGGACATCATTGAATTCACATCGAACGAGATGCCGAAATTCAATTCGATCTCGATCTCTGGCTACCACATGCAAGAGGCTGGGGCGAACCTTGTGCAAGAGCTGGCCTATACGCTAGCTGACGGGCGCGAGTATGTACGCGCCGCGACGCAGGCTGGGATGGACGTGGATAAGTTTGCAGGGCGTCTGTCGTTCTTCTTTGCTATCGGCATGAATTTCTTTATGGAAATCGCCAAATTGCGCGCCGCGCGTACGTTGTGGCACCGGGTGATGACGGATTTTGGCGCGAAATCCGAACGCTCCAAAATGCTGCGAACCCATTGCCAGACTTCGGGCGTGTCGCTGCAGGAACAGGACCCGTATAACAACGTGATCCGTACCGCCTATGAAGCGATGAGCGCGGTTCTGGGCGGCACCCAGTCGCTGCACACCAACGCGCTGGACGAGGCGATTGCGCTGCCCACCGATTTTTCGGCTCGTATCGCGCGGAACACGCAGCTGGTGCTGCAAGAGGAAACAGGTGTCACCGATGTCGTCGATCCGCTGGCTGGTTCGTATTACATCGAAAGCCTGACCAACGAGTTGATCGAAAAAGCCTGGGCCTTGATGGAAGAGGTCGAGGAAATGGGCGGCATGACCAAGGCCGTTGCCAGCGGTATGCCCAAGCTGCGGATAGAGGAAAGCGCAGCCCGCCGTCAGGCCATGATCGATCGGGGTGATGAGGTCATCGTCGGCGTCAACAAGTACCGCAAGGAACAGGAAGACCCGATCGACATTCTGGATGTCGACAATGTCGCCGTGCGCGAAGCTCAGGTCGCGCGGTTGGATCGTATCCGCGCCACCCGCGACGAGGCCGCCTGTCAAGCGGCGCTGGACGCGCTGACCAAGACCGCCAGTGAAGGTGGAAATCTGCTGGCCGCCGCCGTCGAGGCCGCCCGCGCCCGTGCATCCGTAGGAGAGATCAGCATGGCAATGGAAAAAGAATTCGGCCGCCACCGCGCCGAAGTGAAAACGTTGGCCGGTGTCTATGGCGCAGCCTACGAAGGCGACGAAGGCTTTGCCGCGATCCAGAAGTCCATCGAAGAATTCGCGGAGGCTGAAGGCCGTCGCCCGCGCCTGCTGGTGGTGAAGATGGGGCAGGACGGGCATGACCGCGGTGCCAAAGTGATCGCAACCGCCTTTGCGGACATCGGGTTTGACGTGGATGTAGGCCCGCTGTTCCAAACCCCGGCAGAGGCCGCGCAGGACGCCGTGGACAACGACGTGCACGTCATCGGTATTTCGTCGCAGGCAGCGGGGCACAAAACATTGGCGCCGCAGCTGGTAGAAGAGCTGAAAAAAGCCGGTGCCGAGGACATTCTTGTTATCTGCGGCGGGGTGATCCCGCAGCAGGATTATCAATTCCTCTATGATCACGGCGTCAAAGCGATCTTTGGCCCGGGCACCAACATCCCCGAAGCCGCTCAGGACATTCTGCGCCTGATCGGTGAAGCGAAAGGCTGAGGCGTTCAAAGAATTTCGTCGAAAAATCTTGTGATCCACCGCCTTTAAGGAAAACATGCGACCAGATCCGATAGGGTCTGGTCGTTTTTCATAGGAGGCGCTGCGTGTTACTGGATCATTTGGCGGTTGCGGGCGAAACGCTCGAAGAAGCGTCTGCCCATGTCGAACAGGCATTGGGAGTACCGCTGCAAGACGGCGGCAAGCATAAAAGATTCGGCACCTACAATCGTCTTTTGGGGCTGCGGGATGGCCTGTACCTAGAGGCTATTGCGATCGACCCACAGGCACCGAATCCGCAAACAACTAGATGGTTCGATCTGGACCGGTTCACGGGCGCGCCCCGGCTTACCAACTGGATATGCCGGGTGCCGGACATTTCTGCCTCCCTTTCCGTTTTCCCCGATGGCGTCGGGCATCCGATTGATCTGGCCCGCGGAGCGTTGCGCTGGCAGATGGCGGTTCCGCCAAACGGGCGTCTGCCCTTCGACAATCTGTTCCCGGCGCTTATTCAGTGGCACGGAGATTTGCATCCGGCAAATATGCTGCAGGATAGCGGCTGCCGTTTGCGTCGGTTGGTGGTTTTTCACCCGGACGCGCTGGAGCTTGCCAAGCTGCTAGGCGAAATGGGCGCTGTTGTATTCGACACAGGCCCGGTCGCATTGCGAGCAGAGTTCGAAACACCGCACGGGAAGCGCGTGTTGGAATGAAAATCAGGCAGGCCAAAGCTGCGGACGCCAAAGAGATAGCTGCGATCACCAACGCAATCATTCGCGACACGCTGGTAACATTCACAACCGACGAACGCAGCGTGGAGGGCATTGCACGTGACATCGAAGCGCGTGGTCCGGCCTATCTTGTGGCAGAACAAGACGACCAGATTCTTGGGTTTGCAACCTATGGTCCGTTTCGATCCGGTCCGGGATACGCGCAGTGTCGAGAGCTGACGATCCAACTGGCCATTGATGCGCGCGGACAGGGCACGGGGCGCGCTTTGATGCGGGCGCTTGAGGCCGCCGCCCGGGCAGAGGGAACTCATGCACTGGTGGCGGGGATTTCTTTGGCAAATCCGGGGGCAGTTTCTTTTCACGCGGCCGTGGGCTTTGTCGAAGTCGGGCGCATGCCCGAGGTTGGGTTCAAGTGGGGGAAACGTCTGGACCTTGTTCTGATGCAGAAAATTCTTGCCACAGACGGTTTGGTTGCACCTGACAGTCCCGATTTGGGACGCTAGGGTGCGCTCATGTCGATCTGGATCCGTATATCCGATGCGCTAAGCGCGCTTGCCCAGGGTGAAAGCCTTACCGCAGTCTTTGAAAAGCTGCGCTCGCCACCCGAACGGTCGGTGGCCTTCACCATCGCCGTGATCGCACTGGGCGCGAAAATGGCCAAGGCTGACGGGCAGGTGACGCGGGATGAGGTCACGGCCTTCCGCGACGTGTTCCAGATCGCCCGCGATGATGAGGAAGGCGCGGCGCGCGTGTTCAATATGGCCCGCACGGATGTTGCGGGCTATCAGGACTATGCCCACAAAATCGCGCGCATGTTTTCCGAGGATAGCACCACGCTGTGCGACCTGATGGAGGGGTTGTTCCACATCGCCATGGCGGACGGATTCTATCACCCCAACGAAAATGAATTTCTGGAAGAGGTCAGTCATATTTTCGGCCAGACCGATGCGCAGTTCATGGCCTTGCGTGCCCGTTTTGTGCCTGATGCGCCCAATGATCCTTACACGGTTCTTGGGGTGCCACGGGACATGCCGTTGTCTGATATTCGCAAGGTTTGGCGGCAGCTTGTGCGCGAAACACATCCCGATGCGATGTTGGCGCGTGGGGTCCCTGAAGAGGCCGTACGTCTGGCCGAAAAGAAGATGATCGACATCAACCGCGCCTGGGACGAAGTCAACGGCGCGCAGGCCTGAGGTATGCGCCTGGCGACCTATAACATCGAATGGTTCGCCAATCTGTTTGACCGCCATGACGAACTGATTGCTGATGACAGTTGGTCAGGTCGCCATGATGTCACCAAAGCGCAGCAGATTGAGGCTATCGCCACAGTTCTGACGGCGGTGGATGCGGACGCAGCGCTGGTTGTCGAAGCACCAAACACAGGGAAATCTCAAAACACAGTCCGCGCTCTGCAAAACTTTGCCGAGGCTTTCGATCTGCGCACCAGCGAAGCCGTGATGGGTTTTGCCAACGATACGCACCAAGAACTGGCCTTAGTGTATGACCCGCGCGTTCTGACGGTGCGACATGATCCAAGAGACGGAGGGCAACGGGCTCCGCGTTTCGATCAGGTGTTTCACATAGACCTCGATATTGACGCAACCGAGGATCAGGTGCAGTTTTCCAAGCCGCCCATGGAATTGGCGGTTGAAACTAGGGCAGGCGAACGGTTCCGTCTTATTGGCGCGCATCTGAAGTCAAAGGCGCCTCATGGGGCGGAAACCCGCGATGCGGCGATCCGCATCTCGATCGCCAATCGCCGAAAACAGCTGGCTCAGGCGATCTGGCTGGGCCGGCGGATCAAGGCGCATCTGGCGGCTGATGAAGAGGTGATCTTAATGGGCGATCTGAACGATGGTCCGGGGCTGGACGAATTCGAAAACCTGTTTGGTCGCTCATCGGTTGAAATCCTGCTGCAATCGGGGGTGTTCGACCCCCACGCGGATACGGCCTTCGGGTCAGAGCCTGGCGAACGCCCGTCGACCGCGCGCTTTTATCGGCCCCAAGATCGCGGGTATCTTGAGGCATTGCTGGACTATATTATGATCAGCGATGGGTTAAAGGATCGTCGCCCGGACTGGCGCATATGGCATCCGTTTCGCGATCCGGCTTGCCGTGATGCGCAGGATTTACATGAAGCGTTGCTAACCGCGTCCGACCATTTCCCTGTCACTCTGGATATCGAGCTGTGATCTTCCAACCGCGTTTCAGTTGCCCTATATTTTGGATATGAGACGTTTCATTCCAATCTGCGCGCTGACCGTCGTTATTGCCCTTCCGGCCTCTGCCGAGGAAGAGGGGAACAAATCCCTGATGGAGCAGGGGGCAGAGCTGTTCTTTGAAGGCTTGCGCAAGGAGATGGAGCCTGCATTGGATGAACTGCTGGGACTCGCTGAACAGTTTGGCCCTGCAATGCAGTCATTTATTGCGGAAATGGGCCCCGCCTTGGCCGAGCTGGCTGATGAGATTGAGGATTGGAGCGCCTATGAAACGCCCGAGATCCTGCCTAACGGCGATATCATTATCCGAAAGAAGCTGCCACAAGACCCAGATGCTCAGCCAGAGATCCCTGAAGGCCCGCCCGACGGCGAAACCGAGATTTGATATCTAGTCCCGGATGATGACACGGGTTTCAGATTTCAAAGCGTTCCCGAGTGACTTTAGCCGCGCCTCGGCCACTTCGTTGAACAGGGGGCGTGCTGCAGTTGGCAGGAACAAGTCCAGCTGTTGCTTCTTGGGGTAAAATTTCAAAGTCGCCATCGGCGCATCATTCTGCATCCACAGCATGGCACCAAACCGCATAGCTTTTCCCAAAATCTCGGCCTGTTTCTGGTCTTTCTCGTCTAGGAGTTCGTACAGTGCGGTGAACCGGTTGCCCTCGCGTTTGTTGCGATACCGGTGCTGCAGGGCCAGCCCGATATAGACTCGTTCCGAGTGTTTCAAGCCGCCCAGATTGGCACGTGTGACGTAGTCGAAACAGACCTCGGCGCGATAGTCAGGATGTGCGCGCCAGCTGACGTCGTGCAACAAACTGGCCGCCTTTATCAGGCGGATACGCGCGGGCGGGGCTGATTTGAACAGCGGCATCACGAAATCGAGCAGGTGTTTTCCGAAACCGGGCAGGCGGGCGTCCTTGGCTTCGGAAAAACGGCTCGCCTCGATCAACGGATCGCGGTCCCGCAGGTTTTGCGGCATCTGTTCGTAAAGCAGACCTTCGCGGATACCATAGCTGGAAATGGCGATATCCTTGGGTTTGAACGTGCGGATCAAGCGTGCCAACACATCCATCGCATAGGGGATCAGCGCCATTCGTGATCCCGACACACCGGCTTTGCTGCGCAGCTTTTCCGGGTCACCCTTTTCGATGAATTTAATGGTCTCGCGCACCTGCTTGGTGGTCATGCGATATTCATGTAGAACGTTCAGGGGATAACCCCGGCGCAGCATGTCCAGGCGCGCAAAGGCCCGCCAGCTTCCGCCCACAAGGAACAGGCGATCGCGTTGCGGCCCCATCTGGTCGCGCAGATCCTCCATCGTGGCTTTGATGTGTGCCTTGCGCGCGCGTCGGCCACCTTTGATGTCCCGTAGTTTCAGTGGCCCCAGGGCCGAAGTCAGGCGCCGACCGACACCGCCGTCTCCGATCTCGGCTAATTCCATTGAGGACCCGCCGATGTCACAGATCAGGCCATATGCGCCGGGCCATCCAAGCAGGACACCCTGCGCGGACAGGCGAGCCTCTTCATCGCCGTTAATGACCGATACGGTCAGGCCGGTTTCGGCTTTGACCTCGGCACAAAAATCGGGGCCATCCTCGGCCTCGCGCACGGCTGCGGTGGCGACGACATGCAGGCCGGGCAGGCCAAGGTCATCGGAAAGCTGGGCAAACCGGCCTAAAGCGGCCAGGGCGCGTTTGCGACCCGTCGGATTAAGCCGCCCCGTGTCCGAAAGGCCCGCGCCAAGCTCGCACATCACTTTTTCATTGTAGAAGTAAGCCGGTGAGCGCGCAGCACCGTCAAAGATCACCATCCGGACTGAGTTTGATCCAACGTCAACCACGCCCACGCGTGACAGAGCTCGGGCTTGGGGGTCATCAAAGAGGGGCTTTCCGAACGGACCCCAGTCAGGGATTTCGGTAACGACAGTCTGATCCATGTCTCTTCCAGATATTCCGCGTGCAGAATGCGAGATGACCCGGCGTGGGTCAATTCCCAGATTGGACATCATCCAAATCTGCGCTCAAAACACGCACCGCCAAGGCACGGGTAATGTCGCGCTTTTCCGATAGCGCAAGCTGGTCCAGTTGCGCCACCACACTGGCGGCAGTTTCAAAGCGCCGGTCCATATGTTTAACCAGATAGGCGATGACCTCAGGGCTGGGGTTCAATTGCCGGTCCACGAACAGCTTGGCCAGAACCGCGCCCAGCAATGCATCATCCGGAGGATCCAGTGCCACGTGATGCGCGCCCTCGATCCGGCTTTGGAGATCGGGCAGTGGAAGTTGCCAGAAATTAGGGGCAAGCCGTCCAGTCATAAGAAGGGCGTTGCCTTCGGCCAACACAAGATTGTGCAGGTGAAACAGTGTTTTCTGTTGATCGAGGTCTTCGGCGACCATCGGCACGTCTTCGACCGCGACAGGCGCGCGTGCCAGATCCGGCACGTCTTCGTGACGCACATCCGCGGCCTGAATGATCCGACCACCGGTTTCCGCTGCCCAGACATGGGCCAGATGAGTTTTACCTGCACCCGCAGGGCCGCTCAGGACCAGTTTGTTGCCCGGCCAGGACGTGGCCGAAATCATTGCAACTGCCAGTGCATTCGCGGGAGAGACAAAAAAATCCTCACGCCCCAGCGCAGTTTTGGCCGGAAGATCAAAGCTTAATTGAAGGGCCATCTTACAGGTCTTCCTGATCCACGCTTTCGAGGCCGGTATACAGACGGCTGCCCAGATAGACCGATGTCGCGTACCGCGCCAGCACGCCCAGTGCGGCAGCAACGGGTACGGCAATCAGCATGCCGACAAAGCCGAACAGGGCACCGAACACAGACAATGCCAACAGCAGCCATACAGGATGCAGGCCGACCGAGTTACCCACCAGTTTCGGCGTCAGGAAGTTGCCCTCGGCCACCTGACCCAGCGCAAATATCCCGGCAACCAGACCGATCTGCGCCCAGTCCCCCCAGAATTGGAACAGCGCCAGACCGATGGCCAGCGTGCCGCCGATCAGGGCGCCGAGATAGGGGATGAACGTGACCAGACCAGCAATAAAGCCCACGATCAGCCCGAACTGCAGGCCGACGGCCATCAGTGCCACGGCGTAATAGGTTCCAAGGATCAGGCAGACGGTCCCCATACCCCGCACGAAAGACGCCAGAACGCTGTCGATATCGGCGGCCAGACGTTTGATCGTTGGGGCGTGGTCGCGCGGCAACAGGTCTCCGATGCGGGCAATCATACGGTCCCAGTCCAGCAACATGTAAACGGTTACGACCGGGACGATGACCAGAAGAACGACAACGTTGATCGCCGAACCCAATGAGGCAGCCACGGTCTGCAGCACATCGCCGGTCTTGGATTTTAGGGTTTCGCCCATTGAGACAAGGAACTGATGAGTGCTTGATTCCGTGTCCAGCAATGACGGGAACTGTTGTTCAACAAACCCGCGCAGTTGTTTGAACAGGCTGGGCATAACTTCGACCAATTCGATCAACTGTGTGATCAGCGCCGGTGCGACCATCAGGATCATCAGGGCAAAGCTGAGAAGGCCGACGACGGTAATAATCCCGGTCGCAGCCATGCGCGACAGGCCCAGGTTTTCCAGTCGATCTGCGACAGGATCTAGGAAATAGGCGATCGCGCCGCCAATTACAAAAGGTAGTAGAACGTCGCCAAGTGCCCATAGTAAAAGCACAAAAATAACAGCGGCAATGCCCCAGTATCTGAGTTGATCCTTTACCGGCAAGGCCATGCTCGTCCCCTTGTTCTTGGCTCTTACCGGTGTTCTTGGCGTAAGCGGCCACGTGATGCAAGCGGTTCATGCCATGGAGATTTCCAAGGATTATGAGCTGAGCGTCCCAAGCTCGGGCGTATCGACGGTGGCATTCTCATCGGGCCAGTTGGTGCGCCAGATTTCGGCGGACCAATGTCCGCAATGAACAGACGGTCGATCAAAGCCGGGCAGGGGTGGCAGTAGAGGTTCAACGACCACGTCATGACGCGGAACTGCGAAATAAGGGAAGGAATAGCGTTCTTTGCCAGATTTATTGACCACCCGATGCGGAGTGGATTTAAGCTGGCCGCCGGACCAAAGCTCAAGCATGTCGCCAATATTCACGATAAAGCCGCCGGAAGGGCAATCCGGGGTGATCCATCCGCCATCCCGGGTCCGCACCTCAAGCCCGCCGACGGGGTCGGGGGCAATGATGGTCAGGGCATCCGTGTCCTTGTGGGGATGAATGCCAAAGCCTTCCTCATCCGGGGCCTGCGGCGGGTAGTGCAATAGTGTCATGTTGGTCATGGGGGTTGCAAAGGCCGCTTTCAGGACGTTGGGCTTCAGACCCAGACCGATTTCAAGCGCGCCCAGCAGCAGTTCGGCCACGTGGTCCAGTTGCGACCAATACTCCAATATGACTTCCCGCGCGCCCGGTACCTCCTCTGGCCAGAGGTTCGGGCCATAAAGCGCACAGTCACCGCGAACCGGGTGGTCCTCGGAAACTTCGAAATGAAGCTTGTAACCTTCGTATTTGTCCGCTTTGCCCGAGCCATCATTGGGCGTGAAGAAACCCATGGGGATGTATCCGCGATAGTTGTCGCGAGTGATGGCCTGATCCCACTTGCTCTGTTCAACGATGTCAAAGATCGCGCGCGTCTTGGCACGGACCTGATTAACGGTGTCAGGTGAAACCCCAGTGCCTGTGATGGACAAGAACCCGATGTCGGTGCAGGCGTCCAAGATCCGCTGAACGATTGCGTCATGGTCCGGATGGGTCGTGTCTTTCAGTGGAGAGATGTCAATCGTGGGGATCGTTTGCATCATCAGTGGATCCTTACGCCTTGCCGATCCAGCTCGGTGTGAACAGGGGCGAGGTTCATCTCGTGCAGATCCTGATTGCTTTTCAGCGACAGGGCTGCCGCAATTCCCGCCCCCTGACCCATGACCGCGCAGCAAGCCATATTGCGCGTCGCTGCATGGGCAACCTTGTCCGCCCCGTGCGAACGACCCGCGACCAGCAGCCCTTTGACACCTTTGGGCAGCATCGAGCGGTAAGGGACCTGCATGTACCGTCCCGTAGTCGGCAGGATCAGGATGCCATAACCGTCGATGAATTCGGGATAGATGCCAATCGTATCCTCGAACCGGCCCTGATGGCGGGCATCATCTTCGGTCATGTTATAGGCCGCGTCGATCTTGCGCGTGTCGCGGATGCCGATGGTCATACCGAAATTTCGCAGCCGAGCATTCTCGCAGCCCGGCATGAAACGTCGCAGCGCTTCGATGGCAAGCATCGACTGACGACGGCCTTCGATCTCGCCACGTGTCAAACTGTCGGGATCCGTGCCGTCGATCTCGGCCATGTGGATGAGGTTCATATAGGTCAGCTCACCCGTGTCATGCATTGCACCCCAGGTGCCTGCTATGGTATTCAGATGCTGGGGGATCAGCCCCTGATCGATGGCTTGCTGGAAAGGTTTGTGCACGAAGGGCGAAAACATGTCGTCTTCTTTGCCGCTCGTCTCGATATTCCACTCACCGCCGCCGCCCCAATCCTTGTAGGTCTGGGGGTCGGCCTTGACGCCCTCCAAAAAGGAGCGTTTGTCGACACCGGCCAGATGGAACATGACCGAGGCGGCCATCATGTCTTCGCGGGCAGTTTTGTGGGTCGGCGCGCCTGCGCGGTGGGCAACATCGGCGTCGCCGGTGGCGTCGATCACAACCTTGGCCAGGATCGCCTCGCGCCCCGCTTTGGATTCGGTGATGATGCCGGTGATCCGGTCACCCTCCATGATCGGAGCGACGAATTGCCGGTGCAGCATCGGATGAACGCCTGCCTCTTCAACCAGCTTGTCGGCCACCAACTTGAAGCCCTCGCTGTCCAACTCATAGCTCAGCGATTGGCTCTCTGGCACGGCCGCACCCATGTCCTTGGCGCGGGTCTCGAACTCCATGCCGATTCCACCAGCTTCGACCGTCTGTTCATGGCGATACCAGGCGAAGCCCTCAACGCCCACGGCGGTGATGTTGCCACCCATGCAGCCGAAGCGGTCGACCAGCGACACCTCGACACCGGCGCGGGCGGCGGCCAGCGCGGCGGCCAGTCCTGCCGGTCCTGACCCGACCACAAGAACGTCTGTCTGATGAACAACCGGTATTTGACGCGCGGGTTCCTGAATGGTTTGCATGGGTGCCCCCTGGATTCTGTATTTCAGTCACAATTGAAAAACCTAACTGGCGGGTCAATCAAAAAACCGACTGGCCTGAGGTCGCAAAATAACCAATGCATGATTGCCCCCGGCGGGGCTTTGGCATAAGCAACTTTGAAGTCGAATTCTCACCTTTGAAGGTCATACAATGCGCCTCAGCCGTTACTTTCTGCCCGTTCTCAAGGAAAACCCCTCCGAGGCCCAGATCGTCAGCCACCGGCTGATGTTGCGCGCCGGGATGATCAAGCAAGCTGCTGCCGGAATTTATTCATGGTTGCCGCTGGGTTTCAAAGTGCTGCGTAAGCTGGAAAACATCATCCATGAAGAGCAGGCACGCGCTGGCCACATCGCGATCCAGATGCCCATCATGCAATCGGCGGATCTGTGGCGTGAATCCGGGCGGTATGATGATTATGGTCAGGAAATGCTGCGCATGAAGGACCGGCATGATCGGGATATGCTGTTCACGCCGACCGCCGAAGAACTGGTCACCGACATCTTCCGCGGCCACGTGAGCAGCTACAAAGACCTGCCGCTGACGCTGTACCAAATCCAGTGGAAATTCCGCGATGAGATCCGGCCCCGCTTTGGCGTGATGCGTGGACGTGAGTTCTATATGAAGGACGGTTACAATTTCGACCTGACCAAAGAGGACTCGCTGCACGCCTATAACCGCCATCTGGTCACCTATCTGCGCACCTATGAGCGCATGGGCCTGCAAGCCATCCCGATGCGCGCCGATTCCGGCCCCATCGGTGGCGACAACACGCACGAGTTCCTCGTTCTGGCCGATACCGGTGAATCTGAGGTGTTCTATGACAGTGCAGTCACCGATCTGACCTTTGGTGATCGTCAGATCGACTACGACAGCCGCGAGCAGTGTCAGGCCATCCTCGAGGAGTTCACCTCGAAATACGCCCGCACGGATGAAACCCATGACGAGGCGCTGTTCAACCAAGTCCCCGAGGAGCGTCGTCGCGTGGCGCGTGGGATCGAGGTTGGTCAGATCTTCTACTTCGGCACCAAGTATTCGGAGGCGATGGGTGCAACTGTACAAGGCCCCGATGGCAAACCCGTTCCGGTTCACATGGGCAGCCACGGTATCGGCGTCAGCCGCCTGATCGGCGCGATCATCGAGGCCAGCCATGACGACAAGGGCATCATCTGGCCTGAAGGCGTGACCCCGTTCCATTGCGGTATCGTCAACTTGAAGCAGGGTGATGACGAGGCCGACGCCGCCTGCAACAAGATCTACGGCGCGCTGACTGCGCTGGGGCTCGATCCGCTTTATGATGACCGCAAGGAACGGGCAGGGGGTAAGTTTGCCACCATGGACCTGATCGGTCTGCCCTGGCGCATCACCGTTGGCCCGCGCGGTTTGAAAAACGGAGTGGTTGAACTGACCTGCCGCCGCACAGGCGAAAGCGAGGAGATGTCCCCCGAAGCCGCCGTTACCAAGATCGCCGAGATCTATGAGCGCATCGCCTGATACCTCTGACGCGCCGCTGATCTCGGTCATCACCGCGACCTATGACCTGCTATCGCAAGGACGGCAGGACAGTTTTCGCGAGGTGATCGAGTGCATGGCGCGTCAGAATTGCGACCGGGCTGAGCATATCATTCAGGATGGGGCATCGACCGACGGCACGGTCGAGTTTCTACAGAACCTGACTGCGGACGCGGCTCGCACCCGGCTGATAAGCGAACCGGATATCGGTTTGTATGACGCGATGAACAACGGCGCGAAGGCCGCGCGCGGGGAATATCTGTTGTTCCTGAACTCTGATGACTCGCTGGCGTCCGACGACATTTTGAACATTGTCGCTGATCGGCTTGAAGCGACACAGCCGGATTTCCTGTTCGGCTCGACCCTGCGCCGGTTCGAGAATGGATCAGAAAGCCGAGAGAAACGGATGTCGCTGACAGCGATTCTGCAGCGGATGCCGTTCTGCCATAACTCTGTGTTGCTGAAGCGGGATGTGTTTTTGGCGCTGGGCGGACATGACACTCAATTTAGCGTCGCGGCCGATTACGATCTGATGTTACGCCTTTTGACCGAAGGGTATCAGGGCGAGCGCATTGACGACCCGATATCCATGTTCTGGGGCAGGGGCGCTACGAGCGACGATGCCGCAACAGCGGAAGACTACGCCCGCGTCTGGATGAATTACTACGGCGGGTACAGGTCGGCCGATGACCTGACACAGTCCGATTTCGTTCGATATTACCAACGCGGTCACATGCCCGCAGCACTGATCCTTGAGCGACTGTTAAAGCCCGGAACGTCGGATGCCATCAAAGCCGCCGCGCGCCACAGTCTGTGGAAGACGACGCGCCGATCCGTTCAGTTCTGGCGCAGCTTTTAGGCGCGTCAGGCTGTCGGTCGGGCAGTCAGAACGTCTCCGTCTGCCGCATGGCCCCGTGCCACAACGATTGGACGGCCCAACCGTCGCACCAGATCCCTGAACTCAAGGCCCAGAAAGCGTAGACCGCAAATCCGGTCTCCGGTGATTTGATCAGTAAGGCACATTCGCCCATCCCGGAAGACCAAACGATACCCTTTGTCGTTCAGGATGTCGGTCAGACCAGCCCAGCTTGCCGCGCTGGCAAAGACCGGAAGGATGGTTGCGCGCAGAAGAACTGCGGACTCACAATCCAAATCTGTTGATGTTTGTCGGACCGAAATTACGTCCGGTTGTTCAGTTTCAATTCGAATACTCATGAGCGACCCCCGCTCTAAAAAATGTATTCCCCCACAATAGGGTGACAAAGTTTCCAAAAATAAGCAAAACGCGAAATAAAGTTGCGTTTCAAATGTTGCATTTTGAGTTCAGTTTGTCTCGCCATGCTCACATTGACTTCATACCTGAAACAATACCGGGCTGTCTGTGAAGAGCGTCACAACCGGTGGTATATTTTAGCGACGAGTGATCTCCTTAAATTCGAGTGGCAGTTTAACCGGTGGCCCTGCTGATTCGCATTTTCGAGGCTTTGAGAGTGAATTTGACCGCGCTGAAATTGCTGATAAACCGAGCAAAACGATGAAAGGGCCCGCTGTGCTGAGTTTCGCGACCGTCGTGTATTCCAAGGACTTTCCGCTGCTTGAACTTCAGGCGCTGTCTTTTGCCCGTTTTGTCGATCCGGACATGGTTTCGTCGATTCACGTGATCATGAATGACTGCGACGAAGATACGCTCAGGGCAAAAATCGAACCCCTTTTGGCTTCATACGGCCCACTGCGATCCAAGGTTCAGGTCCCGGGCGGCGATGACCTGTTGTTGCAGTCCGGTCAGTACGCGCGGCGATCCTTGTCGGATCGGATCCTGATCGAAAACCGGTTTCGTATTCCCGGCATTCGCAGGCAGGGGTGGCGCGGGTCCAACGGATATCGCAGTCAGCAAGTTCTGAAGCTGGGCGCCGCGCGCGTTGCGGCATCAGAGAGCATGGTGATCCTGGACACCAAGAACGTCTTTCTGCGTAGCTTTGCCCCGACTGAGTTCTTTGCTGACAGCGGGGCGGCACGCATCGCTTTCATCGACGTCCAAAGCGATTACCATCGCAATTGGCTGGTCGAGAGCCTTGATGCACTGGGGGCGTCAGGTACCGACCTCACCGGGTTGAAGACCACGACATTTGCGACCCCTTTCGCGATGCGCCGATCCTTGGCCTTGGCGTTGCTGGACGAGATCAACGATCGGTATGGCTCGGTGCAGGCGTTGTTTGGATCTCGCAGGCGGCCGTCCGAGTTCATGCTGCTGAATGCGTTCTGCCTCAAATCGCCGGATGGCTATGCACCGTGGTTCGAGGACCACGCGCAATGCAATATCGGGCTCTGGCCGACCTATTCGCCTGCGGAAATGGCGTCGCAGTTGGCGATGCTGGATGATCCCGCTGCATTGACGCTGGGTCTGCATAACCGCGCCTTGTCGCTGTTGCCCGGCGATCTGCGGGACCGTGTGTTTTCCGAGTTGGAAAACAGGGGTATTTGTACCCGACCGCGCGCAGAAGAGGTGCTAAACCGCGCGGCAACGCTGACCGGCTGACAACCGGCTTGACCATCCGGTGAAATGCCGAAAGGGTCGCGACAACAAAATAACCGGAGCAGGCATGGCCAGAACACCCCCGCCCTTTGCCCCATTTGAGTGGAAAATCGCGTGGCGTTACCTGCGCGCGCGCCGTGCCGAAGGTGGCGTGAGCGTCATGACGTGGATTTCCCTGATCGGGATCACGCTGGCTGTCTTTGCCCTGATTGCCACTCTGGCCGTCCGTTCTGGATTTCGGTCCGAGTTTGTGGGCACCATTCTGGGCGCAAACGCCCATGTGACTGTGTACTCCGCCGGAGAGTTTGATGCGCAGGGGCGCGTTGACCGCACGATCGCAGAATATGAAGAGATGACCAGCCGGATCGCGCAGGTTCCGGGCGTGGAACGCGCGGCCCCGTTGGTCAAAGGTCAGGTCCTGATTACCAATCGCGACCGCAGCAGCGGAGTCGAGGTTTTTGGTATCCGCCCCGACGACTTGCGCGATCTGCCCGGCGTAGCGCAAAGCGAACAGGCCGTCGGTGATCTGACCCAGTTTCAGGACGGAGAGGATGTGATTGCCATCGGGTCAGGTGTGGCGCGCAGCATTGGGGCGACGGTCGGGGACACCGTCAAACTGACCTCACCCAATGGGGTAAAAACCGCCTTTGGGACATCGCCTCGGGTGAATGCCTATCAGGTGGTCTATGTGTTCTCGGCCGGGCGGTATGACATTGACCGCACCCGCGTCTATATGCCGTTCACGCAAGCTCAGAGCTTTTTCAACCGCGACGGTGTGGCCGACGAGATCGAAGTGATGGTCGAACGGCCCGAAGCGATGAACCCGGTTCTGATCCCGGTTCTTGAGGCTGCAGGCGGGCGCAGTCAAATCTGGACATGGCAGGACGCTTCGGGTGGTTTTCTGCGCGCGCTCGAGGTTGAGGACAACGTGATGTTCATCATCCTGTCGATCCTCGTCCTGATCGCAGCAATGAACATCGTGTCGGGCTTGATCATGCTGGTGAAAAACAAGGGGCGCGATATCGGTATCCTGCGCACCATTGGCCTGAGCGAAGGGTCGATCCTGCGGATCTTTTTCATCTGTGGTGCGTTCACAGGCATCCTCGGCACCGTTATGGGGGTGATCCTCGGCTGCCTGTTTGCCATCTATATCGACCCGATATTCTCATTCGTGAACTACGTCATGGGCGGCGGCGTCTGGGATCCGTCCATTCGCGGCATCTATTCCTTACCCGCCGAGTTGCACCTTTCAGATGTTCTCAAGGCAATTGGGCTGTCGTTGGGACTTTCGTTCATCGTCACCTATTTCCCGGCCCGCCGCGCGGCGCGGCTGAACCCGGTTGAGGCGCTGCGCTATGAATGATCTGACGATGCGGCTGAACGGTCTGACTAAAACCTATCTCAAAGGCACTCCGGGTGAGGTGCAGGTGCTGCGCGGTGTCGATCTGGAACTGCGCGCAGGTGAGGCTGTGGCTTTGGTCGCGCCATCCGGGGCAGGCAAATCGACACTGTTGCACATTGCCGGACTACTGGACAAACCGGATGAGGGGACCGTCGAAATCGCGGGCCAGAATGTAGCGGGCAGGGGGGATCGAACCCGTACAGCGCTTAGACGACAGGATGTTGGGTTCGTGTACCAGTTCCATCATTTGTTGCCCGAGTTTACCGCGCTGGAAAACATCACTCTGCCGCAACTGGCTAACGGTGTATCCGAGAAGGCTGCACAGGACAGGTCGATGACCCTCCTGGACCGCGTTGGCGTTGCAGCACGGGCCGATCACCGCCCCGCCGCCTTATCGGGGGGCGAGCAGCAACGTGTTGCGTTTTGTCGGGCCTTGGCAAACAAGCCGCGCGTTTTGCTGGCGGATGAGCCGACTGGAAACTTGGATCCCGAAACCTCGGATCAGGTATTTGGTGCACTGATGTCGCTGGTTCGGGATGAAGGGCTTTCAGCGTTGATTGCGACGCATAACATGGATCTGGCCGCGCGGATGGACCGAAAGCTGCGGCTGGAGGCGGGTGTTCTTAAGCCAGTTGAGTGATGGCGACACCGGCCGCCATCACGGCGATGCCCCCGGCCCGTATCCATGTCAGCGGCGTGACTTGAGCACCGAACAGGCCAAAATGGTCGATGGCCGCCGTGCTGATCAACTGCCCCAGCAGAACAAAGAACACTGCGTTGCCGACCCCGAAATGGGGGGCAACATGCGTGATCGACAAAACATAAAACGCAATCAAAACACCCGCCAGCAACAGGTGTTTTGGGGCTTGAGCCACCTTGGATAGCGCTTCCATTCCCGGGAACAGCAGCATGACAAGGGCTGACGCCACGAACGCGATGGCAAACAGGACTACGCCAGCGGTTGTCGGGGACCCGATCAGCTTGCCCAGTGCGGCATTCAAAGCCGCCAGAATCGGAACGCCGATCCCGGCCGCCAGCATAATGGCTGCGTATTGTGTCATTGCCCGTATCCTCCCGCTTCGTTGATCTGGATCATTGCGCCAAGCCGCCCGGCGGGCAAGCCTGCAAATGTCAATCGTGACAGGAGGATGCGATGATCAGACCAATGTTCGGGGCCGTTTGTGTGAGTGTAGCTGCGTTGGCGTCTCAGGCCATGGCGCAGAACGTTGAAACGGGTGCCGAACTCTATCAGCATTATTGCGCAACTTGTCATGGGATCGATGCGACCGGGCAGGGGCCAATGGCTGGTGTGTTGGTGATACAGCCGACTGATCTGACACAGCTGGCATACCGGGATGGAGTGTTCCCTACAGCCCGTGTTGTGGCGCGTATCGACGGGCGTGATCCCTTGGTCAGCCATGGCAGCCCGATGCCGGTTTACGGTCCCTATTTCGACGGGCAGGATACCACGATGAAAACACCCGATGGGCAGCCGATCCTGACCAGTCAACCGATTGTGGATCTGGTGGCTTATCTGGAGACGTTGCAATAAGGCTTAGCCTTCGCGGCAAATTCCTTCGACCTTCGCTCCGCTCCACGGGATGACAACGGCCCGCTCGCGTTGCGGGCCGGGCAGCGGAGACAAGTCGAAATGCGCCCCCAACATGTCATGCAAGCGCTGGGTCCGCGGCGCAGTAGGGTCCAACGCCCGGCAGCAGACGTATTCCTCGACGATCGCCCCCTGTTGTTCGAATCCATAGGACAGGAAATCAGGCGATGTCTGCAGGTCGAACAAGTAGGGGTCCTTGCTTCCGCCATGTTCGGCGGCGGCACGTAGGGGGTGATAACCGGTGGATCGGCGGTTCTGCCATTGCCAGACGTGGGTCAGCTCGTGTGCAAGCAACATCCCGGCAATCAGGTCCATTTGGTCAGGGAAGTCGGACATATAATCCTCGAGATACCAATCCTTGTTGAAATAGACCTTATTGAACAACGCAACAGCGGCGGGTTTCGCCGTGACGACACCTTCTTCGGTTGGTGGCAGGATACGTTCCCGACAGGCCAGGCGCGGCCGGTCCTTGCGGTAAAACGTGATCGGCGTTACCGGCGCACCTTCAACAAGGCGCACGCGATCCAGATCCAGCGTGTCGCCTTGAACGGCACTTGCAAATGCGCGTTCCTGATCCGTCAAAGGGCGACCACAGGCAGCAAGCAAAATTAATAGCGTCATCAAAATACGAAAGGCCATAATTAAAGCCTAATGCGATGCGCCCGCGCTGCAACCCGTTTTCACAGGCTCATCGCCAAAACCCTGCTGATTTCCGTTAGCGACCGGCCTGATTGATCCATCCATGTATTAAAGGCCTCTTGCACCGCAGCCATCGCCTTTTTCGATGTTGGGGCCTTATCGACCACCCCTTCGGCAATCAGCCGCGCGGTCACATCTTGCGAGAGGATAAAACTGTCACGCCCTGCAAATCGCATGGCATATTGGGCCGAAGCCCCGCCCAGACGCGACCCTCGCTTGCCCAGCATCGCCAGCAACCCGGCAAAGTCGTCAGATGGCCAACCCCCAAGAACCTGACCCGCACCGCCTTCATCACGAAGCTCCAGCAAAAAGGCGGCATTGTCACGAACGGTCGCGATCTTGGTTCCGTTGCGCACAATGCGGGTATCCTGCAGCAAGGCGTCGAATTTCTCATCATCCATGAAGGCGCAGCGTCCGACATCGAAACCGTCAAATGCGATTTCAAACCCGTCCCACTTATTTTCGATGACCTTCCAGTTGAACCCCGCCTGAAAAATAGTCTTGGTGATAATCGACAGCCAGCGATCTTCCGACATCTCAGTAAGCTCGGCTAGGCTTTTGGGTTTGCTCAATTTTCCATTCAACGCATCCGGGCCACCATGGCGATTGGCAGCCATTACAAAAATTTCATCGAAATGATGCATCAATCATGTCCTCCACCGATAAAGTTGCCTGTTGAACGCGTCGTTGCAAGGTCTCAAAGAGAGCGAGATTTTGGACATTTGGCGCGTCTGAGATCAAAAAATGCAGAAAAATCGAACGTCGGGAAAAGAAATACTCGACAAAACAGGGGATTCGGGTTTGTGATTGACTCGTCAATCAAAGACCTGCGCCAGATATTTGTGTTAAGCAAAAACGCGCGCGACCAGTACAACGCAGCGGGTGGGGACTTGCAGCTTAGTACAAGGCGAAAAATTCCGCCTTTGTTCAAAGTGTTCACTTCCCTTTTGCGGCCAATATTGTGCATGTTGCGACATGGTATTGTCGTCTGTCCAACCTTCCGGCGCGCACCTGTGCGCTGAGGTGGACGAAAAACAAAAAAAGACAGGGAGAATGTCGATGAAAAAACTTAGTGTCAGCCTGTTGGCTATGATGGTAGCCGGTTCCGCTAACGCCGCCGATATGGGTGCCGTGGACGAGCCGATCAAACTGGCGATCAACGAATGGACCGGTCAGCACGTAACGACCCAAGTGGCGGGCGAGATGCTGAAAGCCGCGGGTTACAACGTCGAATATGTGACCGCCGGCATGATGAACCAATTCCAGGCAGTCGCGGATGGCGACATCACTGCAACGCTGGAAATCTGGTCGTCCAACGTTTCGGACGAATACGCCAAGAAAATCGACGAAGGCACCGTGGTTGAAATCGGTGATCTGGGTCTGAATGCCAAGGAAGGTATCGCCTATCCCGCACATGTGGCCGATCTGTGCCCGGGCCTGCCTGCGTGGGAAGCCCTGAAAGACTGCGCGCAGGTTTTCGCGACCGCTGAAACTCTGCCCGGTGGTCGTCTGGTTGACTATCCTGCCGATTGGGGTACGCCCGGCGCCGACCGTATGACCGGTCTTGAGCTGCCGTTCAAAGCTGTGCCTGCCGGTTCCGAAGGTGCTTTGATCGCCGAACTGCGCGCCTCGACCGAGCGTAAATCGCCGCTGCTGGTCACCTTCTGGCAGCCGCATTGGGCGATGTCGGCTTATGACGTGCAATTCGTCGAGCTGCCCGCCGGTGAAGAGGCATGCTTTAACGACCCGGCCTGGGGCCCAAACCCGAACGCCGTGAACGACTGCGATTTCTCGCCCTCGCGCATCTTCAAGGCCAGCTGGAACGGTATGGAAGAGAAATGGCCCGCGGCCTATGAAATCCTGTCCAACTATCAATTGGCGGTCGAGGACCAGCAGCCGATGATGGGCGCGATCGACGTTGACGGCGGTAAGGTCGAAGAAGTTGTCGCTGAATGGATGGCTGCGAACGAAGACAAATGGCGTCCGGTTGTTGACGCGGCAACGCAGTGAGTTCGCATAAGTGACTGACGCGAATACGCCAGCCATTACCTGCCAGAATCTCTGGCAGGTTTTTGGTCAAGGCGCAGACAAAGCCCTGACCGACGCGCTGTCTCGGTCAGGGAATGACGCAGACAAAGCCGCCGCCGATCTGCGCGAACACGGGTTCATTCCGGCTGTTCAGGACGCAAATTTCGAAGTCAAAGAGGGCGAGCTGTTCGTCATCATGGGCCTGTCGGGATCGGGCAAGTCCACACTGATCCGCTGTATCTCGCAATTGCTGCCGGGCACTGGCGGCGAAATTCGCGTCGACGGCGAAAACGTCATCGGCGCGTCGAAAAAAGCGCTGACGGAATTGCGACGCAAAAAACTGGGCATGGTGTTCCAGCATTTTGGCCTGTTTCCACACATGACGGTTGCGGACAACGTGGCCTATCCACTGCGCGTATCGGGCGTCGGCAAAAAGGAACGAATGGCCCGCGCGCAAGAGGTCATCACTCTGGTCGGACTGGAGGGTCGCGAGGACAGCTACCCGCGCCAGCTTTCCGGTGGTCAGCGTCAGCGCGTGGGCATTGCACGGTCTTTGGCGGTGAACCCGGACATCTGGTTTCTGGACGAGCCGTTCTCGGCCCTTGATCCACTGATCCGCCGACAGCTGCAGGACGAATTCCTGCGCATTCAGGCGACGCTGAAGAAATCCATCGTGTTTATTACTCACGATATCCAAGAAGCACTGAAACTGGCCGACCGCATCGCCATCATGCGCGACGGTAAGATCGTCCAGATCGGAACGCCGACGGATATCGTATTGCGCCCCGTAGATGACTACGTGCGCGAATTCTCGAAGGACGTGGCCAAGGGTCAGCACGCCAAGGTTGCCTCGGTCATGCGGGACGAGTCTGAACGTGGCCCGGATGATCCTGGCCTGACAACCTCGATGACCCTGGACGCTGCGTTGGCGCATTGCATGGAGCTTTATGAACCCGTTCCTGTGCGCGATGAAAACGGCGATATTGTTGGCACGGTTCATCCTTCTGATCTTGCCGCCGCGCTCCAGGTGGATGAGACATGACTGCCGTTTCAGACATCCCCAGTAACAGCGCGATCCAATTGACGGTTGGCGCTAAGGCGGCATTGATCACCGTCGTTGTCGGCGCGATTTGCCTTGCGTTGGAAGGCGTTGCACCTTGGTTGGTCAAGTGGCCCACCGCTTGGGAATTGCCGGCAACACAATGGGTTGGGGCATTTCTGGATTGGTTCCTGAACAGTATCAAACCGGCAATGCGGTTGTTCTCCGATCTGATGGCTTACCCCATGAACGGGGCCAATTTCGTATTAGGTAACACACCATGGCCCATCCTCATCGGTCTGGTAACGGCACTGGGCTGGTATCTGGGCGGCCTGCCCATGGCGGCATTGGGGTTTTTTGGCCTGTGTTTCGTGTTCGCCTCCGGCTATTGGGCCGAGAGTATGAATACGCTGGCGCTGGTTGCCGTTTCTGTGCCCGTCGCGCTGATCGTCGGAGGTGCCATCGGTATCCTTGCCAACGAAGTGCCGCGCGTCAGGTCCTTTGTTCAGGCGGTGCTGGACGTCATGCAGACGGTTCCAACCTTTGCCTATCTGACCCCGCTATTGCTGCTGTTCGGCTTTGGTCCGGTTGTGGGTTTAATCGCGTCGGCCATCTACGCGGCCCCGCCCATGGCGCGCAACGTGATGCTGGGTTTGGAACGGGTCGAGCCTGAGATTAAAGAGGCCGCCATCATGTCCGGCGGCACGCGGTTTCAACAGTTGTTTCAGGTCGAAATCCCCGCAGCGGCGACGCAGATCATGGTGGGCGTAAACCAATGCCTGATGGCCGCCCTTTCGATGGTCATCATCGCCGCCGTTATCGGCGGGTTCAACGACATTGGCTGGGAAGTCCTTCTGACCATGCGCAAGGCGCAGTTTGGTGAGTCGCTGATGGCTGGTCTGGTCATTGTGGTCTTTGCCGTGGTGATCGACCGGATGAGCGGTACGTTGGCGACCGAGCGTAAGCGCTATGATCAACGCGTTGTCTGGGCGGTGTTGGGCTTTGCGGTCCTGTTCACTGTCGCTTTCTGGGCGTGGTTGCCGAACCCGTCCGAGCTGACCCTGCTTGATCCTATGGCTGAGGCTGTCGATAGCGGCCTGACCGCGTTCACGCAGGCCAACGGTCCTTGGCTGGATGCGCTCAAGAACAACTCGTTGTTCTATGTTCTGTTGCCACTGCGGATCGGTCTGGATCAGGCCGTTCTGCCGTTCACATGGGGGTTCCAGTGGACGACTGGCATGAGCTTCGGCCTTTTCGCCGTCGGCGCGGTCATCGCCGCACTGATAGCATGGCGCGGTCACATGACCGGAGGATTGGTTGTGCTGATCCTGATTGGAATGTTGGAAACCGGCATCGCAAACCTGCCTTGGCCATTCGTTCTTACCGGCGCTGCCGCGCTCAGCTATGTCGCGGGCGGCTGGCGTCTGGCGGCGCTTTCGGTGGGGCTGCTGTGCACCATCCTCGTATCCGGCCTGTGGGAACGCGCCCTGCTGTCGCTATACCTAAGTGGGGCTGCGGTGTTTTCCTGCGCCGTTGCAGGCGCTCTGATCGGACTGGCAAGCGCGGTATGGTCGCCGGTTTGGAAGATCGTGCGTCCGATCTGCGACATGTTGCAGACGATCCCTCTGTTCGTTTTCCTGATCCCGGTGCTGATGGTTTTTCAAATTGGCGAGTTCTCGGCCTTTCTGGCGATCTGTGCCTACGCAATCGTTCCGATGATCCGCTATACGCGGCACGGGCTGGTCAACACTCCGGAAGAGATGATGGAGGCCGCAATTTCAAGCGGCGCGACCGAGTGGCAGATCATGCGTGATATCCGCGCGCCATACGCAGCGCCGACGATCCTGCTAGGGCTGAACCAGACCATCCTCTATGCCTTTGCCATGCTGGTGATTGCCGCGCTGATCGGGACCACCGGTCTGGGGCAGTCAATCTATCTCGCGCTGGGGCAGGCGGATGTGGGTCTGGGTATCTCGGCCGGTGCGGCGATGGCTATTTTGGCCCTTGTTGCGGATCGCATCGTGCAGGGCTTTGCCGAAGAACGGCGCAAAGCGCTGGGACTGTAAATTGGGGCAGGGGCGGCGCGTCCGCCCCTTTTGCCCCGCACTTGATCTTAGACAAAGACCGGACAGCGTTCGGGGCGTAGTCCGCGCGTAACACGTTCGGAGAATACGATGACCGGTTGGGCCTTCTTCCTCGCAGCATTGATCACCTTTCTTCTCAGCCACGCCATTCCGGTAAGACCGGCCGTGCGCGGTCGGCTGATCGAAACACTGGGGCGCAAGGGATATTTCGCTGCTTATTCAGCGCTTTCCTTACTGGTGCTGGCATGGCTGATCGTCGCCGCAGCGCAAGCGCCATATGTTGAGGTCATCCCGCCGCTTGCCATCTTTCGCTGGGCGCCACTATTGGTGATGCCAATCGTGTGCTGGCTGGCTGTTGCGGGCATATCGATCCAAAATCCATTCTCTTTTGGCGGGATGGGGCATCGCGTTTTTGACCCCGAAAAACCCGGCATCCTGCGGACCACGCGCCACCCTGTTCTTGCGGCTTTGATGCTGTGGGCGGGGGCGCATCTGCTGGCGAATGGTAGCCTGTCTCACGTGATCCTGTTCGGGCTTTTTGCAGGTTTTGCGGCTTTCGGAATGGTTTTGATCGACCGCCGCAAACAACGCGATATGGGTATGGAATGGACCCGGTTATCCCGCAATACAGCCCGCCTTTCGCTGCGCAGTCCAAAGCCGTGGCCGCGCCCTTGGGTCTGGTTGCTTGCAATTGTGATCTTCATGGCGCTGCTTTATCTGCACGCGCCTGTGATCGGATTATCGCCATTACCGTGACCCAAGAGAGTGGTCGCGCGGGTCCTCGCGTGCTATCTGGAACGTTACAAATCTGTACTAAGGGGTCCTTGGATGCATCTGGCCTATGTTACTACCACCGACCGCGGCGCAACCGACCGCCTGTTAAGCGCGGTTGCCGAACACCTGCTCGCGAAGGGCGCGAGCCTTGCGGGGGTGGTGCAAACCAACACCGAATGCGCGGATAGCAGCAAGTGTGACATGGATGTTCGCGTTCTGCCCGAGGGAGAGACCATTCGCATCTCTCAATCCCTCGGTGAACAGTCGCGCGGTTGCCGTCTGGATCCTGCTGCGTTGGAACAGGCCGTAGGATATGTGACGTCTTCGCTGGCCGATGCGCCCCAATTGCTGATCATCAACAAATTCGGCAAGCATGAGGCTGACGGGCGTGGATTCCGCCCCGTGATTGCCGAAGCTCTGGCGCTGGATGTTCCCGTCCTTGTTGGTGTGAACGGTCTGAACAAAGAAAAATTCGACGCGTTCACTGGTGGTGCTGCCGAACAGATCGCACCTGATCCTGAAAGCATCATTGCATGGTTCGACCGCGTCACTGCGCAACGTGAGGCCGCGGCCTGACAAAGATCCCGTCGGGTAAGCTTCTGTTTTCCTAACTTGTTTCGTGTCGCCTGTGCTGCAATCCTCTTTCTCGGAGGAGACAGTGCATGTGGACCAACTGGGCCGGAAACCAGCGAACGGATACGCCAATAGCGCGCCCGACGTCGATTGCCGAACTGCAAAAAGAAATTGCGCAGCCCCAAAGCCTGCGGATCTTGGGTGCGGGGCATTCATTTACGCCGATCGTGGCCGGTGGTGAACGGATCGTGGACTTGTCGGATTTGGGCCTGCCAACGCTTGGCGATGCCCGGCAGGATCGGGTGTGGGTTAACACCAATGCGCGGTTGCGGGATCTGTCACCGGCACTGGCGGACAAGGGGCTGGCGTTCCGCAACCTTGGGGATATCAACGCGCAATCTCTGGCTGGTGCGGTGTCGACCGCGACGCATGGGACCGGGCGCGAACTTCCCTGCCTTGCGGCAGAAGTCACCGCTGCCCGAATGGTCGGGGCAAGCGGTGATGTTCTGACCACGGATGATATCCCGCTTGAGATGGTACAGGTCAGTTTGGGGATGCTGGGCGTTCTGACCGAAGCGCAGATCAGGGTCGTGCCAAAGTATGACTTACGTCGGCAGGTTCAGCTTGCCTCGGTCGAGGAGAGTCTGGCCACGATGCACCAGAAATGGGCAGAGAACCGGAATTTCGAATTCTTCTGCATCCCGTTTACCGGAAAAACTGTCGAGCTTCGTCACGCCATAACTGATGCCTCCGAAAGCAAAGCACCGCGCGATTTGGATATGATCGCTGTAAAAGTACTGAAACTTGCACGCAGCGCAGGGCGGATCAGCGAAGGGTTGCGCCGTGCGATTCTCAAGCTACTGACGCTTGCGCAGTCGGACGAGGATTATGTCGGCGAAAGCTGGCGGGTTTTGTGTAGCGACCGGCATATTCGTTTCAAGGAAATGGAATACCATCTGCCTCCAGATGTGGCTGGGGATGTTCTGCAAGAGGTTCTGAAACGCCTGCATCGCGACCACAAAGACATCTACTTTCCGATCGAGGTGCGCCAGACCGCAGGCGACACGGCCTGTCTGTCTCCGTTCCAGGGTGGGCCGCGCATCTCGGTCGCTATCCACACCGACGCAGCCGAGGATCATAAGCGGTATTTCCAAGCCATTGAGCCGCTTTTTGTCGAAGCAGGGGGCCGTCCTCATTGGGGCAAGATGCACAGTATGACTTACAAAGAACTGTCCGGGATGTACCCGGATTTCGACCGGTTTTGCGCATTGCGCGAACAACTCGATCCACAGGGTAAATTTTTGACGCCCTCGCTTGCTCGGTTGTTTCGACCATGAACGCAGCAGCCCAGAAAGCTCTGTCAAATGTTCTGCGATCACACGGGGTCGACAAGCCCGTCGTCGTAGTGGACCTGGACTTGTTGGACGCCAATTGTGTTGTCGCGAACAGGGTTGCTGACGCTGGGCTGGCCCGCAGGCTGGTCGCCAAGTCCCTGCCCTGTCTTCCTTTGTTGGATTTCATTCGCGAGCGCATCTCGACCTCTGGCCTGATGACGTTTTCCGAACCGATGTTGCTGGCGCTTTTGACGGCCGAACCCGATACGGACCATCTGATCGGAAAGCCCTTGCCCGTCAGTACGGCTGCAAGGCTACTGACCACCAATCACGACGCGGCAAGGCGCGTTCAATGGTTGATCGACACCCCAGCTCGGCTTGGGGAATATCTGGCGTTGGCTTCAGATCGCCAGACGTCACTGCGTTTGTCTTTGGAGCTGGATATCGGCCTGCACCGTGGCGGGCTAAATTCTCAGAATGTCGCAGAACTTGCCCAACAAATAATGGCGCACCCATACGGGCAGCTTGCCGGGGTCATGGGGTACGAGGCGCATTTGGCGAAACTGTCCGGCATTCTGCGCAACCGCGCGGCGCGGGCCAGCGCAGATGCGTTCAACACAGCCGTCGCCGCATTGCCGCATGTCGAGGATGAGCTGTGTCTAAACACAGGCGGCAGCCTGACCTTTCAATCCTACCTTGCCGAGGGGTCCGCGAATGAGGTCGCATTCGGCTCGGTCCTGGTAAAGCCCGGCGATTTTGACCACGCCACGACGCGGGCGTTTGAGTCAGCCGCGTTCATCGCGACGCCGGTTCTTAAAGTTATGCCGGGTAACGCATTGCCGGGTCTGGAGTTCTTGCCGCGACAAAAAACAGATATTGCGATCTTTGGCGGCCACTTCCTTGCCCAGCCGGTTTTCCCAGCAGGGTTTGGTTACTCAGCGGTCTTCGGACGTTCTAGCAATCAGGAAGTGTGGACAGGCCCGCGAATGGCAGACGTATCGCCGGGCGACATCGCCCTGCTGCGCCCTTGTCAAAGCGAGGCTGTGCTGAATCAGTTCGGCACCATGCTTGCCGTCCGAGGCGGGCAGGTGGTTAGCGAATGGCCGTGCCTGCCCAATTAGGCTGCGTTGCCGAAAATTGGGTTTCAACGGCGTGCCTCAGGTTCATAGCGCCCAGCTTATGTCAAGAAAATGCAACAGAGGTACGCAATCGAAGGCCGTTGCGAGCAAAAGTGCTTTGATTGAGTGATCTGCATATGATTGGAAAGTGGTGGGCGACCCTGGAATCGAACCAGGCGTGCGTCTCCGCGAGGGAGTTACAGTCCCCTGCCACACCTTGCGGCCTGTCGCCCACTGTCAGGCGTTGCACCTGACGTGGAGGCGTGATTACTAGCGCCTTGAAGAAGCGTCAACAGGAAAATTTGGCTTTGACGCAGGAAACCGAATTCCCGGCCCGGAGGCCCAAGAAATGAAGAAACCCAAGTGGGTCGTTGAAAAGGAACAGGCGCGCAAGGCTGCGGCGGCTGAAACCGTATGGCTGTTCGGTTTGCATGCCGTTCGGGATGCTTTGATGAACCCGAACAGGCAGAAACTCCGTCTTGTTGTGACGCGGAATGCCCAGGATAAACTGGCAGAAGCGATTGAATTTGCAGGGATCGAGGCCGAAATGGTCGATCCGCGGAAGTTTACCGCTCCTATTGATCCGGGTTCGGTTCATCAGGGGGCCGCGCTTGAGGTCAAGCCGCTGGATTGGGGCGGGCTGGCTGAAAACTGTATCGGGCGTGAGCATCCCAGGATCATTCTGTTGGACCGCGTCACTGACCCGCACAATGTTGGGGCGATTCTCCGCTCGGCCGAAGTGCTTGGGGCCAGTGCCGTGATCGGTACGCGACACCATTCGGCACCGGAGACGGGCGCGCTGGCCAAAACCGCCAGCGGAGCGCTGGAGCGTCAGCCTTATCTGCGTGTGCGCAATCTGGCGGATACCATTGTTGAGCTGCAGAACATGGGCTTTCTGGTGTTGGGTCTGGACGGTGAGGCCGAACAAACCATCGAGACGGCGTTGGGCGGCACGCTGGACCAACCTGTCGCGCTGGTGTTGGGGGCCGAAGGGCCCGGCCTGCGACAAAAGACCAAGGAAACTGTCAATCAACTGGTGAAGATCGACGCATCCGGTGGGTTTGGTTCTCTTAACGTCTCAAATGCTGCCGCAATTGCCTTATATGCTTCAAGGCATCGATAGACAGGAGAGAGCCATTACCAGCCCGACCAAAATCGCCACTTGCTGTTATTGCGGAACGCGCGCTGCGTTGGTTCTGAAGGGGAAGCATCGCCACGAACTCAGCTGTTCTAACTGCGGTGCCCCTTTGCATGACCTCAAGATGGTTCCCAAGCGCAAGCTGAGCAATGACAAGCCTAAGCGCGATAGCTACAAGACGGCCACCGCATACCAGTCCAAAAAGAGAAAGAAGAAAAAGGGGATTTTTGCGCGCGTCATTGATGAAGCATGGGATGTGGTCGAGGATATCTTTGACTGACGCAAGATAAAGCGACACGAGCGTTCACAACCGCGTTAATAGGGGTGTTTCGCGCGACAAAAGATTGCATTTTGATACCCTGAATTTGTAATCCTGAGTACGTGATGCCAATCAGACGTTTCATACTTGGCGCGTTCGCCGCCGTTGCCCTTCTTCCTGCCGCTCATGCACAGGACATGCCCGTTTTCTATGAGGCGGACGGCGCCGTCATGGCCGGCTACGACCCTGTCTCCTATTTTCTTGAGGAAACGCCGGTACGGGGTTTGCCAGAATATTCTGTGATCTGGAAAGGGGCTGAGTGGCATTTCGCCTCAGCCGAGAATCGCGATCTGTTTGAAAGCAATCCTCGCGCCTTTTCCCCTCAGTTCGGGGGCTACTGCGCCTATGCCATGGCGCAAGGTATCTTAAAAAGCACCGATCCGATGCTTTGGGACATGGTGGAAGGCCGGCTGTACCTGACCCACTCGCCTGAGATTGAACAGCTCTGGCGCGGAGATCGTGCAGAATACATTCACATGGCCGAGGAAAACTGGCCTGTGGTTCTGTATCAAGACTAGGCAAATTCTCGCTTTCTTCGATCTGTCATCACAAAAATGCGACGCCCCTCTTTTTTTCTCTGAACTTATGCCTAAATGTCACAGTGACCGCGGAACGGAACTGCCGCGGGTCATTTCACTGTCCCTCGTTCCAACAACTGGCGCTCAGGTTCGACCTGAGCGCTTTTTTCTTTTTTGGGTGGCGTCTAGGGTGGCCGCATGGCGAATTACACAGACCCATTCCTGAAAGACATCCTGCGTCGCACAAAGGTGATTGCTGTGGTGGGCGTTTCGATGAACCCGGTGCGGCCCAGCTATTATGTCGCGCGGTATCTTTCGCTTAAGGGATACACGGTGATCCCGGTGAACCCAGGTCATGCCGGGAAGTTACTTTTTGGCCAGACCGTCCGCGCGTCATTGTCTGAGATTACTCAGCCGGTAGATATGGTTGACATCTTTCGCCGGTCCGAGGCCGTTCCGCCAATAGTCGACGAGGCATTGTCTTTTTTTCCCGACCTACCCACGATCTGGATGCAGATCGGCGTTGAACACCCCGAAGCCGCAGCCAAAGCACAAGCGCGCGGCGTGGATGTGGTGATGAACCGTTGCCCTAAAATCGAATATCAGCGCCTGTTTGGTGAGCTGCGCATGGGTGGATTCGCTACCGGAGTGATTTCTTCCAGGCTGTGAAGGTTAGCCGCCGACATAGGGCAGCAATTGCCCGTATTGTTCTTGCCGGCGCTTCTCCAGAACAACGCTGCGGGGCACCCATTCATACTTGGTGTCTTCCACCAGGGGCGACCAGAACAGCACGCCTCCGTACCGCCATGGGTCCAGCACCACGCCGTCATACATCGTCTCACCCTTGCGGCTGATGATGGCCGTGCTGTGGTCGATTCTGAACTGATTGTCCGCATTTGCTATCGCGCGGTGCAAATCCAGCGTCAGGAAGTTCTCTTTCTTCAGCCGGCGTTCGATATCCTCGGCCCAATGCCAACACAGCCCGCGCGGGCGTAGACCCTTGTTGACCTTGGCATTGTGGATGAGCGGAGGGTCGGTGATTTCGTATTCCTGAACCAGCTGCGCGGTATAGGAATAAGCGATGCGGGCCGCGCGGTCGGCTTCTTCGGGGTCGATGTCGGGACCAAGGCTGCGGATTTCCGTTGCCAGTCTTTGAACTTCATCGCCGGTCGTGCGCGGCGGCGCCGAACACGCGGTAATCATCACAAGCGAAAGCAAAGCCATTACACTGGCCAGAGCCCTGGTCATTCCCGCGTTCCTCGGTCGGTCCCACACTGATCCCTGACTATACAGGGCAGGGCGGCAGGACGGAACCCGCGCTTAGGTCTTTGGGCGCGATGCCTTTTCCGCGATGCCGCTTGTGCCCTGACGTCGGGCCAACTCGGCCAATACGTCATCCAGCGCCACGTCCCGCGCAGCCAGCATGACCAGCAGGTGATAGAGGACATCCGCAGCCTCGGCGGTCAGCTTTTCCCTATCGCCCTTGACGGCTTCGATGATGGCCTCAACGGCCTCTTCCCCAAACTTCTCGGCACATTTTTCAGGTCCCTTGGACAGCAGTTTTGCGGTCCAGCTGGAGTCGGGCTCGGCCCCTTTGCGAGCCTCAATCGTCGCGGCCAGATCTTGCAGGATGTTCATGTAAGCCTCATGGGGATGCCAGCCGCTGCCATGTGTTCCTTGGCCTCGCGGATGGTGTATTCGCCGAAGTGAAAGATCGAAGCCGCCAGTACGGCACTGGCCCTGCCCTCTGTCACACCTTCGACCAGATGGTCCAGGTTGCCTACGCCGCCCGAGGCAATCACCGGCACGTCCACCGCGTCCGAGATCGCGCGGGTCAGCGGCAGATTGAAGCCTGCCTTGGTGCCGTCGCGGTCCATTGAGGTCAGCAGAATCTCTCCGGCCCCTTTGGCGACAACGGTTTTGGCGAACTCAACCGCGTCGATGCCGGTCGATTTGCGACCCCCATGGGTGAAAATCTCCCATTTTCCCGGGCTGACGGTTTTGGCGTCTATGGCACAGACAATACACTGGCTACCGAACTGGTCTGCAGCTTCGGCGATGACATCCGGATTGGCGACAGCGGCCGAGTTGAAGCTGACCTTGTCGGCGCCAGCTAACAGCAGGGCGCGCACGTCGTCTTTGGTACGGACGCCTCCACCGACGGTCAGCGGAACAAAGCACTGTTCAGCTGTGCGTCGAACCACATCAAACATGGTGCCGCGGTTTTCGTGGGTGGCGTGAATGTCCAGAAAACAGATCTCATCTGCGCCTGCTGCGTCATAGGCTTTGGCCGACTCTACAGGATCGCCCGCGTCACGCAGGCCAACGAAATTGACACCTTTGACAACACGGCCATCGGCGACATCCAGACAGGGAATGATACGGGTCTTCAGCATACCGGCGTCCTTTGTTGGCGCACCTGTATCGGCAAAACCCCGCCTTTTCCAGTACCGTTAGGGCGCGTCACGGAAAATGGCGGGGTCAATTGCGTTTAAGGGCAGCCTGCTACGGATTGCAGGCAAACGTACGCCCCCGTTAGTTCGTGTGTTGCTTGTCCTTAAGTAGTTTGAGCGCGGACAGAAGATTGGCCTTGTCGTCCGTCCACGGCTCACCCCCATCAGAAACCACTGCCTGCCATTTTCCGCCCTCGACAAAACTGTCGATCTTGGACTGGTCTTGGCTGGCAATCATCACATGAGATTCGTGCGCGCCAAGTTCATTACTGTCCGGTTCGATCTGATGAAACTGACTGGCGGTATGAAGCCCAAGCTTGCCTGCAATGCGCGCCAGCGGGTCGACCAGGTCGTAGTAGCGGTTGGTGATGTGGAAAACCAAAATCCCGTCATCAACCAGTCGATCCATGTACATCCGCACCGCTTCTTCAGTTGTCAGATGCAGGGGGATTGCGTCAGAGCTGTAGGCGTCCAGAACGAGTACATCAAAGGTATAGTCTGTCTGCGCCAGGACGATACGAGCGTCACCAAGATGCGTTGGCGAATTTGGTGCACATTCCGAGATGTAGGTGAACAGGGATGGGTCGCGCGCCACTTGGTCAACCATGGCGTCGATTTCAAAGAAGGCCCATTCCTGTGATGGAAGTTTGTAGCAGGACAAAGCTCCAACTCCGAGGCCGATAATGCCGATGCTGTCGGCGTCACGTCCGAAGTCGGATGTTATGACCTGAGCGATCGGACCGTTGGGATAGAAGTATGACTTCGGCGTTGGTTTTTCGCCAAATTTTGTTTCCAATTGCAAACCGTGCAGAGTGGTCCCGTTTTGATAAATTCTCAGGCCCGCTTCCGAGTATACCCTATGGGTTCCAAAGAAGCTTCGATCCTGAAGTAGCGAGTCCTTTTCTGGCCAAAGGACCGGCAGCATCAGTGCCGCGATGATGGTGACGATACGTGCAGGTTGATTGCGGAACAGGATCAATGCAGCCAACAGCATTGCGGTTGCGACAACCGCGCGCAGCGGCCCGTCTCCAATAAGATCAACTCCATCGATCATGCCGTAGAGAAGGAGGATCGGGTAGCTGACAATCAGGCCAATCGCCAGGTTTCTGGGCGTAACTGCGCCTTTTCCGATCAAGAGCAAACCGCTGGCCAAGAACAATGTCAGTTGCGCCTCAACTTCTTGGGCAAATGCCAAGGGAGCAAGGATGGAATTGAACAATCCACCGAATGCACCGCCTACCGACAGCGCGATGTAGAACACTGTAAGCTGTTCTGCTGGCGGCCTCATTTCGTAGAGCAACCTGTGCGCATACAGGGCGATTACGAACAGTACGGGGACGTACAACAAAAAGACGATTGGGCCCGAATGGTGGCCGATTTTGTTGGACAACAAGACTACACCTGTCGCCAGTGCCAAAATCATTGGAATGTGTAGAGATTTAGCACTTAGTCTTTTCAATTTCGCAAAGGCGAAAATGAAGGAAAGAAGGTAAGTTGCCAGAGGCACAACCCAGATAAGCGGGATTGAACCCAGATCCGTACTGGCTTTCGTGGTAAAGGAAAGCATCAGGGATGAGGGTACAAAAGCGATCACAATCCATTTTGCAATCTGCTTCAGCTTTGGGGTGCTGCTCGCGAATTCAATCGCGATCGGTGCAAGGTCGCTGTTCGATCCGCGCAGCGCAATAAGGCCACTTGTCGCCATCAACCCACCGAAAATGACAAAACCGACGGACCAAATTTTGCTGGTCGCACTGGCACCCAGAAGGGGGTCAGCCAGCAAAGGAAAGGCCAAAAGAGCCAGCAGTGAGCCCACGTTACTTGCGCTATATAGGAAATAGGGGTCGTCTGCCGAAGGCCCACCGGATCGCGAATACCATGCCTGTAGCAACGGCGCATTCGCAGAAAGAACCGCAAATGGCAGGCCGACGCCCAGGGCAAACAACTTAAGGGTTTGCAGCGCGGTCGAGCTGGATGCGTCATAACTCCAGCCGTCGCTTATTGAGAGGGGCAGGTATGTCAGTGCAGCCGCCCAAAGTGCCAGGTGAGTCACAAGCTGCCAGCGCAGGGGGATCCATTTCGTCAGCACATGGGCGTAAATGTAACCGACGATCAGAACCACCTGAAAGAACAGCATAGCGGTCGTCCAAACCGCAGGAGCGCCACCGATTTGCGGCAGGACCAGCTTGGCAAACAGGGGTTGAACAAAAAACAAAAGAGAAGCGCTGACAAAAACTGTGGTGCAAAAACTGAATATGATCGCAATTCTGAACCAAGAATTGTTCGAATATTCTGTGCTCGTAATACTCACGGTGGAAATCCCTGCTCGAGTTCGTTGTTGATCTGCTACAGGCGAATTAAGACTAAGATTGGGCCAAGCTTGGTAAAATAATTGTCAAAATGGGTTATTGTTCTCAAATGCGGGACGGTCCGCGCGGGATGCAAAGCTGCGAGATACGGGTGCGCGGCAAGGCTTCGCCGATGCCGGAGAAGTGATTGCAAGTTCGCGAAAAGCTGAGACAATTTGGATGAAATTTACAGAAGGAAACCCAATATGCGAAATCTGATACTGGCAACAATTTTGACTTTTGGAGGGGCGATGTCCGCCATGGCTGACGACATCATCAAGGTAAACACAAACAAATCTGTGCAAGAGGCGATGGACGCCCTGGAAGCTGCCGTTGGCAATGCGGGCGCGACCGTCTTTGCCCGCGTCGATCATGCAGCGGGTGCGGAAAAGGTTGGCCTGACAATCCCCGCCAATCAGGTTCTGATCTTTGGCAACCCGGCACTGGGTACACCCGCGATGCAGATTGATCCGCGCGCCGGGCTTTTCCTGCCGCTCAAAGTGCAGGCATACGAAGATGAGACCGGGCAGGTCTGGCTGGCCTATGAGGACCCCAAAGAGACGATGGATGAGCTCGACGAAGTCGAAAAATCACCTGTCATCGAAAAGATGCGCGGCGCGCTTGCCAAGCTGACTTCGGTTGCGGCCGAGTGATCAGCTTAAGGCGCGAATGGCCTCGGAAAGGTCAATCGCGCCATCATAAAGCGCCCGGCCTGAAATTGCGCCATCCAATGCCACGCCACAATCACGCAGGGCGATCAGATCATCCACCGAACTGACCCCACCCGAGGCGATGACGGGGATTGACACCGCGCGGGCCAAATCTGCCGTTGCCTGGATGTTTGGGCCCTGCATCGCGCCGTCGCGGTTGATATCGGTATAGATGATGGCCGCAACGCCTGCGTCCTCGAAACTGCGGGCCAGATCGGTGACTTTCACGTTAGTCTCTTCGGCCCACCCCTTGGTGGCCACCATGCCGTTGCGGGCATCGATGCCAACAGCAACTTTGCCCGGAAACGCCTTGGCAGCCTCGCGCACCAGATCGGGGTTTTCGACCGCCACGGTGCCCAGGATCACGCGCGCCAGACCTTTGTCGATCCATGTTTCGATCGTGGCCATGTCGCGAATGCCACCACCCAACTGCGCGGGCACGTTGCATTCCTTTAGGATGGCCTCGACCGGGGCTGCGTTGACGGGTTCACCAGCAAACGCGCCGTTCAGGTCGACCAAATGCAGCCATTCGCACCCTGCATCGACAAAGGCCCGTGCTTGCGCTGCAGGGTCGTCGTTGAAAACAGTAGCCTTATCCATTTCACCGCGCAGCAGGCGCACGGCCTGGCCGTCTTTGAGGTCGATGGCGGGGTAGAGGATCATGTCAGGCGGCCCTATATCAATAGTGTTCGCGCGGGATATCGCACATGCGGGGCAGGGGATGCAACGCGACGCCAAGTCAATCTTGCCGGAATTGCCTCACCGGGCCAAACTGAGCAGAAATAAGGGAGGAAATCATGAAGACATTCACATTTGCAGCCGGATTTGCGGTATTGGCCAGCGCTGCTTTTGCAGCCGATCCGGTTGACGGACTTTGGAAAACCCAACCAGGTGATACTGGCGGCTATCTTCACGTCTCGATTTCGGAATGCGGCAGCGCGATTTGTGGCACCATCGACACCGCCTTTGACAAAGACGGAAATGAACAGCTGGAGTATGAAAACCTCGGCAAGCAGATCATCTGGGATATGGTGCCCGATGGCGGCAGCAGCTATAGCGGCGGTAAGATCTGGGCCCCAGACCGGGACAAGACCTACAGCTCGAAAATGACACTGGACAGCCAGAACAAGCTGACTGTCAAAGGCTGCGCTGTGGGCGGTCTGGTGTGTCGCGGGCAGGATTGGACCCGGGTTCAGTAACCGCTCAGGGCGTCCAGGTCAGGAAGTTCCCGATCATCCGCAGGCCCACGTCCTGACTTTTCTCAGGGTGAAACTGCATCCCAACCATTGTGTCGCGGCCGATCACGGCCGTGACCTCCTGCCCATAATCCACAAAGGCCAGACGCTGCGCCGGATCGGTGACACGGAAATGGTAGGAGTGCACGAAATAGGCGTGATCGCCTGATTGCGCCCCGGCAAAGACCGGGTGGTCGCTTTCCAAAACCAGATCGTTCCAGCCCATATGCGGCACTTTCAGCGCACTATCTGACGGCTCGATCCGCACCACATCACCTGCAACCCAGCCAAGACCGTCGGTCTCGCGATATTCGTGACCCTTGGAAGCCATCAATTGCATGCCGACGCAGATGCCCAGAAAGGGGCGGCCTTTCTTTTCGACGGCTTCGGCCATCGCATCATAGATGCCTTTGTGCCCGCGCAGCTCATTCGCGCAGGCGGGAAAAGCGCCGTCACCGGGTAGAACCAGCCGGTCCGCGCGGGCAACCACCTCCGCGTCCGAGGTTACGACAACTTCACCCGCGTCCATCTCGCGCGCCATGCGCTGAAAAGCCTTTTCGGCCGAGTGCAGATTGCCACTTTCGTAGTCGATAATGGCCGTCAGCATCTACAACGCGCCCTTCGTGGACGGAATCGCGTCCGCCTTGCGCGGATCGGTTTCGACCGCCAAACGCAACGCACGCGCGACGGCCTTAAACGCGGCCTCGGCCATGTGGTGGCTGTTGAAGCCGTGCAATTGGTCAATATGCAACGTGATGCCGCCATGGGTGCTGAGCGCCTGAAAGAACTCGCGCACCAGTTCGGTGTCGAAGTTTCCGATCTTGGGGGTCGGCAGGTTCACGTTCCAGATCAGGAATGGACGCGCGGACAAGTCTAGCGCGCAACGCACCTGTGCGTCATCCATGGGCAAGTGGCACTCGCCATAGCGACGGATGCCTTTCTTGTCGCCCAAGGCCTGCGTCAGCGCCTGACCCAGCGCGATGCCGGTATCCTCAACCGTGTGGTGGTCGTCGATGTGGTAATCACCCTTGGCGCGGATCGTCATGTCGATCAGCGAATGGCGCGCAAGTTGGTCCAGCATGTGATCGAAGAACCCAACACCGGTTTGGTTGTCATAGGTACCGGTTCCGTCAAGATTGACCTCGACCGAAATCTCGGTCTCGGCGGTTTGACGGCTGATCTTTGCGCTGCGCATGGGCGAATTCCTTTTGCTACAGGCGCGCTTATAGACGGGGATTGGTCGGCTTATCCAGACCAAGCGTTGCTTTCACTACAATCTGTTGCAGGGGATTGCGCCCGGTGACGTGCCATGCCAGCCTGCCGGAAACTCAATCAACAGGTCCAAAACATGTCCACCTGCGTTTTCATTCAGATCCGCTGCACACCCGGCACCACCTATAAGGTCGCTGAAGAGATCGCGCTTCGCGAGATTCACTCCGAGCTTTACTCGACCAGCGGCGAATATGACCTGCTACTCAAGCTCTACATCCCTGAAACCGACGATGTCGGTCATTTCATCAATGAAAACCTGCTTGTGATCCCGAATATCGAGCGTTCGCTGACTACTATGACCTTCAAGGCGTTCTGAGTCAGGCCGAAGCGTCGGACACCGAACCTTGCGGTGCAGCACATACCAAAATCGCGCCATTGCGCGCCTGCTGATCAGTTGTTCCTGCCCGGAGCAACTGATGCACACCGAACAATACCATCAGCGGAATGCCAAGCGAGACCAGATAGTTTTCTCCGGCCAATTGCGACCAAACCACACCGAAAGCGCAGACAATCAGCAAAACGGCAGAGTGCGTGTTTTTCTGTTTTGTCCCGTTGGTCTGATAGTTCAGGAATCCGTTCGTTCTGAACAAGGTCAAAACGACACCCGTTAAGAATACACTCATAAGAACGAGGGTCGCGATATTCCCGGTCAAAATCGTCGCCGTGTCGCGATAGCCAAGCAAGATCAGGCATTCGATCAGTGGCGTGATCGCCACCATGAAGAGATTGATACCAAGTAAAATGGGCTGTGGACGCAGCGTTTTCCTGACATAGGTAACGCAAACCAAGGCGGCCAGAACCGTGCCGATCCACCCGGCCAATCTCATATCATCCGTGGCCCGGAACAAAAGCATGAAAACCACGCCCGGCAGATTCTCAAACATCTCAAGCAGCAACCGCTTTTGGGTTTCGCTGGGCATTCTGTAGATTTCCTTTTTGTAATTTCGCTTTTGGAATGTCGAGTGTGGGATGAAATTACCCCAGTTCGAATGTCGTGATGCCGTAAATCCGGTCCAGATCAATCTCCGGTGCGTGGCTGGAATACATGCGGCCAGTTTCGAAAACTTTGGTCAAACCCAACTGTTGCGCCATTGCCATGGCTTGCGCGTTGGGATTGGGCATGTCGATGAAGACCTCCGCATCCATCTGATCGGCGGGAAGTGTCGCCAGCAGCGACACCAAAAGGGCCTCTGCGCTCTCAGGATTGTTCGCAAATAGGGGGCCGACCTTGTACCCGCTCAAACATCGCCGCAGGGTTGCATAGCCCTTGATCTGACCATCTTCTTCGAACACGCGAGAGACGTGGCTGGGCGCACCGAGCCAGGCGTGAAGGAATGTGTCGCGCGGGGCAGGGAACAAGCCCCGGTCGTACGATTTCAGCTCATCCGTCAGGGCGCTGAGGGGCGTGATCTGATCGTGAAGGGACCGGCCCAACTGGTCTAGAATTTCACCAACTGTGCCCGAGAAGCGGTAATTGTCATAGGCCAGCTTGAACCCGAACTTGCGGTAGTTGTCCTGCTGTTCGACAACGCCATCCATGCCCATGTTCCGGTGCTGACAATGAGCTTTGACCGCTTCGGCCACCTGCAACCCATATCCCGATCCGCGATACTCGGGTTGCACGATATAAAAGCCTAAAAACGAGTAGTTATCGTCATAATTCACGGCGGACGCAGACGCGATCATCTGCCCATCCAGGAACCCGCCCTTAAACCCTTCGGGGTCGGAACCGCGAAAGCAGACCGCGTCGTGTAGCCCCGGGTTCCAGCCTTCCTGGCCGGCCCAATCGACGGCCGTTTGAACTTCGTCTTCAGTCAAAGCGCGAATAACATATTCGGGCATCAGCGGACCTCTGTCGTGATTGCGTGCCATTTGAGAATGCCGCAACACCAGACAAAGAACCAGCATGTTCAGAGAGGTTTGTATCTGGAGCGGGCGAGGCGATT
>NZ_QOCF01000020.1 GCF_003318255.1 Ruegeria sp. A3M17
AGCAGCGCCGGTGAAGGGGGTTCTAAGGTTTACCCCGCAAAGCCGCAAGCAGAAAATACGATAAACTTTCAAAAAGCCGAAGAATCTTATTTCTTCGTTCAAAAACAATAGTTTGCAAACCGGAAGTGTTTCCAAAGAAAGCAGTCAGTATAGTAACTGGCGGCGAATCCGGAACTTTAGACAGAGTTACCAACAGACTCAGCACCGAGTCAGGCGGAATCGGCCGTACGGAACCGAGTCAGCAGGCCAGAAACCGGAATGCGCAGCAGAATCAGGCTAACGATCAGAGACAGGTAGACCAGCGGTTCGATCTGAAATCCTTTGGCAAGCATAACATAGTGCACCCCACCCAGAATCGCGGCGGGAAAGACAAGCCGCTGCAGGATGCGCCAACGGGCCCCCAATTTGCGCAGGGACAAGTTGTTTGACGTTACAGCCAGCGGGATCATCAGGATAAACGCTGCCATGCCGACTGTAATATAGGGACGCTTCAAGATATCCGCCCAGATCTGGCTGGGAAGCTGCACGTCCAGAACCAGCCACACCAAAAGATGCAGGCTGACATAGGCAAAGGTCAGCACGCCCAGCGCCCGGCGAAACTTGAGCAGGTTCAACCCAACAAACCGCCGCAGCGGAGAAATTGCCAACACGACGATCAACAGTTGAAGCGCCAGTTCGCCGTACCGGTGTTCCAACGCCTCAATCGGATCCACGCCCAAACCGCCGGTCAGCCCCTGGTAAAACAGCCAGGGGGCCGGAAGCGCCCCCAGCAAGTAGACCAGCCGCACCGGAATGCGGCGCAATATCTGATTCAGCGTCTGCATGGTCTTAGTAGAATTCCTTCAGATCCATACCGTCGTAAAGTCCGCCGACCTCTTCTTCGTAACCGTTGAACATCAGCGTCGGGATACGCTTGGCAAAGAGACCGCCGCCAATCTGACGTTCCGATGCCTGCGACCAACGTGGATGATCCACGTTGGGGTTCACGTTACTATAGAAGCCATATTCGCGCGGGGCAGACATGTTCCAACTGGTGGGCGGCTCGACATCCGAAACGGTGATGCGGACAATCGACTTGATGGACTTGAAACCATATTTCCACGGCACCACCAGACGCAGAGGCGCGCCGTTTTGGTTCGGGATAGGTTTGCCGTAGATACCGGTCGCCATGATCGTCAGCGGGTGCATCGCCTCATCCAGGCGCAAACCTTCCCGGTATGGCCATTCGAGGATCGGGAACTGAACGCCCGGCATCTCATCGGGTCGGTATGCCGTTTCAAACGCCACGTACTTGGCGCCTTCTTGTACGCCAGCCATATTCAGAAGGTCCGCCAGCTCAAAGCCATTCCACGGGACCACCATCGACCAGGCCTCGACACAGCGGAATCTGTAGATGCGCTCTTCGACCGTCATCTCGGACATGATGTCCTTGAAGTCATATTCACCCGGTTTGTCGACCAGACCATCGATCGTGACGCTCCAGGGTTCGGTCACCAGAGTATGCGCATATCTTGCGGGATCTTCCTTGCGGGTCCCGAATTCGTAGTAGTTATTGTACGAGGTGATCTCTTCCCAGGTGTTGGGTTCAAGAGCTTCCTGCGCCGCTGCCGGTCTGGCCAGCCCCGCCAATCCTACACCCGCCAGGCCGGCCATCACCTGCCGCCGATTCAAAAACGCCGCCTGTGGCGTGACGTCGGCATGTGTCAGTGTATTGGTCCAGCGATGCGCCATTTAAGTCTCCTTGGTAAGCTAGCCTGAGATTCCAGATAATCCGCTGATACCACACCGCCAAGGCAACATACGTCACGATTGGGAGAAGAGACTGTAACGATTCACGCCAAGTCCATACCAAAACACCTTAGACATCCCCTAGGGCGAATTGGGCAAAACCGTTAGCACCTGTCACGCCAAGTTGATCGCGCCATGCCCAATACGGGCGGAATACTCGGACCTTCAATCTTTACAACTGCTTCACGCAACTTGCAGTCTTGTCGTCAGGATTGGCCAACAGGCCCTTAGATCCGCTGTCCACCCGATTGTCGGGCAAGACTAAAGGGAGAAGACGAATGTGTGACATCTGCGTGATGAACGCGGTCAAAGACCGTATGCTGTCTAGAAGAGGGTTCTTCAAAGCCGCCGCCGCCTCTGGTGTGGCTGTTGCCGCGACTGGGGCCAGTGCACCAATTGCCCTGGCCGCTGACGTCGGCAAGATTGAGGACATGACCCACACGCTCAGCGCCGATTTCCCAACCTATTTTGGCGAGCCGGGATATGCGTCCGAACAGGTTTTCAATTTCGGCGAACACGGCTTTAACCTGCAGCGCCTGACGGTCAATGAACACACGGGCACCCATATCGACGCGCCACTGCACTTTTCGGCGGACGGTGCCTCGGTGGATGAAATCCCGGTATCCGATCTTGTCGCGCCACTGTGCGTCGTCGACATCGCGGCCCGGGCCGCCGAGGATGCTGATACGCTGCTGACCCCGGATGATCTGAAGGCATGGATGTCTGCCAACGGTGACATTCCGGATGGCGCTTGCGTGGCCTTGTATTCCGGTTGGGCCGCCAAAGCCGACAGCGACGCATATCGCGGTTTCGACGGGCAGGCACAACATTACCCCGGCTTCCACCCCGAAGCCGCAATGATGTTGATCGAAGAATCCCGCGCGCGCTCTATTGCATCAGACACGCTGTCCCTTGACCACGGTATTTCGACCGACTTCGCCACCCATTATGCATGGCTGCCCACGGGACGTTTCGGGATTGAGAATATCGCCGGTCTGGATCGTGTGCCGGCCGCTGGCGCGACGATTGTGATCGGTGCGCCTAAGCATGCTGGTGGCACCGGAGGACCCGCGCGTATTTTCGCGATGATTTAATGAAGTGGCCCGCCTGCCTGGCGGGCTTAATTTCCCAAAAGCTGGTTACATTGACGGGGTGATCTGAACTCTGCTGGTTGTCAGGGTATTCAAACTCTGTTCCTGTGAATGCAACCACCGTGAGTTTCATATGTTTTATGTTCCGCAAAGCTCAATTCCCGGACTAAGCCGAACCGCCCTTGGGGTTTGCGCCTTTTGCGCCTTGGTAAACCGTAACCCGACATACCGACGCGTATTCTACGACCCATTTGCCGAACAGCTATTTCGAAACGGGTCGGTGGAAGGGCCCGAGGTCCTGGACCAGGCAACCGATTGGGACGCCGTACTTAAATTCGCCGATGATCGCGCGGTGGCTCGTCGCCTTGTCGCGTCGGTCCTTTGGCGCAAGACGTTCATGCAAAGCCGCGCGCTTACTGCAATCAAGAATGGTGTACATCAGATCGTTGTGCTTGGCGCGGGCCTCGATACGCTGGGCCTGAGGTTATCCAACAGTCACAGACATATTCCGGTGTTCGAGGACGACCGCCCCGAAACCATCGAAGCCAAGCGGTCGTTGGTCAGTGCCAATTTTGGCGTACCGCCAAACGTTCGATACACTGCGGTTGATTTCTCCCGTGAGACAACTCTCGATAAGTTGCAGTCCCTCGGCTACGACCACGAAATGGGCACAGTCTTTATTGCCGAGGTTTCGCTGGAATATGTGGCACCGCCCGAAGTTGCAAATGTATACGCAATGATCCGGTCAAATGGCGCGAAGGAAACGCGATTTCTGACGACCTACGCTTCGACCGCTGCAGCATCGCAAGCGCAACAAGAAGTCGATAGTATTGGGAAGGCCGTGGCCGGGGTCGGTGAACCATTTCGTTTCAACATCTCGCCTGATGAGGTTGGCACCTACGCGACCCAACAAGGGTTTTCTGTGCTTGAGCATATATTTGGGCGCAAAGGGACCGAAAGCTATCTGGCCGAGCTGGGGTTGGGTCCAGAGACAATGGATTTTCCGATGAACGCTCTGGACGTCTCCTCGTTTTCTCTGGTTCAGTTGCGACCTGCCTGAACAGCATACTTTTGGGGCTACAATCACAAATAAAAAAAGGCCCGCCAATTGAGCGGGCCTTTGTTCGGATCAATGCACCACGGCATCATCAGGCCGCGGACGCTCTGACGTGCCCAGTCGGTCGCCAATGATCAAGCCATCGGGTCCGGCGGTTACAGGGACGGTTTCGCCGTCCTTGATCTCACCAGCAAGCAGCGCCTCGGCCAGCGGGTTTTGCAAGGCACGCTGGATCACCCGCTTGAGCGGACGGGCACCGAAGACCGGGTCATAGCCCTCGTCGGCAAGCCATTCCTTGGCGGCGCCATCCAAGACCAGCTCGATCTTGCGGGCGGCCAAGCGTTTCTGCAAACGCGCCATCTGGATATCGACAATGCCATCCATATCTTCCCGCTTGAGCCGGTCAAAGATGATCGTCTCATCCAGACGGTTCAGGAATTCAGGCCGGAAATGCGCCCGGACCGCGTCCATCACGTCACGCTTGGCTTGCGCGCTGTCCGCACCTTCGGGCAACTGGCTCAGCGCCTGAGAGCCGAGGTTCGACGTCAGGATGATCAACGTCTGCTTGAAGTCCACGGTACGGCCCTGACCATCGGTCAGAACGCCATCATCCAGAACCTGCAACAGCACGTTGAACACATCCGGGTGCGCCTTTTCGACCTCATCGAACAGCACGACCTGATAGGGCCTGCGCCGCACGGCTTCGGTCAGCACGCCGCCTTCGTCATAGCCGACATAGCCCGGAGGGGCGCCGATCAGACGGGCAACCGCGTGTTTCTCCATGAACTCGGACATATCGATACGCACCATCGCGTTGTCGTCGTCGAACAGGAAGTTCGCCACGGCTTTGGTCAGCTCGGTCTTACCTACACCCGTGGGCCCGAGGAACAGGAACGAGCCCAGCGGGCGGCCTTCGTCGTTCAGGCCCGCACGCGCACGACGTACAGCATTGGCCACAGCAGTGACCGCCGCATCCTGACCGATCACGCGGGAATGCAGATCGTCTTCCATCCGCAGCAGCTTCTCGCGCTCGCCTTCCAGCATCTTCGAGGTCGGGATACCGGTCCAGCGTTCAACCACCGAAGCGATCTGTTCCGGACGCACCGTTTCCTCAGCCATCATCTGGCTGCTTTCGGCATTTTCGGCCTCGGTCAGCTTTTTCTCAAGCTCAGGAATGACGCCGTAAGACAGCTCACCCGCTTTGGCGAGGTTGCCTTCACGCTTGGCAATCTCGAGATCAGCGCGCGCCTTGTCGAGCTGTTCTTTCAGATCGCGCGCACCAGCCAGCTTATCGCGTTCAGCCTGCCACTGGGCAGTCATCTCGGCAGATTTCTCCTGCAGATCGGCCAGATCCTTTTGCAAGGTTTCCAGACGGTCCTTGGAGGCCGCATCATCTTCGAGATTCAGCGCCTGTTCCTCGATCTGCATCTGCAGAATCTGGCGATCCAGTTGATCGAGTTCCTCGGGCTTGCTGTCCACTTCCATCCGCAAGCGAGCCGACGCTTCATCGACTAGGTCGATGGCTTTGTCGGGCAGGAAACGGTCGGTGATATAGCGATGCGACAAGGTCGCCGCAGATACCAACGCCGAGTCCGAGATGCGCACACCATGGTGTAGCTCGTACTTTTCCTTGATGCCGCGCAGGATGCTGATCGTGTCCTCCACAGTCGGCTCCTGCACCACAACCGGCTGGAACCGGCGCGCAAGGGCCGCGTCTTTTTCCACGTATTTGCGATACTCATCCAGCGTGGTCGCGCCGATACAGTGCAGCTCACCTCGCGCAAGCGCGGGCTTGATCAAGTTGGCGGCGTCCATCGCGCCATCGGATTTACCAGCGCCCACCAATGTGTGCATCTCATCAATGAACAGGATGATTTCACCGGCGGCCTCGGTGACCTCGGTCAGAACAGCCTTGAGGCGCTCCTCGAACTCACCGCGATATTTCGCACCAGCGATCAGCGCACCCATGTCGAGCGCAAGCAGTTTTTTATCTTTCAGCGATTCCGGCACGTCACCGTTGATAATGCGCAGGGCCATGCCCTCGGCAATCGCAGTTTTACCGACGCCGGGTTCCCCGATCAGAACCGGGTTGTTCTTGGTGCGACGCGACAGAACCTGCATCGAGCGGCGGATTTCCTCATCCCGCCCGATGATCGGGTCGATCTTGCCCTCAGCCGCAGCCTCGGTCAGGTCGCGCGCGTATTTCTTGAGCGCGTCATAGCCTTCTTCCGCCGATGCGGTGTCAGCAGTGCGGCCCTTGCGGATGTCGTTGATCGCCTCGTTCAGTTTCTGGGCGGATACGGCGCCGGCTTCCAACGCCTCTTTGGCTTTGGATTTCACCATGCACAGCGCCATCAGGACACGTTCGACGGGGACAAAGCTGTCGCCTGCCTTGGTGGCAATCTTTTCGGCTTCGGCAAAAACCTTGGCAGTCTGGCCATCCATATAGATCTGGCTTGCGTCGCCGCTGACCTTCGGAATCTTTGACAACGCAGCGTCCAGCGCTTCGACCACGCGGGTCGGCGCGCCGCCAGCGCGTGTGATCAGGTTGCTGGCCAGCCCCTGATCGTCATCCATCAATGCTTTCAAAAGATGTTCGGGCATTAGTCTTTGGTGCCCCTCGCGCAGCGCAATGGTTTGCGCCGCCTGCACGAATCCTCGTGCCCGCTCGGTGAACTTGTTCAAGTCCATAGTGTTCTCCTTTTCCTAAGCGCCCTGAATGTGATGCGCCCGCTTGGCGGCACGCGTCGGTCTGGGCCTCACATTCAATCTGGGAAATATCTTTGCCCGTTCAAGAGGCTGGAACGCAGATTCAGACTTATCGTCGAGGTATGGAGTAGACGGTGTAGCCTCCGGTCTGCGCCACCTCGCGCGCGGCGTACATGTCCACCAGCGATAGCGCGGCGTCGCTGCCTGTTGGGCAGGAAACAAGGTCTGCTGCATCATCCAGAAAGTTGACCGTGAACGACGTCTCACCCGTCAATTGGCAGTCATCGTCGGTCGAACGGTATCCCCCCACCAAACGCAAGTTGTCATTTGTCGGAGATTTGATGACCGTATCTGCCGCCTCATTTTCTAATGGCATATCCTGACATCCCACCAAGGCCAGAATAAACCCAACACAAAAAAGCTGTTTCATAGTTTCCCCATCGAAAATTCTTGTGGATGGTCGGCACCATATCACAGTTGGCCCAAAGCTGCGTGATCTCGATCACCCGCGCGCCCCGCATGGACACAGCCGCCCGAAACCGCTAGGACGCAGACGTTTGCCAAATAGGAGCCTGCCCCATGTCCGATGATCGCCTGATTGTTGCCCTAGATATTCCCAACGCCCTACAGGGGCTGGCCATGGCCGAGCAATTGGGCGACAGCGTTTCCTTCTACAAGATCGGGCTGGGCATGCTGACCGGTGGCGGGCTGGCATTAGCCAATGAACTGAAACAGGAACACGGCAAGCGCATCTTTCTGGACATGAAGCTGTTCGATATCGGCAACACGGTCGAAAACGCCGTTCGCGGGCTGGCGCAGTTCGATCTGGATTTCCTGACGGTGCATGGTGATCCGCATGTGGTTCGGGCCGCGAAAGAAGGGGCCGCTGGCAAAGACCTCAAGATTCTGGCCGTTACCATCCTGACCTCGCTGAACCGCGACGACCTGGATGCCAGCCTTCTGAAAGAGGGCGACGTGCAGGATCTGGTGGTCGAACGCGCTGCACGCGCGCTTGAGGCTGGTGCCGACGGCGTCATCGCCAGCCCGCAAGAAGCCGCGCTAATCCGTGCCCTGCCCCAGGCCGAAGGTCGCCTGATCGTGACCCCTGGCGTCCGCCCCGCAGGTGCCGCGCTTGGTGATCAGAAACGCGTTGCAACACCCGCAAATGCCGTCGCAGATGGCGTGGACCACATCGTCGTGGGCCGACCTGTCTATCAGGCCGAAAACCCCAAGGCCGCTGCTGAAGCAATCCTTGCTGAATTGGCCTCACCGCAAGCAAAAACACCATACAGAACTTAAATCTCAGCACTCAGCGGGACAAATTTTTTGGGGGTTGATGCCAGGTGGTTGCACCAGCATAGGCAAATTTTATCGAGTTCTACGGCTCAAGCAGTTGACCTTACGTCACTTTTTGCCATTTCCGCGCCAAATCGTCCCTGTGCCCCAAAACACACATCAGATATGCGAGTTTTGGCTGTGTGACCTAGATCCTATCTAAATCCCGGAATTTGCGCGATTCTGGAGGCGTGATACTCCCCGCGGACCATCTCTTCCTGAGGTCCGTCACCTCCCCCCGCCAATCGCGGGGGGTCTTCTTCTGAAAACCTCACATGTCAAAAGGCGGCCGACCTTGGGTCAAGTAATGACGTAGGCGGATTACAAAATTCGGCACCGCCAGCGCATTATCAAGGTACATCTCCGGCGCCATCAAACACCATCCCTGCCCCTCATCGCCAAACCTGATCAGGTTGACGTCGCTGGGTGGCCGGTGTGCTGCGAAGAACCAGTTTTGCCCATACATGCGCGTCCAGACGAAATCAGCCTTGACGAGGTGCAGCCCAACTTCTTCCAGTGTTTCGCGCCTGACGCATTGCAGCGGCGTTTCTGACCCTTCGCGCCCGCCGCCGGGAAAGTCGAAATGGCCCGGGAACGGGATGTCCTTCTTGTCGTCCCTTTGAATGACCAAAAGGTCTGATCCAAGAAACAGTGCGACCTTCGCCCCCGTGAACTGCATGAGCGCTTTCTCTTTGCTGCCCGACCGGATAAATTTTAGCCAGTAACACCTGATATGACAAAGCGTTTAAAATTGAGATGTAAAGGTAATGCCCGCTTTATGCCGCGACTGCTTTTCGATTTTGGAACAGGAAGCGCGTTGCCCTTCCTGCGGAAGCCCGCGGATCAAGACCCACCCTGAGCTGTTCGACCTGTCCATCGCGCATATGGATTGCGACGCCTTTTATGCCTCGGTCGAAAAGCGGGACAATCCTGAACTGGCCGATAAGCCGGTGATCATCGGGGGCGGCAAACGCGGTGTCGTGTCAACCGCGTGTTATGTGGCCCGTATTCGTGGGGTTCGCTCTGCGATGCCGATGTTCAAAGCCTTGCAACTGTGCCCGGACGCCGTTGTCATCAAGCCTCGCATGTCGGTCTACGCCGAGGTGTCACGACAGATCAGGGTCATGATGGACGAATTGACCCCCGTGATCGAACCGCTGTCACTGGACGAAGCATTCATGGATCTGTCCGGCACGCAGCGACTGCATGGCGCGCCACCTGCGGCCATGCTGGCAAGACTGGTTAAGCGGATGAAGGACGAGCTGGGCGTAACAGGCTCGATCGGTCTGTCGCACAACAAGTTTCTAGCCAAGGTCGCCTCTGACCTGGACAAGCCGCGTGGATATTCAGTGATTGGAAAAGCTGAGACCGCCGAATTTCTGTACGACAAACCGGTGCGCCTGATCTGGGGTATCGGACCAGCGGCACAGGAATCGCTGGATCGCGCAGGCATCCGCGCCTTCTCGGACCTATTACGCTGGGATCAGGAGGCACTGACAGCCCGGTTCGGATCAATGGGATATCGGCTGTGGCATCTGGCGCGCGGACAGGACAAACGGCGCGTCTCTTCGCATGAGCCGATGAAGTCGATCAGCAACGAGACCACGTTTTTCGAGGATACGGCCAGCCTGGACATCCTTGACGGGCATCTGTGGCGCATGTCCGAAAAAGTTGCGGATCGCGCTAAAGCCAAAGGGCTGGCCGGACGGGTCGTAACCCTGAAACTCAAACAAGCAAACCACAAGGTCATCACCCGACGTGTCTCGTTGCGGGACGCCACTCAGATCGCGGACCGCATCTACCGCACGGCCCGTGGGCTGTTTGATCAGGTCGGCGACAAAGGGCCATATCGTCTGTTGGGTTGCGGAATTTCCGATCTGTGCCCCGAAGATCAGGCGGACATCTCGGGAGACCTTTTGGATCCCGACGCGTCAAGACGGTCTCAGGCGGAACGCGCTACGGATGAAATCCGGCGCAGATTCGGAACTGATGCGATTGTCAAAGGCCGGGCTTTGCGCTGAGGTTACTCAGCCGCCAGTCGCAACGGATCGCGGCCAATACCCGAGATTTCCCGAATGACCTGCCGCAATACGTTCTGAAACGCTGCGAAATTGCCGTTCGGCGCGATTTTGACTTCATCCATGTAAAGAGAGCGGTCGATCTCAATCTGGATAGCGTGCTGATTGCGTCCGGGCCGCCCGTACGTCTGTGTCACGTAGGCGCCGGCGAAAGGCGCGTTGCGCGCCACGATCAGGCCCGCCGAGGCAAACGCGGATTCGATCCGGTCCACAATATCGGCCGAAGCCGAAGCGCCAAACCTGTCACCCAACACGATCTGCGGGCGCTGGGACGTGGACGTGCTGGCCATCGAAACCGCTTCATGCGGCATCGAATGGCAATCAATCAAAATGGCCTGACCAAAAGCGGCGTGCGATTCGGTCAGCAGCGACTTGAGACGCGCATGATAAGGACGCCAGCAGGTGTCGATGCGCAGACGCGCCTCGTCCATCGTTAGCTTGCCGCGATAGATTGCGCGCCCATTGGCGACGACCCTGGGAATCACGCCCAGCCCCGAAGCGACACGCGGGTTATGGCCGTGGCGGCGCGCGCCCTGGATCAAAGCCGGGTCCAGCTCCTCAGCACTGCGGTTAAGATCCAGATAGGCTCTTGATTTTGTCGCGGATATCAAGGGCGCACCATGGTCAGTCGCTGCGGAAAACAACTGATCCACGAATGCATCTTCCGAAGATCGAATCACATTCTGGCTCAGAACCGTCCGGTTCAGCATCGCTTCGGGGTAGTTCCGGCCACTGTGAGGAGAAGAAAATACAACGCAAGACGTGCGCTTGACGGGCATATCCAATACGTAAGCAGCGTTCTTCATGGTGACTCCTTGTTCGCATTGAACATAGACCGGAAAATAGTTCTACCAAACCCCTTGAACCCCTTTGCGACTCCTTTTATAGACCCCGCTACCGGCGCGGGGTTCCGCGCCCCATTTCGTTATGGGGCAGGGCAACGCAAAGGTTAAGTGGGCGGTTAGCTCAGCGGTAGAGCACTTCGTTGACATCGAAGGGGTCACAAGTTCGATCCTTGTACCGCCCACCATCTATTCACTGTTTCGGGTCTGACCCGGGACACCCGCAAACCCAGGCGCTGGCCACGTCCTTGATGAAGGCGCCGCAGATTGGAGACAGACCCATGAAGGTCAAGAACTCGCTCCGCTCGCTCAAGAACCGGCACCGTGATTGCCGTGTTGTGCGTCGCAAAGGCCGCGTCTACGTGATCAACAAGACGCAGCGCAAGTTCAAAGCTCGCCAGGGCTAAGAACTGAACACTACCAAATCTTTAAGCCGCGCTTTCGAGCGCGGCTTTTTTGTTGGCGATGTTAATGTCTGCTATGCGGGACAAAGCGGCCTTTCGTAGATTGGCTTGTTTTTGTGCTTTATCTTGTATGTTGGTGTTGCAAAGTTTGGCTGCTCGACCAAAGCTCAGGTGACACTTTCCTGAAGTTGAAGGAGATCCCATGGTCAATCTGGGCACACAGCCGATCAGGACTCAAAGTGATATTTCTGAGTTCGAAGGAGAAATGACGCTTGAAGAGCGTTTACCTGAACAAAGCATCTTGGATGTCTTTATCAACAGCGTTGACCGCGATCCTGATGCGACTGCGCTGACAATGCTGATGACCGGAACTGAAGACGAAGAACCGCGTCGTGTGACCTATAAACAGTTGCTGGGACAGATAATGCGCGCTGCAAATCTGTTTGCAGCGATTGGAGGTGAAGCACCGGGCGTTGCGTTTATGCTGCCCGCTTTGATTGAAACCCACGTCACTTTGTGGGGAGCAGAAACGGCTGGGTACGCTGTTCCGATCAATTTTCTTTTGCAGCCTGAGAGCATAGCAGAACTTCTCAAAGCCTCCGAGGCAAAGATCCTTGTTGCTCTTGGCCCTCATCCACAGCTGGATATTTGGGAGAAAGCTCTAGCAATGAGGGAGCAGGTTCCGGGCCTCGTACTTGTGCGCATTTCTCCGCCGGGTACACTGCCCGAAGAAGGAGTTATTGATCTTGCCGGTGCTTTGATGGCCCAACCTGATGATCATCTGACTTTTGGGGAGGCGCGCAGGGGTTCAGATCTGGCGGCCTATTTTCACACCGGGGGCACAACTGGTGTACCAAAGCTTGTTGCGCACACCCACCGCAGCCAGCTGGTCGCAGCATTCGGGGGAGCTGTCATGTGCGGCTTTCGCTCTGATGATGTATTTACCGCTACTTTTCCTCTTTTTCACGTCGCCGGAACGATTGTCGGCGGTCTCAGTTGCTTTATGGCAGGCGTTGAACTGCTCGTCATGACTCCTGCCGGTCTGCGAAACCCAGCAGTTGTCGCAAGCTTTTGGCGTCTTGTCGCAGAATACAAGGTTACAATTGTTGGCGGCGTACCAACTGCTATTGGGGCGATCTTGCAAACGCCAATTGGCGATCATGACATCTCGCACGTGCGGGCGGGCGCGACTGGCGCTTCATTGCTACCGCCTGCGGTCGGGCAGAAGTTCAAGGAAGTGACCGGCTGCACTCTTTTTGAAATTCTGGGCATGACGGAAGCTTCCGGATTGATCAGTATCGATCCACTCTGCGGTACGGGTACTGCAGGTTCAGTTGGCTGGGCGTTACCTTACACAAATGTCGACGTTCTCAAGCTGGAAAGCGATGGTGGTCTTGGAGCGGTGTGTGAGATTGGCGAAATCGGTGTTGTAGCCATCAAAGGTCCTCACTTGTCGCCCGGTTACAGCGTTCCAGAATTCAACAGCGAGGTGTTCATAGACGGTGTCCTGAATTCGGGCGACTTGGGGTACAAAGATGCGAATGGGTCCCTTTATGTTGCCGGACGCTCCAAAGATCTGATTATCCGAAGCGGCCACAATATCGATCCGGTCATGATTGAGAATGCGATGAGTACCCACCCTGCTGTCGCGTTGGCAGCAGCGGTCGGCATGCCCGATCCTTATGCCGGAGAACTGCCGATATGTTTCATTCAGGTCCACACATCCGATGAGGTTACCGTTGAAGAACTAATGGCACATGCTCAGAACACTATCGATGAAAGACCAGCTTGGCCGAAGATCATTAAGATTGTTGATGAGATACCGCTGACGTCAGTCGGCAAAATCTTCAAGCCAAGTCTGCGGTGCGATGCTGCAAAGCTGGTAGTATCAAATCTGCTTCGTGAACAACTGAAGTTGCCCGACGCTTACGTGCAAGTGGAGGCGGGCGGGTCACGCGGACTTTGCGTCACAGTGTGCCTTTCTGAGACAGACGCGTCGTCTAGGTCCAGCGTTGAACAGAAGCTTCATGACTTCCTTTTCGAAACGCGCGTTGAAGTGGGATCGTAGGGGACAACTCTCAACACGGCTCAAATTGCCAATCCTAAAAAATATTGTGTTGCCGGTGGCCATTGTGCGAGCCTTTTGATTGTTCAGCTGCTAAATGCACTCACAGCATCCAGTTCCCATGACAACGGCTGCAACGGGCTCTTAACAGTCCTACCCACAACCTTTGTCTGCATCGTACTTTCTGCACTTTCCCCCACCGGACAATAGCGACCATTTGACCAACTAATTTTGTCAGATTTCCTTGCATCCCCTCCGGAATCGTTTAATTGACAATTTCAGTCGGATTAATACGCCGCACATTTCAATGTTGGGAGTTATGATGCTCAAATCCTCTACCTGCTTCGCCGCCGCATTGTCGGCCTTGATCGCCACTTCTGCCGCTGCCGAGGGTGAGTTGAACCTTTATTCCTCGCGCCACTATGACACCGACGAAAACCTGTACAGTGATTTCGAAAAGGCCACTGGCATTACCATCAACCGCATCGAAGGCAAAGCCGATGAGCTGATCGCGCGGATGGAAGCCGAAGGTGCGAACTCGCCCGCGGATATTCTGCTGACCGTCGACACCTCGCGTCTCTCTCGGGCCAAGAATGCCGGCATTCTGCAACCGATCGAAAGCGCAGTTCTGGAAGAGCGCATCCCGAACAACCTTCAGGATAGCGACAATGAATGGTTCGGATTCTCGCAGCGTGGCCGCATCATTTTCTTCGACAAGGAAAACGTCGCCAACCCGCCGGCGACATATGCCGATCTTGCCAAGCCCGAATACAAGGGCCAGATCTGCATCCGGTCGTCCAGCAATACGTATAACCAGACGTTGTTGGCTTCGATCGTCACCCATGAAGGCCCCGAGGCAGCAAAGGCCTGGGCCGAAGGCATCGTGGCCAACATGGCCCGCGAACCACAGGGCGGTGACACCGATCAGCTGCGGGGTATCGTATCCGGCGAATGCGACATCGCGGTTTCAAACACCTATTACTTTGCCCGTGCAATCCGCAAAGATGTCAAAGGTGTCTCGGCCGATATCGACGCAATCGGTTGGGTCTTTCCGAACCAGGACAGCTATGGCGCGCATATGAACCTGTCCGGTGCAGGTGTTGCCGCAAATGCACCGAACAAAGAGAATGCCGTTCTCTTCCTCGAATATTTGGCAAGCGACAGCGCCCAGCAATATTTTTCGGCCGGGAATGACGAATTCCCCGCGGTTGAGGGCGTCGCACTTGCGGACTCGGTGAAATCTCTGGGTGAATTCAAAGCGGATGAGGTCGTCCTGTCCGACGTCGCCGAAAACCTGCCGACAGCGCAAAAGATCTTTAACGAAGCCGGCTGGAAATAATCCGGGCAAAAACCAGAGCAGTATGAAGGGCGCAGGGTATCTGCGCCCTTTCATTTGGTGGCGGGTTCAGAACAGCACCCCGAAGCCAACGGAAAAACCGGAAAAGGAATCGGCGATAACGCCGTTCAACATGACGCGCGCGCCCTCGACGGCGGGCAACCCGATCTTTGTGGTATCGACCTCAATTCCGACACCGACCGTCGCCAGCCAATCCGTGTCCAACACCATCGCGCTGTCGCCGTGATAAAGCACAACACCCCCATCCAAAACCAGTTTTGACGGACGGCCCAGCAGCTTGACCTTATCAAGTGGATAACGGTAGCGCGAAAACAACGTCGTCTGGTTCGAATTTGCACGGGCATCCCCCGCTTGCGGTTCGTTTATCGGATAGAACTCTAAAAACGTCTGACGTAACCTGTACTCGGCCTCCCAACGGCCGAATTGTGCCTCGCGAAAGACGCTCAGGGACGCCCCGACACCAAAGGCGTTAAGGTTACCGTCCACTGCGCCTGCCCCGTTCGAACGGGACGGAAACAGCGGAAAATTGGAAAACACCGCATCCGTGGTGACATGGCCAAGCGACAGATGCGCAACTGGCCGGATGTACCAGTTATTGGTCAGCGGAAGCTCCCACCCGACGCCAAGGGTCGCGGCGATGCTTGACCACGTCACATCCAGTTCGGTTTCGGACCCAATCTCGGGAAAAATCACCAGCGGGTTATAGTTCTGATACGCAAACTGGCCTTCCAGATACAGGCCATTGCCCAACGGTTTGAACCCGCCGCGCAGCTGCGTGGACCGCAGATTTCTGGCGTCACCAGATGCGCTCAGAAAGGACAAGGACGAAAGTGTTTCGTTCGGTGTGGCCGCGACACTCAGCACCGCAAGCGCGGCGCGGGCGGCGGCTTCAGAGGCGTCTGGATCAAGGTTTTGCGCGTTAGCAGGCTGGGCGAAACTCCAGATCAAAAACGATGTGTACGCAACAAGTCTTTTCAATCGCGGGTTCGCCTGTCGGTTTTTGTCGACTGCCAAGCGCATCGTTATTGACGCGCAATGCGTTTGACAGATCGTAACCCAGTCTTTGTTTACGAAAAACCAAAACAACGATTTCGCGGCCACGAATTCTGAGGACTTGTATTTTGGAAACACTCGGTCGCGATGGCGTTTTCAGCGACCATCCTGAATGTGATTTGGTATTTTCCCCCGAAACAGGTTCAATCGTGTCAGGAGGTTTGTCATGAAAAACCCGGAAAGCTTCGAGAAGTTCTACTTTGCCAAAGTTGGCATGGGTGAAGCCTGCGGCTGCGCCGAGAGGGTGATTGATGTGTTCGAATTCAACAGACAAGGCGGCACACAGTCCAAGCGTGCAGTGAAATCAGAAAGACGCAGACGTCGTTCATTCCGATCCTGGGCCATGAAATACGGGTTGCTGAGCCGCAAACCCAGTACCTGATGCTCGTCGCCCATCTGTGGGGCGGTGCCGGTGCCATGACACAGTTAGGTTCTTTATGATCAGAATTGGGGGGCCGATCGGACCTGCAAAACCCGGCGACACCCCTTCAGCCTCGGTATCCGAGACTCCGTCTTCAATTGAAAACGACGCGATCAGCGAACACCCCTGCGCGGGCCTTCTGGGGTTTCGCCCAAACAACACAGGCTTGGAAAACGACCCGGCGAATCCGGAAACAAACTTGCAATCGCCCCCACAAGCATAGTCACCTGAGATGAAACGGGGGGAGAATGTCGATGAAGCCATGGGCCGTCGTGATTTGTCTGTGCAGTGCGCTGGCTCTTGCGGCTTGCGCCCCCAAATCGCGCAGTTATGAAAAGTCTGTTTCGTCGTCCTTTGTAGCCCCCGCGAACAGCACCCTGGTGCGCGCGGCCAACCGGCTTGGCGATCCCAAGGACGGGCGGTCCGGGGTAAAACTGATCAGTGATGGGGAACAAGCGCTGGCTTCAAGGCTTTTGCTGGCCGCTGCAGCTGAGCGTACCATCGACGCGCAGTACTACCTTTTGCACAATGACCCCACGGGCCATCTGTTTGCTGCCAGCCTTTTGCAGGCGGCGGACAGGGGCGTTCGTGTCCGGCTGCTTTTGGATGACATGGGCACGTCCAGCTACGACGCTATGACCGCAGCGCTGGACTATCACGAGAATATCGAGATCAGGCTGTTCAATCCCTTTTGGCGGGATCAAAGTCTGCTGATTGCGGGTCTGACAGACTTCAAACGCATCAATCGCCGGATGCACAACAAATCCATGACCGCAGACAACATCTTCACGATCGTCGGGGGGCGCAACATTGGGGCCGAGTATTTTCTGGCCCGGGCAGAAATGAACTATGCCGATCTGGACGTGCTGGCCGCAGGCCCCGTCGTGAACGAGGTTTCCCAAAGCTTTGACGCCTATTGGAACAGTGAATTTGCCGTTCCCGCCCGCGTGGTTGTTGGACAACCGGAATCGTTTGACCTGAACGATGCGCGCACAAGGCTGAATGAGTTGGTGGAGGAAGCAAAACAGACCCAGTACGGCGCTGCGCTCAGGAAATCCGCGCAAGAGAATTTTGCCGACGGCGCGCTACGGCTGAATTGGGTCCCCGCACGTTTGTATGCGGACCCGCCGTCAAAAGCCGCGGGAGTTGAAACGGTGGACCCCATTCTTGCATCGCAATTGCTGCCGTATTTTGAAAATGCCCGCAGCGAGGTAAATATCCTCTCGGCTTACTTTGTGCCCCGCAACAATGGCGTCCGCTGGATGACCGAGTTGGAAAATCGCGGTGTGGACGTCAAGGTCGTGACCAATTCCCTGGGGTCAAATGACGTCGTGCCGGTTTATGCGCATTACGCCAAGAAACGCCGGGCGCTCTTGCGCGGTGGGGTTGAACTTTATGAATTGCGGCCAGACGCCTATCAGGTTCAGCGTCGCGGTATCAACTGGGCGCGATCTCGGTCCGGCCTGCATTCCAAGGCTTTTGCCATCGATGACCGTTACCTCTTTGTTGGCTCATTCAATTGGGACCCGCGTTCTGTGAACATCAATACCGAAATGGGCATTCTGATCGACTCGCCCGCGATGGCTGTTCAAACGATGGGTGCATTGGACGCGGCCCTGCCCGCCTACACATACCAGGTGACGTTGGAACGCGCAGGCCAGCTTAAATGGAGAACACGAGGAGCGGACGGGGAAGTACTGGAATACGATTCCGAGCCCACAGGGTCGGTCTGGGATCACATCGTCTCTGGTTTTCTGGGTGTTTTACCGATCGGGTCACAGCTTTAGGTCTGCAAGTAACGACTAACGCGACCGATCATTCTTAGGTTTACCGCTCCAAAAGGCTGAAAGGACATTCACCGTGAAGTATTACAAGCTTTACGCCGATGCTGCTGGCGAAAGTCACTGGGATGACATTGAAATGAGCCTGGAGGAACGGAGTTTCGCCCCGCCCGCACAGGCCATCGAGGTATCCGAGCCAGAGCGCGTCAAACAGACAATGTTTCTGCGGCTTCGGTCCGGTTGGAACGAGCCCATCCATCCGACCCCGGTGGCGCAAAGGCTGATATGCCTTGCAGGCAAAATTCGCGTCACTGCAAGTGATGGAAAGTATCGTGACATCGGCCCTGGCGCCGTGTGGCACATGGAAGACAAGGTGGGAAAGGGTCACCACACCAAGGTCACAAGCGATCAGGACTTTGAAGCCGTCATAATTCAGTTCGAGTAACTTCGGCGATCCGAGGCCGTATACGAAACCCCAGACAGAACATCCACCGGCGGATGGCACCGTTTCCGCCTGGCGGTTTCCAGCTAAGGCTGCTTGGAAGAACCAATTGAGTGCGCCGCTTTTGCCGTCAGAACAGTTTGTAAGGAATCCAAAGCGCTAAATCCTGCCAAAACCACAACAACACGGCCGTTGCCAGCATTATGAATGCAAATGGGATGGCCCCTTGAATAACCTCTTCAAGGCGCGCCTTTCCGACAGCCTGAAGGACAAACAGGTTCAATCCGACCGGCGGAGTGATTAGCGCTGTCTCGATCAGGACGACGAAAAAGATGCCGAACCAGATCGGATCAATTCCCATGACTTCAAGCGCAGGGAAGAGCACCGGAACCATAATCAGCATCATGGAAAGTGCTTCGAGGAAAAAGCCGATAATCAGCAACACGAGCCCGACCGCGAAGATAAATATCGTCGGGTTTGAGATGTTTTCAGTGAGAAAGCTGCTGATCGATTGCGGAATCAGATACAAAGTAATGGCGTAAGAAAAAACCTTGGCACCCGCGACGATGATGAAAATCATCACAGTGGTTATCAGTGAATCATGCACGGCTTCTTGCAGTTTTGCGAAGGTCATTCTTCCCATCGCGAACGTCATGATCATCGCAATCACGAACCCGATGCCCGCGCTTTCTGATGGCGTGGCTATTCCTGCATAGATCGATCCAATGATTGCTATGGCCAAGACGACAGTCGGAAGCGCACTTAGCGTCACCAGAAACCGTTGTTTCATTGGCATACGCTCGGCTTTTAAGCTTTCTTTGCCGCGCGCATAAAGCATGGCGTAGATGATAAAGAGCGTGGCCAGGAATAAACCCGGCCCAATTCCGGCAAGGAAAAGCGTTGGGATCGAGGTTTCGGTAATGACGCCATAAATTATCAGCGGGATCGATGGGGGGATCAGAATGCCCAGGGTTCCCCCGGCGGCGAGTTGTCCCAAGATGAACGGGCGGTCATAGCCGCGCTTTTCCATCTCGGGGATGGCGACGGTACCAATTGTGGCCGCCGTTGCCACCGAAGATCCCGAAATCGCAGAAAATAGCGTGCAGCTTTTGATCGTAGCGACACCCAATCCTCCGGGCCAATGCCCGACCCATGCCTGCACGCTGGCAAAAAGATCCCGTCCGACACCGCCTTTCAACAGCACGTTTGACATGAGCAAGAACAAAGGCACGGCCAATAGTTCAAAACTGTCCATCGTCCCGAACAGTCGCTGAGGCACGGCAATCAGTGGGAGCCCTTTCAGCCATAACAGCACAACCCCAAGGGCCCCCATGGCAAAGGCGACGGGCACGCGCAAAAGCAGCAAACCCAGCAGGGCTCCGATGATCAGAATGGTTTCCAAGGGTCAGTGAGCCCCAAGTTCATGGCTTTGCAGGTTCGCCTGACCCGTCCACACCCGGTAAATTTCCACCAAAGCCTGAAGCGACAGCAAACCAAACCCGACCCAGATCGCCGATTGAGTATAGGCCTTGGGTACAGCAAGGTAGCTGTCCGTCGTGTGCCCGGCGAGCGTGGATTTCAGCCATATGTCCCAGCCATATCGTGCGGCGACGCATCCGAAGAACACGATAACAAGCAACGAAAACGTCTCGACAATCCGCCGCCCCAGTGTGTTCGCATCCCGGAACGCCAAATCAATGACGATGTGCTGGCGGTGCTTTAGAACATAGGCTGTCGCGCCAAAGGTAGCCCACACCTGAAAGATCCTTGCGACCTCATCCACCCAGATCGTCGGGCTGGTCAGCGCGTAGCGCATGAAGACCTCGTAAGCCACGAATATGCCTATGGCGAAGAACATCCACCCGGCGACAATACCGAAGAGTTCAGACAGCCAATCGACGGTTCTGGTCAGGGCTTGCAGCATTCGGGGCGCCTCGCCAAGAGAAGAAGCAACCGAACCAGAGGTGTCCGCTTGCTTTGACAATATGAAGAAAGGATTACATTCCGGACACGGCTGAAATCACTTCGGCGGCTGTATCGCCTGCGTCATCGACGAAACGCTGAGAGACGCTCGAGGTCGCCTCAATCCATTGCTGACGCTCTTCATCGGTCAGATCGACCACGGTCATCAGGCCGCGCATTTCGTCGATCGTTGCATCTTCTTCTGCGTAGATCGCGTCACGCAGTTGCTGTTCGACCTCAGCGGCGGCTTCCAAAATGATCTGCTGATGCTTAGGCGAAAGGCTTTCGAAAAAGTCGTTGTTCATGACGGCGACAAATTCGATGGCACTGTCATATGACAGTGTCATGTGATCCATCACTTCGTGCAGTTTTCGCGACTTCACAGCAGACGCGCCTGTCATTCCCACATCGACAGCACCCTGCTGATAGGCCAGAAACTGTTTGGACCCCGACATCAACGTGGGTGCGCCACCAAGCGCCTCGACCGTCCAACCAATCACCTTGCCGTAGGTCCGGACTTTTTGGTCCTTGAGGTCGGCGGGCGTTCGGATGGCAGATCCGTTCGACAAATAGACATTACGCCCAAACGCCTGCCACCACAGAACCTTGGCCCCCGTTTCCTCAAGCACAGCGGCATCCAGTATGTTGCGCATCGGTGATCCGGTGGCAACGGCCGCCCGCAGATGGTCTTCATCACGGAAAAAGAAGGGCAGGTTCACGACGTCTACTGCCGGGACCGCCCCGGTAAACCGGCCAAGAAACGCCGAACCGGCTTCGACGGCGCCCGTGCCCACTGCTTCTGGAACTTCCTTATCTTTGTAAAGCTGCGCTGACGGGAACAGTTGAACCGTTAGCTCACCGCCGGACTTCTCTTCAACGATATCCTTGAACGCGATCCAGTTCTGCCCCAACGAATGAGTCTCAGGCAACTGTAACGTGACTCGGATGATTGTTTCGGCCTGCACCATGATCGGAGCCGACACGATGAGTGTTGCAGCCAACGCCGCCTTAAACATGTTACGCATGATTCCTCCGTCGTATTTTTTGGATTTTCCGCATTGTTGACTTGTTTGGCAGCGTCGCAATGCGGTGGCATCATTGTCAATTCCATATGCAATCACATTCGAGAAATCGAAGACAATTACCCTGGCTGATACCCTTGCAGATATTGGGACATGAACGCGGACAATTCAGCTTGTACCGCATCCGGGTCCAACGCGACGAACCGACCTTCCAGCGATAGCTTTACTATGCCGTGCACGGCAGAAAACACGGTTCGTGCACGCGCAGCCAATGTGTCGTCGTCCAACTGAGGGTTCAATTGCGACAACGGAGCGATGATCTCGGCGATGAGCACCGCATGTTCCTCAAGGTGCCATTGCGGGACCGGTACGCCCGGCTGCATCCGGTGATCGAATAAAGCGGCCCATAGGTTTCGGTTCTTGGTACCGAAATCCAGGTAAGCCAACGCAAGTGCAAGCAACTTTTCCTTGGGCGTCTCTTGCGATGCGGGGGCGTTTTGTAGTGAGACGTGCAAACGCGCCAGTGTGCGCGAGTTCACCGCCAGTATCAGAAGGTCCAGATCTTCAAAGGCATTATAAAGACTGCCCAGCGCACATCCGGCATCTTTTGTGATGTCACGGGCGCGCAGCGCAGCCAAACCTTGTGATTCAATACGCTTTTCCGCAGCATCCAAGATCTTTTTTTTCAGGATTTCTCTTTTACTTTCCGCCACTTAAACCTCGCAAGCTCAAAAAATATGAACATCGTTCATTTTAATGTTGAACGATGTTCAGAATCATCGCATAGTCATCTCATGAACAGTGTTCATAAACGAGGAGTCAAAGATGTTCAAACAGTTTGCCACTTTGTTAAGAGGCCGGGCCTTTGAGGCGGCAACCGTTGTTACGGATCGTCACGCTCTACCCATTTTGCGTCAGCAAATCCGGGATTGCGCCCATGCCATTCAGGTGTCGCGCAAGGCGGTCGCCGTCGCAATGGCGCAGAACGAACAAGAGATCAGACAGCACAAGAGGTTGACCCAACAGATCGCAGACCTCGAAACGCGCACGCTGGATGCCTTGCAACAAGACCGCGAGGATCTGGCGCGGGACGCAGCCGAGACAATCGCCCATCTTGAGGCAGAGCGTGACGTGTCAACGCAAGCGCAGGCCCGGTTTGAAACCGAGATCAGCCGCCTGCGCACTGTCCTTCGCGAGGCCGAAACCCGGCTAAGGCAGTTACAGCGCGGTCAGCGCCTTGCCACAGCCACGGACAAGACGCAGCGCCTTCAGCAAGTCGCGCCAGACAGCGGGTTGTCCACACTCCGCGAGGCGGAAGACACCTTGCAACGCTTGCAAGAGCGCCAAAGCGAGATGGACGCCACCGCGCGCGCCATGACCGAGCTAGAAGCAACGGATTCGGCCGAGCACATTCGCGACAAGTTGGCTGAAGCAGGGTGCGGCAAGCCCTTGCGGTCAAACGCTGACGACGTTCTCGATCGCCTGAAAAAGAAGGCGCAGAAATCCAACAAATCGAAATCGAGCTGACGATCAAACCAAATTGAACCAACAGAGAAACTGAAAGGAATTGATCCATGAATACCGAAGAAAACCTGAACCTGCCGCAATCCAACGCCTGGAACATGTTCACCATTATTTCGTTCATTGTCGCGGCAGCGATGATGGCTGGCGGCATCTACTTCCTGGAAGCCAGCTTTGCGGCAAAAGGGTTCTACTCCATGTCCGCGTTGATGTTGGTACATACCACCGTTTCGATCACAAAAACCCTGCGCGACCGTGAGGAATCGCAACGTCTGCACAATCGGATCGAAGACGCAAAGACCGAGAAGCTGCTGAAAGAGGTGGGCGAGAACATCGCCGCCTAAACGATAACCTCGCGCACCGACAGGCGCGTTCGACTGGGGGTGGCACCGTTGGCGACCCCCAGTCTTAACGCGTTGAACAGAACCCTGTCGGCTGGTATGTTAATACGATCCGAAACAGCGGCGCGCGTAAGTGGGTCATCCGCCAAAGCCGCGGCAGGCCATCCCACCAACCCACGTGCGGTGGCTTGTAACCAGGACCGGTAAAACGCCCGGCCAGCGGCGACCATCGACCCATTTTCAGGCCAGTGATACAGTGCGATTGCACCTGCCCCACGGCTGCGCGCAGCCTCGCCCGACAGGTGCGGGCCCAGGCCCAAGAACGATAAAATGTCATAAAGCCTGCCACCCAGAATGGTTGGTGCAAACCTTGCGGTAGCCGCATCCATAACAAGCACCTCTCGGTTCAGACCGTCGGTGTGGTAGTTGGGATCGTCTTCGCGCAAGCGCATCCAGTGCAGCAACTCGGACCGAAAGTCCCTGGACCGCATGACCCGGGCCGAGGCGATGTCGATTTGCCCGGCAAGCCATTCGATCTGGGACGCATCCTGGACCAATGCCATGTGGTCGGCGCGCCAATTCCGGAAGGCTTCTTGCGGTGAAGGTGTAAAACCTGCACGATGCGTCAGACGCCTTGAAACCTCCTTGGCCAGCACCACGTCACCGGCATCAGCGGTTGGCTTGGGGACAATGCGGGCAATCATGCGCAATCCCGCCTCGACCGGCCCTTCCGACAAGGTTACGTCGGCATCAAATCCGCGCGCCGCCAGGGCCAACACTGTGCCCTCGACCGCCGCACCACAGGAGACGTCCAGATCACGATCGTCCGGGTCTCCAATAGGCAGGCGCCGTGACAGATCGGCATGGACCTCGATACACGCGCCATCCAGCCGCCATCGCGCTGGTTGCGTGTTATGCGCCGAAGGGGCAAGCATCGCCTGCGCAACAATTGCTTCAAATTCTGCGCGATCCACTACGTCAGCTCCTTGGAAAACAGATGCAACCTGTGCAGCGGTACGGCCCCCGCCTTTTCAGTTTGGCGCAAACTGGCCGCGTTTTCCTCAGCAATCCACGTGCCACCAACCGTTTTATATCCGGCGGCCATCATGTCCCGTGTCATCTCGCTCAGCATCAATGGATTGACCGAACGGCCCTGAAACTCGGGCATTACGCCCTGAAAGATGACCACTGCGCGGTCACGGCGGGCTTTGTATTTGAGGTAGTGATACGGCAGCGACAGGCGCAACCGCGATCCGATCCGCCGGAGCAATGGGTTGAGATCGGGAATGGCAATCACCGCGCCCGCAGGCTGACCACGATAATGCACAACTTTTGAAATCCGCGGGTCCATGATCCATTTCATGTCTTTGGCCTGAAAGTGGAACTCTTCAGCCGTCACCGGAACAAACATTGGGTTGTCTTTGAAGCTGCAGTTCAGAATGGCACGGGCGTCTTCAAGTCGTTCGGCGATGGTCGCACGGGTGACAGGCGCGAAAGAGAACCCTTGCTCTAACAATTGCGCGCGCTGCTCGTCGGGCAAAACCTGCGGGGCCGGGTTGGTGTCTAGACGCCGTTCGAACGTCGTCATCGGAAAGTGTGCCTTGTATCCGTTCTCCTCAAGCAGCCCTGGCAGGTGTCCAGGCCCCCAGATCTGATCGGTAAAAGGGGCCCGGTCAAAACCATCCGTCATGATCCCTGCCTGCTGCATCGCAGTCAGGTTGAAATTGCCGGTCAGCCGGGTCATGCCCTTCGCGCGGGCCCAGCTTTCCGCCGCCTGCAGCAATTGCGCAGCAACCTCGGGATCATTTGCGCAATCGAAAAAGCCAAAGCATCCCCGTGCCTCATGATGCAGGTCATTCGATCCCCGATGCAGATGGGCTGTGATGCGACCCACAGGCTTGCCTTGGCGTTTCACCGAGAAATAGGTGATGTCCGATGCATCGGAAAACAACGGATTCTTGATCGACAAGAAACGTTTCAGATCCGCCTTCATCGGGGAAACATACAGAGTGTCGGCACCATAGGCGTGAAACGGGGCCGCGAAGAAACTTGCAAAATCCCGTTCGAGCAACTCAATCATGCCTGCGCCCCATTTACCAAGACGCGCGCCATGCGCTGTACCGCACGCAAGGCTGCACCGGTACTGTCCAGGGCCGCGATTTCAGGACTGTTGAGCATGACCACCCGCATCGGGGTGCCGGACAGGAACACCGCATGGGTCGCATCAAAACGGGCGAACAGCCAATTGACCTGTTCGTCATCCGTTGCCCCCAATTGTTGCACGGGTGTTGTGGTGAAGCTGGCGCGCAAATCATCAAGATTCATGTCCATCAAATCTGCTTCTTCCACCAGTATCACGTCCGGAGATCCGGCAGCCCGACGCAGCAAAGTCAAGCTGGCTTGTGGTCCCTGCCCTTCGACATCCGCAATCTCGCGCAGGGCGATCAGCTGGCGATCCTCAATCCGCAAGGCAATCGCCGCCTGCCAAATTGCCAACAGCATGAGCGTGGACAATATGATCGCTATTAGCTGCACGCCGGACCGCATATCCACCGGCACGATCCCCGAAAAGATCAGCGGTAGCAGAACGGCCATGACAATAACGATGCCGAAACCTCGCAGCGTATCCCACGGCCGCAATCCGGAACGGTTCATCCCGATCGACAACCAGCACAGTCCCAGCACGGCCACGCCACCCAGCCTGACCGGCAGGTCAAGCGCCGTACCGCGCATGAAATCTGTTGCCAGAAACGGCAGGATCAGCAGAAAGGACAGGCTTATCCAATTGATGGTTCTGTTTTCCGCCGATGACAGGCTGTCTTTGTCGCGCCGCAACACGAACAGAGCGACGCCGCCCAAACCGAACAGTTGAAACAGCAGCAGACCGGCCAGCCGGGTGATCTCAACACTGCTGAACTGGAAAAGACCCAACAGCCCGAAAATCACGCCCCCCCAAGCACAAACCTGTTTCAGCACCGGCGGCGCGTGGCGGCGCATAAGCCCTTCGGAGAGAACAAGTGCAGCCAAAGGTATCAGTGCCGCGCAGATATTTGTGACCGCCGAAAACAGCCAACCCCAGCCGCCCCAGTGACCAATCCGAGCCAGCATCAGAACGACCAGAACCCACAAGCAAAATTGAAACCGCTTGGCGATTTCCGGCCTCTGCACCAGGTCCTGAAGACGCAGCAAAACAGTTGCCGCACCCAGCGCCGCACAGAGCGAAACCCAGGCATCCGCCAGAAAGGCCGCAGTATCCATCATGACGCCAGCAACTTGTTCATCTGCTGTCGAACCAGCGGACGCATCAGCGCGGCAAGAAAGCGCGGCAAAGGCCGCTCAACTTTGCCAGTGTGTGGGTTCAGAAACCAACCGCGATAATCCGCGCCGTGCGGGCGGCCCAGTACAGACTGAAGCGCCTCTCCTCCCATCAATGTCCCCGCCATAATGACCATCGGCGCAAAGGACATGCGGCTGCGGGTTCCGGCAATCACCTCACCTGCCAGAGCCAGATCAACGTGGTGCCGGGATGAGGAATGGGTCAGCACATATTCGGCCTCGGCTTGGGCCGCCGCATCCCGCATCTCGGGGGGTAGCGCGTTCCAGATGGTGCCGGGTTTGGTGTAGCCTAGACGTTCCTCGGGCATGGGGTCGTCGGGGGTTGTGACATAGACTGACGGCAACGGGGACGCATAGGCATCGATCACCGCGCGCCCTTTGGCCCGCGCCGTCCGATATAGCAGCAAGCTGGCGCCAAGATCGTCTGTGCCATTGATCACAACATCCGCGCTTTGAACCAGACGATCCACATGGTCGGGCCATTCCGCACCAAGCACCTCAATCTCAGCTTCGGGATTGATTTGCAGGCACTGATCCCGCGTTGCCTGCGCTTTGTCCTGATCGACTGTCTTTAGCGTCGCAAAAAGCTGTCGGTTCAGGTTGGACACTTCGAACGCATCCAAATCGGCCAGGATCAACCGGCCCACCCCGGCGCGGATCAGGGTCATGATCGCGCTGCCCCCCATTCCTCCGGTGCCGCAGACGAACACACAGGCGTTGCGCAGTCGTGATTGCTCATCCCCGGACACAAAACCGAGGTTGCGGGTCGTAAATTCCTGATAGGTAAATTCCGTCATTTATTCTGCTCTCTTGGCCTGAGGATGCCGAATTCGTGCCGCGTGTCCGCCCATTGCCAAAGCGGCATCGCCAGTCGCTGCAAGACCGCAGCTATGACCGCAAGGGCAAGGGCAGCAAAGGACCCGCGCGGAACTTCGCGCCCGACATAAGACAGGGCGGTCGGCATATCCATTTGCCCCAATTGCAGGACGTCATCGCCCCGATCATAATCGAGCTGGTTTTCACAGAACGCATTGACGATTTGATCCCGATATTTCGGCGCATCCTCGAAGGTTTTCTTCAGATGATCCGACCCGCCGGTATAGGCGTTGGTGATCACAAAGCGGTCTTCGTCAAACCCTGCATCAGGTCCGACGCCAAAGACATGGCGGTGATCTTTCATGATGCTCCGCGCCAAATGCAGATGCAGAAGACTGCGTCGGTTCTGCGGCCCCGTCTGTGCCGTGGGAAACACCCGGGCAAAGCCCTGACCAACCAGCCCAACAACTGCAGGGACTTGTGTCACATTCGAAACCCAAAGCGGGCGCATACCATTTCGAAACAAGAGCAGCACACAGGTCAGCCCATAGAGAACCCAGCTGAAGCCCTGGTTGCGAAGATCCGGATCAACCATGACCAATCCCAGATGCAATACCTGTTCGGACCGGTGCCCCAAGTCGACATCCATCAGAGCCAAAGCATTGAAGGCAACAGGCGTATCATCATCCCGGCGCGAAATCAGAGTGATCACCGAATACCCAAGCCGGTCGCGATCCCCGGCGAAGACGCCATATGCCAGTTCTCCGGCAGGCAGCGTTTTCGACGCCACGCTCCGCAGATCCGCGACCAGGTTGTCCAGCTCATCGCTCGGCATCCAGAGACCGGGGCGTTCGACTATGCGTACGCGATGCCCACCTGGAATACTCAAACGGATATCCATGTAACGCTGCGAAGCCGCGTTAATTATGGCACTTATCAAATCCTGTTCCCGTTTATGTCTGCTCAACTCCGGATCCGAACTATGTTTCGGTAAAGCCAATGTTTGAGATCAGCTTTGCCTGCAGTCGTATCGCTTCGTCATCAACCGGTTTTTTTCTTTTCGGCGCAAGTCCTGAATTCCGCCGGCGTCCAACCAGCTTCTTTTTCAGCCATCTGCAGGCTATCGATATCCCTTGAGCATCCCCTTGTCGGATTTTCCAACACAGCCCGATGCACACCACAACGCATTTGGGTCGATTTGGGTCAAGCACGCAGTCGAATTTGAGCTACACTGCTTAGCGTAGCGATGGGGTTGGCGAATGCAGACAAAGTTGAGACCGAACGTAATTTTAGTCTTGGCGGATGACTTGGGCTTTGCTGATTTAGGTGCAACCGGATCAGAAATCCGGACCCCGAACATCGATGCTCTTGCCCGTAACGGCGTGCTGCTTTCAACCATGTATAACTGCGCCCGTTGCTGCCCGACGCGGGCATCTCTCTTGACCGGGTTGTATCCACACAACGCAGGCGTGGGCCACATGGGGGCGCATCTGGGAACGCCCGCGTATCAGGGGTTTCTACGCAATGATAGTGCCACGATTGCAGAGCACCTGAAGGCAAATGGTTACCGGACCCTGATGTCAGGCAAATGGCATGTCGCCGGGGACTTCATGGCCCGCGAAATCGATAGCTGGCGCATCGGCGATTTTGAGCATCCAACGCCGCGACAACGCGGGTTTGATCGTTTTTACGGAATTGTCGACGGCGTCACCCACTTCTTTTCGCCTCACTACATGCTCGAAGACGACAGCCGCGTTATGACCTTCCCGGATGACTTCTATTTCACGGATGCAATCACGGACAAAGCCATTGGAATGATCGAAGAAACCCCTGACGATCAGCCCTTTTTCCTTTATCTCGCGCATACTGCACCGCATTGGCCTCTGCATGCCCATCCCGAGGATATTGCGCGCTATGACGGCGTATACACATCGGGCTGGGACGCTATTCGCACGGCGCGACATGAAACCATGAATGGCATGAACCTATTCCAGACAAACTGGGATATCTCACCACGTGACGGCGATGTTCATCCTTGGGGCTCAGAGAAGAACACTGATTGGGAGGCGCGTAAGATGGCCACCTACGCCGCGATGGTGGACAGGATGGATCAATCTATCGGCAGGCTTATCTCTGAGCTGAAGCGCATGGGACATTTTGAAAACACGCTGATCATGTTTCTGTCCGACAACGGTGGATGCGCTGAGTTCATGGCCGAAGACGGGTGGGCAAAATTCTTTCCGGATACCACGAATGATGGTCGACACATCAAGATGGGAAACCGTGCTGACGTGATGCCGGGCGATGCTCTGACTTATCAGAGCTACGACAAACCATGGGCAAATGTGTCGAATGCGCCGTTCCGGCTGTTCAAGCACTACGTCCATGAGGGCGGCATTTCGACACCTCTCATAGCACACTGGCCCAAAGGGTTCGCACCGGGCGCAAATGCGCATGCGGCTTGCCACGTTGTCGATATTCTACCGACAATATTGGAGGCAACGGGAAGCCAGTACCAAGGCGAGGTTGGCGGGCACGAAATTCAGCCTCTGCAGGGACAATCCTTGATGGACCTGTTTCGCGGCAAGGGCTGGTCGCGTGAAGAACCCATCTTTTTCGAACATGAAGGCAACGCGGCCGTCCGGCTTGGTCAGTTCAAACTGGTCAGGCAGCATGGGCAGGATTGGGAACTCTATGACATCGAAGCAGATCGCACGGAACTGAGAAACCAAAGAGGACGCAACGCTGAATTGGAGGCTGACTTGGTTGGTCAATACAATAGTTGGGCAAAGAAAACAGGCGTCATGGATTGGGATGTAGCACTTCCCAGGTTGCTCGACGCCTGGAAGATTGAATCCGCTGAGGGATAGCCAGCTCAAGATTTCAAAGTGAATATCTGGTCATATCCGTTGGTAAATGGGCTCGGTCGTCGCTTTCGAAGGAGATTATTTGTCACTAGATCAACATAGGTCTTGATTTTGGTTTCATTGTAACAGATATTTCTGTCATGACAGAAATTTACGACATAACGAAATCTGACGCTGCAAGCCAATTCATCCTCTATTGGGGTGATATGGGCAATCAATGGGGAGTCAATCGCTCTGTGGCGCAAATTCACGCGCTGCTTTATCTTAGCTCCAAACCCCTTAATGCCGAGCAGATAGCCGAGTCATTGGGTATTGCGCGATCCAACGTGTCCAACTCGCTCAAAGAACTGGTGAGCTGGCGCCTCATTCGCCGCATTCCGGTGCCAGGCGACAGGCGCGAGCATTATGAGGCCGAAGTCGATGTCTGGGAAATGGGGATCCGTATCGCCCAAGGGCGCAAGGAACGCGAGATTGATCCGGCCACGCAAGCCCTGCGCGCCTGCGTGGCCCAGGCTGAAACCGAAAGCAGTCTTGACCCAACAGCGTTGCGGCGCATGCAGGACATGCAAGAGTTTCTGGCAACCGCCGATACGTGGTTCAGCGACATGCTGACGGTGCCCCGTCCGAAACTGGTGATGTTGATGAAAATGGGAACCAAAGTCGTTTCCCTGCTCAGCTTCACCGGAGGCAAAAAAAGCAGCTAAAAATTTGCCCCGTAATTTCTCTTTTGACGGAAAAAACAGAATGATCGAATTTAGAGAAAAGATAACGCCGCTTTGCGCGAAACCAGCTCAACCGCAATCCGATGCGGTCAGCAGTCGGGATGATCGATTCAAAAACTTGCTGGGGGCTTCGGCGTGGTCGCGCCTGCCCAAGGCAATTCAGCGCCGGTTCAGCAAGCGCCTGCTGGGGGATGCCAGCCTTGCCTATCAGGGCCGCGTGACCCAAATGCGGATGAACCCCGTCGGGCGCACGCTGGCCTTTGCCCTGCGCGTAATCGGGGCACCGCTGCCGTTTGATCGCACCTCTGTCGGCCGATCCGCCGTGGTCACCGTCACCGAAGATGCGGCAACCGGCGGGCAGTTTTGGATCCGGCAATATGGTCGGGCGGCTGGGTTTCCACAGATGGTCGGCAGCTCAAAACGTTTTGCCGGGCCAACCGGATTGGAAGAATATATCGGCTTTGGGATTGGCATCTCGCTAAAGCTCGAAAGCACAGCGAACGGTCTCTATTTCGTCAGCGACCGCTACTTCCTGAAACTGGGGCAAAAACGCCTGCCTCTGCCACGGTGGTTCTGTCCTGGGGGGCTTGTGGTCGGCCACGAAGAACTCGGGGGTGGGCAGTTCCGGTTCACCTTGGAATTGGCGCATCCGCTTTTTGGCCAGCTGATCTGGCAGGACGCAACCTTTCATGATGCTGAGGTTATCGGGAGTGTCCCGTCATGAAGGTCGTGATTATCGGCGGATACGGTGTTTTCGGATCCCTGACGGCCCGATTGCTGGCACGTGATGGGCATCAGCTTTGGCTGGCCGGGCGACGCCCTGAAAAGGGTCGCGCTCTGGCTCAGGAACTCGGGGCGCAAACCCTGAAATTGGACATTGGCAAAGCACCAGAGGCTGTTTTCGACGTTAAGCCAGACGTTGTGATTGATGCGGCAGGACCGTTCCAACACTATGGTGATGATCCGTATAAAGTCCCGAAACTCTGTATCGCTCATGGCTGCCACTATCTTGATCTGTCGGACAGCGCCAAGTTCACGAAGGGTATTGGTGCTTTGAACACCGAAGCAACAACCGCAGGTGTTTTTGCCCTTTCCGGTGCATCCAGCGTACCCGGTCTGTCTTCCTGTATCGTCGAAGATTTGATCGAAGATCTGGATGAAGTTGATGTTATCGACATCGCTATCCTGCCAGGTAACCGGGCACCGCGAGGCATGTCCGTTATCAAGAGTATTGTCAGCGGTGTCGGACGGCGGCATCAGGTGTGGCGCAATGGTGCTTGGCAAACAACTACCGGATGGACGGATCGAAAGTTGTATGAACTGGAACCGGGCATGAGGCGGGCTGGATACAGTGTCGACGTTCCCGACATCGCACTGCTGCCGGAAAAGACGGGCGCGAAAAGTGTCATGTTTCGTGCGGGCCTGGAACTTCCGGTGATGAACTGGGCATTACATCTGCTGGCTAAACTCAGGCAGTACGGGCACTTTGAACTACCGGACATAGCCTATTCTGCGCTCTACGTTCTTTCAAAAGCGCTTTATCCCTTCGGGAGTGACCGAGGCGGTATGCAGGTGAGTGTTTCCGGCAAGCGCGGCGGGCAGAGCCTAACCCGAAACTGGAAGCTGATCGCGGAAAAGGGACACGGTCCTTTTGTTCCCGGGGTCATGTGCCGCGCGATCCTGCGAGAGCATGAAAACATAAATGCAGGTGCGCGACCTTGTCTGGCAGAGCTGACAAGGCCCTTGGTTGAAGGCGCAATGGCAGATCTGGAAATCCGTACTGAGATCGTCGACCTGATGGATCAGAGCACAACTGATCCAAGAGGCGACGTGCAAATGAGCAAACGCTCAGGCAATTCGGACAGGCAGCACCTAAATACAGCAGCACCTTGAAAGCACCTGAACTCGAATCGTAAACAGTGCGAAAAAGGGGCGTTTTCCAATACCCGATAGAGTTCACTTAATTCAAATATGACGCTTTGACTGATAGGCTGGTGCGCCACCTCGCATTTCAGCCGAGATCCAGGGCGCAGATATCATAACTCAGCATACCAACAATCCTGCACCTTGCCAGCGAGCAGAGGAGGCAGGGGTTTACTGCTTTGGGCAGGACGCAGACATGTCGCAATTCGCTGAAAAGGCACATCTAACCGGAATCGTGAACAATTGGGGTCCGTACTACATACGGCGGGTTCAGGATGTAATGGATGGTTCTTGGGAAACCGATCACACATGGGATGGCATTAGTGGTGGCTTGGTCATGATGGCCCCTTACCATGAATCGCTGCCAGATGGTGTCAAAACGGCCGCGACTGGGATCGAACAAGCATTAAACGAAGGATCATTGAACCCGTTTGCCGGTCCTATCGTAGATGCAAATGGCGAGACAATTATCAAAGAAGGAGAGGTGCTGACGGACGACCAGGTTCATGAAATGAACTGGTTTGTGCAAGGCGTCGATGGTGATCTGCCTTCCTGACAAACCTCAAGTTCTTTCATCTAGATGAGAATGTGTTGCGACCCGCGTCCTGGGGCAAGCTCTCCCCGCTTCAATGTTGAATGCTGTCGCAACCCATAGGGTAAGCACGCCTGAACCGGCGTGTTCACCATTTTCGGGCGTTCGAGCTAGTTGTAGCATTCGATTCTTCGGACTCTCACCCGCCGATTGCCGCAATCTGCATGAAGGACTGCTCTGGGGCGTTCGAATGTCCGATCCAGTGAGAGGCCTTTTCCCGTACAGTGACCCTGCGTTGGGTGTGTTTTGCATAACAGCTTATGCGCACCGCACAGCTATAGCCTTCAAAAATACACCCAACTCGCCGAGATCCAGGCAAACAAAGTTGCAGATTCAGAACTTAGTGAGGGTCGAATTTTATCACTTCACAATTTTTGGGTTGGATTCCCGTCAGCGCCCGAATGAAGTTTCCATGAGTAACAATTGCTGTGGAGTGGATACCTTCGCGCCTCAGAAACTCGGCGAACCCGTCCGCTCTTTCCTGCAAGGTCTCATGGGGTTCAACTGAGATGCCCCTGTGGTCTTTCTCTCCGTCATGCCACCAGCAGTCATCAAGATGGTCAAAATCAAGGTGAGGATAATCTCTGGCAAGTTTATGAGGCGGGCTTCCAACATCACAGCTGTTACAGAGCTGCTCTCGCACTGTGGCATTGATTTGAAACGGTAACCTGTTTCCAAAAATCAAATGGGCTGTTTGCAGTGTTCTGGTGAACGGCGAAACAATGACGTCTGCAAGATCAAGATGACTGATTTCGATCCGAGCTTGCGCAGCCTGGGATTCTCCCAGCGCTGTGATTGGTGCATCGAAAATCATGGGATCTGGCTTATTGGGATCGTAGACAGCATTGAAATGCTGATTGAGCATGTCGAATAAGGTAAATAGTCACTTTGAACTTTCCCCAGTGTTGAGAATAGCTGAGTTGCCCTTCAGGTATTTGGACAGCCTATGCCAACCACAGTCTCGGCTCCATAGAGTGTGACAGGTGAGCAACCGCTCAAGTACATGACCTTCATGATGACCGGTCACGGCCCGGAACGCCTACTGAGCCAGCTTGCAACCTTGATCGGAACCGCTCCTATGTTGATTGTTCTGGTCTCAGACCGGGCGCTGCAATTGTCAATATCAGGACATCCAACCTTCCAAGTCTTCGGTGTAGGGTCGAATGTCTCCGAATTGGCTGCCAACCCATTCTGGGTCATAGTAGGTATCCAGATATCTTTCCCCGCTGTCACACAACAGCGTGACGATTGAACCGGACCTATTAGCGGCATTCATTTCCCTGGCAATCTGGAGTGCACCCCAGAGATTGGTGCCCGTCGAGGCACCCGCCCGCCTTCCTATCGTCTTTTCAAGCCACAACATCGTCACAACACTTGCCGCATCGGGCACCTTTATCATCTGGTCGATGACGCCCGGTTGGAACGAGTTCTCGACCTTAGGTCGGCCAATCCCTTCGATTCTGCTGGACGTATCGGACGTCAGGCTCCGATCCCCGGTCTGGTAGCTGTCAAAGAACACTGAGTTTTCCGGATCTACCACGGTCAGTTCGGTATCATATCCCTTGTAGCGGATGTACCGTCCCAGCGTGGCAGAGGTTCCGCCTGTGCCGGCGCTCATCACCAGCATTGCGGGGATCGGGTGCGGTTCGCACTCCATCTGTCGAAATATACTTTCAGCGATGTTGTTGTTGCCGCGCCAGTCGGTCGCGCGCTCGGCATAGGTGAACTGGTCCATGAAGTACCCACCGATGGATTTCGCCAGTTCGATTGATGTGCCGTGCATCTCTGGCGCCGAGGCAACGAAATGGGTTTGGCCGCCATAAAACTCTATCAGACGAATTTTGCTTTGCGCGGTGCTTTCCGGAACGACAGCAACGAAAGGTACGCCGATCATGCGCGCAAAATAAGCCTCAGATACTGCCGTGCTGCCGGACGAGGCTTCGATGATTGTGGTGCCTTCCTTGATCCTACCATTGCAGAGCGCATAGAGGAACAACGACCGGGCCAGCCGATGTTTGAGGCTACCTGTCGGGTGGGTGCTTTCATCCTTGAGATAGATGTCTACATCACCCAGCCTTGAAATCGGAAGCTTGAACAGATGCGTATCTGCTGACCTGTGTGCGTCTGCATTGATTTTGGCAATAGCGCCTGCAACCCATCGATCCATATTGTCCTCGCTCTGGTGTCTTACAAAGTTGATCAACTATGCGCCCGCCCATCTGCCTAAGGCAAACGGGCGGGATAGGGTCGATGAAATCACCCGCAGCAACCGCCGACCTTAACCTGCTCGGGTTTGCCGTGAGGCTCATTCAGATTTGCGCCGCGCCCAAGCCATGTCCGTTCAGCCAGATAGAAATCCGAAAAACTTTGATGAAAGTCCTCAGGCACGGATTTCGCAGGGATGCCGGTTTCCAACAGGACCTGTTGCCAAGCTTTCACCTTCGGGAATTGGGCTAGCATATCGTAGCCGCTGTGTTCTTCGACAATCGCCGCCCGATGCAGCAACGGCAGCCAAGCGAGATCCACGTTGCCAAATGCGTCCCCTGAGAAATAAGGACCATCACCCAATTGGCGTTCCGCCTTCTCGAAAGATTTGTGTAGCTTTGCCTCGCGTTCGTCCAGCACAGTCTTGTCTCCGCTCTGCATCATGCTGCACTGCACCAGATAGTGCTTGGAGGCCTGATAGCTCCACGCCCGGTTGATCGCGCGCTGTTCAGCTGTCAGCCCCAATTGAATCGGTGCTGATATCTCGTCGATATATTCAATGATAGCGTCAGACTCGAAGAGCGATTGGCCAGCCTCTGTGATCAGCATTGGCACCTGACCTGTCGGCGAAATGTCCAAAAACCACTCAGGCTTGTTCTTCAAATCGATATATTCGATGTCATAGGGAATCTGTTTCGCCTCCAGCATTGCGGTGACACGCTGCACGAAGGGACAGATTTTGAAACTGACGATCTTGATCATGGTTGCAATCCTTCTTGTTTGATCCGACTTGTAAGACGAGTGACGACGCAAAAAGACGAACTGTTTGGAAGGAAAAATTCAACTATCTGAAATAACTGTGTTTTTATTACCTGCCACGCAGTGACAGAGGAGCTCAATCGAATGAAGCAAGAGACCCCTGATTTGGAGGTTATCTGGTCGGAGTACCGCGCCAGCCTGACTGCCTTCCTCCGCTCTAAGATATCAAATCGCGATGATGTCGACGATCTGCTTCAGGAGATATTGCTCAAGACTCATCAGAGTATCGGAAGGCTCGACAAGGCTGAGAGCCTGAAGTCGTGGCTGTTTCAGATCTCGAACAACACGATCATTGACTTCTACCGGAGCAAGGGACGCTCAGACGCAGTTATCCCGGAAGACCTCTGGTACGAGAACAGGGACTATGACGATACACATGTGCTGGAAGGCTGTGTCGCACCCTTTATCGAAGCACTACCAGCCGAAATGCGTCGTTTGCTAACGCGAGTTGATCTGCAAGACACCTCACAAAAGGATTATGCAGAAGAGCTTGGCATCAGTTATTCGACGCTGAAATCCCAGGTGCAGGCCAGCCGTCGTCACCTACGCAAACTCTTCAACGACTGCTGCGATTTCTCCCTGGATGCGCAAGGAAACATCGCTGACTATCATCGTAAACCAAATGGCTGCGACGGATGCTGAACCGAATAAGCGCTCAGAGGATTGAAATGGGCAGACGTTGAACTTGAGCCCATTTTAGCCGTCGACTTGGACGCGAGGCAGGCTCGGTTCCATAATCCCACATTTCAAATTTCGCATTGATTGACTGAGGCCAGAACGCCGTTCATTGGCAAAAATGGGAGTGTCAGAAGTGCCCAAATGAAAAGCGAAGAGCATTGTGCTTCTTGAACACCGGGTTTTTCCCTGTCGCGAGGCATTTGTTGGGCAAACGTTGAGACTCTGAATTCCGGCGCCACAGCCAGAGCACTGTGGGGCCGCTCCTCGCTGCATACCGATCTGTCAGTCGTAGGCGGGAACCTTGGCTTTGGGAATTCCCCCGCCTTGAAGTAGGTCATGGCGACAACCGATGCATAGGAAGCTGGGCGGCAGGATGCCATGATGAGCTACCCCCCGAAGCCCTCAAACCCGTTTGTTGTTTCGGTCACATCCGCCTCGAAATGGAGGAGTAAGGGCATTACCAAGGGCTCGATGTGCTCATTCCATACCGGCCCTCTGTAGAAACTATCTTTGATCCTGTCTCGCTCTTCAAGCGACGAGAATGCCCGCATCCAGTGGACTTTGTCAGGATTGTCCAAATCCCGCAGGGGGCCGAAAACCAGCATTCCTGCATCGCGCAATGCAACACGGTTTTCTTGTTCAAAAAACTCGATAAACTCCTCGCGACGTCCGGGTTTTAGTGTGTAGCGACGAACTTCGATAATCATGCGTGTAACCTGATTGCTTAGAAAGTTCTCTTGGGTGAACTCTGTTGAGATTGATCCTCGCTATGCCACCTAACGTGCCCATTTGTGGTACTAGAAGGTCAGAATTTTCCGAGTGATTTAGGTATGGTGCCACAGTTCAACTCCCAATTATCAGATCATCTAGAGTTCCACCGTCGCGCAAGAAGTCGCTCCAAACCCAGGCCATGCGGTCCACAAACCACATCTTGCCGCCCGAGGTCACAACTATGCCGAGGCAAGTGAACCCTAAGTCGAATACCCACAGACCATAGGCAAACGGCAAGAGACCAACGCCGCTGGCAATGGCGACCGTATTTGCGACGCGCTTATGATGTTCTGCAACTTTGTCGCGATGCCGCAGCCAGACACGCTCGCCTAATACACCTTGTGCCGACCAACTGTCGAAAGTCTCCGGCCGCGAAAAAGCGCGTGGGTTGATCCATATCCAGACAAGAACGACGCCGACCGCAAGCCACGCCCAATAATCAATCCATGCTCTGCTCCAGATTGCCAACGCCAGAAGAGGCAGGGGTGTCAACACACGGGTCCAAACGGACCAGGGGTTCGCATGCCGCAGCCAAACCTCGTCCTTCATACCCATGAGGCGTTCGGAAAATCGAGCTATGTCCATCTTTGCAACTCCTGGATCCACCTCTCCACAAATGGGAGGGATAGGATTGATTGAAGTGGATGACGAGACGCCGCGCCGCTCGTCAGTTGGTAGGCGTCTGGTTTCTTATTTGAACCAGGGCTTCAGCCCAGGCAATGGGTTGGTCGTACATCACCATATGGGCGGCGCCATCGATACGGGTAAAACTCTTCGCTGGAGCCTCAAGGTGTTCGTAATACTCATGTGCCAGATCTGCTGGGGTGTTCTGGTCTTCTGCTCCGGTTATAAAGTGGACCGGTAGATCCAGGACCGGGTGGGAGGTGAAGAGGTCGTATGCACCAACGATCTCGGGCTGTTCAATTGCTGTGCTCGATAGCGCAAGACCGCGGAGATAGTTCTTAACCTGTGCGTCCGTGTAGTAGGGGCTCCGCCCTTCTAGCACATAGGAGAGATAGCGATCCCATAGCCCTTCGGTATGAAAGTCTCCGGCTCCGTAGTCTGCTAAAACTTCACGCTGTACGGTGAGATCTGCCTCATCAAGTGCATCGAACGGCTCAATCACCTTGAGTTTCCGCTGAGTTTCAACATCGCCGCGAACTTCAGCCTGATCCGATGCCCACTCAAAACCCATGTTCATACTGCGTGCCCACGCGACACGCTCTGACGTTGGGATGAATGCGTGATAGGGTGAACTATCTTCTGCGATAGTCATGAAACCTAGCGCGCTGCCCCAGGAATGACCGGTCAGGAATATTTTTTCTTGCCCAAAGCGGTCGCGTAGGAGGTTGGTGAGTTGAATCGTATCCGCCACCAACTTGGATGGCGTGATGTCTTCTACCGTGAGATCTTCGTTGAATGAACTTCCCGCTCCGCGTTGATCCCAATGGACAACAACAAAGCCCTCTTCCAGCAAGGGCGTGTGGAACAAATCGACCCAGGGCATCACGGCACCGCCCGGACCCTCGTGCAAAAACAGCAGGACCGGTTGGGACAAATCACAATTGCGAATAAGTATCGTTTGCTCAACCCCGCCAAGAACAACTATTTCCTGTGAAACGAAGCTTCCGAAACACTCTTCGGCTGCGACATCTTCGCCGCTGGGCGTCACGGCAATTTTTTGACGATCCTGGGCAAATGACCATCCAGCAACGATGGCAGCACAGAATGTCAGCAATATGAGACCGCGTTGAGGCTTGAATGAACACATTGTTCGCTATCCATTGAGTTGAAGCATTGTGGGTGCGTCTCGAATTCGGTTGCGACCTGAACTCAGCATCACAGAAAGAGAGAGGGCTCGCGCTGGTGATCTCCTAGGAGGCCGACATCACGACGCATGTGATTAGATAAGAATGCCAGCTCGCCGTGTTTGGGTATGCGCGGGGAAACAGCACCGCCCATAAACTTTGGTCGCCTCGAGACCATGAGCGCAAGAGTGTCGAGCCAAGCTTCCATCTTAGGTGGTCGTAGAAGTAGCCCCTCAGTTTTTAGCGTTGGTATTTTAGTCACCTGACGCCTCCCAGGATTTTGAAGGTGGTAGATAAAGGGGAAACCGATAGAAGGCTCCCCGCCATTTTGGAGTTCTCAAATGGCTTCTGTTAGAATTTGTAAGACACTCGAAGCGCAACTGAGTCTGCCGTGATGTCATCACCTGACGTGTCGTAAGTGTCTCGCAGGTATTCAAGACCAAGCAAAATTGTGTCCGTCGCGCGATAGGTCACGCCAACACCGGCGGAATAGCCATCTTCGCTCTTGGATCCGCCATCAATGTTCGCATAACCAACCACGCCATAGAGGTATGCCCGGCCAAACACATGCCCACCTTTGAACTTCAGGCGTACAGTATCGACTTTTTCGACTTTCCCTCCGGACTCGATCTCAGCGCCCGCGTCATAAGTAAGTTCACCGCCGATTACGTAGCCGTCAAAATCGTGAAGATAGCCGGCATGGAGACCCAGGGCTGCATTTCCATTGTCGTTGTTGCCCTCGGAGACATCGATTGTGGACAGCTGCAAGCCTGCGTTGAAGCCGGTCCAGCTTTCATTTGCCAAGGACAAAGTCGGCATCATCGCTGCCAGTGTGATCATCGTGATAGTCTTCATTTAAAAGGTCCGTTCTCTTGATTGTGCGGAAAGACCATCTGGACGCTGGGCATGCGTGATGCGCCACCGGCAGTGATTTTCCGTTAGTGGGGGTATTGGAGTTAACGCTTTCCGGTTTCCGTCCAGCGGTGATCCAAAACTCGGATCAGAGGATCGGTTTGGGTTTGCTGGTCATTTGAAGCAGTTTCCCTGATTGGTCATATCGGGCAGTGACCAGCACCCGGCGCGCATGTGCCACCTCTAGCGGGCCACCAACTACTTCCCAAAGCCCGAAGGTAAAAAGATCCAGTGTTCCATGACCTGCTGCTCGCGCCAGGTTTGGTTTTGTCCTGGGCTCAACATCATAGACGGCCAACCAATCGCCATTGGCTTGTTGCTGCAATTCATCGGGTGAGCCCAACTGGCGTTCAACATTGAAGCGGGTGGCCTCCTGGCTAACGACGCTCAGATCAGGGCCATCTCTGCCTGTCGCTGCCATGTTGGCGGCACATCCGCTCAGAGCGGCACCACAGATGAGCGCGATGAACACTGAACGTACAAACTGACCGGAGTTGGCAATCCGTCGTATTGAAAACCTTCGATTTCGACTTGCTTCAAAAGATGCCGGGTTCTCCGGCCCCAGTGATTTAATGCGCTTTTTCATAGCCTTTCCATAACCCGATTGAATTTCGCGTTGCTTTGGGGGCTTCTGCTTCAAGCTTGTCCGGGTTTCAGCTCGCAGAGCCCCACGCTGTTTCAGGCTATTTGTGATCAAAACCCCGAACAATTCGCGAATACCCGTCAGGCGAGACATTCGACGCAACTCGGATGGCGAAGTAATTCCACAGACAAGAGCATTCATGACATTTGATCCTGCATCGTGAGCGCAACTCAACCGGGTCCGCAAAGCACTACCGCTTGCGGAATTAGGCTGCGTAAACGCATCGTTAAATTCGGGTTGGCAGGTGAATTGCATTGCTCTGCCAGGTGAGTCGGGGTACAAACCGACTATGGGTCTGTATTTGCAGACCGCCGGTCGGTTTGCAAGAGGAAAGTGTATGAAATCTACGAAGCGAAAGAACATGCCGCCCGAAGAACGGCGTGCTCAGCTGCTGGGGTGCGCGCAGATGTTGTTCTTTTCCAAAGGCTTCGAGGATACGACCATACAAGATGTGCTTGATATGGCGAGCGTCTCAAAGGGCGGGTTTTATCATCACTTCAAATCTAAAGACGAGTTGTTGTTTGGCGTATTGGACGGAATGGCAGAGGGTGTCTTTTCGCAGATGGCTGTTGTTGCCTCTGATGAGACCTCCTCTGCGCTCGACCTGTTGCACAGCTTTATCCACCTGCGTGCCAACTACTTACGTGAACATGACTACCCTGGTCAGGTTGAATTTTTCCGGGTCATGAATCAGGACAAAAACATGGTTCTGCTTGAACAGTTCAAGCGCAGGGTCAGAACCGGTGCTATGCCCGTCCTGACCGGGATCATTCAGAAAGGCTGTGATGAGGGCACGTTTACTGTCGCAGATGTTGATACTGCCGCAGAACTCATTTTGTTCCTGAGCACCTTTATTGATCTCGCGCTGTTGCGCGCGATTGAGGCACGGGGAACTGAAACAGCCGATCATGCCGCAGAGAAATTGCAGGCGGCAATCGACATGCAGTTTCTCACACTCGACAGAGTTTTGGGCCTACCTGACGGGACAACGAATTTCGGCTGGCCAGAAGCGGTGGAGGTTACCATGGCAACTGTGCCTGCAACTCCTCCATCGGCAAACTAATCCGGTCTAGGCAGCAATCAGGAAGCTAATAGACAAATGGCGACAATAGTACTGCTAAATGGCGTCGGAAGCGTCGGGAAAAGCTCTATTGCAAGAGCGCTTCAGAACATAACCAGACAATCATTTCTGCATGTTGAAATGGATGCATTCCTTGCAATGCTGCCAAGTCGGCTAGAGGGCCATCCAGACGGATTGAGCTTTGAAGAGAGTGTCAATGCAGGGAGGGTGACAACTTTTGCCAGAACCGGGCCCATTGCTAAGCGTACGCTATCCGGAATGCGCCGGTCAGTTGCCGCGATGGCAAGTGTCGGTAACAACCTGATCGTGGACGAAGTGTTATTTGGAAACACGGAGTCTGGGTCAGCGAGCGCAGTGTCTGAATATCGGACTTTACTGGAGCCATATGATTTTTACATGGTTGGGGTTTTTGCACCGCTTGAAACCCTTGAGGAAAGGGAACGAAATCGCGGAGACCGAAAGATCGGGCTATCCAGATGGCAATTCGAGCGCGTCCATGAAGGTATGACTTATGATCTGTCAATCAACACCGCGAATGCATCCCCGCAAGTATGCGCCGAGCTGATAAAAGCAGGCTTGAAACTGTGATTTCCGCAGGTGTGCCTTTGGTCGCACTGAACACGTCAATACAACCACCAATGCTTCTGAGCATCTGCCCTACGCCTGAACGATCCAATGTCTCTAAACGTGTGGTTGGAAATGACGAAAGCACTTCGCGCCGTACCAAATGCCTCTAAGTTGGCGGCAGGACGGAGACACATGTCCTGGAAATTTCCCTGATGATTGTTGTGAGCTTTGCTCGAAATTTTGAACGGAACTGCCTTATTTTTCCGGCGCAAACTTACACACTCATCAGCGATAACATTTCATAGCAACTTCATCCGAGCGTTGCCCGGAATTCAATCCGAAAACTACATCGTGAAAAATCGTCGTTGCCAGATGTTTAGTCTTAGCATCTGTTGGATCAGGTTAATCTGAAGCGTCGTTTTCGCCATAGCCTGAGATCATGACGTCGTTGATCGTGCTCTGAATTTCGAAGTAGGCGCGGATTTGATCATCCGTGAAACGTTCAACAAACTGCGTCATACGAACCATCTCAGTCGCACGTATCCCTTCGATTACCGCTTTGCTCTGTTCTGTAAGGTGATAGAAATTGGAAGTTCGGTGCTGTGGGTTCGGAAGGACATTCAAGAGTTTTCGATCTACAAGATCCTTAAGAAGCCGCCCAACTAGTTGTCGCTTCACTTGCAAGATTTGAGTGATTTCAGGCGCCGTTGCTTGTTGCACCGATAACAAAACTTCGAGAATGGCACGTTCTCCGACACTAATGCCTGTGCCATCCAGGTCCGCTTCGACGCGTGCGGTGATGTTACGCAATAAGGGTCTGGTCAACTGTATTCCAGCATACAGCATCTCAGCAGGCGACATGTTATCGGTTTCGGTAGCCATTTGCGCGCGTCCTTCAAGTTATTTGTCAACTGAGTTGACAATATTACTCTTGCGACCTATTTACCCGACACGGCCCCAAAACTCCAGCGGCGGAACCAACTGATGCCTGATGATAAGCTTGTAACACTGCCAGATCCAAGATCCCGGAACCCGCTTGTGTTTCCGGATGGCACTCATGATCCCGCTACCGTATTCTTGTCGGAAGTCATCGATCACCCAAATATCGTTGTCGGTGACTGGACATACTACAATGATCGCAGTCTGCCGGGCGACTATGCTGAAACCTTGGCACCTTACCTATATCCGGGAGCACCGGAGAGGTTGAGTATTGGTCGTTTCTGTCAAATTGCTCAGGGAGTGCAATTCATTACTGCGACTGCCAATCATCCGATGACGGGTATCTCAACATTTCCATTCGCCGTCTTTGATCGTGAACGGATACCGGGGTTTGCAGGAAATGCTCTGCAATCGCCACCGCTACGCTGTCTGAACCACCAGGGTTATAGCGCACATCGACAACAATTCCCTTGGCATCCTGAAGGTCCATTACAACGTGCTTGAACGCCCTGGATGCGGCTTCGTGTGACGATTGCCCAAGAGACCTCTGTACTTCCAATTCCTTGATCGCAACGTATCCAATGCCATCGGAGCGCAAACCGTAGCGAATTGAGATACCGTTCAGGTTTTGAATAGGGTTTTCTGTCTGGTTTAAAGCAGTCTGCCAGAGGAGCTTGCGGGTCAACGGCGGGTTGGCTCTCAGCCAGCTCGGATCTTCCTCTGGCGAAAAATACCCCTGATCCCCCATCGATAACTGAACGTGCCCATCATCGAGGCCAAGCGTCGCCTGCTTGAGCAGAAAAGAAAGTTCAATATCGCTGAGGTCATCAGATGGGGGTGCCAGTTGCCTACGTGCGTTCCAATCAATGTTGTAAAGACCAAAGAATGGATAATGCTCGGCCATTGCAGACCAAAAGACGTCAAATGTATGGATTGCTCCACGTTCCGTATGACCAGGATCGGCACATTCAGAGGGAAATTCGGAACGAGCGTGTCGGATTGGCTCTACGACGCCATCAACGCAAAGTTCCAGAATGTCATCTCGGTGCTTAATTGAGGCGCCTGCCATAAGTTTCACCAGACCCAAATGCGCCGGAAAGGCATACTCTCGAAAGCAACTAACAGTTGTTGTTCTATACTACTCGGCGCGCAGTCTCGAAATGCGCATGAATTGACCGTAGTCAGGAGCAACCCAGGTTCCCAACATTTCCTTGGAAGGCATATCGATAAACCAGGACGCTGCAACAGAAATAGTCCCTGCAACCAACAGTGAAGCAAGTATGCGAGACATGAGCTTTTTCATCAATTGACAGGCTTAATGGTTTTCATGCCGACCCGGTGAATTTGGTGGGGTCAATATTCAATTTCAGCGCCACAAACGCGCTATCGATTGCGTGGATGCTGCTTGGCGGTTCGCTCGTTTCCCCTCCGGTAGTTTCCTGTCAAGCGAGCCATTTCCTGTTGCTGGCCCTCGAAGTTCAGGTTGCTCATGTCCTCAAGAAACCACTCAGCCTTTTCTTTCCGGAGCGTCGCCGCCCGCTTGCCATTATGAGTGATGGAGACGTCGCCGTTCTTGGATTGTTTGAACGAAAATCCGAGGTCTGCTGAATTCATCTGGGTATTACCTGGTCTGCATTCTATCTCTGGGGTCATATGAGCTTTATATGACAGTCCCATGTTATTTTGGGTCCAATACGATCTAGGTTCCCGCCGGTTACGTCGTTTTGTAGAATTTTTGACGGGCTTCTTGTTCGATTGAGAGGCGCATCTGCAAGTCTGCCAATTTACGCATTTCTTTTTTCCTTGCAGTAAGATCCGTGGTTTCTTGATATACTTTCCGTTGCTCCTCCACTGCTTTCTTAAAAACGATTTCGTTTGGCAATACACCCGCTTCCGCCATGATCCCGAAACCAGCTGAAACGATGTTTCCGGCGTCGCGCTGTGGCAAAGGCTTCCCCTCACCCTTCAGGGTTTCCAACTGCCCTCCGGCTTGTGCTTTGTGGATCTGGTTCTCGATCAGTGTTCGCCACTTCATGGAGCTTCCTCCAAAGAATGTCTTATACTCGGTATATATGGATGGAATTGCTATATGTCAACTGAGTTGACGAATTGTATATCAAACTTCCCCGCTTCAAGAATGGGTATTTCCGTAATTGCTAGGTGAGCGCGTCCAAACCGGTGCGCTCACTTTGCTTGGTATTGCCTGGCACTACGGGGTTAAGAGCGATGTATCACTCTGCGGCAACCGCTTCCTCTGCCAGTGCCGGATAATCGGTGTACCCTTTTTCATTACCGCCGTAGAGAGTGGTTGGATCGAGCTCATTCAGAGCGGCGTCTTTCTCCAGCCGGTTGACAAGATCCGGGTTGGAAATAAATGGCCGGCCGAAAGCCACCAGATCGACGGCTCCGGTTTCGACCGCTTCAATCGCCATTTCGCGGTCATAAGCGTTGTTGCCCATTTTCGCGCCATCAAACAGATCATAGAGCATCTTCAGATCGCCACCTTCCGGAACATCGCGAGGGCCACCGGTCTGTCCTTCAACGAGATGGAGATAGGCCAGCCCATAGCCATTCAGCAATTTGACCGCATGAGAGAATGTCGACTGTGGGTCGCTGTCGGAGATGTTGTTGGCGCCTGAGAACGGGCTGAGGCGGACACCAACACGGTCGGCGCCCCACACGTCGACAACTGCGTCCATGACCTCCCTCAGGAACCGCACTCTGTTCTCGACAGGACCGCCGTATGCGTCTTCACGCTTGTTGGACTCGTCCCGCAGGAACTGATCGATAAGATATCCATTGGCTGCATGGACCTCGACACCGTCGAAACCGGCTTTCCGGGCGTTTTCCGCGGCCCGCCGGTAGTCGGCGACAATGTCTGCAATTTCTTCGATACCCAGAGCCCGCGGTTCCGATGTTTCGACAAACTGTTCGCCATCAAAGGTCATGGCCTTGGCGCCAATTGCGGATGGTGCAACTGGGGCACCTCCGTCCTGCTGCAAGCTGTCATGCGAAATCCGACCCACATGCCAAAGCTGGATTACGATCTTCCCGTCCTTGGCATGGACGGCCTCAGTCACTTTTTTCCAGCCGTCGATCTGCGCTTCGGAATAAATGCCGGGCGTCCAGGCATAGCCTTTGCCTTGAGGCGAGATTTGCGATGCTTCCGTGATGATTAGACCAGCACCTGCCCGCTGCGCGTAGTACTTGGCCTGCAATTCATGGACACTGTCATCCTCGGCTCTTGCCCGGTTGCGGGTCAGTGGCGCCATGACAATGCGGTTTTTCAGCTCGATTGCACCAACTTTGATGCCGGAGAACAGTTTTTCATCAGCCATTGCTGCTTCCTTCTTTGGTAAACTTCGTTCAGATATTATTGGACCAATTAGTCCAATATTAGGGTCGCTGTCTCTTGTTTGAGTTTGTGTTAGGTTTCATTTCTTTATGGTGGCGGGAGGCATTATGGCGAAATCACCAAACGGGCTTGTTTCAGGGTTTGCGATATCTGCTCAGCGGGAACGCCCGCCTTGCGCAAGGCTAGCGTGCCAATTGCAAGGGAGGCATAGGCGCGCGCCTTGTCGAGGGCCTGTCCCGGATCTGAAGGCTCAAGCGCTCCCGCAATAATTTCGTCAATACTATCCAAATGGTGTCGCCCGAGATCCGCCACTTCATCATCATGCGGGGCAAGCTCCGTAAGGCAGTTGATCAGCATGCAGCCGTCACGACCTCCTTGCGGGTTCGCCAAAGCTTCCATTATCGCACCAACGGGGTCATCTCTGCCCGCGTCCGCGACGTCACGCAGAGTTTTCAAACCACGCCTTGAATAGTGGCTGAGGGCTTTGTGAAACAAAGCCTGCTTGTTGCCGAATGCTCCATAGAAGCTGGAACGGCTCAAACCCATGGCCTTGGTCAGATCGTCCACGGACGCGCTCTCGTAGCCCTTGTGCCAAAATACGCACAACGCTTTTTCCAAAGCCTCAGCTTCGTCAAAGGCACGAGGTCTACCTGGACCTGCGGATGATTTGATGTCGCCAACTGGGCGAGTTTCTTTGCTCATGCGCATAATTTGGAATGGTTGGTCCAGAAATTCAAGGTGGCGGTAGGGAAGTTTTTGGAATGGTCAGTCCGTATTGTGATCAGAGAAAGGAATTTAGGTCGGTAGAAATGCAAAACCTCCCCGTCGCGCTTGGTGTCACGCCAATCTTAGGATCGGGACCTTTTGTCTTTTTACGGGAGTGTCAGAAGAAGAGGATCGTGATCGTAGAAAAGAGAGCCTACCCACGCTCGGTACTAGTTTCCAACACTGGACAGAGTGACTGGCGGCTTTGTCCAATGCGTTGATGTTGATCACTCACAAACCAGAGATCGGTTCGGTAGATCCATGGCCAATGCCCTCAGCTTGTGAGGATTACTACCCCAATGGTTAACAAAGCCACGAAATCAGAACTGGTTTTACGAGCATAAGAACGGCGGGCATCGTAAGCAAACCAACAATAATTTCAGCGCTCTAGATTATAAAAGCGAGGTTAGCTGGAGTTTAATTTGCCCAATGTGAACTGCTTAACTTTGGCTAGAATGATTTTTTGGCAATATCGTTTCATGAGTTGTTAGTGAGTTCAGTGAGTAAGTAGATGTATTTGCATAAGTTCGAGGGACATTGTTGCGCAGTCAATGACATCCGGATGGATGATTTTGCGCGTGAGTATCGGTTGCTGGACGATGCCGGCGTGCACGCACAATGGCAGAAGGGCTTCTGGCAGATCACGCGGATAGCCGACATCTGGACAAGAACCGGGAAGGTACTTTGTTTGCCTTACAAAGGGGCCAACGCCTATCCATCTTTCCAGTTTGATGAGGATGGAACCCCCCTTCCTTTGATGGAAAAAGTGTTGAAAGCCCTGCCACGTGAAATGACGCCGTGGCAATGCGCATTCTGGTTAACCTCACCCAAATCAGAACTCCGAGGGGAAAGTCCGGCAAATCGCATTCAGACCGGCGATGACTGCATAATCGACATCGCAGGCGAAGCTGGTGGTCTGATGGCAGCTTAGTGTTAGCTTTTGGTCACTCATACGTCGTACAGCATCTGGCAAATTCGTGTCTCCCCTGCTTTTTTTGCCTCCGGCAAGAATAGCGAGATCAGGGCACTCAAATGTCCATTCTCTTCTTAGGGTTCAGTGACAATACCAAGCAGTTCAACCATAGATAAGACTGGCTAAGAGCATACTGAAATACGGGTATCCGCTCTGCGTTTCTAACTAAAGTCTAGAAGATGTGCATTTTTGGCAAAGCGAGCGACCCACAAGCCTTTCTCAGTTTCACCGTAGCAAAACCAAATTTCATTGGAATTGATGGTGCGTCAGTTTTCCAGACTTTCAAACCAGTCAAGCGCTTTTGTGCTCCATCCTTTTGGGTAACCGTGCCCTCCATCGTGGAGGATGATTTCGAGACTACCGTCTTCGCAGTTCCAACGTTTACGCCACAGACCGTCGGTCATTTCGTGATGTGCAGCATTGGGTGGGCATTTGTTTTCGTGCCGCCACACCGACAGACCTTGCCAGATATCTGCTTGCGTGATGGTAACGTCAAACTCTTCGTTGTGTATTGCGCGACCTTCAAGTGGAACAACTTTATCGGCAAACCCGTGAGTATGAAGCAAGTGGACCGGATTTAGGCAATCCTCGGTTGCCGGGAGCCAGAAACCACCGGAAGCCGGGGCGTAACCATGGGCTAAATCCGGTGCGAGACAAGCAACTTCCCAGACCATTGATCCTCCTCTGGAAAACCCCGACAGCAACACCTGGTCCACATTCACGTTTGCATGAAGGGCAGCGTCAGCCAACACCTCACGGAGAAACCCGACGTCTGAGCGGGGATAGGTGTTCCAACCGTCTCGAACAGACCAGTCGGTGGGTTTGCCATCCAACCATGAGAGTGCGGTCGGCGCGATAAGTGCGTATCCTCGCATGGTGAATTCTTCAACGAACGCCTTGTTCCCGACTACCTTCGCACCTGTTCCACCATAACCGTGCAGATGCATCGCAGCAGGTCCGCCCTGCCAATCGACCGGAAGGGCGATATGATATTCTCCGGATTCGATCTTGCACGCGTTTGTTTTGTCACCACAATCGAGTGCGACTGCCTGCCCTGAACTCAAGAGCATAACTAAAACGACCGTTAATTTGTTGTGCATAGTGTCCCCCTTGGGGATCGATGTTAGCACACTTCAACACTGCATTTCTCAAGAGAGCTTATTCGGGTAGCCCCACTGCGCGAAGCCCATCCAGAATTGCGTCCCAGCATGTGGGATCCTGAAAATGGAACCGGCGCACGCCGCTAATCCGGAAGTCCGGATCAGACGTCAAAAGGGCATCCCGCGCCCTTGCTCCTAGATCAGGTAGACCGGCCTGACCCGCTGCGCTGGCAAGATACAATTGTCCGACCGGCAGCCCTGGCGAATTTTGTAGCGCTCGGTTGGCGTTGGCGATGGCATTTTCGAAGTCGCCCATAACCAGATAAGTCTGGGCCAGCGCTTGAGGAACACGGTGATATATCCGGTTTTTGGCCAGAGAAAACGAGCCCTTTTTGATGGAGTTCAGCGCTAACTCTGGTTGGCCCATCAAATTCTGAATCCAGCCCAGTACCATATGTCCCTGGGCAAACTGCGGACTGATTTCGAACCCTCGTTCAACACACCGCACCGCCGCATCCAAATCGCCGGCAATACCGTAGTGAAAAATTCCCCGGATCAGGTGCACATAATCGCTTTGGTCATTCAACGAAACCGCCTTGCTCAACCCGGTGTCGGCGGCTTCGATATCCTCCGGGCGTATCGCGCGATAACCCCATACCAATTCGCCAATCAACGTGTTCGCCTTCATCCCAACAGCCATGAAGTTGCGTGGCTGGACAGTCAGAATCCTGTCCAACAGGCGACCCGCCGCCTCCCATTCTTCGGGCTGAGATCCCATCATGTAATGCCCCGCAAGGTTCAGCATTGCCTCGGGGTCGTTTGTCTCTGTTTCCGCTGCGCGCTCAGCAATTCGTTGCGGAATTCCATAGCGGATCGTTGTCGCGATTTCCCCTGACAACAGATCTTCTGCCACGAAAGGGTCGGAAAGATCACCGTTCATCCGCTGGGTCATATAGGTTGCTGACGTACTCGTTTCGCGCAGCTTCAGGGTGGTACGGACCTGGTTGGCGGACGCCTGAAAAACTGCGGTGGCTATATGATCCGGATCCGCATCGAGTGCAATCAGATCCAATCCCGTCAGATTGGCAAGCGCCGCCTCTACCGTGTGATTGCAGGCTTCTGCCAGCATCTTGGCATCGTCATTGTTGCCGAGGGCTTCGAATGCGGCGAGGGCTATCGTTGGTTTCTTAGATGTTACCCCGATGAGCGGTGTGGCGGCAGTGTGAAGGGCTCCACCTTGGTCGGGGGGCCAGACAAAGGCGCGGATCGGGCGCGAAATGTTTTTCAGCGTCAACTCACCGACATCCGTGAACAACTCGTCCATTACTCCAACGATCTGATCACGGACGGCGGCGGAGATGCAGATCCCGCCCGTCGGGGCAGCGCCTTCTAACCGAGCCGCAAGATTCACACCATCGCCATAGATATCGCCATCGTCAACAATCACATCGCCTATGTGAAGTCCCATCCGGTAACTGATCTGCCGATCTTGAGGAGCGGATTCTTCCTCTGAGCGAACTGCTTCTTGCGCGGCTATCGCGAACCGTACCGCTTCCACTACGCTTGAAAACTCGGCCAAAAATCCATCGCCTGTCGACTTGATGATCTTACCCCCCAGCCTGCTCGATGCCGGGGTCGAACACAGACAGGCGCAGTTCTTTTTGCCGGGCCAGCGTTGCTTCTTCAGCGGCTTCCACAAGCCGCGAAAATCCGACAATGTCGGCAGCCAAGATCGAAGTGAGTTTGCGTTTCACCCGTCAGCTCGCGTGTTCAAGGAGAACCAACCGGTTTTGTCCGGTTCAAGCACAGTGACACCATCCCCTCCGAACGATGTAGGAGTCGTTTTCCATTTCGGCAGACCATCAGCCATGTCGAAAACACGCTCGCCATAGAAGATGTGAAAGGTCGGCTCAAAGCTTAGCCCGGATTCGACCAGCGACATCGCGTTAACCGCGACGATGTCCTTACCGGGTTTGATATTCACCAATGCATACCCGCATTTACCACAGGAAACACGATGGCTTTCATTATTCTTGTCCGATTGAACCGTCGGTCCTGACAACGAGACATTGTCCGCCGACCAAAGACACCAGGCATTGACCGGCGCCGAATGCCATTTTCTGCAAGAGTGGCAATGACAATAAGCCATGACCATCGGCTTACCAGCGGTAGAAACACTACATGCGCCGCAATAGAAGATCCCTTGGTAGGTTTCAGAATCGCCAGTCATATTCCTTCCCCCCCCCAAATCGAACACAGGCGGCAAACGCAAGTTTTCCACCACTCCTGCTTCTCCAATGCACTGCCAGTTATACATCCCAATTGCCGGGTCCCAAAGTGACTTCTTTGTCTTTGACAACTGAGCTTTCAAAGGTGTCGGATGTCCTTTAATTTCGCGCTTCCATTCGCGTTGCGGATGTCTGAAGAGGCTACGTAATCGCGAGATCGTGGAGAAATGTCTTCGAGATATTTAGACCCCGGCTCGACACTCCGGCCTTTCGCCATGCAAGTAGGCTCACAAGACCGAGTTGAACGGAATGTCAGAGGATAACATCATCCAAGGATTTTGGATGATCTGTAATTGCTTCCCAACCATATTCGGTGATTATGAAACTGTCGCCGACCTGCGCACGAAACGTATCGACTGATACTGAACCATCAACAGCAAAAACCATCCCTGGCTGCAACATTGTCGTATCGCCAGTGACCAGCTGTGGTTTCTCCAAAAAGCTGTATCCGGTCGCGCGACCGCACCGGAACGGGTATTCAAATCCCGCCCCCTGAATTACTTCGGCATAGGCAGCATGCACACTTTCGGCAGTTACACCTGGACGCAATTCAGCCAGTGCAGCAGCCTGACTGGCTACAGCAACCTCGTAGATATGCTCTTGCTGCTTGTCTGCGATCTCACCGATCCAAAAAGTGCGGTCAAAGCCCAGTTTGAAGCGGTGAAAATTGGTCATGCCGCAAAAGCACAAAAACACCGGTTCGCCTCGTTTCATGATCCGGGTTGAGGCGCGATGATGGGTTTTGGTGATGGTATCGCCCGACGCCATTATTTGCAGAAAGTGTGTATTGGGCGACATATCCGCGTCATCGTAATGCGCCATTAAAAGCTCTGCGGCCTTTCGTGTTCCGGCCTGGGACGTGGCAATCGCAACTTCGAACTCCGGCACTCCGTCTGCAATCGCGTCACGTCCGGCGTCCATCATAGCACTTGCCACTTGCCCAGCATGCCGGGCCAATTGAAGTTCCTGGGTGGATTTTATCATCCGCATTTCAGCCAATATTGGCGTGGTGCTGAGTAGGTTTCCCACCGGGACCAACGTATCCAGATATGCCCGAACGAGAGGCGGCATGTGATCAGGTTCGATCCCAACGAGCATTGCTCCCTTGACCACTTTGGGTAACTCCGACCGCCACTCTTCGCCCATACCGTCATTCCAGGCCGAAATACGGTCAACATGAGCGGCCGAACGTGCGGCATTCAGGTCTATTGTCGGCGTGATCAACAGGCTTTCACCTGACCTGTGCACAACCAGGATGGTTGGACGCCCGAACTCCATATGGAGGTAGTCGTAATAGCCCGTCAGATAATAAACGTTGTCGTCATCGGTGATGAGAGCAACGTCTATTCCAGCTTCTTGCATGTGAGTGCGAAAGCTTTTCATCCTCGTAGCAAACATCGTCAGTCTCCATCCTTAAGGCGCCGGTTGGGTTTCTCAAAATGAGATGCGTGATTGAGACGGTAGAACACGATTTATGCTGGGTCCATCAAAGCGAGGTGAAGCGTCTGTTTTGACGCTTCTCTGGCATTTCATCGGAATAAGCATCACCGACGGTTGCTTTTCATCTGACAGACCACAATCGAGCTTGGCGCAGCATACGGGGTTTTGGAGCCGCTTGTGAAATACAACGCTACTTGCCATCCACCTCCAACGCCATTTGCCTTAGGTGTCGCTTATGGGAATTCCCCGCCTCGAAGTAGGTCATGGCGACAACCGGTTCACAGGAAACTGGGCGGCAGGATGCCATGAAAACAGCCATCCGGACTGCGTTTCTAACTAGGGGCAAAGAATGCAGATCTGCGGTCGGCTCCAGCGAATGAGTGAGTTGAGCTCGATGCTGACACTTGCTGAAGTCAGCAAGCGTTGTTTCTGCGGGTTTTCGCTGCACGCACACCAATGGTTGTTTTTCTATGTTTCATACAAAGATGTTACCACGTTGCCATCGATTGAATTTCAATTGTGCAGATGGAAAAAGGGAGAAGGCGTCAATTTGTGATAGCGTCAGTCAAAACTCGACAATTTGACTGAACCGAACAGCCGAAAGCGAATTTTTATGTCTGAGCCTACGCAGGACCGAGAAGAGATATCCAGTTTTTGCGCGCTTTGTGTATCTCGGTGCGGTGCGATAGCGACCGTTGAAGATGGGCGGCTGACATCGTTGTCGGCGGATCCTTCACATCCGACAGGACAGGCGCTCTGTATCAAGGGCAAGGTTGCCCCCGAATTGGTTTACCATCCGGACAGGCAGGAATACCCGATGAAGCGCACACAGCCAAAAGGCGCGGCTGATCCTGGGTGGCAACGGATCAGTTGGGACGAAGCATTGTGCACAATCTCTGACAACCTAAAGCGCCTTTCCGATCAACATGGCCCCGAGACTGTTGCCTTCAATACTGCATCCCCATCGACTTCTGCCATGTCTGATTCCGTAGAATGGGTCAGGCGGCTTCGGCGCGCTTTTGGCAGCCCGAACCAATCGATCTCGATGGAGCTATGCGGTTGGGGTCGGTATTTAGCCAACCTTTACTCCTTTGGGTCCGCGTTACCCGCGGGAGTAATGCCAGACCTGGAAAATGCCGGTTGTATTTTGTTCTGGGGTTACAATCCGACGGTTTCGCGGATTGCACATGCGACTGCAACCAGTGCGGCCAAAAAGCGTGGCGCGCAATTGATCGTTGTAGATCCGCGCAACGCGGGGTTGGCGCGGCAGGCTGACGCTTGGTTGCAGGTGCGACCCGGTACAGACGGAGCATTGGCGTTAGGATTGTCGAATGTCATGATCCGAGAGGGTTGGTTCGATCACGCGTTTTTGCGCAGTTGGTCCAATGCGCCGATGCTGGTTCGGGATGATACCAAAAGGATGTTACGCGCTTCTGATTTGTCGGTTGGCAAGTCGTCTGACAGCTACATGGTCTGGTCTGAAGCAACCAAGGAACCAGTGCCCTGCGAACACGGTGCCGATACCGGCAGCTATGCCCTCTCCGGTTCTTTCGAAGTCACAACTTTGGATGGGCCTGTGACCTGCCGCCCGGTCTTTGAGATTTGGTCGCAAATCTGTGCCCGCTATACCCCCGATACCGTAGAGGAAATCACGGGCGTCGCCGCATCGGATATCACGCGCACGGCGAAGATGATGTGGCAATCGCGACCTGTTGCCTACATGGCCTGGTCAGGACTTGAGCAGCAATCCAATGCGACCCAGAGCGCGCGGTCCATTGGGCTGTTGTACGCGTTGACCGGCAACTACGACACCAAAGGGGGCAATGTAGAATTCCCCGCCGTTCCGACAAACAATATCCAAGGGGACGAGTTCCTGTCGGCGGCGCAACGGGAAAAGACTTTAGGACGGGTCAAGAGGCCGCTTGGCCCGGCAAAGTATGATTTTGTCGCCTCGGCCGATGCCTACGACGCCATTCTGGACGAGAAACCCTACAAAGTACGAGCGATGATCAACTTTGGCTCGAACCTGCTGCTGGCCCATGCAGACGGCGCGCGTGGTTACGAGGCGCTAAAGGCGCTGGAATTCAATGTCCATATCGATTTGTTCATGAACCCCAGTGCCGAGCTCGCTGATATCGTGCTGCCTACGACCAGCCCCTTCGAGTCCGAAGGGTTGAAGATCGGATTTGAGGTAAGCGAGGACGCATGTTCACTTGTTCAGTTACGCCAGCAGCTGGTCGAGGCACGAGGCGAGGCACGGTCGGACATCCAGATTGTTTTTGACCTGGCCTGCCAGCTTGGGTTGGAAGATCTGTTCTGGGACGGGGATGTCGATGCTGCCTACCGCCACCAACTGTTACCTAGCGGATTGACACCAGAAGCTTTGCGCGCAACTCCTGAAGGCATTCGTGTCCCATTGCAGACGACCTATCAAAAGTATCAAGCCGTCAAAGACGGTGTGCCACGCGGATTTAATACTCCTTCGGGTAAAGTAGAATTCTATTCTGAAACCTTGATGGATCACGGATATCCGCCATTACCTGACTATGAGGAACCACAGGTAGGGCATAGTGCGCAGCCGAAACTGGCGGCGAGATACCCATTGATCCTGACCTGCACCAAAGATTCACTCTATTGCGAGAGCCAGCATCGCGGATTGCCAAGCCTGCGTCGCCGTGCACCGGAGCCTCAAGTCGACATGCATCCAGAAGCTGCTGAAGCGCGAAACATCAGCGCTGGAGATTGGGTACGTATAATAACACCAAAGGGACACGCCCGCGCCCGGGCACGGCTGGACAAGAGCCTTGATCCGAAGGTGATCTGTGGTCAGCACGGATGGTGGCAAGCTTGCCCTGAACTTGACGCACCAGGCTATGACGTACTGGGAGAAAACACAGCGAATTTCAATCAGATGATTGGTCAGGATGCGGTGGACCCTGTAAGTGGATCAGTTCCTTTGCGCGCATATGTCTGTGAGATCGAAGCGCTTTAGACACTTACCAACAGGGGATTCCACCCAATGCCGGAGTTAGTCCGGCGGGCCGCACTTCTTCAGGGTGGCACCATGTTGATGGTTTGGATTGGATAGCTGAGAATGACGTCAATGTCTGCTTAGTTTATCCGCTTTCAGTCGCCACCGTGGCGGAATTTGTAGGATTGGGATTTCCAAGGACCTTAGCTGCACATGACAGGAACAACGGGTCTAGGATCGTACTTTAATTCGCTGCACCGCCCTCGCGTTGGTGATCCGCGGACGAAGCTGCCATTACAGACTATGCCGTTTTCAACGGCTAAGTCTGCAAGTACTCTAAAGCGGTTTCACTGCTCGACCTGCTGTGCCTTACTACTATGGTTGAGGCCCTATCTGTCTCAAGAGTATCGTCATTTCATCCAAGCAGGAGCGAACAATGGCACTAGAGGAAACGCATAGTAAGCAGACCGCCAACCCGAAAACTGTGTTGTGTTTCGGTGATTCATTGACTTGGGGATTCGATCCGCGCGGCGGAGCAAACCTTGTTCGTTACGGATTCACAAAGCGATGGACCAGGCTGCTTCAAGCCGAGCTAGGTTCATCGTACCACGTGGTTGAAAACGGATTGAACGGTCGAACAACGGTTTTCGACGACCCTGTTATGGGCGACATGAGCGGCCTCGCTCAGTTGCCAATCGCTCTTAAATCGAACATGCCACTTGATCTTGTCATAATTCTTCTGGGATCGAATGACGTTAAGACCCGCTTTGGCGTGAATGGCGACGAGATTGCCCGTGGTCTAAGCCGCCTTTTGGAGGTTGTCTCCAAATCGAATTTCGGCCCAGATGGAAAAGCCCCATCTACTCTTGTGCTCGTTCCGCCAGAAATGGGCGAGGTCAGCGGCACGTGGTAGGAACCAATGTTCGACCCAGATCATAGCCGAGCAGGCCTTCAACGGCTTCGCGAGACATACCCGACAGTTGCCAGCGCGTTCGGTGCGCAGTGCTATGAACTTAATGAGGTGGTCTGTCCCGGAGCAATTGACGGCATACAATTTGACCCCGATTCATTGAAATCGGTTGCCATAGCGCTCGCCAGAGTTATCCGTGATTTACTCCGCACTTAGAAAAAGTAGACGCGCACCGAAATCCACAGTCGAGTCTCAACGAAACCAATATGTCCGCTGTTCCAGTACCGGTCGAGAGTTGGATTTTTGTTTGAATGTCGTAGTTGGGGCTCTGAGGTGCCATTCTCTGCAATCGGTTCGATTGATTGGTCGCAGCCCAAAGCAGACATGCCACAGCAACACGCGGGACGGGAAGCTGCCGTTCTTAGCAGTCGCAATGCCATTCATGGGAAACTCAAAAAGCGGCCATTCAGGTTCAGTATGACGATCTCGACGATCCCGCGGCCGCACTATGTCACCGAAGCGCACTGCAGAACGGTCAATCCATTGTAGCGATTGTTCAGCGAGGAAAAATCGACGTCACCTCAGTTTTCATAACGTCTAACAAAGCCTTAGTTAGTACTGGAGTAGATATCAACGTTTTCGGATAAGCAGAGGGCGTCGCACCTCTCAAACACACCTCAATCTGCATTTCAGGCAGTGCGAAAAGCAATCATTGTCAAGTCATCCAAACGTTCTTCCTTCGAACTATAGTCTTGAAAAGCGCTGTGAATAGCCGACAATAGCTCTTCCGAACACGACCAATGTTCCTGTTCGAATACAGATACAACTCTCTGGAAGCCAAAAGCCAAACGTTTTTCTGCACCTAATTGATCAAAGATGTTCGGTGGCAGACGTTGTTGTCGGTGTGCCCAGGCGTGTAGATCGCTTCCAGCCCGACACCGAGTTCCTCGGAGTTGTCCGTTTCAATAGTCCCGTCCAATGTTAGATCTTTAGGGAAGTACTTTCGCATCTCCCGATGACCGATCAGCGGTACGCCAAGGGCTGCTTTGGCGCGAAGGAGCCCATCTGTGATCTCGTGATTATGGCTGAGATACAGATGATCCGTCCTTCCGGATGCTTTGATCGCATCCAAGGAAGGAAGATGCTCTGCGACATATATCATGTCCCGACCCTCCGAATGCTCAAGAAGATAGGCATGGGACTTCAGCGTTCCAAAGCGAAGTTCGAGGGGCGTTTGCCAAAGATCCGAAAACAGCTGCTTCATGGTGTTACCCTTTCTGACTATTGATCAGGGCGCGGCTCGCAAGAATTGCCAAAGCGGCAACCAGACCAAACGTGACGAACAGCCAAATGGCGGAATTGGCTATACCTGACAGATTCTCGGTCTCATTGAACCCGGTGAAATTGCCTACCAAGCCAGCTACGGCTGTACCAAACGCCACGGCAAACATCTGAACGGTAGAGAGGGCAGATGCCGCCATATCGCGTTCATCCGTATCAGTGAATTGCAGAATGAATGTGTTGAGATGCGGCCACCCGACACCAATGCCAATACCCAATAGGATCAGAGCAAAAGACAGTACCGTCGTCATGGCTGAACCTGCGCTGCCGAACATTGGTGTGGTAACGCCAAGCACAATGCAGGCAACCATCATCAGAGGAGGTCCTGACAGAACGGCGAGATGCATTTTGCGACCCGTGAACCGCGCCGAATAGACCTCGGACATGGCCCACCCGATTGAGACCAGGGCCGCCACGTAGCCTGCCATCAGGGGGCTGAGCCCATGCAGACGTTGCAAGAAGAACGGCATGAAGAATTCAGCATTGATGCAGAAGATCAGAAGAGCCATCACCGATATTGAAAGAAAGAGCGGTGCCCCCGGTACGGTCGCTCCACGCGGGAACAGCCTTATGCGGTTTGTTTTTTCACGGCGCATCAGGGTAAGCATCAGTACGATTGACACTAAGACCGCGACAACGGCCCAGACCGCCGACGGCGCAACACTACCAAATGAAATCGCCAACACCGACCCCGCCAACAGAGCCAACTGCCTAAATGCAATCGGCTCGGACGGCCTGCGATCTCTTTTGACACGCGGGAGTAATCTTAGCGTCAATGCCACGAACAGCGCTGTGACCGGCAGCATGATCCCGAAGCCCATACGCCACATGCCAAGCTCAGCGAAGATGCCACCGACAGCTGGCCCGAACAGCATGGTGATCCCCCAAGTGCCGGACAGCAGCGCCATTGCCCTTGACCAAAGGCGCTCGGGATAGACCACCACGATCATCGAGTAGCACAGCGTGAACAACATGCCACCGCCCGCACCCTGAATGACTCGCCCCACTAGCAAAACCGGCATGGTCATCGCCAGTGCCGCCAGCAAACTGCCAAGCGCAAAGACAACGCTGGACAGCCCAAAGCCCAGACGGGGCCCGGTACGTCGCAAAAGACTTCCGGTAATGGCAGCGCTGAGGATTGCCGCAAGCGTAGCCAGGGTCGCGTTCCAGGCATAAAGATTTTGCCCGCCAATTTCGGCCACTATGGAGGGGAGCATCGTGGCGGAGAGTGTGATATTTACCGCATGCAAGGCTATCCCGGCTGCGAGAACTGCGGAAACGGCCGAGAATTCTCCCCGCAGTATATCGCTCCATCGGGCCTCAATTGTGTGTTCAACTGTTGCTGTCATAGGTCGTCTCCGCAGCTATCGAGGTCTGATCAGTCGGTTTGCACGTAGGCGTGGTCGGGGTTCTGTTCGGCCCATTCTTCGGCGTCGAACCCTTCTACAGCAAATGTGAAATTCGGCGGAATTACATCGGTTCTGAGATGTTTGATCGCCTGATATTCCTCAGAGTTCCAAAAACCCTGCAAGGCCTCCATCGACGGAAACCGAAAGAGGGTAAACCGGGCATCATCTTTCCATTCACCTTCAAAGTGATCCATAAACTGCCCCGTCTCACCCGCGACGATCAGCTCTCCACCCCATTTTTCCATAATGGGGTGTGTAGCATGACCATAGGGATCAAGTGCGCCATGGCCTTCCGGCATAAATGAACTGGCCACAAGGTAGGCTGGCTTCTGCTTTGACATTTAAAACTCCGTTAACTTCCGCCCAATGATTCGAGCTTGCACTTGCGTTGTTACTTCCTCAACTTTAGTTGAGGTCAAGCAGTTGATGACGGGGGTATTGAGATGAAGAGGCGTGGTGGTTTGACGGTTGGTGAAGTGGCTGAGCGCAGTGGTATCGCGGTGTCCGCAGTGCACTTCTATGAACGCAAAGGTTTGATCGCGTCAGAGCGCAACGATGCCAATCATCGGCGCTACTCTCCAACGGTCCTGCGTAAGATCGCGATTATCCAAGTGGCTCAGAGGGCGGGTATCCCTCTGCGGGAAATTGCAGACGCGATGGACTTCTTGCCACCAGAGGCGAAGGTCACCGTTAAACACTGGGAAATGCTCTCCACCCGCTGGACCGATGAGCTGGACGACCGCATCGCGCGTCTAAAGAGATTGAGAGATGGGATGGCGGGTTGCATCGGTTGCGGGTGTCTGTCGATGGACACTTGCAAGCTGGTCAATCCCGACGACAAGATTGGTGCCAACGGCTCTGGGCCGCGATATCTGGAGGATGACGCACCACTCGCCGATGACCCTTACCGCACCTAGCAGACATTGGCTCCAAGATCACAAATGTCCGATTTGTCCCGCATCTTTCCCGTTTGTGGTCGTCGCCGCGAATGGCGGGCGAATTGAGATCAACCGTTCGAGTTCGGCGCGGCGAAGGCTGGCGGAGAGCCCTTAGTGATCGATGCCGAATTTTGTTGGTGTGTTTTCTTTCCGAAGCCCAGCCAAACCTACGCGGTATTTCGATCTGATTTGCTTACCTCTGCAAGGAATGCGTCCACGTGTTCTTCTTCGGTTGCCCAGGAAGTAACCAGCCGTGTAACCGAGTTGTCAGCGTCATACGGTTCCCAAACGTAGAAATCGAACCGCTCTTTAAGTTGGGCAATCAGGTCATTGGGAAGGATCGGGAACAACTGGTTGGTTTCAGTCTCAGCGACAAACTTGAACCCGGCTTTGGCGATCCCATCAGACAGCCGTTCCGCCATCGTGTTAGCGTGACGTGCGAGATCGAAATATAGTCCGTCGCTGAATAATTCACGGAACTGAAGGCCCAGAATACGACCCTTTGCCAACAAGGCACCGCGCTGCTTGATGTGAAAGGCGAAATCCTCGCGCAGATTTGGATTGGGAATGACAATGGCTTCCCCCAGCAACGCACCAACTTTGGTCCCTCCGACCCAGAAGATGTCCGTCAGCTCCGCAATGTCGTGGAGTGTCAGGTCATTCTTGTTCGCCGATAGGGCGGCCCCCAATCGCGCCCCATCGAGCAACAATAGCAATCCACGTTCCCGACACAGGGCCGATATGGCCTCAAGTTCGGCCTTTGTGTAGAGCGTTCCCACTTCGGTGGCATTTGAGATGTAGACAAGACGCGGTTTGGCCATGTGCGGGAAGTGTGCATTTGCTTCGAGCGCCGCAAGGATGCTGTCAGGGGTAAGTTTGCCTTTGACGGGTGGAACCGTTATAATTTTGTGACCTGTCGCTTCAATCGCACCAGTTTCGCGCACGACAATGTGCCCGGAAGCGGGTGCAATCACAGCTTCATGCGATCTGAGCGCACTGGAGATGGCCAGAATATTGGCAAGGGTTCCGCTGGCAACGAACCAGATGTCCGGGTTTACTTCGCCCATATGCTGATGAAGCAGTTTCCGAGCCTCTAGCGAGTAAGCGTCGTCACCATAGGCCGTCTGCTGGACCATGTTTGTTTCGGTCAGGGCTGCCAGTATCCGGGGGTGTGCCCCTTCACTATAATCATCCAGAAAGCTGAACTTCATCGTGGTCTCCATGTATCTTGGATGCAGACATAGGGACGAATACTTAGCGAATATAGAACGATTTTACATCTCTTGTTGCAGATAGCGCGCGGGGGTGACGCCATAAATGGCGCGGAAATTGCGAGTAAGATGGCTTTGATCGGAAAATCCTGCCTCAAATGCCGCGTCAGTGATACTGGCACCTCTCTGCAGCATATCCCGGGCACGACGCACACGCGCCAGCATTACATATTGATATGGTGCCATATGAAACCGCTTCTGAAATCGTGACATGAATTGGCGTTTCGTGAAGCCGGACAGGTCGGCCAAGGTTGAAATATCGAACGTGCCTTGAATGTTGTCGTGGATGTAGTCGCGGACCTGGCCCAACTCTTTGCTACCAACCGCACGCTCTTCGGGCTTCGCGTCAGAAAGCGTTTCAAAAATCTGACCAACCGTCTGCAATACTTCCTGCTCCAGTAGTAGGCGGTCGGAACCGGTTTCCAGCAGAGTCCTCAGGTTGATCAACCGCTCCGCAATGGCAGGCGAGTGTTTGAAGGGTTGGTGAAAGGAATATGTGCTGTCTGCACAATCCATGGCCTCGCACACAATATCCTGAGGAAAATAGAAGATGGTTTGACGCCAAGCGTCCGCGTCGCCAAGGCCGCCATGATGAGCCTCATCCGGCGAAAACGTTGCCACGACATCTTTGGAAGCATGCCACCATTCGCCCTTGCACCAAACATCGTGAGCACCATCTTCGATTGCGCCCACAAGATACTCCTCGTGAGAGTGCCGGGGGAATGTCTGCTTGGTGTAATCTGCACGGAGATAGTCGAACCCACCGAGTAGATCGGTATGTTTCAACGTGGCTTCGTTCTTCGGGCGGCGACCGGCAGGTGTTTGCGTGTCTGGCATGCCTATCAGAGTAATCCTTGCATTGAAGCTTTTCAATTTACACTGACGCGGTCATTGACGCAGACGCAGCGAAAGCTCACTAAGTCCCGCTTATTGGGATTTCCAAGATTTGGTTGGGTATGTCCGGTTTGGGCTGGAAGCGGCAGTCGTAAAGCTTCACGGGGCCCACGACCAAGGCATGGGGCCAACCAAAATTTGCACTGTGCGAAATTAACTTTGAATTCGAAATTCAGTGGGTGGCTATTGCGCCCAAGGTTTTGGGCCAAAGATGCAAATCTTTAGGCGAAATGCAAAGCTTTGGGCGCACCTACAATAAGCTGTAGGAGAGCTCATAACGCTGCATTTCCGACGTTGATTTCATTAAAGAAAATCTTGGAAGTTCGCCTATAACTCTGCGCGGTATTTGCGCATAACTTTGCACGATTTGCCCATAACTTTGCATGCTACAGAGAACCCATCGAACAAACAGGCTCTCAGGCTTATCTGCGGTGCCCAATTGCAGTTTACTCCCAATCGCCAGCAGACGAGCGCCACGTCTTAGCTTCCGCATCCCAAACACTGGCTGTTGCGCAAGGCGTTGGGTTTATTCCATCGCAATTGGATCCATGAATATCTGCCACAACAACGCGTTGACGGCCAAAATCAACGACCGTCCAGCCTTGGTTAAGCAAGGAGTGCACCTCTTCACTAACCCAAAAGTGCGACATGCATCCGCCAGTACCGCAGTAAAGTGATGCAGCGCTCGAACACGCGAAACCCGACTCATTCAGAACCCAGTCGCGTTGTAGATCTCCGTCGAGATCGACCCTCTCAACCGCACCCCAATCTAAGTCAAACTGACCGTCGTTGAACGACGCGCAGGCTCGTGCCGCCAGATCAACCTTCGCCTGCAAACCGGGCGGGAGTTGCGAAACATCAGCCGCAACAGCCGGTGAGGTCCAAACAAGGCCCGAAGCAAGCACAATCCCGGCGACCAAACATTTCATCTGACGCGCTATTTGGGAAGCTGGTTGGAAGGAGGTATCAATTGCATTGATCATACCTGTAGTCCCCATATTCCAGCCAGTTTGCCGAGCCTTCGCGAAAAATCAGAAACTCGGACCTGTCCTCCCCAAGCAGGGCGACGATAAATCCGGCGGGCGGCACAGAGTTTCCGAAGTAACTGTAGGCCGTCATGGCTCTGATCGACTCGCCGTTGACCGTTACTCGCGCGTCCCACTCCCCCTCTGGATTGTCCAGAATTACATATTCGATCTGGCGTTTTATCGCTCCGCCACCACAATAGACAATGCCTTCGGGTGCTTCGTAGGAACCCCCCTGGCTAGCACCTGAATCGCAGGCGGAACGAAGGGACCGAATTGCCGTGCCGGAACCCTTCAAGTCAAAGATTCCGTAGCTGACATCTTGATCAATCATCGACAGATTAACCGATGCATTGGCCGCAAGCTGGTCCAGTACAAAACCATAGTCCTGCTGACTATTGAAACTGATCTCGACGGGATAATTGTCAACGATCTGCAAAGCAGCGTTTTCAGCGCCAACCTGAAATGCCCCAACCTCGGTGGTGCCGTTCGTCAAAAAACGAATGGAAAGCCCTTGCTTCTCTGCAATGTCCTGGCTGTCCTCATATCCAGCTGGAGCAAAGCGGATACGGTTACACTGAAGCTCTAGCGTCATATTTCCGGTCTGAAAAAATGCATTGGGATTGGGCCCGGAACTGAACGACCACTCCGCCGATGCTGTGGTTGCCATTGCCATCATCAACGCTCCAACGGAAATCGGCCTGAAACTCATTTTCTCTCTCCACGGTGTTGCGGTTCGCATTTTCATTCAGCAGAGTTTTCGGCCCGCCGCCCAGGCAACCAGGTTAGGAAACAGGTGCGCCGTATTCGTTTGCGCCTTCTTGGGAAGGTCGTGTCAGCCACCAGATCATCAGGATGGACAGAACCAATTGAAGAATTGAGACAACAAAAATACCGGTCACGCCCAGGACTGCCGCGGGACCTCGTAATGCATCGGGGTTTTCCGTCCCTTGCCCCAATACCGAGAAGAACGCCACCCCACCCAGCATAACAAAGAGCGTGGTAATGCTGAGCGCCATCGGCAGCAGCAAATACCAGCCAGGTCGTCCTGTATCATGCAGCCTCCGCCAACCGGCGGCCAGCATGGGTATGAGAACAGCCAGTTGGAAAACAGAGGACAGAACCCGAGATCCTTGCCCAGTTTCTGGGTTGGTCCCGAATATGATAGTATCCAGCACAGCTAAAGCAGCGCTCGCGAGAACCACGAACAAGAAGAACCACCAGTATTCTGAGCGTATAGCCCGACCGGAGAACTGGAAATATTTTGAGAAACACGTTTTAACTGCTTCCACAAACCCCATTTTCAACCCTTTCTAAGTTTCTGTGCGGCCTCAGAACGCCTCGCCACCTAATAGAACAGACTTGCCCTTCTGGGTTTTCCCACCTTCCTTTTGTGTTTGAACGCCAAAAAACTATCCTATGAAAAGGTAGCGAAGTTTGCGCGCGGAAAAAATGTTGATTTATAAAAAATTAGATTCAAACATGCGAATTCGATGCAACTTTCATTTTACCTCCGTTGTTGTCGTTGCTGCTCGCTTCGCCGAGCCCTTCCGGCCGCTGGAGTGAGTGCTGGCAGCCGGAAGGCACTTTACACGGATCAGTCGTTGGGAGGGTGCGATGCTTAGACTTAATGTACTCGCCCTCTTTCCAGAGTTTGCTCTAGCTTTTGCCAGTGATTTCATTCGGCCATCCCACGTTGTTGGAGGTCTTGGCAGTCAACGTAATAGTGCTCTGCCCGCCAAGCCCCCCGCGGCAAGTTTTAGGAAAGGCAGTCACAGGATCGAGGTATGTTCTATTGGCTGCCCAGACGCGAGAGCTTCAAACTAGTGCATCCAATTTTACAAATTTTAAGGGAACCAGAGGGAGAAGAAAATGACCAACAAGATGGTGATGATTGCGGGCGCAACTTGTTTCGCACTGCTTGCGGCCTGCGACGATACGAGTACATCAAGCGCGTCCGCCGAACTCACGCCGGCTCAGCAAGCGTGTTTGCGAGATGTAGCCAACACGACGAACAATTCGCAAGTCGTTGTGCTCTCATCCGCGTTTAGCGAGGCCGGAACACAAGTCACTGTCGGTGTTGGTGAGGATCGCGCTCCTTGGAATTGTATTGCTTACTCTGATGGCGCCACAGCTGGTATCGAGTTCCTGGGCGACGAAGGCGCATTGTGAGCAGTCTGATGCGTGGCCAATAATGGCTGCGCAGCACTGGCTTGATCTGCTGAGGTTCGACTTGGTTTGTAGAACCACCATCATCGTATTCTCGATCCTGTACCTGTTGGCGTTGATTGCATTCTTGACCGGCACATTCGGCTGGCTGGGACAGGAACGAGACCCCTTGTCCGGGGTGTTCCTTTTGCCGTTGGGACTGCCTTGGATAATTCTAGTGGATTTGGTCTCAGAGTCAGCCAAACCGTGGTTCGCGGCGATTGTTCCGGTGCTCAACCTGTTAGCGCTGGTCTTGATTTGCAGATGGGTACGCAGTTTGCGCCAGAAGAGAAGGCGGAGCTCTTTCTCACCCAAAAGGAGGAAAACATGGGAAAAGTAATCTTGGGAATTGTGATCGGGCTCGTCCTCGGCGTGGTTGGAGCGATGACCTTGGGTGGCGGGGCCGCAATGGGGGTCGGCGTTGCGACAGGCTTGTCCGCCGGTGTTTGCACCACATTGAAAGGAGCACAAGCCGAGAACCTGATCACCGCCGAGCAAGCGGATCAAATCCTCAATCGCGTAAATTCCGAGATGGCATCTCTGCAAGGAATTGAAACGACAGATGAGATCGTCGGCAGCGCACAGGCATGCGATGAATTTCTGTCAAAGTTACGAGAAGCAAAGTGAGGTTCCGCTTTGTACGGAACAAAACTGTAAGGACAAGCCAACAGGGAACCATCTGATGAAACTCGTTTTACTCAAACTCCTCACACCCATGTTCGCAATCGCGGGCACTGCTGCTTTTGCAATGTCAGAAGCCGATGACGCGTGTATCGACCAATTGCGGCAGGTTGGAGGACCAGACGGTCAATCAGGTACGATTGAAAGCTCAGAATTCTCAGAGGCGGGTACGCTCGTCATGCTACGTGACGCAGGCGGAACGCTTTGGCGCTGCATCGCGTACAAGGATGGAAGCATCGGCGAGATGTCGGTTGTCGAAGCGATGGATGATGGCGGTGGAGCAGTGGCAGGCGCCGCCGGTTCTACCGGTAGCCAACGTGTCAAATTCGATGCTGATTCCACCGGCGCCGAACTAGTTGGTGAACTCGCGCCCGGAGCGTCGCAGCAATATGTTCTCGGTGCAAAGAACGAACAGTTTCTTTACGTCCGAGTTGCGCCGCGAAATGGCTCCTTGGACTATGTTATTCGTAACCCTGATGGATCTGAATTGTTAGGATTGATGTCGGCGGACTGTCCGTCGTCGGGGATTT
>NZ_QOCF01000018.1:0-228949 GCF_003318255.1 Ruegeria sp. A3M17
CGACAACGGCGGCGGCGGCAACGGCGGCGGCGGAGATAGTGGCGGCGGCGGCGGAGGAGACGGCGGCGGCAACGGCGGCGGTAATGGCGGCGGCAGCGGCGGCGGTAATGGCGGCGGCAATGGCGGTGGCAACGGCGGCGGCAATGGCCCCGGCAATGGCAACGGCAACGCCGGCAACCCGGGTAACGGCGGTGGCAACAACGGCGGATCCGGACCCGGAACTGGAAACGGTGGTGGCAATAATGGTCAGGGCGGCGGCTCTGGCAACGGCGGCGGCGGCTCTGGCAACGGTGGCAGCAACGGCGGTGGCCACGGCGGCGGCAACGGAAATGGTGGCAGCAACGGCGGGCCCGGAAACGGGAACGGCAACGCTGGTAACTCCGGTAACGGCGGCGGAAACAACGGCGGTTCTGGCCCCGGAACCGGCAACGGCGGCAGCAATAACGGCCAAGGTCACGGCGGTGGTGGCTCTGGCAACGGCGGCAGCAATGGCGGCGGTAAGGAAGAGCGCTAAAAACGGGCGTTATGGCGCCAGCCAAAGGAAAAAGGCCACCCAACCGGGTGGCCTTTGTTTTGTCTGAACTATTGAGTGGCTAGCCTAGTTGAACCAGCGCATGGCGCTTCTTACCTGCGCTCAGCTTGATTGGGGAAGACAGCGCCCCTGCGTCGATCATTAGCCCGGCATCGGTCAAAGGCGCGTCGTCCAGCTTGGCACCGTTTTCCGCGATCAGGCGCTTGGCCTCTTTGCCTGACTTTGCCAGACCCGATTTTACGATAACCTGCACGATGGACATGCCGTCGCCCAGCTCATCCGCGCTGAGGGTCAGGGTCGGAAGATCATCCCCAACACCGCCTTTTTCGAACACTTCACGGGCCGTGGCCTCGGCGTTGGCCGCAGCCTCAGCACCGTGCAGCAGGGCGGTAACCTCGTTGGCGAGGCGGATTTTGGCCTCGTTGATCTCAGAGCCTTGCAGCGCGCCCAGCCGGTCACACTCATCCACCGGCATTTCGGTGTAGAGCTTCAGGAAACGGCCAACATCCGCATCTGTCGTATTCCGCCAGAACTGCCAGAATTCGTAAGGCGAGCGCATCTCGGCGTTCAGCCAAACGGCACCGTCCTGAGATTTCCCCATCTTCTTGCCATCACTGGTGGTCAGAAGCGGCGAAGTCAGGCCGTAGATCTCGTGATCCAGCACGCGACGCGTCAGGTCGATACCGTTGACAATATTGCCCCATTGGTCAGAACCGCCCATCTGCAGAACGCAGCCATAACGGCGGTTCAGCTCGAGGAAGTCATAGGCCTGCAGGATCATGTAGTTGAATTCGAGGAAAGACAGCGATTGCTCACGATCCAGACGCGATTTCACCGATTCAAACGCCAGCATCCGGTTGACCGAGAAATGCCGCCCGATGTCGCGCAAGAAATCCAGGTAGTTCAGGCCATCCAGCCATTCGGCATTGTTCAGCATCAAAGCCTTGTTTTCGGCATCGCTGTCATAGTCGATATAGGCCGAGAACACCTTTTTGATGCCCGCAATGTTCTCGTCGATCTGTTCGGGGCCTAGCAGGGGGCGTTCATCCGCGCGGAACGACGGGTCGCCCACCTTGGTGGTGCCGCCGCCCATCAGGGTGATCGGTTGGTGACCGGTTTTCTGGAACCAGCGCAGCATCATGATCTGGATCAGGCTGCCCACATGCAACGACTTGGCCGTCGCATCAAAGCCGATATAGGCTGGTTTGCACCCACTGATCAGCGCCTCGTCAAGGCCCTGATAATCGGTGCAGTCGGCGAGAAAGCCGCGCTCGATCATCGTGGCGATGAAATCCGATTTGGGGTGGTAGGTCATATCGTGCCCTTTGGGTTTATGTTGCGGGGCACTGTATAGGCGGCGCGTCAGGCAAGGAAAAGCCACCATTTCCAAGAAAACGCGGGCTGTGTCAGCTTTTGACCGGGGGCAGGCGGAAGGCATAGAGCATTGCGATGGTGTTCAACACCACAAGGACAACAATCGGTGTGATTGGATCATGCAAATGTGCGACTGCGCCAAGGATCACAGCAAAGACAATTCCAACGAGGCCAGCGCTGACATCCCCCAGCGCAACCAGGTAGGGACGCTCTTTTTCAACGCTCATCTGAATGAGATACAGGTAGCGCCCATAGGTCACTCCATTCCCGCCCAGTGATAGTAGCAGGATCACCAGCGCGTAGACCCAGACGTTCTGAGCGTAGCCGAGGAACGTAAAGCCAAGCGCCATCAGGGCCGAGATTGCGGCGATCAGGCACCCCAGCCACATCACAGGTTTGACCGAGACACGATCGCTGAGCCATCCCCACAAAAGCGAGCCGATCACCATCCCAAGGCTGGCCCCTATGACAAAATAGCTGAGCGAATGCTTGGTCCCCATATGCAGCGTCGCAGCATGGATCGTGTAGAAGGGCATCGCCAGCTCGACCGACACAAAGATCAGTCGGGCCGAAAGAAACTTGCGATACCACGGATAAGCCATGCCGGTTTTGAATCCGGTCGCCAACTCGGCCAGGGGTTTGGGTTTTTTCTTCGGCTCTGGCAAAGGGACGCGCTGTTCATCCTCAAGCAGTCGCACCCCTGCAAAGGCAACACCTGCGGCGAACATAGCGATCACGCCGCACCACAGGACGACGATGTGGCGCTGCATCGGTTGGTCCCCGGACAGCAGGTCGCGCGTGATCAGAACGACGATGATGGCCAAAATGCCCGAGATAGTGGCCTGCGCAAACACCATCCGGTTCCGTTTCGCTTCGGGGACAGAGATGCCGTAGATCTGGCTGGTTCCAAGGCTGGTGATCCCCTGGCACAATCCCAGGACCATCGCAGTGGTCAGGAACAGCAGCACGATCATCACGCTGGGCAGTTTTGTTGAAAACAGGGCCAGTGCCGCCAGTACCGCGGCTGTCAACAGGTTAGGCGCATAGACGGCCAGCTTGGCGCGGGTTGCCCGGTTAACGAAGGGTGCAACAAAGATCTCGGCAACCAGGCGCGATCCGGTGACAAAGGGCAAAAGCATTCCTGCAAAAAAAATTGGCGCGCCCAAAGCCAGATACAGGAACGGAAGCACCAGATTTGGGTTGATCAACTGCCCTCCGATCGTGGCCAGAGCGCCGGACCAGAAGATCAGAAAATAGTTCCGGCCTTCGGATGGTTGTTTCTGCGAGTAGGTGTCTGCCATATGTACCTAAAACTGATTTGTGTTCCTTATACCAAATTGTCGGGAAAAAGCGCGACCCTTGTGTGATCTGGCTTGCCTTGGGATTAGCTGAACGGGCAGGTTAAACGGGCTGTGCCGATCAACCATGACGGTACAAACAGAATTCGGCAGGAGAGATCAGCGTGGGGCTGGCCATCAAACGAACAGGTGCGATCAGGGTTTTGGGCGCGATGTCCGGCACCTCGATGGATGGGGTGGATGCTGCGGTCGTCGAAACGGACGGGCACCGGATTCTCGGCTTTGGTCCAAGTGGGTATCGTGCCTACTCCGACGACGAGCGCGCTGTTCTGCGCGCCGCTCTTGGGCAATGGCACGGACCTGACGTGGATGCCGCGGCCGAGCTTGTCACCTTGGCCCATGCCGAGGCGCTGTCTGAATTCGATGAGGTCGACCTGATCGGTGTGCACGGCCAAACTCTTGCGCATGAACCGAGCGGGCGCGGGACGTTGCAGGTGGGCGATGGTAAAGGGCTGGCTCAGGCGTTGGGTGTGCCGGTTGTCTGGGATTTCCGCAGCGATGATGTGGCGATGGGAGGCGAAGGCGCTCCGCTGGCGCCCTTCTTTCACTTTGCTTGCGCCAAGTGGATCGAAGCAACCCAACCGCTGTGCTTTCTGAACCTTGGCGGTGTCGGGAACCTGACCTATGTGGACCCCAGTTACAATGGCCCTGAAGCCCCGGGCGCGTTGCTGGCGTTTGACACTGGTCCCGCGAATGCACCGGTTGACGATCTGATGCAGGCGCGTCTGGGCCTGCCGATGGACCGCGACGGGGCTGTTGCGCGCGGAGGCACTGTCGAGACAGGCGCGCTCGAGCTGTTTCTGTCCGAACCTTATTTCACACGTATGCCGCCGAAATCACTGGATCGGAACGATTTTTCCGAGATGATCAAACTGGTGCAGGAGCTTAGCGATGCGGACGCGGTTGCCACGCTTACTGGCATGTGTGCAGCAGGCGTGGTGCAGGGGATGGAACACTGCCCCAAGCCGCCCTCGCGTCTGTTGGTCACCGGCGGCGGTAGACACAACCCGGTATTGATGGAGATGCTGCGCGTTGCATTGGACTGCCCGGTCGAACCGGTCGAGGCCGTGGGTCTGGACGGAGATATGCTTGAGGCGCAGGCCTTCGCCTATCTGGCGGCACGCGTCGCTCGCAGGCTGCCGACCTCGTGTCCGGGAACAACGGGTGTGAAGGCGCTGGTTGGTGGTGGGGTTGTGAGTTCGGTTGCGAATGGGGCTGAGGGCTAACAGTGTTTCGCCTAAAGGCCGCTTTGCGGACGAAGCTGCCGGTGCCAATAAGAGGTCTAACCGTTCCAAAGGCGTCAATTTGCACTCTTCTTGAAACCCAGTATCGCGAAGCAGATTTGTAGATATTCAGAATACCTCGGACAATTCGACGGAAACTCCCTGACGATGTCCAAATTCACCCTTCAGCCTCCGATGACATTCGCCAGAACCTTCTGTTCCTCCAACCGCCGAGGTCGCCATCGTTTTTCGATTTCCAGTCGTATACGAACTGATCGCCCACATTCAGGTCCTGTGTCGCGATCATTGTTGGTTCGAACTTGTTTTCCCGGGCAATACGTTCGACGAAGGCAGCCGACGGACGGCTACCCATTCCATGCATGGCCTCTTCGATGACGTCCTTTTCCTCCGGTACCAGCTCAATTCGCATAGGGTCATCACTGTCACAAACCACGGTTTCTAGTACGACTTCGCGCGTCATTGAAAAACACTGTGCCAGATGCTCCTCGACCTGTGGGATGTGGTACAACAGGCCAAAATGAATGATCATGTCAAACTTGCCGAAGTTGGTGAAATCCTGCTCTAAATCAAATACTTCGACCTTTAAATTCGGAACTCTTCGGTGCTTGAGCCGGGCCATCTGTGCCGTTTCATTCCGGCCTTCAAGACACAGTACATCGGCTCCAAGGTCTGCGAAGAACGCGCCAATGTCGCTCAGTCCGCTGCCAAGTTCCAATACGCGTTTTCCATCAAACCAGTCTTGGCCATACAATTCTAGAATTTTGTTAATCCTTTTGACCCGCCAGTGCGCATAGCTGATGGCGTACACCGCATGGCGGTTTGTCGCCATGGCCATTGTCACATGACGCTCTATCGGAGACATATGCGCCGTGTTAACGATGAGTTCGAAACGTTCGAACCGATCAGAAAACCGATACATTTGTTGAAAGCGTAGCCACCCGGCACGCACTTTGGATAAAATCATGTTGGTCCTCAAATTTCGATCAGCGTTCACAAGCCGCTGTAATTGCTAAAACAATTCGTTCTATCCCCCAAAACCACTAGCACTTTGCCTTTGCCTAGGCTCCTTATTGATAGTGGGTAAGCTGTGTCATTCCTGTCAAGTTTTTGGCTGGTTATGCCTTTTGGTTGATCGAAATCCGCGAGAAAGCCTGAACAGTGGTGCCAAAGGTCCGGACAATGGGCCCACATTGTAAAGACTGTTCTTGGAACGTTACAGTGAGAACCCTGAAACTTTGATGCGCGCAGCAGAATCGGTCAAAGTGTCCTCAAAGCAGCCGATCTACGAATACTTAGCTGATTGGTCTTCGCTTCACGCTGCGCACATAGTCACTTGTAAACTGCGAGTATCCGTCCGAAGTCGATTTCAGATGCGCCCGCGTCCAGTGATGCAGGGCCGGAAGCTGGTGGAACGGGACATTCGGAAAGGCGTGATGCTCAGCGTGGTAGGGCATGTTCCAGGCCAAAAAACGCACGATCCGGTTGGTGAACGTCGTGCGTGAGTTCTCGAGCATGTTGGCGATTCGCGGACACAGGCCGTGTTCCGCCAGTAGATAGAGGCGCAGGAATGGCTGCCCCAGCAGAACGGGTAAAATCCAAAGCCAGAAGAGCAGCGGCGACAAGAGCAGGCTTAGGGCTGCGACCGCGTAGAGTACTAACAACAGACGTGCCTCAGCCCGCATGGCGGTGTGTTGGCGCGCAGGTAGGTACGGGGCGTCGATGCGACCAAAGGCGTTTTGGAACAGGACAAGTGCCATGCCTTTCCAATAGGGCCGGCCGGACAGGTAGATCAGCAGGCTCAGCCGGTCCTGCGGTCGTGGCTTACCGCCAAGCTCGGGGTCTTTCTCCGGGTGGTTCGTCCATTTGTGGTGCGCAAGGTGAAAATACCGAAACCACGTGAAGGGCAGGGCGATCGGGACTGAAACAAGATGTCCGACCGCGTCGTTCAGCCAGCCGGTCTTGAACGGGGTCTTATGGGTGCATTCATGGCTGAGCGTGAACAGAAACACCAACAAGACACCCTGTGGGAGGATCAGGAGCGGCCAGACAGGGACCTGCCACGCGATACCCGCGCTGGTGAGGGACAGTAACACCAGATAGCCCAAAAGATGCCGCAGACCTGCTGCATCCGAGCGCCGTTGTAGCTGATCTTTGGCCTCGGGTGGCAGCGACGCTATGAGGGCGCGGTGATCCATGCATCATCCGCGCGCTATGTCGAACCCTGGCGCGGCCAGTTCGAACCCGTCAAACTGGAACCCGGGTGAAACGGTGCAACTGACCAACGTATAGTCTCCGGTGGTGCACGCCGCCTGCCAATGGTTTTCGGGCACGATTAATTGCGGTGCGCCCTTTGAAAGGTCGGGACCCAGGATCTGATCGGTGGCTGGACCGTCATCCGTAGCGCTCAGCGACAGGATCAGCGGAGCGCCAGCGTGGTAGAGCCAGATTTCGGTCGCGTCCACGCGGTGCCAGTGGCTGCTTTCGCCTGCGGCCAACAGGAAATAGATGCAGGTGCCGGTGGCGCGGCCCGGGCTATCCGCGCGCCAGGTTTCGCGAAACCAGCCACCCTCGGGGTGTTGTTCCAGTTTCAGGTGGTCGATGATCTCTTGTGCGGTCATGGGGCCTCTTGTCTTTTGCGATGATTATGCACGGGAAGGTGCGATCCGCTATGGTATTCGTGTGCGCAAGGAATATGTTTGCCGCATGACCCTGACGATCCCGTTTGACAACAGCTACGCCCGCCTTCCCAACAGCTTTTATGCGCGGCAGGCACCTATTGCTGTGCGTGCCCCACGCCTGATCGCATACAACTCGGAATTGGCGAAGGTATTGAAGATCACACCGGGGGAGGTAGAGGAGATGGCCGAAGCCTTCGCTGGCAACACGCTGCCCGAAGGCGCAGAGCCGATTGCGCAGCTTTATTCGGGACATCAGTTCGGCAACTATAATCCGCAGCTTGGCGACGGTCGCGCTGTCCTGCTGGGCGAAACGATCGGGACAGATGGTCTCCGCCGGGATATCCAGCTCAAAGGATCCGGACCGACCCCATTCAGCCGTCAGGGGGATGGCCGGGCATGGCTGGGGCCGGTGTTGCGGGAATACGTGGTGTCCGAGGCAATGCATGCGCTGGGCATCCCGACGACCCGCGCGCTGGCGGCAGTTGAGACCGGAGAGATCGTGCTGCGTGAAGGGCCGATGCCCGGCGCGGTCCTGACCCGCGTGGCGCAAAGCCACCTGCGTGTCGGTACATTTCAGGTTTTTGCAGCGCGCGGACAGCTGGACAGCCTGCGCCGCCTGACGGAGTACGCAATAGACCGCCACTATCCTGACGCAGATGGTCCGATGGGCCTGCTGCGCGTGGTGGTGGAGGCGCAATCGCAATTGATCGCAGCATGGATGAGTGTGGGGTTCATCCACGGGGTGATGAATACTGACAATTGCTCAATCGCGGGTGAGACCATCGACTATGGGCCCTGCGCGTTCATGGACAGCTATCATCCGAACACAGTCTTTAGTTCGATCGACCGGATGGGGCGCTATGCCTATTCCAACCAGCCCGACATCGCCGTTTGGAACGTAGCGCAACTGGCGACGGCACTGATTCAGCAGATGAACGACAAGGACGCCGCCGTCGAAGAGGCGACCGAGATCGTACACGCTATGCCTGCGCAGCTACAGGAGAACTGGTTGAAGCGGTTCCGCGCCAAGATTGGTTTGGTGACCGAGGAAGAGGGCGATCTTGAACTGATCTCGGACCTGCTGACACGCATGGCGCAGAACCAGGCGGATTTCACCAACACCTTCCGTGCGCTGGGCGGAGATACCGCACGTGATCAGTTCACCGATCCCACGGCATACGACACCTGGTCCGAAGGGTGGAACATGCGTTTGGGGCGTGAGCAGGACTCATCCGCTGTATTGGCTGCCGCAAACCCAGCCTTCATCCCGCGCAATCACCGGGTTGAACAAATGATACAGTCCGCCGTTCAGGGCGACTACGCGCCGTTCCAAAGGCTGAGCACTGTGCTGGCGCGACCCTATGAGGATCAGCCCAATGCGGATGATCTGAAACGCCCGCCCTCTGAGGGCGAAGTGGTTCACGCCACGTTCTGTGGCACCTGACGCTCAGGCCTCCTCGCGATAGGGATTGATCTCATCCGGCCAGCGGCGCGCGTATTGCGAGATCATCAGGTAGACATCCGCCCCGTCGATTGCCCTGCGCGCATCGCGAACCATACGCAGGTTCAGGGTGTCGACCTCTTCAGCGGTAATCGCTCGCAGGGGATTGTAGTAGACGGTGATCAAAATGGTCCGACCTTGCTTGGTTACGGACATGTCCCGCAGTGCGCCACCGTCCTCTGCGATAGCCGGGCGCAAGGCACGACGCGCAGCAGCAAGAAGTTCGGGGCTGGCGGTGGCATTTGCCAGCTCACCCAGCCCGCCGCGAAAGTCGCGCAGATATGATCCGATGGCCAGAACGCACAGGAACAGCACGATGATCGAGTCGCCGACGGGTGCGATCGCCGAAAGTGCACCATCCCGGAACAGGTAGATTGCCCCAAGGCCAATTGCTGCGGCGGCAGTGAACAGGCCGTCGAACAGCGCTGCCTTGGATTCCAGCCGCAGGATTGCACTGGCCTTCCCGGTCTTTCGCCAAGTGAAATAGTGAAACGCCCACAGCAATACGCAGGTCAGCCCAATGGCGGCAAAATAGATGAACATCGGGCCGAAGATCAGCGGTTCAGGCATCATTCCGTTGTAGTAGCTGTAGATGTTCTTAGTCGCGTTCGAGATGGCGAACAGCACCAGCCCCAATAAGGACAAAGAGCGGAAGGTGGAAAAGATCGCCTCATCCGCTGCATAGCCAAACGGGCGTCGCTTGTCGGGGCCTGCATCAATCTTCAAACTGATACGGCGGCCAAGGAATGCCGATCCAAACCCGACCAGCGAATACAGGCCGTCCATCATGATCGCGTTGGAGTTTGACAGGATCCCGGCCAGAATACCCGCCCCACCCATGAACAGGTTGCCGCCCATGGCAATGATGAGAGCGCGCCCCTCAAGCTGCTTTCTGCGTTCTGCATTTGGCATCGACATCTGGTAACGTCCTGATAGGGCATCAAACTCCGCAACAGATACCTGTTCGAAGAGGATAGGCCAACACCTGCGATGACGGGTTGTCCTAGTCCCGCACGATTTCAAGCACCGCGGCACTGACAATCAGGATAGCGCCCAACAATTCGCGCAACCCGAACGGCTCGCCCGAGAACGCAGCGGCCGAGGCCAGTCCGACGACAACCTCGCTCATCAGCAGGATGCCGACGCGGGCAGGGGACAGTTTGGTCGCGGGCCAGATGGTCATGAACACCATGGGTAAGGTGTAGAAGGCCGATAGCAGCACGAACTGAAGGGTCCAAAGAAGATCGGCCTGCGCGATTGTCGGCAATACAGGTTCGGGCAGAACCATGAGGCTGACCAGGGAAAGGATCAGCGCGCCTGCGACAAAGGCAAAGACCTGACCCGAGGCTGAGATCGTACTGGTTCGGTACAGCCCCAACGTACCCAGCGCCCAACACATGCCCGAAGCCAACGCCATCCAGTCGCCACTGTTTTGGGGCAGCGGAACACCTCCCGAGGCGCCCAGCACGACGAACAGACCACCGACACCGCAGGCTAGGCCCGCAAGCCGCCCCAAACTCAGGCGTTCACTCAGAAACACGCGGCCCAAAATCGTGCCCCAGATCGGGGTGAGGTAGAATAACAGGATCGACCGCACCACATCCGTATAGACAAGGCTGATGGAATAAAGACTGAAGGCCGCGCCGGTGAACACACCGCTGAACACCAGGTCGCGCCATTGCAGGGCCAGCGTTCCTCGCTCTTTCCAGATGAAGGGAACCAGACCCAGCAGTGCAACGCTATACATCGCGATACCCGGCCAAGGCCCGGTCAGGCCCAGATCAAAGAGAAACCGAACGGGGATCCAATAGAGACCCCACATCATGCCACCGATCACTAGGACAATGCTTGCCCAAGTGCGGTTGTTCGAGAGTGTGTTGCTGGAAACCACTTCAAGCCTCAATTGGACGCGTTCCACGGGGATAGAGTATCGGCACCCCGTTGATCAAGCGCAGCATTCCTTATCGCGCCGCCTGCCAGAATATTGGGCACTTTGGCAGCGCGAAAAGCTCTTATTTGCCACTCCTGCAGAAGACTGGGGTTGCGCCCCGCCACCAGCGTGGCACTTTGGGGTTCGTCCATTTGATCGGAACCTTATGTTGCCTCAATCAACCCTGCGGATTGCAAGCTATAACATCCAGAAATGCGTGGGCTTGGATTTTCGCCGCCAACCTCAGCGCATCATGCAGGTCATCGAAGGCATGCAGGCTGATATTGTGGTGCTGCAAGAGGCCGACAAAAGGCTGCCGCCGCGACCCGCCGCCTTACCGCATTTCATGTTAGATGAAGCCGGTTGGCAGATTGTCGATCTGGGGGGTGCAGGCAGCCTGGGCTGGCACGGCAACGCGGTCATCTGGCGCGGGGACAAAATTGACGTGCGCAAGACCGGTCACCATGAATTGCCCGGGCTGGAACCTCGCGGTGCAGTTCGGGTCGAGTTCGACACCCAGATCGGGCCGCTTCGGGTGATGGGGATGCATCTGGGTCTTTTACCCGCATCTCGGCGGCAGCAAATTCACCAACTTCGGCGCTGCGATGAGGATCTGGATCAGATGCCTACCGTATGGGCCGGAGATTTCAACGAGTGGTCGCGCCAGCCAGTGCTCGATCATCTTGCACCCGACATGCGATTTTTACCCCCGGTTCCCAGTTTCCCGGCTGCACAGCCTCTGGGCGCACTGGATCGGATCGCGCTGGGCGCTGGGCTTGAAGCCGTTGTGCATGGCGTCCACAAAGCGCGGCCTGCGCATATCGCGTCAGATCACCTGCCGATCTGGGCTGATCTTCGCAAGGTCGCTTAGGCGCAATTCCCCTGTGGCGCCAGCGGCGCAGACGTATTAAGACAGAAACCCGAACTACTCTGAGGGTCACTATGTCCGACACTATCATCGCCCGTTGCGAAGCCAAAGGTCTCCGCATGACGGGTCAGCGCCGCACAATTGCTCAGGTGTTGCAGCAAAGTGATGACCATCCGGATGTAGAAGAGCTGTACGCCCGCGCCTCTAAGGTGGATTCGGGTATCTCGATTGCCACGGTCTATCGCACCGTGAAGCTGTTCGAAGAGGCAGGGATTCTTGAGCGGTTGGAATTCGGCGACGGGCGTGCGCGCTATGAAGATGCCGAGAGGGACCACCACGACCATCTGATCGACATGCAGTCGGGGGAAGTGATCGAATTTGTCGATCCCGAGATCGAGGCCCTGCAGGAAAAGATCGCAGCCAAGCTTGGTTACAAGCTGAAAGGGCATCGGTTGGAACTGTACGGCGTGCCGCTGAAACAGGACTGATCCATCACAAAACGCGATTGGTTGCCGCACGGCAATTCATGAAACATGTCGCAATATCGCTTGCGGCGTCGCGGATGATACGGTTTTGCTGACTTAAGGTCGCGGAATTTCCCGCGCCATCTCAACGGACACGCGTATGAACAACGTACACGGCATCTTGCTGATCATCGGATCGATGGCGGCCTTCGCGCTTGAGGATATGTTCATCAAGCATCTGTCGATCACTGTACCTACGGGTCAGATAATGATCGCCTTGGGTCTGGTCTGCGGGCTGGTGTTCGTACTGATGTCATTGGCCACGCGTAAACGCATCTTTGATCCGGAGGCGTGGAAAGGTCTGCCGCTGGCGCGGGCAGGGACCGAGGCGGTTGGTGCCCTGACCTTTGTCACTGCGCTGTCTCTGGTCGAGCTGTCCACCGTTGCCGCCGTCTTTCAAGCGATGCCGCTGGCCGTGACTATGGGGGCGGCACTGTTTTTGGGCGAGCAGGTTGGTTGGCGACGTTGGAGTGCCATCGGCATAGGCTTTATCGGTGTCCTGATGATTATTCGCCCGGGTTTGGAAGGGTTTCAGCCCGAGTCGCTGTTTGTGGTGGCAACGGTAATTGCGATCGCTGCGCGTGATTTGATCACACGTAAGCTGGACGTCCGTGTGGCCTCGTCCGTTGTTGCCATGCAGGCCTATATCGCCGTTGCCCTTGCCGGGGTGGTTCTGATGGTGTTTTTGGCCCAGCCCGTTGTCCCGCTGCAGGACGCTCAGATTGGTCCCTATCTGGGGGCAATCGCATTTGGCGTCTTGGGCTATTACGGCATCGTGACGGCCATGCGGATCGGTGAGGCCTCGGCCTTGACACCCTTCCGGTACAGCAGGCTTGTGTTTTCCATCGCGGCAGGGATGCTGATGTTTGGCGAACGGCCTGACTTGATGACGGTGGCCGGGGCCTCGTTGATTATCGGATCGGGCATGTACACCTTTATCCGCGAACGCCGACTGGCGCGTGCAATGGTTGTTGCTGCCTGACGGATCGTCGCACGTTGGCGCAAACACGTGGCTGTTAGCCCTAAACCCCCATGAATATAACCGTTAGCGGTAACATCGCCGGTTTACTTTTGGCTCGGTGATGTTATGAGGCATGCAACCAAATGCAGCCACAGGGACGGGCCTCATGAGCACCATCATCGACATCCACGCACGCGAAATCCTGGACAGCCGGGGCAACCCAACCGTCGAAGTGGACGTGATTCTGGAAGACGGCACCTTGGGCCGCGCTGCTGTGCCTTCGGGCGCGTCAACCGGTGCGTATGAGGCGGTGGAAAAGCGTGACGGTGACAAATCGCGCTATATGGGCAAAGGCGTGCTTGAAGCTGTCGCCGCTGTGAACGGTGAGATCGCCGAAGAATTGGTCGGCTATGACGCGACCGAGCAGGTCGCCATCGACGGCGCGATGATCGAACTGGACGGGACCGAGAACAAGAGCCGTCTGGGCGCAAACGCCATTCTAGGCGTTTCGCTGGCCACAGCCAAGGCTGCGGCAGATTTCACCACACAACCTCTATATCGCTACGTCGGCGGTACGTCGGCCCGCGTTTTGCCAGTACCGATGATGAACATCATCAACGGCGGCGAACATGCCGACAACCCGATCGACATTCAGGAATTCATGATCATGCCGACCTCGGCCGCGAATATCCGCGAAGCCGTGCGCATGGGTTCGGAGGTGTTCCACACGCTGAAGAAAGAACTGTCCGCCGCCGGTCTAAACACTGGTATCGGTGACGAGGGTGGATTTGCCCCCAATATCGCCAGTTCCCGCGAGGCATTGGATTTCATCCTGAAGTCCATCGAAAAGGCGGGCTACAAACCGGGCGAGGAAATCCACCTGGCGCTGGATTGTGCCGCAACCGAATACTTCAAAGACGGCAAATACGTGCTGGCGGGCGAGGGGATTTCTCTGAGCTCAGACGAGAACGCGGCTTACCTGGCGGCGTTGGTCAATGACTACCCGATCATTTCCATCGAAGATGGCATGTCCGAAGATGACTGGGACGGCTGGAAAGCTCTGACCGACATGATTGGCGACAAGGTGCAGCTGGTGGGCGACGACCTGTTCGTGACCAACCCCGTGCGTCTGGCCGAAGGGATCAAGCGCGGCTGTGCCAACTCGATGCTGGTCAAGGTGAACCAGATCGGATCGCTGACTGAAACACTTCGTGCCGTCGATATGGCGCACCGTGCGCGGTATACCAACGTCATGTCGCACCGCTCGGGCGAAACCGAGGATGCGACCATCGCCGATCTGGCGGTTGCGACCAATTGCGGTCAGATCAAAACCGGCTCGCTGGCGCGGTCGGACCGGTTGGCCAAGTACAACCAGCTGATCCGCATCGAGGAAGCGCTGGGTGAAGTTGCGGAATACGCGGGCGCGTCGATCCTTCGCAACTGAGGTCAATAATGCTAGACTGATCCTCGTGTTTTTCGCGGATCGTGTTTTGCTTAAAGTTATCGAAGCTGAAACGCCGGACCACTTTGATGAGGTTCGGCGTTTGTGTTGGGAGTATCGCGACTTCCTGCTGACGTTGGACGCCAAGTCCGTGCGCGTCGTAAAAACCTTTTATCCCCGCGACGTTTATGCCCGGCTGATGGACGAGATCGAAGTCGAACACGCCCCACCGGGCGGTGGTGTGCGGCTGGTACTAACGGATGGACATGCCGTTGGGTGCGGAATGTTCCGGACAATCGGGCCGGGCATTGCCGAAATCAAACGGGTATTTGTTAGCGAAGCTGCGCGCGGGACTGGTGCGGGATACGCGGTCATGACATCCCTGATAGAACAGTGCCGAAAACAGGGGTTTGACTGCATTCGCATGGATACAGGCAAGCCATTGGAATCGGCAAAGCGTCTGTACCTGTCGATGGGCTTCCAACTGCGCGACGCATATTCCGAGATTCCGGAGATCGCGAAAGACACATTATTGTTTTTTGAGATGCCTTTGTCCGGTGCTCAGGCGGAAAACTCGTAAATCGAGTGATTTTTTTTTCAAAGTCTTACGTGTTGTTATCGCTTGTAAATATCAAACTTGTTAGAAATACGCCTACATAAATTCAATTTTGTGTGAACTTTTACCTATTTGTCTGATCCCGGTGTCTCGTAATGTGCCTGCATTACAGAAAGGGGAACGACATGACTGGTTCGAAAATCCTTCTCGTAGCTTCAGTGATCAGCACTGTATTTTTGGCGGCCTGTGCGGGGCCGGGTACTTATCCGATCACCGGGGAGGCGGTGTCCGCAAGTGACCCGGTTTTGGCAATGGAATCGCCGACCTACATGTATCGCGGTGAAGCCCGCTAGGGCTTTCACAGGGGGACGGGCGGCGACGCCCGTAAGTATCTGACCGATTTAGAGCTTTCGGCTCATCAAGACATAGCGATCGCGCGGTTGGAAGCCGGTGCGCAAGTACAGCTTATGCGCGGATTCGTTTGTGCGATCGACTTCCAGGTGAAGGGCGGTCAGACCGGCCTCGGCCAGGGCCTTGGGCAGGTCCAGCAGCACTTCTGTGGCAATGCCACGGCCGCGAACGGCCGGGCGGATGTAGATTTCGTCTATGAAGCCGTCCATGCCGCCGAACTCGACTGACCAGCCGAACGTCAGGATGGCATAGCCCAGCGGCGCACGTCCTGGACCGATCAGGTAGACGCAACCGTGGGGAATACCCTCTAGCAAGGGGGTCAGCGCATTGCGGGTCTGGTCTATGTCCTGCGCGATCCCGGCTTCGGTGTGGAACGCGGTCACGAGGCCCATCAGGCGGTCCAGATCTTCGGGGCGCGCAAGGCGAAGTGCGGCGCTCATAGCCGGGCCAGCCGTTCGGTCAGCAGGGCAAAGAAACCGTCAGCGTCGATTTCCCCAATGAACATCGCGTTGGGCGGATGGTCTGTCACGCGCCACCAATCCGCGACGGTCATGCCCATCGTCAGTTCGGACTGCGTTTCGATCTGTACGTTGATGTGTCGGCCTGAGAACAGTTCGGGCCGGATCAGATAGGCGGTCACGCACGGGTCGTGCAGCGGCGCGCCTTCCGAGCCGTATTTCTCTATATCAAAACGTTCGAAGAAATCCGTCATCTCGGCCACGGCATGCCCGACCTTACTGTCGAGGGCGCGGAAGGCGTCATTGCGGTGTTTCGTGACCAGCGCATCGTGGGTTACGTCCAGCGGTATGACAACGACATGGATACCGGATTTAAACACGATATCAGCGGCTACCGGGTCAACATAGATGTTGAACTCCGCTGCCGGGGTGATGTTGCCGACCTCAAAATACGCACCGCCCATCAGAACGATTTCCTGTACCCGATCAACAATATCTGGCGCTTTTTGAAAGGCGGATGCGATGTTCGTCAACGGGCCAAGCGGGCAAAGTGTGACGGTTCCCGGCTCATGCGCGCGCAGGGTGTCGATGATGAAGTCGACCGCGTGCCCGTCAGCCAGCGGCATTTCCGGATCAGGCAGGACGGGACCGTCGAGGCCGGTCTTGCCGTGCACATGTTCCGCGGTGACCAGAGGACGGTTTAGAGGGCGGTCACACCCGGCATAAACTGGGACATGCGTGTGGCCGGCCAGTTCACAGACGATCCGCGCATTCTTGGCCGTCAGTTCCAGCGGCACGTTCCCGGCAACGGCGGTAATGCCCAGAACATCAATCTCTTCCGGACTTGCCAATGCCAGCAAGATGGCGACTGCGTCGTCCTGCCCGGGATCGGTGTCGATGATGATCTTGCGCGGTGCCATGCTTTGCCTCCGGGGTATTGAAGCGCGGACACTCGCAAGTGTCACCATGCTTGTCCAGCGGTTTCAGACCTCGGTCGTCGCACCTACCGGCGGGAGTTTGCCATTGGCGCGGTGCTCTTCAATTTTGACCTCGTCCCAAAGCGCATCCATTTCTTCGAGATCGCTTTGAGACGGTGTTTTCCCGCGCGCAGCCAGCCGCGCCTCGACCTGCTCGAACCGGCGAGTGAACTTGGCGTTGGTGCGGCGCAGGGCGACCTCGGGTTCGATGCCCAGATGGCGGCCCAGATTGACCATCACGAACAGAAGATCGCCGAATTCATCCTCCAACGCGTCGGCGTCCTTGGCATTGCGCGCCTCCTCCAGCTCTGCAGCCTCTTCCGTGATCTTGGCCAATACATGGCTGGCATCGGGCCAGTCGAACCCCACGCGGGCCGCGCGTTTCTGCAGTTTGTGCGCGCGCAACAGGGCAGGCAGGTTGGCCGCGACACCATCCAGCGCGCCTTTCTGTTCTTTGCCCGCGCGCTCTGCCGCCTTGATGGTTTCCCAATCTACGGTCTGCTGGTCCGCTGATTTATCGCGGGATTCATCGCCAAATACATGCGGGTGACGGTCGACCATCTTGTCCGACATGGTCCGCACCACGTCCTGAAAGGTGAAATGCCCGGCTTCCTCGGCCATTTGTGCGTGAAAAACCGACTGGAACAGCAGGTCGCCCAGCTCGCCTTTCAGCTCATCATAGGCTTCGCGCTCGATGGCATCGGCGACCTCATAGGCCTCTTCGATCGTGTAGGGGGCAATGGTGGCAAAATCCTGTTCGATATCCCACGGGCAGCCCGTTTGCGGGTCACGCAGGCGGCGCATGATTTCCAACAGGCGCTCGATACCAGCATCGCTGTCGTGGATCAGAGGATTTTCGGCCATTGCGAACCCTTTCGTTCCGGTGTCAGATGCATCCATTCCGCAGTCCCGATCAGGAGTCCACCCCAGATGCCCGTCGTCAACCGAATTGCCGATTACTCAGCCGATATGGCCGCATGGCGCCAGCACCTGCATTCGATCCCCGAGCTTGAGTTCGAATGCCATGAAACGGCAGCGTTCGTAGCGGACCGTCTGCGCGAATTCGGAGTGGACGAGCTGCACGAAGGTATTGCCAAGACCGGGATCGTCGCGATCATCAGCGGGCGGGGCGAGGGGCCGACGATTGGCCTTCGCGCCGATATGGACGCGCTGCCGATCCCCGAGGAAACGGGCGTCGAATACGCTTCGACCAACCCGGGCAAGATGCACGCTTGTGGTCATGATGGGCATACTACGATGCTGTTGGGCGCGGCGCGCTATCTGGCCGAGACGCGGAATTTTCGTGGCCGTGTGGCGCTGATCTTTCAGCCAGCCGAAGAAGAAGGCGGCGGCGCGGGCGTGATGATCGAAGAAGGCATCATGGACCGGTTCGACATCTCTCAGGTCTATGCGCTGCATAATGCGCCGAACCTGCCCGTAGGCACATTTCACACCACTCCGGGGCCGATCATGGCGGCGGTGGATACGTTCGAGGTTCACATTCAGGGCGTTGGTGGTCACGGTGCCATGCCGCATGAAGCCCGCGACCCGGTAATGGCGGCGTGCGGTATTGCGCAGGCCATTCAGACCATCGTCAGCCGCAACAACTATGCGCTGGACGACCTGGTCGTCTCGGTCACGCAAATTCACACCGGGACGGTGAACAACGTGATCCCCGACACGGCCTTCATCAACGGTACAGTCCGGACATTCGACCCAAACGTTCAGCAGATGGTGATCGAGCGGATGGAGCAAATTGTGCAGGGGCAGGCAACCTCATACGGAGTCGAGGCGCGGCTGGATTACGAGAAGAACTACCCAGCCACGATCAACGACGGCGAAAAGGCCGGTTTTGCCGCCGAGGTGGCGCGCGATGTGTCCGGGGCCGAGCGTGTGGTGGGCAACATGGGCCGCGAGATGGGGGCCGAGGATTTCTCGTATATGCTGCAATCGCGCCCCGGCGCCTATCTGTTTTTGGGGCAGGGCGAGAGCGCCGGGCTGCACCATCCGAAATACAATTTCAACGACGAGATCGCGCCGGTCGGCGCATCGTTCTTTGCACGGATCGTCGAAAAGGCGCAGCCGTTGGGCTGACGGGGGGAAGACATGGCACTGGAAGACGCAAAGAATCAGGTGGACGAGGCATTCACCAATCCTGACCTCAAGGGGTTGTCCAACGAGAACACCTTTGGCGGCGCGACATCGTTCCTGCGCCGTCTCTACACCAAGGATCTGAAAGGCGTGGATATCGCTGTGACGGGCGTGCCTTTCGATCAGGCCGTGACCAACCGTCCGGGCACCCGACTTGGCCCCCGCGCGATCCGTGAGGCCAGTGCGCTGCAATCTCCGGATGCGCCGTACGGCTGGCCCTTCGATGCGCTCAGCGAATTGGCAATCGTGGATTATGGCGACATGGCGTATGACTATGCCAATATTCCCGCCTTTCCGGATACTTTGACCGACCACATCCGCACCATTTTGGCCGCTGATGTGTCTTCGGTCACGTTAGGCGGTGATCACTATATCAGCTTTCCGATCCTCAAGGCATATGCCGAGAAATACGGGCCGATGTCTCTGCTGCAATTCGATGCGCATACCGATACCTGGGCCGATGACGACATGTCCCGCGTGGACCACGGGACGATGTTCTACAAGGCGGTGAAGTCCGGGATCGTGGACCCGAAACGCTCGGTTCAGGTCGGTATCCGCACCACGAACGAGGATACTCTGGGCGTCAACATCATCGACGCGCGCGAGGTGTACGAATCCGGCCCTGCCGCTGTGGCGCAAAAGATCAAAAGTATTTTGGGCGACAGCCCGGTCTACCTGAGCTTTGACATCGACGGTCTGGATCCGGCCTTTGCCCCCGGCACCGGCACGCCCGTTTGGGGCGGACTGAGTTCCATTCAGGCGCAGATCATCCTGCGCGATATCGCCGGGATCAATATCAAAGGCGGGGACGTGGTCGAGGTCTCACCGCCCTATGACACGTCAGGTGCCACGGCCATTGCCGGTGCTCACGTGGCGACTCAGATCATTTGCCTGCTGGGGTGGAACAAGCTGGTGCAGGATTAACCTTTGGTTAGCCATCTTTCCGGTATCTGATTAACCAAAAGCCGGACGGGAGAAATACGGGCATGACAGACTTTAACCAACCGATCAGCGGCAATGATCTGGCGCGGTTTTCCGGGCCGAACACATTCATGCGGTTGCCGCAGGCTGACTCGCTGGCAGAACTGGACGTGGCCGTTCTCGGCATTCCGATGGATATCGGCACCTCATGGCGGTCCGGCACGCGGTTTGGACCAAAACAGATCCGCAGCGAAAGCGCGATGATCCGGCCCTATAACATGGCCAATTCTGCAGCTCCGTTCGACAGCCTGCAGATCGCGGATATCGGGGATCTAGCGATCAATACGTTCTCGCTGCCCGACAGCCTGAAGATCATCAAGGAAAGCTACGATTCAATTCTCGATCAGGCGGTGATCCCCGTTGCGATGGGTGGCGACCATTCGATCACGCTGCCGATTTTGCGCGCCATTGCGGCCAGGCACGGGCCGGTCGCGCTGGTGCATGTGGATGCCCATGCCGACGTGAATGAAGAGATGTTTGGCGAGCGTGAAACCCACGGCACTGTCTTCCGCCGCGCCTATGAGGAAAAGCTGATCGTCCCGGACAAGACCTTTCAGATCGGTATCCGCGGTTCGGGTTACGCGGCCAGCGACTTTACCGAGGCGCGGGACTGGGGCTTTCGCCAATTCCCGGCGTGGGAGCTGTGGCAGCAGAACCTGACCGAGATCGGCTCGCAAATCCGCAAAACGATCGGCGACCATCCGGTCTATATCACCTATGACATCGACAGTCTGGACCCGGCTTACGCCCCCGGCACCGGAACACCGGAAATCGGTGGGCTGACCACGCCGCAAGCCCTCCAACTGATCCATGCGCTGGCGGGCGTGAACGTGGTCGGGTGCGATCTGGTCGAAGTGTCCCCGCCTTATGATCCCAGCGGCAACACGGCGTTGACGGCAGCAAACCTTCTGTTCGAGCTGCTGTGCATCCTACCCGGAGTGACGTCACGATAGTTCGTATTGCGCCTTGCTTGCCCAAGCGATGCAAGTAGTGTCCCGCAAAAAAACGGGTTTGGGACAATGAAAACGATGTTGTGGCTGATTGTTGGTGTGATTGTAGCTTCGGTGGCTGTGTTGGCGGCCTATATCCGTCTGGCCCCTTCTGATCCCGGCCAATGGCACGTAACGCCCGAAGTTGAAGCGGATCGCGATCTTGAGGGCGGTGTGCTCCGCGTGGTCGAAACCGGCCCCGAAGGTCTGGCCCGCTTTGACGCCATTGCGCGCGTGGCACTTCGCACCACTGTATTGGCCGGTTCGGTTGACGAAGGGATGATCACATATATCACCCGCACCAAAACCGTCGGTTTTCCGGACTATACGACCGTGCAACAGGACGGAGATGTCTTGCGCATCTACGCGCGTCTCAGATTTGGGGAATCAGATCTTGGGGTGAACAAGGCCCGGGTGGATGAGTGGTTGGCTTTGTTGAAGCCCTGACGACAAACAGCCCTCCTGCACCTCGCGCCACATCGGTACATTCAGAGACATCTGGCATTGCGCCATGAACATGCGGCCGTCGACTTGCAGGCAGATCATCTCGCCTAGTTCGACGCGGCTGCCTGATTTGTCGGTGCAATAGCAGTCCTGAACCTTGCCGCCGGGGCCGATCACATCGGCCAGAGCGGGTGTTACGAACAACATTAAAACCAGTATCAACCGTTTCATGGGCAATAACCTAGCACACGGACGGGCCTTGACCAAAGCCCCGGATTGATAGACACCGCCGGGATGATCCCCGAAGAACGACTTGAACAGATAACCCAGCGATTCCAGTATCTCGAAGCGGCCATGGCAGATGGTGCCTCGGGCGGGGACATTGCGGCCTTGGCCAAAGAATATTCCGACCTCAAACCGGTTGTGGATCAGATCATTGCGTGGCGTCAGCTGGTCGCCGATCTGGCCGAGGCCGAGGCGATGTTGGCCGACCCCGACATGAAAGAATTGGCGGAAGAAGAAATTCCGGCGTTGAAGACCCGCATCCCCGAATCCGAACACGCCCTGCAGCTTGCCCTGTTGCCCCGTGATGCGGCAGATGCGCGTCCGGCAATGCTGGAAATCCGTCCCGGAACTGGCGGAGATGAGGCCGCATTGTTCGCCGGGGACCTTCTGCGCATGTACCAGCGCTATTCCGAAGCACGGGGATGGAAGTTTGAGATCATCGAAGAACAGGCCTCAGATCTGGGCGGGATTAAAGAGGTCGTGGCCCACATCAAGGGCGAGAACGTGTTTGCCCGGATGAAGTACGAATCCGGCGTGCACCGGGTGCAGCGCGTGCCGGAAACCGAAAGCGGCGGACGTATTCATACTTCGGCTGCGACGGTCGCGGTTTTGCCCGAGGCTGAGGATGTGGATATCCAGATCGACGCCAATGATATTCGCATCGACACCATGCGTAGCTCGGGTGCTGGGGGGCAGCACGTGAACACCACCGACTCGGCGGTGCGTATTACTCACCTGCCGACTGGGATCGTCGTAACAAGCTCGGAAAAATCGCAACACCGCAACCGCGAGATTGCGATGCAGGTGCTCAAAACCCGGCTCTATGATCAGGAACGCCAGCGGATCGACAGTGAGCGGTCGGCCGATCGCGCCAGCCAGGTGGGCTCAGGCGATCGGTCCGAGCGGATCCGAACTTACAATTTCCCGCAGGGGCGCATGACCGATCACCGCATCAATCTGACGCTATACAAGCTGGATCAGGTGATGCAGGGCGATCTGGATGAGGTGATCGACGCGTTGACTGCTGACGATCAGGCGCGGCTGCTGGCCGATATGGCGCAATGATCGCGGCGCTGACAGCAGCACAGGCGATGGTCGCAGCCACAGCGCGTCTGCGGGCGGCTGGCGTGACTGACCCGGCGCGGGATGCGCGGGTTCTGCTGGCCCATGCGGCGCGGATCGAAGCCAGCCGGGTCACTCTGATCGCGCCCGAAGAGCTGTCTCCTGAGGTTGCAGAGCGTTATGATCAGTTGATCTCGCTGCGTGCGGTGCGTGTGCCGGTGTCTCACCTGTTGGGCGAGCGCGAGTTTTATGGCCGACGGTTCCGCGTCAGTCGCGATGTGCTGGACCCACGGCCGGAAACCGAAGCGCTGATCGAAGCCGCGCTCAGTGAACCGTTCGATCATGTTCTGGATCTGGGTGTCGGCTCAGGCTGTATCCTGATCACGTTGCTGGCCGAACGGGCCAGTGCCTCGGGCGTGGGTGCGGACCTGAGCGAGGCAGCCTGCCTGCAGGCCAGCGCAAATGCAGTGCAGCATCAGGTGCAAAGCCGGGTGGAAATTCTGCAATCAGACTGGTTTCAGAATATTGACGGCCAGTTTGATCTGATCGTTTCGAATCCGCCCTACATTTCACTGCAAGAAATGGCCGACCTTTCGCCAGAAGTGCGCGTGCATGAACCGCGCATGGCGCTGACGGACGAAGGGGACGGGTTGGGCGCTTACCGTCGCATCGCAGCCGGCGCACCGGACTTTCTGCTACCGGGCGGGCGTCTGCTGGTGGAAATCGGGCCAACGCAGGGGCAAAGCGTCGCGGTTTTGTTCGAGTCGGCGGGTTTGACAGCCACACGGATCGTTCCCGATCTGGACGGCCGCGATCGCGTCGTTTTTGCCAAAATGCCGCATTAATGCGGCAACCTGAGGCCGAAATACGCCGATTAATGTAAAAAAGCTGCGAATTTTTGGACAACCCCCTTGTCTGTACGCTCAGGACGTGTTTACTCAACACCAGTCGGAGGGCTGACGCTGGTTCAGCGGGCCCCGGACGCCAAGCCCAAAATAGTCGACATCGCGTCACAGCTAAGCTTTTGAGCAGTGCAGGATGCGAGATGATCGACAGCGAATGACAAGGCTGACGTAAAGTAAATGAGATCTTCCAAATCCCGCTCTCGGGTCAAGAATAACCGCAACCGTCCTTCTGGGGGCAATGTCGTAAATCGGGTTTTTGACAGCTCGGGTCCCGAAGGCAAGGTGCGCGGTACGCCCCAGCAGATTATCGACAAATATAATCAGTTGGCGCGCGACGCCCAACTGTCCAATGACCGTGTGGCCGCTGAGAACTTTCAGCAGCACGCAGAACACTATCTGCGCCTGCTGAGTGAGGCACAGCGCGAAATGGAAGCGCGCCGCGAAGAGCAAGACCGCCAGAACCGCGAGCGTCAGGCCGAGCGGGATCGCGAACGCGCCGAGCGCCAGGAGCGCGAAGCTGCCGCCCGTCAGTCGGACCCGGCCGAAGCGCCGCAACCGGACGTGATGGATTTCACACCCGAGGCAGCTACCCCGGAATCCGGTTTGGTTGAGACCCCGGAGAGCAAGGATGCTGCTGCTGCGGCGGCCACCGAAGCACCGGCGAAAAAAGAAAAAGCACCGCGTCGCCCGCGTACGCGTAAGCCAAAGCCCGCGCCAGAGGGGGCAGAGGACGCGCCGACAAGCAACGGTGATGCACCGGAAGCGGCTGAGTAATTTCCGCCATAGAGTTCAAAAAAGCCCCGGAGTTCGCTCCGGGGCTTTTTCTTTGCACATTAGCTTTTTTGAACTTCTCGGGCCAGCGCGCAGAACGCTTCGAGCGGGACTTGTTCGGCGCGCTCTGTGGGTTGAATCCCAGCCGCGAGCAGGCGGTCCTCGATATCCGGCGCCACGCCTTTTAGCGATGCGCGCAGCATCTTGCGGCGCTGGTTGAAGGCTGCGGCCACGACGCGCGACAAAACCCGGGCATCCGCAGGGTAGCGCGGTTCGGGCAGGGCCGTCAGGTGCACAACAGCGCTTGAGACCTTTGGTGGCGGGGTGAACGCTCCGGGCGGCAGGGACATGGCGATGCGCGCCTCGGCCCGCCATTGGGCAAGGATCGCAAGGCGGCCATAGGCTTTGCCTCCGGGTTGGGCAACGATGCGTTCTGCGACTTCGCGCTGGAACATCAGCGTCAGGCTTTGCCAGAACGGTGGCCATTCGGGCGGGGTCAGCCAGCGCACCAGCAATTCGGTGCCAACGTTATACGGCAGGTTTGCGGCGATGCGGATCGGAGGGGTCAGATGCGCCAGCGGGTCGATTTCCAGGGCGTCGCCGTTGATGACCTCAAGACGGCCCGGATAAGCAGCAGCGATGTCATTCAGGGCAGCGATGCAGCGAGTGTCTTTTTCGACCGCGACGACCTTGCGCGCGCCTTCTGACAACAGACCACGGGTCAGCCCCCCGGGCCCGGGTCCGATTTCCAGAACGTCGCATTCCGTAAGGTCCCCTGCCTGCCGCGCGATCTTGGCCGTCAGGTTGAGGTCCAGCAGAAAGTTCTGCCCCAGCGATTTACGCGCCGAGAGCTGATGTGTCGCGATAACCTCGCGCAGAGGGGGAAGGGTGTCGATTGAACTCATGATCCGATTACCGTGGCGCGTGTCCGAGGGGGAACGCCAGTGATTTTTTGCCTCCGGCGGGGATATTTTCAGCCAGGTGAAGGATCAAGCGCTTTGTGCCATCCGTTGGGCCAGTTTCAGCGCCTCGATCAGGCTGGTGGGGTTTGCTATGCCCTGTCCGGCGATATCCAGTGCGGTGCCGTGATCGGGCGAGGTGCGAATGAAAGGCAGGCCGAGGGTCACGTTCACGCCACGGTCGAAGTCGAGTGTCTTGATCGGGATCAGTGCCTGATCGTGATACATGGCAATTGCGGCGTCATATCGGGCGCGGGCGCCAGCGTGGAACATCGTGTCCGCCGGGTGTGGGCCGGTAACCGTGCAGGTATCGCCCGGCAAATCAGATATCAGAGGGGCGATCCAGTCCAGTTCTTCATGCCCCATTTTACCGCCTTCGCCCGCATGCGGGTTCAGCCCGGCAATGGCGATACGAGGATGGGGTATACCGAATTGTCTACGCAGACCTTCAGCAGTAATGGCGATGGTTTCTCGCAGCAGGTCGGGGGTGAGCTCGGACGGGACGCGCGACAGCGGGATGTGGATCGTTGCGGGCACCACGCGAAGCTGATCGCTGGCCAGCATCATCACGACGCGCTTGCGCCCGGCCAGAGCGGCTAGAAATTCGGTATGGCCGGGATAGGCGAACCCGGCCCCGTCGATCAGCGCTTTTTTGTGGATCGGTGCAGTGCACAGCGCCGACGCTGCGCCGGATTGCACCAGGGAAACACCGGTTTCGATGGCGTCGATCACACTGGGCGCATTGGACGGATCCGGTTGGCCTGCTGTGTTTTTGGCGGGAAAGCTCAATTGCAGAACAGGCAGGGCACTGGCGCAGATTTCATTGGCCTGAGCCGGATCGCTGATCAGCTGCGTGGGCGTGTCTGCGGGCAGATGCGCCGCATCGCCGATATAGAAAAACGGACAGCTCGCGCGCAGTTCAGACCAGGCTTTGGCGGCGATTTCGGGGCCTATGCCAGCAGGATCGCCACAGCTTAGCGCGATGGGCGCATTCATTGCTCGATGATCGTCGCGTCGGCGCGGAGCTGTTCAACCAGACTTTCGGCAAAGGCCTGCAGGCGTTGTTGCGTCAGGGCGTTGGCCACATCCACGCGCGTCGTGTCTTCGCCCCGGTCCAATGTGCGCGTGCACAGCATCAGGAATTTCAGAGTCTGGCCGTTGTTTCCCGTAAGCGTCGTGGAAACTTCGTTCAGGTCCAGCTTGGACAGCTCAAGCGCCACATCGCGGGGGATCTCGGACGGGCTGGCTTCGACACGTTGCAGTACCCCAGCAGGTTGATCCTTGGCGATGCCATAGAGGTCGTCGCAGTTATCAATCTGTTCGCGCAGCTTGGCGGCCTTGGCCAGGGTTTCGGCACTGCGACCGCCAGCCATGTTGTAAATCGCGTAGTCGATCTTGGAGTATCGCGGTGTGCTGGTGCTGACTTCGCGTAATCCGCGCAGCTGGAACAGCGCGATGGCATTGGGCAACGACAAAGGCTGTGTGATGTCGCCTGTTTTGAGACCCAGAATCACAGGTTGCAGGGCAGGGGGCAAGTCGGTCAGGTTAAGCCATTCCAAACGTCCGCCGTCATCGCGTGTACCAGCTGCCGAATACTGTGTGGCGGCAGAAGAAAACGCATCGAAACCTTCAAGCAGTGCGATCTCTTCGGCCAGCAATTCGGCTTGGGCCAAGGTCTGCGGCGTGACCGGAATAATGATTTCCGACATCAGGACTTGAAGCCCGCCACTCCCGGCCTGTCCCAAAGCCCGGTTGATCTCGTCTTCGCTCGGCCTGGCTTGCGACAGAAAGCGCGAACTGACGTAGTCGCGCCACGACAGCTGATCAGCGACGAAATCCCGTACGGTTTCGGGGGAAACGCCGGATTCGCCCAGTAATTGCAGGAACTCATCGGTCGAAAGACGGCCACGGGTTGCAAACTCATCAATGCCCACCTGAATGTCTTCAGGTGCGACCTCGATTCCTGCATCGCGCATGGCCTGTTTGCGCAGTCGTTCGTCGATCAGCGCGTCGCGGACTTCGTCCTCGGTGGCGCCAGTGGCACCCAGAACGGTCAGGAATTGCTGGCGCTGCTGAAGTTCGTACCAGGTGACAATGTCCTGGTTCACCTTGATCGCAGGTGAAAACAGGCTCTGGGCCTGGCTGTGACCAGTGGACAGGGCCAGCAAAGCGGCAGCCAGTGCCGGTGCAACCGGTTTTAGCCAACCGGAACGGACTATTCGCGAGAAACGTGAAATCAACTGCATCTTCTCTTGTACTGTTGGCCGCCACCCTCGACGGAGTAACCTGTCAGGGCAACGGTAAACCCGAATTCTGTCGAAGGCTCAATACTTGATGATGAGGTAAATCGCCTGCTGACGGTCATGTTAACTTTTACACACTCATTCTGGTAGGTAACGCCCAGCCCATATCGGATCGGTTCGGATTCGCTGAGGTCATAGCGCGCATAAGCCTGTGTCAGCCAGTTCTGGTCAACAAGGTAGCGTCCATTCATCCAGATTTCGGATATCTCGTCATTCGCATTTTCGGCCGGATCTGTTTCTTGCCACACATAGCTGCCGGTTAGGCCGACATTTGGCTTGTTCCAGCCTGCGCGCACCTCGGCCTTGGCAAAGCTGAAGTCACCATTCAACAGGCCGCGACCCGCCAAAGACCAGCCATTGGCGGTTTGCAACTGACCGGCCAACAACACGTCGGAGGCGGTACCCTGTAGGCCCGACGTCAGGTTGAAGTTGGGGTCAGCTGTCGAACGGAAGACCTGTCCGACAGTGGTAAGCGCGCGCCAGCCATTTGCGCCATAGCGCGCCCAGTTGAGCCCGAACACTGCCGTCGCGCCATCTTCGCGGCGATCCGGAGCCGGAAAGCGTGACAGAGACAACAGGTTCCCCTGGTCGAATTCCTGAAAGGTGCTTTCGTCATTGGGAACGTCCTGATCTGTGACGTTCGTCCAACCGACTTGCGCGATGGGTTCAAGCACCTGCGTGGCGCCTGACTTCTCCCGACGGGTCATCGGGTAACGCAGCGTGAGTGCGGCACGCGGGGCCGCGCGGGTCACCTGATCAGGGAACTGGCTGTCATCCCTGATGTTGAAGATATCCACCGATGTCCCGAACCGGGCATCAGCCCTGAGGCCCGATGCGAAAATCCAGCTGCGCATCCAGTCCGCATCGAACGTGGCGCGTGCGACATCGCGGCCAACGATATCCTGATCGCTGGTACGTGTGTGATTGTGGGCCACAAAGCCCAAGCGAACTTCGCCGCCAACAGAGGTTGGGAAGTAGCGTTTTTGGAAATACAGGTCGAAGACCCGCGATGGGATCACTTCCTCATTTTCGCTGTCTCGCAGGGATTTGTAATGGATGAAACTGGTGCGGAAGGCGGTATCGCGTTTGATCCGCTCAAGCGCGATTTCGCTGCGCAACCGGTCAAAATCGGGCAGGCCGTAGTCCGCGAGATAAGCGTTATCCGAAGTTGTCTTCACATCAAACAAAAGGCGGAAGTCGTTGTTCAGGAGGAAATAACCGTTGGCAAAGAGATAGCCCCGATCCTCGTTCTCTTGCAGGTCGTCGCGGGTGAAAGCGCCGTTCAGCTCAATCCGGCCGCGTTTGAATGCCTGGCGATAACGATAGCCCAGTGTTCTTGTTTTCCCCGAGATATAGGGGGTCAGCGTCAGGTCTTTGTGGTCGCCAAGCTTAAAGAAATACGGCACCTGCACGCCGGTTCCCAGCTGCGATGTGGTGCGAATCGACGGAACAAGGAAGCCTGTGGCACGGTCCAGTGTCGGGTCGGGCAAGCGCAGATAGGGGAAGTAGAAGACCGGGAAATCCAGTATCCGGAACTGTGCCCCTTCGAAATACAATTGGCGTTCCAACTGGTCATGCGTGACCTTGCGGGCGCGGATTTGCCACAGCGGCGGTTTGCCATTGGCGCAGACATGGCAGGACGTGGCCGAGACCTTGCTGAACTGTGTGTAACGCCCACCCGCGCGCGCAGCCTGGACTGAGGCGATCTGAACCTGCTGATCGAACACCATGCGGGCACCGATCAGCAGGCCGTTCATGATCCCGTCATCCAGTTCGGCGGAATCAGCCAGCAACGTGGTTTCGCCGCCTTGATCGATGCGGACCGGGCCTTCCAGCGACAGATTGCCGGTTTCGCGGTCATAGGTGATGCGCGTGGCGGTGACCTTGGCGTCGCCCTGAAAGGCTTCGACATTTCCTTCGGCCACCAGATTACGCTCGGGCGTGATAAAAATTCGGTCAGCCACCAGCAGGGCAGGCTGATCCTCTTGCGTTGTATCCTGTGCAGCACCGGCAGCAGGTTGAGATTGCGCGAATACGCCTGCTGGCATGGCCAATGCGACGGCACCGGACAGCAACAAACTGGCAATAAGCCGCATCAGCCGTCCTCCGCATGCAGCAAAAGGCCGAGGGACAGAAGAATGGCTGCAAAGGGCGGGGCCCAGGCCGCGACTAAGATAGGCAATTGACCGTTTTCCCCCAGAATTTGGGCAAAGTTGCGAATGAAGTAGATGCCAAAGCCCAGCAGGACGGCGGTCAGAACCGCGATCCCGGTGCCGCCAAATCGCACGTGGCGCATGGTGAAGGCCGCGCCGATCAGGACCATCGACATCAGAAACAAGGGGCGGGCCAGTTGGACCTGCAACCAGACCTCATATTGCTTGGTCGAAAACCCGGCTTCTCGCAGGTCGCGGATCAGTTCCGGCAAGTCATAGATCGATACGGAATCCTGATCGCCAAGCGTGTCCAGAATCCGCTGGCGTGTCAGCGAGGTGGGAACCTCAAGCCGGACATGTTCAACGGCGTGGGTTTCCGGATTCACACCGCCTTCAAGCGCCCAAATCTTGGCATTGGTCAGGACCCAGGTACCGTTCTCCAGATCGGCCTGGTCGGCCACGATCTGCTGGGTCGGTGTGCCGTCCGGGGCGAAGGTAATGATTGTCACCTGATTAAGGGTGAACCTGTCGCCGTTGGATGTATCCTGGGCGTGGATCACGGATTGGCCATCGGCCGATCCCTGCCGCAACCAAAGACCATCTGCGCTGATCGACAGCGTTGATCCGCCATTGTTTTTGTAGGATTCGGCAAGCTGTTTGTATTCTTCTGACGTGGCGGCTGCGATGGGGTTCAGCATGCCAACCGCCAGTGCGCCGATGATCAGGGCAATCACCACAGGGGCCAACAGGGCGCGGATGCCTGACCGACCGGTGGCGCGGGTCACGACCAGTTCCGAGCTGCGGGCCAGACCGATAAACAACGCGATTGTGGACAGGATAACCAGCAGCGGCAGCATTTCGCTGATCGCGGCAGGCGTATTCAGCAACGTCAACTGCAACAGCTGACCGAAGGACAGGTTTGCATCGTCAAAGCGGCGCACCTGTTCGATTAGGTCGATCAGAATCATCAGCGTTAGGAAAATGCTGCCTATGACCAGGAAACTTTGAATGAATCGGCGGGCGAAGTAGCGGTCGAGGATCACGAAGGAACTCCTGCCGAAAAGACACGCAAACAGCTTTTGGTCGGGTGCAGACCAGAATCACCGCTGCACGCAATTGTGCGCGACAGCCTATGCCTGCTCTGTCTTGCCAAAACCTTCTCCCCCGAGCCTGTCGGATTTTTTCCGGGACTGTAATCCAAATGCGGGCCGGGGAAAACTGCTATCTGGTCAAGCCGCGCGGCGCGGGCTAGGTCTTGGGGAACTGATTTTGAGGAGTTCGCAATGAGCAGTCTTGTACCGATCCGTTTCCAGGACCCCGACATGGATGCGATGGCGCAGGCCGAAGGGCGCGTGGCCATTATCATCCCGTCCGACGGCAAAATGAACCCCGCCGCCCGTCGCGCCAACCGCCTGACCCGCGGGGCTGTGACACGGCTGGTCGAAAGCGAGCGGTTCGAAAAGGTGAAAACCGGTGACGTGATCTCGATGGCGTGGCCATCCGGCATGGCAGCCGAGGCTCTGGACGTACTGGTTCTGCCGCGCCGTCCTGAACCGGCCGAGGCTCGCAAGGCCGGTGCCGCGCTGGCCAAGCTGGCGGGCAGCAAGGACTTGCTGGTGATGTCGGGCAATCAGGTCAAGGCCGAGGATCTGGCCATGGGCATCGCGCTGCGCAGCTATGATTTTGATGCGCATAAGACCAAGGATTCGGACGAGGCCGGTTCTGTCATCATAACCCACCAGAAGGCAGATGAGATTGAGGCTGCGTTTGCACCGCTTTACGCGGTCGCCGACGGTGTCCGCATGACCCGCGATTTGACCAACGAGCCTGCGAATATCCTGACCACCACCGAATTCGCCGACCGGCTGGACGAGATGAAGGCACTGGGGCTTGAGGTCGAAGTGCTGGAAGAAGACAAACTGGCCGAGCTGGGCATGCGTACGCTGCTAAGCGTCGGTCAGGGGTCGGTCAGCCCCTCGAAGGTTGTGGTGATGCAATGGAACGGCGGCGACAAAGATGACGCGCCGCTGGCTTTGGTCGGTAAGGGTGTGGTGTTCGACACCGGTGGTATCTCGCTGAAACCTGCGGGTGGCATGGAAGACATGACCATGGACATGGGCGGCGCTGGCGTAGTGGCAGGCACCATGCGCGCGCTGGCCAAACGCAAGGCCAAGGCCAATGTTGTTGGATTGGTTGGTCTGGTCGAGAACATGCCTTCGGGCAACGCCACCCGTCCGGGCGATGTGGTCAAATCCATGAAGGGTGACACGGTCGAGATCATCAACACCGACGCCGAGGGCCGTTTGGTTCTGTGCGACGTGATGTGGTACGCGCAAGAGCGGTTCAAGCCTGTGGGCATGGTCGATCTGGCCACTCTGACCGGAGCGATCATCATCGGTCTTGGGCACGAGAACGCGGGCGTATTTTCGAACAACGACACGTTCTGCAATGCCTTCCTAAAGGCGGCGGGGGCCGAGGACGAAGGCGCATGGCGGATGCCGTTGGGCGAAGCCTATGACAAACAGCTGAAGTCGCGGATTGCCGATATGAAGAACGTAGGCGGACGCCCTGCGGGTTCGATCACGGCGGCGCAGTTCCTGCAGCGGTTCGTAAAAGAAGACATGCCGTGGATTCACCTGGATATTGCCGGTGTGGCTTCGGTCTCGTCCGAGACATCCTACGCCCCGAAGGGCGCAACCGGCTGGGGCGTACGCGCGCTGAGCCGTTTCGTTCAGGACAACTTCGAGTAAGCCGATGGGAGCTGTCTATTTCTATCACCTGACCCGCCAACCGCTGGAGCATACCTTGCCGGTGCTGCTGGACAAGGCGCGGCAGGCCGGGTGGAAGATTGCCGTGCGGGGCAGCGATCCCGCGCGGATGGACTGGTTGGATGAAAAACTGTGGCAGGGGCCCGAAGAAGGGTTCCTGCCACATGGCCGCGCAGGCGGTCCGCACGATGCCGCGCAACCGATCCTGCTGACGACCGGGGCGCAGGCTGCCAATGACGCGTCTTGTGTCATGGCGGTAGATGGCGCGGCGGTCGACCCCGCAGAGATCGAAAAGCTGGACCGTGTATGTATCTTGTTCGATGGCAATGACGCAGAGGCCGTTCAACATGCACGTGGGCAGTGGAAGGCTTTGACCGGTGCGGGATGTTCTGCCCAGTACTGGTCTGAAGAATCCGGGCGCTGGGAAAAGAAAGCTGAGGCTTAGGGCCCGAGCCACTTTCCGGAAGGCGTGGTATCATTGCGCAAGAATGTGCGGTGAGAAACGCCTCAATGACCGAATTGAAGTCCAAATTGACGGATGCGGTACACGGCAAAAATAACTGCTTTCAATTGTTAAGGCCTAAGTTTGAGGAACCAAATGTCCAATAAACCCCAGTCTCACTTGCGCCAGCCGCTGATTTTGCCCTGCGGTGTAGCTCTCAAAAACCGAATTGCTAAATCGGCGATGTCTGACTCGCTTGGTGACGGCACAGGCAATCCAAGTGATGATCAAATAAGGCTCTATGAGCGTTGGGCAACTGGCGGCCTCGCGCTATCGATTATCGGCGAAGTGCAGGGCACGCCTCATTTTGCAGAGAAGCCCGGCAATTTGGTTTTGAACGATCAATCCGATTTCGCTTTTCTAAGAAAACTTGCGCAAGCAGGGGCAACCAACGACGCTCATTTATGGCCGCAACTTGGACATGCGGGTGCGATGGCTGATGCTCCGATCAGCTCGCCGAAAGGTCCCAGTAGACTTGATTTGCCTGGTCTGGAATGCGGCGCGCTGTCCTTGGACGAGATCCACGCGCTGCCGGCCGAATTTGCACGCACGGCAAACCTTGCCAAGCAGCTCGGGTTCGGTGGCGTTGAGTTGCATGCGGCCCATGGATTCTTACTCAACCAGTTTCTGTCTCCGCTATTCAACAAACGCGAAGATGCCTATGGCGGTTCTTTGCAAAACCGGATGAGACTGCTGCTGGAAGTGACCAGCGCCGTGCGCGATGCCGTTGGCCCGGATTTCCCTGTGGGCATCAAGTTGAACGCGACAGATCAACTTGATGGCGGCTTCGCTGAAGGTGAATCCCTTGAGGTCGTTGCGGCATTAGACAAAACAACAATTGATCTGATCGATGTCAGCGGTGGCACATATTTTCCGGGTGCTGCGTCATCATCGGATCGTGCGGGTTCCGGCGCCTATTTTCTTGATTTTGCTGCGCGTGCGCGGGCGAAAACAAACATTCCCCTTATGGTGACGGGCGGTTTCAAGACGCTTGCACAGGCCAAAAGCGCCATTGCAGAAGGCAAGGCCGATCTCGTTGGATTGGCCCGCGCATTGGTCGTTGATCCAGAATTGCCATCATTTTGGCTTTCCGATCAACGCGATGAGCCGCAATTCCCACGTTTCAAAAACCCTCCGGAAGGCGGTGTGACTGCATGGTACACGATGCAAGTCACTCGGATCGCCAGGGGAGAAAACGCACTTGAACCTGACCAGCTTGAGGAAGCGATAGCGGCATACGAAGCCAGAGATGAGGTTCGACGAGAAGTTTGGAATTCTCATTTCGGTTGAACTTCACGAGCAAGCTAAAGCCGACATTGGAGCAGCCGCAGTGACCGGAAGCATTGGTCCGCAAGGCGGACCAAAACTTTGAAATGAAAGCGCATTCGCTGGAATCTGCATGGATGCCCGTATCATAGGGGGCAGAAACACCCCGCATTGTGTTTGGCCTTATACCGCTTTTGGAAAGAGATTTGCAAAAGCCCAACCCCTTGTTGCACCTGAATTGATCGCCTGCACCCTTGCTCTGACGGTTCTCTGCTTTAGGGTGCGCGGCGTTGCGAGCAGAAGGATTTTGAGATGAAAAAGAACCCATTGGGGCGCACTGGTATTGAAGTGACGGATCTGTGCCTTGGCACCATGACGTTTGGGACGCAGACCTCTGAGGCGGATGCACATACCCAGATCGACATGGCGCTGGAGGCTGGGATCAATTTCGTCGACGCGGCTGAGATGTACCCGGTGAACCCGGTTTTGAAAGAGACCGTGGGGCGGACCGAAGAAATCCTGGGCAACTGGAACACGGCGAACCCCGCGCGGCGGGGGGAGTATGTTCTGGCGACCAAACATTCCGGTGCAGGTTTCACCCATGCCCGCGACGGGGCACCAATTTCTGCGCAAACGATTCCCGAAGCGATCGAGGGGTCTCTGCGCCGGTTGCAGACGGATTGCATCGATCTGTATCAGTTTCATTGGCCCAATCGCGGCAGTTACATGTTTCGGCAGAACTGGACCTATGCGCCGTCTGGTCACAACACCGATGAGGTGTTGGCGAATATGCAGGAGTGTCTTGAAGCCCTGCAGCAGCAAGTCGACAAGGGCAATATCCGCGCGTTCGGCCTGTCGAATGAAAGCGCATGGGGTACCGCGCAATGGCTACGGCTGGCCGAACAGATGGGCGCGCCGCGGGTCGCTTCGGTTCAGAATGAGTATTCTCTGCTGTGCCGCCATTTCGACACCGACATGGCCGAGCTAAGCGTGCACGAGGATGTTGGCCTGATGGCATTCTCTCCGTTGGCGGCAGGGTTTCTGACCGGCAAGTATCAAGGTGGAGCGGTGCCCAAGGGTTCGCGCATGGATCTGGTTCCGACCATGGGCGGGCGTAAGTACGAGCGTGTGTTTGGGGCCGTAGATGCCTATCTGGAGATCGCGATGCGGCATGGCCTGGATCCGGTGCATTTGGCGCTGGCGTGGTGCCGGACGCGCCCGTTCATGATGTCTGCCATATTCGGAGCAACCACGGTTGCGCAGCTGGCCCATATTCTGGCGGGCACGGAGGTGGTGTTGGCGGATGATGTCCTGGCGGATATCAGTGCCGCGCATCGCGCGCATCCGATGCCGTTTTAGGGGGCTCTGCCCCCGCCGCGCTTTGCGCGCCTACCCCGGGATATTTTTAGCCAGATGAAGCGGATCCGGTCAGTGATGTGTGGGCTGGATCCGATCCTGACGGAGGTCTCTGGCCGACAGACCGTGGGCGGTGCGGAAGGCACGGGCAAAGCTGGATTGTGAGGCAAAGCCTGTGGCGAGTGCCACGTCCATCAGCGGCATGTCAGTGTCGGCAACAAGGCGTCGGGCTTCGGCCAGGCGCAGTTGCAGGTAGTGATCCTGCGGCGTCGTGTTCAGGCGCAGGCGGAACTGCTGTTGCAGGGTACGCGGGCTGGTGCCCAAGGTGTCGGCGATGTCGGCCAGGGGAAGCGGGTCCTCAAGAGACCTTTCCATGAGCGAATTCGCCTTTGCTGTCAGAGCGGTATGGCGATGCGGTGCACCTGTGCGGCTTTGTGGCTTGGACGGCTCGGGTGCGCCCTCGTATAGGAACAGGCCGGACACGCGGGCAGCAAAGCCGGCGCCGTGGCGCGCGGCGATGATGTGCAGCATCATCTCAACCGCCGGGATTGCGCCACCAGAGGTCAGGCGGTTGCCGGAAACAGTGAACCGGTCTGGGCGCACATCAACGTCCGGAAAGCGGGTTGCGAAATTGTCCAGGTCTTCCCAGTGCGTTGTGGCGGAGTGGCCGTTGAGCAGGCCTGCTTCGGCCAATAGCCAGGGGCCGCCATCAATGCCGGCCATGGTGGCTCCGGTGCCTGCAATGCGGCGCAGACCTGCGAGCAGGCTGGGTGTGGCGTGGCGGGCCAGCTGGAATCCCGCGATGACGATCATCAGGTCGCAGCCCTGCAGCCGCGCCAGCGGTGTGCCCGGAACATTTAGGGCGCTGGTCAGCATCGCCGGTTCCGCCGTAGCGGTCACATAATCCCAGTCAAAGGCCGGGCGGTCCGCCAGACGATTGGCGGCGCGCATTGGATCAACGGCCGAGGCAAAGCTGAGCGTGTTGCACTCATCCAGAACCAGCACCGCCGTTTTCAGGGCGCGATGTTCGGGCTGCAATATGTTTTTTGCGGATTTCATCAAGTTCGATTCGCATTCTGGCAAGTTGTTTCCATAAAGCTGCGCCAAAGTTGGGGATGAACGCAAATCGGAATCCGGGGAGAAGCCTGAGGATAACTTGGGTCAAAACCGGGTATAAGTTGGGGAAAACACCATGCCACTGGAAATGAACCGCGAAGTCTTCATCACCTGCGCCGTCACCGGCTCGGGCGGAACGCAGGATCGCAGCCCGCATGTGCCGCGCTCGCCAAAGCAAATCGCCGAAAGTGCGATCGCCGCGGCCAAGGCCGGGGCAGCCATCGTACATTGCCACGTGCGCGATCCGGAAACCGGTGCACCCAGCCGCCGTCTGGATCTGTACCGCGAGGTAACGGACCGCATTCGCGAGGCCGAGGTCGACGTGGTTTTGAACCTGACCGCCGGTATGGGCGGTGACATGATCTTTGGCCCAACTGAATCTCCGCTGCCATTGCGCGAGGATGGCACTGACATGATCGGTGCGGCCGCGCGGGTCGAGCATGTGGCTGAATGTCTGCCCGAAATCTGTACGTTGGACTGCGGCACCATGAACTTTGCCGAAGCCGACTATGTCATGACCAACACGCCGGGCATGCTGCAGGCGATGGGCCGGATGATGACGCATCTGGGCGTGAAGCCCGAGATCGAGGCCTTTGATACCGGTCACCTGTGGTACGCCAAGCAACTGGTGAAGGAGGGCGTTCTGGACAGCCCGGCACTGGTTCAGCTGTGCATGGGCGTGCCGTGGGGTGCACCCGATGATCTGAACACCTTCATGGCGATGGTGAATAACGTGCCTGATGACTGGACATTCAGCGCATTTGCGCTGGGACGGAACCAGATGGCATACGCGTCGGCTTCGGTGCTGGCGGGCGGCAATGTGCGTGTCGGGCTTGAGGACAACCTGTTTCTCGACAAAGGCGTTCTGGCGGAAAACTGGCAGTTGGTTGAGCGCGCGAACACCATCGTTTCGAACATGGGCGCGCGAGTGATCGGCGCGCAAGAAGTGCGTGAGAAGCTGGGGCTGGTGAAACGAGCGCCCAAGTGAGTCGTGGTTTCGTTTTAGGTCTCTTTGTGACCGTGGCAGCTTGCTCGACATCTACAATTCAAGAGGCAGATGTCGAGTTTGATGGTGCTCACGCCCTGAACGAGATTTGCGAGAACATTGCAGGTGACTATCGCGCAGACAGAAACGCAAACCCCAAACTTTGCGTCGGCTATAATGAGAATGGCTGGCCCATAGATGGTGCAGAAATCAAACTGCCAGACAATTGGTGAAATTAATGACAAAAACAGCAGCTATCATCGGTGGTGGTGTAATCGGTGGCGGGTGGGCCGCGCGATTCTTGCTTAACGGTTGGGATGTTCGGGTTTTTGATCCGGACCCGGAGGCCGAGCGCAAGATTGGTGAAGTCCTGGACAACGCGCGCCGGTCTCTGCCGGGGTTAAGTGATGTGCTTTTGCCGTCTGAGGGGGCGCTGACCTTCCACGACGATCTGACTGACGCCGTGCAAGGCGTCACCTGGATTCAGGAAAGCGTACCTGAACGGCTGGATCTGAAGCTGAAGGTTTACAAAAGTTTGCAGGAAGCCTGCGATCCGGAGGCGATCATCGGGTCGTCAACCAGCGGGTTCAAACCGTCCGAGCTGCAGGAAGGCGCGTTGCGCCCTGAACAAATCGTGGTGACGCACCCGTTCAACCCAGTGTATCTGCTGCCGCTGATCGAATTGGTGCCGACCGACAAGAACCCGCCGGAAATGGTCGACCGCGCGAAGGACCTGTTGAAATCGGTGGGTTTCTTCCCTCTGCATGTCAAAAAAGAGATCGACGCGCATATTGCTGACCGGTTCCTCGAAGCCGTCTGGCGCGAGGCGCTGTGGCTGGTCAAGGACGGCATCGCCACGACTGAAGAGATCGACGAAGCAATTCGCATGGGCTTTGGCATTCGCTGGGCACAGATGGGTCTGTTCGAAACCTATCGTGTGGCCGGTGGTGAGGCGGGGATGCGGCACTTCATGGCGCAGTTCGGACCGGCGTTGCAATGGCCCTGGACCAAGCTGATGGATGTGCCCGAGTTCACTGACGAGCTGGTCGACATGATCGCAGATCAGTCTGACGCGCAATCGGGCATGCATTCGATCCGCGAATTGGAGCGTATTCGCGACAATAACCTCGTTGGGATGATGCGGGCGCTCAAGGCGCAGAACTATGGGGCCGGTGCTGTTCTGAACCAGCATGACGCGGCGCTGAAACCGGGTGCTTTGCCGACGATGGATCAGGTCGATCTGAGCCAGCCAATTCTGACCTTGTCGCGCGCGGTGCCATTGGACTGGACCGACTATAACGGTCACATGAACGAGGCGCGGTACCTTGAGGCCTTCGCCGCAGCGACCGACCGGTTCATGGAGATCATGGGGTGTGACGCGGATTACATCGCCTCGGGCGGCAGTTACTTCACCGCAGAAAACCATATCCGGTATATCGACGAAGTCCACGCGGGTGCAAAGATCGAAGTGCGAACGCAGATGCTGTTGGGGCAAGGTAAGAAGCTGCACGTGTTCCATTCCATGTACGAAGGCGACAAGCTGTTGGCCACGGGCGAAAGCTTCCTGCTGCATGTCAGTCTGGAAACCCGCCGCCCGAGTGCACCTTCGGCAGAGATCGAAGCGGCTATGGCCCGGATCGCTGAAGCTCAGGCAGGATTGCCTTATCCTGAAGGTGCGGGTGCTGCGATCCGCAAACCGGCATGAGTGGGTGCGTTCTGATCACGGCTGGCGCCTCGGGCGTTGGCCGCGCCATGGCCGAGGCATTTGATGCAGCCGGTGCGAAGGTCTGGGTGGCTGATGTTGACCCGAATGCCCTGTCAGATTGTCCGGCCCATTGGCGGCGGTCCGAGGCGAACGTCGCGGATGAGAATGCCGTGGCCTCTTTGTTCAATGACATCGAGGCGGAATGGGGTGGTTTGGACACCCTGTGCGCAAATGCCGGAATCGCGGGACCAACCGCTTTGGTTGAAGACGTTGCATTGGCGGATTGGCGCATGTGCCTTGCAATAAATCTGGAGGGTGCCTTTCTGTGCTCCAAATACGCGGCTCCAATCCTGAAACGTCAGGGCAGAGGCGCGGTGGTCATTACGTCTTCGACGGCTGGCCAATACGGGTACCCCAACCGCGCGCCCTATGCGGCGGCGAAATGGGGGATGATCGGGCTGGCCAAGACCCTGGCGATGGAGCTTGGGGCGCATGGCGTGCGGTGCAATGTCATCTGCCCGGGGTCGGTCGAAGGCCCCCGGATGGAGGGCGTGCTGCAGCGCGAGGCCGGTGCCAAGGGTATGACACGTGATCAGGTCTATGAGGGTTATGCCTCGGGCACTTCAATGGGTCGCTTCGTCGAAGGGCACGACATCGCCAATATGGCTGTGTTCCTTGCATCGGATGCGGCGCGGCTGGTGTCGGGGCAGGTGATTGCCGTCGATGGGCACACCGTCAACCCCGACCCGAAAATTTAACCCTGATTGGGTCCGCGAATCTGGCGGATGCTCTGACGAACCGCCTGCCAGTCGCGGGCTTGCTGCATGTTCCCGGCGTCTTTGCATTCGCGCATCTTCTGCGCGGCTTCCGCCTCGGCCTGATCTCCGTGGGCGGAATAAAGCGCCCGTGCGTATTGAGCGGTTTTTAGTGCGTCCATTCCTATGGTCCTCCGTCTGTGATCGGATCGCTCGAAAGTTCGCGCCAAGTGACGATATCACACCTTGGCCACTTGCGCATCTATGTGATTGCGATCAGGTAGATATTGCTGATCGTAGCTGCCTGAGGTGTTCGGGGAAATCCCGCGCCGTCACATCCGCTTCGCGCACCAACGTATCGAAATGACGGGAAAAAACCTCGATCCTGTCGCGATCCCGAAAGGCCATATAGTGACTGCCCGCGTAGAACACACACAGCAGCGGGCCAAAAATCGTGACGGGCGCAGAGTAGAGGCGTTTGGCATCAAACAGATAGATGCGCATGCGGGGATATAGCTGGTCGCTCAGCTCTAACAGGTGGTCGATCTGATCCATCCTGATTTTCGGGCACAGGCCTTCGTAGTATCCGGTCGCGCGGGCAAAACTGTCGATCTCATACAGTGGCATGGCGATTTCATAATCTGATTGCGCGCTGCGCATCCACGTCAGTCGATCTTCTGATGCGCCGATGGCCTGATCCGCTGTTCGCCCCAGATGCGGGGCGTATTCCCACTCTAGCACGGCGCGGGTTTTCAGCATGTCGGGCAGGGTGGCAGGTACATAGCGAACCTTGTAGCCAGCCGCCTCTTTGTGCCATTCGAAAATGCGTTCATCGACCAGCGCGCGGGGCGCCTTGGTCATACTCAGAGAAAGCGCCAGAAGCTCTGCAGCGCTTTCGGGCCGATTCGATAAGCTCAGCAGCCAGTCAGCCGAAACACCAAGCGCTGTGGCGCAGCTGCCAACGACATGCGCGTTCGGCAGGCGCGCACCTTCGCCAGTCAAAAGTTGGGATACGGTCGATCGGTCGACACCGATATTCCGGGCAAGCGCGCTTTGGCTGATGTCACGTTCGTCCATCGCACGAGCAAGGCGTTGGCGAAACTGCGCAGCGCGGTCTCGTTTGTCTAATTTATCCGTCATATGTTGATTTATATCATGAGTGATGAGTTTTGTTAATCATATTCAGAATTTTCAACTCGGCCAGAACCGGTAATTCTTAAAAAATAACAATAATATGGGTGACGGAATGGAAACGCGACGAAGATCGGTCGTGAAGGCTGTGGTGTGGAATGCGATGGGCCTGGTCATGATGACGCTGGTGGGTCTTATCGCGACAGGCTCTGCCGCAGTTGGTGGGACATTGGCGATTGTGAACACGGGCATCGGCCTGACGATGTACGTGATTTATGAGCGCGTTTCGGCAGGTATCACATGGGGCCGAAATGTCTGAGCGGCCGGGTCCCGAGTGGGGCACCTTTGGCCTGATTATTGCGTGCTATGCGGCGTGGCTGGTGGTGATCTTCACGCTTCCCGTCTGGCTGGCTATCCTCGCCATGGGCTTGGTCGCAGCGTTGCATTCATCACTGACACATGAGGCGCTGCACGGGCATCCGTTCCGTACGCGCTGGCTGAACGAGGCGCTGATGGTGCTGCCGCTGACCTTGTTCATTCCGTACCACCGGTTCCGCGACTTGCATCTGGCGCATCACAGGGATTCGACGCTGACCGATCCCTATGACGACCCCGAGTCGAACTATCTGGACCCTAAGGTTTGGAATACGCTCAAAGGCTGGCAGAAGCGGCTGCTGAGGGCGAACAACACGCTGCTCGGGCGCATGGTGCTGGGCCCGGCGATTGGTCAGTACATCTTCTTTCGGGATGAGCTGCGCGGCGCCAAACATGGAGACAGAGCCATACTGCTGGCATGGGGGCTACATCTGATAGAGGTGGCCGTTGTTTTGTGGGTGGTTGCTCAGTCACCCATGCCTGTTTGGGCCTTTGTCTTGTCCGCCTATTTTGGTTTGGCGTTGGTCAAGATCCGGACTTTTCTTGAACACCGGGCGCACGAAAACTCCAGCGCCAGAACGGTTATTGTCGAAGATCGAGGATTGCTGGCTTTTTTGTTTCTGAACAACAATCTGCACGTCGTTCATCACATGAATCCCGGCGCTCCGTGGTACTGTTTGCCTGCACTTTATCGTGCAGGAAAAGACCGCTATCTGGCCAGCAACGAGGCTTATGTCTATCGGTCTTACGGGCAGATTTTCCGATCGTATTTCTGGCGTGCCAAGGACCCGGTCGAGCATCCGCTCTGGCCAAAGGGTTGATTTGACGACACAAGGGAATCCATGAGTTTGTGGATTCCCATCACCATCGCCGCCGCGGCATTTCAGACCGTGCGGTTCATGCTGCAAAAGTCGCTGAGTACTGTGAAACTTTCGGCAGCCGGCGCGACTTTTGCGCGGTTTGCTTATTCCATGCCACTTGCCGTTCTGGGCCTGATCGTTGCGATGCAGTTGACTGGTTTCAACCTGCCGGCCCTGACCGGGCGTTTCTGGTTGTTTGCAGTGATCGGCGGAACAGCGCAGATATTGGCGACCATCTGCGTGGTGGCTTTGTTCAAACAACGCAATTTTGCCGTCGGTATTACATTCAAGAAGACCGAAGTTATTCAAACCGCCATCGTCGGATTTCTGGTTCTGGGCGACCAGGTATCTTCGGGTGCGTTGTTTGCGATTGTTCTGGGACTGGTGGCTGTCTTGCTGTTGTCGAAAAGTCCTGGTGGAGAAGGCGCTTGGTGGGCACACCTCACCAACCGTGCATCGCGTCTTGGGCTGGGTTCGGGCGTGCTGTTTGCTTTCTCATCCGTCAGCTATCGCGGTGCCTCGTTGGAGCTGGGGGATTTGGACGCCTGGTTCCGGGCACTGGTCACCTTGGCCGTGGTCGTTTCGTTTCAATTCCTCAGCATGGGACTGTGGTTGCTGTGGCGCGACCGGACCGAGCTGCGCGCGGTTTGGGATACACGCCGAACCGGCGTTTTTGTCGGGCTCACCAGCCTGTGCGGGTCGTTCTGCTGGTTTTTTGCCTTCACGCTGCAAAACGCGGCCTATGTCAAAGCTCTGGGGCAGGTCGAGCTGATCTTCAGCCTGTTCGCCTCGATCTTGTTTTTCCGCGAAAGAATCACCCGGCGCGAGATCGCCGGGATGACGTTGCTTGGTGCCTCGATACTGGCACTGGTGCTTACGATTTAGCCTGCGCGGCGCTCATCAAAGCTGAGGGCGATGAAGCTGGGCAGGTGATCGCCCATGCCGACAACTGCAGGGCCCCTATCGTCTCTGCGGCCGCGGCCTTTGGACTCTTTGTCCTTACGGGACTCTCTATCCTTGCGCGGCTCTCTATCCTTACGAGGCTCTCTTTCCGTGCGGGGCTCACTTTTGCGCCGATCGGACTTTTTGGTGTCCGCCGCTTTGTGCTGATTCTCGGTTTTTGGGGTATCGGCTTTGGAGTCATCCGCCTCAATCGGGTTGTTCAGACGGGGAATTTCTTTCTGAATCAACTTCTCCACCGCCGCCAACGCCTTTTCATCGCGGGAAGAGCAGATCGTGATCGCCTTGCCCTCACGCCCGGCGCGACCGGTGCGGCCAATGCGGTGGACATAATCCTCGGGGTGACCGGGGACGTCGAAATTGATCACATGGCTGACGGATGGCACATCCAATCCGCGCGCGGCCACGTCCGAGGCCACGAGTAGACGCAAAGACCCATCCCGGAAGCCGTCGAGTGTTTTCGTGCGCTGGGATTGATCCAGATCGCCGTGGATCGCGGCGGCGTCATAGCCGTATTTCTTGAGAGACTTGGCGCAGATATCCACGTCTGTCTTGCGGTTGCAGAAGATGATGGCGTTGGTGCACTTCTCGCCTTCAGCGTCGATCAGTGCCCGCAGGACATTGCGTTTCTGGCTGGCCTCACGATCCCGACGACCGCCTTTGAACATGACAACGCCCTGTTCAATAGTTTCCGAAGCGGTGGCCTGACGCGCAACCTCGACCCGCGTGGGTGCAGACAGGAAGGTGTCGGTGATCCGCTCAATCTCGGGGGCCATAGTGGCCGAGAAGAACAAGGTCTGGCGTGTGAACGGCGTCAGCGAGAAGATGCGTTCGATATCGGGGATGAACCCCATGTCCAGCATCCGGTCAGCTTCGTCGACAACCATGATTTGAACACCGGTCAGCAGCAACTTGCCGCGTTCGAAATGGTCCAGCAGGCGACCCGGCGTGGCGATCAGGACGTCAACACCCCGGTCGATCAACGCGTCCTGTTCTTTGAAGCTGACGCCGCCGATCAGCAGCGCTTTGGTCAGTTTCAGGTGTTTGGCGTAGGTGTCGAAATTCTCGGCCACCTGCGCGGCCAGTTCCCGAGTCGGGCACAGCACCAGCGAGCGCGGCATCCGTGCACGGGCGCGCCCACGGGCCAGCAAGGTGATCATCGGCAGCGTAAAGCTGGCCGTCTTGCCGGTACCGGTCTGAGCAATGCCCAGAACATCACGACCTTCAAGGGCAGCGGGTATCGCGCCTTCCTGAATCGGCGTGGGCGTTTCGTATCCGGCTTCCTCAATGGCTTTGAGGACCTTCGGGTTCAGGTTCAGTTCGTTGAATTTTGTCATGTATGTCCGGTTCATGCGGACACTAGACCTAGCCCGCGCGTCAATGGAATGCCGGGCCCGGATGGCCATACGCTGTCGGGCGCATTGCGGCTTTGCGCGGACATAACAAAATCATGAGGCAGGGTCAAATGAAGAGCCCTTAACCTGACGTTGCTGGCGCCCACTGCTGGTTTTCCGCAACAATTCAGCAGCTTCCGGGAAAGTGTTTCGCAACTTTCGCGTCCAGATCCAGCGGTCTGTGCCGGATCAACCCATATTCTTCGAGACGTGCGCGCACGCCGGCATCAGCACCGTTGATTTCGTCGTAAAACGCGCGCAAGCCGTCCTGACCCTGTTCTGTTTCGATCCAGTTGAACAGCTCATTCTTGTTCAGGCCGCCCAGTTCGCGCGGAACGTTCGGGGACATGCCGGGTTGATAGGACCCGCGCGCCATCCGGAATTGATAGTGGGCCGCCCAGTGGTCCCAATCCGGGGCGTGGCGATGACACAGCTCTAACCCCGGCAGTTCGAATTTGCAGGGCAGAAGCTTTTTGTTTTGAAACAAGTTGTGGATGCGAAAGTTCAGCTTTTCCATGCCTGTGCGGACAAACAACTTACCCTGAACATGGCTGAGGAACCCGCCCAGAACAAAGCCGCCATAGTTGGGATAGATCGACTGCACCATGGCCGAGCGGTTGGGGCCGCTGGGTATATACGCCTTAAACAGATCCTCGCCGCCTGCCATTTCCTCCATCGGCCGGACGCGGACGGCAGGGGTTTCGGGTGGGACGGATTGCAACTGCTCCCGGATAGGTTTTGAGGACCACAAAAACTCATCCACGTCGATATGGGCCAACCAGTCCAGATCCGTGTTGCGATAGGCGAATGTTGCATGAAGTGTCTGGCGAACCTGATGGCGGTCCGGGCGGTCACGCTTGCGATTCCCCCAAAAGGCATCATCACAGATTCGCGCCCTGACTTTCGGGTGTTTCTTCAGCGTCTGGTGCGCCTCACGATTGGGTTCGTCCAGATAGATGTACAGATAGTCCGCACCCAGATCGAGGTGATGGGCTGCGAACTTCAGTATATTCTCGGTCGGCCCGCGGACCATGGACACGATACCCCAGGTCGTCATTCGCGCGCTTCCCTGCGCGCTGTACGAATCTCACGCATTTTGGCCAGGCGTCGGAACACTGTACCGGGATCGCGATTCAAAGCCCTGAACCGATGATCGGCGAGGGGGGCAATCGTGTCGTCCGTCAGTGCCCGCGTCCAGACCGGAGTCAGGATGTTGACGTCTAATCCGCCATTCTCGAGCGAGAAACCGTCCATCTCCATCGGCAGTTCAGCATTTGCCTTGCGCCTGAATGAATATGATTGATCGGGCGAATGGCCGGAAAACAAACGCTCAAATTCGTAGAGCTTCATAAGACCGAACAGCATACGCATTGAGTGCCCGACTTCACGTTGTGTGGGTGTGGCGCCGTGATCGGCAAATGTCTGAACTGAAGACACCTGCCAACGCAGATCAAGCTGTTGCAACAGATGATCCGAATGTTCGGCCCACAATCGGCAAAACAGGGCCGGCGCGTGGTTCGGCCAAGATCGTTTGCGCAGGATCGAGATGAGCTGCGCGTTCAGAAAAGCCAGTTCAGATTTTCCGACGAATTCCTGCGCGATATGTCTGCGTTTGCGCGTCCAGGATGTATCCGCCTGGCCGGGTTGCGACCGTGTTGCGCTTTCAGGAACAATCTGACGCGCCAAAGCGGTCAGATCGGTATCTTCCGCTGGCAATACCTCGTCCAGGAAGTCGAAAGGCGCTCGTCGCCTTTCGAACCTGTTTTGTAGGGCGGGCAAGCCACCCGAATACGTTAGGTCATCATCCATTCGTACTTTCGGCCCGTGCCATCACGCCATCATCTCTTTCGTGGCCGTCAGGTTCAATTCGGGATAGTCGCGGACGACCCGGTCGATGTCCCACTGCAGGCGCGTCAGATAAACGATATCGCCGTCATGATCATGGGCGATGTGCTGCTTGTTGGCGTCGACGAACTTCTCGACTTCGGCCTTGTCGCCGCTTACCCAGCGGGCCGAGGTGAATTGCGACGCCTCAAAGCGCACGGGCAGGCCGTATTCCATCTCAATCCGGCTGGCGAGCACTTCGAATTGCAACGCGCCGACGACGCCCACGATAAAGCCCGACCCGATCGAAGGTTTGAACACCTTCGCGGCGCCTTCCTCGGCAAATTGCATCAGAGCCTTTTCCAGATGCTTGGCCTTCATTGGATCGCCGGGGCGCACGGTTTGCAGCAGTTCCGGCGCGAAAGAGGGGATGCCGGTCACCCGGATCGCTTCGCCTTCGGTCAGCGTGTCGCCGATGCGCAATTGCCCGTGGTTGGGGATGCCGATGATATCACCGGCCCAGGCCTCTTCGGCCAGTTCGCGGTCGGACGCCAAAAACAGCACAGGGTTCGAAATCGCCATCGGCTTTTTCGACCGCACGTGGGTCAGTTTCATACCACGCTTGAAATGGCCCGATGCAATGCGGACAAAGGCCACGCGGTCACGGTGCTTGGGGTCCATATTTGCCTGAACCTTGAAAACAAAACCGGCGACCTTCTTTTCTTCCGGTGCGATTTGACGCGGTTCGGCAGACTGGATCTGCGGCTGCGGGCCGTAAGCGCCGATGCCCTCCATCAATTCCTTGACACCGAACGAGTTGATGGCCGAGCCAAACCAGATCGGGGTCATATGCCCCTCAAGTACCGCCTGCGGGTCCATGGCGGGCAGCAGTTCGCGCGCCATCTCAACCTCTTCCAGGAACTTTTCCAACAGGTGCTCGGGCACGTGTTCGGCCAGTTTTGGATCGTCCAGACCGTTGATTTCGATGCTTTCGGCCACCTTGTTACGGTCGGCGCGGTCCATCAGTTCCAACCGGTCGCGCAGCATGTCATAGCAGCCGATGAAATCGCGACCCACGCCGATGGGCCATGCCGCAGGGGTGACGTCGATGGCCAGCATTTCCTGAATTTCGTCGATGATCTCGAACGTGTCGCGGCTTTCGCGGTCCATCTTGTTACAGAAGGTCAGGATCGGCAGATCACGCAGGCGACAAACCTCGAACAGTTTCTGTGTCTGGCTTTCTACACCCTTCGCGCCGTCGATTACCATCACGGCGGCGTCCACAGCGGTCAGCGTGCGATAGGTGTCTTCCGAGAAATCGCTGTGACCGGGCGTATCCACCAGATTGAACCTGAAGGTGTCATAGTCAAAGGACATCGCTGATGCGGAAACCGAGATACCGCGATCCTTCTCCATCTGCATAAAGTCCGAACGGGTCCGCCGGGCTTCGCCCTTGGCGCGCACCTGACCAGCCATCTGAATCGCGCCCCCGTACAACAGGAACTTTTCAGTCAGCGTCGTTTTGCCAGCATCCGGGTGCGAGATGATGGCGAATGTCCGGCGCCGGGCGATCTCGGGCGGCAAAACGGGTTGGTTGGTGGCAGTATCAAGCATGAACGCGCGTATATGCGGGGAATTCTGCCGAGGCAAGACAAAGGGGGTGTTCAGAATCGCCCGACCATGGCAAAAAGAACATATAGTGAACAAATGATGGAGAGGTGTGATGAATTTAAAAGAAATCGCAAACGAACTGGTCGCTGGTTGCCGCGAGGGTCGGGCCAAAGCGAATTTGGATAAGCTCTATGCAGACAATGCCGTTTCTGTCGAAGCTGTGGATTACTCGGGTATGGGGCGCGAAGTCGCCGGGCGCGACGCGATCCGCGGCAAACACGAATGGTGGGAAGGCGCACATGATGTAACCGAAGCTTCGGTAAGTGACCCATTTGTGCATGGTGAGGACCGCTTTGCCGTGATTTTCGAAGTGAAGGGTACTGTTCTGGAAAGCGGTGACAGCTTTGATATGCGCGAAGTCGCCATTTACCACGTCGCGGATGGCAAGATCGTGCGCGAAGAGTTCTTTTATTAACGTGTTTTGGATTCTGGTCTTCCCTGAAAGGCTGGTGCTAGATGTGCGGCAAAGACAGGGAGGATCAGATGGATCTTGGGATCAAAGGTAAACGTGCGCTGGTTTGTGCCAGCAGCAAGGGTTTGGGTCTGGGCTGTGCCGAGGCATTGGCCGCGGCCGGTGTTGATCTGGTGATGAACGCGCGCGGGTCTGAGGCTTTGGAAGCCGAGGCCACGCGTCTGCGATCTGAACATGGGGTGGACGTGCAAACCGTCGCCTGCGATGTGACCTCGGTTGACGGGCAAGAGCAGGTGATAAAAGTCGCGCAGAATGTTGATATTCTTGTGACAAATGCCGGTGGCCCGCCGCCCGGTTTGTGGTCGGACTGGGATCGTGACGATTTTATTAAGGCGCTGGACTCTAACATGCTGACGCCGATTGCCTTCATGAAGGCACTGTTACCGGGGATGATGGACAAGGGCTGGGGCCGGGTGGTGAATATCACCTCGCAATCTGTACGCGCACCGATCCCAGCGCTGGGTCTGTCGAATGCAGCCCGCACCGGTTTGACAGGCTATGTTGCCGGAACAGCGCGTCAGGTGGCGCCGAAAGGGGTAACGATCAATAACTTGCTGCCTGGCATTCATGCCACCGACCGGGCGGATTCGTTGGATGGCGGTGTCGCCGCGCAAAAAGGAATTTCGATAGACGAGGCGCGCGCTGAACGCGCGGCAACCATCCCGGCGCGACGGTATGGAACGCGTGAAGAATTCGGTGCAGCCTGTGCGTTCCTGTGTTCGCAGAATGCGGGTTTCATTGTCGGGCAGAACATACTGCTGGATGGTGGCGCCACCAACCTGACGATGTGATCATGGCTCAAAACTTCTCGCTTAAAGATCAACTGTTTAATGTCGAAAAGACCCGCTATTTGGCGGGGCTTTTCGCGGGCGCGGACCCGTCCTTTGATGCTGAGGCGTTTGAGGCGCAGGTCATGTCGCGTCTGCTGGATCTGGAGCTGAAAGAGAGGATGGCCTGGATCGCCGAATGCCTGCAACAGGCGGTGCCGGGCGACTTGCCTCAGATCGCACCTACGCTGCTGCGCGCCTTGCCGCCGCCTCTGGATCCCGGCAAAACGGATGATGATTTTGGTGATTTCATCTTTGCTCCGCTGGGTGACTGGGTTGTTGCCGTGGGGATGGATCATCCGGAGCAGTCATTGGATGTGGTTGAGGAATTGACCCAAAGATTTTCAATGGAATGGGCCATACGTCCGTTCCTCAACACCCATCAGGAACAGGTGCTGGCGCGGATGCAGGAGTGGTGCGCGCATGACAGCTATCACGTGCGCCGGCTGGTCAGCGAAGGCACAAGACCGCGTTTGCCTTGGGGGCAGGCGGTCGGGCTGGAATTGACCGATCCGCTGCCTCTACTGGATCGGCTGCATGCCGATGGAACGCGTTATGTCACCCGGTCGGTTGCCAACCATCTGAATGACATCACCAAGAAAGACCCCGATCTGGTTTTGGACCGGTTGCAGGATTGGACTAGGAACGGACAGCAGGATCAGGCTGAGATGGGCTGGATGACCTCGCACACATTGCGCGGGCTTGTGAAAGCGGGTCATCCGCGCGCCATGAAGATGCTGGGCTTTGACCCGGATGCGAAGGTTTCGGCCGATGTCACCATCAAGGGTGATGCCCGGATCGGTGGTGCGCTGGAATTCGATGTAATGCTGAGTGGTAACGGCGACCAACCTGTTTTGGTGGATTACATTGTTCATTTTCAAAGGCCTGGGGGTAAAACCTCAGCCAAAGTGCACAAGCTGAAACAGTCCGCGTTGGCAGATGGTGCTCTTACCCTGACCAAAAAGCACAAGCTTAAAGGTGATGCGACCACGTTCAAACTGATCCCCGGTGCGCATCGGCTTGAGATTCAGGTGAACGGCAAACTGCGCGCGGGTGTTGATTTCGAACTGTTGGCATAACCCCTAAAACCCCTCACGCTTTCGCCAGATTATTAAGGCCCGGATTGCGCCAAGCCCCGCGCTGCTTTAGCTGCTATGCAGCCATCAGACAGAAGGATGACCGCGATGAAGCATGAGGCAGTGCAGAATTACTATGGCGAAGTCTTGCAGGGCAGCTCGGATTTGCAGACAAACGCGTGTTGTACGCCTGATGACATGCCGGATCATGTCAAAAAGATCCTGTCGAAAATTCATGATGAAGTTCTGACGCGCTACTATGGTTGCGGTCTGATCGCTCCGCACGACCTTGAGGGGATGAGCATTCTGGATCTCGGCTGTGGTGCGGGACGTGACGTTTATGCCCTGTCTGCAATGGTAGGTGAAAAGGGGCGCGTTGTGGGTGTGGACATGACGCCGGAGCAACTGGGCATCGCGCGCGCGTATCAGGACTACCACGCGCAAGCCTTTGGGCATTCAGTCAGCAATGTAGAATTCCACCATGGCTATATCGAAAAGCTGGACGAGCTTGACCTAGAACCCGGTTCTTTTGACATCATCGTCTCGAACTGCGTGATCAATCTGGCCACCGATAAAGAGGCTGTTTTGCGTGGCGCGCATCGGTTGCTGAGAGACGGGGGCGAGATGTATTTCTCGGACGTCTACGCCGACCGCCGAGTGCCTAAAGAGATGGCCGAGGATGAGGTTTTGTACGGTGAATGCCTGTCCGGCGCGTTGTATTGGAACGATTTCCTGTCGATGTCGCGCAAAGCGGGCTTTGGCGATCCGCGCCGTGTCACGCATCGTCCGCTGACCATCGAAAACGCGGTTCTGGAAGAGCGCGTCGCACCGCTTAAGTTCCTGTCCGCCACCTACCGTCTGTTCAAGCTGCCCGAGTTGGAACCAGACTGCGAGGATTACGGCCAGGCCGTGATCTACAAGGGCACCATCCCGAACGCCCAGCATCTGTTCGAACTGGATGATCACCACGCGATCGAGGCAGGCAAGGTTTTTCCTGTCTGCGGCAATACGTGGATGATGTTGAAAGATACGCGTTTTGCGCGGCATTTTGAGTTCATTGGCGATTTCTCGACCCACTATGGAATTTTCGAAGGCTGCGGCGGTGAAAGCCCGTTCGAGGCCACGGGGGAGGCCCCATCCGGCGGCTGTTGCTGATCTCTTGCACCTGAGGGGCGGGGTTGTTATCCCCGCCTAAGCCCGATGGAATTGATCGGGAAAGGCAACGGGGCCCATCGGTGACAGAAAACGCTACTCCTCCTCGACTGGAAATCCGAAATCTGGTCGCCCGGTATGAAGGGCGGGTTGTTGTGGATGACGTCTCGCTGACGGTGCGGGCGGGGCAGGTGACCTGTTTGTTGGGGCCTTCAGGCTGCGGCAAGTCCACGACGCTGCGCATGATCGCGGGCGTCGAGATGCAGGAATCCGGTGAAATCTACGTCGATGGCAAGCTGATCTGTGACACGGTGTTTCGTGTACCGCCCGAACGGCGCGAAATAGGGCTGATGTTTCAGGACTTTGCCCTGTTTCCGCATCTCAGCGTTGCCGACAATGTGGCCTTTGGCCTGAAGGGGCATAGGGACGAAAAACGCGCCCGCGTCGAAGCGCTGCTGCGCAAGGTCGACCTGATGCGTTTCGTCGACGACTACCCGCATCATCTGTCAGGTGGCGAGCAGCAACGTGTGGCACTGGCCCGCGCATTGGCCCCGCGTCCGCGGATCATGTTGATGGATGAGCCTTTCTCGGGCCTCGACAACCGGTTGCGGGACGGCATTCGGGATGAAACGCTTGCGATCCTTAAGGAAGAGGACGCCGCTGTTGTTCTAGTCACGCATGAGCCAGAAGAAGCGATGCGCATGGCGGATGAAATCGCCCTGATGCGGCGCGGTAAAGTCGTGCAACAAGGCGCGCCCTACAACGTCTTTACCCGCCCGGCGGACAAGGCGGCGGTGGCGTTTTTTAGTGATATCAATGTTTTGCCATCTAAAGTGAATGGAGCCTTGGCGGAAACGCCATTCGGGCAATTTCTGGCACCCGGCGTTCCGGACAATACGGATGTTGAGATCGTATTCCGCCCACAGCATGTGCGGCTGGATTTTGACCGTAACGGCAAGGGGCCGCTGCCGACACCGACCGACGGCGTTGCCGCGCGGGGCGTGGTCGAGCGGGCACGGTTTTTGGGCAACGAAAGCCTTGTTGAATTTCGGATGGACCATGACGGCTCGATCCTGAGGGCAACGGTGCCCAATGTCTTTGTTCCCAGTCCGGGACGGGTCATGTGGCTGACCATTCGTCGCGACAGGTGTTTCGTTTTCCCGGTTTAGGCTGGAAAGCCACAGTTTAGCGCCAAGTGGTGCGCGAAAGCATCAGATTGGACGCGCGCTTTGCTTGCCGCGACGCGGGGGCGGGTCTATCAAGGGCAAAACGCCGGGTGGATGGGGCTTATGCGTATACTTCTGACCAATGATGACGGGATCAATGCCCCGGGGCTGATCGCACTTGAGGCGATTGCCGCCGATCTGGCAGGCCCGGATGGCGAGGTTTGGGTCGTGGCACCTGCGTTCGAACAATCGGGTGTCGGCCACTGCATCAGCTATACCCACCCGATGATGGTCGCCAAGCTTGGCGAACGCCGCTATGCCGCCGAAGGCTCTCCTGCCGACTGCGTGTTGGCCGGGTTGCACGACGTGATGAAGGACACGCCGCCCGATCTGGTGTTATCCGGTGTGAACCGGGGCAACAATTCGGCCGAGAACACGCTGTATTCCGGCACGGTCGGCGGTGCGATGGAAGCCGCCCTGCAGGGTATTCCTGCGATTGCCTTGTCGCAGTATTTCGGGCCGCGCAACCTGGGTCTGGATGATCCTTTTGAGGCTGCAACGCGATACGGGGCCGACCTTGTGCGGCGAATTCTGAAAGCAACGCCTGAAGAGCAGGGCGATTACCGCCTGTTTTACAACGTGAATTTCCCGCCTGTCCCAGCAGGTGAGGTTCTGGGGACGCGCATCGCGCCGCAGGGTTTTCGCCGGGATACCAATTTCTCGGTTGAACCGCACAGCTCGCCCTCCGGTCGGCGGTTCCTGTGGATCAAGGGCGGCTATCAGCACAATCCGACAGCACCCGGAACCGATGCGGCGGTTAACCTTGGGGGCTACATCTCGGTCACACCGATGCGTGCGGACCTGACGGCCCATGACGTTCTGGAACAACTGAAGTCGATCGAATGAGCGGACTTGATCCAGAAACAACCATGCAATTCCTCTTCGCCCTGCGGTCGCGCGGAGTAACGGATGCGCGCGTTCTCGCTGCGATGGAACAGGTCGATCGGGGCCGGTTCGTCAAGGGTCTGTTCGCCGAGCGCGCTTATGAGGATACACCGCTGCCGATCGCCTGTGGCCAGACGATCAGCCAGCCTTCGGTAGTGGGGCTGATGACGCAGGCGCTGGATGTGCGCCCTCGTGACACGGTGCTGGAGGTTGGTACAGGCTCGGGCTATCAGGCGGCGGTTCTGTCTAAGCTGGCGCGCCGGGTCTATACGGTCGAACGTCATAAACGTCTGGTGCGCGAAACCGGCGAGCTGTTTCGCGAATTGGGAATGACCAATGTGACGGCGATGCTGTCGGATGGGTCATTCGGTTTGTCAGAACAAGCCCCGTTTGATCGAATCATTGTGACCGCCGCCGCCGAGGACCCGCCCGGGCCGCTCTTGGCGCAGCTCAAAATCGGCGGTATCATGGTTTTGCCGGTGGGACAGTCGGATGCGGTTCAGACCCTGATCCGGGTCAGACGCACCGAGACCGGCCTGGACTATGATGAATTGTTGCCCGTTCGGTTCGTGCCCCTGCTAGAAGGGCTTGGCAAAGACGGAGCGTAAAGAAATATTTTGCGATAAGCGCTGGAACCTCGGACAACACGGGCAGGCGGTGAGGACAGTAAAATGAGAGCAGTTTCCAAATCAGCAGTCGCAGCAGGTGTTGCGTCTTTGGCGTTCCTCGCGGGATGCGAAGGCCCTATAGATTATGACCTGCGCGGCAATGTCGGAGGTTTTTCGACAGCCGACGCAGCGCAGGCGGCCACCGCGAACCGGCCTGCACCGGATGCGCGTGGCGTGATCACCTATCCCAATTATCAAGTGGCCGTTGCGCGCCGGGGCGACACGGTTGGCGATATCGCTGCCCGGGTCGGATTACCGGCAGCGGAAGTCGCGCGTTTTAACGGATTGCAAGCTGCGGACCAGCTGCGTGATGGCGAAGTGGTGGCCTTGCCGCGTACCGTCAGCGCGGCCAGCTCTGTCGATATCGCGACAATCGCAGGCACCGCGATTGACGCGGCTCCGGCGGATGGGTCGGTGCGCACATCGACGCTGGAACCTGCGCAACCAGCCGCCGCACCGGCCCCTGCGCCGGCGGGACCCGAACCCATTCGCCACAAGGTCAAGCGCGGCGAAACCGCATATACGATCGCGCGCTTGTATAACGTGCCGGTCGACGCTCTGGCCGAGTGGAACGGGCTGGGGTCCGACTTTACCGTGCGCGAAGGTCAGTTTCTGCTGATTCCCATCAAGAACCAGGCAGCACCCCGTCAGGAAGCTGCCGTTGCAACCGTTCCTGCGACCACGATCACCCAACCGGGGCAGGGCTCGCCCACGCCGACCCCACCGAGCGCGACGCAACCGCTGCCGGATGAGGAAATCAAACCGGCAGAACCCGCTCCGGACGTGACCGCCGAAGCACCCACAACGCAAAGCAACTCTGCGCTTGGCCTGCCGGTCACCGGAACGATCATCCGCACCTATAAAAAAGGCTCGAACGAAGGCATCGACATTGCGGCCTCTCCGGGTAGCCCGGTTAACGCTGCCGCTGCGGGCACCGTCGCCGCAATCACGGCCGACGCAGATCAGGTGCCAATCATTGTGGTCAAACACAACAGCGACCTGCTGACCGTCTACGCGAATGTCGAAAACATCACCGTGAAAAAAGGGGCTCGCGTCAAGCGCGGCCAAAAGATCGCGTCCCTGCGCGGTGGCGACAATGCCTACGTCCATTTCGAGGTGCGTAAAGGGTTCGAATCTGTCGATCCGGAACCCTATCTGCGGTGAGGGTTATGGCCCTGAGCGGGACGTGCCTTCTGCCAGAGTATTCGAGAAAAGACGAGACCCGTCAGGCGTGCGGATCATAATCGCTTAGGCTCTTGCCGGGCTCGTCTGCGAAGACCTCGGGCAGGGGCGAGATTGCTTCGACCAGGTCGATGCGGAAAACGCGGAACCCCTGGCGTAGCTCGCACCACGCCGTCAGCGTCCAGACGCGCCCCCAGTACTCCATGTGCAGGGGGCGTATGACCCGATCGGTCAGAACGCCGTCGATCCGGCGGTAAGACAGTCGTAACTTTTGCCGCGATTTGATGGCGGCGCGGATCGGGGCCATATGCGCCAGCCCACGCGCCGCATCGGCAAAGGGATAGACCGCAAATTTCCAACTGTCAGCCTCGGCCACGACCTGCGTTGGCAACACGGAGTCTATCTTGTCGGCCAGCGACGTGGCTGCGGCCTTGAGGTCGGGGTCTGCGGCTTCGGCCACGATGGCCATACCGAGGTTCAACGCCTCAAGCTCGGCAGGGGTCAGGTTCAGTGGGGGCAGGGTGATCTGCTCACGCACCATGTAGCCCACGCCGCGTTCGCCCTCGACCGGGACGCCCGAGGCAACCAGCGTATCCATGTCGCGATAGATCGTGCGGACCGACACCTCAAGCCGATCCGCGATGTCCTGCGCACGGTGCAGTTTACCGTCGCGCAGGATCTGGATGATATCGAACAGCCGGTCAGAGCGGCGCATGGGATGTCCTGCTTGTCATGACGCTCCGACGGTCCAGTGAATGAAATCGTGGCGCATGGTCACCGTGTCCGGCGCGATTGCGGCCATCACCGCAGGAGCGAAATCCTGCTTTGGAAAGGCTGCGGCGGCGGATTGAGCGCAATCCATGTCGGCCCAGATGACTGTGTCGGTCCAAAGCCCATCATCACCTGCGCTGAGGCGCCGAAAGACAAAGCCATCTGCGTTCCGAACAAAGGATTCAGTGCCTTTCATGATGTTCACGAAGTCCTCCTTTGTTACATTGGCCGCGAGTTTGAAGGTTACGGTTTCTGCGATTTGTGTCACGTCATGCTCCTGTTTTGATGAGACAGGGCCGTTGTACGTGTTCTCAACTGACATAAACCTGTCAGTTGAGAAATGCGAGTCCTCAAAAATCGCGTGATCCGTTCATTTTTGGGCACAGAACCGGGCCGACACGCTTTTGCGATGGACCGCCCGCGCGTAAACACGGTGCCAGATCACATTCCCGGCGCGCGTGCGCCGACTTCAAAGGAGAAGAGACATGCTTAACAATATCGGACTTCCCGGTCTTCTGCTGATTGCCGTTGTGGTGCTGGTGCTGTTTGGCCGCGGCAAAATCAGCTCGCTTATGGGCGAAGTGGGCAAAGGCATCACCTCGTTCAAGAAAGGCGTCAAAGAAGGTGCGGACGAGTTGGAGCAGGACGCGTCCGAGGTGGCAAAAGACGTCACGCCCGAGACCGACAAAGACAAGGTCTAAGCGCAGATGTTTGATCTGGGCTGGACCGAGCTTCTGGTCATCGGCGTTGTTGCCCTGATCGTTGTGGGGCCAAAGGACCTGCCGGTATTGTTCCGCAATGTCGGCCGCTGGGTTGGCAAAGCCCGTGGCATGGCGCGCGAATTCAGCAGCGCCATGAACGAGGCAGCGGATCAGGCTGGTGTGAACGAGATCAAGAAGGGTCTTAATGCGGCCACCAATCCTGTGAACACCGCCATGGACGGTGTCAAAGAAGCCGCACAGGAAATGGCCAAGAGCATGGACCCGACCAAGTTCGACCCCGACAGCGAGACCGGCAAGCTGGCTGCTGAACGTGCCGAGCAGGCCAAGAAGATCCAGGCCTCGACCGCGCGTGCCGCTGCCGAGCGTAAGGCCAAAGAAGCTGCGGATGCGCTAGCCAAGGCTGAAGAGGCCGAAGCCGCGCTGAATACTGAAAGCAAGACATGAGCAATACCGACGAGATCGAAGACAGCTCGGCCCCATTGATCGAGCATCTGGCAGAGCTGCGCACACGGTTGATTCACTGCGTCGTGGCGTTCCTGATCGGGATGATAATCTGTTTCACGGTCGCTACGCCGCTGTTTAACTTCCTGACGAATCCCTTGTGTCAGGTTCTTGCTGATCGCGGACAGGATTGTGGGCTGATCTTCATCTCACCGCAGGAAGGTTTCTTCGTCGCCATCAAGGTTTCGCTTCTGGGCGGCTTCATACTGGCGTTTCCCTATATCGGGATGCAGATGTGGCGGTTCGTGGCACCAGGCCTGTACCGGACGGAAAAGAATGCGTTCCTGCCGTTCATGCTGGCGTCGCCGTTCATGTTCCTGCTGGGGGCAAGCTTTGCGTTTTATGTGGTCACGCCGCTGGCTTACGACTTTTTCCTGGGTTTCCAGCAGTTCGGAGCGGAAGGCGAGGCAGTGGTTGACGGCACCGCCACAGCGCCGCTGAGCGTGGTCTTCCAGGGTTCGGCACAGGAATACCTGAACCTGACGATTAAGTTCATCGTGGCCTTTGGCCTCTGCTTCCAATTGCCCGTTCTGCTAACCCTGATGGGCAAAGCCGGGCTGGTAACTGCCGAAGGTCTGGGCGGCGTGCGCAAATACGCTGTGGTTGCCATTCTGGTTCTGGCCGCTCTGGTGACACCGCCTGACGTGATCACGCAGGTCATCCTGTTCGTGGTTGTCTATGGGCTGTACGAGATTTCGATCTTCCTGGTCGCACGCGTCGAGAAAAAGCGCGAGGAACAACTGCGCGCCGAAGGCTATTATGACGACGAAGAAGAAGCGGATGAAGAGATCATTCAGGAAGAAGAAGGCAAGTAATCCTGCTGATCGGTAACAATCAGGCGCGTCCGTCAGGGCGCGCCTTTTTTTGTGCGCGGCACTTGTTGCGCCCGGCGGAACATGGTTTGAAACCAGCAAAACCGACCGGAGGCGCCTATGAACGAACAAGCCCTGAACCGTATCGCTGACGCCTTGGAACGCATGGCACCGGCCCCATTGGCCGCTCCCGACTTCGAAGCTGCCCCGGCTTTTGTCTGGCAAGTCGAGCCGGACCGGCTTGAGCCGGTCAAACAGGTCAACCGTGTCGATCTGGACCTGCTGGTGGGCATTAATCGCTCACGTGATACGCTGCTGGACAACACGCGCCGCTTTGCGGCCGGGTACAAGGCCAACAACGCACTGTTGTGGGGCGCACGGGGCATGGGCAAATCCAGCCTCGTCAAAGCTGTCCACGGTACGTTGCAGGCGGAATTTCCTGACCTCAAACTGGTCGAACTTCAGCGAGAAGATATGGGCTCGGTCGCGCGCCTTCTCAACCATCTGCGCGCCGCACCACACCGGTTCATCCTGTTCTGTGATGACCTGTCGTTCAGCCACGATGATCAGCATTACAAATCACTGAAGGCGGTGCTGGACGGTGGCATCGAGGGTCGTCCCGAAAACGTTGTTTTCTACGCGACGTCGAACCGCCGTCACCTGATGCCGCGGGACATGATCGAAAACGAACGCTCCAGTGCGATCAACCCGTCAGAGGCGGTCGAGGAAAAAGTCTCGCTCTCTGACCGGTTCGGCCTGTGGCTGGGTTTCCATCCCTGTGATCAGGATGAATACCTTGCGATGATCGACCGCTATTGCGCAGCTCATGGTGTGTCCGTCGACGCCGATATCCTGCGCGCCGAGGCCATCGAATGGCAAGCCACCCGGGGCGGACGCTCGGGTCGCGTGGCATGGCAGTTCTTTGTCGATTTGGCTGGGCGCAACGGCGTGCATATCGCGTAATCCGCCCGCTTCATCTGGCCAAAAATATCCCCGCCGGAGGCATGGCCAAAAGGGCCATTCCTACAACAGCGTCAGAATTCGGGCCGCCTCATCCGCGGGGCTGGTCAACACTTCGCGGTCCTCGCCGGGATGGAACCGAGCGCGCACAGCCGTAGGCATTGGCGCGGGTTCCACGATCGAAACGCGTGGTCCTGTACGTTCTGTCTCCACCGCCCAGCTACGGGCAAGCGCCAGTTGCGCGGCCTTGGTTGCACCATAGATGCCATAGAACTTCTCACCCGCCTTGGGATCGTCAAAAAACACCGCATGGCCGCTGCCGCTCAGCAGGGGCGCGATATACGGGATCAGAACCGACGTGGCTGTTGCGTTGATGTTCACCGCCTTCGCCCATTCCTTGGGGTCTACGAAATGCGCGGGCGTCAGGGCCGAGGTGTGGACTGCAGTGTGCATCCACAGATCAACTTTGCCCCATCGGTCATGAATGCCCCTGCACAGAGTGGCCATGGCGTTCGGATCCGCAATGTCCATCGGTGCAAGCGTGGCCGCACCACCTTTGGCTTTGATCCGGTCATCCAGCTCTTCCAACCCACCAGTGGTGCGGGCGACGGCGACGATGTGATACTCGGGTGCCAAAGCTTCGGCCAGGGCAGCACCCAAACCGCGCGAGGCCCCGGTGATGAGGGCAATTTTGGTCTGATCGGTCATAAGGGCGGTTTGAACCCATGCGCGCAGGGCGTCAAGGCAGATTAACTTCCGGGGATGACGATCCGCTTGGTCTGGCCGCTTTGTCGCAGCATGACGCCTTCGTCATCAATGGCAATCACAGTGCCCGAGGACACCCGACTGCCGGGCTTGACCTCTTTGACCCGACCCGACGACAGGCGCACCAACGCACGCATGTCAGCTTTCGGACCAAATATGCCCAGCAGAGAGACGGAATTCTTCTTCAGCGCGCCCGTCTGTGTGGCCGCGCTTTTGACGTTGGCGTTTGACATGATTTCCGGCCCGGCCGCGTTGGCCTGACCCCTTGTTTTATGAGTGGTTCGGCAGATGCGCTATCAAACGAAGGACCGGAACTAAAGGGGCGGGGATTGCGCGTTTGCGCGGCTGAATAGCTGCGCCATCGAAGCCCCTGCAATTGCGGTTTCTTCATCGAAAAGTTGTGCGCGAAAACCAACCGATCAGGCGCAGCCCATACGTAAAAAGGCCCGCATCGCAATTGCGAAACGGGCCATCACCGCAATCTGATTCGCGAATGTGTCCTTAGCCAGACGCCAGTTTGGCCGCATTCCAGGACCCGCCGGGCACCTGCATGTCCTGCCTTTTCTTGCTGACCCGGTTGCTGTTCTCAAGGGTGTCCAGATAGTCCTCGCTGACGCTGCCGGTGATGTAATTGCCATCAAAGCACGAGCAATCGAAGGATTCGATGTCTGGGTTGCCTTCCTTGGCTGACCAAATCAGGTCATCGAGGTCCTGATAGAACAGGGCGTCTGCGCCCAGCTCCTGCCGGATGTCCTCAATATTCTTACCGTTTGCGATTAACTCATGCTTGGTGGGCATATCGATGCCATAAACGTTGGGAAATTTGACCGGTGGCGAGGCGCTGGCGATGAACACCTTTTTGGCACCGGCTTCGCGGCACATCTGAACGATTTTTTTGATCGTGTTGCCGCGTACGATGGAATCGTCGATCAGCAATACGTTATGGCCCTTGAACTCCAACGGAACGGCGTTCAGCTTGCGGCGCACGGATTTCTGCCGCTCTTCCTGACCGGGCATGATGAATGTGCGGCCTACATAGCGGTTCTTGACCAGACCTTCACGATAGGGAATGCCAGTGGCTTTCGCGACCTCGAGGGCCACAGGGCGTGCGCTGTCAGGTACCGGGATGATGCGGTCGATCTCAAGGCCCGCAGCTTCGATCTGGCGCGCCAGAGTCTGGCCCATACGCATCTGGGTTTTGTAGACCGAAACACCATCCAACAGCGAATCCGGACGGGCCAGGTAGACGTATTCAAAGATACAGGGGGTCAATTGACCTTCAACCGCCTGGAACGTGTGCATGTTGCCGTCAAGATCAATCAGGATGGCCTCACCCGGTTTCACGTCGCGCAACTTTTCAAATCCGTTGATGCCGAATGCCACGTCTTCAGACGCAAAGGCATAGTCGTCGCCATCCCCATCCACATCGCGCTTGGCAACCGACAGGGGGCGAATGCCGTAGGGATCGCGGAACGCCAGCATGCCAACGCCGGCCACCAGACAGATCACTGAATAGGCGCCCTGAACGCGTTCCATCGTCATCTTCACACCGGCAAAGATGTTGCGGATGGGTTCGGCGTTGCCGTTGACCTTAATCGCGTCGGCCACTTTGTCCGCCAGAACATTCAGCATAATCTCTGAATCCGACGTGGTGCGCAGGTGGCGGCTGTACTTGGCGGTGACTTTCTCGCGCTGCTCGGCGGTGTTGGTGATGTTGCCGTTATGGACCAGATAGATGCCATAGGGCGCGTTGACGAAGAACGGCTGCGCCTCAGCCGCGCTGAGCGATCCGGCAGTAGGATAACGCACATGCCCCATACCGACCTGTCCCAGCAGGGTCTCGGCGTCACTGGCGTTAAAGACGTCTTTGACCAGCCCGTTGGCTTTCTTCTCGCGGAAGAACTCACCGGTATAGGTCACGATCCCCGAGGCATCCTGACCCCGGTGCTGCAACATCAGCAGCCCGTCATAGATTTCCGCAAAGACATCATGTGTCCTGCTTGCGATCCCTAAAATGCCACACATATACGGGCTCCAATTTCCATGACGTGTTTATGTTGATTAGGTGTGCGGGTCGGACCGTCTGGACAGCGGTATCTGTACGCGTTGTCGCCCGGTCGGTTGGCGGCGCACACACGCCAGCGTCGTAAGGGCAAGCGCGTAAGAAAACAGATACAGCAAGATCGGCAGCTCCGATTCCATGTCAGTTCGCCACTCACATAATGCCTAAGCGCGCCTGTGTCATCAAAGGATCACATTCGCGATTTGACGCATGCGGATTTTGCCGAAAACAACATGAAAAGGTGGCGGGGGCCGCAGGCTTGTGCTGTCATGGTCGACATAGTGAGTTTTTGACAATGACATAGGTTCGATCGGGTAACCGCCATGTGGCAGCACAAACAAGGAAATAAGAAAGAAGAACCGGTTAAGCGGCGGTGCCACCGATGCAGGGGCATGGGCCGGGCCCCCTGTCAGATCTGTAATGGATCGGGCGAGGTTATCAAAAGCCGCGACATTCACGGGAAGCCAATTTTCAACCGCTGTGACGGCTGTTTTGGATTGAAAACGATCAGATGCACTGTTTGTGCAGGTGAAGGGTTCGTCTGAGCCCGCTCGATTTCAAAAATGCCCGGTTAGGTTCCAGTCCTTTAGGGCAAGCTTTGCAGCTTATTCGATTTTGCGGACAAAGTGTGAATTCGCTGCGCCAGACCCAAGGTCTGCAATTAATGTATAGCGTCTTGGAGTAACGGGTATTCTCGGACTCAGAAATGTCCGCGTCGCAGCTTTGATTACTCGAAGTTTAACGGGTGGATCACAGTTGTTCCACGTCTGTTACTGACGATTCAGCAACTCCTACAATTTCAAATCGCGCTAGCAGACTCACAGCGATGTAAATAGCGGCACACATTAAAAGAAAACCCAAGAAGTTTGGCTCATAAGCTTCCCTTGCCTCACGATAAATGTTCAGGCCTTCGATGTTTCGAAGAACAGAAAACCCCAAAACCGCAACTCCGATAAATGTGGGCAACACCAGGAGGAAAAACCGCCGAACACGCCGCCTACCAGTCAAATAGAGAAGTTTTCCACAGCTTCCGCACATGTGGAAGTCGGTTTTATTGAGCCCGCGATGGGGATTAGTTGAAGCCATCATTCGTGGTGGCTGAGGACTACCGCATTCCGGGCACTTAATACCGATAATCTTTGACCACCATGTCGGAAGCTCACCAATTCGCGGAGTGCTTACTTTGGGTGGATTGCCAGTGTTTCTTGCTAATTGTCTACAACGTGCCTTTTCGTATAATCGTCTCGACCTTCGATTTGGAACTGCTTCAACGACAGTTGATTTCTGCTCAGTAGCTCTTTGTACTTCCCACAAAGCGGACCTTCCATCAACTTGCAGCGTCGGTCAAAGTGGGCTCAAACGGCCATTGACCGTTCGTGGACCTGATCGTTGCAGACCACCGTTAGATGATCTGCAACCTTTGCCCAAAGGCCAAGCTCAAAGCCGGAAAATATTTATTCCGTGGTCGTTGGGGCTGTCAGTTCCTCGGCCGGTGCGGAACCCTCCGCACAGCTGGCGACCAGTTCTTCATATTGGCGGGTGACCCAGCCAAGAGCCGCTTCGGGGTTCTGTTCTTCGATCTTGTCGCTGAACTGCTCGAACACCTTTGCCGAACGGCTTTCGTCAACGATCGTATAGGACTGACCCGTCATCACCGTGTCATAGACAAAGAAGGCGATGGCAACCAACAGGATGCCGCGGGCGATGCCGAAGAAGAAGCCAAGTGCCTGATCCAGACCGCCCAAAGCAGATCGCTGGACGATCGACGAAAACAGGGGCGTAAAGATGCTGACAATAATAAGTGCAACTGCGAACACCGCAGCAAAGCCCGTGATGACGGACAATTCGCAGCTGTCGCGCAGGAAATCACCGACAACCGGGATCTCTTTGACCAGTGGCACCGCTTGGGGTGCAAAAATAAAGGCCAGCACTGCGGCTGCGACCCAGCCTGCGATGGCCAGAACCTCACGTAAGAAGCCGCGCGAATAGGCAAGAATGCCTGAAACGACGACGATCAGGGCAACGACCCCGTCAATTATTGTAAAACCTTCCATGGCCCTCGCCTGTTTTTTTCTGCCCCTCAGGGGGCGACTTTAACCTGCTCCGAAGGTTTCGCCAACAAACCCAACCAAATCAGAGGGTCGGGTGAGTGTCAGACCTGCCACAGTACCGGTTTTGCCGCCCGCCGGAGCGATTGCCGATGTGAAACCAAGTTTTTGGGCTTCTTTCAACCTGTTTTCGGTCTGCGGGGCCGGTCTAAGTGCCCCAGATAGCGAGATTTCTCCGAAAACAACGGTATCTGTGGGCAAGGCTGTGTCTTCTCGGGCACTCATCAGGGCCGCGGCTACGGCCAGATCTGCGGCGGGTTCACCGATTTTCAATCCGCCGGCGACGTTGAGGTACACATCGAGACCCGCAAAAGGGATGCCGCAGCGCGCTTCGAGCACGGCGAGGATCATCGCCAACCTCCCGCTGTCCCAACCGACAACGGTCCGACGTGGTTGTGAATGCGGGGACGGGGCCACAAGCGCTTGTAATTCAACCAAAACGGGGCGTGTGCCTTCGATCCCCGCAAAGACTGCCGACCCGGGGCTGGGTGTGCCACGCTCAGACAGAAACAAGGCCGATGGGTTGGTCACTTGTGCCAGACCTTTGCCCGTCATCTCGAACACGCCAATCTCATCCGCAGGGCCAAAGCGGTTCTTGACCGCCCGCAAGATGCGGAACTGATGGCCGCGTTCGCCTTCGAAATAAAGGACGGTGTCCACCATATGTTCGACCACACGAGGGCCTGCGATCTGGCCCTCTTTGGTGACGTGGCCGACCATGATGATTGAAACACCGTGTCGTTTCGCAAACGTGGTCAATTCATGCGCAGCCGCCCGGACTTGTGACACCGAGCCCGGTGCGCTGTCCACATTGTCGGCCCACATGGTCTGAATCGAGTCGATGATGGCCAGACCGGGTTTCTCAGCCTCAAGCGTCGTCAGAATGTTCCGCAGATTGGTTTCGGCGGCCAGTTGAACCGGCGCGTCCTCTAGCCCCAGACGGCGTGCGCGCATGCGGACCTGAGCGCTGGCCTCTTCGCCGGACACGTAAATTGTCTTGACGCCGGCACGTGCAAACCGCGCTGCGGCCTGCAACAGCAACGTCGACTTGCCGATACCTGGATCGCCCCCAACCAGCAGGGCCGAGGCCGGGACCAGACCGCCACCCAAAACGCGGTCCAGCTCTTCTACGCCGCACAAGGTGCGCGGCGGCGGTGTTTCCTCGGTCGACAGGTCCGTGAGTGTAATGGACTGGCCACGTTTGCCGCCGAGGGATTTCTTTGCAGGGCCAGCCGAAAGAGGCACGTCTTGCGTGATTGTGTTCCATTCACCGCAGCCGTCGCACCGCCCGGACCACCGGGAATGCGTTGCGCCACAGGCCGAGCAGGAGAAAGTTGTCTTTGCCATTCGGCCTTGGTGCCCGAGCGCGGGCAGTTCTTCAAGCCCTTGTAGGGCTTTCATCTCCGCCGGTGGCGCGCTGCGTCCTCAGGCCCGATGGGCCATCATCCCCGGCGGGCGCTGTCGCGCCTATTCCGCGGCGCGGGGCGGCGACATTGCTATGACGCTCGATTTCTTGGGATCGCGGTCGTCGACGGGTGATTGCAGCTGTGCCGACAATTCGGGCAGCAGTTCAAACAGTTCGTCCCGCAAACGCGCCAGCTGCGATTTGGCAATGGATTCTTCCATCTCGATATCGTGGGTCCATTGGCGCAGCTCATGCTGGATGACCTGCGCTTCTTCGATCCGTTTCTGGAACGTTTCAATCTCTTCCTGACGTTGCTGCAGGAACGTGCGGGCGCGGCTAACACGGGCATCGCCATAGGTTTCTGCCAGCTCTTGGCTGATGTGGCTCATTTGTGCGGCCAACTCGAGGATTTCGGGTTCGAGTGATTGCAGGTCGGGGTGGTGGCGCAGGAAGGCCATCCTTTCCTTGACCGCGTCGAATTCTGAGGACAGCAGAAACGTTTCGCCGCGATCCGCTGAATGGGCCAATTGGTAGGCCTGAGCCACGTCATACATGTTCAATGAAAACTTACGATGTGATGTTTCAAGCGCCATCATCCGGGCATTAGCGGGCAGATAGAACGCCAGCATGAGAATCAGCACGGTCAGGCCGATCTGGATATACATGCCCGCGTCCATAGCCGGATCGTTGCCGAAACCGGCCTGCATGGACAGCCAGGGCAGAACCCCCAAAGCGGATAAAAGACAGGCACCGACCAGGAACAATGCCGCGGTGCAAATGAGGAAAAAAGTCAGTCTTAAAAAGGCATTCTGAAATTGCAATGTGATGTTGTGGAGGGCAGTCATCTTAGACGAACTCCTTTTGAAACCGGAACACACCGGCCCAAAGCGGGGAACACCTAAAACACACAGAATGATCCGCTCAGGACCGAAACTACAAAAATTTTCTGCTCGAAATATAAAGATGATACTCAGATAAGCGTTTTCAATCAATTACGTCTGAGGATTTCGTGATCCGCGTGTCATTTCGGTAATGTGGCCCAATGCGAGCGAGGCCAGAATGCAAGCCGTAAACAGGTAAAGACCCCATGCGGTCTCAACGGTGGCGTAAGAGATTCCCTTGGCCAGAGTGATGTAAAGCGCGATGAGGAAAATGTCGGCCATGGCCAGTTTCCCGAGGATGCTGAGTGCGGGTTGGACGCGTGGGTCCAGCATGTCCCATTGGATCAGGGCGGTACCGATTGTTTTGATATAGGGCGCAAACAGGGCGAATATGGTGACGATCAGTGCCAGAAAGACGTCTGATTTCCACAGCGACTGCAGGCCAGTGATGACGCTGATCTCGCTGAGGCCGAAGATCGGCAGGAACCCCGCGCGCATCAGTGGCGCGAACCACGCGATGGGGTAGAGGATCAGAAGGGAGAGAGTCGCGAGGCGGAGGGTCATGTGTGCTGGCCTTCGGGTGGACGGAAATTTGCGCGCAAGACACGTGCCTTGATCACATGGAGCAAGCCTTGTTGACGCATACTGCTGGCCATTTGTGTCCTCTTCTCAGCAATCGGCTGAGTTTCAATGCAGCCTACACAAGATCCTTTCCAGGCCGTAAGTAATAATTTGTACCCGAACCTCTCGAGCCGTTAACGTGTCGTTAGGGTATCGAGTAGCAAATCTCTCGAGAGTATTGGGTTCGCTGAAGTAGTTGTAGTTCAACGCTGCTAGTTGGATTGAGAAGTGCAAATAGGTCTTCTCAGACAAACCCAAGTCGCTGTAGTGATTTTGAGCACTTTGCGGGATGTCTAAGCTTGTTCCAGCCCAAACGAATACATCCCGCTCAAACTCCTCTCTATCAAAAGCCTTGTCGCAAGCAACGTACAGAGCGTGAAGGTCGTGTCCCAATCGTTTGAGCTTTTCTTTTCGAAAACCAAGTTCTTTGGACAAGGTTGCTTTGAGAGCCAGTTCAGTTGCAAGGCCTAGCGTGTTGTAGACCGGTCCAACCGCAAAAGCATCCGGTTGATCAGATGGGTCGCTCACCGAGGTCAAGATATGGACTGCACTCAAGTATTGATGCGCAAAAAGTGATAGGGAGCGCCAGTAGTCCACTTCTACCGCACCGCCTCAATCGGTCCCTCGGCACTCCCACTGATAAACTGCTCCACATAAGGATCGCCCGAAGCGTCCATCTGGCTGACCGGGCCGGTCCATTGGATGACGCCTCCGTGCAGCATGGCCACGTTGTCGGCAATCGCGCGGACCGAGCTCATGTCGTGGGTGATGGTCATCGCGGTGGCGCCCATCTCGGTCACGATTTCGCGGATCAGGTCGTTGATGACGCCGGACATGATCGGGTCAAGGCCGGTGGTGGGTTCATCAAAGAAAATGATCTCGGGCTCGGCCGCTATGGCGCGGGCGAGGCCCACGCGCTTCTGCATGCCACCCGACAGTTCGGACGGAAAGCGGTCGGCCACGTCGGATTTCAGGCCCACACGGCGCAGTTTTTCAATGGCGATCTCACGCGCGTATTCGGCGGGGCGCTTCAACGGACCGCGTAGCAGACGGAAGGAAACGTTTTGCCAGACGGGCAGGGAATCGAACAAAGCCGCGCCCTGAAACAGCATTCCGAAGCGGGCTAGAAATTTATCACGATCGCCCTTGGCCGCGTCTTTGCCGTTCACGTAGATCATGCCGCTGTCGGGCTTGATCAGGCCCAGAATGCACTTCAGCGCCACGGACTTGCCGGTGCCCGAACCACCGATGATGACCATCGAGGTGCCCTTGGGGATCTCAAGGCTCATGCTCTGCAGAACCTGATTGTCGCCAAAGGCTTTTGCTACGTTCTCCATCCTGATCATACCGAGAAGAACACCCCTGTGAGAATGAAGTTGGCGGCCAGGATCATGATCGCGGCGGATTCGACCGAGGACTTGGTCGCTCGGCCGACGCCTTGTGCGCCCCGACCTGAATTCATGCCGGAGTAGCAGCCCATGATGGCTGCGATCAGGCCGAAGGCCGCGCCTTTGACCAGCGATGACACGATGTCCTTGGTTTCAAGGAAATTGACCGTGTTTTGCAGGTACGTTGCCGCGTTGAAGCCCAGATTTTGGGTTGCAACCACATAGCCGCCTGCGATGCCGATGATATCTCCTATACCGACCAACAGGGGCACCGTAATCAAGGCGGCCAGAACCCGCGGCGCGGTCAGATATTTCATCGGGTGGGTCGACAGGGTGACCAGCGCGTCGATCTGCTCGGTCACTTTCATGGTGGCAATCTCAGCCGCAATGGAAGACGTCACGCGCGCGGCGATCATCAGGCCAACCAGAACAGGTCCGAGTTCACGCACCATGCCGATGGCGACGATTTGGGGCACCACGGCCTCGGCGTTGAAACGCGCGCCGCCCGCATAGATTTGTAAGGCCAGCGCACCACCAGTGAAGATTGCGGTCAGGCCAACAACCGGCAGCGACAGCCAGCCGACATTCATCAGGGCAACGGCAAATTCGCGTGGGTAATAGGGTGGCCGAAAGATGTGTGATATCGCGTCCAGAGCGAATAGTCCCACCTTGCCAAAATTGGCAAGCATGGACAGGACAGCACGGCCCAAGCCACCTAGCGCGGCCAAGGGGTTCATTCCACGTATCCTCGGGAATAGCGCGCGCCCAGCGACGTCAGGATTTCATATCCGATGGTGCCGGCGGCTTCGGCCAGGTCGTCGACTGTTTGATGTCCGTTCAGGATGCGCAGGCGTTCGGGATCTTCGGGCAGATCGGTGACGTCGACCGTGATCAGGTCCATTGAAATGCGTCCGACAACGGGGCATGGCTGGCTGCCGGAAAACGCGTCGATCCCACCGCCGATGGCACGGTGCAAACCGTCAGCGTAACCAGCGGCAACGGTCGCAATGCGAGAGGGGCGGCGCGCGATCCAGCTGTTGCCGTATCCGACCGATTCACCGACCTCGACTGGGCGGACTTGGATGACCGGCAGGTCAACCGTCACCACCGGTTTCGCTTCGGCAAAGGGCATGCCGCCGTACAGGCCTACGCCGGGGCGGCAGAAATCAAAGTGGAATTCGGGCCCAAGAAACGTACCGCCTGTGGCCGCCAGCGATCTTGGTGATGCGGTGCCATCAGTCATCTCGCGGAAGGTCTTCAGTTGCTGGCGATTCATCGGATGATCGGGTTCGTCCGAGCAGGCCAGGTGCGACATCATTACGACGGGGTTCAGTGCCTCGGCCTTTGGGCGCAATTCAGCCCAGTCAGCAGGTTCCAGACCCAGGCGGTTCATGCCACTGTCCAGCTGAATACCAAAGGGATGGTCCGGAAGCGCCTGTTGATGGCGCGTGAATTGTTCGGGCGCATTGATCAGCGGCGTCAGGTCGTGATCGCGCAACAGCTCGGTGTCACCTTCCATATGACCCGAGAATACAGCGATCATCGGTCCGGGGCCGACGGCCTTACGCACGGCTACCCCTTCTTCGGCAACTGCAACAAAGAATTTGCGAACGCCTTCCTCTGCCAGGGTCGCGGACACAGGCTCGGCCCCTAGGCCGTAGGCGTCAGCTTTGACCACGGCGCCGGTTTCGACATCCGTTTTTGCATCGAGCGCGCGCCAGTTGCTGGCCAGCGCCTGAAGATTAATCGTCAAACGTGCGGTACTCATGGAACCGTTCATGACATTGGATCACGGCAGGTCAAGGGGGTACGCGGCGATTATTGCAATCTTCGGCAGGAACTTGGGCAAGTTCCGGCCTGTCGCGCAAGGCATTGGCGAAAAAGAGGTTGTGTCTACCCGCCCGAATATCAAACTTGGGCGCAAGTGGCGGGGATTGCGGTCCGCAGATAGAGGTCAGGATGAAATTTACGGCAGAGAAACAGGAATGGTCAAATGCGCTGCCCATGGTTTTCCGGCAGGTCTTTACAGATTCAGAAGGCGCTACCGAAGGCAAGGTGATCGGCGCCTTGGTGTCTGAGCTGTTGGCAAGCACGCCTGACGATGACCTGCACGCTGCTATTGCCCATGATGGTCCCCAAGTGCTGGGTTGCATCCTGTTTTCGCGGCTGCGCTTTGACCAAGATCCGCGACAGGTGTTCCTGATGTCGCCGGTTGCCGTGCGTACGGATCGCCAGAAAACGGGGATTGGGCAGCGACTGATCGCGTATGGGTTGGACGAGCTGCGCCGCGACAAAGTGGATTTTGTGGTGACTTACGGCGATCCAACCTACTACGGCAAAACCGGGTTTTTTCCGATTTCAGAAAAAGTCGCCCAAGCTCCTCTGCCTTTAAGCCATCCGCACGGGTGGTTGGGGCAATCGTTGACAGGGGCTGAGATGGTGCCGCTCAAGGGGCCATCTCACTGTGTCATTGCATTCAACAAACCCGAGCTGTGGTAAGGGTTAATACCCCTCAATCTGTCCGTCCTGTTGCCAGGGTTTGACCAGATTTCCAAAACGGGTGAACTGCGCCTCGAACGAGAGGTCAACCGTGCCGATGGGACCGTGGCGCTGCTTACCGACAATGACTTCGGCCTTGCCGTGCAGACGTTCCATGGCCTGCTTCCAATCTTCCATCTTTTCAAGTTCGTGATCGCCGGGCTTTTCACGTTCCTTGTAGTACTCCTCGCGGTACACGAACATCACCACGTCGGCGTCCTGTTCGATCGAGCCTGATTCCCGCAAGTCGGACAATTGCGGTCGCTTGTCGTCGCGGTTTTCAACCTGACGCGAAAGTTGGGACAGGGCGATCACCGGAATTTGCAATTCCTTGGCGATCGCTTTCATGCCCATCGAAATCTCGGCAATTTCGTTGACGCGGTTTTCGGCCATTCCCCGACACAGTTGCAGGTAGTCGATGACCAGAAGGTCCAGACCATGTGTCCGCTTCAACCGCCGCGCACGCGCTGCCAGTTGTGAGATGGGTAGGGCAGGCGTGTCGTCAATGAAAAGCGGGCAGGCTTCCAGTTCCTTGGCCGCGTCGACAAAGCGGCGGAACTCGGACTCGGTCATGTCGCCCTGACGGATCTTGTGCGAGGAAATCTCGGAGGCTTCGGCCAGAACGCGACCGGCCAACTGTTCAGCACTCATTTCCAATGAGAAAAAGCCAACAACACCGCCGTCAATCGCGCCCTCAGAGCCGTCTGGTTTCAGCCCACGTTTGTACGCCTTGGCGACGTTGAACGCCACGTTGGTCGCCAGAGAGGTTTTCCCCATCGACGGACGACCGGCAAGGATGATCAGGTCAGACGGGTGCAGGCCGCCAAGCTGCTTGTCCAAGTCAGCCAGACCGGTGGAGATCCCCGCCATGCCACCACCGCGTTGGTACGCTTCGTTGGTGACGTTGACGGCTTCTGTGACCGCCTTGAGGAAGGATTGGAATCCCTGTTCGGTCTGGCCCTGCTCGGATAACTGATAAAGCTGTTGCTCGGCTTCGACGATTTGTTCTTTTGGTTCGCTGCTGATGTCGACCCGCGCCGCCTTGTCCGAGATATCGCGGCCCAGGCGGATCAGCTCGCGCCGGATTGCCAGATCATAAATCATCTGGGCGTAGTCATGCACCGCAAAGGCGCTGATCGATGCGCCCGCCAGTTTGACCAGATAGGCCGGGCCACCCAGTTCCTGCAGGCCCTCATCCTCGGCCATGAAGGATTTCAGCGTCACCGGCGAGGCCAGCGCATTCTTGGCGATTCGGGTCGAGGCGACCTCATAAATCCGGGAGTGAACCGGGTCATAGAAATGCTCGGCCCCGATGATCGAGGCGACCCGATCGTAAAGATCGTTATTGGTCAGGATCGCACCCAGAAGCTGCTGTTCGGCCTCAATGGAATGCGGCATGGTTTCGGCGTTCTGAATCCGAGCTGCTGCCTGCTCGATACTGCTGATCTCGTTCATTTTGTCCCCGCTGCCCTGCGGCGCTTTCTACACGCTATTTTGGCGTGTCGGCTATCTGGAAATACCTGTGGCTAACTATGGATAAAGCCTTGGGATAACTTTCCTGACAGTTTGGATACCTGCGTATGCGTAGCTTATTATGTAGGAATTGGGAGAAAAGTCACCAGATATCGTGGCCGGTCAATCGATTCTTCCGGGCTTATCCCCAATCTGTCCACAAGAGGTTTACGTGGATTTATTTGCTTCCTGCCAGCCACGCGGGTCTTTCAGGAAGGCTTCGACACCGTCAAGTGTTTCCTGATCAAAGGCTTTCTGCGCTTTGGCCTCGGCCAGAACATCCCACCATGTGCACAGGTGATGCAATTGGATGCCGTGGTCGCCCAACGTTTTTTCGGTCTCGGGGAAGATACCGTAGTAGAAGATTACTGCCGTGTGCCCGCAAGTGGCACCTGTTTCACGGATCGCGTCCACGAAGGACAGCTTGGACCCGCCATCGGTGGTCAGATCCTCGACCAGCAGCACGCGCTCACCCTCGCTCATCGCGCCTTCGATACGGGCGTTGCGGCCATAACCCTTGGGCTTTTTGCGCACATAGGTCATCGGCAGAGCCATACGTTCGGCGACCATGGCGGCGAATGGGATGCCCGCGGTCTCACCGCCGGCGATATTGTCGAATGCTTCAAACCCGGCATCCCGCATCACGGTGACGGTCAGGAAATCCATCAGGGTCGACCGGATGCGCGGGTACGAGATCAACTTGCGGCAGTCGATATAGGTCGGGCTGGGCAAGCCGCTGGCCAGGGTGAACGGTTCGCGCGAATTGAAATGGACGGCTTTGATCTCCAGCAGCATCCGCGCGGTCAGGCGGGCGATTTCGGTGCTATCGGGGAAGGAACTGGGGATCATAACGGTACCTCTGGACTGAATGGCATTGCGGGCTGATAGCCTGTCCCCAGACCCAGAGTCGAGAGGGGTGTGCGCAAAAGAAAAGCGGACCTCACAAAGAGGCCCGCTTTGGCCCTTGCGGGCAAGAGGCAGCCAAGGTGGGCTTAGCTGCTCATGTCATAGGCACGCTCGCCGTGTACCGAAAGATCGAGCCCGTTTGTCTCAGTTTCTGCATCTACGCGAAGCGGAGTGATCAGCGCAACCACCTTGATCAACACAAATGTGACAACTGCCGTAAAGACACCCACGATGACCAGCCCACCCAGCTGCGCGGTCCAGGTGCCAATGCCGAATACTGCGATCATGATGGTGCCAAAGATGCCACCTACGCCGTGTACCGCGAACACGTCCAGAGTGTCGTCGATGTTCAGCTTGTTACGGATGATGTTCACGGCCTCTTGGCACAGCACGCCTGCTACGGCACCGATGATCAGCGCCTGAACCGGATCGACATATCCCGAGGCCGGAGTGATCGAGGCCAGGCCGGCAATCGTGCCGGTGACCAGACCCACCATCGAGGCTTTGCCGTATTTAATGCGTTCATACAGCGCCCATGTCAGCGATGCGGTTGCGGCCGAGATATGCGTAACAGTTATCGCCATTGCGGCACCGCCATCTGCCGCCAATTGTGAACCGCCGTTGAACCCAAACCAGCCAACCCACAACATCGCAGCGCCGATCATGACATAACCGGGGTTATGCGGCGGGGTTGTGCGGTTGCGCCGTGGGCCAAGCGCCACAGCGATGATCAGCGCGGCCAGACCTGCGGTTTCGTGCACCACGATGCCACCGGCAAAGTCACGCACGCCGATCTCGCCCAGAATGCCGCCATCGGTCAGAATGCCGCCGCCCCAGATCCAGTGAACGACGGGTGCGTAGCACAGCAGCATCCACAGTCCCGAGAAGATCATGACAAACCCGTAACCGACACGCTCGACATAGGCGCCGATGATCAGGGCTGGGGTGATGATTGCGAATGTCATCTGGAAGGCAAAGAACAGAACCTCAGGCAGGGTGCCCGACAGGCTGTCGACATCAACTCCGTTCAGGAAGGCTTTGCCCAGACCGCCCCACAGGCCCGACCCGCCGTCACCAAATGCGATCGAATATCCGGCGACCAGCCACAGGATGCTCATCAAACAGGCGATTGAGAAGCAGTGCATGAAAACGCTCAGCACGTTGCGGGCGCGCACGAGGCCGCCATAGAACAGGGCGAGGCCCGGCAATGTCATGAATAGGACCAGTGCAGTTGCAACTATGATCCAGGCGGTATCGGCTCCGTTCATCAGCCGTTCTCCTCTGTGGCGTCTTTAGCTTGCGTGGCTGGCGTTGAAGCGGAGAGAGGACGGGGAAAAAAGAGGCGGAGGGCGTTTTTGACGCCTGTTTTAAGGGCCTTTTGTGAACCGGTGATTAAATGAGCGCCAAAATGAGTGGGGTGCTAGATTATTAAGCAATTGACGAAAGGCCGCGCGACAACAGGTCCAAGGCATGATCGCGGGCGGCCAGCCGGACCTTGTCACGCCCCAACGGGCCGAATTCCACGGTTTGGGTCGTCGTCGTATGCCCGTCCACCGCCAATCCAAAGCACACGCGGCCTTCGGGTTTGAATTCAGATCCGCCAGGGCCCGCGATGCCGGTGATGGAAACGGTCAATTGCGCGTTTGAATTCCTTAACGCGCCTTGGGCCATCTCTTGCGCCACTTCCTCGGACACTGCGCCATATGCGTCCAGCGTTTCGGGTCGCACGCCTAGCATCTGTTGCTTGGCTTCATTGGTGTAGGTGACAAACCCGCGATCCACCACGGCCGAGCTGCCCGGGATATCCGTCAGCGCAGCGGCGACCATGCCGCCGGTGCAGCTTTCAGCTGTCGCGATCATCACGCCATGCGCCTTGGCGCGGTCAAGCAAGGAGGCGACATTCATAGGCCCAGAACACCGTGCGAGATGCCGGCGAGAACCAGAACGCTGATCCCGGCAAAGACGCCGGCGATCACATCGTCCAGCATCACGCCCATCGCGTCACCCTTGCGGTCAGCCCAGCCCACCGGGCCGAGTTTGGTGATGTCGAACAGGCGAAACAGAAGGAAACCTGCGATCCAGCCGGGCCAAAGGGCGGTGATATCAATTCCATGCGCCCAAGATGGGTAGGAAATCGCCCAGAGCGCGATGAACTGCCCAGCAACCTCGTCGATGACGATTTCAGACGGGTCGTGATCTTCTTGCCCAGCCGTCATCACTTTGGTGGCCCACAGGCCACCGACAAAAACGGCCACAGTGGCGATGACCAACAAGGGAAAACCGCCCAGCGTATGTAGAACCCAGGCCAGGGGCAGGGCGGCCAGAGATCCCCATGTTCCGGGTGCAGGGCGCAGATATCCGACGCCGCAAACGGTCCCGATCAATCGCGCGGTGTTCATGACTTCACCAAACAGGCAGTTGCAAGCGAGGCGATGCCTTCGCTTCGCCCGGTAAAACCAAGGCGTTCGGACGTGGTCGCCTTGACCGAAACCTGATCGACGCGCAGCCCCATGATGCGCGCCATTTCTTCACGCATCACGGGCGCGTGCGGACCGATCTTTGGGTATTCGCAGACCAGCGTGCAATCGACATTTGAGATGCTGTAACCCATCTGGACCGACAACTCGACCGCGTGCCGCAGGAAGATCTCGCTTGCTGCGCCCTTCCATTGGGGGTCCGAGGGTGGAAAGTGCTGGCCAATATCGCCCTGCGCCAGCCCGCCATAGATTGCGTCAGTAACCGCATGCATGCCGACATCCGCGTCCGAGTGGCCCTGTAGCCCCCGGTCATGCGGAATTTTGACGCCGCACAGGATCACGTGGTCCCCGTCGCCAAAGCGATGCACGTCATAGCCGTTGCCCAGTCTTACATCCATGTCCGTCCCCAATACGCTTTCCGCCCGGGCAAAATCCTCGGGTCTTGTGATTTTGATGTTATCGGCATCGCCTGGCACGATCACCACGTTCATACCTGCGGCGCGGGCGACTTCGACATCGTCCGCCGCGCCGCCAGAATGGGCCGCGTGCGCCGCGACAATCGCGTCATAGCGAAAACCCTGTGGGGTCTGCGCCGCAAATAAACCTGTCCGATCCTGTGTTCCGGTCACGACGGCTTCGTCACCGGTCCAGAGCGCATCTGTAACGGTCAGACCGGGTGCTGCAGCCTCATGCTTGGTCAGGGCGGTCAGGACGTCCGTAATGGTCTGGCTGCTTACGCAGGGGCGGGCGACGTCGTGAATCAGGACATGTTCGACCCCCAGCCCATCCAATGCATCCAGCCCGTTCCGCACCGACCTGGCGCGATCACTGCCACCTTTTGTCAGCAGCAGATCAGTGCCTAAAAACTCGTCCCAGGCGGTCTGATCATCTTCGGACAACACCAGAACAATATGGTCGACCTGATGGCGAAACCTGTCGATGGTCCAGTCCGCAACTCTGCGTCCGGCCAATGGTCGCCATTGCTTGGGAATGCCGCCTCCGGCGCGCAACCCGCGTCCTGCGGCGACGATGATGGCGGCGGTGGTCATTGGGCGAATTCTCCGATGATTTGAGCGCAGTGTTTAAGCTGCGGTGAATGTAGAGGCAATCACCCGCGTTAAGTTGCTTAAAAAATAGGCAGTTGATGATTTTGCAAGCTTGTTTCCTGCCGTTTTGTTGTTCATATGCGCCGAATTCGATATCTAAGTCGCAACTGCCCAAGGATTAAGCATGTTGACCCTGCATCTCGCCGACAAAACCTTGAATCCGCCGGTCATGCTGGCCCCGATGGCCGGGATCACTGATCGACCGTTCCGCGATCTGGTGATGCGCTTTGGCGCGGGCATGGTCGTCAGCGAAATGGTCGCCAGTCAGGAAATGGTGCAGGCCAAACCGGGCGTGCGGGAACGGGCCGAGCTGTCTGCTGACGTTGAAAACACCGCTGTTCAACTGGCCGGGCGCGAGGCGCATTGGATGGCCGAGGCTGCGCGTCAGGTGGCCGATCGCGGGGCGCGGGTGATCGACATCAATATGGGGTGCCCGGCAAAAAAGGTCACGAATGGCTATTCCGGTTCGGCGCTGCTTAAGACGCCGGATCACGCGCTGACGCTGATTGAGGCTGTGGTCGAGGCTGTCGATATTCCGGTCACTCTGAAAACCCGTCTGGGTTGGGACGACAACCTGCTGAACGCGCCGGACGTGGCGCGCCGGGCTCAAGGTGCGGGCATCCAGCTGGTCACAATCCACGGGCGTACGCGGTGCCAGTTCTACAAAGGACGCGCGGACTGGCAAGCGATCCGGGCGGTGAAAGAGGCGGTCTCGATCCCCGTCATCGCGAACGGGGATATCGTGAATTCTGACGCGGCGCGCACGGCTTTGGATCAATCAGGCGCCGACGGTGTGATGGTCGGGCGCGGGGCCCAGGGTAAGCCATGGCTGCTGGCCCAGATGTGCCACGATTTGTATGGCGCACAAGCGCCTGTCATCCCCGTCAATGGCGACCTGATCGACATGGTGCGCGGTCATTATGAGGCGATGCTGGACTTTTACGGCACCGATCTGGGTCTGCGCGTGGCGCGCAAACATCTGGGCTGGTACATGGATGAGGCCGCGACCCCGGCCACCATGCGCCGTGCGGTTCTGACCTCGCGGGATACCACCGAGGTGCTGCACCTGTTGGGCGATGCCCTGCACAGCGACGCAGAGGCCGCAGCATGACCTCGGACCAAAACATCTGGGCCTCGCTGCCGGTTCCGGCCTTCATTATTGATGCCGATGACCGGATTACGGACGTGAATTCCGCAGGAGAGGGGTTCCTGAACGCCTCCCGCAATGCAGTCATCGGTCACCCGGTCTGGGACCAGATCGCCGTAGATGCCCCACTGGAAGAAGCGTTTTTGCGCGCACGCCAACAGGGCACTCCGCTTTTCGTGAATGATGTGGATGTGGGGTCAGGCAATCGGGCGCCGCTGCAATGCGCTTTGCAGATCGCGCCGCTGCTTGGGCATCCGGGGTCGATGATCATGACCATGTCTCCACGCGAACTGGCAGGGCGGATGACGCGGGGCAACACGGTAAAATCTGCTGCGCAATCGGCGATTGGCATGGCCGAAATGCTGGCGCATGAAATCAAGAACCCGTTGGCGGGGATCACCGGGGCTGCGCAGCTTCTGAGCATGAATATCAGCAAGCAAGATATTGAACTTACAGACCTTATTGTTGCTGAGAGTCGCCGGATCGTGAAGTTGTTAGAGCAGGTCGAGCAGTTTGGAAACCTGACCAAACCAGATTTCAAGCCGGTCAACATCCATGACGTTCTGGACCGTGCGCGGCGCTCGGCGCTGTTGGGATTTGGCGCACATATGAAGATTATCGAAGACTACGACCCTTCGTTGCCGATGGCCTATGGTGACCCGGATCAACTTTTGCAGGTGGTGCTGAACCTGCTCAAGAACGCATCCGAGGCGTCCCCCAAAGGCGGTACAATCCGCCTGAGGACGTATTTCGAACATTCCTTCCGTCTGCGCCGCAGCGACGGTTCGGGGCATTCTCTGCCACTGCAGATCGAAATCATCGACGATGGTCCAGGGTTGCCGGACAAGATCCGCGGCGACATTTTCGATGCGTTCGTGTCGGGCAAGGAAAACGGCACCGGCCTTGGGCTGGCGTTGGTCAGTAAAATCATCTCGGACCACGACGGCTGGATTTTGGCCGAGTCGGTTCCGGGACACACCGTATTCCGCCTGTCCATCAGGCGCGCGCCGCGCGACGCGACCTGAGATGGACAACCGAGCAAAGATTGTAAGGAGAGCACCCGATGGATGGCACAGTACTGGTCGCAGATGACGATCGCACAATCCGAACCGTACTGACACAGGCCCTGACGCGGGCGGGGTGCAAGGTGCATGCGACATCCTCGCTGACCACTCTGATGCGCTGGGTCGGCGAAGGCAAAGGAGACGTTGTAATCTCAGACGTGGTCATGCCGGATGGCAACGGGCTCGAGATGTTGCCAAAAATCGCGCAGGACCGTCCGGGGCTGCCGGTCATCGTGATTTCGGCGCAGAACACGATCATGACCGCCATTCAAGCGGCCGAGGCGGATGCATATGACTATCTTCCCAAGCCTTTTGATCTGCCGGACCTGATGAAGCGGACCGCGCGGGCCTTGGAGCAGAAGCAACGCGTGCAAGCGGATGCGGTCGTACCTGCCGAAGACCGCCCTGAGGAGCTGCCTCTGGTCGGGCGCACTCCGGGGATGCAGGCGCTGTATCGCCTTGTGGCACGTGTGATGAATACCGATCTTTCTGTCATGATTTCCGGTGAAAGTGGCACCGGCAAGTCGTTGATAGCACGTGCTATTCATGATTTCTCGGATCGGCGCACACTGCCCTTCGTCACTGCGACTGCTGGTGATCTGCGTGACCTCGAAGGGCCTGCGCGCATAATGGCCAGGGTGCGGGGCGGCACCCTGTTGATCGATGAGATCGCTGATATCGAGGATGAGGTTCAAGCACGTATTGTCCGGATGATGGACACGCCCGGCGATCATCTTCCGCGTTTCATGGCGACCAGCCAATCGGATCTGACCGAAGCGATGGAAAGCGGGCGGGTGCGTCAGGATCTGTATTATCGACTGTGCGGCGCGACGATCCATGTGCCTGCGCTGCGCGAGCGAGTGGACGATATCACCCTGCTGGTTGATCACTTCCTTGCCCGCGAGGAACGGGAGCATGGAACAAAGCGCTGGCTCAGCCCCGAGGCGGTAGAACTGGTACGGCGATATTCTTGGCCCGGCAATGTGCGGCAGCTGGAAAACGCGATCCGACGTCTGAGTCTGACCAGCCGGGCCGAAGAAATATCGAAAGCCGAAGTTGAGATGGTTTTGGGCAGTCAGCCCGAAGCGGAACCGATTCTTGGTGACGGCGAAAGGGAGAAACTTTCGGCCTCTGTCGCCCGTCATTTGCGTCGCTATTTCGATCTGCACGGCAATTTGTTGCCACCTCCGGGCCTGTATCAGCGTATCCTGCGCGAGGTTGAGGGCCCCTTGATAGAGCAGGCACTGGACGCAACCGGCGGAAATCAGGCGAAATGTGCGGATTTGCTGGGGATCAACAGGAATACGCTGCGCAAAAAAATCACTGATCTCGATATTCAGGTGACACGCCGACGCAAACTGATGTAATATCGCCACACAAAGCGTGGCATCCGAGCACAGGCCCGGCAACGACCACGAGATATGGCGGTAAGCCGCGCAAGCGGCACATCAGGATGAGGGCAGACGGTGGCAACCCGAGCACAGAGCGGGCTGATCGTATCGATTGATCGGTGGCGGAAATCCCGAAAACTGCGCAATTTTAGCACCCTGGGACTGGTCCTTTTGGGGCCGCTTCTGGCGTTGGCCACGTATCTGGTCATCGGTCCGTTCGATTTGGGTTCGGCAGCGCCCACGCTGCGGCTGATTCTGCTGGCCGATCTGGTCTACGTGCTGGTCGTTGCAGCACTTGTTCTGGGGCAGGTGTTCAGTCTGATTGCAGCGCGCCGGGCAAAATCTGCCGGGTCTCGTCTGCACCTGCGGCTGATCGGGGCGTTCACCTTGCTGGCCCTGGTACCGACAGTGACCGTCGCGATCTTTGCTGGGCTGACGGTGAATATCGGGCTTGAGGGATGGTTTTCGGATCGGGTCCGTCAGGTTGTCGGATCATCTCTGTCGGCGGCCGAAGCCTATGAGCATGAACACCGCAGCGGCCTGACACAAGACGCTATCGTTCTTTCTCGGTTCCTCGACAATGCGCGAACGCTGGACTTCTACATCTCGGACGCAGAACTGCGCGAGGTTCTGGCACAGGGGCAATCGCAGATTCAGCGGGGCTTGCGCGAGGCATATGTCATTGATGGCAGTGGCGAAATCAAATCCCGCGGCGACCGATCCTACCTGTTCAACTATGAACCGCCGACACCGGAGCAGATGGTTGAGGCAACTGACAGTGACCTTCTGATCATTGCCGATTGGCAAAACAACGAGTTCCGCGCGCTGGTGCCGTTGCAGGCTTATCTGGACCGGTATCTGTATGTTAGCCGCGAAGTGGATGGCGAACTGCTGAAATTGCTGGATGACACCAAGGAAACGGTTCAATTCTACCAACAGCTTGAAAGTGAAAGGGGCCGGGTTCTTTTTGAATTCGGGCTCTTGTACTTGGGCTTTGCAGTCATTCTGATCCTTGCCGCGATGTCTTTGGGGATGTGGTTCGCCGAACGCCTGTCGCGCCCGGTTGGCCGTCTGACAACCGCCGCACAAAGGGTCGGCGCCGGGGATCTGAGCGTTCAGGTCATCGAAGAGGCCAGCGATGACGAAATCGCCATGTTAGGTCGTTATTTCAATCAGATGACGCGGCAACTTAAAGGGCAGCGCGAAACGCTGTTGGAAAACACACGTCAGATCGAACGCCGCCGCCGCCTGTTCGATTCTGTACTGAGCTCGGTGACGTCCGGTGTAGTCGGCGTCGATTCGGATGGATGTGTCACATTCGTAAACCGCTCGGCCGAGCGTCTTCTGGATTGGTCGCGCGGAGAAGAACAATTGGCAATCGGCATCGCGGTTCCCGAATTCCTTCCCTTGTTCGAAAATCTGAAAGCCAGCGGTCAAGAGGCCGTGCAGGGTGAGGTTAAGGTCACGCGTAAGGGGCGGTTGGAAAACTTGCTCGTGCGCATGGCGATCCGGCGCGGCGAAGATGGCGGTTTGGAAGGCTACGTGGTGGCCTTTGATGACGTGACCGATCTGGTCAGTGCACAGCGTATGGCGGCCTGGGGCGATGTGGCCCGCCGTATTGCCCATGAGATCAAGAACCCGCTGACGCCCATCCAGCTCAGCGCGGAACGGATCAAGCGCAAGTTCTCGCGCAAACTGGACGAAGAGGATTGTGACAGCCTTGTATCCATGACCGATGTGATCGTGCGGCAGACCAACGATCTCCGGCGGATCGTGGACGAGTTCTCAAAATTCGCGCGGATGCCTGAACCCGATCGGCGTGAGGAAAACGTCGTCGGCTTGGTGCGTGAAGCTGTTCTGTTGCAGCAAGCCGGGCAGCCGGATGTACAGATCGACGCGACCCTGCCGGACAAGCCCATCCTGGCGGATGTCGACGCGACGATGTTGAACCAGGCGTTGACGAACTTGATAAAGAACGCGGGTGAGGCCATTGAAACACTTAAGAAAAAAAGTCCACCAGAAAATTTGAAGCCACAGATCAAAGTGGACATTTCCAACGATGTTGCGGGGACGGTCATTACTATAGCGGACAATGGCATTGGGTTGCCCGAAGATCGGGCGCGGTTGTTTGAACCCTATGTCACCACGCGCGACGAAGGCACGGGTCTGGGCCTGCCTATCGTCAAGAAAATCATAGAAGAACATGGCGGAGCGCTGACTTTGGAAGACGCGCCCGTATTCGACGGACAGGACCATTTCGGTGCGATGGCTGTGATCCGTTTGCCGGGGGGCAAAATTTCCCAGACTGCAGCGCCACAAAAGCAGGCAATTCATACTAACAAACTGAAAGCAGGCCAAAGATGAGCGACATTCTGATCGTAGATGACGAACGCGATATTCGCGAACTGGTGTCCGACATTCTGGAGGACGAAGGCTATTCAACCCGGCTGGCGGCAAACTCGGACGAGTGTATGTCGTCGATCAATTCCGAGCCACCGGGTCTGTTGATCCTTGATATCTGGCTGAAAGACAGCCGTATGGACGGGATCGATATCCTGAAGTCGGTTAAACGCGACAACCCTGACGTGCCGGTGGTGATCATTTCCGGTCACGGCAACATCGAGATTGCTGTGGCGGCCATCAAGCAGGGCGCTTACGATTTTATCGAAAAGCCGTTCAACATCGATCAATTGATGGTCGTGATCCGGCGCGCCATGGAAACCTCGCGCCTGCGCCGCGAGAATGCCTCGCTCAAGCGCCGAGAGGTCACCAACTCAGACATGATTGGCAAATCGGCCTCGTTCCGGGCAATGCAGAGCCAGCTGGACAAGGTCACAAAGTCGAACGGCCGCGTGATGTTGAGCGGGCCAGCTGGGTCGGGCAAAGAGATTGCTGCGCGTTATATCCACGCCCATTCCAACCGCGCCAACGCGCCATTTGTCACCGTCAACTGCGCCGGGGTCGAACCAGAGCGCGTCGAAGAGGTGCTATTCGGGCGCGAGTCATCGGAACGCGGGATCGAATCCGGCTTGCTGGAAGAGGCTCATGGCGGGGTGATCTACTTTGACGAAGTGGCGGACATGCCATTGGGTACGCAATCCAAGATTCTGCGGGTTCTGGTCGACCAGCAATTCCAGCGGGTAGGCGGGTCTGACAAGGTGCGTGTGGATCTGAGGGTCATTTCGTCGACAAATCGCGATCTTGATGCCGAAATCGAAGCTGACCGGTTCCGTGAAGAGCTGTATCACCGCCTGAACGTTGTGCCGATCGCCGTGCCTTCGATGGAGGACCGGCGCGAGGATATTCCGGTTCTGGCGCAGCATTTCATCGAAATGTGCAACGAATCCCAAGGCTTGCCAATTCGCGAAATCTCGGAAGAGGCGGTGGCATTGTTGCAGACGATGACTTGGCCGGGCAATGTGCGTCAGCTGAAGAACCTGATCGAGCGTGTCCTGATCCTGGGTGATGGAACAGGTCCAATCGAAGCCCGCGAATTGCCGACCGAAGAAGAGAAAACCGACGACTCGGGCCGCGTGGTATTGTCCGGTGCGCTGGCAACCCTGCCGCTGCGCGAAGCGCGCGAGGCGTTCGAGCGCGAATACCTGCTGACCCAGATCAACCGCTTTGGTGGCAATATCAGCCGAACCGCCAGCTTTGTTGGCATGGAGCGCAGCGCGCTGCACCGTAAGCTGAAATCGCTTGGTGTTGTGACCTCGAACAAATCCGGGGCGCGGGTGGCGCAGATCGACGAACCGGAACCGGCGGAGTAATCCGCCGGGACATTACCCTGCCTGACCGGGGTTGATGATCTGAAATGAACCGTCGTCGAACTTCACATAGCAGGATTGGGTTCCCAACGGCGGCAGTTTCGTTGTGCGCGCAGGTGGAACCTGAGACTTTACGCTCTGTTTGCAGGGTGGCAGGCTGATTGGACGAAAGCCTTTTTTGGCCATGCATTGGGCCTCGACCTGATTGCGTAGACCGGCATTCACGTCGACCGTATACACGCGCCCGGGTTCCCACCAGCCAGGCGAGCGATAGCAGTGCCCCCGGTTGTCGCAATAAGTGCGCCCCGGCCAGTATGTGGGCGGGCTTTGCCGCACCTGATTGGCGACGGGAACGTCATTTACCGCCTTAACCTGACATTGCGTGGTCTCGGACTGCGCGCGCGACACGCTTTCACCTTCGCGGTAGTACAGCGAAAGTGGACCGCTGCATGCGGACAGGACAGTCAGCGGAATTAGTAAGTGAAGCACTGATTTCATAGGGTTATCTTGCCCCAGCTTTGTCTGAATGACAATTCAATTGACCGCTATAGGGGCATCTGTCATTCAAGGATTTCAGGCAGAAGGGCCAGAAACATGAAGGTCATCATTTGCGGTGCCGGCCAGGTCGGCTGGCAGATCGCACGTCACTTGTCGGGCGAACTGAATGACGTAACGGTGGTGGACAACAATCCCGATCTGGTGCGCCGGGCGACGGAAACGCTGGATGTTCAGGGGATTGCCGGATTTGCAAGCTATCCTGACGTGCTTGAGCGTGCAGGCGCGCGTGATGCCGATATGATCATCGCAGCGACCCATTCGGACGAGGTGAATATGGTCACCTGTCAGATGGCGCATTCGATCTTTTCCATCCAGCGCAAGATCGCACGATTGCGGGCGAAATCGTATTTGCAGGCGATCCATTCGGATCTGTTCCGTCGTGACCACTTGCCCATCGACGTCGTGATCAGCCCTGAACGCGAAGTGGCGGCAGCCGCCATGCGCCGCCTGTCTGCCCCGTCCGCCTTTGATACTGAGATGTTCATGGATGGGCAGGCGCAGCTTCTGGGCATTCGCATCGACGAAGATTGCCCCATTGTGAACACACCCTTGCGGCAGCTCACGGACCTGTTTTCGACCCTCAGCTCAATTGTCGTTGGTGTTCGGCGCGATGGCACGCTGTTTGCGCCTGAATCCGAAGATCAGCTGTTTGTCGGCGACGAATGCTATGTCTTTACCAATGTCAAAGACGTGGACCGCACGATGGAGGTTTTTGGCAAGGCCCAAAAGAAACAGGACCGCGTCGTGATCGTTGGTGGCGGCAATGTCGGGCTGGAAGTTGCCCGGACGCTGGAAGAGCGTGAAAGCCGCGTGCGCGCCAAGGTGATCGAGCGTGATCGCCAAAGCGCCGAAATTGCCGCCGAAACACTGGAACGGACGATTGTCCTGAATGGCGACGGGCTGGATGCCGCCTTGTTGCGCGAGGCCGGGATCGAACGCGCCGACGCGATGCTTGCGGTCACCGATGACGACCGTGCCAACATGCTGGCCGCGGTGCGGGCCAAGGCCGAAGGTTGTGCCTTGGCAATTGCCTTGATCAATGATCCCAGCATGGTGGCCCTGATGGGGCCGCTGGGGATCGACGCCTACATTAACCCGCGTGCAACCACTGTCAGCTCGATCCTGCGCCATATTCGCCATGGGCGGGTGCGGCAGGTCTATTCTATCGGGGATGCCGAGGCAGAAGTGATCGAGGCCGAGGTGCTGTCGACTTCACCCATGGCAGGGCAGAAGCTGCGGGATATCGATTTTCCCGAAGGCGTTCTGGTTGGCGCCGTCCGAAAAGGCGATGAGCTTTTGCGCCCGACCGGCAGCCTGCGGATCGACGAAAAGGACGTGGTGGCAATCTTTGCGATGGCCAAGGACGTGCCCGAGGTCGAGCGCCTGATGCAGGTTTCAATCGATTTCTTCTGATGGCGCGCGCTCGGAGACAACAGATCACTTTGATACAGCGGCTGCCGCTGTTTCTGTTGATCTGGGGAATTGCCGCGTTATCGATGTGGATTCCGGCGATTTACGCGCTGGCCTTGGATGATCACGACACGTCGCGATCGTTTTTCTATTCCGGCCTTCTTGGGCTGTTCGTGGTGTCCACGATTGCTGTGGCAGCATCAAACCGGATGCCGCGACGCGGGACGCTGGGGCAATTGGCCGTGTTGCTGGGGTGTTTTACCGTTCTGCCGCTGTTTCTGGCAATTCCGCTGCATGATGCCTTGGGCACCACCACTTTTTTGAACGCGTATTTCGATATGGTCAGCGCTGTGACCACCACCGGTGCAGATCTGTTTCCTGACCCCGATCGCCTGACCGCGCCGCTGCACCTGTGGCGTGCTTTAGTCGGCTGGATGGGTGGTTTGCTGATGTGGATTGCTGCGGCTGCAATTCTGGCACCCTTGTCGCTGGGCGGGTTCGAGATTACAGCGCGTGGCCAGCCCGGTCGCCCGGTGTCGGGCGTCGCACAAAGCGAAGAGGTCGACCCCCGTGGCCGTCTGATCCGTGTGACCCGGACCCTGACACCAGTCTATACCGGTCTGACCGCAACCATATGGATATTGCTGCTGATCGCGGGCGAAAATGGCCTGACTGCTGTGTGTCACGCCATGTCAACCATGGCCACATCAGGGATATCTCCGGTCGGCGGGCTGGAGGGGGCGCAGGCCGGAATAACGGGCGAAGCGATCCTGTTTCTGTTCCTGTTCTTCGCCTTGTCGCGGCTGACCTTTTCGACCGATACGGCAACCACAGGCTATTCCCGGCTGGACCAAGACCCCGAATTCCGGATTGGCCTGATGATTGTGGGTGTCGTCGCGGCACTGTTGTTCGCGCGCGTTTGGGCCGGTGTTCTGGAAATCGGCAATCAGTTGGAACCGCTTCAGGCACTTAGCGTGATCTGGGGCATGATCTTTACGGCGTTGTCTTTCCTGACCACAGCCGGATTCGAAAGCGCAAACTGGAACGATGCGCAGCAATTGTCCGGCCTTGGCACCCCAGGGCTGATCCTGATGGGCCTCGCCCTGATCGGAGGAGGGGTGGCCACTACGGCGGGCGGGGTCAAACTGTTGCGGGTCTTTGCCCTGTACCTCAATGGCGCGCGCGAGATTGATCGGTTGATCTATCCCTCATCCGTCAGTGGCATTGGCGGCGGTAACCGTCGCATTCAAAGCGATGGGGCCTTTATCGCGTGGATCTTCCTGATGATGTTTGCCCTGACCGCAGCACTGTTCAATCTGTTGCTGGCCGCGATGGGGTCGGGGTTTGAACAGGCGATGGTCCTCAGCGTTGCCGCGCTCAGCACCACCGGGCCGCTGATCGAACTGGCCACTGATGTTCCCATCCGTCTGGTCGATTTGCCCTGGGGCGCAAAGCTGACCATGTGTGCTGCGATGGTGATCGGGCGACTGGAAACATTGGCGATCATTGCGCTGATTACGCCAACCCTCTGGCGAGACTAAGAATCCTCACCTTTGCCGACGCCTTATTTTTCATCTGGAATATCGGTTAACGACACTCCATACTCTGCCAGAGGGAGCGCGTTGGTCCGCAGCGCGTAGCAAGAACAATGGCGAGATTATAATAATATGGCTTCGGACAGACAGAATCTGCAGGACGCGTTCCTGAATAATGTACGGAAAGCAAAGGTCCCGGTCACAATTTTCCTGATCAACGGCGTGAAATTGCAGGGTGTCATCACCTGGTTCGACAATTTCTGCGTATTGTTGCGCCGCGACGGACAGTCGCAGCTGGTCTACAAACACGCAATTTCAACGATTATGCCGTCGCAGCCGATCAACCTGTATGAGGGCGAAGACGCCTCTTGATGGAACATGACAGGACGCGCACCCGGGCTTGGGTGCTGCATCCGGAAATCAAATCAGATGAACAGCGCCGTGTCCCTGGACCGGCGCTGGAAGAGGCGGTGGCGCTGGCTGCCGCTTTGCCCGATCTGGATGTGATCGGGTCCGATATTGTGCGGCTGCCGCGTGCCCAGCCGGGGCTGTTGTTCGGTACCGGCAAGATCGAGGAGCTGGGCGAACGGTTTCATGACGCCGAGGTCGAGCTGGTTCTGATCGATGGTCCCGTGACTCCAGTTCAGCAGCGCAATCTGGAAAAGGCGTGGAAGGTTAAAATCCTCGACCGGACCGGGTTGATTTTGGAGATTTTCAGCGACCGCGCCCGTACCCGTGAAGGTGTGCTGCAGGTCGAGATGGCCGCGCTCAGCTATCAGCGAACGCGTCTGGTTCGCGCCTGGACCCACCTTGAACGTCAGCGGGGCGGATTGGGGTTTGTCGGTGGTCCCGGTGAAACCCAGATCGAGGCTGACCGAAGGGCGATCGATGACCAGCTTGTGCGCCTGCGCCGTCAATTGCAGAAGGTGATCAAGACCCGGACCTTGCACCGTGCCGCTCGGGCAAAGGTGCCGTATCCGATTGTTGCGTTGGTGGGCTATACGAACGCCGGTAAATCAACTTTGTTCAATCGCCTGACCGGTGCAGAGGTAATGGCAAAGGACATGCTGTTTGCCACGCTGGACCCTACTATGCGGCGGGTTGAACTGCCCGATGGTCCCGAGGTGATTCTGTCGGACACGGTGGGGTTCATTTCGAACTTGCCAACCGAACTGGTCGCGGCCTTCCGCGCCACACTTGAAGAGGTTCTGGGCGCAGATATCGTCGTGCATGTGCGCGACATCAGCCATGAAGACACCGAGGCGCAAGCCCGTGATGTCGAAACCATTTTGACCTCGTTGGGCGTTGATGACGAACGGCCCCGGCTTGAGGTCTGGAACAAGATCGACCTGTTGAACGAAGATGAGCGCGAAGCCACGTTTGCCCGGGCCGACCGCGACCCGTCGATCTTTGCCATTTCCGCCGTGACGGGCGAAGGCATCGAACCGTTGCTGGCCGAGATTGCGGTTAACTTGCAAGGGGTTCGGCACGAGACGGTTCTGACGCTGGCGTTTGCCGAAGGCAACAAGCGTGCGTGGTTGTTCCGTGAGGATGTCGTTCAATCCGAAGAGCAGACGGATGACGGATTTCAGATCACCGTATTGTGGACCGACAAGCAGGCAGCGCAGTTCGCCGCGCTTTGATCTATTCCCGAGGACATAATGGCAGAAGCTAAGGTGGTTCTGCGTGGTCATATTTCCGTGCCTGCCGACCGGATCACGCAGGTGCGGGAGGCTTTGCCGGACCACATCGCCCTGACGCGAGCCGAACCGGGGTGCATCTCATTCGACGTGACAAAAGACGTGGATATTCCGGGTCGCTTCAACGTGTGCGAAATCTTTGAGAACCAAGCGGCCTTTGACGCCCATCAGGCGCGATCCAAAGCCTCGACCTGGTTCAAGGTGACAGAAGGTATTTCGCGCGACTACCAGATCACGTGCGTTTAGGCGGGGCGTCCGCTACTGCCCGTCTATCTGGCGCTGATAGTCGTCAGCATCGAACCAACCCAGCGACGATTGCACCTTGTTGTCAGCGGTCAATTCCCATTCTTCCCAACCACGCGTGACGACGTGGTTGCCGGTCTCTGAGTGATGGCCTTCCAGCGTCCAGACAAAAATCGCGTGTGATCCGGCCCAACGCAGCATGTCGCAGCGCACTTCCAGATCCGGAAAGTCGGCGTAGAAGCCACGCGCCATTTCTGCGACGGCGGCGCGGCCGACAATTGGTTCACCCCGGTTGATCGTGATCTGCCCGTTGGGTGCAAAAAAGCTGGCAACCGCATTTGGGTCGCCCGAGCTCCACGCGATTGCGTAATCGCGTGCGAGATTGTTCAACATATCCCGAAAACTGGCCATCTGTACCCCCAAGGTCCCGAATTGTCGGCTTGCAGATCGTAGGCGAAAACACCTGCGCGCGTCCACGGCAGCTTGCAAAAGGGGCAAGGTCCTGCCGAAGCAGTGAAATCAGCGCGGGGTCAGGTTGGTTACGCCGACCGCTGCCGCGCGGGCCAGATCCATGTCCAGTGACATCGGGATGTACTCACCCCGCCGCCAAAGCTGGGCCTGATCGTCGTAGTAACGCGACAGGAAATGCCCCGACTGACCCGTGGCCGTGATAAAGACCGAGCTGTTGGGATCGGCAAAATCATAGACGCCGCGATAGCCCGCACCGTGCACGTTCTGGAAAGGGTCGGGCCCATCGCCCGATGTCCGTCCGCGCAGCAGGGTGTTGTCGCCGCCGCTGGTGGATTGGCGGATGTTGACGAAGAATCGCAGAACGGGAACCGTGCCCAGAACCGGATGGTCATGCGTGGCCTGATGGGCATCTCCCCAACGCAGGGATTCCAGCGAACCACCGTATTTCTCGCTGATCCAGATCAGCGCATCATCCAGCGCCAACCGCGCCATGTCAGTGCATGTTTCTACCGGCGCGCTCTGGCGCACGTCGCACCAGACCGAGGCGCCGTCGATATCGCGGTAGACCCGTTCGATGAACAGCGGTTCAACATGTTTGTATTCGGCCGCCAGCGGCCCCAGCTCGTCCGAGATCAGTCGGATCTGCAGCGCGCGCAACCATGCGGCATAGATCAGCGGCTCGGGCAGGTGTTCGTTCATTTCACCGTTCCACTCGGCCAGCAGGGCCAGCGCGACCTGACGATGGCGTTCCGGTGTGCCCTCGGGCGCAGAGGCTCCGGTAAACCAAAGATCGGCGCCGATTAGCGGCAGAAGGGAGCGGGCGGTAAAGCTGACGGTGTCAAGTTGCGCCTCGATAAAGCTGTCGCGGGTGTGAACCTCGCGGGATTGCATCAGGCGTTCCCAACGGTGCACGCGCTGCGTATCGCCCCATTCATACGAGACATGGTTGGGGAAAGGGCGGTCGATGATCTTGTTGTTTGTATTGCCCAGAATCCCGCCTGCTGGTGTCACGAATTCGGGGTTGTTTGCATAAGGCAAGCGTCCATGCCACAGGTTCTCGGCCAACCAACCGGGCGTTGGGATACGGCCGCGGCTTTGGTTGCGAAGGTCTCGGCCAGGCATCGCGCCAATCAGCTTCATGCCGATCGTGTCCTTGTCGACCAGCGACAGATTTTGCGACGGCGCAATGAACAGTTCGGCCACATCGATGGCTTCGCGCACACTGTCCGAATTCATTAATGCCATCGAAGCCGTCATCGACGTGTCGCGCGGGCTAAGTGCGGTCCAGGCCAATGAGGCGACATGCCCGGGCGGAGTGATCGTTTCCAGATCGTAATGGCTGCCGGGCAAGACGGGTCCGTTGTCGGTCCAGCGCAGGGTCAGGGTGATAGGGGCCTCGTCCTTAATCTCGATGATAGAGGGGCGAGAGCGGAACCGTTTGAAACCATCAGGCGAAAGGTATTCTTCTGGGTTTTCCGGGTTCAGCTGTTCGATATGAACATCCTGATCGTCCAGATAAGACGAGGTCAGACCCCAGCCCAACCTATCACTGCGGCCCGTCATGATCGCGGGTACACCCGGAATGGTCGCGCCGATGACACCGCCTTTGGCAAGCTCAAGCCGTGCCAGATACCAAATGCCGGGTGCAGTCAGGCCCAGATGCGGGTCATTGGCCAGCAGGGTGCCCCCGATCGCGGAACGCGAGGGCGCGGCCGACCACGCGTTCGACGCCCCGGCCAAGCCGCGTTTAGGGAATGGTGACAGCGGCGAGTCGGGCATTGGCGTGCCTTCGGCATAGCGCGGCAGTTCGGGGAACAAAGACGCATATTCCGGCAGTGCCGCGATACCCGCACCCGGTACGTCTGGCAAGATATCGGCCAGCCGCTGAGGATCGTTCAGCATCAGGGATGTGCGGGCGCGCAGCACCTCGTCTTTCAAATGGCCAGACAGTTGCAGGCTCATCAGTTTGATGATCGCAATGCTGTCGCCGGGCTGCCACGGAGAAACAGACGCGTTGAACAGGAACATCTCGGGCGCGCCGCGTCCCAGTGCGTTCTCATTGATCTCATCCAGCCGGGCATTCACGCCGGCCGAATAAGCACGCAGCGCAGCTTTGGTGTAATCGTCCTGCACCTCGACCGAGCGGTGGGCAAGACTGTACAGGTCAAAACGGCGCAAGAGCTTGTCGATAGGGACAGTGCGCTTGCCGAACACTTCGGATAGACGGCCCTGCGCCGTGCGACGCATCATGGTCATCTGCCACAGGCGATCCTGCGCATGGGCATAGCCCAGGCCAAAGAACACGTCCGGGTCGCTTTCGGCCAGAATATGCGGAACATTGGCGGTGTCGCGCACGATCTCGACCGGCGCGCGCAGTCCGCTGACTTCGACGGTCTGATCATAATCCGGCAGGGACTGGCTGGCGAGGAAGTAGACAAGACCCACAGCCGCAACGGCCAACAGGATCAGGCCCGTAGCAATCCGAACCAGCCAGCGAAAGACAAGACCCATGAACGCCCCATATCCCCATAAGAAATTATTGGCTGAACCCTACTGGAAGGACCGGGCAACCGAAAGAGGAACGCCGCGCGAACGTTGAGTTAACATGTTGAGATGAAAAACCCCGCCACATGGTTTTGAACATGTGGTGGGGTCCGTGGCAAAGGGGGGGTGGTATTCGATATTAGGGGATAATGCGCGTGTACTTGGTGCCTTCGACGGTCGCGCCGAATTTCAGGCCGGCCTGTCCGAAAACGGCGGCCAATACGGGCCTACGCAATTGGGTTGTGTCAGTTGAGAGCGAGTCGCCGGTGGCGTCGACGACATAGCCGATATCCGCCCCTGCGGTCCAACCGCTGGAACGGCGGAAGTCATCCAGCGCGTCTTGCGTCATGAAGAACAGGACATGCGCATATTGTTGCGCGCCGATCTGCAGACCAGCACTGCCGGATAGGGCCGAGTAATAGTCGACCGTTGCACCGTTGATGCGCAGCGCGCCCTGGCCATAGGCACCGCCAAAGATGAACCCTGCCTCGGTGATCAACGGCATCACCAGCATGCCGTCGGCTTTTTCGGCGATCTCGACGGTGTTGGGGTACTTGCTGAACATTTCGTTCAGCGTCACGTTCACACGGGCGTCGATCTGGGCCGCATTGGAATTGCCTACACCGTTTCCGCATGCAGCGGTCAATGTGAGCCCGGCCATGCCAAGCGCAAAGCCACGACGGTTTAGTCGGGGAGAGTTGGAACTGCTCATGTTTTTTTCTCTGTATTAACTGCCTGAAGTGTCGGGTGTTCCCGATCTTGTGTGCAAGAATACGCCGATTGCGTCCGTGTGTCACGGGAAAGCTGGTCCAACAGCGTTCACAATCGGCGAAAAGTCGCGACCGCCCGGGGTTTTAGCCTTGAAGGATGCGTGCGACCTGCGGTGCAAAGTAGGTCAGGATTCCATCGCAGCCTGCGCGTTTGAAGGCCAGCAGGCTTTCCAGCATGACTTTCTCACCATCAATCCAGCCGTTCTGCGCAGCTGCCTGTATCATCGCGTATTCACCGGACACCTGATAGGCATAGGTTGGCGCGCCAAACGTGTCTTTCACGCGGCGGCAGATATCCAGATAGGGCATGCCCGGCTTGATCATCACCATGTCTGCGCCCTCTGTCAGGTCACGTTCGATCAGACGCAGCGCTTCGTTCGAATTGGCCGGGTCCATCTGGTAGGTCTTTTTGTCTCCGGTCAGCGCACCCGACGCGCCCACCGCATCGCGGAAGGGGCCGTAAAATGCACTGGCATATTTAGCGGCATAGCTGAGGATCATCACGTTCGAGTGCCCCGCAGCCTCAAGCGCGCCGCGCATCGCGCCGATGCGGCCATCCATCATGTCCGAGGGGCCAATGATGTCGGCCCCAGCCTCCGCCTGCGCAAGTGTCATTTTGACCAACGCCTCGACGGTCTGATCGTTCACGATCTCGCCATCAACAACATAGCCGTCATGGCCATTGATGTTATAGGGGTCCAGCGCCACGTCGGTCATCACGGCGATATTGGGGGTTGTAGATTTGATCGCCCGAATGGCCCGGTTTGATAGGTTGTCGGGGTTCCATGCCTCGGCGCAATCTTCGGTTTTCAGGCTGGGATCAGTATAGGGAAAGACGCAGATCGCCGGGATGCCCATAGCCTGTGCTTCAACTGCGGCCTTTGCGATCAGATCGACCGAGCGCCGCACAACGCCGGGCATCGAAGGTACGGGTTCTTCAATGCCTTCACCATCGCGCACAAAAACCGGCCAGATCAGATCGTCCGTCGTCAGTGCGTTTTCCCTCACCAACCCACGAATGGCATCCGATTGGCGCGCCCGGCGAAATCGCGTAAGGGGGTAGGGGGCGATGGTCGGTTTCATGTCGCGCTCTCCTTGAACATTCGTGCATTGGGTGGCATGAATTCCCGATGGTCTCAAGGGTAACATTGGACGCGCCTGCGCGAAGAACGCCCCAAGGACAATGAACAAAGGGCTGATGCGTGGATTTGCACTCTTCGATTTTCGAACTTATCGACATGCGCAGCTTTTCGAATCTGTGGTACTGGATTGTGTTGGCGGTGCTCTGGTCGTCGGCCAGTCACTGGGCGATGGGGGTTCCCTACGATCTGCTTGTGCGTGCCCGCCGTGTTGGCGGACAGTCCGAGCAGGACCTGCTGGATATCGTTCGGATCAACGGCAACAGGCTGCTTTACATTGTTGATATGTCTGGTCTTGTTATTCTTGCCTTATGCTGTTTCTTTTTTACCGGGCTAGCGATGCTGGGTTTCTACTACGGCATTGAATTTGCGCAGGCCGTGTTTTTGTTGCTGTTCCCCGTGAGTTTGGTGATGCTGATCAACATTCGCGCCGCGCGCAAGCTGCAGGGCATCGAGCCAGTGCTCGGAAGTGTGTCAAAGATCCTTGTACGCTGCAGGATTTACACCCAGATCATTGGCATGATCTCAATTGTCATCACGTCACTTTGGGGTATGTACCAGAACGTCTCAATCGGCGTTCTCGGGGGATGAAAATCAGAAAGGCAAGGCGATGATAGCTCCGAACCATGTGACGGTTGGCGGCGCTCCCGAAGGGTTTGACGCACAGCTTGTTCTGAATGAGATCGCGCGCGTTGGCGGGCCGGTCTGCCACGTCGCGCGTGACGATAAACGGATGGAGGCGATGCGGGCCGCACTGGCTTTCTTTGCCCCCGATATGCCGGTCTTTGTGTTCCCCGGGTGGGACTGTCTGCCATATGACCGGGTGTCGCCCAACGCCGACATAGCCGCGGCGCGTGTGGCGACCTTGGCGGCACTGGTGCATCAGATGCCGGATCGGTTTGTCCTGCTAACCACGCTGAACGCCGCGACCCAGCGCGTGCCTGCGCGGGATGTGCTGCGCGAGGCTGCTTTTACCGCCCGCGTGAACCATCGCGTTGACGAAACGGCGCTGCGGAATTTCCTCGTGCGGATGGGGTTCACACAAAGCCCGACTGTGATGGAGCCGGGCGACTATGCTGTCCGCGGCGGTATCATCGACATTTTCCCTCCGGGCGAATCCGGTCCCGTACGCCTGGATCTGTTCGGAGACGTGCTGGATGGAGCCCGCCGGTTTGATCCGGTTTCGCAACGCACGACCGAAAAGCTGGATGTTGTCGAATTGGCCCCGGTTTCCGAGGTCATTCTGGATGACGCCGCCATCACGCGGTTCCGCCAAAACTATCGCATCGAATTTGGCGCGGCGGGCACCGATGATCCGCTGTATGAGGCGATCAGCGCGGGGCGCAAACACCAAGGCATCGAACACTGGTTGCCGTTCTTCCACGAAAAGCTGGAAACCCTGTTCGACTATCTGCCGGACGCAACGATTACTGTGGATGATCAGGTGACACCCACGCGGCTTGCCCGCTGGGATACAATTGCCGATCAGTATGAAACGCGGCGTCTGGCGCTGGAAAACCGTTCGCGCATGGATACGGTGTATAAGCCTACACCTCCCGGATTGCTCTATCTGGACGATGCCGCGTGGGAGCAGGCGGTCGGGGACCGGCGGGTGATGCAGTTCAGCCCGCTGCCTCAGGCCAGCGGTCCTGGTGTGATCGATGCAGGCGGGCGGATCGGCCGCAATTTCGCACCAGAGCGGCAGCAGGAAAACATCAGCCTGTTTGGTGCTTTGGCAAGCCATATCACCGACAAGATGGCCAAGGGGGCCGTCTTGATTGCGTCTTATTCCGAAGGGGCACGAGAGCGCCTGACCGGCTTGATCGAGGATGAAGGCCTGGCCGAAGCCGTCCCTGTCACCGATGGCACACGGATTGGCAAACGCGGATTGCATCTGGCGGTTTGGGCGCTTGAGCACGGCTTTGAAACGCCGGGTCTGACCGTGATCGCCGAACAGGACGTGCTAGGTGACCGCCTCATCCGCCAGCCCAAGAAGCGCCGCAAGGCCGAGAATTTCCTGACCGAAACTCAATCGCTCAGCCCCGGTGATCTGGTGGTGCATGTCGACCACGGGATCGGGCGATACATAGGGATGGAAGTGGTCACGGCGGCCGGTGCTGCGCATGAATGCCTGCTGCTGGAATATGCCGAACAGTCCAAGCTGTATCTGCCGGTTGAAAACATCGAGCTGCTGTCAAAATACGGCCATGACGAAGGTCTGCTGGACCGCTTGGGTGGAGGTGCGTGGCAGGCTAAGAAAGCCAAGCTGAAAGAACGCATCCGCGAGATGGCGGACAAGCTGATCCGTATCGCCGCCGAACGCGCTTTGCGCAAAGCTCCGGTCATGGATCCACCGCCCCACGCGTGGGAGGAGTTCAGCGCGCGCTTTCCGTATCAGGAAACCGATGATCAGTTGCGCGCAATTTCCGAGGTGATGGAGGACATGCATTCCGGCGCGCCGATGGATCGCCTCATCTGTGGTGACGTGGGCTTCGGCAAAACCGAGGTTGCCATGCGCGCGGCCTTCGTCGCCGCGATGTCCGGTGTTCAGGTGGCCGTAATTGCTCCGACCACCTTGCTGGCGCGTCAGCACGCGGCCAGTTTCAAGGAACGGTTCCGGGGCTTTCCGTTGGAGGTGCGGCAGCTATCGCGCTTTGTGTCCGCGAAAGATGCGCAGCAGACCCGTGATGGTATGGCGCGCGGGACCGTCGACATCGTGATCGGCACCCATGCGTTGCTAGCCAAGGGTATCCGGTTCAACAATCTGGGCCTGTTGATCATCGACGAAGAACAGCATTTTGGCGTCGGTCACAAGGAACGTCTGAAACAGCTGCGCAGCGACATTCACGTTCTGACCCTGACCGCAACGCCGATCCCGCGAACACTGCAGCTGTCACTGACCGGGGTGCGCGATCTGTCGATCATCGGCACTCCGCCCATCGACCGTCTGGCTATCCGCACCTATGTCAGCGAATTCGACGCGGTCACTGTCCGCGAGGCTCTGCTGCGCGAACACTATCGTGGCGGGCAGAGCTTTTACGTTGTTCCCCGCATCTCGGACCTGCCAGAGATCGAGGAGTTCCTGAAAGAGCAGTTGCCCGAAGTGACCTATATGGTGGCGCATGGGCAAATGGCGGCGGGTGAACTCGACGATCGGATGAACGCTTTTTATGACGGTAAATACGATGTGTTGTTGGCAACGACGATTGTCGAAAGTGGGCTGGATATTCCGACCGCGAACACGATGGTCGTGCACCGGGCGGATATGTTCGGGCTGGCGCAGCTCTATCAGATACGGGGTCGGGTAGGGCGGTCCAAAACCCGTGCCTATGCGTACCTGACCACCAAGCCGCGTCAGAAACTGACGACGACAGCCGAAAAGCGCCTGCGGGTTCTGGGCTCGCTGGATACACTCGGTGCCGGTTTCACGCTCGCATCGCAGGACCTGGACATTCGTGGTGCGGGCAACTTGTTGGGTGAGGAACAATCTGGCCAGATGCGCGATGTCGGCTATGAACTTTACCAATCGATGCTGGAAGAGGCGATTGCCAAGATCAAAGCCGGTGAGATGGAAGGGCTGTCGGAAGCCGACGACCAATGGGCGCCACAGATCAATCTGGGTGTGCCGGTTCTGATCCCCGAAGATTACGTGCCCGATCTGGATGTGCGCCTTGGGCTTTATCGTCGCCTGTCATCGCTTTCGACCAAGGTCGAGCTGGAAGGTTTTGCCGCAGAACTGATCGACCGGTTCGGAACGCTGCCGAAAGAGGTGAACACTCTGATGCTGGTCGTTCGTATCAAGGCAATGTGCAAACGCGCAGGGATTGCCAAGCTGGATGGCGGGCCGAAAGGCGCGACAATCCAGTTCCACAACGACAAGTTCGCCTCGCCAGAGGGTTTGGTAGAGTTCATTCAGAACCAGCGCGGGTTGGCCAAGGTCAAGGACAACAAGATCGTCGTCAGACGGGATTGGAAGAAGGACAGCGACAAGATCAAAGGCGCATTCGCCATCGCCCGCGATCTGGCGGAAAAGGTCATGGCAGCGAAGAAGAAAAAAGCAAAAGCCTAGTCTCCGCTGACGAAAGTGCACAGCTGCCATTCGCCCGCGCCCGATTTTACGAACGCTGCACGGTGGCCAGTCATGGGCCATAGAAAGTCGCCGTGCATGAACCCCCGCGTACCGTCAGTCAGCATCACCGGTTGATAGTCGGTACCGTCGCGATAGGTCGGGACGATGACGACCTCGTAGCTGATGAGGCTCAGCGCTGGGGAGCCCGGTTCGGCAGCTTGCCGAAGGGTCACGTCCTCACCGGTCACAAAGTAGGCCTCGTAAGGGTCCAGGGAGGCAGGCAAGGTGATCTGCCATTGATGTGGCATCCAAAATTCGCCCTCGTCGTCGAAATAGCCCGGTTGGGACAGGGTGCTTTCCAGATCGCCCCAGTAGATGTCGCGGCTCTGATTTTCTTGAGAGCCGCTGTTTTCCGGGGCGAGATACTCAAGGAACTCCCCGGGCCCGCCGTTTCCGCCATGGCTGAGATAGATGTCCGGGCAAGCAGTTGCGATCACGGCCTCGGTATCCCGTGCGGCCACGCTCGCCAGCAAACTATCCCGAAAGGCCACGAGGGTAGGATCGCGTTCTGCTTCATCGACCGGCGGAAAGGACTGACGGTCAGCCAGGGCTGGGCCGCAAAATAGCAGCGACATCAAAAATGCACGGATCATTCCGCGGCCTTCATTGCTGCCTGCGCGCAAAAACACGAGGCCCCGACGGCCCGATCAGCGCGGGCAAGCGCCAGATCAAGACGCTGTTTGATCAGTTTGATCTCGACAGTCTCACCGCGTGCTTGCAGACAATCATGCAGGCCCTTCAGGCTCCAGACATTGTCGGGGTGGATTGAGGCGCGGCTGAGAGTGCCGCTAAGCCCAAGATCCTCGCGATACACTGCTTCGGCCTCGGCCACATGGCCCTGTTCGTACAACAACGCACCAAGCGCGTGACGCGCGGGTTGCATCCACCCCCATGGCTCGTCGTAGGGCAGCGTGTCGTCCAATTCGACCGAGCCCCTAAGATGGGCGAATGCGGCGTCATAGTTGCCTTTGCGATACTCAATCTCTCCGCGCAGCATTTCGCGGGCAATGTCCAGCAAGTCGATCACGCGGTTGTTGTGCAGCAGTCGGGTTTCCGGAACCCGATCCTTGGCGGCAAGGAACAGTTGCTCTTCGGCCTCTGCTTCGGGCACCTCACCTGTGGCCGCATAGGCGATTGCACGTGCGTAATGGGTGGTTGCGGTGACAGTGCGGTAGAGATCCTGATCCTCGGGCAAGGGTAGGGCTTTTGCCTCTTCCCACCGGCCAAACCGGATTTGGATATGCGGCCCCATCGACATGTAGCTTTCGAAGAAGTCTGCCATGGGCGGGCTTTCCGTGCGCAGCATCTCTTCGGGGGTGGTGTCCCAGATGCCCTGATTGGCGCGCAGCGCGGGTTCCATCTGACCCAGAAACAGCGCGCCGTAGATGGCAAAGTGATAGTTGTGCTGGCGATAGCCTGTGTAGATGTTGAACGCGCCTTCGCGCTCATAATACTTCAGATCAGCCTCGGTCGCCTTTTCATTCCAGTGGACGACGTTCTGATAGTGCCCGCACAACACGTCGATATGGGTCGGCATATGCACCAAATGCCCTGCATCGGGAACCAGAGTGCGCAGGATATCCCCAGCCTTCAGCGCCTTTTCCGGTGTTGGCGACATCTCCATCAGGTGGACATAGAGGTGCAACAGACCCGGATGCGACATCGCCGCCGGATCGTCTGCCATCGCGTCTTCCAGGGCTTTTTGCGCCTCCAGCGTCGCGGCGCCCTCAGCGGGTTTACCGGTTTTCAGGTCCCACATCTGCCATGGGGTCAGGTTGAGCAGCGCTTCGACGTAGATGGTTCGCAGATCAAGGTGATCAGGCAATTCACCAAAGGCCGCCCGCATCGCGCCGGCGAAATCGTGGTCCCAGCTATGCATGTCGTTGACGGGATCGCGCTGTGGATACCGCGCGAGCAGGGCGCGGATCAGCGCCTGTTCCGTCGGACTGCACCCTTCGACCAAAGCCACGGCTTTCTGCGTGGCATCATAGGCCAGTGCCAGCGCTTTGTGCTGCCCGCGGTCATCTAGCAAGTTCCAAGGAAGGTTGTAATTGGGCCCTGCCGCATATGCCACGCCCCAGTGGGCCATCGCGCAGTCGGGGTCAAATTCAAGCGCGCGCTGAAAGCACACAACCGCTTCGTCGTGGTTATAGCCGTAGGTCCAATTCAGCCCCCGGTCGAACCAGAGCTGTGCGTCTGTTGAGGCCGTCGTAATCGGACAGGAATACGCGCCAAGATCGTAATAGTCGCTCACTGAAAAACTCCACTCATATTGAGCGGAGGTTAGCCTGATTCATCGTTCATGCACAGATCAGGCTGGCAGCCTGTTTTCGATCCGCCCCATATGCAGCATCAGGCCGAAGCCTGCAGCGCTCATGGCCAGGATGCCAACCGCTAGCGGGGTGATGGACCCGTCGAACATCTGCCCGATGGGGGCCGCAATCGCGGCAGCAAACACGGTCGAGATCGCTCCGATCACCGAAGCCGCCATGCCCGCGATATGGCCCATCGGCTCCATCGCGATGGCGTTCAGGTTGCCCATGGTCATGCCTGCCATAAAGAAGACTGCCGTTTGCCAGCTTACGAAAAGTGCGAAGGACATGGTGGGCGATAGGTCTGCCGCATTCAGGGCGATGACAGCTGTGGTAAAGAGGACTTGCGCGCCCAACGCCCATGTCACGATCCGGCGCATGCCCAAATTGATAACGAGTGCCGCGTTTAACAGGCTGGCTGAGCCTGCCATCAACGCCACGAACCCGAACCAGAACGGAAAACTGTCGGCACTGTCGTGGATGACATCGTAGACCGGTTGAACCATCGTCAGCATGGTGAACAACATGCCCAGACACAGTGTCTGAACCAAAATCGACAGTCGGACAGTTGGGTGTGTGAACATCTGGCGCGCGGCGTCCAGTATAAGGGGCAGGCGCAGCGGGCGGCGGTTCTCGGCCGACAAGGGTTCTGGAAGGCGCAGGCCCATCCAGACGATGGTGATCAGTGAGAACAGGATGAATGAGGCAAAAATACCCCGCCATCCGGTCAGTGCGATCACGCCAGCACCAAGCATTGGCGCAATTGCTGGGACCAGGGTGAAGATCATCATTGCAATCGACACAATGCGCGCCATCTCGCGGCCCGAATACAGATCGCGGATAATCGCCATGGCTACCACGCGCGGGGCAGCACATCCGATCCCCTGGAAGATACGGGCGACCAATAGCATTTCGAGTGATGAACTGGCCCAGGCAGCCGCCGCTGCGATGATATACAGTGCCGATCCGACGTAGATCACTGGCTTGCGGCCAAAGGCGTCGGACAGCGGACCGGTGAAAAACGTGCCAATCCCCATGCCCAACACAAACGAGGTCAGGATCAGCTGGGCTTTGTTGATGTCGTCGGGGCTAAGCTGCGCGCCGATATTTGGCAGCGCAGGCAACATGGAATCGATCGAAAACGCGATCGTCGCAAACATCATTGCGACAAGTGCTACGAACTCACCCCGTGACATGCGATTGGCCATAACGCCCTCCTGATCTGTTCGCGCTATCACGGCAAATCAGTTGACGCTAGGTGTCAAATTGCACAGGGGTCTGTGCTAATTTGCAGGGGAAGCCTCAAGTTGAGACATGATATCAGCAATCACTTTTTCCCACATTTCAGGGGGTTGCGCCCCGGGGACGGCATGTTGATTGGCAACGATGAACGTCGGGACAGAGCTGACGCCCATTTGCCTGGAATGGCTGTCACGGTTGCTGATATCCTCGCGGTCGGCATCGGATTTCAGCAGTTTTAGAACGACTGCTGCGTCCATTCCCGCATTGTCGGCAATATCGGCCAGAACCTCATGATCACCGATGTCACGGGCCTGCACGAAATAGGCATCGAACAAGGCATCGACTACGGCATTCTGTTTGCCTTCAATCCCGGCCCAATGGATCAGGCGGTGGGCGTCCAGTGTGTTGGGCGTGCGCTCCATACCTTCAAAGTCGATCTTAAGACCTGCATTCTCGGCGTGGTCGACGACCGGAGCATAGGCCCGCACCGCGCCTTCCTTGCCCCCGAACTTGCGTTCGAGATACTCGCGGCGGTCCATTCCGGCATCCGGCATGTCGGGGTTCAATTGGAACGGATGCCATTCGATCACAAACGGATGGTCCGGGATCGCCGCCAGCGCCTTGTCCAGATGGGTTTTGCCGATATAGCACCACGGGCAGATCGGGTCGGACATGATATCAAGCTTGACGGTCTCGGTCATGGGTTGGTCGCCTTGAAATAGGCCGGCAGCGCCCGGCGCAGAAGTTTCCCGTTCCCGCCGGTGGGCAGTTCAGGCAGATGGATAAAGGCGCGCGGTTGCTTATAGCGCGCCAGATTTGCCTCGACATAGGTGCGCAGGGCGTTGTCGTCCAGCTTTTCCGGTCCTGTATAGAAGGCTGCTATCACAAATGTGTCCTGTTTGACTTCGACTGCCGCAGCCCCGACCTGCGCGATGCCGGGATATCGGGACAGCGCGGCCTCGACCTCAACCGGTGACACCCTATAGCCGCCTGCATTCATCATATCGTCATCGCGGCCCAGATAGGTGATCTGGCCATCCACGGCCATGGCCCCTTGATCGCCGGTCAGGAACCAGTCGTCCTGCATCCGGGCTTCGGCCTCGTCCGGGGCGTTGAGATAGGTCAGCATCAGGCCGGGGTCGGTCTTATGTATAGCGATGGTGCCTTCCTGACCCTGAGGTACGGGACCGTCAGATCCCAGGATGGCCACACGGCGGCCAGGCTGCGGCTGGCCCAATGCATCGGACCGCGCTGGATGCGCCGGGCTGGACGAAATGAAAGTCGAACACTCGGACATGCCATAGGCCTCGTAGAGTTCAGTGCCGGTCGTTTGCGTCCACTGTCCATGCAGATGCCGCGACAGTTTTTCTCCGGCGCATAATCCATGCCGCAATTCCGGCAGGTCGAGGTCGCCTGTTGAACTCACCAACTTACGGAACACGCCCGGTGCTGCAGCAAAGATGGTGGCCTGATGACGGCGTAGCAGGGAGGGTAGTGCGTCCAGATCGGTGCCCGGCGCGGGAATAAGAGCCGTTGCGCCGATGGTCCAGGGATCCATCAGACCGGTCCCAAGAGTATAGGTCCAGTTGAAGGCGCCAGCGTGACACAGGCGATCGGCTTCACGCAGCCCGTACCAGCCATCCACCATCATCTGACGCGCCCAGATGGCACGATGGGCATGGGCCACAGCCCTCGGTTTTCCCGACGTGCCCGAAGTATAGACGACATAGGCCATCCGTTCCGGGTCACCCATTTGATATTCAGCAGCAGGCAGATCACGCATTCCGGCCAAATCGGACAGGTCAATCTGAACCGGGTGCGCGGCGCACGCAACCTGTGGGTCACGCAGAATGGCGTCAGGCTTGAGGTCCTTGATCATGCGCTCTGTTTCTGGCTCGGTCAGCTGCGACGATGTTGGGACCGGGATGATGCCGACAGCAATCGCTCCGAGATAGGCAATCGGGAAATCGACCGTGTTCCCAAGCCGCATCAACGCGATATCGCCGGGCTTCAAACCGGCATTCAACATCCCTGTGCCAGTGCCCAGAATGGCCAGCCGCAACTCGCCATACGTCCAATTCCGGGCATCCGCAGGACCCACCACAGACAGGGCGGTCTTGCCCGCAAGCCTGTCTGCACGGCGCAGTACATGCGCTGCCAGATTGAACGGAGACGGGCAGGCCGGCGGCGGCCCCTGATCAAAAACAGAAAGCATGGCAACTGGCTAGCGCGACCACTGCTGCGTTGCAAGCGCGACGGGCTGCGCCTATAGAATGACGCATGAGCACCCAAGACCAGACATCTCTGATCCGCATTGCCCGGGACTCGGGCGAACATACGGAAGTTGAACCACTGGACCTCGGCGCGCGTGTGCGCGAGCTTCGGAAAGCGCGGAAATGGACGCTTGAACAGGCGGCCACGCAGGCCGGTTTGGCGCGTTCAACGCTTAGCAAGATCGAAAATGGTCAGATGTCGCCCACCTATGACGCGCTGAAAAAGCTTGCGACCGGTCTTGAGATCTCGGTGCCGCAGCTGTTTACGGCGCCACAGCGGGACCAGGTGATCGGCCGGATGGCCGTGACGCGCATGGGCGAAGGGTCAGCCCATCCCACAACCACCTACGAACATGAACTTCTGGCCGAAACGCTGACAAAAAAGCAGATGTTGCCCTATCGGGCCCGTGTCCGCGCGCGGTCAATGGATGAGTTCGACGGCTGGGTCCGCCACGACGGCGAAGAGTTCTTGTATGTCCTGACGGGTGTTGTGCGCCTTTACACCGAGTTTTATGAACCAGTCGAAATGCGCCGCGGCGACAGCGCCTATTACGACGGGAGCATGGGTCACAATGTAATCTCGGTCAGCGACGAAGATGCAATGATCCTGTGGGTGACATCACTTACTTAACGACCGGCTGAATTCCCGGTTCAAACCTTCCGTGAACAAAAAGTCCTCAAGCTCTTCGTGGGCTTCGTTCATGGTCAGTTGATGGCGTTCAGCCAGATACGCTTCGAAACATTTGCGGTCTTGGCTTAACCGCACCATGTCCTGATCCCGCAGGTTTGGAAAGCGCCGTTTGGCGCGGGTATACATTGCACTCCAGTCTTGCGTCAGATCGGTCCATTTCAACATTAGACAGCTTTCCGTTTTCATGGTTTCAAACCGCTCGTCCCAAGAACCAGCGTACGAAGGTGGTGGGGGCGTTCGGGCATGACAAAATGTCGCACCCGGGGTCGGGAGGCGGTTTGATTTTTGACGGGGTCGAAAGTGCCCGTTGCAGCCTATCCGCAACGGGCAGACGGACCTGATTTTCGAGTGAGTGGAGGCCGGTCCGTAAATTCGATGTGCTGCGCACCGGACGAAGAGTTACGTTTTGAATTTCAAAGCAATAATCAATTCGTGCAGCGTACTGCAGTATATGTACAAGCTATATCGCTAAACCCCGTTCAGTAAAGCTTTTTGTGTGAGTTTTTTAGGGGAACACTTGACGTTGGGGCAATTGCAACATGTTGACGTGGCAAAAATTTGACCCGCAATATGCGGTGCCAATAGGCTGTGCGCCGATTTCCGCCCACGTCCCTTAGGTGCCGCGCGTAACCCGTTACTGTTCGTACCACCAAACCTGCGGCATGTACTCCGGCCCATCGCCATAGATAGGCAAGTTTTCCGGCTGTTTGAGCTCCTTGGCGTGGGCGATCCGGCCCACATCAAAATTCCAGATTGGAATGACATAGCGCCCGGCGGTCAACACACGATCAAGCGCGCGCGTTGCAGCAACGAAATCCTCATGACTTTCCGAGGCCAGCATGGCGTCAATCATTCCGTCCACTGCGGGTGAAGCTACCCCCATCAAGTTGCGCGTGCCCGGAGTATTCGCGTTTTCGCTGCCCCAGTACAGGCGCTGCTCGTTGCCGGGTGACAGGGACAATGCACGACGGAAATAGGTCATGTCGAAATCCAACTCGGATGTACGGCTGGTGAACTGGGCGCTGTCGACCTGTTCCGTGCTCACCGCGATGCCAAGACGTTCCAGTGCGCGCGAGTAGATCTCGATAGCTGTTTCGCTTTCGGTGTCGCCCTGTTGCAGCAACACGGTCAGGGTAAAAGCATCACCGTTTTCGTTACGCAGCACGCCGTCCTGGATGGTCCAGCCAGCCTCAGCCAACAGTTTGGTTGCAGCGCGGATGTTTGAGCGGTTGCGGGCCGATCCGTCACTTTCTGGCAATGTATAGCCTTCAAGCGTTCCGGGGGGCAGGTCGTCCTTGAACGCCAATAACAGCTCTTCCACACGACCACTTGCCGGGCCGGGTTGCATCGCAAGGTCCGAGCCCGAGTAATAGGATGAGATGCGCGGCTGAGCATTGCCGGTAATCGTGTCGTTGATGAACTCGAAATTGAATGCCAGCGTCAACGCCTCGCGGACACGCCAGTCGGCAAACGGCGCTTTGCGGGTGTTCATGACAAACCCGGTCATGCCCGAGGGCTTGCCGTGCGGGATCTCGGTCTTGATCACATCCCCACGCTGGACGGCCGGGAAATTGTATTGGTTGGCCCATTTGTCGGCATTGAATTCACGCACCGCAGTCAGTTCACCGGCTTTGAAAGCCTCGAACAGAACAGTGCCGTCGCCGTAGAACTCGATCCGCATTTCGTCCAAATTCATGGTGCCTTTACGGAAGGGAATATCAGTGCCCCAATAATCCGGGTTCCGCTTGAGGTTCACGTATCTACCGGCCTCATAGCTGTCGACGACGTAGGGCCCGGTTCCGGCCGGAATGTCATGCAACCCGGCATTGGCAAAATCTTTACCTTCCCACTGGGCTTTCTGCAGGATCGGGCGCAGGCCTGCGATCAGGGCAAGCTCGCGGTCGGGTTCGTTGAAGGTGATGCGCACCGTGCGGGGACCGGTCTGTTCGATACTGTCGATCTTGCCCCACAATCCGCGATATCGCAGGTGGCCTTCGGTGCCCAAAGTCTCATACGACCAGATGACATCATCCACTGTGACTGGTGTACCATCCGAGAATTCGGCGTTCTCGCGCAGGGTAAATTCGACCCAAGACCGGTCCGGCGCGGTCTCAACTGATTCGGCTAACAGCCCGTAAAGAGTGAAAGGTTCGTCCCAGGATCGACCCATCAGGCCCTCATGGGTCCAAAATCGCAATTGCCAGGGTGAGCTGCCTTTTTGCACGAACGGGTTCAAACTGTTATAGCCGCCCGTATTTCCGAACACGACTTTCCCGCCTTTTGGCGCGTCCGGATTTGCGTAGGGCAGGGACACAAAATCCGGTGGTAAGGCGGGGTCACCATACATAGCTATGCCATGGGTCGATTCTGCATAAGCAATTGACGTGCTCAAAAGTGCAGTGATTCCCGCGATCAATGGACGAACGGGGCGTAGAAAATCGGGGCTCATTTTGGAAACAATCCTGCTCTGGCCTTGTTTTGTTGGGATTCATCGTAGCTATGATTTTTCTTGTTTTCAAACTTTTAGCTTGGACGAACACAAGAAATTGCTTATAAAGGACGCACTGCTCGATAGGTTTCTTGCCTGTATGAAACCTGCCTCAATAACTTAACGCCCGCTTCGTGCGGGCGTTTTTTTTGTTCGGATCCGACGTAGGATGCGTCGCCCGAATGTTTCCCCGTTTTCTTTGCAGCTGCAGCATGGCACTGTGTCGCCAAAGTTGATTTTGTGGGAGTTCGGCCATGAGCCTTTCGGGAAAAACAGCCATTATCACCGGATCGAATTCAGGGATCGGATTGGGCGTCGCGCGCGAGTTGGCGAAGGCTGGGGCTAACGTGGTGCTGAATTCATTTACCGACCGCGACGAAGATCATGCGCTGGCCGCCGAGATTTCGAAAGAGACCGGTACTAGCGCACGCTATATCAAGGCGGACATGTCCAAAGGTGAAGAATGCCGCGCGCTGATCGAAAAGGCGGGGGCTTGTGATATTCTGGTGAACAACGCGGGCATTCAGCATGTCGCGCCGGTTGATCAGTTTCCGGTCGAAAAGTGGGATGCGATCATCGCGATCAACATGAACTCGACTTTTCATACGATGGCCGCCGCGCTGCCAATGATGCGCAAGGCCGGGTGGGGACGTATTGTGAATATCGCCTCGGCACACGGGTTAACGGCGTCTCCGTTCAAGGCGGCCTATGTCGCGGCAAAGCACGGAGTGGTTGGTATGACCAAAACCGTGGCGCTGGAAACCGCGCAGGAGCCGATCACATGCAACGCGATCTGCCCGGGATACGTCCTGACCCCATTGGTCGAAGCGCAGATCCCGGGCACCATGAAGGAATACAACATGAGCCGTGAGGACGTGATCAAGAACGTGATGCTTGAACGGCAACCTTCGAAAGAATTCGCCACGGTCGAGCAATTGGGCGGCACCGCGATCTTCCTGTGCTCGGATGCAGCTGCGCAGATCACCGGGACCACGATCTCGGTCGATGGCGGTTGGACAGCGTTGTGAGGTTTCACGGGGGCGCTGCCCCCGCACCCCCGGAGTATTTCGGAAAAGATGAAGGGGCAGGACGGTGAAACGGATCAATCTGGCTTTGCAGGGTGGCGGCGCGCATGGTGCTTTTACTTGGGGCGTTCTCGACAGGCTGCTGGACGAAGAGGATATTGAGGTCGCGGCCATCACTGGGACCTCGGCCGGGGCGCTGAATGGCGCTGCGTTCAAATCCGGGATGGTGCACAACGGACGCGACGGCGCGCGGGCTTGTCTGGACGGGCTATGGGCACGGATGGGCGCCGTGGGGGATATGCGCCTGGCTAATTGGATGCAGGCGCTGGAACCTGCGCAGATTGCCCAGTCGATGGAGTATTCACTGCCATTCTCGGTTGGTGATGCCTGGTCGCGGATGGTGTCGCCTTATGCCTATGGTCCTTTTTACCGCAATCCCCTGGAACAGGTTGTGGATCGGTTCAACTTTGATGAGATTTGCACGGATCAGGGACCCCAGTTGTTTGTTTGCGCGACCTGTGTGCGCAGCGGCAAGATCCGGGTGTTCACTGGGGATGAGATTTCCACGGATGCCATCCTGGCCTCGGCCTGCCTGCCGAGCCTGTTTCAGGCCGTCGAGATATTTGACCCCAGCTCGGGCCGGACCGAGGCGTATTGGGATGGTGGTTACACTGGAAACCCGGCGCTTTATCCTTTGTTTAACAGTGATTTGCCTGAAGACGTCGTGGTCGTGAACATCAACCCGCTTGAGCGTGATGAGGTGCCGAAAACTCCGCAGCAGATCCAGAACCGCATCAACGAGATCAGCTTTAACTCATCCCTGTTTCGCGAGCTGCGGGCGATCAATTTTGTTCAACGTTTGTTGGCGGACGGCAAGCTGACGGCCGGAGAGATGAGCCGCGTATTTGTTCACATGATTGCGGATGACGAACTGATGAATGATTTGTCTGTGGCGACCAAGACGGTTCCCAACCCTGTGATCCTGCATAAGCTGAAGGAAGCCGGTCGCGCCGCAGCGCATCGGTTCATCGGCGATCACAAAGCCGATCTTGGCGCACGCAGCACCGTCGACCTGCCCGAGATGTTTGGCTGATCACTCGGGTGGCTGCGTCGGGTCTTTTTCGTTGGGGTAAACAAGGCCTGCGGAAATCACCAGTTTCGCGGCGTCCTCGATGGTCATATCCAGCAGGATCACGTCCTCGGCCGGGAAGAACAGCAGGAAGCCCGAGGTGGGGTTGGGCGTGGTCGGAACAAAAACGCCCAGCAGTTCACCCCCGGTTTCCGCTCGCTCGCTGACTTCGCCTTTTGCCGCGGTCGAGACGAAACCGATCGCCCAGATGCCGCGGCGCGGGTATTGGATCAGGCAGGCTTTTTCGAATGACCTTTCAGTCTGCGCAAAAACCGTTTCCGAGATCTGTTTGATCCCGGAATAGACGGACCGGACAACGGGCATCCGGCTGACAAGGCTTTCGGCAATTTGGATCAGGGACCGGCCCAGAATACCTTTGGCGATCCATCCGACCAGAACAGTGAAGATCAGGAAGATGACAACGCCGACGCCGCGCAGGTTGATGCCCACATATTCCTGAGGCTGGAACCGTTGTGGAATTATGGGCAGCACCGCACTGTCGATCCAGCCGACCACGGACCAGATCAGCCAGATGGTCAGCCAAACCGGCGCAATCACAACGATGCCCGTCAGGAAAGACGCGCGCAGTCGCGAAAACAGGCCCGGGCGGCGTTGTGGTTCTTCGTCAAATGGCGTGTTCATTGCGGTCCTGAGCGGTTTTCTGCCAAATTAGTTAAGCAGTTGGGTGCCTTGGTACAATAGGCTTATGTCAATCGGTTCGGTCGGATAGCGCCCGAGCAATTCCGGCCGCCAGTCGCGCGTTATTACGAACCAGGGCAATATTGGCCGTCAGCGAACGCCCTTCGGTCTGTTCGTAAATCCGTTGCAGCAGGTAGGGCGTGACGCCCTTGCCGCTGATCCGGTGCGTATCTGCGTCGGCCTGTGCCGATGCAATGATGGGTGCCAGTTCTTCGGCCGCGATCTGATCGGCGGCCGGGATCGGGTTGGCGACCAACTGACCGCCGGGTAAGCCAAGCGCGCGGCGTGTGGCGTGCGCCGTGGCGATGTCTTCGGCGCTGTCCATGCGCAAGGGCGCGGCATAAGGGGATTTGGCCGACCAGAAGGCCGGGAATTCGTCCTGCCCATAGGCGATGACCGGAACGCCCAGCGTTTCCAGAACCTCGAGCGTTTTTGCCAGATCGAGGATGGCCTTTGCGCCCGCCGCCACAACCGTAACCGGGGATTGCGCCAGCTCATGCAGATCGGCTGAGATATCAAAGGTCGTCTCGGCACCCTGATGCACACCGCCGATGCCACCGGTGGCAAACACTTCGATCCCAGCATAATGGGCGGCAATCATCGTCGCAGCGACTGTGGTCGCGCCAGTGCCGCCGGTTGCCATGCAAGCGGCCATATCCGCGCGCGACAGCTTGGCGACGCCCTGCGCCTGACCCAACGCTTTCAGCTCATCAGCCTCAAGGCCCACATGCAGTTTGCCTTTGATCACGGCCATGGTTGCCGGAATTGCGCCCGCGTCGCGGATGTCCTGTTCAACCTGTGCCGCGACCTCGATGTTCTGAGGGTAAGGCATCCCGTGGGTGATGATGGTGCTTTCCAACGCCACGATAGGCTGGCCTGCGTCCTTGGCGGCGCGGACCTCGGCGGAATATTGAATGTCGATCACAGTGGGGTTTCTCCGGATACGTATGTTGCGGCGGCGTGCAAAGCGCGGGCCAGGGCCTCTTCGCTGGATGCTCCGTCGGATTCTGAGGCGATGTGGGCCGCCATGAATGTGTCGCCTGCGCCGGTTACGCGGGTAACCAGAACGGACGGGGGTGTTTGGGTCAGGATTTCGTCCGCATTACCAACCGTGGCCGAGCTTCCGCCATCGGTGACCAACACGCGCAGCGCGCCGCGATCCAGCAGGCCTTTGGCGGCGCTTTCGGAATCCTTGAATTCGCGCTGGCACAGGATGCCGGCTTCTTCGAGGTTCACATACAGCGTGGCCCGCGCATGCTTCAGGAACGGCAGCAAGCGTTCGGCTTTACCGGGCGAGGCCGGTGCCACACGCAGATCGGCGCGTGCAAAGGCGGGGCTTTGGGCGATTTCCTCAAGCAAGTTCAGTGTCAGATTGCCGTCCAGCGCGATAGGGCCTTCGAACGGCTCGTTTTCGTACCCTAGCGGCCCGTGCATCAGTGGACGCAGGATTTTGGCACCCGCGGCCTCAAGCGAATGCGCGTCAGCAATTGCCGCGATCAAGCCGTTGGCCCCTTCGACTGCCATGTACCGGTCGGTCGGCAAATCCTGCGAACGGTAAATGTGATCCGTCACCATGCCCAGTCGGGAACACGCATTTGCCAACTCATCACCCTCAGGATCGCGCCCAATGGCCGTCAGCAGGGTGGGGGTCATGCCAAAACGCACCAGAGTCATGGCGATGTTCATGGCCACGCCGCCCGGTAGGCGGGTGATCCGCCCCGGCACGTCCGACCCTTGCCGCATGGCGCTGGCGGACCGGCCAATCACGTCCCAAAGAACCGAGCCGATACAAAGGATGTCGCTGTTTTGTGTCATGTCGTCGTCATGCCGCAGCCCCGGCGTAGGTGCAAGCGTTAACGCTCGCACCGATCAGCGCATCGCGTCGGTCAGACCCTTCAGCGCGGCCAGAGGGTCATCCTGTGACCAGATCTCGTCCCCGATTCCGAAAAAATCGGTGCAGGGGGTCAGATCGCGAACCAGGTCGGGGTTTAGGCCACCCTCGGCAACAACTGGGACTTCGATCGTCTCAGACCACCACTGGAACAGATCCATTTCGGCCATAGTGCCATCACCCAGCGTTGACGCGCCCACCGGTCCAAAGGCGACATAGTCCGCGCCGGCCTCGCCAGCCGACATGCCGTCATGGCTGGACGCACCGCAAAAGCTGCCAACGATGGCTTCCGCGTCCAATTCCTTTCGTGCAAACCGGACCGAGCGCGCGGCGTCATCCAGATGCACCCCGTCCAACCCCAATCGCTGCGCCAGCAGAACATGGTTCGAGATCACCAGCGCCACATCGCGCGCATGGGCAACCTCACGGCAGGCGTCCGCAGCGCGGGCGATCGTGTCTTCATCGCCACCAGCCAGCGCCAATCGGATACAGGCAATCTCTGCCCCGTCCAACACGCTGGCCAAACGGTTCGTAAAGGTGCTCAGTTCGATGGTCGGTGGCGTAATCAGGTAAATCTGCGGCTGCTCGGGGGTGTCCATTGGCGCGTCCTTCGCTTTCAGTCTTTTGCGCGGTTTAGCGGATTGCGGCGGGGAAGCAAACTTTTATGCTGGGTTCCGGCCCAAATGAAGGCGCGGATGGCTTGCCCTGCCTGTGTGCGCAGATTAGAGCAGGCGGAACCTTCGGAGACAGCCATGCCCAGCGATAAATCTCAGCCCTCATTCGTGCTTGTGCGCCCGCAAATGGGCGAAAACATCGGTGCCGCCGCGCGGGCGATGTGGAATTTTGGGCTGGATCGGATGCGCATTGTGGCGCCTCGGGATGGGTGGCCGAACCCCAAGGCAGTGGCGATGTCCAGCGGGGCAGGGCGATTGCTGGATGAGGCGCAACTGTACGACGATCTGGCCGGTGCGCTATCTGACAGCACTTTTGTTTTTGCGACCACGGCGCGACAGCGTGGATTGACCAAGCCGGTCTACAGCCCGGAACGTGCAATGCAGCTGGCTGCCGAAAAGGTTGCGGCGGGCGAGAAGGTCTGTGTTCTGTTTGGCCCGGAACGCGCAGGGCTAGAGAATGAGGACATCGCCAAGGCGAACGCGATCATCTCGGTTCCGGTAAACCCGGAATACGCCTCGCTAAACCTTGGGCAGTGCGTGCTTCTGACCGCCTATGAGTGGATGCGTCAGACCGGCGATGTGGTTCATGAGGCCACCGATCTGGGCAAGGGCGACTGGGCCACGGGCATCGAGGTCGAAAAACTGGTCGAACATTATGAAGACCGGCTGGAAGAGGCGGGGTTCTTTTATCCGCCCGAAAAGGCCGAGGGTATGAAGACCAACCTGCGCAACCTGTGGTCGCGGATGCGCATGACGCGGGCGGATGTGCAGATGCTGCATGGGGTCATGCGGCAGATGGTCCGCTGGAAAGACAAGGGCTGAGGCTGGACCTATGTTCCGCTTCACCCTAGCTTGCGACGAAATCCAAGGCAGATGAGGACAGCATGAGCGGTAAGCGCAGCATCTTCGAAGACGTCTCAGACACTGAAAAACAACAAGCCGTTCAACTGGGTATGATCGATCGTGGCCGCGGCGGCGCCCGCAAGGCCATTCGCGTCTGGCTGATGATCCTGTTTGCGCTGGTGGTCGTCATGATTGCCGTCGGTGGGCTGACACGCCTGACCGACAGCGGGTTGTCGATCACCGAGTGGCGGCCGATCACCGGGGCTATCCCGCCGATGAATGAGGCGGGCTGGCAAGCCGAGTTCGACAAATACAAGCAGATCGACCAGTGGCGCATCCAGAACCAATGGATGGAGCTGGGTGACTTCAAATCCATCTACTGGTGGGAATGGGGCCATCGTCAGCTGGGGCGCGTGATTGGACTGGTCTGGGCTCTTGGCTTCTTTGGCTTCCTTATAGCGCGGAAAATACCAACCGGCTGGACCGGTAAGTTGTTGATTCCTGGCCTTTTGGGCGGTGTTCAGGGTGCAGTCGGCTGGTGGATGGTCGCCTCGGGCGTGACACAGGGCGAAGGGATGATTGCCGTGGCCAGCTATCGTCTGGCGATTCATCTGGGGCTGGCCTTTGTAATTCTCGGCTTCCTTGCATGGTACATCTTTGAGCTGGGCCGCGAGGAGCGCGACCTGATGCAGGCCCGCCGCGCGAAAGAGGCGAAATTGTTCTCGCTGTCCACCGGGCTGATGCATTTCGCCTTTTTGCAAATACTCATTGGTGCGCTTGTCGCCGGGATCGACGCCGGGCGGTCTTATACCGATTGGCCGCTGATCGGTGGTCAGCTTCTGCCGCCTGACATGACGATGCTCGAACCGATGTGGCGCAATTTCTTTGAAAGCCCGGGTCTGGTTCAGTTCATCCACCGTTGTGCGGGCTATCTGCTGTTTATCTTCGGTATCATCGTTTGGCGGCGCGGCAGTACCAGCGCCCACCCGCAAACGCGCTTTGCCTTCAACGCGGCCTTCGCAGCGCTGTCGCTTCAGGTGGTGATTGGGATCGCGACCGTGATCTACGCAGCCCCGTGGCAGATCGCCATCTTCCACCAGTTCATGGCCGTCGTCGTCTGGACGCTGATCCTGCGGGCGCGTTTCCTGACCGCATACCCAATTGCAACCTCTCTGCGCGGAGCCTGATACCGATGAGTACTTATGACGATCTGATGGCTTTTCAGCGCGAAACCTCGGCTCTAGGCGAAATTGCCGGGCGTTTGGGCTGGGATCAGGAAACGATGATGCCCCGGGGGGGCGCGTCGCAGCGGGCCGAAGAAATGGCAGCGATTGAAGCTGTTTTGCACGCGCGCCGATCCGATCCTTGTGTGGCTGAATGGCTGGAACAAGCCGAGCCTCAGGATCAAGTCGGTCAGGCGCAATTGCGCGAAATCCGCCGGTCCTATGAACGGACGGTCAAGGTGCCTGCCGATCTGGCAACAGCCATTGCGCGCGTAACATCTGCAGCGCAGGGAACATGGGCGCAGGCCCGCGCAGACGAAGATGTCGCCGCTTTCTTACCCGTGCTGGATGAGGTCGTGGCGCTAAAGCGTGAAGAAGGTGCCGCACTGGCGCAGGGTGGCGAAATCTACGACGCCATGGTCGAGGATTATGAGCCTTACACGACCGGGTCGCAGATTGCCGATATCTTTGACCAGATGCGCCCGCGTCTGGTAGCCCTGCGCGCCGCTGTTCTGGATAGATCTGCACCTCAGGCTTTGACGGGGAGTTTCGATGAGCTGAAACAGATGCAATTGTCGGAAAAACTGGCAACTACTTTCGGGTATGACCTGAATACAGGCCGCATTGACAAGGCCGTTCACCCGTTCAGCTCGGGCAGTGGCTCGGATGTTCGGATCACCACCCGGACCAGTAAAACCGATCCGTTCAACTGTTTCTATTCGACAATCCACGAGGTCGGCCATGCCGCCTATGAACAGAGGATTGATCCGGCCTACGCCCTGACGCCTTTGGGCCGTGGCGTGTCGATGGGCGTGCACGAAAGCCAAAGCCGGATTTACGAGAACCAACTGGGCCGATCCCGTGCCTTTACCGGTTGGTTGTTTGGCCAAATGAAAGATGCGTTTGGCGATTTTGGCATCACCGACGCGGATGCGTTCTATGCAACGGTCAACGGTGTTCACAACGGTTACATCCGCACCGAGGCGGATGAGGTGCAATACAACCTCCACATCATGCTGCGCTTTGATCTGGAGCGCGCCCTGATGGCCGGTGAACTCCAAGTGGATGATCTTGAGGCCGCGTGGAATGACCGTTTCAAGGCGGATTTCGGATATGCGGTCGACAAACCGTCCAACGGGTGTCTACAGGATGTGCACTGGTCAGTGGGTCTGTTTGGTTATTTTCCAACTTATTCGCTGGGCAATGTCTATGCAGGATGCCTTTACCAAGCGTTGCGGAACGCTGTGCCGGAACTGGATGCGCAACTGGCAACGGGCGATACTTCGGGCGCAACAGGTTGGCTGCGCGAGAACGTTCAGAAATATGGTGGGCTTTACGCGCCGCGCGAAACAATTCAGCGCGCAAGCGGGGTTGAGCCGGGGCCGGAACCGTTATTGGCTTATCTGGAACAGAAGTTTGGACAGCTCTACCAGATATGACACAAGGCAAATGATATTGTCCAGAAACTGGGCAAACCAGTTTTTCAAGCTCTAAGCCGGTAGACAGCCGAAACGAAGTTGATCCAAACAGTGTTTGCCTTCTTCTGGCTTGTAAATCAAAGGTTCAGAAGACTTCTGAGTTCCTGTCTATAGGTCTCTTTTGCCTCGGTTTCATCGTCAAATTTCTGGCTTTTCAGTTCACCTAAACCGTTTGTTCCGACGTGGCGCAGCCTGACACGAAGATATGCCTGACTCTCAGGTGTCGCTTGAAGCCATGCGAGACTAAGGTTCTTTCCGGATTCGGTTTTGTAAGAGATATAAACATCTACATATTGCTCGCCATTGATCATCTGGCCGCCAGTCTTAACGCCGTTTTTTAGCAGGTTTCCAGACAGATCCAACTCTGACGAAAGCTGCTCAAAAAAACCTTCCAGGAATTCTCGTGCCTTTGCGTCTTTTGGTCCACCCAAACGCGTAGCAATTGCCGGGGAAACGGCACGCATTCGCGTCATAACCGCCTCGTTGAGCATCTCTCGATCTGTGTCCTCCAGCGCTGGGTGGTTTTGAATGTTAGCGTGAAGGTTCTTCAGCTTTTCAGCATCATCCAGGTTGGAGATTCTAAGAAGAACTGTGTGGACCTGCCCTTTCAATTTCTTGGCATCAGTAGTCATAGCAGGTCACCAAATGTTCACAGGAATTTTGAGTGATAGGTTAAGTCAAAAAAGTCCCCAAGGTTTCCCTTGGGGACTTTAACAGTCGCGTTTATTCCTCAGTTTCCTCGTCGCCCTGATCGGCGATCCAGGCAACACTGACGACCACTTCGCCTTTGCCGGTGTTGAAAACCTTCACGCCACCGGCCGAGCGGGAGCGGAACGAAATTCCATCAACCGGCACCCGGATCGATTGGCCTTTGGACGTTGCCAGCATGATCTGATCTTCCATATCGACCGGGAACGAGGCGACGAGTTCGCCACCACGCATCGCCTTGTCCATGGCGGCCACGCCCATCCCGCCGCGTCCGCGGACCGGGTAATCGTGGCTGGAGCTCAGCTTGCCTGCGCCGCCCGCCGTGATCGTCAGGATCAGGTTCTCGGCGGCCGACATCTCGGCATACTTTTCCTGGTTGAAATCGCTGCTAGCTGCGGCTTCCTCGTCGTCACCAGCGTCATCTTCGGTAAGCCCTGCAACCGCACGGCGCATTTTTAGGTAAGCCACACGATCTTCAGGGGTCGCCTCGAAATGGCGGATCACCGACATCGAAACGACGCGGTCGCCATTGGACAGCCTGATGCCGCGCACACCGGTGGATTCGCGCGAGTTGAATACCCGCACATCGGTGGTGCGGAAGCGGATTGCACGGCCCGAATTGGTGACCAGCATCACATCTTCATCTTCGGAACAGATGCGGGCGTTCACCAGCTCAACATCTTCGGGCAGCTTCATTGCGATCTTGCCGTTGCGCCGGACATTGGTGAAATCCGACAAGCGGTTACGCCGCACGTCGCCCGCGCTGGTGGCGAAGACGATTTGCAGGTTTTCCCATTCTTCATCAGGTACATCCACCGGCATGATCGCAGCGATCGAAACCCCCGTCGGGATTGGCAGGATGTTGACGATTGCCTTACCCTTACCAGTGCGCCCTGACTGCGGCAGACGCCAGGTCTTGAGCTTGTAGACCATGCCATCCGTCGTGAAGAACAGCAGCTGCGTGTGGGTATTGGCCACGAAGAGGTTGGTGACAACATCCTCTTCTTTGGTCTGCATCCCCGACAGGCCTTTGCCGCCGCGTTTTTGCGCGCGGAAATCGACCAGTGGAGTACGCTTGATGTAGCCGCCTGACGTGACGGTCACGACCATATCCTCACGCTCGATCAGGTCCTCATCTTCCATGTCGCCGGACCAATCGACGATCTCGGTGCGACGGGGCACGGCAAACTGTTCACGAACGCTGCGCAGCTCATCTCCGATGATCGACATGATGCGCTCTCGCGAGGACAGAATATCGAGGTATTCCTGGATCTTACCCGCCAGTTCTTCCAGTTCGTCCGTGACCTCTTTGACACCGATCTGGGTCAGTCGCTGCAGACGCAGGTCGAGGATAGCGCGGGCCTGAACCTCGGTCAGGTTATAGGTGCCGTCGTCGTTCATCTTGGACAGCGGATCGTCGATCAGGCGCAGATAACTTTCGATCTCAGCCGCGGGCCAGCGACGGGTCATTAGCTTTTCACGCGCTTGCGCCGCGTCAGCGGATGACCGGATTGTGGCGACCACCTCATCCACGTTCGACACAGCCACGGCCAGACCACACAGGATGTGGCTGCGTTCGCGGGCCTTGCGCAGGTCGTACGCAGTGCGACGGGCGACGACATCTTCACGGAAGTCAATGAAGGAGGTCAGGAACCGGCGCAGGGTCAACTGCTCGGGCCGGCCACCGTTTAGCGCCAGCATGTTGCAGCCAAACGAGGTCTGCATCGGCGAGAAACGGAAAAGCTGGTTCAAAACAACTTCGGGCGTCGCGTCGCGTTTGAGTTCGACCACGACACGCACACCATTGCGGTCGGATTCGTCCTGAACGTGGCTGACGCCTTCGATGCGTTTTTCGCGAACGGCTTCGGCGATCTTTTCGATCATCGAGGCCTTGTTCACCTGATAGGGGATCTCGTCCACGACGATGGCGTAGCGGTCCTTGCGGATTTCCTCGACGCGGGTCTTGGAGCGGATAATGACGCTGCCGCGCCCTTCCAGATAAGCTTTGCGCGCGCCGGAACGGCCCAACATAACACCACCTGTTGGGAAATCAGGGCCGGGGATATATTCGATCAACTGTTCGGATGTCAGATCCGGTTCATCGATCAGCGCCAGCGTTGCGTCGATGACTTCGCCAAGATTGTGCGGCGGGATGTTGGTTGCCATACCAACGGCGATACCACCGGCACCGTTGACCAGCATGTTCGGGAAACGGGCGGGCAGAACCGTCGGTTCGCGGTCCTTGCCGTCATAGTTGTCCTGAAAATCGACCGTCTCTTTTTCGATATCTGCCAGCAGGGATGCGGCGGGCTTGTCCATCCGCACTTCGGTATAGCGCATGGCCGCCGGGTTATCGCCGTCCATCGAGCCAAAGTTGCCCTGACCATCCAGCAGCGGCAGCGACATCGAGAAATCCTGCGCCATCCGCACCAGCGCGTCATAGATCGCGCTGTCACCATGCGGGTGGTACTTACCCATGACATCGCCAACCGGACGGGCCGATTTGCGGTATGACTTGTCGTGCGTATTGCCGGTCTCGTGCATTGCATAGAGGATGCGCCGGTGCACCGGTTTCAGGCCATCGCGCAGATCGGGGATCGCGCGGGACACGATGACCGACATCGCATAGTCCAGATAGGACGTGCGCATCTCGGATTCGATGGATACCGTCGGGCCGTCATATACGGGACGTTGGGGCGGTGTTTCATCCATGTTTTCTGGGGTTTCTGGCGTATCGCTCACGTAACCTGCCCGTTTATTGTGCTGGGTCTATATCTTGTGGATGTACCTTATCAGACCCGGCACATAAGGTGCAAGCAAGCAGCGCAATCTGGGCAAAAAACACCCGTAACACTGGGGTAACATATTGTTAACCAAGGGTTAGGTGGTTTCTGTGTTATGCTGAAGAGACCTTGCAACAATTTTGGAGGTCTGCATGGAGCAAAGCGAAACAGAACTGATGCTCAAGGGGTATGGGCTGACAACGGCCGAATTTTTCTATCACATGCCCGACTATATTCACGTGCTCAATACATTCATCTGGCAGGAATACGACCTTGCGCCGGATCATCCCAAACTATTCGATTTTATTGAATTCTGGCAGCGCGAGATCGAAGGGCCGCTGCATTCCGTGCGGTTTACACATCGCAAGATGATCGCGCCCGGGGAATGGCGCAACGTGGTAGGCGAATTCCGGGTGAATTGACGTCCGGGCGCATCAGGCCCAAACCCATATACATTTCCGATGCATCCGGTATCTTGGCGGCCAAGTCATTGGTCACAAGCGGAAACACGGAATGCCCAGAGTTTTAGTGATTGCAGCCGCCATCTGCCTAGCCGGGCCTGTGTCGGCCGAAGGTGTCCTAGATAAAATCAAGAAGGGCGCTGAAAACACGGCTAATGCCGTCGGACGCGGGGCAGAAACCGTCGGACAGACACTCGAAAAAGGGGCGAGCGCGGTTGATGAAACCATCACGTCCACCTCTGATTTGCTGTCCAACGAGGCGACGCCCGAAGAGACACGTGACAAGCTGGACGCCATCGCGTCGGACGTGTTGGCGCAATTGCTAACCGAAAATCCCGAAGCGCAGGCGCTTTATGATGTCAGCGCAGGGTATGCCGTGTTCGATTCCCGCAAGGTGACAGTTTTCCCGGTGTCCGCAGGGTACGGGCGCGGTGTTGCCGTGAACAAAGACACGGGTCAGCACACCTATATGAATATGGGAACTGGCGGCGTGGGCGCAGCGATCGGTATCGGCGGGTTCGAGACCAAGTTTGTGATTCTGTTTGAAACGCAGGCGGATTTGGACAGTTTTGTCACGCACGGTTACGACGCGACTGCGGAATCTGGCGCGATGTATGGTGACGAGCGCACCGATGAGACACTCAAGTTCATAGACGGGCGGTCGTTTTTCGTACTCAGCAAGAAGGGCTGGCGCGTTTCGGCTGGGGCGTCAGGCACAAAATACTGGAAATCGCCCGAGTTGAATTGATCAGCCCGAGCAGCTGGCGCCGCCCAAAACACAGAATTTTGCGCAATGTGGGTGGTTGAGGTGCACGTCGGCCTCGGCCTCGGCCAGTGTGGTGCCCATTTCAAACTCAGGCTCGTACGGCAGCAGGGTGCAGGCTAGAACTGCGGGCCGTTCTGCGCCTTTGCGTTTGACCACCATGCGGGCATTCGAACACATTACAGCCTCGGGTGCCTTGTCCAAAATGCCCCAGCATGCGGTTGTGATTTCGGGGACTTCGACGGTTTCGTCCATCTCGGGGAACAAAACGGTCTGGCCAGGATTCTGTGCGTCGATGTCAAAGCTGTGTTGCTTGAAGAACGCCTCGTACCCGGCGCGGCCGTCGGCGTCGCTGTCGCCCCAGACCGTGCGGCCGGCGATGGCGATATTGAACCCGTTGTCGCGCAGCCACTCCATTCCGGTGATCGTCTTGTCAAAGCTGCCTTTGCCGCGTTCCTCGTCATGCAGTTCGGGGCGATAGTGGTCCACGGAAACGCGAAGTGTCAGCTTGTTTCCATAGTTGCGCTTCAGATCCAGCAACCCCTCGCGCATCTTGCGGCGCATCATCGGCAGCATTGCATTCGTCAGGATCAAAACCTCATAGCCGCGTTCCAACGCGACACGAGTCATGTCGATCATTTCGGGGTTCATAAAGGGCTCGCCCCCAGTGAACCCAATCTCACGCACCGGCCAGTCGCGTTCTTCGATCTGGTCCAAGTAATCGCGCACCTCGTCTGTGGTGATATAGACCAGCGCATCGTTGGAGGGGCTGCTGGCGATGTAGCAGTTGACGCATTCGATATTGCAAAGGGTGCCGGTATTGAACCACAACGTCTCGGGGTTTTTCAGCGCTACGGAAGCGCGGGTTTGCCCATCTGCTGTCACCAATTTGTTCTGAAACTTGCCGATATTGGCGGTCTGAGGCGCGTTGTCTTTCATTCCGGTATCCGGTTCTTTGAAGTTACTTCTGATGTAGCTGCTCGACTCGGATTAGTTAAGTCAGGCAAGTGCGACCTGACAGAGTTTTGATGATGGGGGATTTACGCTGACCGATTGCGCTAACATTGGACATGCCCGGCGGGGCAAGATAAGGAAAAACCATGGTTTCTCGCGTCATACCTGTTGATCCGTTCGATCTCGTCATTTTTGGCGGGACCGGCGACTTGGCGCAACGTAAGATTTTACCGGCCCTGTTTCGGCGCTTTTGTTCAGGGCAGTGGGCCGAAGGCGTCCAAATCATTGGCGCGGCGCGCACGGTCCACAACCGCGCGGGGTTTCAGGCAATGGTCGCCGAATCGCTGCGTGCCCATGCCGCTGCGCAATGTCATGACGAGGGTGCATTGCGCGCGTTTCTGGACCGCGTCGATTATGTGACCCTCGACGGATATTCGAATGAAGGCTGGAATCAGCTTTCTGACAAGCTGAACCAAGATCGTGTTCGCGCGTTCTATTTCTCGGTCGGTCCGCGCCTGTTCGGGCCTTTGGCCGAAAGGATCAAAGCGCATGATCTTGCAACGCCAAGCACGCGGATTGTCGTTGAAAAACCCTTTGGCCACGATTTGGAAAGCGCACGGGCGTTAAACGCGACCTTGGCAGAGCATTTTCGGGAAAGCCAAATCTATCGGATTGATCACTATCTGGGAAAGGAAACCGTCCAGAACCTGATGGCCGTTCGCTTTGGCAATATGCTGTTCGAACCGCTGTGGAATAGCCAGTATGTCGATCACATCCAGATAACGGTGGCCGAATCCGTAGGTATCGACGGGCGGGAAGAGTATTATGAGCGCGCAGGTGCCATGCGTGACATGATGCAGAATCACTTGATGCAGTTGCTGTGCTTGATCGCGATGGAGCCGCCGGCGAAGTTTGATCCGGACGCTGTGCGGGATGAAAAGCTAAAGGTCATTCGCGCCCTCGATCAAGTCGAACCACATCATATCGTGCGCGGGCAGTTCGATGGAGGCGGCAGCGGGAACGGATACCGCGAAACCGTGGGCAATCCGCGCTCGACCACCGAAAGCTACGTGGCGCTGCGGGCGCATATCAGCAATTGGCGGTGGGCGGGTACGCCGTTCTACCTGCGCACGGGCAAGCGTCTGGTGGCGCGGTCTTCGGTGATCAATGTGATGTTCAAAGACGCGCCGCATTCGATTTTTGGCGAAGAGGCCGGGCGCCACGCCAATGTCCTGTCGATCCGTCTGCAGCCGAACGAAGGTATAACGCTGAAGGTGACGATCAAGGAGCCGGGTCCGGGCGGTATGCGTCTGGTCGATGTGCCCTTGGACATGAGTTTTGCCGAGGCTCTTGGGTCGGGAAACCAAGACCCGCCGGATGCATATGAACGGCTGGTGATGGACGTGATCCGTGGCAACCAGACCCTGTTCATGCGCGGGGATGAGGTCGAGGCCGCATGGGCTTGGACCGACCCGATCATCGCGGGCTGGCACGCGCGCGGTGACGTGCCAAAACCTTATGAAAGCGGCAGCACTGGCCCGGGCGACGCCGAGCTGCTGATGAAACGAGACGGTCGCCGCTGGCAAGGAATAAACCCATGAAGATTCAGGAATATGCCGATCGCGACATGCTGGCGATTGATGTGGCAAACGCCTTGGCCGGAGAGTTGGAGGCCGCCTTGCTGCATCACGACACAGTCTCATTGGCCGTGCCGGGTGGTACGACGCCGGGACCGGTGTTCGACGGTCTTTGCGCGGCCGATCTGGCATGGGACCGGGTGCGGGTTTTGCCGACCGATGAGCGCTGTGTTCCAGGTGACAGTGACCGGTCGAACGAACGGCTGATCCGGCAGCGCTTGCTGACGAACCGCGCTTCGGTTGCCCAGTACGTGCCGCTGTATCTTGAAGGTAAGGAGCCCGACGATGTCCTGCCGGAAATCGAAAACCTGATCGCGCCGGTTTTGCCATTGTCAGTTCTGGTATTGGGGATGGGTGAGGATATGCACACCGCGTCCCTGTTTCCGGGGATGCAGGGGCTTGAGGCTGCGCTGGACAGCTACGCGCCCATTCTTGCGGTTGCGCGCACCGAAACCCAGCCCGAGGCGCGGATCACGCTGACCGGTCCAGTGCTGGACGGCGCGCTGTCCAAACACCTGATCATCTATGGCGCCGCCAAACGCGACGCGTTGGAAAAGGCCATGTCGCTGCCACCAGAAGAGGCCCCGATCGCCGCTACGCTGACCGGCATGACGGTGCATTGGGCGGAGTAACGCAGATGCAATTGAACTCGCTCAAAAATCTTGCATCCGACGCTCAGGACGAAGCCATCCTGGGCCTATTTGAAACCGATCCAAACCGCGCGCAGAGATTTTCCGCATCGACCGGCGACCTGCTGTTTGATTACTCCAAAACTCAGATCACATATGACGCCCGCGACGCCCTGATTGCTTTGTGTGATGAGGTGGGCTTAGCCTCGCGCCGCGCGGCGATGTTCGACGGGGAAAAGATCAACGAAACCGAAGGTCGCGCGGTATTGCACACCGCGCTGCGCAATCTGGACGGTGGCCCGGTTGAGGTCGATGGGCTGGACGTCATGCCCGACGTTCTGGACACTTTGCAACGGATGCGCGTCTTCGCAGAAGAGGTGCGTGGCGGCGCGTTCACCGGGGCAGGGGGCGCCTTTACCGATGTGGTCAATATCGGCATCGGTGGTTCGGATTTGGGCCCGGTGATGGCAACACATGCGCTGTCGCCGTATCACGATGGGCCAAGGCTGCATTATGTTTCGAACGTAGACGGTGCCCACATCGCAGATACGTTGCGACAGCTTGATCCAACGCGGACACTGGTGATTGTTGCCTCCAAAACCTTCACGACCATCGAGACGATGACCAATGCCCGAACCGCGCGAGCTTGGATGGAAGACGGCGGCGGCGATCCGGGCAAGCAGTTTGCCGCTGTGTCCAGCGCGCAGGACAAAACCCAAGCCTTTGGTATTCCCCAAGAGCGCGTTTTCGGTTTTGCCGATTGGGTCGGCGGGCGCTATTCTGTTTGGGGTCCGGTAGGCTTGCCGGTGATGATCGCCGTCGGATCGAACGCCTTCGATGCGTTCCTGCGCGGCGGGCAGGCGATGGATGTCCATTTTCGCGCCGCCGACTGGGTCGAAAATATGCCCGTTATGCTGGCCTTGGTCGGGATTTGGCATCGTCAGGTTCTGGGCCATGCCAGCCGGGCCGTGCTACCTTATGATCAGCGCCTGCTGCGACTACCCGCGTATTTTCAACAGCTCGAGATGGAATCGAACGGCAAATCTGTTGCCATGGATGGCAGCACTTTGACTGCTCCTTCGGGTCCCGTCGTCTGGGGTGAGCCGGGCACCAATGGGCAGCATGCGTTCTATCAACTAATCCATCAGGGCACCGGCGTGATCCCCTGTGAGTTTATGGTCGCGGCCGAAGGGCACGAACCGGAATTGACCCACCATCACCGCCTGTTGCTGGCCAATTGCCTTGCGCAGTCCGAGGCGCTGATGCGCGGTCGATCCTTGGGTGAAGCGCGACAACGAATGGCGGAAAAGGGGCTGGAGGGGGACGAATTGGAACGGCAGGCCCGTCACCGCGTTTTCCCGGGCAACCGTCCTTCCACAACGTTGATGTATCCAATGCTCACGCCGTTTGTTCTGGGACAGATCATCGCGCTGTACGAACATCGGGTCTTTGTCGAAGGCGTTCTGCTGGGCATCAACTCGTTTGATCAGTGGGGGGTTGAGCTGGGCAAGGAACTTGCCACATCTCTCGGCCCGATCGTGGACGGCGAAGAAAGCGCGACTGGCAAGGATGGCTCGACCGCGGCCTTGGTTGCCTATGCAATGCGTCACCGCGATCAGTAACGCGGTTTTTTGCGGCCTGCCGTAAAGGCAGGCTGCATTCTTTTATTGTCAGACAATTAAATGATTGGCAGGGTCTGTTCTAGGGAACGCCCTGAACACTTTGCTTTGCGTACGCGGGTGAGTGGCATCAGGCAAGCAGACAGCACTGCCCAATAAAGGCGACGCTGACAATGGGAGGATGTCCATGCTGGGACAGATGATGACGCAGCCTTTGCTGATTTCGTCGCTGATTGATCACGCCGAACGCTATCATGGCCAGACCGAGATCTACTCGGTCGAAACCGATGGATCGGTCACCGAAACCACATGGGGGCAGGTGGCGCAAAATGCGCGAAAACTGGGATCAGCGCTGACCAAGCTGGGGTTGGAGCCGCAGGATCGCATTGGCACGTTGGCCTGGAACAACCGGCGACATCTGGAGATCTACTATGCCACATCCGGCGCGGGTTTTGTGTGCCACACGGTGAACCCTCGGCTTTTCCCGGAACAGCTGACTTATATTATCAACCACGCCAATGACCGGGTTCTGTTCTTTGATGCGACCTTCATCCCATTGGTCGCGGCCCTTCACGAACACCTGACCGAGGTGCGCCACTTCGTTTTGATGGGCGCGCGGAATGAGGACGCCGCTGCCCAAATCCCCGGCGTCGCGTTCTATGATGAACTGATCGAAACCGGCGACGACGATTTCCATTGGCCCAGTTTCGATGAAAACACGGCGTCCAGCCTGTGTTATACCTCGGGCACGACGGGCAATCCCAAGGGTGTTCTGTATTCCCACCGCTCGACCGTTCTGCACAGTTTTGGATCGAACACACGCGATGTCATCGGCTTTTCGGCCGTGGATGTCGTTATGCCGGTGGTTCCGATGTTCCACGTCAACGCCTGGGGGTCGCCTTATGCCTGCGCCATGTCCGGTTCGCGCATGGTGCTGCCGGGGCCAGGCCTGCATGGCGAAGCCTTGGTGAATTTGGTCGATACATATGGCGTGACGCTGGCAATGGGGGTTCCGACGATCTGGCAAGGCTTGCTGGCACATGCCGAGAAGTCAGGTAGCAAACTCGCCAGCTTGAACCGCACTGTGATTGGCGGTGCTGCGTGCCCGCCCTCGATGATCGAAACTTTCCGCGAGACCTATGGCGTCGATACGGTTCACGCCTGGGGCATGAGTGAGATGAGTCCACTGGGAAGCACGAATAACCCACTGGCCAAACATCTGGACCTTCCGCCTGAAGAACAACACAAGCTGCGCGAAAGCCAGGGTCGCCCGCCTTATGGCGTCGAGTTGAAGATCGTCGATGATGACGGCAATGAACTGCCTCATGACGGCGTCACGCAGGGCGATCTGCTGGTGCGCGGACATTGGGTGTTGGACAGCTATTTCCAGATGCAGAATGAAGACCTGCTGCAGGATGGCTGGTTCGCGACCGGAGACGTCGCAACGCTGGACTTCGACGGATACATGACAATCCGTGACCGGTCCAAGGACATTATCAAATCCGGGGGTGAGTGGATCAGCTCGGTCGAGTTGGAAAACATCGCCGTTGCCCACCCGCAACTTGCAACGGCGGCCGTTGTTGGTGTGCCGCATCCCAAATGGGACGAACGCCCCTTGCTGGTGGCCGTCAAAGCCGAAGGCGCGGACCCGAGTGAAGAAGAATTGCTGGCTTTCTTCGACGGTAAAATCGCCAAATGGCAGGTTCCCGACAAGGTTGTCTTTGTGGATGCATTGCCATTGAACGCGACCGGCAAGGTCTTAAAGCGCAATCTGCGTGCGGACTTCGAGGATGCCTTGATGGGCTAAGCGCCTGATATTGTTGGAAATGGCTCCGGCGGTAGGGATCGAACCTACGACCAATTGATTAACAGTCAACTGCTCTACCGCTGAGCTACGCCGGAACGGTTCGCGCCGTATAGCAACCTGTTTCTACGGCGTCCAGTGGGGGCAGAATTTTTTTCGCTAAAATGACATCAATCCGAATAGCGCCAAATTTGGCGCCGCATGAGGGTCTTGATATCAGGGGATTTTGGCTCCGGCGGTAGGGATCGAACCTACGACCAATTGATTAACAGTCAACTGCTCTACCGCTGAGCTACGCCGGAACTGAGGGGCGTATAACAACCCGTTTTTTGCCCGTCCAGAGGGGAACTGCATCAAACGGAAAAAAAGTTCTGCGTGTTCATGCCGACCTGGAAAACATGGCATCGACTGAAAGTGCGCCGGAAGTGTAAACTTGTGATTTTCCATATAGATCAATCAGATGCGCGAACACGTTGCGTTCGGCCGCTGGCAAAAGCGCGGCTGGCGTTTCGGTATAGACGCGCTTGGCAAGTTGGCGGGCGTTTCCGGGCTGGACCTCGAGCTCTGCCAGTATCTGCGCCTCGCGGGACAGCCGGTGATTGATCAGCCAGTCCAACCGTTCGGCAGGGTTGGTAATCGGCGCACCGTGGCCCGCGTGAAACACGGCCCAATCCCGTGCACGCAACCTGTGGCAGGCCTGCATAAAGTCCGTCAGATCCCCGTCCGGAGGAGAAACTAGTGAGCTGGCCCATCCCATGACATGATCGGCAGTAAAGCAAACATCACCCCAGCCCAAAGCGATATGATTGCCCAGATGACCGGGCGTATGGATGACCTCAAGATGCCAATCGTCGCCTTCGATCACCTCACCATCCGCCACTTCGACATCCGGGCGAAACGCGGTGTCTATCCCTTCACCGCCGCCGGCCAAACCCTGCTGTGCCAATTGTGCCATCACTGCGCTGCGTCCGGCCTGCGGGCCGCCAAAGGCCAGAATCGACGCGCCGGTGCGTGCCGCCAATGGCGCTGCAAGCGGTGAATGGTCCAGATGGCTGTGCGTGACGATGATATGGCTGATCCGTTGCCCCGGCTGCACCGCATCCAGAATCGCCTCAAAATGAGCATCGCTAAAAGGGCCGGGATCAATGACCGCCAGATCGCGCTTTCCCAAAAGATACGTGTTCGTGCCGCGATAGGTCATCGGGGACGGATTCGGGGCCAGTATCCGCCGCAGTCCGGGCTGTAGGTCCATCGCCAGACCGGGGGGCGGGTTGAAATCGTTGGGCGCCTGCATTCTGAGCTCTTTCTCTTGGCGGATCAGCCCGTTAGGTTTAGCGCATGTCCAGTCGATGGCTCAAACAATATATGCCGCGCAGCCTGTATGCCCGGGCAGCACTGATTCTGGTTCTTCCAGTTGTCGTGCTGCTGTTGGTGGTTGGGATTGCCTTCTTGCAAAAGCACCTTGAGGACGTCACCGCGCAAATGACCAAAACCGCCACGCGCGAAGTGATGTTGGTCCTTGAAACCATGCAAAAGGCAGAGACCCAGCAGCAGGCGCTGGCAGCGATACGCCTGGATTTGTCGGTGCTTGATATGAAAGCCCGTTTTGTTGACGGCGACGAAAGCCCGATGATGGACAGGCGTCGCTGGTACGATTTTATCGCACCACAGGTCGAATACCATTTGCGAGCGGGGCTGCCCGATCTGGTCGCCGTCGCTTTGCCTTCGGGTGATGAAGCTCGGTTGTATCTTGAAACCGATCTGGGGCTGCTTCAGCTGACGATAGATCGCCGCCGCCTGTCGCCCACGGCGCCGCATCAGTTGATTGTGACCATGATGTTCTTTGCCGTTGTGATGACGACGATCTCATTCCTCTATATGCGCAATCAGCTGCGGCCTATTACCCGCCTTTCTGACGCTGCGCAGGCCTTTGGTCGGGGCAGGGTAGTGCCATATACGCCGGGGGGCGCAATAGAAGTGCGCGCGGCCGGCAGTGCGTTTCTGGAAATGAGGGCCAGAATCGAACGGCAGATGGAACAGCGCACAATGATGCTGTCGGGTGTAAGCCACGACTTGAGAACGCCGCTGACACGGCTGAAACTGGGTCTTTCCATGTTGCCCGAGGATGAGGCGGCACCGCTGAAACAAGACGTGGACGAAATGCAATTGCTGCTGGATGCGTTCCTTGATTTCTCACGTGGTGTCGCCGAAGGGCCAGCCGAGGCGATCGAACCCGCAGCGTTGCTGCGTCAGATCGTCGAAGACGCGCGCCGGGCAGGTCATCCGGCCGAATTGGTCTCGGTCGAAGGTGACGGCACGGCGATGCTGCGCCCCATGGCCATTCGCCGAGCGGTCGAGAACCTGATTGGCAATGCGGTGCGATATGGCAACCAGGCCGAAGTAAGTCTGTCCCTAACGCCCAAAACCATGCGCATTCGGATCGAGGATGACGGGCCGGGCATTCCGGCGGAACAGCGTACCGAGGCGGTCAAGCCGTTCTCGCGCCTTGATCCCGCACGCAACCAGAATCAGGGCAGTGGCGTTGGGCTGGGGTTGGCGATTGTTGCGGATATTGCCCGTGCACATGGCGGCGTCCTGCGGCTTGGAAAAAGCGAAAGGCTGGGTGGCCTTTGCGCAGATATCATTGTTGGGAGGTGATTTTGGTGGGATCGGAATTTACGTTTTGTGTCGCTGCCATAAGCGGCGCGCAAAATTTTTCTTTGGTCTAAAGCACCGATCACCCCGTACAATCTTTAGAATGGGAGGAAGTCATGACCAATAGTTTCGACGTAAAATCATCGTGGGTATCGGTAATGGATGAAACGAAAAACCCACTAAAAAAATACTCGCTGTCCACAGCACACATGCTGATGCAGATGTTGGCATGGATGTGGAGCGCAATCTTCTCGCTGATGGTTGGTAGCTATTTTGTTTTCGGTGTAACCGCATTGGGCCATTTGCTGCTGATCGGCGGGTTGTTTGTCACCTTGGCAGTTTTCCAAAAGGCTGAGGCGACAGATCCTGAAGCGTAAAGTCGCCGCCTCATATTAGACCGAACGGCTTTACCCGGGGTTTTTTGGTCCAATTCTTGACCAGCTCCGTATCGCCTTCACTACCCCAACTGCCTCCCGCGTTGTTTGTAACGGTTTCCCTCCGAACAACGCGGGTTTTTTGGAGCGGGAACGAGTGGCTACCCTGGTGTTTAACGGGGTGTAAATCCCCCATTAGACTTGAGGCGCATTTCTATCGTAACGTTACAGAACGTCTTTTGCGGCATAGGTTTAGGTATGGACAACACTGTATTGTATTTCTTGGTTGGTATATTTGTCGTCGGGCTTTTGACGCTTGGATACTACTCAAAAAGCAGTGGCGCATTGATTTCGATTGTCATCGTAGTTGGCGTATTGGGTGCGATGGTCGGATACTTTGGTGGATACTTCGGTGAACCTCCAAGGTAGGCCTGAACTTCAATTGGAGGTTTGCCGGTGCGCTTTGTCTTTGGAAGCTTTTTCCAAACTAAAAACGGCACAAAAAAACCAGCTTCGCGGTCCGAGTGAGCGGAGGGGTCGCGAAGCCGGTCAATTTCCTCCTACTGGGTGATAGTCGGAGGCTGGGATGCACATGTATGGGACGTGCAAGATCATAAAAACATGAATTTACAAGTTTCGCTAAATGGAAATGGGATAGCCAAAAACCCATTCGAATAGGTGATGTATCCAAAAGTATAGTATGCGGATGTGTCATTTCTCTTGAATGTACCAAATGGCACTTCCGCTTGAGCGGGGACTCCGAACTCTAGGGGTTTGAATAAGGTTCAGAGTTACTGGGCAATCCTGCAGATTTAGAAGAATGCATCTTATGTTTGAGCAGGACAGTAGAAACACCATGCACCGCTGGCCTGGCAAGAATCTTTAACTGATAACAATGAAAAAGTAGACGGTGGTAGGCCCGGCAGGACTTGAACCCGCAACCAAAGCGTTATGAGCGCTCTGCTCTAACCAATTGAGCTACAGGCCCGCCTGAGCGCTTTGAGTACCATGGTGAACAGCCGCGTCAAGCCTGACCGTTGCAACAAGTCGCACAATCGAATAACCCGCGCGGGAACCATTCATAAGGGGCTGGCCATGACCACGGGCAAGAACGGAATCACCTATGCCGATGCAGGCGTTGATATTGATGCGGGGAATGCCCTTGTCGACCGGATCAAGCCGGCCGCAAAACGCACTAACCGCTCGGGCGTGATGAGCGGGCTGGGCGGATTTGGCGCTCTGTTTGATTTGAAGGCCGCCGGGTACCAGGACCCGATTCTGGTTGGGGCCACTGACGGAGTGGGCACCAAGCTGCGCATCGCCATTGATACCGGTGTTGTCGACGGTGTGGGCATCGACCTTGTGGCCATGTGCGTCAATGACCTGATCTGTCAGGGAGCTGAGCCGCTGTTTTTCCTTGATTATTTTGCGACCGGCAAGCTGGATACCGACACAGCCGCACGGATTATCGAAGGCATTGCCGAAGGCTGTGTCCAATCCGGATGCGCCCTGATCGGCGGTGAAACCGCGGAAATGCCCGGCATGTACCCAGATGGCGATTTCGATCTGGCCGGGTTCTCGGTTGGCGCGATGGAACGTGGGGCTCACCTGCCGGCCGGTGTTCAAGAGGGCGACGTGCTGTTGGGGTTGGCCTCGAACGGCGTGCATTCCAACGGGTACTCCCTGGTGCGCAAACTGGTCGAGATTTCGGGTCTGGGCTGGGATGCTGCCTCGCCGTTCAGTGAGGGATCGCTGGGCGAAGCTCTGCTGACACCCACACGTCTGTATGTGAAGCCAGCTCTGCAGGCGATCCGGGCAGGGGGCGTTCATGCACTGGCTCATATCACTGGCGGTGGCCTGACCGAAAACCTGCCGCGCGTGTTGCCCGAGGGGCTGGGCGCTGAGATTGACCTGAATGCTTGGTACCTGCCGCCTGTATTTCGCTGGATGGCCGAAACCGGTGGGATTGTTGAGGCTGAGATGCTGAAAACCTTCAACTGCGGCATTGGCATGATCGTAGCGTGTGACCCGGATCGCGCAGATGATCTGGCGGCGTTGCTGGCCGACGCGGGCGAAACGGTGGCGCGGATCGGCACTGTGACCGGGACAGCGGGCATGGCCTATTCGGGCACCCTGTTGTGAGCCACAAGCGCGTCGCAATTCTGATCTCGGGTGGTGGCTCGAACATGGTGTCGCTGGTTGACAGCATGACCGGCGACCACCCTGCGCGGCCCTGTCTGGTTCTGTCCAATGACGCGAATGCGGGTGGCCTGACAAAGGCGGCAGAGCGCGGCATTCCGACCGCGTCGGTGGATCACCGCCCGTACAAGGGCGACCGCGCCGCGTTCGAGGCTGAGTTTCTGAAACCGTTGGAAGAGGCGCAACCCGATATCGTTTGCCTCGCCGGGTTCATGCGCGTTCTGACGGGCGATTTCGTTTCGCGTTTTCAGGGGCGGATGCTGAATATCCACCCTTCGCTTCTGCCGAAATACAAGGGTCTCAATACCCACGCGCGCGCTATTGAAGTCGGGGATGCTGAACATGGATGTTCGGTCCACGAAGTCACCGCAGCTTTGGATGACGGACCGATCCTTGGGCAGGCGCGGGTGAATATTGAACCGGGTGATACGTCAGAGGCATTGGCCGCGCGGGTGCTGGTATGGGAACACAAACTCTACCCTACAGTGTTGCGCCGTTACGCCAGTGGGGATCGGACTCCGGTGTTGCTGCCCTGAACGTCTCAGGATGATTTACACCCGCGTCAAATTCATCCTATGGTCCGCAATACGGCTGGGTACGGAATGAAACAGACAATCAGCCGCACAGAACAAGAGCAAGAACAGCACCGCGCATGAAAACCCTGACGACGACGCAAGAGCTGGCCGATTTCTGCAAGGCCGCGGCGGAATATGACTATGTCACCGTAGATACCGAGTTTCTGCGCGAACGGACTTACTATTCAAAACTCTGTTTGGTGCAGCTTGCGGTTCCATCTGACAATGAAGACAGCGCCGTTCTGGTTGATCCTTTGGCCGATGGCCTGTCGCTGGATCCGCTTTATGAGCTGTTCCGCGATGAAAGCGTGGTCAAGGTATTCCACGCCGCGCGACAGGATCTTGAGATTTTCTGGGTCGAGGCGTCCGTATTCCCGCAACCTCTGTTCGACACCCAGGTCGCCGCGATGGTTTGCGGCTTTGGCGAGCAGGTGGGATATGAGACTTTGGTGCGCAAAATCTGCAAAGAAGGCGTCGACAAAACCTCGCGCTTTACCGATTGGTCACGTCGGCCACTGACAGATGCGCAAAAGACCTATGCACTGGCGGATGTCACGCATCTGCGGCAGATCTACGAATATCTGGCGGCCCAGTTGAACAAGTCGCAGCGTAGCCATTGGGTATCCGAAGAGTTGCGCACCCTGACCCAGCCCGGAACTTACGATATCCGTCCCCAAGATGCATGGAAGCGGGTGAAGACCCGCACTAATTCGGCCAAGTTCCTGGCCGTCGTGCGCGAGTTGGCGCAGTTTCGCGAAGCCTATGCGCAGGAGAACAACGTTCCGCGCAGCCGTGTGTTCAAGGATGACGCGCTTATCGAACTTGCCTCGACCAAGCCGAAAACGCCATCGGATCTTGGCGGATCGCGCTTGCTGCTGCGCGAGGCGCGCAAAGGTGCGATTGCCGATGGTATTCTGGCGTCGGTGAAACGGGGGGTGAATTGCCCTGCCGATCAATTACCGCAGGTCGATAACAGCCGTGACAAGCTAAAGATCAACCCGGCGCTTGCCGATCTGTTGCGCGTGTTGCTCAAGTCCAAAACCGAAAGCTCGGGCGTAGCGGCCAAGTTGATCGCAACCAGTTCCGAACTGGACCAGTTGGCTGCGGGCGAGCGCAAGCTGCCTTCAATGTCAGGCTGGCGATTTGAGGTGTTTGGCGAGGATGCTCTGAAACTGTGTGACGGCAAGATCGCTCTGGCCGCCAAGGGGCAATCCGTACAAGTCGTGTCGCTTTAGCGGTGGTTAACGCCGCCGGGACTCTAGTGCATTCTGTTCGCCACGAACGCGAACCAGACGGATGTTTCGCAGCTCGGCCCGGCCAACCGTTGTGGCATCATTGACCTCACGCGACCTTTCAGAGCCTTGATTGGTCGCATAGCTTGGGTAACTGACTTCGAACGTGTATTCCAGAATGCCGTTTTTTTCGTTCTCTTCGTTTTCCACGCGGACAAGGCGCGCATTGTAAGCCCCCTGTCTTGAGGCCGTACCTTTGACATAGATGATTGCCCCGGTAGGCGTGGGGTCGATGCGTAGCTCATCTACCTTGGTTATAGCAAAGCCGATCACTTCCTTTTCAGGTCGCGAAAACAGGCCCGGGCCGTCACGCCCTTCGGGCACCAGAGCATCAGCTTCGTTTACGGATACTTCAGTAGGGGCGGGTGTACTGGACCCGAACCAATTGGTCGGGTTCACGCGCGACTCGCTCCAGCCGCTGCAGGCCGCCAGTGCCAGAGTGCTGACCAATAGAAGAGGTGTTGATTTTTTCATGGTCCCAAAGCCCAGAGAAGTATTTTCAGCAATGGGTTATCGTAAATTCCAAAGATTGAAAACCCACACCGGGGCTGGACAGGTGCCCAACAGAGGCATAGGTCACAAATGTGATCGCAACAAAAAGGACCGCTGCGAAATGGCAACGCCTGCCTTTGAGGAAATCGTCGAGGATTTTGAGTTTCTGGATGACTGGGAAGACCGGTATCGCCACGTCATTGATCAGGGCAAGGCGATGGAGCCGCTGGAAGATGCTCTCAAAGTGCCAGCCACCAAGGTGCACGGCTGTGCCAGTCAGGTGTGGTTGCACCCCGTGATCGAGGGCGGTGTTTTCCGGTTCGACGGTGACAGCGACGCGCTGATCGTGCGCGGGCTGATTGCGGTGTTGCGGTCTTTGTACAATGGCCTGCCCGTGGCCGAAGTCCCAAAGGTCGACGCGGGCGGCGAGTTGGCGCGCCTAGGGTTGAACGATCACCTGTCCGCACAGCGGTCTAACGGTTTGCGGTCGATGATCGAGCGTATCCGCGACGTCGCGCAAGAGAACGCTTGATAATCAGGCGGTCGGCTTGCGGCTGGCCCACTCGGTCAGGGTGTTTTCCAGATCGCCATAGCCGGTGAAGCGGCGTTCAAACGTCAACCCCAACCGTTCGGCGCATTCCTGCGCGCGTGCCGTCAGGTCCGGGTCGTCTGTCTGGGCTTGATACACAAGCTTGGTATAGTTCCCGAAATACATGTCCCGCAGCTGGGGGTGACGGTCCAGGCCCAGCGGTTTCCACACAAAGGCGTCAAACTGACGGGCTAGAAAATCCGTTAGGTAGAAGGCTGTCGTTTCATCATCGCCATGGTCTTCAAAGGCCTGATTTCCTTCGAAAAATGAATAGCAATGCGGGCCTTTGATCATCTCGATACCCATCTCTTCGCAGGCCTTCTGCAACAGCCCGCCGGTGCCGCAATCGGCATAGACGACGAAGATCTGGTCAAAGTTACCGCGGTGCTTGTTAACGGCTTCTTCGACGGCTTGTGTAATTCGTTCAGGGTGAACGTGCAGTATGGCGGGCAGGCAGGTCAGGGTCATATGATCCCAGCCGTTGCGCTTTTTCAGATGCAGGATTTCACGCGCCAACGCACCGCATGCCAATAGCAGTATGTCGCCTTGCCGAGTGTCCTCGGTATAGCCTTTTGTCGTCAGGCTTGCATCATCCGGTGCGTTGTTCTGCTGCATGGTAAATTTCCTAAAGGATTGCAGCATCAAAGAATGAATGACGGTTCAAGGCAAGCCCGCTTCCGACATCCCGTGTCAGGCCACCGACGCACGCGTTTCAAAAGATTGAAGCGATGGGCGGGCAGGGGGACCATAAGCGGTGATCCCGTGGCTGGCCAGTTCCGGAAACAGCGACAGGATCTCTTGCCGTGTTTCATCCTCAAAACTGTTCCACGCCTGGATTCCGGGGTGAAAGCTCTCGCTCAGGCAACCTTCGCCCCAGATCAGTTCGTGCTGATCGAACATCAGATGGTAATAGGTCACAAGACCGCCGGGCTTCATCACGATATCGCGGCCGTTTATCAAGTGCTTGGCAGGCGCCAACGCCTCGGCGTGGCCCGTATGCAACTCGACCCGCCAGTCGCTGATCAGCATCCTGTGCTGTTGCGACACCAACAGATCGCGATCATTGCCAAGCGCACCCGCCTTGATCAACACAGGCGTAAACACCCCCGAGGCGCGCGCAGTTTGCGAACCGACCCAGCGCAGCGTTTGCAACCCATGATCCAGCGTCGGAATCCTGTCGCCCACGGGCAGATTCTCGACCTTGACCAGCCCGCGATCGGTCTTGATCAGAGTGCCGGTCGTGAAACATCTGGCGATGTCCCATTCTTGCCGGTTCGAGTTTAGTCCCGACGCGTCATCGGTTCTGACGCTGTTCAAAGTAAGAGATCTAATGCCTTGGTCTTCCAACGCGGCCTGATCCGAATTGTTTGAAAATTCAGGCACCAGAAAGGTGTTGCCGAATGCATCTTGGGCAATGACAGCGGTTATGTTGGCTGTTGTTCCGTCGACGTATGTGATCGTGGCATTATATTCGACGGCCGCGTCAAATTCAGTTTGTTGACCGTCGATTGTGAAATCATCGAGGTCGACAGTCCCATCATTTTGGTAGGTTTGGCCCGGATTTCCGACAGGGCTCCATACAACCGCGTTGTTTAGAAGGGGATCGCCGGGTCCGCCAAAAGTTTGCCCAACAAGGGCGTCTGCGTTTTCTGCTGTATTGTTGCCCTCAGTGGGGTCAATAATACTAAGTTGGCCAAGAAAAATAGCATTAAACGTCGTAGGCATAACACACCCAATATGTACTCGTTAACAACACGTGCGTCACAACAGATTCGCACAATCACAATTGACAGGTAATAAAACCTGTACTGCTTATCAAGCCGTTGAAGACAAAAAAGCCGCCCCGGAAAGGGCGGCCTTGATCATTTCCGTGTTACCTGGATCAACTGGCCAGTTGGTTGTGCTTGCGGGATACAAACTCTTTGGCAGTTTCCACCGCTACCGCTGCGTCACGGCAATAGGCATCTGCGCCGATGGCCTTGCCGAATTCCTCGTTCAGAGGGGCGCCGCCAACCAGTACGATGTAATCTTCACGCCGTCCCTGTTCGATCAGCGTGTCGATAACCACTTTCATGTAGGGCATCGTAGTGGTCAGCAGGGCCGACATGCCCAGAATGTCTGGCTGTTCGGAATCCAGGGCTTCCAGATAGTTTTCGACCGGGTTGTTGATGCCGATATCGACAACTTCGAAACCAGCGCCTTCCATCATCATCGACACCAGGTTTTTGCCGATATCGTGAATGTCGCCCTTAACGGTGCCGATCACCATCTTGCCAACACGCGGCGCGCCGGTTTCGGCCAGCAGTGGCTTGAGGATCGTCATCCCACCCTTCATCGCGTTGGCGGCCAGCAGAACCTCGGGCACGAACAGAATGCCGTCCCGGAAATCGTGGCCCACGATGGTCATGCCACCGACCAATGCTTTGGTCAGGATGTCATATGGTGTCCATCCGCGTTCAAGCAGGATGTTCACAGCTTCCTCGATCTCTTCTTTCAGGCCGTCATAAAGATCGTCGAACATCTGCTCGACAAGTTCGTCGTCGTTGAGTTCGGACAGGACGATGTCTTCTTCATCGGACATGGGGCATTTCCCTGTGCTGGGCGGGCCATCGGCCCGTGGTGGCATTTTTTCCGTTTTGGCCATTTCGTCGCAGTTAGACTGTTACGATTGCGACCTCGGCGGTTCCGGGACCGACCTATACGTCAAATTGTTTGCGATCACGATGGAATTATCTGCAACAACATCCTGCAATCTGTTCACAGACGGGGAAAAATCAGGCGCCCAGGATCGGGGGGAGTAGGGCGTTTCGCGCAGTTTTCCTTGTCGCCTGGCGATTCAGGGTTTATTGATTCTTGAGTGAGAACGTAACGGGAACAAATATGCCTGCACTCAACATAAAGGCCCGCGGCGTGGCCAGTAATGACTCAGGCAGATTCGAACGCTTTGCGACCGAGGCCTGCGACGATGGCTGGGAGATGGAGGAGGAGCTTCCTCAACTCAGAACCGAGGTCCGGGAAGAGGTTGCGCGCAGTGTGGTCACCTACAACCGATCGCCCGATCTGCCGTTCGACCGCTCAATCAACCCGTATCGGGGGTGCGAGCATGGGTGTGTGTACTGTTTTGCCCGCCCGACACATGCCTATCTGGGGTTGTCGCCGGGATTGGATTTTGAAACCCGGCTGATTGCGCGGCCTAACGCGGCCGAGGTTCTGAGGAAAGAACTGTCCTCGGCCCGGTACAAAGTGGCGACCATTGCGATGGGGACAAACACCGACCCTTATCAACCGATCGAGAAATGCCACCGGATCACAAGGGCTTGCCTGCAGGTCCTGCAAGAGTTCCAGCACCCGGTCGCAATCGTGACCAAAGGCGCGATGATCGAGCGGGACTTGGATATCCTTGCACCTATGGCGCAGCTTGGACTGGTTCGGGTCGGTGTTTCCTTGACCACTTTGGACCCGGCCTTGTCCCGGCGGATGGAACCCCGCGCGCCATCCCCTGTGCGACGGTTGGCAACGATCCGACGGCTGACCGATGCAGGCGTGCCAGTGCGCGTCATGACATCCCCCTTAATACCGGGTCTGACGGATCACGAATTGGAAACCATGCTGGACGCCGGGGCCGATGCCGGGGCGGATGCCGCAAGCTGGATCATGCTGCGTCTTCCGCGCGAAGTTTCTGAGCTGTGGCAATCCTGGTTGCAGCAGCATGAGCCGGCGCGGGCAGAAAAAGTCATGTCCAAACTGCGCGAAATGCACGGTGGTCGTGACTATGATCCGCGCTGGGGGCACCGCATGCGGGGTGAGGGAGAGTATGCCGGGCTGGTGGCCAAGCGGTTCAAGCTCGCGGTCAAACGTTTGGGGCTGGCCACAAAAACACCGCCGCTCCGATGTGATCTGTTTTCAAGGCCCGCGCAGGCCGGGGATCAACTGACGTTATTCTGAAACGAAAAACGCCCCGGACAGGCGTCCGAGGCGTTTCGAAATTGCAACCGGCAATCAGCGGTTTTCGATGTCCACGTAATCGCGGGTCGTTTCGCCGAGATACAGCTGACGAGGACGGCCGATCTTGTTCTGAGGATCTGCGATCATCTCTTTCCACTGGCTGACCCAGCCAACAGTGCGCGACAGTGCGAAGATCGGTGTGAACATTGAAGTCGGGAAACCCATCGCCTCTAGGATGATGCCCGAGTAGAAGTCCACGTTCGGGAACAGTTTCTTGTCGGAAAAATACGGATCTTCCAGCGCCTGCTTTTCCAGTGCCTTGGCAACCTGCAGTTTCGGATTGTCTTCGATGCCCAGCAGATCCAGTACTTCGTCTGCGGATTGCTTCATAACTTTCGCGCGCGGGTCGAAGTTTTTGTAGACCCGGTGGCCAAAGCCCATCAGGCGGAACGGATCGTTCTTGTCCTTGGCCCGTGCAATGTATTCGGGGATGCGATCGACGGAACCGATCTCTTCCAACATCTCCAGACACGCCTGGTTGGCACCGCCGTGAGAAGGACCCCAAAGGCAAGCAACACCAGCCGCGATACACGCGAACGGGTTTGCGCCCGATGACGAAGCAAGACGCACGGTCGAGGTCGATGCATTCTGCTCGTGATCCGCGTGCAAAGTCAGGATCCGGTCCATCGCACGGCTGAGGATCGGGTTCACCTCATATTCTTCGGCGGGAACCGCAAAGCACATGCGCAGGAAGTTGGACGCATAGTCCAGATCGTTACGCGGATAAACGAAGGGCTGGCCGATGTGATACTTATAGGCCCATGCGGCGATCGTCGGCATCTTGGCGATCAGACGATGCGAGGCGACCTCGCGCTGATGCGGATCAGATACGTCGGTCGAGTCGTGATAGAACGCCGACATTGCGCCAACGACACCCACCATGATCGCCATCGGGTGCGCGTCCCGGCGGAAACCGCGATAGAAATACTGCATCTGTTCGTGCAGCATCGTGTGGCGCGTGATGGTGGTTTCGAACTGCTCAAGGTCTTTGGCTTGCGGCAGCTCTCCGTACAGCAGCAGATAGCACACTTCGAGGAAATGCGATTTTCCGGCCAGCTGGTCGATCGGATAGCCACGGTGCAGCAGCTCGCCTTTTTCGCCGTCAATATAGGTAATGGTGCTGTCACAGCTTGCGGTCGACGTAAAACCGGGGTCGTAGGTGAAGACTCCGGCATCGCTGTACAGCTTGCGGATGTCGATGACGTCAGGTCCAGCGGTCGGAGAATGAACCGGCAACTCGTACGTTTCACCATGGACTGTCAGAGTGGCTGTTTTATTGCTGTCGGTCATAGTGTCCCTTCCTCATTCTTACGCATGTCGAATCGCTGTCCGACCTTGCGGGCAACGGCTGCGCGCGGGCGCGCAGTCCGGGTGTTAGCGGAGCAGCGTTACCCAAATATGAAGATTGGGTTTACGTCGCTGCGTCAGAAAGCCGGGCCAGGGTTTCTTCTTTCCCCAGCACAAGCATCATGTCAAAAACTGAAGGCGTCACTGCCCGACCTGCCAACACGGCCCGCAACGGGCCCGCCAGTTTGCCGAACTTAACCTCTTTCGCTTCTGCAAACGAATTTAGGGTTTGCTCCAGTTCGTTTCGCGTCCAGCTAGCATTTTGCACGTGCGGCGTCAATTCACTCAGTATACCATCGGATACTGAGGCCAGCGCTTTCTCAGCCTTTTCGTCGGGTTCAATTGGCCTTGACGCCAATACAAAGTGAGCTTTTTCAAGAAGTTCCGGGAACATCCGCGCGCGATCCTTGAGGCAATACATCGCACGTTCCAGATCACCGGATTGTGTTTCCGTGAGGTCAGGTAAATTCGCCGCCGCCAGATAGGCCTCGATCTCTTGCCGCAATGCAGCATCATCCGCGATGGCGATGTGCTGTCCACACAGATTTTCCAGCTTTTTCAGGTCGAAACGGGCAGGGCTTTTGCCGATTCCGTCAAGATCGAACCATTCCTTGGCCTGTTCGTCCGTAAAGAACTCATCGTCACCATGGCTCCAGCCCAGACGCGCCAAATAGTTGCGCATACCTGCGGCAGGATAGCCCATGGCCTGATATTCCTGCGCGCCCAAAGCGCCATGGCGTTTGGACAGCTTTTTACCATCCGGCCCGTGGATCAGAGGGATATGCGCCCAGACTGGAATGTCCCAACCCATCGCCTCATAGATCATCATCTGCCGCGCCGCGTTGTTCAGGTGGTCGTCGCCACGGATCACGTGGGTCACGCCCGTGTCGTGATCGTCGACCACCACCGCGAGCATGTAGACCGGAGTGCCGTCCGACCGCAGGAGGATCATGTCGTCCAGCTGGTCGTTGCGAATAGTCACGTCCCCCTGAACCTGATCGCGGATTACCGTCGTGCCGACCTGAGGCGCCTTTATGCGGATCGCAAACGGAGCGTCCGGATGGGAGGACGCGTCTGCATCGCGCCAAGGGCTGCGGAACAGGGTCGATTTCCCCTCGGCCCGCGCTTGTTCACGGAACGCCGTGATTTCGTCCTGAGACGAAAAGCACTTGTACGCCTTGCCCTCGGCCAGCAACTGATGCGCCACCTCGGCGTGACGTGCGGCACCCTCGAATTGGCTGATCACTTCGCCGTCGTGATCCAGCCCCAGCCATTCCATGCCTTGCAGGATCGCAGCCGTTGCTTCCGGCGTCGAACGCTCGCGGTCGGTGTCTTCGATCCGCAACAGGAACTTGCCGCCACGGCCGCGGGCATAGAGCCAATTGAACAGCGCCGTACGGGCGCCGCCGATATGCAGGAAACCGGTTGGGGACGGGGCGAAACGAGTGACGACCTGATCGGACATTGTGTGGATTAACCTTTTGGTAACCGTGTCGGGCATAGATTGGCGCCTGTCTAACGAGCCGGAAGGACGGGGGCAACCATGCGTGTTCTGGCACGGGTCGAGGCCGCAATGCTGAACCAGACTGGGTATTTGTTTCAGTGGTCTCCGGTGTGTCTGGCAGTCGGTATTGGTCTGTATTTCAGCCTTCGGTTTGAACCGGCGTGGATGGTCTATGCAGGCCTCGTTGCCGTGATCGCGATTTGCTTAGGCTTGGTGCGCTGGCTTCCGTCTGGCTGGGCTGCGTTAACAACAGGGGGGGCGCTGATCGCTGCCGGGTTTATCCTGGCGGGCGCGCGCGCTCACACGGTGGCAGAGCCGGTCCTGTCCTGGCGTTATTACGGCCCGGTCGAGGGGCGGATCGTTGCCATGGATCGCTCTGCGTCGGATGCGCTGCGGATTACGCTGGATCGGGTGCGTGTAGGGGACGTGCCCGGTGACCGGCGGCCGCAGCGCGTCCGGCTCTCCTTGCACGGAGACGCGCGGTCGCTTGTGCCCGGCCAAAGGATCATGACCACTGCCTATTTGTCGCCGCCTCAAGGTCCGGTGGAACCGGGAGGGTTCGATTTTCGGCGACACGCTTGGTTTCAACGGCTGGGGGCCGTCGGATACACCCGTGTCCCGGTGCTGATCGCTGCGCCCCCGCAGCCCGAAGGCATCCGCATTACAGCATGGCGAATGGCGATTTCCCACCATGTCCGCACGATCCTGCCGGGTGAGATCGGCGGGTTTGCGGCCGCCGTCACAACGGGTGATCGCAGCGGTATGGGGCAAGAAACGCTAAAGTCACTGCGCGCATCCAACCTGGCGCATCTGTTGGCAATTTCGGGCCTGCACATGGGCTTGCTGACCGGGTTCGTCTATTTGATGTGCAGGCTTTTGTTCTCGACCATTCCTGCGCTGGCCCTCAGATTGCATGTGCGCAAACTGGCGGCTGTCTGTGCGATGTTCGCGGCCACGATCTACTTGTTACTGTCTGGGGGAAACGTCGCCACGGAACGCGCCTTTGTCATGGCGAGTGTCATGTTGATGGCCATACTGATCGACAGACGCGCGATTTCCCTACGGGCCGTTGCGGTCGCCGCACTTATTGTACTCATTCTGCGCCCCGAATCCTTGCTTAGCCCGGGGTTTCAAATGTCTTTTGCCGCAACGACAGCGCTTGTGGCGGTGTTCGGAGCATTGCGTGACATTGGACCGATGCCAGGGCCAAAGTGGCTGAAACCTGTTGCGGGCCTGCTGATGTCCTCGGCTATCGCGGGGTTTGCGACCGCGCCAATTGGTGCGGCGCATTTCAACACATTGTCTCACTATGGCCTCTTGGCCAACATGCTTTCGGTGCCCGTCATGGGCATGGTAGTCGTCCCCTCGGCCGTGGTGGCAGCAATGCTGTCGCCATTTGGCCTTGAGATGGTGCCGCTGGCAGTGATGGGGCTAGGTTTAGAGTGGATTCTTGCGGTTTCTCAATGGGTATCGGGATTTGACGGCGCGCAAGGATATGTTGTCAGCCCGCCGCACCCTGTCCTGCCGCTAATTGCACTTGGCGGCCTGTGGCTTGCGCTGTGGCAAGGACGGGCCCGATGGGTTGGAATGGCACCAATGGCCGTGGCGTTGATGTTGTGGGGGCAGGGAAATCGCCCTGAAATACTGGTTGCGGATAGTGGCGGGCTTGTGGGCGTGATGACCGAACAAGGACGGGCCTTGAGTAAGAAAAGGGGAAGCGGGTTTGTCGCAACCGTCTGGTTGGAAAATGATGGGGACGGGGCAGATCAGCTGCAGGCGGCCAGCCGATGGCCTCATGATTCCGGCACCATTCAACGGTATGACTGGCAGGGCATAGAGGTGTTGCACATAACAGGCAAACGCGCGGCGCGCGGGTTCAGTGCCTGCAATGCCGATCAGATCGTGATTTCTGCCGTGGCGCTGCAATTGTCCGGCGGCTGTGAAATCTTCGATCCGAAACGGTTAATGGCCACGGGAAGCCTGTCTCTGTCGGGCGGTAAGATCACAACCTCAAAAGAGGCGATGGGCGACAGGCTCTGGTCCCCGAACACATCCGGGAACCGGTATACCAAGCAGTTTTAGTAGCTGCGGATCAGTCCAACCAGACGACCCTGCACCTTGACCTTATCTTCCGGCAGAACGCGGGTTTCATAGACGGGGTTCGCAGCCTCAAGCGCGATAGCTTGCCCGCGGCGGAAGAACCGCTTCAATGTGGCTTCCTGATCTTCGACAAGGGCAACAACGATATCGCCGTTATCGGCAACCGAGGTTTCCCGTATCACCACAACGTCGCCATCGTTGATCCCGGCGTCGATCATCGAGTCGCCACGCACTTCCAGCGCATAATGCTCACCCTTTCCGGAAACCATTGTTCCGGGTACCGCGACACGGTGCGAGACATGGCTAATCGCTTCGATAGGAACGCCGGCGGCGATGCGGCCCATCACTGGCAATTCCATCGCATCCACAGTCACTGGCTCAAAATTCGCGGGGCGGGAGCCGGACGGCTTGTCGCCTTCGATCACACGCGGCTTGAAGGCCACTGTGGGTTCTCCACCCAGACTTTCCGGCAGTTTGACGATTTCAATGGCCCGCGCACGGTGCGCCAGTCGCCGAATGAACCCGCGTTCCTCTAGTGCCGTAATCAATCTGTGGATGCCAGATTTGGACCTCAGGTCCAGCGCGGCCTTCATTTCATCGAAACTGGGCGGAACACCGTCCGCCTGAACGCGTTTGTGAATGAATTCCAACAAATCCAACTGCTTCTTGGTCAACATTGCTCACACCTCGTCGGTCATGCGTTTTCTTTTGTTCTACGCATGTTCACGTTTTGTGTCAATGGACTTGAGCGGGATTTAGATCGGCAGGTATTGAACCTCATCCCCGGCAGGTCGGGCGGAATCATGCGGGGGGCGCACCAACAGAGCGTTTGCCTGCGCCAAAACGCTGAGCAGTGAACTGTCCTGATCAGCACACGCGCGAATGCCAGTCTCGTTCAGCATAGCCCGCATGTAATGCTCACGCGGACCGTTTTCGCCCAATGGTTCAGCAAGACGTGCGGTTCGCAATGGGGGCAGAACCTGTTCGACACCCAACATCCGACGCACCATCGGTAACAGGAAGAGATAGCCGCAAACCATTGCACTGACAGGATTTCCGGGCAAACCGACCATTGCCGTTTGTCCCAATCGACCCGCCATCAGGGGTTTTCCGGGGCGCATTCGGATCTTGTAGAAAGATTGCTCCATTCCCAGCCCGGTTGAGACGTCTGACACCAGATCGTAGTCTCCAACCGATGCGCCGCCGATGGTCACCACCAGATCCGCTCCTTCGGCCAGTCCGAAGGCGGTTTCAAGCGATGAGACCGTATCGCGCGCGACCGGAAGGATGCGGACGTGCGCACCCGCGTCCTCCAGCAGTGCTTTCAAGCCAAACGTATTGGATGCGATGATCTGATCGGGGCCGGGGGTTTCACCCGGCATCACCAGCTCATCACCGGTGGAGATCAGAGCGACGACAGGCTTTCGAGTCACTGGTACGGTCGCAACATTCATCGCCGCGATCAGCGCGATGTCCTCTGCGCGCAAACGACGGGGGGCCGAGATCTTTGTGCCTGCTTTGAAATCGACGCCCGCAGGTCTGATATTCGTTTTTGGGCCGGGTAGGTCCGAGATTGTGATCAGGTCGCCGCGACGTTCGGTATCTTCTTGTATGACAACGAAATCAGCACCTTTGGGGACCGGGGCGCCGGTGAAGATACGCACCGCCTGTCCGGGCCCGACGCGACCAGTGTAGCGGTTGCCAGCGGCCGACTCGCCGATGACCTTGAACATGGCGTGCAGCTCGACCTCGGTCGCTTTCATCGCGTAGCCGTCCATCGAGGATGCCTCAAACGGCGGCTGGTCGCGTGTGGCCTCCACTTCCTTTGCCAGGACGCGACCGGCGGCGGCGGACAAAGTGACGGTCTCGCTTGGCAGTGGCGAGACCAGATCAAACAGCAGTGCGCGGGCCTCTTCGACAGTGATCATTTCGCCTCGTAACGCCCTGATTTTCCGCCATCTTTCAGCAATACACGGATACCGCCGATTTCCATGGCCTTATCCACGGCCTTGGTCATATCATAGACCGTCAAGGCAGCCGTGGACACGGCGGTCAGCGCCTCCATCTCGACCCCAGTCTGACCCGATGTTTTGACTGTGGCTTCGACCAACACGCCGGGCAAGTCGGGATCCAGCGTCAGTTTGACAGCGACCTTGGTAACCGGGAGCGGGTGACATAAAGGGATCAGATCCGGTGTTTTCTTTGCGCCCATGATGCCCGCAAGACGTGCCACGCCCAGAACATCACCTTTCTTAGCGCGACCTTCGGAAATCAGATCAAAGGTGTCCTGCGCCATTTTGATGTGGCCAGCCGCCACGGCGACGCGGTCGGTGACTTCCTTGTCTGAGACATCGACCATATGGGCCTGTCCCTGAGCATCAAAATGGGTCAGCGGCATCACATGACTCCGGGGATCAGAGGGCTTGCCAGAAGATGGCGGGTGGCTGCTGCCACGTCGTCCTGACGCATCAGGCTTTCACCAATAAGGAAGCTGCGCGCGCCGTAACGTGCGATGTCGGCCAGATCGTCCGGTGTGCTCAGACCACTTTCGCAGACGATTGTCCGGCCCGCTGGCACAAGCTTTGACAGGTGGCGCGTTGTATCAAGAGATGTCTCGAAAGTCTTGAGATTACGGTTGTTTATCCCAATCAATGAACTCTTCAATTGCGCGGAACGTTCCAGCTCTTCCTGATCGTGAACTTCGATCAGCACATCCATGCCCCAGTCGAATGCCGTCTGTTCCAATTCGGCGGCTTGCGTGTCTTCGACCGATGCCATGATGATCAGGATGCAATCTGCACCCAGAGCACGCGCCTCGACCACTTGATAGGGGTCGTACATAAAATCCTTGCGCAGCGCTGGAAGAGAGGTGGCAGCCCGGGCTTCGGTCAGGTATTCCTTTGCACCCTGAAAACTAGGCGTGTCGGTCAGCACCGACAAACAGGCAGCGCCGCCTTCTTCATAGGCTTTGGCCAGAGCGGGTGGATCGAAATCCGGGCGGATCAGACCCTTGGACGGGCTGGCTTTTTTGACCTCGGCAATCAGGCCGTAGCCCCGACGTGCCGCTGTTCGAAGCGCATCGGCAAAGCCGCGGACCTCGGGCGCGTTTCGGGCCTCGTTTTCCAGTGTTTCCAGCGACTTCTGCGCCTTGTCTGCCGCGACTTCTTCAAGTTTGTAGGCTTTGATTTTGTCCAGAACCGTCTCGGTCATGCGGCCTCCTGCGTAATTCGGGCCAGGGCCGCGATTTTGTCTTTAGCTTTTCCGCTGTCGATGCTTTCCCGCGCCTTGGCAGCGCCGTCTTTCAAGTCATCAGCAGAGCCAGCAACCACAAGGGCCGCGGCGGAATTCAACAGCACCGCATCGCGGTAGGCCGATGGCGCGCCGTCCAACAAGGCGCGGAATGCCACGGCGTTTTCTTCGGGCGTTCCGCCGATGATGTCCTCGAACGGGTGGACCGGTAGCCCTGCGTCTTCGGGATGCAGCTCGACTTCTTTCACAACGCCATCTTCCAGCGCAGCGACCCAGCTTACGCCGGTGATTGTCAACTCATCCGTGCCATCCGATCCGTGCACCAGCCAGGCGTGTTCGGCCCCCAAAAGACCCAGAGTTTCCGCCATCGGGCGGATCAGGTCACGACTGAACGCACCGGTCAGTTGACGCCGAACACCAGCGGGGTTGGTCAATGGGCCAAGAATGTTGAAAATCGTACGCGTCCCAAGCTCTTGTCGACTGGGCATGACATGCGCAATAGCAGGATGGTGCATGGGTGCCATCATGAATCCGATGCCGACCTCTTGCAGAGCCTTTTCAACGATTTGTGAGCCAACCATAACGTTGATTCCCAGCTGACCCAACGCGTCTGCGGCACCCGATTTAGAACTCAGGTTTCGGTTGCCGTGTTTGGCGACCGTGACACCGGCCCCAGCCACAACAAACGCTGTGGCGGTGGAAATGTTCAGTGTGCCTTTGCCGTCGCCACCGGTGCCGACGATATCCATCGCACCTGCCGGTGCTTTGACCGCATTGCACTTGGCGCGCATCACAGCGGCAGCGGCTGCATATTCGTCTACAGTTTCACCACGAGTGCGCATCGCCATCAGCAGGCCGCCGATCTGGCTGGGCGTGGCTTCGCCATCAAACAGGATGCTAAACGCCTGTTCAGCCTCGGCACGCGTTAAGGGTCGATCGGCTGCGGCTCCGATCAATGGCTTCAGAGCGTCGCTCATGCAGGAACTTTCATCTCGGACAGGAAATTCTTGAGCAGGGCGTGGCCATGCTCAGAGGCGATTGATTCCGGGTGGAACTGGACGCCGTGAATGGGCAATTCTTTGTGTTGCAGGCCCATGATGGTGCCGTCTTCCAGTTCTGCTGTGATCTCAAGGCTATCTGGCAAAGTGTCCCGATCTACGATCAGCGAATGATAGCGGGTCGCCTCGAACGGGGTGGGCAGGCCAGCGAACACGCCTTTACCGGTGTGGTGCATCATACCCATCTTGCCGTGAACAATCTCGTGGCAGCGGACAACGTTGCCGCCAAACACCTGCCCAATCGTCTGATGACCAAGACATACACCCAGAAGCGGCGTTTTTGTTTCGGCTGCCGCTTCCGTCAGTGCCAGGCAAATACCGGCCTGATTTGGATCGCACGGACCAGGGCTGAGGAGGATTCCCGCCGGGTTCATCGCCATGGCTTCTTGTACATCCAGGGCGTCATTCCGCCGAATGACCATTTCGGCGCCAAGTTCGCCTAAATAGTGTACCAGATTGTAGGTAAACGAGTCGTAGTTGTCGATCAGCAGCAGCATTTGGGCACTTGTCTCGGCTTGGGCATTTCGGACTGGCGATACAGCCCTTGGCCACGGTATAATGTCGGGACATACATGCTCAGGCTTGCGGGGCAGCGTCAAGAGGACATCCTGTTCAGGGCGCAATCGCAGGCCAAAGGCGCGGTAAACGGCGTTGAGGCGATCGAAGCAGGATGAAGGCGAGAGGCAGTTAAGATGGGCGGATTTTTAGGCGGGATGATCGCAGGGGCGGTCGTTGTTGGTCTGCTTGGTGCAGTATTATCCCTGAATACACCTTTGACCCGAAAACCGGTTGTAAACGCCGAGGCCCCCGAGCCTGCACCGGCTGCGGCCCCCGAGGTCAGCACCGAAGCAGCTGAGACGGTGGCAGATGCTGATCTGGTGACCGCGCCGCCGGTGACATCCGATGCGTCCGGGGATCAAACGGACAATCTTGCCGGGCTGGCGGACGTGGAGACAGTACCAGACACTGAACCGACGATCAGTGAGGCGGTCACGCAGGTCGAAGAGATCGAAACACCTGACACGACTGAGATAACCGTTGCGAACGAGGCTCCGGTTGTGCCGCAGTCGCCTGCGCAATTGCAGCCATTGCCCAGCACCGAAGGTGAGCCGATCATTTCGGAAACTGCGCCGGAACCGCCGGTTGCACCCAAGCAAGAAGAGACCATTGCTGAGGTTGAGCCGCAGCCCGCGCCCGAAGTCCTGGAAATACTGCCCGCGCCGGAAGTGGAACAGGTACAGCCCGAGGTAACAGAGACTAAGCCTGAAATCGCGGAGCCGTTGCCCGAAGTCACCGAAACGGAAATTGAACCAGAACCTCTGCCCGAGCCCGAGGTCGCAGCGGTTCAACCGGAACCCGAGCCGCAGCCTGAACCCACGGCAATCGAACCCCTGGAGCCCGAGGTCGATCCGCTTGAGGACAACCCGATCGCTGTAGAAGGGGAAGAAGACCCGCAGCTTAAAAAGCTGCCCCGGATCGCAGCGGTCCCGCAGATTGGCGGTGAAGAAACGGATACCGGCGGTCAGACCGTTGGCAAACGAGTCGTCCCGCTGACTGAACGCGATGACGCGCCGGTTTCAGCGGACGAGCAACCCGCGATACTTCTGCCCGGTAAGCCAATTGATGCCTATGCCGCCAAGTTCGAAAACCCCGAAGCCAAACCGCTTATGTCGATCATTCTGATTGATGATGAAGGGGCGTTTGGGGCCGAGGCGTTGAAGGATTTCCCATACCCGCTCAGCTTTGCCGTCAGCCCGTCTGACCCCGATGCGGCCGAAAAAATGGCCCGCCATCGCGCAGCCGGTTTCGAGGTTCTGGCTCTTGCCGATTTGCCCAAGGCGGCCAGCGCACAAGATGCTGAGGTTTCGATGGCTGTGTGGTTGGATACTCTGCCAGAAACCGTTGGTATTCTGGAAGGTGTGGGAACCGGCATTCAAGGTAACCGCAAACTGGCCGATCAGGTGGCCGCAATTGCCGGTGATACCGGGCGCGGGCTTATCACCCAGGATAATGGTCTGAACACTGTCCAGAAACTGGCCGCTCGCAATGGCATCCCTTCCGGGGTCATCTTTCGCGACATCGACGGTGCCCGCCAGGACCCCACGATCATGCGACGTTTTTTGGATCAGGCGGCGTTCCGGGCTGGTCAGCAGGGAACTGTCGTCATGTTGGGACGGCTGCGCCCGGATACGATCTCGGCCCTGTTGCTATGGGGGCTGGAAGATCGCGGTGGCCGCGTGGCCATGGCCCCGATCTCTGCGGTCATGACGCAAGAAGCTCAGTAAGGTTGAATATGAAAAACGGCTGACCATGTGGTCAGCCGCTATTCTTTAAGAGTTGCCAGAGCCGGTGAATCGGGCCGCGTCCGCAGCAGCGCGCCGAATGGCATTCGATTTGTGGACGGTTTCCATGAATTCGGCCTCGGGGTCGCTGTCATAGACCACGCCGCCGCCTGCCTGAATATAGAGCTTCTGGTCTTTCACGATGGCCGTGCGTAGGGCAATACACATATCCATGTCGCCGCCCGCGCTGAAATACCCCACGCCACCGCCGTAAACGCCGCGCTTTTCGGGCTCAAGCTCGTCGATGATCTCCATTGCACGGACCTTTGGCGCGCCTGAAACGGTGCCTGCAGGCATTCCGGCAAAGAAGGCATCCAGCGCGTCTTTGTCCTCGGCCAACTCGCCAACAACGTTGGAGACGATGTGCATCACGTGGCTGTAGCGTTCGATGATGAACTCTTCGGTAGGGCGCACAGTGCCGATCTTTGCGACACGACCGGTGTCGTTGCGACCCAGATCCAGCAGCATCAGATGCTCGGCCAACTCTTTCTTGTCGGCCAGAAGATCGACCTCGTTGGCCTTGTCCTCTTCGGGGGTCGCGCCGCGCGGGCGTGTGCCCGCGATGGGGCGGATCGTGACCTCATCACCGAAGACGCGGACCAGAATCTCGGGGCTTGCGCCCACGACCTGAAAGCCGCCAAAGTTGAAATAGAACATGAAGGGCGACGGGTTCGTGCGCCGAAGCGAACGATAGAGCGCGAAGGGAGGTTGCGGAAAATCCTGCGTCCAGCGCTGCGCTGGAACAACCTGAAAGATGTCGCCCGCGCGGATGTAATCCTTGGCCTTTTCGACCGCTTCCAAATAGCCGGATTTGGTGAAATTCGACACCGGCGCGGCCACCTCGGACGCATCCCCAAGATCGCGCGTCTCGGCGGGCATGGCGCGTTCCAGATCGCGCACCGCGTCCATGACACGTTCTGCAGCCTGTGCATAAGCAGCCTTGGCTGATTGCCCCTCGCTGACCCACGCAGGCGACACAACCGTTACCTCGCCCTTGACGCCGTCCAGCACTGCAATGACCGAGGGTCTGAGCATGATGGCATCAGGCAGGCCAAGCGGATCGGGGTTCACGTCAGGCAGGTATTCCACCAGCCGAACCATGTCATAGCCGAGATAGCCAAACAGCCCGGCAGCGGCCTGGGGCAGGTCGTCCGGCAGGTCAATTTTGCTTTCCGCCAGCAGGGCTCGCAGGTTATCCATCGGGTTGCCGGTTTGGGGCGAGAACGCATCGGGGTCGAACCGGGCCGAGCGGTTCAGCTCGGAAGTCTCGCCTTGGCACCGCCAGATCAGGTCCGGCTTCATCCCGATGATCGAATAGCGGCCACGCACCTCACCACCGGTAACCGATTCCAGCATGAACGCGTCTTTCTGCGCGCCTGTCAGCTTGAGCATCAAGGAAACCGGCGTGTCCAGATCAGCGGCTAAGCGGGTGTAGACAACCTGATTCTCGCCTGCCTCATAGGCGCGGGCGAAGCTGTCGAAGTCGGGGGTCAGCGCCATATTCGGTCTCTTTTAATAGCTCGCCTGAACAGCATTCAGGGCCTGCTGATCTACGACGGGACGGGCACGGACCTGTGCATCGCGGACAAAGGCATCAAAGATGTTCTGGGCCAAAGCCTGATCCAGCTGGGCGGTAAGGGCCGCTTGGACCTGACGCAGCTCATCTGTTTCGGCAGGCGGCAACAGCTCGTCCAAACGCACGATAAACGCGGTTCCGGCACCGGGAATGACACGCAGGTCGCTTTGCTCCATTTCAAAGACCTGAGGCATGAAATCTGCGGGCACATCTTCCAGAAAGGCCGTGCGCGTCAGGGCGTTTTCTACCCGGAAGGGCAATTCGGTGGCCGCAAAATCACCATCTGTCTGCACTTGTACCAGAACAGCATTTGCCTGTTCTTCCAACGCCTTGTTGATTTCGGCCTGGGTCCAGGCGGCAACGACGCGATCGCGTGCGGTCTCAATCGGCTCCGGCCGGGGTTCGAGAACTTCGTTCAGACGCAGGGCAAAGATCGAGCCATCTTCAAGAAACGCTACCTCGGGAAAGTCGCCGTCTTGCACGGCTTCGGCTGCACTGCGGAACCCGTCATAGGCGGCGACGCCTTCACCGGTTTTCGCGCTCCAGTCGATCTGGCCCAGCTCCATTTCGGTCTCGGACGTCAGTTCTTCCAAAGTTGCGCCGCCGGCCAGCAGGTCATTGATGTCCTCGGCCTGCGCCTCAATCTGACGACGGGCGCGTTCAGCAGCCAGTTCTTCGCGCAGGGCAGGGGCGGCATCTTCAAACGACGTGTTGTTTTCGGCAAGCGATCCATTGATCCGGAACAACGCAGGCCCAAAGGTGGAAGGCAGGGGGCCAACAACAGCGTCCAGATCGGCAGCAAAGACACCATCGGCTGCTTCGCCCAGATCCTCGCGGGTGACGTCGCCAAGGTCGATATCGCTGAGCTCAAGCTGGCGATCCCGAACCAGTTGTTCGAAGGTTGCACCGCCGACCTCTAGCTGAGCCATGGCAGTTTGTGCTGCTTCTTGATCCGGGAAGGTCAGGCGCTCGACCAGGCGACGCTCGGGCTGCTGGAATTCAGTTGCGCGCTGTTCGTACAAACGCTTTACCGAATCCTCGTCGACTTCCACGTCGTCGAGCAGCATTTCGGGCGACAGGATTGCATAAGTCAGTTTCTTGGTGCGCGGCAGGGTAAACAGCTCGGTGTTCTCGTCGTAATACGCCTGGACCTGCTCGTCGGTTGGGGCGGTAACAGGTGTGGGCAGGGCGTCCGGTGCCAACGTTGCGACGGTAAAGCTGCGGCGGGCACCAACATAGTCGGTCAAAACCTGCGTGAGGGTTTCGGGCATCTTCACACCGCTAACTACGGCACTCTGCACGATTGTACGGGATGTTTCCTTGCGCAGGTCCGATTCGAACTCGGTGTCTGACATGCCGACCTGTTCCAGTTGGAACTGGTACGCGTCGCGGTCAAATGTGCCGTTGACGCCCTGAAAAGCCGGGATCGCAACAATTTCTTCCTGCAGGTTCTCATCCCCGATCGAGATGCCCAGCAATCCGACCTCATTGTCCAGTGCTGCCAAAGCCGTCAGGCGCGACAGGGCCAGACGATCCAGACCAAATTCCATGGCCTGCGACATTTGCAAAGGCTGACCTGTCTGTTGTTCGACCGCGCGAATTTCGCGCTGCAGCTCGCGGACATAGTCATCAACCGAGATATCCTCGTTCCCGACCTGGGCCACCGAACGCACGGTGCCAGAGAGGCTGGTTGCGCCAAACCCTGCAAGTCCGAGCATCAAAAGGCCCATGAGAATCCAGACAAAGGTCTTTGATAACTTTTTTACGCCTGCGGCCATTGTGCCCTCTTCGTGCTTTTGTCGGCAGGTAACTGCCCCGTCGGTTGCGGCCCTGAATACGACGCACGCCGTCGGGGAGCAAGCTCAGAAGGACAGAGCGCCCAGCCGTTCGAACAATTGCCCCAATCCGGCGCGGTCCAGATTGGCAAATGCGATACGAACCTGACGTTTCCCGCCCGCATCATCGTTGGGCATGAACATTGTGCCTGGCAGCAGCAGGATGCCCGCCTCGGGGACCAGTCGTTGGGCCAGTTCGTCCGATGGGATATCGAACGGGTGTTCGAAATAGGCGAAATAAGCGCCCAGACCCAGCAGCCGCCAACCCTTATCGGTCAGGCTTGGCAAAAGCTCGGCAATCGCGGCGCGGCGGTCGAGGATCTCATCGCGTTCACCTGCCAGCCATTGCGACAGGTTCTGCATCCCCCAAAGGGCTGCGTGCTGGCCGATCTGGCTTGGGCAGATGGCGACTGTGTCCAGAAACTTTTCAATCTCGGACAGCAGGTCAGTTCCGGTCGCGATCGCGCCGACACGGTGGCCGGTCAGCCTGTATGCTTTGGAAAAGGAATAGAGGTGGATCAGGGTTTGATCCCAGTCAGGCTGGGCGAACAGGTCATGCGGTGGGCCGCTGCGGCTGTCGAAATCCCGATAGGTTTCGTCCACGATTAGCCGTATGCCGACCTCCTGCGCAAGGTCAAAGAAAGCGCGCACCAGAGGGGCAGGGTATTCCACACCGCCGGGATTGTTTGGGGTCACCAGGACGATGGCGCGGGTTTTGTCGGTGATCAAAGCACGGGCTGCGTACGGATCGGGCAGCAGAGCGTCGTCGGTTGGCAGATCCACGGTTCGGACGCCTGCCATATCTAGCCACATCTTGTGATTAAAATACCAGGGCGTCGGAACGATGACCTCGTCACCCTGATCGGTGATCGCTGTGATTGCGGCAGCAAATGCCTGATTGCAGCCCGAGGTGATTGCCACCTGATCGCTGGACACCTGCGCGTCATAATGCGACCCGATCTGGCAGGCGAGTTCGGCTCGCAGGGCTGGATTGCCCAGAACCGGCCCGTAAAGATGGGCGCTGTCTTCGGTCACGGCAAAGCTGGCAATCGCTTCGCGCAGCGCCAGCGGCGGTGGATCGACCGGAGCCGCTTGGCTGACGTTGATCAAGGGGCGGTCATCAGGAAACTCCACCCCCTCCAACCAGCGCCGCGCCTCCATGACCGGAGGGGCAAATGTCGCGGTGGTACGGGACTGGGTCATGACGGGCCTGTCCTTGGTAAGGCTTTGCCTCACTCTTTGTGGGCTGAGAAAGGTCTTTTAGTCGGTCCCGCGGTAGGGCTCGACATATTGCAGGGCCATATCCCACGGGAAAAAGATCCAGGTGTCCTGGCTGACCTCGGTGATGAACGTGTCGACCATCGGTCGGCCCTTGGGCTTGGCATATACCGTCGCGAAATGCGCCTTGGGGTACATTGCGCGCACCAGCTCGAGCGTTTTGCCGCTGTCGACCAGATCGTCGATGATCAGAATACCTTCGCCGTCGCCCATCAGCTGGGCATCGGGGGCTTTCAGAACCTCTGCTTCGCCTTGGTCCTGATGGTGGTACGAGCGCACGCTGACCGTGTCGACAGTCCGGATGTCCAGCTCGCGGCTGACGATCATCGCAGGTGCCATACCGCCACGGGTGATGGCCACAACTGCGCGCCATGCGCCGTCGTCCGGACCTTGCCCGTCCAGACGCCAGGCCAAGGCGCGGGAATCACGGTGGATTTGATCCCAGCTGATGTGAAACCCTTTTTCGTGGGGCAGGCGATCCTTGGCGCTCATGTCATTACCCCTTTTCGACGTCTGGTGCGTCGACGGCTTTCATGCCGACAATATGATAACCCGAATCCACGTGCAGGTTTTCACCGGTCACGCCGCTGCTGAGGTCAGACAGCAGATACAGAGCTGATTTGCCGACATCATCGATAGTCACGTTGCGGCGCAGGGGCGAGTTATACTCGTTCCATTTCATAATATAGCGGAAGTCGCCGATACCGCTGGCGGCTAGCGTCTTGATCGGACCCGCCGAGATCGAGTTCACGCGGATACCGTCCTTGCCCAGATCCTCGGCCAGATATTTGACCGATGCCTCAAGCGCGGCTTTGGCGACACCCATCACGTTATAATGCGGCATCACCTGCTCGGCACCATAATAGGTCAGGGTGACTGCGCTGCCGCCTTCGGACATCATCTTCTCGGCCCGTTGCATCACAGCGGTAAAGGAATAGACCGACACGTCCATTGTCAGTTTGAAGTTCGCGCGCGACGTGTCGACGTAGCGGCCCCGAAGTTCGTTCTTGTCCGAAAAACCGATGGCGTGAACAACAAAGTCCAGCTTGCCCCATTTCTCTTCCAGCGCGGTGAACAGTGAGTCGATCGATTCCTCGTCGCTGACGTCACAAGGCAGGACGATCTCGCTGCCAAGCTGTGCCGCCAGTGGATCGACGCGTTTCTTAAGTGCGTCGCCTTGATAAGAAAAAGCCAGCTCTGCTCCGGATTCGGACAAGGCACGGGCTATTCCCCATGCGATTGATTTATCATTGGCCAGTCCCATGATGAGGCCGCGTTTGCCGGCCATCAACTGATTTGACATGTTTGGTTCTCCGCCTGTCTTCGCGTTATGTTGGGATGGTTTATGCCATTGGGTGCGCTGCATCAAGGCCGCGCGCTCTTGCCCGTGGCGGGTTCTCGCCCTAGGGTGGGCTTTATTAGTTTCCAGGGGATGGGAATGAGCGAACGTAGCGGCATATTTGCCGGCACCGATCCGTTTGAAATAGCGGGGCGGTGGCTGGCTGAGGCCAAAGAGAATGAACCGAACGATCCGGACGCGATTGCTTTGGCGACCGTCGATTCGGACGGCATGCCAAATGTGCGCATGGTTCTGCTGAAAGAGATCGAACCGGCAGCTTTTGTGTTCTACACCAACTACGAAAGTGCCAAGGCGGCCGAGTTGGACAGCGCCGGAAAAGCTGCTTTTGTGATGCATTGGAAATCTCTGCGGCGGCAAATCCGAGTTCGTGGTACAATAACCAGAGAAAGCGGGCCGCAGGCGGATGAGTATTATGCGTCTCGCTCGCTAAAAAGCCGATTGGGGGCCTGGGCGTCCAAGCAGTCTCAGCCTCTCAGCAGTCGCTCGGTTTTAATGGCCGAGGTGGCCAAGGTAACGGCCAAGTTGGGCCCGAACCCGCCACGCCCGCCGTTCTGGGGCGGCTATCGGCTGGTGCCAACCGAAATCGAATTCTGGGCCGATGGGGCCTTTCGGTTGCACGACAGGTTCCGATGGCAGCGGGATCAAGTGGGTTCCGACTGGCAGATACAGAGGTTAAATCCATGACGTTCGCGTATCGTGAAATGCAAGAGGCCGAAAACAAAAGGTTTTTTCAGCTTGAATTTGCGGGCCATTCCCATACACATCGGACCCTTAACGAAACGACAATTTTCGCGATGGGAACGCCGTGCCAGAAGATCTGAACAACATGTACCGCGTCCGTGGACACGTGAAATGGTTCGACCCTGCGAAGGGTTTCGGGTTTGTTGTGTCTGATGAGGGCGGTCCGGATATTTTGTTGCACGTCAATGTGTTGCGCAACTTCGGCCAAAGCTCGGTCGCGGATGGTGCGGGCATAGAAATCATGACCCATCGCACGGACCGTGGTGTTCAGGCGGTAGAGGTCATCAGTGTCGATCCGCCCGCGCGGACGGACACGATGATGCTGGCTGATTTTGCCGAGCTTGATCCGGTTGAGATCGCCGCTGCCCCTCTAGAGGCCGCGCGGGTCAAATGGTTCGACAAAGGCAAAGGCTTTGGGTTTGCCAATGTTTTTGGCCGTGGTGAAGATGTGTTCCTGCATATCGAAGTACTGCGCCGCTCTGGTCTGTCGGATCTGCAGCCGGGCGAGGCCCTCGCGATGCGTGTCATCAGTGGCAAGCGTGGACGTATGGCGGCTCAGGTACTGGCCTGGGAAGCTGCTTTGGACGACTGAGTGTTTCATGCCTAAGTTTTTTCCGGGTCTTTTAGCGGTTTTGTTGCTTTGGTCCGGGATGACCTGGGCTGCGTGTAAGCCTGATCAGATCGACATCAAGAACGACTCGGCGCAGATCCGTTTCAATATCGAATTGGCGATTAGCCCGCAGGATCGGTCGCGTGGATTGATGTTCCGCGAGTCGCTGCCAAACCGTTCGGGTATGCTGTTCGTTTTTGACCCGCCGCAGCCCGTGGTGTTCTGGATGAAGAACACACTGATTCCCCTGGACATCATTTTCCTCGATCGGGCTGGAACCGTGTCGCATGTCCATCAAGGTGCGATTCCCGGTGATTTGACGCCAATCGAAGGTGGCGATTCCGTCTTTGCGGTTCTCGAAATCAACGCGGGACTGGCCGCGCGCTACTCGATTAAGCCCGGAACCGTCATGCGGCACGAAATTTTTTCGCAAGGTCCTGCAATTTGGTCCTGTTAGGGCTTTTCAAATCAGATTGGCATGGTTAGGAAGGCGCACGGTTCGGGGCGTGGCGCAGTCTGGTAGCGCACCTGTTTTGGGTACAGGGGGTCGTAGGTTCGAATCCTGCCGCCCCGACCACTTCTTTCAATTATGTTGGTGATCCACCCAACGCTTGGTAAAGCGCGCCAAGCGCCTTATCCAGCGTTTCGCTTTCCACTGGTACTTTGACCGACGGGCCGCTTTTGCGTGGGACGCTGAAATACAGCTCGGCATCGACAAGGTAACCCGAGTTGTTCTTGGTCGTTGTCAGCCGCATCACGCTTTTGGGCAGATCCTGAGGGTAACCGTCATAGTTGAGAATCAGAAAAGCGGTCATGTCCGGAGGTAGAAGCTCGGTGCATTCGAAAACCCGATTCCCGGTATTTTCAAAGCGTTCACCCGGGCCGTCGCAGCTTATCTCGAACGTGTCGAACAGCCTTTTGGGAAATTCATCGAACTGGGCGCTGCGTGCCGGAGGGCGCACATCTTGTGGTGTGCAGGCCACGATCAGGGCCAGAATCGGAAGTAAACGTAACAACGACATCTGTCCGCTCCCCTTTGAGTGATCGCGCCGGGCGGATTACCTGACGCCGCGGTTCAAAATGACCGCTTCGTGATTCTCATCCAACCTAGACACCTTAGCGTTAGATTATCAAATTCCGATAACTGTGCCGGGAAACACAGTTAATTTACCTGCGGGTTTTTTGAATCTCTGGGTGTACCCGGTAGATGAACCTGTGGAGGAATCAGAACAGGGTGTCCGGAAGCAAGCTGTCAGAAATGGGTCAACACAAAAGATATCAAAAATGACCTAAAAATGGCGTTGACGATCTATGGGTCGATACGTCAAGTTGTATGGGCCGGAAGGGTTGCCACAAAATCTGGTATCAAAACCAGAATAGGGCACAGGGCGAGGGTCGGAAAGCACATCATAGTAACGTGCAACCGTTTGATCGGTTTTGCGCTGCGGAATGCAGCGGCTGGTCTATTGCGCCTAATTTTATACGGCATGGCGATCGGTCCGCGTCTGAGGACCTGACGCAGAAAGACAAGTTGATTGAATCTAGGGCGTGCGGACATGAAGATTGACAGGAAATTTACGAAACCGGGGCTGGACGCTTATGCGGAACTGGACTTTGTCTCAGCGACGTCTGAGATCCGAAACCCCGATGGCACCATCGTTTTCCGCCTGGACAACATCGAAGTGCCCACGCGTTGGAGCCAGGTTGCCAGCGACGTCATCGCGCAGAAGTATTTCCGTAAAGCGGGCGTGCCGACTAAGCTGAAGAAAGTAAAAGAGAAAGACGTCCCCGAATTCCTGTGGCGCTCGGTCCCGGCTGATGGCGCGGAGTTCGATGGTGAGACGTCTTCAAAGCAGGTTTTTGACCGTCTGGCGGGCGCCTGGGCCTATTGGGGCTGGAAAGGTGGCTACTTCTCGACCGAAGAGGATGCACGCGCCTACTTTGATGAGATGCGCTATATGCTGGCGACGCAGCGCGCCGCACCGAACAGCCCGCAGTGGTTTAACACCGGTCTGCACTGGGCATATGGAATCGATGGTCCCGCGCAGGGTCACCACTATGTCGACTACAAGACCGGCAAGCTGACCAAATCGAAATCCGCTTATGAACATCCGCAGCCGCACGCGTGCTTCATCCAGTCTGTCGATGATGATCTCGTGAACGAAGGCGGCATCATGGATCTGTGGGTGCGCGAGGCGCGCCTGTTCAAATACGGCTCGGGTACCGGGACCAACTTCAGCCACTTGCGCGCAGAAGGCGAGGCGCTGTCGGGTGGCGGCAAGTCCTCGGGCCTTATGGGCTTTCTCAAGATCGGCGACCGCGCCGCTGGCGCGATCAAATCAGGCGGAACAACCCGTCGAGCAGCAAAGATGGTAATCGTCGATGCTGATCACCCTGACATCGAGAAATTCATCGAATGGAAGGTGATCGAAGAGCAGAAGGTGGCCTCGATCGTAGCCGGATCGAAGATGCACGAGAAGATGCTGAACGGCATTTTCGAGGCCATCCGCACATGGGACGGCGCGCAAGACGACGCGTATGATCCCAAGAAGAATGACGCCCTGCAAGCCGCCGTTCGCGAAGCGAAAAAGGTTGCGATCCCAGAAACTTACATCAAGCGCGTGTTGGATTACGCCAAGCAGGGTCACGACAGTATCGAATTCCCGACCTACGATACGGACTGGGATTCGGAAGCTTATAGCTCGGTCTCGGGTCAGAACTCGAACAACTCGATCCGCGTGACCAATGCGTTCCTGACCGCCGTCGAGAAAGACGCGGATTGGGAGCTGATTAACCGCACCGATGGCAAGGTCTCCAAGACCGTCAAGGCGCGGGATCTGTGGGAAAAAGTTGGCCACGCCGCATGGGCTTGCGCCGATCCCGGCATTCAGTTCCACGACACGGTCAACGAATGGCACACATGCCCCAAAGACGGTGAGATTCGCGGTTCGAACCCGTGCTCGGAATACATGTTCCTTGATGACACGGCGTGTAACCTTGCCTCGATGAACCTGCTGACCTTCCTCAAAGATGGTGAGTTCCAGGCGGAAGACTACATGCACGCCTCGCGTCTGTGGACCCTGACGCTGGAAATCTCGGTCACGATGGCGCAGTTCCCATCCAAGGAAATCGCGCAACTGTCCTATGATTTCCGCACCTTGGGTCTGGGCTATGCCAACATCGGTGGTCTGCTGATGAACATGGGCCACAGCTACGACTCGGATGAGGGTCGGGCGATCTGTGGCGCACTGACCGCGATCATGACCGGTGTGGCCTATGCGACCTCGGCCGAGATTGCCGGAGAGCTTGGAACCTTCAAGGGCTATGAGCGCAACGCAGACAACATGCTGCGCGTCATCCGGAACCACCGCCGTGCCTCGCAAGGTGTGACCGATGGGTATGAGAAACTGGCCGTGAAGCCGGTGCCTCTGGACCATGGCAACTGCCCGGACAAGCGTCTGGTCGACCTGGCGATGTCGGCTTGGGACGAGGCGCTGAGCCTTGGCGAAAAGAACGGCTATCGTAACGCGCAAGCCACGGTGATCGCGCCCACCGGCACCATTGGTCTGGTGATGGATTGTGACACGACCGGGATTGAGCCGGACTTCGCTCTGGTGAAGTTCAAGAAGCTCGCGGGTGGCGGTTACTTCAAGATCATCAACCGCTCGGTGCCGTCGGCGCTGGAAAAGCAGGGCTATTCCTCGTCCCAGATCGAAGAGATCGTGGGTTACGCGGTTGGTCACGGCACCATCGGCAATGCACCGGGGATCAACCACACCTCGCTGACGGGTCACGGGTTTGGCCCGAATGAGCTGGCCAAGGTGGATGCCGCACTGGAAAGCGCCTTTGATATCCGGTTCGTCTTCAACCAGTGGACACTGGGCGAGGATTTCTGCACCGGCGTTCTGGGCATCCCGGCGACCAAGCTGAATGATCCGACCTTTGACCTGCTGCGCCACCTGGGCTTTACCAAGGCGGATATCGACGCGGCCAACGACCACGTTTGCGGAACCATGACGCTGGAAGGCGCGCCGCACTTGAAGGAAGAGCATTATTCGATCTTCGACTGCGCTAACCCGTGCGGCAAGAAAGGTAAGCGTTTCCTTGGGGTTGATAGCCACATCACTATGATGGCAGCGGCGCAAAGCTTCATCTCGGGTGCGATCAGTAAAACGATCAACATGCCGAATGACGCGACAATTGAGGACTGCCAGAAAGCCTATGAACTCAGCTGGTCGCTGGGTGTGAAGGCCAACGCGCTGTATCGTGATGGCTCAAAACTGTCGCAGCCGCTGGCCGCCGCTCTGGTCGAGGATGATGACGAGGCGGCAGAGGTGCTGGAAAGCGGCACGGCCCATGAAAAAGCCGTCGTTCTCGCCGAAAAGGTCATCGAGAAGGTCGTCGTCAAGGAAATCATTCGCAGCCATCGTGAGAAACTGCCGCATCGCCGCAAGGGTTACACCCAGAAAGCGATCGTCGGTGGCCACAAGGTCTATCTGCGGACAGGTGAGTTCGAAGACGGTAAGCTGGGCGAGATCTTCATCGACATGCATAAGGAAGGCGCTGGCTTCCGGGCGATGATGAACAACTTTGCCATCGCAGTGTCGGTTGGCCTGCAATACGGTGTGCCGCTGGAAGAATTCGTCGACGCCTTTACCTTCACCAAGTTCGAACCGGCGGGGATGGTGCAGGGCAACGACTCGATCAAGAACGCGACGTCGATCCTGGATTACATCTTCCGCGAACTCGCCGTGTCCTATCTGGACCGTACCGATCTGGCCCATGTGAAACCCGAAGGTGCCACATTTGATGATCTGGGCCGGGGCGAGGAAGATGGCTTGTCCAACGTATCCGAGATCAGCGACAGCGCCGCGTCCAAGTCCTTGGAAGTGTTGAAACAAATCAGCTCGACCGGTTATCTGCGCAAGCGACTGCCGCAGGATCTTGTGGTGTTCAACGGCGGCCAGCCCGAAGTTAACGGCATGGCGGAACCCGCCGCGCAATTCGAAGCCCCGGTTGCGGAAACTGCCGTTGCCACGGGCATGGACGCACGGACCAAGGCCAAGATGCAGGGGTACGAGGGCGATCCTTGCGGCGAATGCGGAAACTACACGCTGGTGCGCAATGGCACCTGCATGAAGTGCAACACCTGCGGTTCGACCAGCGGGTGTAGCTAAGGAAAACGCCCCGTCAGGCGGGGTGTAGGGATCAGGGTTTCCCCTCGGATGTCCGATCCCGACGAACACGGAGCAAGGCGTTGAGACTTACCAAATACGCCTTGGTCCACTCGGTCGACATGCCCGTGTCGACCGGGAACAGGGTGGGGCGGAATATTTGCTCTTTCCCACTCTCTCACGGGACGGGTGCGCTCGTCCCATGCGACGTCCAGGCCGCAGGCAAACAAAACACCGGGCGGTCAACGAATGGAGCCTGGATGGCGAAACTGACAGGGGGCTTCGGCCCCCTTTCTTTTTGCCCCCCGAGTCGGTGATTTAGGCAGGGCCTTGCCGGAACGGCACAGGCGCATCGGGCAAGAACCGCCGAAACGTGGATTGTATGTTTCGCCCAGCGGTTGATTGCAGACGCGACTCGGACAAACACGCGGAGAATGGCGCGAAACAGGGTGTGTTGCCGGGTTGGGGTGACGACATTCATCGGTTTGGTGTCTGTGGTGCCTGTCCGGACGAAAACACACACAAATACCACTTAGGAGGCATCACAATGAAACCGCAAAACCTGGCAATCATTTCCGCATTCGTATTGGGCCTGCCGGCGATGGCTGCCGCGCAGTCCTCGGCGGACACCAACGGCGACGGAGTTCTGACCATAGAAGAAGTTCAGGCCGTTCTGCCCGAGGTTGACGCCGATGGTTTCTCGGCGATGGACGCCAACGGCGACGGGTCCCTGGACGCAGATGAAATTGCCATCGCACAGGAAGCAGGGTTGCTACCGCCCAGCAACGGCTAATCCTGCGAAGGCATCGGCGGCCCGTACCCCCACGGGCCGCCATATTTCAATGGGTTACGCGGGCAAGTAAATGTTGAATCTACCGCGTAGTTCGGCATCCAAAAGCGGATCGAATCTGGCCGGAGACGGGGTCGAGAGAATCTCTTCCTTCCGGTTCACCGCCTTTTCGATCAAATCGGGTTTGCCAATTTCCACCCATTCTTTCGGGGACGACCGGTCGCCAAAGGTGGGATAGACATAGTCCGCCTGCATGCGGCTCAACGTTGCATCGGTTCCCAGATAGTGACCCGGTCCGCCGATACAGACTTCGGCCATCTGATCCAGTGCCAGCGTTTCGTCAGTCACTTCGATGCCGCGTACACAGCGTTGCGCTTGCCCGATAAGGTCATCGCTGAGGATCAGGCTTTCATGGCAGAATCCCAGCAGCGAGGCATGCATGCCTGCGGACTCATACACCATGTTCAGACCCGAAAGCCCGGCCATGACGTTCGAGCACATCTGCTCCCACCCGGCTTGCATGTCGGGCAGCTTCGCATCCGAAGCACCGGCGGCCGCGCCGCCCGGCAGGTCGTAGAAGTGGTGCATTTGGGCGCAGCCAGCTGTCAGTAGTGCTTGTTCGCCAGACCCGATGGACATCGCACCTGTGCGCAGATCAAGGCCAAAGGGCCAAGTTCCAAAAATCGCGGGGGCACCGGGGCTTACGGCGTTTACGTAAACCAATCCGGCCAGGCATTCGGCGGTGGCCTGCGCGATAGCACCGGCGATTGTCGAGGGTGCGGTGGCACCGGCCATTCCGGCCGACAGCAGCAAAACGGGCATGCCCGCCTTGATGCATTCCTCCATGACTTCACAGCTTTCGGTTGCAAATTTCATCGGCGGAACAACAAAGCAGTTCGAGTTCGACATAAAGGGCCGCTCACGCCACTTATCCTCGCCACCAGCGATCATGTGCAGCATCTCAATCGCCGGGGCAACATGGCTGGGTTCGGTGAAGGACGTGCCGATATGTTTGAACGTGCCGGATGTGGTGGCGTAGACGGTGTTCAAGTCCATTTCAAGGTTGTCCGCAATGTCGCGGCACACCATTGGGCGCTGAACAAAGTGAATGTTTTCAAGTTGTTCACAGATTCGGGATGCGTCGTGTAAGTCTTGAAGGGTCGAATCTCGGTATTCCTGCCCGTGCACGTCAACCATGCTGACAGCTGCGCCGGCCGTGCCAAAGTGGACGCGGTTGCCCGACAGTTCCAGATCGGAATTGCCGTCCCGGGAATGCAAAGTGACCGAGCGATTGGCTTTGGCGATCGTGTCTTCCACCAAAGCACGGGGGAAGCGGATACGCCCGTCGTCGCCCAAGATACAGCCAGCGCCCACAAGATAGTCGATCCCGCTTTGTGGGGCGTCCGCCAAACCAATGGTTTCCAGTGCGGTCAGTGCGGTCTGGTGGATGCGTTCAATCTGTGCCGGGGTCAGTACCTTCAGCGTGCCGCCCTCCATGCCGGGGCGGATCGGGCGCAGATGTTCGGGCAGCGCTGTGGCACGGGCTGCACGGCGCGCGGCACGACCGCCGCTGCGCGATGAGTTTCGGGTTTGTTTGTTCATAATTTAAGGTCCGGTCGAGAAAGTACGTTCAGGGTGAGTGTACTCAGACCACAACCGGACGCCCACGCGCGGCACGCCCGCGATCCGCACCAATGGTACGGCTGATCAGGCGAATCTTCCAAACGTCACTTTGCATGCGGGTCCTCAATTGGTGATGCAAATTTTCTCAATACGAGGGCGCACAATCTGTCCTGTTTGCGACCTGAGGGGCCAAAAACGAAGTGTTGTGCCTTGTCCGCATCACGTTCTTGCGGTGGGGTAAAGTTTTTTCCCGAATGTGGGAAAATCTGTTAAGCTTCCATCACTTATTTAAGAGTGGTCCGTGATCTCAATGGATTTTTAACGATTGCAGACCAAGTTTTATGTGATGAAGTCCGTTATCTGTCGGGCGCGCTGCAAGGAATTTTGGAGAGGTTGATGAAAGCCCTGATGGCCCTCATGACCACTTGCCTGACAATCGGCATTGCGCCGGTATATGCAGAGGATTGGACGGGGGCGTATGCGGGCTTTAGCTTTGGCTATGCGGATGTAGATGGCCCAAATAACTCTGGCGGAAACGACACGACTTTTGGACCGCTTGTCGGTTATGACCATGACTTCGGGAATTTCGTTCTTGGCGGTGAGCTGGAATACAACCGGCTCTCGCTGGATCTGGGGCAGGGTGAAGGCAGCGTGGACAGTCTGACCCGACTTAAGTTGCGCGGTGGTTATGATTTCGGACCGGCCTTGGGCTATGTTGTTGTAGGCGCGGCCCGATTGGATGCGTCGCCCGAAAATGACACCGCTGCGGTTTACGGGATCGGGATTGCCTATCCCATTGGCGACAGTTTCGTCATCAGTGGTGAGGCCTTGCGTCAGAATTTTAACGACGTCACCCGAAGCCAGGGAGATATTGACGCCAACGTGTTCAACCTGCGTACAACCTTCCGGTTTTAATGCCGTCTATTCCGCCGCGTGACTTTCTGCCAGGACGGCGGCGAAATCGCAAATCGTTCTGAGTGCTGCAGCAAAGCGGTCGTCATCAATTGTCATCGCAACGCGCACGTGCCCTTCCGCCGCGGTGCCAAAACTCTCACCGGGCATGACGGCAATTGCGTGTGTATCCAGCAATGCGTTGGCGAATGCCTCACCGCTTAGCCCGGCTGCGCGGATGTCCAGCATCAGGTACATCGCACCCTGTGCCGGTACCAGGCCGATGGTGTTCTGGGTGGCAAGAATCTCGACCGCCAATGCGCGACGGCGCCGGAACGGCGCCGCGATTTCCTCTTCAAGATCATGGCCCGCGCTCAAGGCAAAACTGGCGGCGTCCTGAATGAACCCGGGCACGCCGTAAGTTGTGTGCGTTGCCAGATTGATGAGATGGGCGATCACCTCCTCAGGGCCGACCACCCAACCGCATCGGGACCCGGTCATCGCATGCGACTTGGACATCGAACCAACGACCAAAGTACGTTCGGCCATTTCGGGCAGGGTACGTGGTGAGATATGCTCACCTTCCCAGACCTGCGTGTCATAAACCTCATCCGAGATCAGCCACAGGTCGCGGTCACGGCAAACACCTGCGATACCGTTCAGCGTCTCGCGGGAATATACGACGCCAGTGGGGTTGTTCGGGCTGTTGATCAACAGCGAAACCGCACCATCTGCCGCCGCATCGATCTGCTGCGCGCGCGGCTGGAATGCATCCTCGGCGGTAGTCTGGATGGCGCAGGCTGTCGCACCGGCGCCTCGGATCGTGCCAGGGTAAGTCGCGTAATAGGGATCGAGATACAGGCCGATATCACCGGGATTGCACACCGCCACGTGGGCTGCGAATAGCGCAGATTGGCCGCCCGGAGTGATCAACACGTTGTTTCGGCTTGTCTTCTGACCGGTGCGGGCCTGAATGCGCGCGGCAACAGTGTCGCGCAGCAAATCCGACCCGGGCACAACGGCATAGCCCGTGTTTCCCTGACGTGCCGATAGATCCATGGCATCCAGAATGGTCGGGTGCGTGCGAATGTCATGCTCACCAATGGTGAGTTCAGTAATGACGTGCCCTTCGCTGATCATCCGGCGCGCGCGGTAAAATACATCCCACCCATCACTGCCACCTCCGGTCAGATGAGTGATACGCTGCGACAGTTTCATGGCACGCTCCGATTTTGTCTTCAGCGCAGAATGGGCCAGAGGCGTTGAAAAATGTCAATCAGCTTCGTGGGGGTAAAGTAGACTGCACTTTTTTCGTCAGGGAAGACCGCACCAGATCGTAGGATGTGGCCAGCCGATGACGCAGCTCATCCTCGTCACAGTCAAACGGCAGCCGGATCCAGCTGCGGTGAAAATAGGGGGCCTTCGTGCCAATTCCGGCGTCTATCAGCATCTGAGCCGTCTCGATATCAGGCGTTTTGACGGACACGCCATCGTTGGCAGCGCCGATGCAGGCAAACATCTTGCCGCCAACCTTCCAGGCATCATGGCCTCCGCCCCAAGGGTCGGAAAGGTCAGCGCCTGGAAACGTGCGGCAGATTGAATTGACGAATTCTCGGCTCATGGCCGAAAGGGTGCGCGACCTTGAGATTGAACTCAAGTCTTGGCTGAACGCGTTGTCCATGCTAGGGGAAGGACATGAACCGTATGACCTGCATCATTATCTGCTGCATTACCTGCTGATTTATCAAGCGGGCCGGTTTCTTTCGTTTTCATCCCTGAGACAAGTTGCTAAGCCCGCGCCAAGCGCAAGCATTTGCTGTCTTTAGGAGCCGACCGATGACAACGATCAAACTGCACAACACACGGACGCGGACGAAAGAAGAATTTGTTCCGATCGATCCTGAAAACGTGCAGATGTATGTCTGCGGACCCACGGTCTATGATCGCGCCCATCTGGGCAATGCGCGACCCGTGGTGGTGTTTGACGTGCTCTATCGTTTGCTGCGCCATGTCTACGGCGTGGATCACGTGACCTATGTACGCAATTTCACCGACGTGGATGACAAGATCAACGCGACCGCGCTGGCACGTCAGAAGGCGGGTGCCGAGGGGACGCTGGAGCAGTTGGTGCAAGAGCGTTCGGATGAAACCATCGGCTGGTATCTGCATGACATGGGCGCGTTGGGCGCGCTTGAGCCCGACGAGATGCCCCGTGCGACTCAGTACATCGCGCAAATGGTTGCGATGATTAAGGATTTGATCGCGAAGGGTCACGCCTACGCAGCCGAAGGGCACGTTCTGTTCGCGGTTGATAGCTGGAAGGAACACTACGGCGCTTTGTCTGGTCGCTCCGTCGATGACATGATCGCCGGTGCCCGGGTTGAGGTTGCGCCCTACAAGCGGAACCCGATGGATTTCGTGCTGTGGAAGCCCTCGACCGATGAGTTGCCGGGGTGGGACAGCCCTTGGGGCCGTGGTCGTCCGGGTTGGCACATCGAATGCTCGGCCATGAGCTATGAGCTGTTGGGTGAGAGCTTTGATATTCACGGCGGCGGCAACGACCTGATGTTCCCGCATCATGAAAACGAGATCGCCCAGAGCAAATGCGCCCATCCGCATGGTGAGTTCGCGCGGTACTGGCTGCACAATGAGATGTTGCAGGTGGAAGGCAAGAAGATGTCCAAATCGCTGGGCAACTTCTTCACCGTACATGACTTGCTGGAACAGGGCGTGCCGGGTGAGGTGATCCGCTTTGTCTTTCTGCAGACCCACTATCGCAAGCCGATGGACTGGACCGAGAAAAAGGCCCGTGAGGCTGAGGCGACGCTGCGCAAGTGGCGGGCGCTGACAGCGGGCATCGAGCCCGCCGCCAGCGCTGCACCCGCAGTCGTTGCTGCGCTAGGGGACGACCTGAACACGGCGGGTGCTTTGGCGGAGTTGCACCGTTTGGCGGCGGATGGTGATGCGGCCTCGTTGCTGGCTGGTGCTCAGTTACTTGGTCTGTTGTCGCAAGAAATGGGTGCTTGGGCTGATACGGCTTCGGTGGATCTTTCATCTCATGTAGACAGATTGTCTGATGCGCGGGCGAGTGCAATGCAGAGCAAAGACTTCTCGGAAGTCGATCGCCTAAAGGCAGCTTACCTGGCCGCTGGTCTGGAAGTACGGATGAGCAAGGACGGTGTTGAACTGGTTCCAGGCACCGGGTTCGATGCGGCTAAGCTGGAGGGCGTATGATGACCAAAGAACGCCTCTACCTCTACGACACCACGTTGCGCGACGGGCAGCAAACGCAGGGGGTGCAGTTCTCGACCGCTGAGAAGGTGCAGATCGCGCAGGCTCTGGACGAGTTGGGCGTGGACTATATCGAGGGCGGCTGGCCGGGGGCGAACCCGACGGACAGCGCGTTTTTTGATGCGGCTCCCAAAACGTCGGCCTGCTTGACCGCGTTTGGGATGACCAAGCGATCGGGCCGGTCGGCTGAGAATGACGATGTTCTGGCGGCGGTGATGAACGCGGGTACGCGGGCTGTGTGTCTGGTGGGTAAGTCACACGATTATCACGTGACGGGTGCGCTCGGCATCTCGCTTGAGGAGAATGTCGAGAACGTCCGTGCCTCGGTTGCGCATATTGTGGCGCAGGGGCGCGAGGCGTTGTTTGATGCCGAGCATTTCTTTGACGGCTACAAGGACAATCCAACCTATGCGCTTGAGGTTTGCCAGGCCGCGATGGATGCCGGTGCGCGCTGGGTTGTTCTGTGCGACACCAATGGCGGCGCTTTGCCCGCGGAGGTGTCTCGGATTGTGTCCGAGATGGTCGCGGCGGGCCTGCCGGGGGACCGGCTGGGTATCCATACTCATAACGATACGGAAAACGCGGTGGCCTGTACTTTGGCGGCTGTCGATGCAGGGGCGCGGCAGGTTCAGGGAACCTTGAACGGATTGGGAGAGCGTTGCGGAAATGCGAACCTGACCTCATTGATACCGACGCTGCTGCAGAAAGAACCTTATGCATCGAGCTTTGACATCGGCGTCAGTGTCGAGGCGCTGGCGGGTCTGACCCGCGTCAGCCGCATGCTGGACGAGATCCTGAACCGAGTGCCCAGCAAGCAATCAGCCTATGTCGGGGCGTCCGCATTTGCGCACAAGGCAGGGCTGCATGCCAGCGCGATCCTCAAGGACCCGACGACCTACGAACATGTGGATCCGGCGTCGGTTGGGAACACACGGATCATTCCGATGTCAAACCAGGCGGGGCAGTCGAACCTGCGCCAGCGCTTGATCGAGGCCGGTTTGTCGGTCGAACCCGGTGACCCGGCCTTGGGCCGTATCCTCGAGCGGATCAAGCTGCGCGAGGCGGAAGGTTATTCCTACGACACCGCGCAGGCCAGCTTTGAGCTTCTGGCGCGGGACGAACTGGGTCAACTGCCCGAGTTCTTCGAGGTCAAGCGTTATAAAGTCACCGTTGAACGGCGCAAGAACAAGTACAACAAGATGGTCAGCTTGTCCGAGGCCGTTGTTGTGGTGAAGGTCGATGGTGAAAAGAAGCTGTCGGTCAGCGAGTCTCTGGATGGGTCCGGCGGTGACCGGGGTCCAGTGAACGCGCTGGCCAAGGCGCTGGCCAAAGATCTTGGACAGTATTCGCGGATTCTGGACGATATGCACTTGGTCGACTTCAAGGTGCGTATCACGCAGGGCGGCACCGAGGCTGTGACCCGCGTCATCATCGACAGCGAAGACGGGCAGGGGCGCCGGTGGTCCACTGTCGGCGTCAGTGCGAACATAGTCGACGCCTCGTTCGAGGCACTGCTGGACGCGATCCAATGGAAACTGGTGCGTGATTGTGGGCCGCAAACGGCGGTGGCTGAGTGAGCGCGCCATTTGACGATGACGTCAAGGCCTGTGCCGCGCTGTTGCATCGGGCCGATCCTGACCGGTTCATGGCGGCCATGGCGGCCCCGGTTTCCGCACGGGCGGTGTTGTTTCCGATCTATGCGCTGAACATCGAAGTCGCCCGGGCACCCTGGGTGACGCAAGAGCCGATGATTGCCGAGATGCGCCTGCAATGGTGGCGCGATGCGTTGCAAGAAATTGCCGAAGGTCCGACTGTTCGCCGGCATGAGGTCGTCACACCGCTGTCGCGTGTCTTGTCCCCTCATCTTGCGTCGATGATGGATGAATATGTGGCCGTCAGGCGTTGGGATATTTATCGCGACCCGTTCGAAGACGAAGATCATTTCGACGCGTACATAAACCACAGCGCGGGCACGCTTACGGTGGTAGCAGCACAGGCGCTGGGGTCGGCAGATGAGGATGTCGTGCGGGACTTTGGCTATGCCGTTGGGGTCGCCAACTGGTTGCGCGCCATCCCGGACCTCGAAGCACGCGGGCGAATTCCGCTGTTGGATGGAACGCCTGCGGGTGTTCAGCGTCTGGCTGAAAAAGCGTACGGGCGGTTGAAACGGGCGCGGACACAGCGGCGCTCGGTTTCGGTAAAAGCCGCCGCTGCGCTGCATGCGGGTTGGCAAACCGAATTGGTTCTAAAGCAGGTCATTGCGCGCCCGGACAGGGTCGCCTCAGGAACCCTTGGGCCGGGTGAAATCCGCCGCCGCCTGTCATTGATGGTGCAGGCGGCAACGGGGCGCTGGTAGTTACTCCCAGCCGCCAGCGCGCATTTCGGCCGAGATCTTCAGTTGCACCAAGTCTGACGTTCCCGGGGCAAACATCCCGACGCCATACTCGCTGCGCAAAAGTTGGCCAGCGGCTTCGACGGCAACCCAGTCACCTTTGTAATAATCGAAAAATCCGGCCAGAGGGTGTTCGCCCATGAAGGTCAGGTCAATCTCAAGCGTTGCGGGCTTGGTCTGATCCTTGATCGTCAAATCTCCGATCATTTGCAGGGTGCTTGCACCGGTTTGCACCGCCGAGGTCGAGACGAATTTGATGTTTGGGTAAGCCTCGACGTCGAAGAAATCACCACTTTTGAGATGATCGTTGAGCGGCCCCCAACCGGTTTCGACACTTGAGGCGTCGATTGTGATAACCGCGCTGGTTGCGGTGACGTTTTCAGGGTCAAACTCGACGGTGCCTGAAACGGCTGTCCATTCGCCGGATTGTTCGGTCAGTCCCGCGTGGTTGTAGTAGAACCGGATTTCTGTGTGACTTTGATCAAAGTGATAGGTTTCGGCAAGGGCTGGCGTAGCCAGTGCCAACACGAGGGCAGATGCGGTAAACAGCTTCATGACATTTCTCTAATTTGTAGGGTTGATAATTAACATGTAAATGCATCTAATGTGATGAGCAAAGGAAAACCACAATCCTCGCGGAGGCGTGATGAGCGGATTTGAAGAAAGAGAGGCGGCTTGGATCGCTCTGAACCAGACACGCACCCGGATCTTTTCCCGGGCCGAGCGCGCCTTGGTCGCTGCCGGGTTTCCCAGGCTGCATTGGTATGATGTGTTGTGGGAGTTGGAACGAGCCCCAGACGGCCTGCGACCTAAACAGCTGGAGCAACAGCTGCTGTTTGATCAGTCCAGCTTTTCCCGTCAGGTCGCACGGATGGCGGAAGACGGGTTGTTGACGCGCCATGCTGCGGCGGGGGACGGACGGGGAAAAATCCTGTGCATTACCGACAAAGGCCGCACCCTGAGGCGGCAGATGTGGGACATCTACCGCATGCACATAGATGAGGGTTTAGCAGAGGCGCAAAAGTCAGGTGCCTTTGCGTCGATACTGAACCTTAACGATTAGGCTGTTCGGGGCCGCATCGTCAGCCACAAAAGCGCGCCGCCCGCCATAGTCAGAAGGGGGACCATCGCGACGTTCACCGCTGTCCAGCCTTCGATTGGAGAGCCGCCGGAACAGTTCATCAGCCCGCCGGAAGCCAGCGAGGCAAACGTGACGCCACCAAACACCAGCAGGTCGTTCAGCCCCTGCATGCGTCCGCGCTCGCTGACGTCATGCGATTCAGCCAACATGGTAGTTGCGCCGATAAAGCCAAAGTTCCAGCCGATGCCCAGCAGGATCAACGCAACAAAGAAATTACCCAGCTCAACGCCCTGCAAAGCCACCACTCCGGCCGCCGCAAGAATGAGTAGGCCCAGCGCCACGATCCGTTCGACCCCAAAGCGGGCAATCAATTGTCCGGTGAAAAAGCTGGGAATGTACATCGCCAACACGTGGCTGGTGACGACATCCGCCGCATCATTGGCGCTGAACCCGCAGCCTACGACGGCCAGCGGTGTCGACGTCATCACAAGGTTCATCAGCGCGTAGGACACCATGGCGCAGATGATCGCAACCGCAATACGCGGCGTCTTCAGCAGCTCGATCCGGGACCGGCCTTTGGGGGCATCAGCCGCAGGCTTTGGCGGGGTTGGAATGTCGAGGAAAAAGAACAAGGCTGAGCCAATGACGTTCACCGCGATCACCGCGATATACGTGCCGAGGAATGGAATGACATACGCGGTCGAGGTCAATTTGACGATCTGAGGTCCGATGATTGCCGCTGCCAGACCTCCCGCCATGACGTAGGAAATCGCTTTGGGACGGAAATCGTCCGATGCGGTGTCAGCGGCGGCAAAGCGGTAGAAACCGTGCGCGCTCATGTAGATGCCGGTCAGCAGGCTGCCAGCAAGAAACACTGGGAATGACCCCAGAAACAAGCCATATGCGCCGACAAGCCCGCCGCAAGCCCCTGCCGTTGCCCCTACCAGAAATCCAGCACGGCGACCCCAGCGTTGCATGATGGCCGAGATCGGCGTCGCCGCCAGCATTGAGCCAAGGACGATCAATGATATGGGCAGAGTCGCCAGGCAGGGATTGGTTGCCAATGATTGGCCGGCCAGCCCACCGACGATAAAGATCATTGGCATCTGTGCGCCAAGCAAGGCCTGCGCGGCCACCAGAACGGCGACATTCCGTTTGGCCTGACTGTTGTCGGAGGGGGTGGCGGTCATCGTCATGAGCACATGCGTAATGTCGAAAACGATTGTGCACAAGCGGGTTGCATCTGCGGCAAAGCAGCCTAACGTGCAGTCGATCATCGAGGCCGGAGAGTACATGTCCGTTGGACGGATCATAGAAACACCCGACTGTGTGGAAGAAGGCGCGACGTGGCTGGCCGAAAGCTGCCCGCGCATGGCTTATGCGATGGAACAGACCGGTCCGTTGCCCTTGCGCCGTCGCCCGGACGGGTTTGCGCAACTGCTTAGCGCCATAGTCAGCCAGCAGGTGAGTGTGGCCTCGGCCAATGCGATCTGGAACCGGTTGAAGGATGCGAAACTGACCGGCCCGCGCAAAATTATGTCGGCCACCGACGATGATCTGCGTGCAGTTGGGTTGAGCCGGCAAAAAATCCGCTACGCCCGCGCTTTGGCTGAGGCGCGCATTGACTACAAAGCCTTGCGGGACGTTTCAAACGATGACGTGGTGGCGATCCTGACCGAGGTGTCGGGTATTGGCATCTGGACCGCCGAGATCTACGCCATGTTTTCGCTCGGCCGCGCTGACGTGATCGCGCCGGGCGATCTGGCGCTGCAAGAGGCTGCGCGCATCCTCTATGATTTGCCCGATCGGCCGACCGACAAACAGCTGCGCCAGATGGCCGAGGCCTGGTCGCCCTGGCGGTCGGTTGCGGCGCGGGTTTTGTGGGCCTATTACCGGGTGGCAAAAGAACGAGAAGGGATCAGATGACACGGGTTTTGAATGCGCTCCGAAAAGAGCCGGTTTCGGGCGATATACGCTCGGTCGTGGTGTTCGTGCACGGCTATGGCGCCAACGGAGCCGATTTGCTCGGGTTGGCCGATCCACTGGGGGAGCATCTGCCCGACACGTTGTTCGTGTCACCCGATGCGCCAGAACAGATTCCCGGAATGCCCAACGGATTTCAGTGGTTTCCGATCCCGTGGATTGACGGGTCGTCCGAAGAAGAAGCACGCCGAGGCATGGAAATGGCCGCCGACGATTTCAACGCCTTCCTTGACGCTCTGATGGTGGATGAGGATGTGTTGCCCGAACAGGTGGTTCTGTTTGGATTCTCGCAAGGTACGATGATGAGCCTGCACGTCGCGCCGCGCCGCGAAGATCCGGTGGCTGGGGTCGTGGCGTTCTCTGGCCGGTTGTTGGAACCGGACCTGCTGCCCGATGAAACTGTTAGCCGGATGCCGATCCTTCTGGTGCATGGTGATGCCGACGACGTTGTTCCACCACAATCTCTGCCCGAAGCCGCCGAAGCGCTGCAGGCCGCAGATTTCAAAGAAGTTTATGCGCATGTCATGAAGGGCACTGGCCACGGGATTGCCCCGGACGGTCTTAGCGTCGCGCTGGCCTTTATGCGCGACAAGCTGAGCCTGTAGCGATGATCGCGGTCCGTCCCATGATGCCTGAGGATGTGGCAGTTGCCTGCCAAATTCTCAACGAAATCATAGCTATCGGCGGGACGACCGCGTTTGAAACACCGTTTTCTGAGGCGCTGTTTGCCCAAGTCTACCTGAACGGCGCAGACAAAATCTGTTGCCACGTTGCCCTGGACGAACAGGGTGAGGTGGCCGGGTTTCAATGGTTAGGCACCAATGAAGACCTGCCGGAAGATTGCGCGGATATCGCAACCTTCACTCGGCGAGAACCGGTGTTGAAAGGGGCAGGGCGGGCGTTGTTCTCTGAAACCGCGACCTATGCCGCGGCCCTTGGGTTCAGTGCGCTCAACGCGACCATCCGGGCCGACAACCGGCAGGGGCTTAGCTATTACGACAAGATGGGTTTCCGCGACTACTCGGTCACTTATGCTGTTTCTCTGCAAGACGGAACACCGGTCGACAAGATTTCGAAACGGTTTGAATTGAAAAAGGACACGACATGTTGATTGTCACCGGAACGGTTGAAGTGTCGACAGATGGTGTCGGCAAAGCCATTGAGGCAGCACAGAAAATGGTCGCCGAAACCGTGAAAGAGTCTGGCTGTCTGATCTATGAATTCAGCCAGGTACTCGGGCAATCCAACAAGTTCCGCGTTTATGAAGAATGGCAGGATCAGGCCGCGCTTGAGGCGCATTTTGCAGCCCCACATATGGCCGAGTTTCAGGCTGTTCTGGGCGAAGTGGGCGTTGTCTCAAGCGGCATCTACCGGGTTGTTGGCGGAGAAAAGCAACCGCTGCGCTGAGGTCTCAGGCCCACAGATGACTTTCAGCGAATTCCACCGAGTTCCCGGCGGGGTCCCGTATATACAGCGACCGTGCCCCACTTGGCCAATCAAACTCGGCGTCTATGGGGATGTTCCACTCCAGCAGGTGCTTGCGCATTTCGTCGATCTCTGTCCGCGATAAAGTCATGCAGACGTGGCCGGGACCGCGTGCGCCATGCGGCGGCACGGGAAGGTTCGGATTCTCCGGCGGCTTTGCTGTCTCCTCTGCATTGAACAGCAACAACACCGATCCGCCGACACGAAAAAATACATGCCGGTTCGCGACGCGTTGAATACACTCTAACGCCAGTATCTCACCATAGAATCGTTCGGCTGCATCTAGGTCGCCGACGTAAAGCGCGGCCTCAAGGATACCCTCTGGGGATGGTGTGCTTCGGGTGACTTTCATGCCTTAAGTCTATTACAAAACGACGTTTTTGTCACCTGCGCGGTCGGCGGTCCCGTTTTCGTTGCGGCGAGAATTCCAATGCGGGGGCTGTCAGGCTGTCCCATTGGCCGGGCGCCAACCCCTCTAGCGTCCAGTCCCCGATCCGGGCGCGGATCAGGCGCAGGGTGGGATGACCGACCGCTGCCGTCATGCGTCGAACCTGCCGGTTACGGCCTTCGCGCAAGGTCAGCTCAATCCAGCTGTCCGGAATAGTCTGGCGGACGCGGATAGGTGGGTTTCGTGGCCACAAGCCTTCGGGCTCATCCATCAACCGGGCTTTGGCCGGGCGCGTTTTTCCATCCTTCAGATCGACCCCGTCGCGCAGGGCTTTCAGGGCGACAGCATCGGGCAAACCTTCGACCTGAACCCAATAGGTCTTGGGCATCTTGTGCTTGGGGTCCGATATTTGCGCCTGCAGCCGGCCGTTGTCCGTCAGCAGCATCAGGCCCTCGCTGTCGCGATCCAGTCGTCCAGCCGGATACACACCGGGCAGGTCGATGAATTCCGACAAAGTACTGCGCGGCGTTTCTGCATTTGCGCGGTCGGTAAACTGCGGCAACACATCGAAGGGTTTGTTGAATCGTATGAACCAGCTCATGACCTCGCCATAGCCTGCCGGAGGCAGAGAACGCAACCTGTGGATAACTGTCACGCCTCTGTTACGGATTCGGTATACCCAATACCCGAGATGTTGTGGAAACTCAGGGCTTGTCAGAGTTTTAACACGATATATAGTTAAGTTAAGGCCGGGGCGGGTGTTCCCCGCTCTGGTGTCAATAACGGGCAGAGCAGAGCGAGGAGCGATTCCGATATGGACGGAGAATTCAGGACCGAATTTGTCAGGGAACCGGGTGCCCTAAAGCACCATCCGGCATTGGTTTTGAACGCCGACTATCGCCCCTTGTCCTATTACCCCTTATCCCTATGGCCCTGGCAAGAAGCGATCAAGGCGGCCTGGCTGGACAGGGTGGACATCGTGGCCGAATACGACGAGGTCGTCCGAAGTCCCAGTACCGAGATCCGAATACCGTCGGTCGTTGTCCTGAAAGACTATGTAAAACCCAGAAAGCGCGTGGCCTTCACGCGCTTTAATTTATTTTTAAGGGACGAATTCCGCTGCCAGTATTGTGGAAGCCGGGACAACCTGACCTTTGACCATGTTGTTCCGCGGGCTGCCGGGGGTGTGACCAGTTGGCAGAACGTTGTGGCGGCGTGCAGCCCCTGCAACCTGAGGAAGGGGTCGAAGTCGCTGCGGCAGGCGGGCATGTCGCTGCGCAAGCCGCCGCGTCAGCCGGATGCCGAGGCGCTGCGAAACATCGGGCGCAAGTTCCCCCCGAACCACCTGCATGACAGCTGGATCGATTTTCTGTATTGGGATGCCGAACTGGACGCGTAGTAACGTTTATTTTGCGCGGAACGCGGCCAACCAGACCAAAACTAGACCAGCCGATAACACAGCGTTCCACCCGGCCATCGACAGGCCGAACATCTCCCACGGGATATCATCACAGCGCACAAGCGGCGCGGACATGATCTGATCCATCAGTTCCTCAGCGGACAATCCGCCAATATCGCCCGACGTGCAGCTGGTTGGACCTTCCCACCATTTCTGCTCGACGCCTGCGTGGTACATGCCAATCCCTGCGGTCACCATCGTCGCAACCGCACCCAAAAGCGGCAGGGGGCGAATGCCCGGAAAGGCAAAGGCTAAAACCCCAATCAGAACGGCCGCGCCGTGGGGATAGCGTTGCCAGATGCACATTTTGCACGGGGCCATACCGCCCAGGTGTTGAAACGCCCATGCGCCCAGCAAGAGCGCTGCGGAACCGCCCGCCGCAATCAGGATCAACAGTTTTTTGTGTGTCATAAGAACTTCACAGCTAGGAACCCGCCGAACAGCAGGAAGACAAACAGAGTGAACATAAGCCCCAGACGCTTTTCGATGAAGTTGCGAATGGGTTCACCAAAACCCCAAAGCAGCCCGGCAACAATAAAGAACCTGAGAGCGCGGGCCAGAATCGACGTGGCGATGAATGTGCCCAGCGGCATGCCCGTCCAGCCGGACATGATGGTTATGACCTTGTACGGGAAAGGGGTAATCCCTGCGCCCAGCACGGCCCAGAAACCGAAGTCATTGAACTTGGTGTTGAACTCTTCCATGGCATGCGCCTTGCCCATGGATTCGAGGATGGGTTGGCCGATGCTTTCATAGAAGAACGCTCCGATAGCATATCCCAGCATGCCCCCCAGCACCGACGCCACCAGGGCAACCGTCGCGATCAGCCATGCACGCGACGGGCGCGCAAGGATCATGGGAATCATCAATACGTCCGGGGGAATCGGAAAGAACGAGCTTTCGACAAATGCCACAACGGCCAGAGCCCAAAGCGCGTGCGGGTGTTCGGCCAGACGAATGGTCCAGTCATAAAGCGATCGCAACATCAGATGCTAAAATCCCGTTCTCTTGTTGCGTCAGGCAAACCACGGGCCTGATGGGTCGTCAACCGTGCCTGAGGAAAACAAACTAGATATCGGTTGTTTTTTGCCTCTGGACCTTCCCGAATATGAGCGCTAATCCAGTGTTCGTGGCCCAAGTGGCGGAATGGTAGACGCAGGGGATTCAAAATCCCCCGTCCTAACGGACGTGCCGGTTCGAGTCCGGCCTTGGGTACCAAGGTAAAAACAGAGAGTTAGGGGAACCTGCTCTCTGTTTTTTCTTTTTTGGCGTTTCGAATGCTCATGTTGCCACTTTTGACCGGGGTATCGAAAACGTCGGGATTTTGACGGTGGTTGGAAAGCTCGGCGACAAACTGAGTGCCGCGGTACGCGGGCAGTTTCTTAGAGCAGTTATTCCGGCAAACTCAGGAAAGCGCGAACAGCCTTAAGATGTTCAAGGCGAATCTATTCCCAGTTTCTGAACTCATTTACTGCGCCGCAGGATCAGCCATGCCAGAAACCCGATATAGGCGAAAACGCTTAGGTTAAGTGCGGTGTCGATCAATTGGCCGCTCATGATCGGTCCTCCTGCGCCAGACGTTTGAACAGGCAGACAACAAGAATTGGCACGATAAACACGAAGGCAATGGCTGACAGCGCTATGATGGACCGAACCAGAGAGATATCGCCCACCAGAATCATCGCCATCCCTAGCGCGCCAAGGATAACACCCCAGATCGTACGAATTCGGGGGGAGGGGTTGTCGTCGCCTCCGGTCCCTATCATCGCAAGGGTGAACCCGGCGCTGACAACGCTGGTGACCACGAACAGGAACGCGGCCAGGATTGTTGCTATTCTTGTGATGCCGTCCAGCGGGAACCGCTCAAGCAATGCAAATGTGGTTGCGTCGAGGTTCTCTGCATTGACGGCTGATAAGGCTCCGTCCTGACGCAAAGCATCGAAAAAACCCAAGCCGCCAAAAACGCCGAACCACAGGATAGAGAACAGTGTGGGGGTAACGACGACTCCGATCAGAAATTCTCGGATCGTGCGTCCGCGGGAAATCCGGGCGATGAAAATGCCCACGAAGGGTGACCAAGCCAGCCACCAGATCATATAGTTCAGTGTCCAGCCGTGAAACCAGTTGACCAAGAGGTCGTCGAAGAACTCAGCCGTAGAGAACCCTGCAGGCAGGACACCGAACAGATAGCGTCCGAATCCGGAAACGATGCCGTCCATCAGATAGGAGGTTGGGCCCAGCACCAGAAGATAGACCATCATCCCAATGGCGATCAGCATTGCTGCGTTGGACAGCAGGGCCATTCCGTCGCCCAGATCGCGACGCAACGGTATGATGAACGCAATACAAAGCGCGGCAAAAACGGGCAGCGTCAGCACGCCTGGAGTTTCTATACCCAACAGGCCTGCCAATCCGGTTTGGATCTGAAATACCCCCATCGCCATTGAGCCCGCCAAACCGACGGCAATTGCGACGATCGAGAGTAGATCGAAAATCCACCCCAGCGCCTTTGTCCACCCTGCTTCGCCAAGTGCGTCGGTGACTGGGGCACTCAACAACAAAGTGCGATTTCGGCGATAGGCAAAATAGGCGATGACCAATCCGACGATTCCGTAAATCGCCCAGGCGTGGAACCCCCAGTTCAAGTAGGTCACGAACATCGCATAACTGGCCGCTTCGGCATCGCTACTGTACTGGCGCAGCACTTCGTAATGGGTCAGGGGTTCTGCCGCCCCATAGAACAGCAGCCCGACACCCATCCCGGCAGCAAATAACATTGCGATCCAGGCGGTTGTTGAAAATTCGGGCTCGGCTGTGTCGGGGCCAAGGCGGATATTTCCGAACTTTGACAGGGCCAAGTAGAGGACCACAAACAAAAGCCCGCTGACTTCAAGCATGATGAACCAGCCGCGGCTGTTGAATTGCGTCTCAACCGCTGATGCAGCAATGCGACCCAGGCCTTGCGGGTCAGCAATGCCCCAGATTGCGATGGCCGCACTGAGGGCTAGAGCGATCACAAGCATCGGACTGGGTGATTTGCCGTCCACTGTCCAGAACCCTTCCTCGCAAATTCATGAAACACCGTGTCGTTGGGCCAAGCCTAGATTGCAAAATCTCAAATTTCAAAGTGTTTTTGCATGTTTAGCTGGCACGGTTGTTCATGATCCGGCCCAGTGATGCCGATCTGTGCGAAACCGCCCCGTTAAAGGGGAAACTTTCGGAAATCTCCTCACATCTGCGGATCGGGGCCTTCATACCCCGCGCAGGGGTTGACAAGCGGAGTGTCTGAATGAAACGTCAAAGGTGTTGGGAGACTTTTAAATTTCAGATGCTTGGCCCGTTGCAAGACGGGTTCGCTTGCCGTACCGGCAAGGTCCCTGGATGGGGGCCGCTGAACTGTCTCTCATCCACAATAAGAGTTGGGAGTTCTCAAAAATGAAAAATAGCAGCAAGCTTAGCCTGGGCGCGGTCGTAACCGCAGCTCTTATGGCTCCGGCCGCTTATGCAGAAGAGTTTATCACCATTGGTACCGGCGGTGTGACCGGCGTGTACTATCCGACTGGTGGCGCGATCTGCCGTCTGGTGAACAAAGGCCGTAAAGAGCACGGCGTGCGTTGCTCGGTCGAGTCGACCGGTGGTTCGGTCTATAACATCAACACCATTCGCGAAGGCGAGCTGGAGTTTGGTGTCGCTCAGTCCGACTGGCAGTACCACGCATATAACGGCAGCTCGAAATTCGAAGAGGCTGGCCCCTTTGAAAACCTGCGGGCCGTCTTCTCGGTTCACCCCGAGCCGTTCACCGTTGTGGCCCGTGCCGATTCCGGGATCACCAACTTCGAAGATCTGAAGGGCAAGCGCGTCAACATCGGCAACCCCGGTTCCGGTCAGCGCGGCACCATGGAAGTTCTGCTGGGCGAAATGGGCTGGACCACGGATGATTTCGAACTGGCGACCGAGCTCAAGGCGGCTGAACAGTCGGCAGCCCTGTGTGACAACCAGATCGACGCGATGGTCTACACCGTTGGTCACCCGTCGGGTTCGATCCAAGAGGCGACCACAGCATGTGACTCGGTTCTGGTAAACGTAAGCGGCGGTGCCGTTGACAAGCTGGTCGGCGACAACTCGTTCTACCGTACCGCAACCATCCCCGGTGGCATGTACCGCGGTTCGGACGGTGACACCGCAACCTTTGGTGTTGGCGCGACTTTCGTGACCTCGGCAGACGTGTCGGATGACGCTGTGTACGCGGTAGTCAGCTCGGTCTTCGAAAACTTCGATGACTTCAAAAAGCTGCACCCGGCATTTGCCAACCTCAAGCCCGAAGAGATGATTGCAGATGGCCTGTCGGCTCCGCTGCATCCGGGCGCCGAGAAGTACTACAAAGAAAAAGGCTGGATTCAGTAAGCCAGACCTAAAGCGGGGTGCCCAACGGGCGCCCTGCGACCCAAACCCGAACAAATCGGGTGGATCAGAAGGTCAAAAATGGCCGCGACGGGGAGACAATTCATGAGTTCCGACACACAATCCAATCGTCCGCTATCCGAAGAAGAGCTACAGGATCTTGTGGCCTCATCCGATGCGGGTGGACGTAATCCGGTCGGTAATGTCGGGATATTCCTGGCCGTTGTGGCCGCAATCTGGTCGATCTTTCAGGTCGTTCTGGCCTCACCGCTGGCGAACTATGTTCTGCCCGGCAGCGTTGTGAACAACGCGCGGCAGTTTCACCTGGCCTTTGCGTTGTTTCTGGCCTTTGCGGCCTATCCGGCGCTGAAATCCAGCCCGCGCAACTATATCCCGGTTCAGGATTGGATCATGGGGATGCTGGGCGCGTTTGTCGCGCTGTATGGCTATTTCTTTTACAACAAGATCGTCGATGCAGGTGGTCTTGCAGATAACACCGACAAATGGGTCGCTCTGGTTGGTCTGCTGTTGTTGTTCGAGGCCGCGCGTCGTGCGCTTGGCCCCGCAATGGCGATCATCGCGACGATCTTTCTGGTGTATGTGTTTTTCGGATCCTCTGACTGGGTTCCCGAGGTTATTCGCTGGAAAGGCGCAAGCCTGAAAAAGGCGATGAGCCATATGTGGATCACCTCCGAAGGCGTGTTTGGTATCGCGCTTGGGGTTTCGACCAAATTCGTCTTCCTGTTCGTGCTGTTCGGGGCCTTGCTGGATAAGGCCGGGGCAGGGAACTACTTTATCAAGATGGCTTTCGGTGCCTTGGGGCACCTGCGCGGTGGCCCAGCCAAAGCCGCTGTTGTCGGTTCGGCCGCGACCGGCCTGATCTCGGGTTCTTCCATCGCCAACGTTGTGACCACCGGTACATTCACCATCCCGCTGATGAAGCGTGTTGGGTTCAGCAGCGAACAAGCCGGCTCGGTTGAGGTCGCCTCATCCGTAAACGGGCAGATCATGCCACCTGTGATGGGGGCTGCTGCCTTCCTGATGGTCGAATATGTGGGCATCTCATATGTCGAGGTGATCACGCATGCGTTCCTGCCTGCGGCGATTTCCTACATCGCGCTTGTCTATATCGTGCACCTTGAGGCCGTGAAGCGGAACATGCCCACGCTGGGCGACCGCGACGTAAAACTGGCGCGCACGGTTGTCGGAATGTTGTCCTTTTTCCTGGTCTTTGCCGGGCTGTGCTACGGTTCTCAGTTCCCAGTCGAAGCCGTGACAAGCTGGGTGCCGTCATCGGCCGGGCTGGTCCTCAGCCTGATCATCTGTGCCATCTATGTGGCGCTGCTGTATCTGGCTGCTCAGGTACCGGATCTTGAGCCGGATGATCCAAACGCCAAAGAAGTGACCCTGCCGGTCATTGCCGATATCTACAAGGCTGGGCTGCATTATCTGTTGCCGATCATCGTGCTGGTCTACTTCCTGATGATCGAGCAGAAGTCACCGGGTCTGTCTGCCTTCTGGGCCACGACGCTGTTGTTCGTGATCCTGCTGACGCAGAAGCCGCTCAAGGCGATTTTCCGCGGGCAAAGCAACGTCTACAACACGTTCATTGATGGTGTTGCTGATCTTTGGCAGGGCATGATCGACGGCGCGCGGAACATGATTGGTATCGCGCTGGCAACGGCAACAGCGGGCGTCATCGTTGGCACTGTGACCCTGACAGGTGTCGGGCAAGTGATGGCAGACCTGGTTGAGTTCCTGTCAGGCGGCAACCTGATCCTGATGCTGATTATGGTCGGCCTGCTGAGCCTGATCCTGGGCATGGGCCTACCGACCACCGCAAACTATATTGTGGTCAGTTCGCTGATGGCTGGTGTGGTTGTTGAGCTGGGTGCGCAAAGCGGACTTATCGTTCCCTTGATCGCGGTGCACCTGTTCGTCTTTTACTTTGGGATCATGGCAGACGTGACCCCGCCGGTTGGATTGGCGAGCTTTGCGGCCGCCGCAGTATCCGGTGGTGACGCTATCAAGACCGGTTTCATTGCGTTCTTTTACAGCCTGCGCACCGTAGCCTTGCCGTTCGTGTTCATCTTCAACACGGACCTGCTGCTGATCGACGTGACGTGGGTCGAGGGGATAACGGTGGCGATATTTGCGACAATCGCCATCCTCGTCTTCACGGCCGGGACAATGGGGTACTTCCTGACCCGCAGCCGCATCTATGAAAGCATCGCGCTGATCCTGGTGGCATTCGCGCTGTTTAGGCCCGACTTCTTCATGAACCGCATCGCGCCGCCGTTTACCTCGGTCGAGCCTGCTGCATTCGTGGAAACTATCGGAGAGACCCCTCCGGGCACCGAGGTGCGCATGGTCATCAGTGGGCCAGACTTTGACACGCTTGAGATGACGGACACTACGGTTGTTGTGCCCGTTGGCAGTGAAGAAGGTGGGCAAGGGCGTGTCGACGCGATGGGTCTGCTGCTGCTTGAAGAAGACGGGTTGGTCAAGCTGGAGGAGCCGCTGTTCGGAACTCCGGTCGCGGATGATCTGGATATCTTCGATTACTACGGAGATGAGGCCGTCCGTCTGACCTCGGTCAGCTTGCCAGCCAGCCAGCCACCGAAACAGTTGATCTACATTCCGGCAATGCTCTTGCTGGGACTGATCGCTTTCCTTCAGCGCGGCCGCGCCGCCAGACAAGAGGTGACCGCATGACAAACGCTGTTCTCTGTGCCGTCGATATCAGCAACGGCGATCTTGATACGCATGTCCTGAAGGAAGCTGCGAAGCTGGCCGATCAGGAAGGTGCGCAACTGGATGTGGTAACAGTTCTGCCGGATTTCGGAGAAAGCTGGGTGTCTGGCTTTTTCGAAAGCGATTTTCACGACAAGGCGCTGGAAGAGGCACATACCAAACTGGCCGAGATGTGTGTGTCCACACTGGGGGCGGATCGGAATGAAAAGATCCGCCATGTGGTCGCGACGGGTACTGCCTATCAGGAAATCCTGAAAACTGCGGACAGTGCTGGTAGCGATCTGATCGTGATCGGTGCCCACAAACCCGACTTGAAAGACTATCTGCTGGGCCCGAATGCTGCACGGGTGGTGCGGCATTCAGACGTCTCTGTCTACGTGGTGCGCTAAGAAGACCGGGCGGATCAGTACCCTGTCATCTCAAGATATCCCCGTCCGGAATGGCTGCCGCTGATCTGGACGGGGCCTTCCCAATATTCGAACCGGGTCGCCATCCACGCGTCGGGTGTCAGCGCTGAGACCTCGACGTCCAGATTCCGGTCAGGCAATGTGACGCGCCATCGGACAGGTACGTCGCGGTCAGCAACGGGCGCGGTCGTCAGCGGCTCGAACGCGACCGAACCATCGGGGATCGCGGTCGTCGTACCATCGGCGGTGATCCACGTGGCCGCGGTGAAATCACCTCGGTCGCCGCGTAACCGAAAAGCCATCATCTTGTCGCCATCGTCAAAGCTGAGCGAAAACCAGTCCCAGCCGCTTTGATCTGCGGCCAAAGGTTGTGATGACCATTCGCGGTCCAGCCACCCTTGTCCGGTGACGGCGACATCTCCACCCGGCAGGTGCAAGACGCCTTCGATTTCGTAAAACGGCTGGGAATAGTAATAGCTGGCTTGCCCGTCACCGGATTTCACCGAATATCCATTCTCGCCGTGAAAAACGAACGGCCCCTTGGCCTCGAGCTTTAGGTCATAGCCGAAATCCGCACCGTTCGCAGACAGGCTGACTGCGTTTGGGTCTGACCCGCGCATGTGCCATTCGTCGATCCAGGCCTCGAATGGCACTGCCGTAACCCCAGCCTGACCGATGCCGCCGCGCGACAGGCGTTCCGCGAAATAGTGTTTGTCGGGCGTGGTCACCGCAGCATGGCCCATCCATATTTGCGGGCTTTGCCACCCCTCGACCTCATGCGTTTTCAGTGCCGACCGAAACAGGGTCCACTGGATACCATAATCGCGCCCATCCTTACCTTTGAGGTTTGCCGTCAGATACCACCACTCGATCCGGTAGTCCGGGTGGGGGCCATGATCTTGCGGGAATTGAAACGCATAGCCCGGCTGGGGCACAGTGAACCCCTCGGCAGAACCGCCCAGGCCTGCGTATCCCTGCCCGTGGGCAATGCCCGGCACGGCCAGCAGCAAGACGATCAACCAGATCCTAACGTTCATTGGCAAACACCTTTAGTAGATCCGCAGGCGGCAGGCGCAGCAAACGGGCGGCAGGCAGGGCCGCGGCAACGGTTGCCGCAAGCAGGGTCAGACCCAACAGATAGACCCAGTCGATAGGGAACAGATACATCGGCAGCCTCCAGCCAAACGCTTCGACATTGATGATCGTCAGCAAGGCCCAGGCCAAAGCCAACCCCAGCGGCAGAGCCAGCAAGGCGGTCAAAGCGGCCAGCAGCACGCTGCGCAAAAGCTCAAGCCGGGCCAGTTCCGCACGCGTCAACCCAAGGGCCCAGATGGGCGCAATCTGGGGCAGGCGCTGCGTCCACAATGTCAGCAGGCTGGTCAGAATGGCGAACCCTGCAACCCCCAGCGTCAGGATGTTCAAGGCCGAGGTCACAACGAATGTCTTTTCGAACACCTGCATGGATTGCGCCTTCATTGCGGCTTGCTGGACAACTGCTCGGCGGGGCAGGTCGAACTGGTTGCGTAACGCTTGGGCCAGATCTGTGGCACGATCAGGCGCGACACGAATGCCAAACCGGCGCGCCTCAGCGCCGGGCGCGATCCGGTCAAGTTGCGACATTGAAACGATGGCCTGACCGGTTGGGTTGCCATAGTCCGAATAGACACCTGCGATGGTCAACGTGTCAGCGGATGTGATCGCCAGAGTATCTCCGGGCCACAGGTTTTCCCGGCGGGCCAGCTGTTCGTTGATCAGCACGGCGGATCCGTCATGGACACGGTTCCAAACACGTTCCGAAGAACTGATCAGTGGCCACTTCTCACGATAGGTCTGATCGTCGATGATGCCATAGAGAAACAGAGGCCCCGACGAATGTGCCAGTTCAACGCTTCGGATCGGCAGGATGGCATCTACCTGCGGGTTCAGCCAGTCCGCGATGTCCTGACCCTGCTGATCGGTGGCAGCGGTGACGTAGAGCTCGGATGTCAGGCGCTGGTCCAGCCAGCCGGTAAAGGTCAACCGAAAGCTGGAAACCATAGTGCCTACACCGATATTCGCGGCAAGCGCCAGCAACAGGGCCATCAGCGCCAGGGACAGGCCCGGCAGTTGGGCGCGCATGTCCGACCAGACCCATTGGGCTATTGGCCCTTTCGCTGAACGCTGAAACAGGATCAGGACGCGCGACAAGGCATAGGGCAATACCAAGGCAGAGCCGACCAGCAACCCGGCGACCATGACGAAACCGGCCACCAACCCCCCGAACAACAACAGGGTCAGAATGCCTCCGGCAATAGCGGCGACACCGGCAAGGGCGACGACCCAGCTGCCCGAGGCCGCGCTACGCCAGGCCTGCAAGCCTGCGCCGCTTAGAATCGGCATTCGCGACAGGCGATACAAGGCGTGTCCGCTGGCCAGAAAAGTGCCACCCAAGGCCATCGCCAACCCGGACAGTGCCCATTGTGGTTGCAATGAGATCTGGCCGCTGACAGGTACGCCGTAAAGTCCGCGCAAACTTGCAGCCACATCCGGCAAAAGCGCGCCTGCGAGGAAAAAGCCAAGCACCAAACCGAGTATTCCGCCGACAATCGCCAGCATGGAAAGCTCAGCCATGATCAGCCAAACCAGCCGCCGCATCGAAACGCCCAAAGCGCGCAGGGTCCGGATCATGCCGCGCCGCTGGGCAAAGGCCAGGCCCACGGTTCCGTGCACGATGAACAGACCCACCGCAAAGGACAGCAGGCCAAAGGCGGACAGGTTCAGGTGAAAACTGTCGGTCAGTTGTGCGGTATCCAGTTGTTCCTGTGCCGGGACCCGCTCCAGTTCGGGGGCAATAGTCGACAGCGGTGGAATTGAACCGGGCTGATCCGGCAAAATGATCAGGTGCGAAATCTCTCCCGGCTTCTTCAGTAACGTCTCGGCCACGCCAATATCGGTCAGGATCAGATCGGGCGGTAAGGCATCGCTGATCAGGATCGGAGGCAAACCGGTCTGGCCGGCCAATAGCGGCTTCAAAACCGGGGTCGTCAGCAATCGCCCCGGCGCGGTCAACATATCGGCAGGGTCGGGTGGCGTGCCGCTTTGTTCTATCTGCGTGACGGCGGGCAGGGCGGGATAGGCCACCATATCAACGCCAAGGACCCGTAATGTCTGACCCTGAACCCGCAATTGGCCTTCTAGTACCGCAGCAACCTGCCAGCCCGCGCGCCTCAGCTCCACGTAACGCGACAGGGGGATCGGACCAGCGGGGTTGTGTAACCCGTCAAACCGACCCAGTGCCAGCTGATCGGCGGCCCGGTCATAGCTGGCGCGGGCTTCGGCATTGATGGCTTGCACTGCTGACCAAAGCCCGGTTGCAAGGGCCAGGCCGATCAGTAGGGTCGCCAATTGCAGCCGGTGTGTCCGCCAATGAGAGGCCAGCGCCTGAATGACGGTCAGCGTCATGCGATTTGCCCGCCAGCCAGATGCACACGTCGATCCAGCCGGGCCGCGATCTCGTGCGAGTGGGTGACCAAAAGCAGCGCGGCCCCGGTATCCGCAACAAGAGCCAACATCAAGTCAAGAACCGTGGCGCTGGCGGTTTCGTCCAGGTTTCCTGTGGGCTCATCCGCGAGTAACAACTTGGGCCGTGCGGCCATGGCACGACCGATAGCCACTCGCTGTTGTTGTCCGCCCGACAGGTTCTCGGGATACCGATCAAGCAGATCGGAAAGCCCCAGCCGCTGGGCCAGATGGGCGCACCAATCGGGGTCGTGGCACCCGGCCAAACGGGCATGAAACGACAGGTTTTGACCTGCTGTCAAAGACGGGATCAAGTTAAATTGCTGAAACACCAGCGACAAGGACGTGCGGCGCAGGGCGGCCCGGCCCGGATCATCCAGTTGCGATAGGGCTACGCCGTCCAGTGTAATTTCCCCGCTATCCACAATGTCCAATGCGGCGGCAAGGTTCAGCATGGTGCTTTTACCGCTGCCGCTTTCGCCGGTCAGGGCCAGTGTTTGCCCGCGATCCAGCGACAGGGACACGTCGCGCAGGACCGGTCGGCCGCCGGGATAGGATTTCTGAACCCTGTCAAATGTCAGAAGCATATTCGCCCTCATTTTTACAAGGATTTGCAACAGTTTCGCCAACTGTCCAGCGTTGACGTGCCATAGGTTCCTTTCGCCGCACTATGAACATCGGTGATCGGGTTGTCTCATCCCGCTGTGCAGGTCATTGTGAGGCGATCCGTCGTCGGTTCAATTCAGGATGCGAAAACATGACCTTGTCACAGCAGATCCTTTGGGGCAGCACGTTTCTCGGGCTTTGCTTTCTGGTCGAAATTTTTCTTCTGACGATGTGCACGCTGGCCATCAACAGGCTGATCTCGCGTTGGGAAGCCAGAGGCGCCATATTGGCAACGGCCGGTCCTATTGCAACCGCGCTGGCCTTTATTGTCGCGACCCACACCATTCAGGTCTGGATTTGGGCCATCGTCTGGGTGTTCGGCGATGTACTTCCCGACTGGAATACGGCGCTGTATTTCTCGCTGGTCTCATTCACAACACTTGGCTACGGCGACATCGTCTTGGGCGAAGATCTGCGGATTTTCGGTACTTTTGCTGCAGTTACAGGCCTGTTGGCCTTTGGGTTGTCCACGGCCTACATGGTCGCCCTTATGACCCGGGTGTTTCAGGAAAGGTTCATGGCCTAAAGGATGGGCGAGAATAATCGCGCCAGCGGAGCGCCGAGGCGTATGTGCACTGGTTGCTGTTCCAGATAGCGCGTCAGCTCATAGCTTTTGGCAAAGTCTTTTTGCAGCATCGCATCGACTGCGGCTGTGGTCTGGGGATCAAAGAACAGGGCCATTGCCTCGAAATTCAACCGAAATGATCGATTATCCAGATTGGTCGTGCCCACTGCGGCCAGTGAGTCATCCACAACGAAAACCTTTTGATGCATGAACCCGTCCGTGTAGCGCAGGACTTGTGCACCACAGGCGCGAACTTCGTCAAAATAGGCAAAAGCCGCCAACCATGTCAGGCGGTGATCAATGACATCGGGCACAAGAATGCGCACATCGACACCCCGCAATGCTGCGTGTTTCAGGGCGGTCATGATATCGATGTCGGGTACGAAATACGGCGATGCGATCCAGATCCGGTTCTTCGCCTCAGTGATGGCGGCGAAGAACATCATCGATCCGGTTTCGGTTTCATCGCCCGGGCCTGTCGCGACTAGCAGCGCATTGATGTCCTGGTCCGCCTCGGACCCGGCCCAATCCAACTGGTCGATCAGATCTTCTTCATGCGCCCAATGCCAGTCTTCGATAAAGATTAACTGCAATTGCCGGACAATGTGACCGGTCAACCTGACATGGGTGTCGCGCCAATGTCCGAAATGCGGGTCCTGGCCCAGATACTCGACCCCGATGTTGTGACCACCGATGAATCCCGTTTCGCCATCGATAACAACGGTTTTGCGGTGGTTGCGGTAGTTCAACTGGAAACGGAATTTTGGTCCGCGTTGTTCATGTGGATCCGCAACGGCGATACCGGCCTCGCGCATCTCTTCGATGTAGTCGTTGGGTAGGGCGTAACAGCCGACGGCATCCATCATGAACCGGACGCTGACACCGCGTTTGGCCGCTTCGATCAGCTTGTCTTTCAGTTTCTGACCCAACGCATCGGCGCGTACGATATAGAACTGGATCAGAACGTAAGTCTTGGCCGCGTCGATAGCCTCAAAAATCGCATCAAAGGTGGCCTGCCCATCCACCAGCAGCTCTGCCCCGTTACCGCGCGACACGGGCATATGCGCCAGCGCCTCGAACGGTTTGGGATTGATAAGCAATTTGTCGGCATCGGGCGTTGAGTAGTCGGCGAAGGTCTTGATCCCCTGAACCACCCGCTGGCTTTCCTTGCGCGCGATACGGTAGCCCCGAAATCTATGGTGTCCCAAAAACAGGTAAAGCGGCACGCCAAACATCGGGGCCGAGATCAGAAAGACCACCCAACCGACCGCGCCCTGAGGTGTTCGCGCGGTTTGAGCCGCGCGAACAGAAAAGAATACTGCTGTTGTGTAAAGCGCAAAGACGAAGGCGGAAACAAGCAGTGTCCACATAAGGTTATCAGGCTCCGTGGTGGTTCAGTTCGCCCCAGTGTAGATGCGTGACCAGTCTTGCGCCATATCTACAATCACCCAACCCATGTCTGGCCCTTTGTCCAATCCATCGACCAGTTTGCCGATTGGGCTTTCCCGGTCATAGGCCCATTCACGTTCTGCATCGGTATGGTGAATCAGAACACCCAACCGTGGCCCATCGCCTGCGGTGGTCCATTCCAACATGGCAAAATCGCCATCCGAATTCCCCCCAGCCAGAATCGGGCGTCTACCGATCGTCCGCTCGATGTTGATCGGCTTGCCTTCCTTGTCGTCCACAAAAGCGATGCCATCGGCTTTGGTAATGACCGGTCCACCGTCCGCGCTGTCATAAGTGGTGTCCATGTATGTACCCAGAATCTGTTCGGGCGGGATGCCATAGGCTTCCTCGGCGAAGACGCGCATAAAGTGCACTCCACCGCCGGAGACGATGTAGGTCTTGAACCCTTCGTCTCGCAGATACCGCAGCAACTCGACCATCGGCTGATATGTCATCTGGTCATAGGGCAGTTCGGTTTCCGGGTGCCGGGCGGTTTCCAGCCAGTCGGCGACGGCGCTTTGGAACTCGTCGACCGTGACGCCGGAATGAGAGGCGTTCAACACCTCGATCAAGGCATCATGGCCACCTTCCGCGACCGTCTTCAGATCGCCTGTCGCAGCGGTCTGCAAAACGGGCGTAGTCAGGATCGAAGGGTCATCCTTAGCCATCTGAGCTAGTCGATCCATGGCAAAGATCAGTTGAAAATACACAGGCTGTTCGGCCCAAAGCGTGCCGTCATTGTCGAAAACGGCGATCCTTTCTGCCGGCGTCACGTATTCGGGGCGCTGCGGGTCGGTCACGGCGGCGACAAATTCGATGATGCGGTCCCGCGAATCCGATTCCGCCCAAGAGGGCAGCGGGTCCGCTGACGCGGTGAAATCTCCGAAACTGTTCAGTGCGACTGCCACAGCAAGAGCAGAGAGTGTTCGTGTCATGATTCATTACCTTTGACGCATATTGCAGCAATAAAAATGCCGCAAACAAATCAAAAAACCCGCAGCGCCAGTTGGGTGCTGCGGGTTCCAGGTTTCCGAGTTTACTTGGAGCCGACCTGACTGAAGATCTTGTCCTTGGCATCGCCAATCGTAAAGCTTCCGGGCTTCTGCCGCGGTGGGAACTCTTCGAAAGTATCAAGGAACTGACCTACATATTCAGCCGCTGGCAACAGCAGGTAGACACGGTCAATATACCAGTCCCAATAGGTGTTCGAGGTGATATTGGCCCGCTCGTAGGGGTCGCGGCGCAGGTTGAACAGCAATGGAATGCGCAGTTCGGTCCAGGGTTCGGCCCAGGCGCGTAGAGTCTGCGGATAGCGGTGCTCGAGGAACACGGCCTTCCAATCGTCATAGCGCAGCGCAGTCAAATCACCATCATCCGAGAAGTAGAATATCTCGTGCCGTGGGCCTTCTTCGGCCTCACCGGTCAGGTATGGCAGGAAATTGTATCCATCGAGATGCACTTTGTAGTCTCGTCCGCCGCCCACTTCGGCAACGGTGATCCCTTCCAGAAGTTGTTCCTTGATGTCCGGATTTCCGGCGACCGCCAGATAAGTTGGCAACCAATCCATGTGATGCATGATTTCATTGCTGACCGAACCGGCTTCAATATTACTGGGCCAACGTACCATGGACGGCACGCGCCATCCACCTTCGTAGTTAGTGTTCTTTTCGCCCCGAAACGGCGTCATCGCCGCGTCTGGCCAGGTGTTCATATGAGGGCCATTGTCGGTGGAATAATGAACGATCGTGTTGTCAGCGATCCCCAGTTCATCCAGCAGGGCAAGGAATTGGCCGATATGCATATCATGTTCGATCATACCCGCTTGGTACTCGTCCATATGCTTGCCGGCAATTTCGTCAGCCTTTGTGCGCATTTCGTCTTTGACATGTGTACGGAAATGCATACGGGTTCCGGACCACCAGACAAACCACGGTACATCTTCCTCGGTCTTGCGCGTGATGAAGTCGAGCGCGGCTGCAACTGTTTCGTCATCCACGGTTTCCATCCGCTTTTTCGTAAGCGGGCCGGTGTCTTCGATCATGCCATCGGAGCTGGATTTGATAACCCCCCGCGGACCGAACCGTTCGCGGAATTCAGCGTTTTGGGGATAGTCTTCGTTCTCGGGCTCTTCCTCTGCATTCAAGTGATAGAGATTGCCGAAAAATTCATCGAAACCATGATTGGTCGGAAGCATTTCGTCCCGATCGCCCAGGTGGTTCTTGCCAAATTGACCTGTTGCATAGCCGTGCGCTTTCAGGAGACCGGCAATGGTCGGGTCCTCGACCTGCATACCTTCTTTTGCACCCGGCAGACCGACCTTTGACAGGCCCGTGCGGAATACCGATTGGCCCATGATATAGGATGATCGACCGGCGGTGCAGGATTGTTCACCATAATAGTCGGTGAATATCATGCCCTCATTCGCGACGCGGTCGATGTTCGGCGTTTGGTATCCCATCAGACCCATCGTATAGGCCGAGATATTAGATTGTCCGATGTCGTCGCCCCAGATCACAAGAATATTGGGCTTTTGATCCTGGGCCCAGGCGGGCAGGGCCAGCGCAACTGCGACGGAAGCTACGGCGAATTTGCGCAATGTACCGCGCCAACTATCTGCAATCGAAAGGGGTGGTGACATGGTTTACTCCTGAATTGGCCGGATCTTAATGATCCGTTGATCTAAAAGTAATTGATGACGGCGATTATCTTTTCCGCCAACAACATATTGATTCCCGATAGGAAAAATTCACATTACGTCGAGAATCGAATAGCCTTACCTTAGGCTATGACAATGCTCGGAAACCTATCATATGATGAGATTGATGAATACTAATGTTTGAAAATCCGCGTGACTGACAGGTGCTGCTTGCGTCAGGGTGGTTCGGGGCGCGAGGCGCAAGCTTTCAATCGGATTTGCTTGCCTGCGGGGTCGCAAAATCCTTCGATGAGGGTGAGGCGCTGTATAACTACGGAGATCCCGCCAACGGGGTCTTTGCGGTTTTAGGAGGTTCCGTTCAAATCACTGCACCTGCGGATGATGGACAGGACTTCGTTGTCCACAGACAGGGTGGTGGGTTCTGGATCGGTGATCTTGCGTTGTTCGCCGAGTCCAACCGACTGGTAAGTGTTGTTGCGACACAGAAAACGCGGGCATTGTTTTTTCCGTCTCGGCGCCTGGACCGACTTGTTCGTGACAATCCCGAATATGTTCGAGATTTCTATGCTTTATCGCATGAGAACATGCAAACTGCGCTGCGCATCATGGCAAATCTGGCAGTGACCGGGGCGGAAAAGCGGTTGGTTCTGCGCCTTTTGCACCTGGATGAAGGGGCCTCAAAATCCGATGGGTGGATCGTAGTTTCACAGGATGAACTGGCCGAAATGGTGGCAGTGTCGTTGCCTACGCTACACCGTAAATTGCACAACTTGGTAGAGCTGGGATTGATCGAGCTTGGGTATGGCCGCGTACGCCTTAAAGACAGGCGCAAGCTGATCGCCGCCTGCCAGTGCTGACCTTACGGGTTAAGCGGCGGTAACGGGTTCCGAGGGCGGTGTTCCGTCTGTTTCATACCCTTGAGTTCGGACAATGCCGCAGCCCAATCCTTGGGGCTTGAGTCGGTGCGGGATGAGTATTTTGCTGCCCCGATCATAGCCAGTTGGTTTTCCAGACCAATGGCTTTGTCGGGGGTGTCGCTGCGCAGTTTCCACATCTCTAAGGCAGAATAAGACTTTGATAAATCATGCGTTTGCAAGGCTTTTTTCAACGCATCCAGCGCATAGTCAGAGGATCTTTGGTATTTGTCGTGCCGTGCCTGTTTCCAACTTGTGACACGCGGACCAAGGAACCGTGCCAAAGCCCACAGAACCAGCGTCAACGCTGCCGCCAAGGCAAGCAACCTGACCATTGTATCCGCATCCGGCGGCTGCCACTTCGGTGGCGCAAGCGTAAGATCAACCGCGTCGATATCAATGCTCTCAACCTGATTGGTGTCCAGATTGTACCATCGGATCGTGACAGGCGGCAGTTGGGTCCGGCCACCTTGCTGCGCAAGATAGACGATCTCATCAACACGCTGCCCGGACAGAACGCCCCGGTCTTCATTTTCGGTAAAACGCGGTTCTTTCGGATAGGCGCTTAGCAGTGGGTCCTGCGTGTCGGGGATCAATTCAGGCACCAGAAAGGGTGTCGTTCCGGCAATCTTGGCAGTCAGGCGTCGGGTGATGGCACCGCCGTTTTCCATTTCGGTTGATCCGTCGATCTGTTGCTCGACCGCAAACCCTGTCGCCAGGATCAGCGGATCCAGATCGCGCGCGCCATCAGGCACAACGGCGTCCAAGGTCAGTTCGGGCAGGGGGACATTGACCGTCGTTGGCGCATTCGTTTCAGGATCGGCAAAAGTCACCACAACCTCTTGCTTGCCGAACGTGACCGGCCCAGTCTGAAGCGGATACAGACGATAACTGCGTTGAACACCGGACCATGTCTCGCCATCCACAGTTTCGCTGATTGGGCCGGAAGCACGCTCAGGCAGGCGAACAAGAAGGTTTTCTTGTTCGAGCGACGGAAACACCGGCGGGGACGGCATGAACGTGGGGACAAGTATCTTTATCCGTACGATTGCCGGTTGCCCGACAGTGACCGGATCGGTCGGTGCCTCGGCTGTAACCTGCGGTTGAACACCTGTCTGCGCCCCCAGTTGTGCCGGGAAAAACAGCATGAGGAATATGAGGTATCTCATTGCTGCTGCTCCTGATTTTCCAACAGGAAGCGATTTCGCAGAAAGTCCTGCATATCTGTGTCGATCGTACTGATCCATTGATCGGCAGACATAGCCTGCCCACCTTCGGTCGGGGCCTGAATTGTTGTGTTCTCGCCGCGCCCGGCCTCATTGTCAAAGACTGTGTCATCGGCCCCGATGCCCGCTTCTTCGCCTGTGTCCGACTGCTCTCGGGTTGTTTCAACATATTCGAGGATCGCTATCGAAACTTCCAGGTTTTGTTTCGCTTCGGGCCAGTCTGGTCGACGCTCCAAAGCTGTTTCAAACGCTGCTATGGCCGGCCTGTACTCGCGGTTTCGAATGCGCGCCATTCCCTCGGAAAAGGCGGCCTCAGGCGTGCCCAGTTCGGCAAAGACTGCAGCGGCTTCGGGGTACTGACCTGCTTTCAGCTGTGCATACCCCTTGTGATACGGGTCATCAAACAGCTCTGCCGCCTGAGCATAGCGTTTTTGGCTCATCGCAATCTGCCCCCGTTGATCCGGGGTCAGGAACCAATCCCGCCAACCATCGGCCTTTGCGGGCCCTGATGGAGCTGTAAAAAACACAGCCAGCAACACCAAACGGATCACCCAACCGCGCCGGAACCAAAGCAACGACAAAAGCGCGGCGGGCCAGGCCAACAACCACCCTTTGTCCTGCCAGTCCAATCGATCATCGTCGTCCAGCGCCGCAGTGTAAGCAGATTGAATTTGACGCTCTAAGCGGCTGACATCACGTTCATCATTAGAGAATGGAACAACCGTCGCGGTCCTCAGATCGTTTAACTGAGCGATGTTTTGACCGTTCGGCAGCATTGTCAGAAAGAACACGGGCACGGTTGTATTCTCAAATGCAGCGAGTTGAGACGGGTCAAGATCGTCCAGAACAAACAAGACTGCGCCGGGCGTCTCGCTGTCGCTCAGGATCGTTTCAGCAAGGGCCAGTGCGTCTGCGGCTGCATCCCCTTGTTTGGGCATCACTGTTGGCGCGAGGCCCTCCAAAAGCGGGCGCAGGATGTTGGCATCCTCGGTCAGGGGCGCAACGCGGTGTGGGGTTCCGGCGTAGGCAATCAAAGCTGTCTGCGCCCCGACACGCGTATTGATTAGATCGGTCACCTTGAACTTCGCCCGGTCCAGCCGGGATGGTGGCAGGTCCGGTTCCTCCATACTGTCCGTGACCTTCAGTGCTATAACCAGCGGTGCCGTGTCCGCGACCAAAGGGTTCGGGGCCCGTGACCATGTCGGTCCGGCCGCCGCTAAGGTGACCAGGATTGCTGCGATCATCGCGACGTCTATCGGGTATACACGCTTCTTATTTTCTGCCCCCAGGGTCAGGGCGGCTGCAAGGTGCGGCGCGATGCCGGTTATGGATTGGGAGTGCGAATTGGGTTTGGGCCGCATCACCCACCAGAGTATCGCAATAGGGATGAAGAACAGCAGCCAAGTGGCTCGCAAGAAATGGAAATCTGCCAACGCGCCGCTCATGCTGCACCTCGGCGCCGCTGGATGATATGTTGGCCGGTCATGGAGATGAGCATTGTCAGCAGGGCCAACGCAAGCGGATAATGGGCAAGACTTTCGCTTGGCCTGTAGCTTTGCGTTTCCACGACCCGGGGATTGAGTTCGTCAATGCGTGCGTATGTGTCAGCCAATGCCTCTTCGTCATCTGCAAAGAAATACGCACCGCCAGTCCGGTCCGCGATGTCCTTCAAAGCATCCAGATCAACCCGGTCCTCGCCCGAGGCGTCAGGATCACCAACGCCGATCGTGTAGATGACGACGCCTTTATCGGCCGCGATTGCTGCGGCGTTTGCCGGCGTCATTCGGCTGGACGTATCCGCCCCGTCGCTCAGAACGATCATCAGCCGCTGGTCGACCTCGCTGGAGTCAAAGGTGCGTATGCCCAGACCAATTGCATCCCCCAGCGCAGTATTGGGACCGGCCATGCCAACTTGAGTTTGATCCAGGAACCCATTCAAACTGTTCAGATCTTCGGTGAAAGGGGCTTGAACAAAGGCCCGAGTACCAAAGATGATCAAAGCCATCCGGTCGCCTTGGCGTTCGGCAATAAATTGACGCAGCACATCCTTAACCGCGGCCAGCCGTTGTTTTGGAGCGCCATCCGTTGTTGTGAAGTCCCGCTGGTCCATTGATCCTGAAATGTCCAAGGCAAGCACCACGTCGCGCGCCGACTTTTCGATAACCAATGGTTCACCAAGTTTTTCGGGGCGGGCCATGGCTGCTACCAAAAGAAGCCAAATTAATGCGATTGTGGCGGCCTGAAACCGTGCTCGGCGGGGAATGACGGATCCTGACTTGGGTTCAACTCCAGCGGCCTGTGCGACATGGCGAAAGAATGGGATGCGGATCGAGCTGCTTTTTTCGCGATACGGTGGGGCAAGCCTATACACTAAAAATGGCAACGGGAGCAGGAGGAATAACCAAGGCGCGGCAAATGAGAACATCACGCTGTCCTTTCCCGCTTGTGTGATCTAATCCAATTTCGAGCGAGATTTTCGAGATCAGGATCGGCTTTTACATCTCTGTATGGTGCTTCCACAAGTTGGCGGCCAGCGCCATCAGTAAAGGTAACATTATCAGAGGTTTGGTTTAGGAAGTTGGCCCATTCTTCTCCATGCATTGCAGCGACTTTCCGACGTGGATATGCGACCAGAGCCGCGCGGCGGAGTATTTCGGCTATCTTTGCGGCGTCGTTGTTTGACGCGGCCAATTCGACCAACGCTTCACGCCGGTATGCATTCAACTGTCGGTGGCGAAGAAAGGCGTAAACGCCAAGGATGATAAGCCCAGCAAGGATTATGGCCAAAACAACCCATCCCCAGGTTTGGGGTACCATGGCAATAGGCTCGGGCACCGGGGCAGGTTCCAGCATGTCCAGCAGGTCGACCAGTGATTTGCCTTCGACATCGACGCTCATCTTCGGCCACCGGGATGACCAAATAGCTTGAGCAACTGGTCGAGCGTCGGTTCCGCCGTGGTCAACGGTACAACGGGAAACCCATAGCGGCGCGACCAGGTCTGTAGCTGGGCAAGGCGATCTTCCAGCGCTGTTCTGATCCGGTGCGACAAGTCAGGGTCCGAGCTGTCGAGTTCAATCTGACGGTCGCCGTCGGACACCGTAAGCCGAAGGTTCGGGGCAAGTTCACGCGAACTGGGATCGGAAATATTGAACAATATCAGATCATTCGAGGCGGTAAGCCTGCTAAGTAGTTTCTCTGACATCTCATTCAGCCCATCGAAATCGGAAAAGACACACACCAAAGTATTGTTATGCGCGATCCGCGCGGCCTGTTTCAGCACATCATTCAACGCCACGGTTGGCTCATCCCGCAACGTTGCGCGTAGGTTTGAATTCAGCGCGCCCACGGATGACAGGAACCGCGTCAGGGCAGCGGGTCGGCGTTGGGGACGGTGTTCGGCCAAATCGGAATCTCCAAAGACGATCCCGCCGACCCGGTCGCCTTGCCCCAGCACCCGGTGTGCAGCGATCGCCGCAGCTTCGGCCGCGATGACCGATTTCATGTAGACTTGTGTGCCGAAAAACATCGAAACGCGCTGGTCCACAAGCAAAAGGGCGGGACGGTCGCGTTCCTCGGTATAGACCCTAACATGGGGCTCTCCGGTCCTCGCAGTCACTTTCCAGTCGATGGTACGGATGTCGTCCCCGGGCAGATAATTCCGCAGTTCTTCAAAGTTCAGACCGCGCCCGCGCAAGCGTGAGGCATGCCGGCCGTTTAGGATCGAACGGGCAGGTTGGCGGGGCAACAGGCTGATCGCGCGGGACTTTGGACCCAGCTTTAACAGGTAGTCCGCATCAACGTGTATGCGTGGGTCGTCGGGATATGCGGCGGTCTGGGACACGCGGCGTTCCTTTGGTTTCAGGGCAGCGCAACAAGCTGCAGGATTTCCGAAATCACATCATCCGCAGATTTGGCGCTGCCTTGTGCCTCGAAGCTCAGGGTGATGCGGTGGCGGAATACATCATGTGCGATGGCGCGAATATCGGCCGGGTCAACATAGTCGCGCTGATTCATCCAGGCATGCGCGCGACCGCATTTGTCCAAGGCAAGCGAGGCGCGCGGGCTGGCACCGATGTCGATCCAGCTGGCCAGCTCTTCACTGAGCGCGTCGGGCGTTCGCGTGGCCTGCACCAGATCGGCCATGTAGCGGTCCATTGCGTCGGATACGTGGATCTGACCGATTTCGGCCCGTGCAGCAAATACAGCGTCCTGAGGGATCGCCGGCGGTGTTTCTTTGGATGCGCCTTTGCCCGCCGCGATTTCTTCGCCTCGGACCAGACGGATCACCTCAACCTCATCCTCGACCGGCGGGTAGGTGATCTGAACATGCATCAGGAACCGGTCCATTTGCGCTTCGGGCAATGGATAGGTGCCTTCCTGTTCAATCGGGTTCTGGGTCGCCATCACAATAAACAGCGGTTCCATTTTATGTGTGGTTCCTGAGACAGTTACCTGCCGTTCCTCCATCGCTTCAAGCAACGCGGCCTGAACTTTGGCGGGGGCGCGGTTGATCTCGTCCGCGAGAACAATATTGGCGAAGATAGGGCCTGGCTCGAATCGGAATGTGCCACCGTCATCGGTCTGCTGAAACACCTCGGTCCCCGTGACGTCCGATGGCAGCAGATCCGGAGTGAACTGAATCCGGCTGAAACGTGCGTCCAGATTGCGGGCCATTGCCTTGACCGCGCGGGTCTTGGCCAAACCGGGAAGCCCTTCGATCAGCAAGTTTCCGTTGGCCAACATCCCGATCAGCAGGCGGTCGATCACGTCAGTCTGTCCGATAACGGACTGTCCCATTCGGGCTTTGAGATCATTTATCTGATTAAGTGCATTCATTTGGCGGGTCCAATCGGCGTCAATTTTCTAAACTGACTTTGTGATTTTGTGCGGTAATTAGAAAATGTGTCGTAACAGCGGTATGTTAGCAGCCTTTATTTCGCCGATCTACTGTGAAATCCGCCCAGTCAGACGGCGCAAATCTTCCTTCAGTTCTGGTCGGATAGGTCCGTGATTTGGCGCGTCGCGCAGCGTTCGAAGCCAATGAATCGGAGGGTTTCGGCCAGCTGCCCGGTTCCAGGTCAATGCGTCGAGGATGGCTTGCGCGTCCGCCTCCAGCACTTCGGGGATGTCGAAGTCATTCAAGGTGGCCCAAACACCGGTCCACAACCGGCCAACCGACCACGGGTTATATCCGCCCCCGCCCAGGACCAGAACGCGGGGCGCAAGAACTTTCAGTGCGGCGACGGCCTTCCAGTGAGAATTGTTGGACAGCGCCAGGCGCGACAGCGGGTCCTCGGCAACCGCATCGGCGCCGCATTGCAGGACAAGGGCTTGCGGTTTGAAGGCCTCAGCCGCAGGCAGGATCAGCTGGTCGAGAATGGCGTCAAATTCATCATCGTTGAGGTTTCTGGACACCGGAAGGTTAAACGCCGCGCCGCCTGCATCATCATCAAGCCTGCCGGTGAACGGCCACCGTCGGGATTCATGAATGGAAATCATCCGAACCGTGTCCGAACGCTGAAACGCGGCCTCGGCCCCGTCGCAGTGATGCGCGTCGATATCGACGTAGACAATCCGGTCCAAACCCATTTGCAACAGCGTCAGGATCGCCAGCACCGGGTCGTTCAGATAGCAAAACCCATTGGCACGGTCGGGCAGGCCGTGATGTGTTCCGCCCGCAGGATTGTAAACAATGCCGCCATCGCGGATCAGTTCGGCACCCAACATGGATCCTCCGGCCGCGGTCGCAGGGCGTCGGTACATCTCGGGGAATACCGGGTTGGACAGTGTGCCTAGCGCATAGGTCGAGCGTACGTCATCCGAGACGCTTTGAGCTTTTTCCGCGGTCTGCAGCGCATCTATGTAGTCCGGCGTGTGAAAGCGGTGCAGCGCGCCGGGTTTTGCGCGGGGGCTGACCCTGTAATTTTCCGAATTGATCCAGCCCAGCGCGCGGCACAGGTCCATGACGGTGGAGACGCGCGGTATAGCCAGCGGGTGTTTTGAGCCATAGGTCGAATGGCGATAGATCTCTGACCCTATGAAGATCGGATTTTGCACAGATTATTGGGTCCGTGGGGGTACGTTGTCATCACCAAGGCGGCCATCAAGAGACATCAGAATAGCCACCGGTCTAAGCGCAGGAATATGGCTGAAGATGATCAGAATGCAGACAGTCAACGGAACACTCAGGAACGCACCGATCAGCCCCCAAACGGTTGTCCAGAACGTCAGCGCGAGGATCACCAGAAACGTAGACATGTTCAGCGATCGGCCCAGCAAGGCGGGGTCCACAAAATTGCCGATCAGAAACTGGATGGTGCCGCAACCAAGCACGATGATCAGGAAAGGCCCAATTGTTTCATATTGAACCAGCGCAATCATGGCCGGAAAAATCACCGCGATGATCGAACCGATGGACGGGATGAAGTTCAGCGCAAAGGTCAGCACGGCCCATGTTTCGGCATATTCAAGCCCAAGCGCCTTGAAGACTGAGTAACTGATGCCCGCCGTTACAAGGCTTATGAAGGTTTTTACCCCGACATAGCGCTGCAGGCTGTCGGTGATCGCATCCAGAATTGTGGTGAATTCGGCCCCGGTTTCGGGATTGCCCGCAGCCAGTTGTATCTTTTTGCGAAATGCCAGACGCTCGGCCATCAGGAAGGCCACGTACAGGCTGATCAGGAAAAATTGGTTCAGCAGCGATGTGGCACTGCTGAGCAACACACGCGCGACATAGGACATGTCGATACTGACCAGATTGTCGCGGATGAAGGTGGTGACGTCATTGCCAACCAGCCCCGTGACCCGGTTCACGGCGCCGTCGAACTGGGTTTCATACGTGCTTATGGATCGGGCGAACTGCGTCGCCTGGCTGCCGAGGATGTACATGATCACGAACAAGCCAGCCAAAACAACTGTAACTGCGGCGATGTTGGCCAGCCAGACGGGCACCCGGGCCATCGAGATTACCCGGTCGCTCAGCGCGATAATCAAAACGTTGATCAACAAAGCCATGGTCAGCGGGATCAAGAATGCCGAGCCCGCGTAAAGTCCCAGCACAATCAGCGTGGCAACAATTGTCGTGTCCCGGACAACCGACAGCCTCAGCCGCGGGCCGCCCGTGTTCTGATCAGGTTCCAAAGTCATCGCTTAACCCGCCTCTGATGCCGCGTGGCACGTTACACCGATTGGTGGTCGCTCTGGAAGATGATCCTGCACAGCTGGGCAGGATTTTGCAATGTGTCCAGATATTTGGGCGAGATAATTTATGCCTCGAAGGGATTTGCCATTTCAGAGCAAAGCCGAGGCGGGTTAGGCTGAGCGCATGAGCGCACGTGTGATTCCTTTCGTTGGTCGACCGGTTCAGGCCCTGTGGCTGGCCGTTGTACGATTCGGCAACAAAAACGGGTTCGTGATGAGCAGCCACGTCGCCATGTCTCTGATGATGGCCTTGTTTCCATTTGTGTTGTTCACTGTGGCTTTGGCGGGTTCGTTGTCCGAGGGCTATGTCACTGATGAACTGATCGAGCTTGTGTTTGGGGCGTGGCCCAAAGATGTCGCGGGGCCAATCGTGGCTGAATTGCGGGCCGTCCTCCAGGAATCCGGCTCGGGGGTCATAACTCTGGGTGGTCTATTGGCGATCTTCTTCGCCTCGAACGGCGTGATGGCGGTGCGTGCAGCCATGAACCAGGCCTATCATGACAGCGATGTCTGGCCGTTCTGGAAAACCCGGTTGCTGTGCCTGGGGCTGGTGATCGTTGGTGGCGTTGCCATTCTGGGCATTGCTGCGGTCGAAGTTGTTTTGCCTGCCTACACCCAATTGGTGAGCGAGAAGACTGATGTAAACGTCTCGGATTGGTTGTCCGTGGACCGGTTGCGCTGGACCTTTACGGTTGCGGTTCCGGCAGGCACTGTCCTGTTGGCGCATCTGATCCTGCCGACGCGGCGGCACAAACTTATGCAAATCCTGCCGGGTGTCGTACTGACGTTGGCCTTGTGGGCCGCAGGCGGGTGGGGGTTCTCGATCTACATCGCGCAATTCGCCAGCTACAGCGCCACGTATGCCGGTTTGGCTGGCGTCATGGCGGCGCTGATCTTTTTGTACCTGTGCGCGGCAATTCTGATCCTTGGCGCCGAATACAACGGCGCTTTGATGGATCTGGAAGACAATTTGGATCGGGGTTCTCAGTGAAATTTCTGACGTTTTGCGTCGGGCTGCTTGTGCCTGTGGCTGCCTTTGGCCAGACTCCGACCTATGTTGGGTCGGATCAATGTGCCGAATGCCACAAGGACGAGGCGGCAGCGTGGTCCAAATCTCATCACGCGCTGGCTTGGACCGAAGTTGAAGACGGGGCAGTTGTTGCCGATTTTGACGGAACGCGGTTCGACCATGACGGGATGTCAGTAGAATTCACCGACACAAAAGGCGCGCTGAGTGCAAAAGTCACGGAAAAGGATGGGGTGGCCACCGAATACGGCGTCCATTCCGTCGTCGGCATCGAGCCGTTGCAGCAATACCTGTTCGAAACAGAACCCGGTCGATTGCAGAGTTTTGATGTCGTCTGGGATACCGGGAACAAACAGTGGTTTCACCTTTATCCCGATCAGGATTTGCCGCCGGATGACGGGTTGCACTGGACCGGACCCTACAAGAACTGGAATGCGCGGTGTGCGGAATGTCACGCGACCGGTTTTGAAAAACAGTACAATGCTGAAACCAGAACATATGATTCAGTCCAGGCCGAGATCGGGGTCGGGTGCGAAAGCTGCCATGGCCCGGGTTCTGCGCATATCGATTGGGTCGGGGGGCAAAGCCTGCCGCAGGGTCTGGGCGACATCGGGTTCCTGATGGATTGGGGTGAAGGCCAGACCGAGGCCGAGATTCAGCAATGCGCCGGGTGTCATTCCCGTCGTGAGGCGCATGGAGATGGCAACCCGCTGCCCGGAACGCCATATCATGACGCTTATAATCTGGCGGTCCTGCGTCCGGGGTTGTACCACCCGGATGGTCAGATTTCGGATGAGGTCTATGTTTACGGCTCGTTCCTGCAATCCAAGATGTATGACCGCGGCGTGGGTTGCATGGATTGTCACGAGCCGCATAGCGCGAGTCTGAGGGCAGATGGAAACGGGGTGTGTACGCAGTGTCACTCGCCTGCCGCGAATCCCAAGTTTCCAACTCTGACTGCCAAAGAGTACGACGCGCCGGAACATCACAATCACCCAGAGAATAGCGAGGGTGCGCAGTGCAAGTCCTGCCATATGATCGAGCGTGTCTATATGGGTGTCGACGGCAGGCGCGATCACAGCTTCCGTGTACCGCGTCCTGATTTGGGGCTTGGGCAGGATGCCTGTACGGATTGCCATTCGGATCAGGATCAGACATGGGCCGCCCAGCAGATCGAAGTCTGGTTTCCGGACAGCGCGCATCGAGAGCCGCATTTCGGGTCGGCCTTTCAGGCAGCAACGCTCGGTCGCGCGGATGGGCCAGACGAGCTATTGGACATCGCAACCGACCCTAATCAACCCGGCATCGTGCGCGCCACGGCAGCCTATCTGCTGCAACCTTTTGGCTCCGCGGACGTGGCGGCCAGAACTGCAGAGCTGTTGGTGGACGAAGACGCTCTGGTTCGTGCAAATGCGGCTCCGCTGCAGCGTCAGGCCGGCTTGCCTGATCAAGTTCAACGGCTTGAGCCGCTGCTGTCCGACCCGCTGAAAAACGTCCGCATTTCGGCGGCAAAAGAGTTTCTGAACATTCCACCGCAGGCCCTGACCACGGAACAGCAGCAATTGTCGGGGCAGGGTATGTCTGAGTGGCAGGCAGCGATTTCCAACCGTCTGGATTTTCCTGAAACGCATCTTGTGCTTGGCGGGATGGCCCTGACGTTCCGCAATGCGCCGGCTGCTGAGCGGGCGTTTCAAGAGGTGGTTGCCCTTGACCCGCAACGCGCCGAAGCCTGGCCAATGTTGGTGCAACTGGCGCAGATCAATCGTGGGCCTCAGGCCGCACGCGATGTTCTGGAGCAGGGGTTAGAGATCATCCCAGAGGACCCGAACCTTTTGCAGTTGAAGCAACAACTGGGCCGCTGAAACGGCACGGCTTGGCCCGGTTTCCGTCATTTTCCCGGCAAATTTCATAGTTACCGATCAAGTTGAGGCAAGAATTGCCCCAGCTTATAGGTGACACATGTTTCTCAAACCGGTCCACACGTCCAAGCTGAAAAAGCCACTGGCTTTGTCGCAACGGATCGAGGCATTGCGGGCCCGACCACCGGAATACATCAATCACGGCGAAGCATTGCTGCTGCAAGGTATTGCCGCCGCTTCACTGCGCGAACAGGTGCTGACCGAGGATCGGATTTCCTTGGACGACTGATCTAGCCGCGGAACCCGGTTGCGACCACGAACTTCTCGGAACTGTCCGAGCGCGACGCGGGTGGTTTTACATTCGCAACCTTGTCGAATTTCTGCTTCAGTAGCTTCTGCAGATCGCCTTCGGCGCCACCGGCCAGAACCTTGGCAACGAACGTGCCGCCTTCTTCCAGAACGTCAAAGGCGAAATAGGCCGCCGTTTCGCACAGAGCCATGATGCGCATGTGGTCGGTTTGCTTGTGCCCAGATGCCGACGCAGCCATGTCGGACATCACCACGTCAGCCTTGCCGCCCAGCCACTCTTTGACCTTGTCGTCGGCATCGTCTTCCATGAAGTCCAGCACATGTGCCTCGGCACCTGCGACCGGTTCAACCTCTTGCAGGTCGACACCCAGAACTGTTCCGATCCGTTTGCCGGAACGTTCGCCCAGCGCGTTCACACGTTTGACTGCCACTTGTAGCCATCCACCCGGCGCACAGCCCAGGTCGACGACACGTGCACCCGGCACGAGGAACCGGTACTTTTCGTCCAGCTCCAATATCTTAAACGCTGCGCGCCCACGGTACCCTTCGACCTGCGCACGTTTCACATAGGGGTCGTTCAGCTGCCGCTCGAGCCAACGGGTCGAGCTGAGCTTACGCCCGCGTGCAGTCTTTACCTTGACCTTCAGGTCACGCTGCCCGCGCCCCGAGTTGTTTTTGCCACTTGGTGTCTTCGCCATCAGAACGGTCCGTCTTCCAGTACGCCGTCCGCGCTCATCTGCGCATAAAGCAGGCCTTCGCGCAGCCCCCGGTCCGCCACGGAAAGGCGATCGGTGGGCCAGCATCTTAACAGCGCCTGCAAAATGGCCGAGCCGGACATGATCAGCGCCTGCCGGTCATCCCCAATCCGGGGATCACGTCGGCGACCCTGAGGGCCGAGTTCTAGATACCCTCGTATGACTTTGTCAATCTGATCGCTGGTCATGCGCAAACCATCGACCTTGGTCCGGTCATAGCGCTTGAGTCCAAGGTGCGAGGCCGCAACGGTTGTTACCGTGCCGCTGGTGCCGACGATCTGGAACCCCAAGCGGGCTTGTTCGTCCTTGTAGGGCGCGAAATCGGCAAGGTTTTCTTCGAAAAACCAACTCATCAGAGCAAAGCGGGCCGAGTCATCTTCGACGTCGTTGAACTGATCGCGCAGCGTTGCAACACCCAGAGGAACGCTGATCCAGTCGACGACTTTCGCCGCAGGGAAGGGGCTGTCGGTGGTGTGAAACCCGTGATGCAACCGCATGATCGCTGCTGGACGGTCCCGGCGCGGGACCGACGAGATGTCGATCCACACCAGTTCTGTTGATCCGCCACCAATATCCACGACCAGCAATTGATCGGTCTTGGTGGACACCAGCGGCGCGCAAGAGATCACGGCCAAGCGCGCCTCTTCCTCGGGCTGGATAATCTCGAGCGTCAGTCCGGTTTCGCGTTTGACCTGCCGGATAAATTCGCGGGCGTTTTTCGCACGCCGACACGCTTCGGTCGCGACCAGACGCATCCGTCTGACCTTATTGCGTTTCAGCTTTTGCTGACAGATGCGCAATGCCTGAATGGTGCGCGCCATCGAGGACCGGGACAACCGTCCGGTCCGTTCCAAACCCGCGCCCAATTGCACGGATTTGGAAAAGCTGTCGACCACATGAAAGCCACTTGCCTTAGGCTGGGCTATCAACATGCGGCAACTATTGGTTCCCAAATCCAGCGCCGCATATAACGCATCTGGATCTGGTCTTGCCGGCGCGGGGCTTTCGACCGCCTTCGGGAACGCGCCCGCACCTTTGGGACGCTTGGGCGCCATCTTGAACGCCCTCCGATTTTCGAGTTACCCCGACCATAGGTCGCGGATATGCGACGTGCAAGACGCTCATTAAAGTGATGAGAATTTTGATATGCGCGTTTGGTTCAGTCTTCGTTACAACCCCGGTATCCCATCGTGGGCAAAAACGTCGCTGGAAATGCGCCGTGTGTCGAAAATCGACCGACTTGCCCCCACATAGACGTTTAGAACCGGTCCATCTGGTTAGGAGGAATCAAACGCAATGCCTGACGTCACCATTGTTTACTGGCGCGACATTCCCGCCCAAGTCATCGTCGGCAAAGGCCGTCGTGGCGCAAAGCGGCAATTAGAGGAACGGTTCGAACAAGCCATCGACCGCGCGGCCATGAAGGTGAACGCCAAGGATAGCGATGCCTATCTGGCCGAATGGCGCAAGGCCGCCCCCTATGCAGTCGACGGCGACCCGTCCGAGATTGCCGAGGCCGAAGCCACGCGTTTGGAAACGGAATACGATCAGGACCGCATCAAAGTCCTGATCGCCAATGACGGTTGGGCATGAGCCCGAGACATCTATGGGAGGCCGCAATGGCTTTGCTGAACTTCAAGAAACGTGATGCGGTCGAAAACGGCCCTGTAAACCCGACCGTCGAAGCCTTTTTGCAAGGCTATTCGATTGAGGTGATGCCGCGCACCGCCGAAAAGGTCGAAGATTTCCGCGCGTTGCTGCCCGAAGGTACGCGCGTTTACATCGCTCATATCGAAGGCACGCCCATCGAGGATATGGTCAAGACCGCCAAGCGGATCGCTGACGAAGGTTATCCGGTGATGCCGCACTTCCCTGCGCGGATCATCAAGGATGCCGCCACGCTGGAAAACTGGATTTCTATGTATCAGGGCGAAGCGGGCGTTGATCAGGCATTGCTGCTGGCCGGTGGTGTTACCAACCCACACGGCGATTTCGACAGCTCGATGCAGTTGCTGGAAAGTGGTTTGTTCGACAAGGCGGGCTTCAAGCGTCTGCACGTCGCGGGTCACCCTGAAGGCAACAAGGATATCGACCCCGACGGCTCGACCAAGAATGTCGACGACGCGCTGCGCTGGAAGCAGAATTTCAGCGAGACCACGGATGCCGAAATGGCGCTGGCAACACAGTTTGCGTTTGAAGCCAAACCGATCATCGAATGGGCCGACAGTCTGAAAGAAGCTGGTATCGATATTCCGATCCATATCGGTATCGCCGGTCCGGCCAAGCTGCAGACGCTGATCAAGTTCGCCATCGCCTGCGGTGTTGGCCCGTCGCTGAAGGTCCTGCAAAAGCGTGCGATGGATGTATCCAAGCTGCTGCTGCCTTATGAGCCGACCGATGTGATCACCGAGCTGGCCAACCACAAAGCGGCCAACCCGGATTTCAACATCACCAACGTACATTTCTTCCCGCTTGGCGGCATCAAGACCAACGCCAACTGGGCCATCAATAACGGCGGCGCTTCGGCAAAGCCTGTAAACTCCTGAGGAACGGACATGACCCGTACAGTCGTAGAATCAAAAACAAAAACTGCCGTTCTGGGCTTTGACGAACCGTTCTGCGTGATCGGTGAGCGGATCAATCCGACGGGCCGTAAGAAACTGGCGGCCGAGCTGGAAGCCGGAGATTTCTCGACCGTCGAAAAAGACGCGCTGGCGCAGGTTGCTGCAGGCGCAACCGTTCTGGATATCAACGCGGGCGTTGTCTACAACTCGAACCCCAACCCGAACGAGACCGAACCGCCACTGATGCGCAAGATCGTCGAGATGGTGCAGGGTCTGGTTGACGTGCCGCTATGTGTCGACTCGTCCGTTCCCGGCGCTCTGGAAGCTGGTCTTGAAGCTGCTGAGGGCCGCCCGTTGCTGAACTCGGTCACCGGCGAAGAGGAGCGTCTGGAACTGGTTCTGCCGCTGGTCAAAAAATACAATGTGCCGGTTGTTGCGATCTCGAACGATGACACCGGTATTTCCGAAGATCCGGATGTGCGCTTCGAAGTGGCCAAGAAGATTGTTGAGCGGGCCGCCGATTTCGGCATCCCGGCGCATGACATCGTCGTTGATCCGCTGGTGATGCCCATCGGTGCTATGGCAACCGCCGGTCAGCAGGTCTTTGCGCTGGTCCGCCGGCTGCGCGAAGAACTGGGCGTAAACACCACTTGTGGTGCTTCGAACGTGTCCTTTGGTCTGCCAAACCGACACGGGATCAACAACGCGTTCCTGCCGATGGCAATGGGCGCAGGCATGACGTCGGCAATCATGAACCCGGTGGCGCTGCCCGTGGGTCCCAAAAAGCTGGCTGAGAAAAAGGCCGAGGTCGAAGCCAAGGGCATCATTCTGCCTGCGGACATGGATGACGAAACCTTCTGTCAGCTGTTTGGTCTGGGTTCGACCAAACCGCGTGCCGGTAAGGAAATGGAAGCCATCCGTGCCGCCAACCTGCTGACCAATAATGACCCGCATGGTGGTGAGTGGATCCGGTTCAACAAATCCCCGGAAGAGGCCGGCGCAGCGGGCGCTGTTGGTGGCCGTCGCGGTGGCGGGCGTCGTCGTCGCGCCTGACCCAATCGCTGTTTCAGTGAACAAAGGCCGGACCACGTGTCCGGCCTTTTTCGTATTGATGCTAACCGCCGCCGGAACCTGACAAGATCGCTATGTTAGTGGCGATATCGCGATACTCGTCACGTACGAAGATGGGCCGACATCGTCACCCAACACAGGCAGACGCTGACTTAAGCAAGCGTTTGGGAAAAAGGAATGTTTCGAGGAGCTGGTCGATCTGCAAGCGCAACTGGCGTTGAGGCAGAAGGTATTTCTATTTCACGGAACCAGGTGCGTTGTCCTGTTCGAAGGCTGGGGTGCGGCGAGACGAAACAAGGCGGTGCTGCTTTTCCGATGATGGGTTCTTGAAGTCGATAAGCCTCTGGTGATATCGGTGAATAACGCGGCGGGTATGATGTAATGGTAGCCTGTCAGCTTCCCAAGCTGAACGCGCGGGTTCGATTCCCGCTACCCGCTCCAGAACTCAGTTTGTCATCGGAAAAGCTTAGAAATCAGTGCTTTAGACATGAGTGCGTCTGTGGTCATTTACTCCGGGCGACGCGCCTGAAAAAGGTTGATTTCAGCCGGGATATGTACCGCACCATTTTTGGCAAAGGGGTGAAACGCTTCTGCGACGGCGTGTTGGATCGCTGTCACGTCCTCGGGTTTTCCATCGAAGTGAGAGATAACGCGGGCGGCGGGGCCGACGCGGGTGCACAGGGCTGCGCAATCCAGCAAAGAGCCTTGAAAGTGCAGCATTAGGTCAACGGAATCCGCGTGAACATTGCTTAGGCCTGCCTTTTCCAGCAACCCGGTAACCCGCTCACGATCATGAAACGCCAAGGGGCCTGGTGCATTCCGGTCGACCTTGGGCGGCGTGCCCAGCCGTTCAGTGGCCGCGATGTGGGGTACTCTGAACCATGGGTTTCCGGGCAATGGCCCCCAGGCGGCAAAGGTCATCGTCCCGCCGGGTTTAAGCGCGCGGGTCATGTTGGCAAAGGCGGCAACCGTATCCTCAAAAAACATGACCCCAAATCGCGAGATCATGGCATTTCGGTCCGCTGCTTCAAACGCGTGGGTCTGGGCGTCGGCGAACTGGAAGGTGATTTTTTGCGATCCGTCATCGGATGCCCGTGCCGATGCGCGGTCCAGAAATGGCTGCGAGACATCGGCCGCCAGAACATGGCCATCTGGCCCCACGATATGTGCGGCGGCGATCGCGCTTGCGCCCGTACCGCAGCCGATATCCAGAACACGCATGCCGGGCTTCAATTCGGCGCGTTCCAGCACCAAATCAAGGACCGGCGCCATCAGTTGATCCAGCTGGTCCTCATAGGTCAGCCATTTGGCACCGGACGGGGATTTCCCCCAGTATTCAGCCTGTTCCTCGTTTGCGATCTGCATGTCGCCTCCCTTGTGTCAGAGGTGACTATGACCGCCTGCGCCGTCTGCGACCAGAGCCTTCTTCTCCGCCACCGGCATTGAAGGAAGGCGAGGGCAGAGTGACCACCTGTGCCAATTCCGGGAACGGGTCCGTCTTGTGCGGAATGGCGTTGGCGGCAACGAAATGGTCCTGAAATTTCGGCTCGATGGCCGTTTCGACCTTGGTGATCTCACGCACGACACGCTCAATCTCGGACCGGGCACCAATGTTGCACAAGGCAATCCGCGCGCCTGTGCCAGCCGCGTTGCCAGCGCTTGAGACTTTGTTCAAGGGCGCATCGGGGATCATACCCAGAACCATCGCGTGCTTGGTTGAGATATGCGCGCCGAATGCCCCGGCCAGCACAATGCGATCCACAGTGTCGACGTTCATTTCATCCATCAACAGGCGCGCACCGGCATAGAGCGCCGATTTAGCTAGCTGGATGGCGCGGATATCGCCCTGCGTGACCGTGATGCGCGGACCGCCCTCGGCGCTGGCGTCGTGGATCAGATAGGCGTGGGTGCGGCCTTCGGGGACGCAACGTACGGTGCCGGTTTGGTCTGCAGACCCGATCAGGCCGCTCTCGTCCAAAAGTCCGGCGATGCGCATTTCAGCGACCGCTTCGATGATGCCCGAGCCGCAGATGCCGGTGATGCCGCTTGTGGCAATCTCTTGATCGAAACCTTCCTCGTCGGACCATTTTTCGGACCCGATCACGCGAAAGCGCGGTTCCTTGGTAACAGGGTCGATTTCGATGCGCTCAATAGCGCCGGGTGCGGCACGCTGGCCGGAACTGATCTGCGCGCCTTCGAATGCCGGGCCGGTGGGCGAAGAACACGCCAAAACGCGGCTGGTATTTCCAAGCAGGATTTCAGCGTTGGTGCCCACGTCCACGATCAGCACAAGATCTTCGGACTTTCCCGGTTCTTCTGACAATGCCACCGCGGCGCAGTCGGCACCAACGTGGCCCGCGATGCAGGGCAGGATATAGACCTGCGCGCGCGGGTTCATATTTGTCAGGTCCATCTCACGCGCAGGCAGGGACATGCTTTCCGAGGTCGCCAAAGCAAAGGGGGCCTGACCCAACTCAACCGGGTCCAGACCCAGCAGCAGGTGGTGCATCACAGGATTGCAGACGAACACCGTTTCCACGATCAGTTCGGAGTTAATCTCGGCTTCCTCAGAGATTGAGGTGGTCAGATCGTTGATCGCCTCACGTACGGCCCTGGTCATCTCCTTATCACCGCCAGGGTTCATCATCGAATATGACACACGGCTCATGAGGTCTTCGCCAAAGCGGATCTGCGGGTTCATCAGGCCCGAGGACGCCTTGACGTCACCGGTTTCCAGATCGGTCAGGTGCGCCGCGATTGTGGTCGAGCCGAGGTCGATGGCCAGACCATAAAGCCCATGCTCATGCAATCCGGGCCAGATTTCGACCACGCGCGCCACTTCATCCTTGTGGCCTTTGTGGAGGGCAACAGTGACCTCCCATTTGCCCTTGCGCAGGACAGGTTGCAGCTTGGACATCAGCGAAAGATCAGCGGTGATGGCGTCAATGTTCCATTGCTCGCGCAGCGCGCGTTCCAGCCGTTCCAGATCGCCTGTTGGCGAATGCATGTCGGGCTCTTCCACCACGACGAAATACAGCCGGGTTGCCGGGTCCATTGTAATGGCACGCGCGGTGGCGGCCTTGCGAACAACTTGACGGTGGACCTGGCTTTCGGGTGGGACATCGATCACGATGTCGCCCTGAACTGTTGCCTGACAGCCCAGACGACGGCCCGGTTTCAAGCCGCGTTTGTCATCGTAACGCTGTTCGACCGCGTTCCATTCACTCAGCGCCTCCTCGGATACGGTTACGCCGTGTTTAGGAAACTCGCCATAGCTGGGCGTGATCTGACATTTCGAACAAATCCCACGGCCGCCACAGACCGAATCCAGATCCACACCCAACTGCCGTGCAGCGGTCAGAACCGGAGTGCCCACAGGGAAATGCCCGCGTTTGCCTGACGGAGTAAAGACGACAAGGGGGTCGGTGGTCATTTTTTGGCCTGCCTTTTGTATTCGCGCGTATGCCCGGCAAGATATGGGTTTGTGCGCAAAGGGAAAGGCCATTCAGCGGCACGTTTTGCACGTCTTGCGTCGTTTTTTGTCGCGGTATCGGCCAGCGAAGGGAAACTAGTTTAGGTCAGGGGCTTTTCCTTAGGTTAAATCCATGTAATAGGGTCACCGCCAAACGGGCTTTTGCATGGGGTTAACAGATGCAGATTCGTGAGGCACTTACCTTTGACGATGTTTTATTGGTTCCGGCGTCCTCGTCGGTGCTGCCGGCGACGGCGGATACAGCCACGCGTGTGACGCGTGAAATTACGATGAACATCCCGCTGCTCAGCTCGGCCATGGACACGGTGACCGAGGCGCGCATGGCCATCGCAATGGCGCAGGCAGGCGGTATCGGCGTTGTTCACAAGAACCTGACGGTCGAAGAGCAAGCCCGAGAGATTCGTCGCGTGAAGCGATTTGAGTCGGGTATCGTATACAACCCGGTCACGCTGAGCGTGAACCAAACGCTGGCGGACGCAAAGGCGCTGGTGCAGCGCTATAACTTTACCGGCTTTCCGGTCGTCGATGAAAGCGGTCGCGTCGTGGGTATCCTGACCAATCGCGACATGCGCTTTGCGACCTCGGACGAGACGCCGGTTCACGTGATGATGACATCAGACAATCTGGCTATGCTGCAAGAGCCCGCAGATCTGGAAGAGGCAAAAAGCCTCATGAAAGCGCGCCGGATCGAAAAACTGCTGGTGGTCGATGGCGAAGGCAAGCTGACAGGCCTGCTGACCCTGAAAGATACCGAGCAAGCCGTGCTGAACCCGACCGCCTGTAAGGACCGGCTTGGCCGTTTGCGCGTCGCTGCGGCTACATCTGTTGGCGATTCTGGTTTCGAACGGTCCGAGCAGTTGGTGGATTCGGGCGTTGATATCATCGTTGTCGACACGGCTCATGGCCATTCGCAAGGCGTTCTGGACGCGGTGCGGCGGGTCAAGACGCTGTCGAACGAGGTCCAGATCATTGCGGGCAATGTAGCGACGAGCGAGGCCACCAAGGCGCTGATCGATGCCGGGGCGGATGCAATCAAGGTTGGCATCGGGCCGGGCTCTATCTGCACAACCCGGATGGTTGCAGGCGTCGGCGTACCCCAACTGACGGCGATCATGGACTGCGCGACGGCTGCCGGGGATGTTCCGGTCATCGCTGATGGTGGCATCAAATTCTCGGGCGATTTCGCCAAGGCCATTGCGGCAGGCGCGTCCTGTGCGATGGTTGGCTCGATGATCGCGGGAACGGATGAAAGCCCGGGCGAGGTGATCCTGTATCAGGGCCGTTCATTCAAATCCTATCGTGGTATGGGCAGCCTTGGCGCCATGGCGCGCGGGTCGGCGGATCGCTATTTCCAGAAAGACGCGGCCAGCGACAAGTTGGTTCCCGAAGGGATCGAAGGGCAGGTGCCTTATAAAGGATCGGCCAGTGCGGTGGTTCACCAGCTGGTTGGCGGCCTGCGCGCGGCGATGGGTTATACCGGCTGCGCAACCGTCGAAGAAATGCGCAAGAACTGTAACTTCGTCAAAATCACCGGCGCTGGCCTGAAAGAAAGCCATGTGCATGACGTCCAGATCACGCGTGAAAGCCCGAACTACCGGGTGATGTGACGCAACAGAGTTTGCAGCACGGCGCCCCTACGCGGGCGCCGTTTTGCGTTTTTTGAGCTTAGCAGAGAAATCGGAAATAACTTATGACCCCAGCAGCGCGCGTTCAGGCTTCGATTGAAATCCTTGATGATATCCTCGCAGGGGCACCGGTTGAAAAGGCTTTGACGGGGTGGGCGCGCCGCAGCCGGTTTGCAGGCTCGAAAGACCGGGCCGCCGTGCGCGATCACGTGTTCGAAGCGCTGCGTTGCAAACGGTCATTCTCGGCCTTGGGCGGGGCAGAAACCGGGCGCGGGTTGATGAACGGTTCGATCCGGTCAACCGGCGGTGATCCAGAGACGCTGTTTACAGGCGAACGATATTCGCCAGAGCCGTTAACTGCCGCCGATGCGCCGTGCGCGTTCGGCTCGGATGCCGAGCGTTGCGACATCCCCGAATGGCTCTGGCCGCGTTTTCAAACCTCGCTCGGGGATCAAGCAGAGGCGGCGGCACAGGTACTGCAAACCCGTGCACCTGTTCATTTGCGGGCTAACCTTGCCAAAACCGATCGGGCTGGTGCGATTGCTGCTTTGAGTGCTGACGGGATCAGCGCGCAAGACCATCCGGCGTGTGAAACCGCCCTAGAGGTCACTGAAGGGGCTCGAAAAGTTGCCCAAAGCCGCGCCTATTCCGAAGGTCTGGTCGAATTGCAGGACGCAGCCAGCCAAGCCGTGGTTGCAGCGCTAGATCTGCAGCCAGGTCTGCGTGTTCTGGATTATTGCGCAGGCGGTGGCGGCAAGTCTTTGGCTCTGGCGGCCCATTCGGGTGTCGAGGTCTTTGCGCATGATGTGAATGCAGGGCGCATGCGCGATCTGCCGACGCGGGCAAAACGGGCTGGTGTGCGTGTTACCTGCCTGCAGCCGGAAGATGTGGCCCGTCAGGCTCCGTTCGATATTGTCCTTACGGATGCGCCATGCTCGGGCAGCGGTTCGTGGCGGCGTGCCCCGGCAGGCAAGTGGGCGCTGTCCGAAGAGGGGTTGAACGCGCTGAATGTACTTCAGTCCGACATCCTGAATTCCGCTGCTCAACTGATTGGACCGGGTGGAATTCTAGCCTATGCGACCTGTTCCATGTTGGATGATGAAAACGGCGGTATTGTCGACGGATTTCTGAAGTTGAATCCTGATTGGACCGAAACGCTGCGAAATTCGTGGCTTGTGACACACGGTGCAGACGGGTTCTTTACGTCGCACTTGACGCGATAGCGCGTCATTGAATAACAACCTTAGGTAGAAGTTTCCGCTGTCCTTAAGGGGTCGTTAACCAAATTCGGGCTGAGTGTGACAAAGCCTTTTGACCTGAGTTGTTTATGTCCGACACTGCAGAGATCTTATCTGAACCGACCTCGCGAAAAACACCGGCCTTCTCGCGCCTTGTGCCACTCGTTGTTCTGGGCACATTGTTGAGTTTAACACCGTTGACAGAAGTTTTGCCGACCGCCTGGAATACGGGCCTTGTTGTTGCTGGTGTGTCGTTACTGGCCGCCGGCCTACTGGTTGTTTTTTGGGGATTCACGGCCGACCGAACGGCGCGTAATTCGGCAGAAGTGATGGCCGTCTTCTCCGAACAGGACTTGTGTCCGACAGTGATCGCCAACGCAAATGGCGATATTCTGAGTGCGAACACACGTGCAAAGGCACAGTTAAACGCTTTTCCAGGTGCGCGATTGCAGCAATGCCTGAAATCCAGATTCGCTAATCCCGCAGCGATCCTGCTGCGCTTGCAATCCATCGCGGAAATCCACGAACGCGCCCGTGAAGATATCGTGACCGTTGGCTCGACAATCCCGATCTCGGTGTTCAGCGTGGGGCAGGATGTGTTCTGCTGGCGGTTCCTTCTGGATGAAGGCGGGCAATGGGATGACGCCCCTGTTCCGGTGCTGGCAGAGGGTCGTAACGGAGCAATTCTGCGGGTGAATGGAATGGCAGAGGCCATTCTGGGTCACAGGCCCGACGTTATGAGTAAGATATTTCCCAAGGACATCCCGCAACCGGGTGAAATCTCGCTTGTTGAAACCCTGGACGGGCAGGTGCCTGTGACCGTGTCCGAGCTGTCCCGCTCGGGCACTGTGCGCGATCTGCTTTTGTTGCCAATGATTTCTACGGGTCCAACCGGGGGCGATGCCCCATTCGCTGAACTGCCCGTGCCAGTGATGTGTCTGTCACCCGAAGGGGAAATTCTGGATGCAAACCGGATGGCGATCAAGCTGATCGGAGAGATCCAGCAGGGCAAGTCGAACGTGGTCGAAATCATGCACGGGCTTGGCTATCCCATCCTGGATTGGTTGACCCGCACTGCAACTGAAGAGAATGCCGTTCCTCGGTCGGAATTTCTGCGCCTGTCACGTCAGGACAAAGAGGTTTTCGTGCAGGTCACACTGAACCGGGTGACGTGCAAGGGACGGATTTGTCTGATCGCTGTCCTGAATGATGCGACCGAGCTGAAGACTCTGGAAGCTCAGTTCGTGCAGGGGCAAAAAATGCAGGCTGTCGGGCAATTGGCGGGCGGCGTGGCCCATGATTTTAACAACCTTCTGACTGCGATTTCGGGGCATTGCGATCTATTGCTGCTGCGGCAAGATCAGAATGATCCAAACTACGGTGACCTGGTTCAGATCAACCAGAACGCCAACCGGGCCGCAGCGCTGGTCAGTCAACTTCTGGCCTTCTCGCGCAAGCAGACCCTGCAGCCCGAGGTTTTGGACCTGCGCGACACAATTTCCGACCTGATCCATCTTTTGAACCGCCTGGTGGGCGAAAAGGTTCGCCTAACGTTAAGCCATGATCCCGTGCTGAAGCCTGTGCGCGCAGACAAAAGGCAGCTCGAGCAGGTGTTTATGAACCTAGTCGTGAACGCACGGGATGCGATGCCCGAAGGTGGCGAGGTACGTATCGAGACCGAGGTCGTATCTCTGACCGAACCGTTCCGGCGGGATCGTGCAACGGTTCAACCCGGCGAATATGTCACTGTTAAAGTGGTCGATAGTGGCACCGGTATCCCAGCGGACAAGCTGCAAAAAGTGTTCGAGCCATTCTATACGACCAAGCGCACCGGCGAGGGGACCGGCCTTGGATTGTCGACGGTTTACGGCATCGTCAAGCAGACCGGAGGGTTCATCTTTGTCGATAGCATTCAGGGCAAGGGAACCGAATTTACCGTGTATCTGCCGGTTTCAACCGCACCGCAGAAAATCGACCAGGACATCTCCAGCCTTCCGGAAAACCCGACGTCCCGGCAGGGTGAAGGCGTAGTTCTGCTGGTCGAGGATGAGGCCCCGGTTAGGGCCTTTGCCACGCGTGCATTGCGATTGAAGGGCTACACCGTGCTCGAAGCCGGGTCCGCCGAAGAGGCGCTGCACCTGCTGGAGGACGGGTCGGTGCATGTGGATGCTTTTGTGACAGATGTGGTTATGCCCGGCATGGACGGGCCAACCTGGGTGCGCAAAGCGATGGAGACCCGACCGAATGTGCGGGTGATCTTTATGTCTGGCTATACCGAAGGTGCCTTTGGTGACTCAGGCCCCGAGATTGCGAATTCCACTTTTTTGCCCAAGCCGTTCTCTCTGACGCAGTTGACCGAGGCTGTGTTTAACCAACTGAACTGACTAAACCGCCGCTTCGTGGCAAGAAAATTCGACGGCGTGGTGTTTACGGAACTTCTTTTCCGTTTCCGGCGACAAGAATAGGTCGCGCTTTGGTGAGACATTCTCGCGCTGCAGGGTGATTTCCATGTTCAACCGGTCCTGCAGAAAGTTCAGGATTTCGTCCTGATTTTCGTACTTAAAAACATGCGTCGCACCGAAACCGTTGTTACGGGTACGGAAAAACTGGCTTTGACTGCCGACATCTGCGAATTCCGGGCGGGGGTTTTGCATGTAACCTTGCACAAAATCATCAAAGCTCAGGTCGCGGGTTGAATGCGGATGCCCGACGCGGTCGTCCCGGCTGCGGTACTTGTACCAACTGCCGAGCCAGTCGATAGGTTCGCGCACAACGGCCATGATTTCCATCTCGGTGTCATACATTTTGCGGAATATGTTCTGAAAAAACCTGTCGTAACGACGCACCGGCGCATGTTTCAATTCGGGCGGGCCCGTGACGACAAAGTCGGCCCGCGCGCTCAGTGCGGTGTGATAGGCTGTGCTGCCGGTTTTTGGAACTGCCAGAAACGCAAGGCGTTCCTTATAGAAAACAAGCATTTATTCGCCCCTCACCGAGATATTTGACAGGCGCAGATTGGCGTAAACGACTCTTTAACACAATTGCAGAACAGTAAGTACTGTAGGTTTTAGTTGAAATGTTCTCTTTTTGGTCCCATAAGGAACAAGAGGCGAACAAAGCAGTGATTGCCGCCCGATCATGGGTGTGACAAAAGAGAAGGCGACAGGACAATGGCGGATCTTCTGACAATGAGCGACAAGAAAAACGCAGACAAGCAAAAGGCTCTGGATAGCGCGCTGGCGCAAATCGAACGGCAGTTCGGCAAAGGCTCGATCATGAAGCTGGGCGAAGATTCCAAGCAGGACATCGAATCAAGTTCGACCGGGTCTCTGGGCTTGGATATCGCGCTGGGTATTGGTGGTCTGCCGATGGGCCGGATTGTCGAGATTTATGGCCCGGAAAGCTCGGGTAAGACCACGCTGACGCTGCATTGTATTGCAGAACAGCAAAAACGTGGCGGTGTGTGTGCATTCGTGGATGCCGAACACGCGCTAGACCCCCAATATGCCCGCAAGCTGGGTATTGATCTGGATGAACTTCTGATCTCGCAGCCTGACACGGGCGAACAGGCGCTTGAAATCACCGATACACTGGTGCGTTCGGGTGCGGTGAATATGGTCGTCGTCGACTCAGTTGCGGCTTTGACGCCGAAATCGGAACTGGAAGGCGACATGGGCGACAGCAGTGTCGGTGTGCAGGCCCGCTTGATGAGCCAGGCGATGCGTAAACTGACAGGCTCGATCAGCCGCTCGAAATGCATGGTGATCTTTATCAACCAGATCAGGATGAAGATCGGCGTTATGTTCGGCAGCCCCGAAACTACGACCGGTGGTAACGCGCTGAAATTCTACAGCTCGGTTCGTTTGGATATTCGCCGTATTGGCGCGATCAAAGACCGCGACGAAGTTGTCGGCAACCAGACGCGTGTGAAAGTCGTCAAGAATAAGGTGGCGCCGCCCTTCAAGCAGGTGGAATTCGACATCATGTATGGCGAAGGCATCAGCAAGATGGGTGAGCTGCTGGATCTCGGCGTCAAGGCTGGCGTGGTCGAGAAATCGGGTTCGTGGTTCAGCTATGGCGACGAACGGATCGGGCAGGGGCGTGAGAATGCCAAGCAATACCTGCGCGACAACAGCCGTATTGCGCTGGATATCGAAGACAAGATTCGGGCCGCGCATGGTCTTGAGTTCGACATGCCACCCGGCGCCGCCGAAGAAGACGACATCCTCGAGGCGTAACAGATGCAGTCGGGGGCCGCAGAAATCCCCCGGTTTTGCAAGAGCTGAGAATACTCGAAACAAGGCGGTCCGCGTGGCCGCCTTAATTCGTTCTGTATACGTTGATCTTGTTTAATCGGTGTGTGCTGTTCTTGTTAAGGGGTTTTCCAGCCCTTCAAAAACACAGCCGACTTATCTTTGTGGACTATCCTTGGGGACGGGGATAAACCATTTCAGAACACTGAGATTGCGCGCCGAGAGAGCCTTATGCCCACGCTGAACGATATCCGCTCAACCTTTCTGAATTATTTTGCCAAACAGGGGCATGAAATTGTCGCGTCCAGCCCGCTGGTTCCGCGCAATGACCCGACATTGATGTTCGTGAACTCGGGCATGGTGCAGTTCAAGAACCTGTTCACCGGCGTTGAAACCCGTGACTATCAGCGCGCCACGACTGCGCAGAAATGCGTGCGCGCCGGCGGTAAGCACAACGATCTGGACAACGTTGGCTATACCGCGCGTCACCACACATTCTTTGAAATGCTGGGCAATTTTTCGTTCGGCAACTACTTCAAACACGAAGCGATCCCTTTTGCGTGGGAGTTGATCACCAAAGAATTCGGCATCGACAAGAACCGTCTGCTGGCAACGGTGTATCACACGGATGATGAGGCGTTTAAGATCTGGAAAAAGGTCGGCGTGCCCGAAGACCGGATTATCCGCATCGCCACCAGCGACAATTTCTGGCAGATGGGCCCGACCGGTCCGTGTGGACCGTGTACCGAGATTTTCTACGACCATGGCGATCACATCTGGGGTGGCCCTCCGGGATCGCCCGACGAAGACGGCGACCGGTTCATCGAAATCTGGAACATCGTTTTCATGCAGAACGAGCAGTTCGAAGATGGCTCGATGGTCGAATTGGATATGCAGTCGATCGACACCGGAATGGGGCTGGAACGGATCGGCGCGCTGCTGCAGGGCAGCCATGACAACTATGACACCGACCTGTTCAAGACACTGATCGAAGCGTCTGCTCATGCCACCGGGGTTGATCCCTATGGCGACCAGAATGTTCACCACCGGGTAATTGCGGACCACCTGCGCGCGACATCCTTCCTGATCGCTGATGGCGTGATGCCTTCCAATGACGGGCGTGGCTATGTGCTGCGCCGGATCATGCGTCGCGCAATGCGTCACGCGCATCTGCTGGGGGCGAAAGATCCCGTTATGTATCAGCTGGTGCCAAGCCTGGTGCAGCTGATGGGCGCGCAATACACCGAGTTGGGACAGGCGCAGCCGTTGATCGAAGAGACGCTGCTGTTGGAAGAGACCCGGTTCAAGCAAACCCTCGATCGTGGTCTGAAACTCCTGGATGATGAGGTTGCGGGCCTGCCCGAGAACGCGGCACTTCCGGGTGATGCGGCGTTCAAATTGTACGACACGTATGGGTTTCCACTGGACCTGACGCAGGACGCCCTGCGTGAAAAGGGTCGTTCCGTGGACACGGACGGGTTCGACGCGGCCATGGCCGAACAAAAAGCCAAGGCGCGTGCGGCATGGGCCGGTTCGGGTGAGGCTGCGGATCAGGCAGTGTGGTTTGATGTGCTGGATACCGCCGGGGCTACGGATTTTCTGGGCTATGACACGGAAAAGGCCGAAGGGCAGATTGCCGCGTTGGTGGTTGATGGTGCGTTGGTCGACACTATTGAAAAGGGCGGATCCGGCTGGGTGATTGTCAACCAGACGCCGTTCTATGGCGAAGCGGGCGGTCAGATCGGTGATACCGGCGAAATCCGGCGTTTGGAAGAACGCGATGACATGGCGCGGGTCGAAGACACTAGAAAATTCGCTGATGGCAAAGTCTATGCTCATAAGGTGACTGTTGATCAGGGTGCTTTGTCCAAAGGTGACGCTGTCGAGCTTGAGGTCGACCATGCGCGGCGCACGGCAATCCGCGCGAACCACTCGGCCACGCACCTGCTGCACGAAGCGCTGCGTGAAACGCTGGGCGATCATGTTGCACAGCGCGGCTCGCTGAACGCGGCTGACCGGTTGCGGTTTGACTTCAGTCATTCCAAGGCGCTGAGCGCGGATGAGATCCAAAAGGTCGAACGTGATGTGAATGAGTTCATCCGTCAGAACTCGACCGTCGAAACGCGGATCATGACCCCCGATGATGCGCGCGGACTGGGCGCGCAGGCGCTGTTTGGTGAGAAATACGGCGACGAAGTTCGTGTTGTGTCCATGGGCAAAGCCCAAACCGGTAAGGGGCAGGATGGCGAAACATGGTCGATTGAGCTGTGTGGCGGTACGCATGTACGTCAGACTGGTGATATTGGGTCGTTTGTCATCTTGGGGGACGCGGCATCCTCTGCCGGGGTAAGACGAATTGAGGCGATTACGGGTGAATCTGCAACGTTATTGCTGCGAGACTACTATTCTAAACTCGCTGAATCTGCATCACTTCTTAAGGCGCAACCTACCGAGGTTCCAACACGATTGTCTTTGCTGTTGGACGAACGCAAATCGCTGCAAAACGAAGTGGCGCAGCTGCGCCGTGATCTGGCCATGGCTGGCGGGGCCGGGCAGGGTGGCGGCGAAGCGCGTGATGTGAACGGCATTGCCTTCCTTGCGCAGGCGCTGAACGGTGTATCCGGCAAGGACCTGCCGGCGTTGATTGATGAGCACAAAAGCCGTTTGGGGTCCGGTGCCGTTTTGCTGATCGCGGATGCGGGCGGTAAGGCTGCCGTGGCCGCCGGTGTGACGGCTGATCTGACCGACAAGGTCTCGGCCGTTGATCTGGTTCGCGCGGCCGTCGCAGAACTGGGCGGTAAAGGCGGCGGTGGACGCCCCGACATGGCGCAGGGCGGTGGCAAGGACGCGACGAACGCAGATGCGGCGATAAAAGCCGCAGAACAGGTTTTGGGAGGATAAGATGGCTGCACTCTGGATTGCCCACGTCACCGTGACGGATGCGGACGCATATGCGAAATACGCGGAACTCGCAGGGCCTGCGATTGCCAAGCACGGCGGGGCGTTTATTGCCCGCGCTGCACGTTACGTCCAACTGGAGGGGAAAGAGCGTCCGCGCAATGTGGTCGCCAAGTTTCCGTCCGTCGAGGCCGCGGTCGAGTGCTATAATTCACCGGAATACCAGCAGGCGCTGGACCACGCGCGCGGCGCAAGTGAGCGTGAACTGGTGGTTGTAGAAGTTACCGACTGAAAATGAGCCCGGTCTGGTCGGCGGATTTTCCGCCGATCAGATGCATTCATGGGCGGAATTCAGCCGAACTGTTCACAAGTGAAGTGAACAGTATTGTGGCAATTTTGGACGCACACGGAATCTATGTGATTCCAGCATCTTACTATATTTAAACAAGAGTTGCCGGGTATTCTCCCGCCTAGATTGTGGCGCGTTGCCCTCAATTCCAGCGCGAAATGGTCTTAATGAGTGACGAATTTCCGCCTTTTTTCCCCTTCACGTTCGCCCCAGATTGTACAAGCGCTACCGTTTACCGTTAGTTGGTTCTAATCGCATACGGTCCCGTTTGGCGACAATCGTCGAGTGAACAGGGATCGAGGTACAGGCATGAAATCGGAAGATATCGGACTCAAAGCCGCTCTCGGGCGGTTAAAGACATATTCAGGTCGGGCAGTGGGGATCGCCGCATTAGTTTGCGGGGCTACGCTTGCCGGGTCCCAAGTGGATGCCAGCGAAGGCAGCTTCATCCGAACCCTCGCGGCGTCCCCTCCGCCTTCGGGTGCGCAGCAATTGTGCCGTCAGTACGCTTGGGCATGTGCCAGTAAGGCGTCGGTACGCATGACGTCACAGCAGGAAATGCAGATCATTGAGCGGATCAACCGTCAGGTCAACGCAACGACGCGCGCGGTTACGGATCAGACGCAATACCGCACCACTGAGCGGTGGGCTTTGCCGACAACGCGCGGCGGGGATTGCGAGGATTTTGCTCTTTTGAAGAAAAGGGATCTGATCAGGGCAGGCGTTGATCCAAATAAATTGCTGATTGCGACGGTATTGGATACGCGTCGAAATGCGCACGCTGTTCTTGTCTATCGCTCCGCTCAGGGGGATCTGGTGCTGGACAACCTGACCAACCGGATCAAACCCTGGTCGGCCACGCGGTATTTGTTCCTTCGGATGCAAGACCCGACGAAGCCAAGCAATTGGGTTGGTGTGTACGGAAGAAGCTAAGACTATCAACTGATCTAACAGGATATTCACGGAAAAAGGGGCGACATGTTAGTCGCCCCTTTGTTTGTCAAACCGAACGTCGAGACGTTTTTGGCGATTTTCAAGGCATTGCCTGATATTTCAGGCTGCTTTGCTTTTGGCCGCGTCAGAGAGTGCCGCCGCTTCCATCGGCGCCGCCGCCACCGGCACCACCGCCGCTGCCGTCGCTGCCACCGCCGCCTGCACCGCCGCCGCTGCCATCGTTGCCGCCGCCGCCGTCTCCGCCGCCGCTGCCATCGTTGCCGCCGCCGCCGTCTCCGCCGCCGCTGCCATCACTGCCACCGCCGTCATTGCCGTCGCCATTGCTGCCGCCATTACCGTCGCCGCCATTGGAGTTTCCACCACCATTGCTGCCGCCGT
>NZ_QOCF01000018.1:229051-229238 GCF_003318255.1 Ruegeria sp. A3M17
CCGTTGCCGTCGCCGCTGCCGGAGTTTCCACCGCCATTGCTACCGCCGTTGCCGTCACCGCTGCCGGAATTGCCGCCACCGTTGCTGCCACCGCCGCCACTACCGCTGCCGGAGTCCGCGCCGCCATTGCTACCGCCGCTGCCATTGCTGCCGCCGCCGTTGCTGCCGCCACCGCCGCCACCGCCAT
>NZ_QOCF01000036.1 GCF_003318255.1 Ruegeria sp. A3M17
CGCCCGGCAATTGTGCCGCTTGGTTGTGCGGCTATCAATTTCCAAATGCAGAACACCCGGATCGAGGTGCTGTCCGGCGGACAAAAGGCGCGGTTGGCGATGTTGGTCCTGCGGCTTAGGAACCCGAACTTTTATCTGCTGGACGAGCCGATGAACCATCTGGATATCGAAGGTCAAGAGGCACTGGAGGCCGAATTGGTCACCCACGGCGCGTCCTGTTTGCTGGTCAGCCACGACCGGAGTTTTCTGAGAAACGTTGGTAACCGGTTCTGGTGGATCAATGGTCGCAAACTTGAGGAAGTGGATAGCCCTGAAGCATTTCTGGAGAGTGAAATGAGCTTTACTAGTTGATCAAAATAACACGCCACGGCGGCCCAGGCACACATTTGCCTAGGCAAAATCGTAAGACGTGACCGGATATCTGACCTGAAAAAGGGTATGTTGAATCGCATCTTCGCTGGCTTGACTCGCAAGTCGGTATGACTAAGTATTACTGTGAAAGGACGCTGCGATGACCGTCAAAACCACACTCAGCTTTACAGATAGGCACCACCAATTTCTCAAGGAAAAAGTGGGTGAGGGGGTGTATGCGTCGGCCTCTGCTGCCGTGGCAGCTGCTGTCGAACGGATGATCGAGGATGAGCAGGCTCGTGAAACTGCGCTTGAGGCGATGGCCGAAGAAATCCGCCGTCGTGCCGCAACTCCGCGCCAGGAATTTGTTAATCACGAGACTGCTTTCGCGACAGCGCTACGTAGACTGGATTCCGCTGAGTGACCTATCGCCTGCGTTACCATCCTGCAGTCTCCGAAGACCTAAACCGGATTGTAGAGATGATAACAGACTACGCTGGACCTCGGGTGGCAAGGCGCAAACTGGATGAGATTGCGCGTGTGGCCCAGGGCTTAAAGACGTTGCCGCACAAGGGGTCGCGAAGGGATCATGTTTTACCAAGTTTACGCGCTATTCCAGCGGCGAAGCGTGCGGTTATTGTTTTTACGATCGACGAAGACTTGCGGGAAGTCCACGTTTTGACGATCACCTATGCCGGTGCCGATTGGATCACGCGGGCCGAAGCCCGGGGGAAATAGCACTTATTTCTTTGAAGACTTAACCGAGGCATTAGTTACACCAGTTACTTTCAATAACCCGGCCATGTCACTTAAGGCTCGGTAGACGACTCCGGCCTGTGGATGCCAATCTGCTACATCGCGGCCTTGAGAGGCCACTACCCGTTCATCCCCACGCGCCGCTGGGCCCGTCAATGTGTGTCGCGGTCCATGAGCAACGACATTTTCCGCTGTGCCTTCCAGTAATTTAGAGTTCAACTGTGGCACGATATGGTCCGCAATACCCGCTTCAGCCCAGGCTTCACGCGCAATGGCTTGCAGTACTACGGCAAAGTTGTTCGAGATCACCGCTCCCGCGTGATATAGGCTCTTTCCTTCGGAGCGGATTAAAAAACATTCCGCCCCGAGCCGTTCCAGCAGAGGTTGCAGGATCGACAAAGCATCGGCGTCTCCTTCCAAACCGCAAAGAGCGCCTCGGAACTGTTTTTTTGCCGTATCGGGGTCAACGAATGATAGGACCGGATGCACACTGGCCAAACGCCAGTTCAGCTTTCGCAATAAGGCCATCTCATCAGCGCAGAGAAATCCGCTGCAGTGAAAGGCTATGGATCGTTCGGCTGAGCGGTCCTTTGCCAAACGCGCTGTAATGAGGTCAGATGCAACGACAGAAATTTGTGTGCGGGGACTGTGATAATCCAAAGATTGGCAGCTCGCATTTCTGACAAATCAGTTGCGACACGACCCGCGCCCGCCCGCCGAACGGCTTTTTCTGCCGAGCTTTGACTGGCGCTATAAACATCCTGTACCCGGCAATAATCCAACACATTAAACAGGGTCAGCAATGTCTGCCCAACCCGGCTCGCTCCGATCAGGTTTACAGTAAATTCGGACATGTATGCGCCTTCTAAGTATTGGTCTCGAATGGACTATGCCACGCCGAGTGGTCGAAGTGCAGGGGCCGACTGTAATTCGGAGTACGTCGCTACTTGGATGCGTTTAACCTTAGTGTACATTATCGGATCAGACGTCATTGCAGCGAGGCGCTTAACACGTCAGTCTGAATTTGGCAGTTGGCATGGGTCTTTCTTTCGTTCGGTTCACAGTCGCTCCAATATCCTTTTGGCACTGTTTAGATACTCTTGTTGTTTTTCTTGGGTCATTCGATCCCAAGTTCTGTACGCATGGCCCAGTCTGGGATTGCCGCGCAGTAGGTTGGCATTTCGCGCCAGAAAATCCCAATAAAGTGGGTTGAACGGGCATGCGCCATCGCCGGTTTTCTGTTTAACATCGTACCTGCACGAGACGCAGTGATCGGACATCTTATTGATGTAATTCCCGCTTGCGGCGTATGGTTTTGACGCCAACAGACCCCCGTCGGCGAACTGGCTCATGCCGATCACGTTTGGAGCCTCGACCCATTCATAGGCGTCGGAGTAAACAGCCAGATACCATTCGTGCACATCAACCGGATCAATTCCAGCCAACAGGGCAAAATTTCCGGTCACCATTAACCTCTGAATGTGGTGCGCATATGCTTCGTCCCGAGTCTGTACGATTGCGGCTGCCATGCACGCCATATCAGTATCCGCTGTCCAAAAAAACGAAGGCAAAGAGCGGTGTGCGGACAGGTAGTTTGACCGTGTGTAGCCAGGCATTCGCAACCAATAGATTCCTCGTACAAATTCGCGCCAACCTATTATCTGGCGAATGTACCCCTCAACGGCGTTCAAAGGTGCGTGGCCGTCGTAGTAAGTCCGTTCAACGCGCTGACAAATCTCGAGCGGGGAAAGAAGACCTACGTTTAGGTATTGTGCTAGGACCGAGTGGTACAGAAACGGCGCGCCTTTTAATATCGCATCCTGGTAGTCTCCAAATTTTGGCAGGGCATGTTCGACAAAATGATCCAATGCCGCCAAGGCGCCCTTTCGCGTGACGGCAAACCAGAACGGTTCCAGCTTTCCGAAACGGTCAGGGAAGCGTGCTTCTATCAACTCCAAAACGTCCCGCGTGATCTCATCCGGCTCCACTTCCAACGGGCGAGGTAAGAAAAAGTCAGTTTTGGCGGGCTTGCGATTGTCGGCGTCAAAGTTCCAGCGGCCACCTTCAGGTTCACCGTCTGACATCAACAGACCGGTTTTGCGGCGCATCTCACGATAGAAGTATTCCATCCGAAGCTGTTTGCGACCTGCGGCCCAGGTTTGAAAGTCATGATGGCTGGCAAGGAACCGATCATCGGCTACCGTTTCCAACCCTTCGCACTGCGCGAACTCTTGGACCAGACGGTATTCTCCGGGCTCGGTCACGATCGCGCGCTTAATTCTTAGATCGTGCTTCGCTCGCGCGATTTCGCTGATCAGACTTTGCGTGTTGTCCGGCTCATCCAATTGAACGTAGCGCACGGTCCACCCGTCCGACTTAAGTTCCGCCGCGAAATGGCGCATGGCGGAAAGAACGAAAGCAATCTTCTTTTTGTGATGTCGCACATAACGAGCTTCCTCCATGACTTCGGCCATCAAGATTGTGTCACGGTCCCGATCACCCGCGCGCAGCGCAGAGATATTCATTGAGAGTTGATCACCAAGCACAACAATCAAAGACGAGTATTGTGTGCAGGAAAGGGGCTCGGTCATGAGGCAGAGGGTAGGGCTTTCGTGCCGTAAGGCGACCCTAACAATACAGCATCGTCTCAAAATGTCCGGAAAAGTTAAGCGTAGAACCCTTCGCCAAGTTTCTCTTTTTCGCTTTACGGCTCAGAATCGACTCTGGGCAAAAAAGCGCAAATTCCCGCATTGAAGGTTCAGACTGCTCTGATTGTGTCGGGGTGGGAATAAATAGTCGGATGGAAAGAAGATTGGTGGGTTTTTGGAACTTAAACGCGAGTCGTCCAAAGACGTGCTCAAACGGACCTTGTTGCATCCTCCTGCAAATTTTTATCTATTTTTCAAAGTCATGCAGGTCAGATTGCCAGTTCATTCGACCAACAGCGACTCTTTGATGCTGCCATGGGCAGCCGGCAGTCGACAGCCAGAAAAGCATACAATACGCTTGTCTACATCGAATTCGTTTGTTTTGCCGATGTATTTGACCTGAGGGGCCGTAGCGCAAATTTCGTAGGGCAATTGTCAAAGACGCAACCTATTTTGCACTGTTTGCTACGATAACCCCCTTTGGTCGGTTTTAGGGGTTGATATGTTAAATGGTTCTGCCGTCAGGTCTTTGCGTTCTTTGAATTTTGATCCTGCGCTGGACCTCTATCAAAGCATGCTTCGCGTGTGCGCTATCGTACCAAACAAGGTCGCGCTGATCGGTGACGATCGGGGGTACACGTACGCGGAAATTGCAGATGCCGCCGATAGAATTGCCCTGCATTTGATGTCAAAGGGTGTTTTTCCGGGTGACAACGTGGCGATGATCATGGATCGCACGCCCGAAGCAATCCTAACCATGTGCGGTATCATGCGTGCGGGCGGGACCTTTGTGCCATTGGACCCAGCCTATGACATAAAGCAAGCAGGGTACGTTATTGCGGATTCCAAACCATCCGCGATCCTGTGGGAGGAGCACCACAAGCCCATTGCCGATGAACTGAATTCGAACCGGGTTGCAAGTCTGAATGCGCTCGACCTATTGAATTCTGATCCCGATGAGAAGCGCGACTTTCCGAACAGAACTGGTCTGGATGCTTGTTACATAATGTATACGTCTGGATCGACCGGACAGCCAAAAGGTGTTGTGTTACCTCATCGGTCCATCGTTCGGCTCGGCTTTGATCAACCAATCGGACAAGTCCTTCCCAACGACATAACGTTGGCGAGTTCGACCATTGCATGTGACGGTTTCACTTGGGAAACATGGCCTGCGCTTTTGAACGGAGGGTCGGTCGCAGTTGTGGCCGAGCCCAAGCCGGCATTGGACAAGCTTGCCGCAACTATTTCCCGTCATGGTGTAAGTGTCGCGTTCTTTTACACCGGAATGTCACATCTGCTGATCGAACATCACCTTGATGCGCTAAGCAGTTTGCGCCGTTTTGGTGCGGCGGGTGATGTGCTGTCCCCTTCACATGTTCGTAGTCTCAAAGATGCGCATCCCGGAATCGAAGTCATAAACGGTTACGGTCCCACAGAAAACTCCGCCCTAACCACGATGCACGTCGTCACCGAAGCGGACCTTGTTGGTGGTACAATTCCGATAGGCGTGCCGACTGGTCACTGCGACTGTTTCGTCGTGAACGAAAATCATAACGAACTGCGGGCCGGAGAGGTCGGGCAACTGGTTGCCGCGGGACCGAGTGTGGCACTTGGCTATCTCAATAAACCCGAACGGACGGCCGAGTCCTTTATTTCAGATCCGCGCCCAACTCACACCGGACAAGTGTATTTGACCGGAGATCTGGTCCGCCAGCGCGACGATGGTGTCTATGAATTTCTAGGACGTGTCGATCGACAGGTGAAAATTGGTGGTCGTCGCATTGAACTGGACGGAATTGAACATCACCTACGTGAATTGCCGATGATTTTGGATGCTGCGGTTACTTTGACCACGGCAGATACGGGTGAGAAACGCATAACAGCCTTTTTGAAACCGTCAGGCGATATGCCTGCTGATAAACGCGCCTTCGTCCGTGAGGTTATGGCAGAACTCGGGAGAGCCTTGCCGGAGGGCGCCCTGCCTCGGACGAACCGGGTTGTGGCAGACTTTCCATTAACCCCAAGCAACAAGATCGACCGAGAAGCGTTGGTCGACAGCGTCGAATCGAAGGACTTGGAAAGCAACGGCAACACTGGGCCAGTTTTCCAGTCAATCCGAACTCCAATATTCCAATCGGCCCGTAAACGGCTAGACGCTGCCGAGATCGCACGAACTATTGCGAAGATTTATGATGAGACATTGGGTTGCGGAGAGTTGGATGCAGGCGCAACATTCTTCGAAGCTGGGGGAACATCTCTGCAATTAATTGGTGTCCATGCAGAAGTGATGAAACGTTTAAACGTACGGTTCGACATTACACTCATGTTCGAAGTCCCGCGTCTGGGCCCTTTGTCCGAGGCGATAGCCGCGATCGAAGTGAGTGGAAACGAGTCGCTGTTGTCTCAGGAGCCAGAACAAGGAGTTGAGGAACGGGCTGACCTGAACTTACCTGAGAATGCAATCGCAATTGTGGGCATGGCAGCTAAACTGCCCGGTTCACAGTCTCTTGATGAGTTCTGGGAGCACATTCAGAACGGCGATAATCTGATCAAGCCATTCTCGTCGGACGAACTTGAAGATAGCTTCACGCCTGAACAACGTGCATCGGACAGTTTTGTAGCGGCCCGCCCCATCCTTTCGGATGCAGGGATGTTCGATGCCAAGTTTTTTACGATGCACGCCCGTGAGGCGGCAACTATGGACCCGCAAGCCCGAGTGTTCCTTGAGATTTGCTATCATGCCTTGGAAAACAGCGGTCACGACCCGTGGCGGACACGCATGCCGGTGGGCGTATACGCGGGGTCGTCGTCGACCACATATCTGATTCAAAACATATTGGCCGACCGTCAGGCAGCCGAGGCGTATATGTCGAATTATCAGACCGGAAAGATTTCTGAACTGACCGGCAATATTGGGGACTGCCTAGCAACTCGGGTGTCGTACAAGCTGGACCTGCACGGCCCTGCGATGACGGTACAGACGGCGTGTTCGACGTCGCTGACCGCGATTTCACAGGCATTGTTGGCATTGCGTGCGTGCCAATGCGACATGGCTTTGGCAGGAGGCGTTTCGATCACCTTTCCGCAAAAGCGTGGATACATCGCGCAAGAAGGTGGGTTGTCGTCAGATGACGGCACGTGCCGACCATTTGACGCTGAAGCCAGCGGAACGGTTTTCGGGCACGGTGCCGGGGTTGTTGTATTGCGCAGACTTAAAGATGCCGTTGCAGACGGTGATCACATCCATGCGGTTATTTTGGGCTGCGGTATCAATAACGATGGTGCCGACAAAATATCTTACACGGCACCAACGGTACGCGGTCAGGCGGATGCAATTCGCCGAGCGCACAAAGATGCTGTAATCGAACCTAAAAGTGTGACTTACGTCGAATGCCACGGAACCGCGACACCTCTCGGGGACCCAATTGAAATTAGTGGGCTGCGTCAGGCGTTCGGCGAAGCAGCTGTCGAAGGGGGCTGTGCGCTCGGGTCCGTCAAAGGCAATATCGGTCATCTGGATGCGGCTGCCGGCGTAACCAGCGTAATCAAAACAGCGCTGATGCTGAACCATCGCAAGATTCCCCCTGTGGCAAACTTCTCCGGTCTGAACCCTAGAATAGAACTGGAAGGTACTCCGTTCCGGGTTCCGAGTTCCCTCTCGGAATGGGTGTCGGATGGACCATTGCGCGCCGGTGTCAGTTCTTTCGGGGTGGGGGGGACCAATGTCCACTTGGTGCTGGAAGAGGCACCGCAAATAGTGCAGGACGCTGAGACTGCTTCCGTTCAAACGGTTGTCATTTCGGCGAAGACGCCGGAAGCCTTGGCCGAAATGAAGGGTGACTTAGCGGATGCTTTGGAGAAACCCGACGCGCCGAGACTGGCGGATGCGGCCTATACCTTGCAAGAGGGACGAGCCGCTTTTGAGTATCGTCAGGCTGTCGCGGGCTCGGATCCTGAAGAGGTCGCCAAAACCTTACGCGCTGCACCCGCTATCCGTAAGCCCGCGATGCAGGGCAACCCAACTGTAACATTCATGTTCCCGGGTCAGGGATCTCAGTACCCGGGCATGGGCAGCGGTCTGTACCAAACCGAACCAGAATTTGCGCAGTGGATTGATAAAGGTGCGGAAATATTACGCCCGGTTCTTGGCTTAGACGTAAAGACAATGCTGTGTTTCGCAGACGCCAGTGACCAGGACCTCGCGCGTGCGTTGCGCGAAACCCGCCTGACTCAGCCTGCTTTGTTCCTGACTCAATACGCCTGTGCAAAGTTGTGGATGGCTCGTGGCATAAGCCCAGCGTCATTGATTGGCCATTCGGTTGGCGAGTTCACCGCCGCCACGTTGGGTGGCGTCATGGATTTTGAAACCGGGTTGTCGATCATCGCGAAACGAGGCCAACTGATGCAGGATCAGCCAGGCGGTGCGATGTTGTCCGTTAGAGCGCCGCTTGAGGCTCTGGAGGATTATCTGGATGATACCGTCGATGTCGCCGCGCGCAATGCGCCTCGTTTAAACGTTTTGGCCGGAGACTTTGATGCAATTGCGTCGATTGAAGATCGACTGAAAGACGCCGGTATCCCGTGTACACGTCTTCACACTTCTCATGCGTTTCATTCACGCATGATGGATCCGGTGTGTGAAGGCCTGTTGGAAGCGGCCACTCAAAAAACGCTGCAACCAACGAAAATTCCATATGTCAGCTGTGTAACGGGCGATTGGATTTCCGAGAATGAATGCACAGACCCGTCATATTGGGCGACCCAGGCGCGAGCAGCGGTGAATTTTGCGGACGCGGTTTCGACACTCGTGACCGAAGATCCAGTCGCGTTGCTCGAGGTTGGCGCTGGGAACACGTTATCTGCGTTCAGCATCCAAACATTGCCGCGGGATGCCTCGGTTGCGGTCATACAGTCTTTGCCGGATCACACCCGTCCAGAAACGGATGAAGTCGCGATGGCCGCTGCAATGGGTTGCCTGTGGGGATGCGGCGTCGATGTAGACTGGAACAAGCTGGGTCCGCGCGGAAACCGGCGCGTACCTCTGCCAACTTATCCATTCCAACGCAAACTGCATTGGGTCGATGCGCCAGCGCCTTCCATCGGAGCAGCAACTTCCTCGTCATCCGCACCGACCACGGCAACCGTAAATCCTGTTTCAAGTTTAAGTGAGTTCTCTTCTATGCCGACATCCAATTCACAAGAACAGATTGAGCGCAAGCCGCGCCTGATCAGTGAGATTCTAGCCATTTTGAGCGAAGTTTCTGGTGAAGATCTGGGGCCAGAAGATGCACCGGCAACATTTTTGGAACTTGGGTTTGACTCCTTGTTCCTCGGACAGGTCACCCAAAAATTGAATGCTGATTACGGGATCGATCTGACATTCCGGCAATTGATGTCCGACTATCCGTCCGCTGAGGCGCTCGTTGATTACCTGGATGAAAGCCTACCCCCCGAAACGGCTGTTCCCTCGGTTGAACCGGAGGCCACACAAACGGTCACGCAAAGCGCTACGGAACCCGTGGCTCCTGCGGTATTGCCACCATCAGTTGTGCCCGCCGCGCCGATTGGTGATGGGTCAGTCGCTGCTGTCATGCAGGCGCAGGTCGATGCCATGCAGTCACTTTTTGCACAACAGCTTCAGGCTTTGTCTGGAGCTCAGACAGCGGCACCTACTGCTGTGACCAGTACACCAAAAGTTGAGACAGAGATTAAACCAGTAGTTCCTGCGCTGCGCAAAAATGCGGCGAGCAAAGGCACCTTTTCGATCGGACGTGCAACCAATGCAGCGGGCGGCGACCTTACGTCCGAGCAACTGGCCTTTGCGCGAGACTTGGCAACCAGTTACAGCCAGCGACACGCCAAATCCAAAGAGTATGTACAGACCTACCGGTCTGTGATGGCCGACCCACGCACGGCAGCAGGGTTTCGCGCTGAATGGAAGGAGTTGGTGTTCCCGATCGTTTCCGATCGTTCCAAAGGTGCGCGCCTGTGGGATATCGACGGGAATGAATTCATAGATCTGGTCAGTGGTTTCGGGCCTATAGCTTTTGGCCATTCGCCGGATTTTGTCATTGATGCTGTATCACGTCAGATGGAACGTGGCTTTGCAATTGGACCGCAATGTGATCTCGCCGGCCCAGTTCTGGAACGCTTTGCAAAATTTGTAGGTCATGAGCGTGCTACCTTCTGCAACACCGGGTCCGAGGCTGTGATGGCAGCAATGCGCATTGCACGAACGGTAACAGGCCGCGACCAGATCGTGGTATTTGGCAGTGACTACCATGGCCAGTTCGACGAAGTATTGGTCAAAGGCAAGTCACGTGGTGGCGACCCTGCGGCTCTGCCGATTACACCGGGAATTCCGCGCTCGAGCCTGTCCAACATGGTTGTGTTGCCGTACGGCGCGCCAGAAAGCATCGACTGGATTCGCGAAAATATTGGCTCAGTCGCTGCTGTTGTTGTCGAACCAGTACAGAGCCGGAACCCAAACCTACGCCCTCAGGAATTTGTGCGTGAACTGCGCCATATCACACGCGAAAGCGGTGCGGCCTTGGTCATGGATGAAATTGTGACCGGTTTCCGGGTTGGTGCCCGGGGAATGCAGGGCGAGTGGGATATCCAGGCCGACATGGCAACCTACGGCAAGGTAATCGGAGGCGGTATGCCAATTGGCATGCTGGCGGGTTCAGCCCGGTTTATGGATGCACTCGACGGCGGCATGTGGCAGTTCGGTGATGACTCGGTCCCGGAAGTTTCTCCAACCTTCTTTGCGGGAACGTTCGTTCGCCATCCGTTGATTGTTGCCGCGGTGGACGCAACGCTAGAACATATGGGCACAAATGGGTCCGATCTTTGGCAGCGCACGGCCGCCCGCACGGCTGATGCAGTCGGCAGGATGAATGCCATTCTTGTAGCGCGCGGGTTGCCGCAATTGGTCGAAAGCTATTCAAGCTGGTTTGTTCCAAAACTAATGGGCTTCGATCCCAATGCCGCCCTGTTTTACCCGCTCATGAAGATGGCCGGTATCCATGTTCAGGTCGGGTACGCCTGCTTCTTTACGACTGCCCATACTGAACAGGACTTCGATGCGGTTGTGAACGCGTTTGAACAATCCATCGATGCGCTCAGAAGCGTTGGTATCCTTGTCGGCGATGGGAAAGCCAAACCCGTCGCTACAACGCCAGTAGCCAAACCGCCAACCGAAGGTATCCCCCTGACCGAAGCACAGCGCGAAGTTTGGATGACCAGTCAACTGGGAGAGAAAGCGTCGTGCAGTTTCAATGAAAGCGCCTCGTTCCGTCTAACGGGTCCATTGGACCAAGACGCATTACAACAGGCGCTTAACCGTGTAATTGAACGGCATGATGGGTTGTGTCAGGTCTTTGCCAAAAACGGTGAGACGTTCAACATTATCGATCCATTCGAGCTGCAGCTTACGCTTCATGATCTGAGTGACAAAGAAGATCCAGAAGCTGCGTTGGCCGGCCTCGTGTACGAAGACTCTTCGATTGAAATCGACTTGATTTTGGGGCCTCCCATACGGTCTTTCCTTGCACGAATGTCGGCAGAAGAACATGTTCTGATCATCAATGCACACCATATCGTTTGCGACGGTTGGTCATACAACGTAATGGCTTCGGACTTGGTGGCATTTTACAAAGCAGAGGTTTCGGGTACGCCGGCGAACCTTCCGCCGGCCCCGTCTTTCGCAGCCTATGCCGTCGCACAATCCGATAAAAATGTGCTACCGGCGACGCGCGCCTATTGGGAAGAACAATATTCAGAACCTACTGAATTGCCGGAAATACCAACAGATCATTCTAGGCCTGTAATCAAAACATTCTCCGGTGCGACCTGCACGGCGCGCATATCGGGAGATGTCGCGTCAGCGGCACGTAAGGCCGGTGCCGCACAGGGCTGTACGCTGTTTGCAACGCTGTTTGCCTCGTTGCAGATTGTATTAGGACGGCTGACCGGGTCTCATGATCTGGTAATAGGCGTGCCAACCGGCGGGCAGGCCTTGCTGGATAACAATGAAATGGTTGGTCACTGCGTCAATTTCCTACCGATCCGCGCCATTCAAGACCCGATTGCTTCGGTTGCTGACTTTCTGACTCAGGTTCGTGATCAGGTAATGAATGCATTTGACCACCAGGATTATACCTACGGAACGCTCGTTCGCGATCTGAATATCGAGCGCACGTTGAACCGGTTACCGCTCACAGAAGTGCAGTTCAATCTGGAACGACTGGGCGAGGCCGTAGATATGGGCCCGCTTAGCATGACGTCGGCACCCAACCCTAAAACAGCTGTGAATTTCGACCTGTTCTTTAACGTAATCGAACGTCGCGACGGTCTGCGAGTGGATGTCGATTACAACACTGACGTCTATAACGAAGACACGGTGATGCGTTGGATGAAGTACTTTGAGACAGTTCTTTCCGAACTGGCAGAGGATACCGCGCGCCCTCTGTCTAGGGTTAACGTTCAGCCCGCCGACGAGCTCGAGTGGATGCTGGAGACGGTGAATCGAACGAGCGAGGCTTTGCCACAGGCGACAACGCTCGACAGGCTAATTTCGGAAACTGCCAAAACTTATCCAAACGCGATCGCAGTTGAGGATAATCTGGGACAGCTCAGCTACACGGAACTTGACCGGCTAAGTGATGCGGTCGCCGCTGACATCCAGGCCCTTGTCCGCGGGTCCGGCGGCCGGATTGCCGTGGCCATGTCTCGGTCATCACAATGCCTGGCAGCTTTGCTCGGCGTTTTGAAAAGCGGCAACGCCTACGTGCCGATTGATCCCGCTCAACCCGCATCGCGGCTGCGCATGATACTTGAGACGGCAGATGTTTCTGCCGTCCTGCACGATCAGGGCAATCTACCCGACTGCGCTGAAGGTCTTGATCTGCCTGAGCTTCAGATGAGTCAAGTAAGAGCGGGTGGCATTCCTTTGATCATCGCAGATAGAGTTGATCCAACGGCGTATGTGATGTTCACCTCGGGTTCTACCGGCACGCCAAAAGGGGTTGAGATCGGCCATCGCTCGGTGATCAACTTCCTGACGTCTATGGCGGACGAACCCGGTTTCGACCCGCAATCGGTAATGTTGTCAGTGACTACAACGATGTTCGATATCTCGGTTCTGGAACTGTTCCTGCCGTTGCTGCAGGGTGGTCGAGTGGTTATCGCGGCACAAGAAGACGTTCTGGACGGGTTCCGATTGGTCGAACGCTTGAAGCGTGGCGATGTCACGCATATTCAGGCCACGCCTACGCTGTGGAGCATGCTTCTTGAAGCTGGGTTACGGCCTGACAAAGGTTTGACCATGTTGGCGGGCGGTGAACCCTTGCCAGCCGATCTCGCAGAGAGGTTGATGGAAAGCGGCGCGGATCTGTGGAACATGTATGGCCCGACCGAGACCACGATCTGGTCTGCTGTTTCAAAGGTTCATTCGGGCGAACTGATTACGATTGGTCATCCCATAGCCAATACCGAATTGCATGTGCTTGGTCCTGACGACCAGCCGTTGCCAATCGGGGCTGAGGGCGAACTGAACATTGGTGGTACAGGGTTGGCGAAGGGGTACTTCCGACGCGACGATCTAACACAAGCAGCATTTCGTGAAGTGTCCCTGAACGGGCACCCACGTCTTTTGTATAAGACCGGCGATGTTGCCCGCCGTTTGGTCGACGGCACAATCCAAGTGTTGGGTCGCAATGATGGGCAGATCAAATTGCGCGGTTTCCGCATCGAGCTTGGAGAGATTGAAACGGCAATGCGCGCGGTGCGCGGCGTTCAGGCGGCCGCCGCGACTTTGCGTCCTTCGCCGCGTGGAGACAAGCAGCTGGTCGGATATGTCGTTGCCGAGCCAGGACATGATCCCAAACCGGAAAGCCTGACTACGGCATTGGCCGAACGGCTGCCGCACTACATGGTGCCGACTGCTTGGGTATTCCTCAGTAATTTGCCCAAAACCGGCAACGAAAAATTGAATCGCAAAGCTCTGCCTGATCCGGACGTTGTTGCGACAGTCACCGCATTGTACACTGAGCCCAGTACGCCGACGGAAAAGAAAATGGCAAAAATCTGGGAAGACGCTCTGGGTATCGATCAAATTTCAACGTCGCAAACCCTTTTTGCGTTGGGCGCAGATTCCTTAACAGTATTCCGTATTGCCGCGCGCATGATCGATGCTGATTTGAACGTTGAGGCGAGACACCTATTGGAATACCCCTCAATTGCGCGCCTTGCCGCATTTGCTGACAATCGGGCAGAGGAGGACAGCGCACCGCGCAAACCTTCGCTGAAATCCTATCGTCGTGGTGCCCGCCGGGGACTATAAGCGATTTTCGGAGCCACCCGGATGCGAAACGGGTGGCCCTGATATCTTGATCCGGCGTTTTACGGATCCATCGCCATTTGGGCCAGTCGGTGCGATTTCGAAATCCACCGTGTCACCAGATTGCAATTCCAATCCAATCTCGGGCAAAGTATAGCCATCACTTGTAACTTCGGCCTCGTGAACAGGTGTTCCCTTGTGCAAGATAGACAGGCGCGATGGTTCGGTCTCTGAGGAGGCTTTCCACTGCCCATTCACTATAAATCGACCATCCATTTGTGCAGTAAATCGTTCTATGGCGGTGTAAGGTTTGCCATTGAACCGCGCGGTCGTCACGCCGTCGTCAGTGATGCGAAGAGGCGAAAGATCAGGTGCGCCGCGGTAGCTCGGCCAATACCAATCGATGATTTCCAGCGGAACCAGACCGATGCTGGGGCGTCTGGCAAAGTAGCTCCATGGTGGCTGATTGAATTGGTATCGCGTGTCCGCGTGTACTGTTTGTACTGACAACTCGACTCTCAGATTCTGTCCAATGATCAGAATTGGCGAATCTGTCAGAGTGTTCACAGGATCAATGGGGCGGCCGCGAGCGTCAAAAAACTCAGCCACTCCTTTCACTTCGAGTACGCCGCTGCCCCACGCGACGAAAGCTTCACCGTTTTTTCCAAATTCGTAGATCCGCGCTGGTTCAATCGTTTCGCTTGCGACAGGACGGCCGAATGGCAGGAGCTCACGCTGTAGAAACTCAAATGAGTCCGCTGCGGGTTTTCGTTTTTCAGCGTTTTGCGTACGCAAGCCCATATTGGGCCACCAAGGCTCATCCAGCAACGCATACCAATACGCGTCGTTTATCCCGGATGCCGCCATTTGTGTCACCATCAAGATCATGTAATCAGGTGCATCATTCTGATCTTCAAACCAGTTGCCGAACTCGGTTACGTAGATTGGGCGTTCTCCACCGTATTCCTGCATCAAGGCCTTCAGACGATTCAGTTCTGGCAGGACCGTATTGGGGTTGTCGCGATAAGGATGCACGGAAATCGCATCGCAGGCTTGCAGGCCGCCCTGACGAAAAAATTCACGATAGAACCCGATCGCAATTGTGTTTAAGCCGCTGCAGATGATCTTGGCATCGGGATGATCCTGCTCCAGGCGCGTGCGTACCGTTCGAACCAGTGCAGCCAGATATGCCGGTGGGTTCTGGGTAAATGGACCTCTGACAAAATCGCTCGAGTTGAATTCGTTCCCGATTTCGATCTTTAAATTATCGACTCCATAGTGGCTGATAATGGCGCTTACCCAGGCGGCGAAACCTTCGCGACCCTCCTTACTGTGCGGCGTATCACCGTTGTCGTACAAAGGATTCCTGTCGGTGATGACGATAAGCGGTACCATACCTTTTTCAATCAGCGGCAACATGTACTTGTCCGCGACCGCAAAATTGTAAACGCCTGGTCGTTGTTCCGCCGTGGCCCACCCAATCTCATCACGAAGGTGCGTCGCACCCAGATCTTGCGCCAGATCGAGGGCGGCTCTGCTCCATCCCTGTTCCAGATGCGTTTGTACGCCAAGGTTGAACCCATCTTCGTCGGCGATGGCTGATCCCGCCAGAAACACAACTGAGATCGCGAGTTTCCACTTCATTCTGCGCTGCTCCAGTCCATCACGATCTGGCCACCGGCAACACTCAGATGATGCATGCCTTTGACACCAGGTCGATCCTTGGGCGTGAACTGCCGGATAAACCGCTCTTCGTACTCTGTTTCGTCAAGCTTGATAATTTCCATGAGGTTTAGGCCAAAACCGTACACGCCATGGCTGTTGTTTTGCGACGGCCGGAATAGCCGATCCCCTTGCCGGATGATCGCCCCTGCGTTTCTGGCGCAGTCTGACCCAAACACGACAGGATTTTTTGGATGAGGTTTGATCGTTTTCAGATCCGGGCCATCGACCTCAAACAGATACAGTTCGCTGGAATGATCCTGAAAAGCAAAATGATCAGATAAGTTGGTAATCAGCCACCACCGCCCATCATCCCCAAGATACATGCTGGAATCTGCTAAGTACTGACCCTCGAATGCTTTGGCATGCAATTCCCATTCATCTGGAAATTTGGTGCAACGCCATATCTCAAGGCGTTTAGCTGCCTGGGTTTCGGGCATCATAAAGATCGAGTCTCCGGCCCGAAACACGAAAGGAAAGGAAAGATGATAAGTACACTTCAACGCGGTAACGGGTTCGGTCAGACAGTCTCCTTCCAGACGCGCCACCTCTATGCGACCATTGATATCTTCGGCATTCATGGCTTCGAAAAAAACCCACTGTTGCCCTTGGTGCTCAAACAGGAAGGGATCGGCCATTATGCAAGACGATCGCGGCAGGCCTTTTGCCTTTCCTGGATGAAACCCTGAGACCGGACCGGATGAGCTACCAAGTTGCCAAGACTCTCTGATTTGTCCGGCACGTGCGAGACGTTCAGATTTCAGCTTTTCTGACACGTCACTGACAAGGTTGAATGCATAGACGAGTGAGGATTCAAAGTCAGGTTTTTCCCTGGTAGCCTCGGGAAGCTGCCTGGTTTCGGGCACACTGCGACGCTCTGCCAGTTCATTCATCGCGTGGTACAGAAACAGGATCGACTTTTCAGCTACAAAGGCTCCGGTCAAAACACTGCCAGGTTTGCGGTTGTAGCTGGTTTGCCGAAAAACCCGTTGAGTTGGGTCTTCGTAGGATCTCGAATGGATTTCGACCTGGACATGGGGGGCGCGGCCCGCTCCAGTTGTCATGGCAGCCTTGAAAGGGTCGCTCATACCGCCAAATGCAACTGCCCATTCTCCGAAACGGAGCTGGGCCAACTGATACTTTGTCAGCGAAGCGGGGCCAAGCGCAAGCGCAAGGTCGGCCTGATCTTGGGTGACCGGTAGAGTGCTAAGGAAATCTGCGGCCGGCTGAGTATCATAAGGCAGAATACGTCGCGCGGCCAGAACCTGTTCGGCCCGCATTAACAAGCGCATCAAAAGTGTTCCTGAACGGTCCCGCCGATCAATTCCGCCAACAATCTGACCCGTAACTTCAAACCGGGGATCACTTCGCAATCGGTCGATCAATATCGCTTGCCAATCCTGCAAGCCTAGCAGTCCCGGTGGTGTTACCAGTGCGACTTTAAGCTTTTCATTTTGCACTGTCGCTCTCCAATCGGCGTGCCTTCACATCGAAGACTTCGGATATTCGGCCAAAGCCCGATCGCATGAGGGAGTCACCATGCCAGCCATTCACCGGATAGACAGCTGTGTCCGCCGAAAGCAGCTCCGACCATCCCAATACGCCATCTTCAGGAACCATGGCCTGAGATCTTGTGATAAAAAGAACAACTTCGCCGTCATATGGTTCAAAGCTGTAGGCCCGCGTTTGGCTTACTAAAGCATCCACGGTGTCGTCGACCAGCGTTTCGGTTGGAGACGCCGGTGGTGCGAGCCCTGTTGCTTGGAGAATACGCTGTGCAAAATCGTTCTGACCGAGGAGATCTGTTGTACTGATCTTTCCACGCCACCGTAGGCTTAGGTAATACCGAAGCCTACGCATTCTAATGGTCCATTTATCGCGTATGCGTTGAGACCGTGTAAACTTGCCAATTGCGCCGGGGGCCCAAGTGTCAATCATACCAACACAACGCACCCGCTCGCCTAAAGCAGTTAGTTGCTTAGCTAGCCGTAACGCGACACGACCATCGACGCAAAGCCCGCACAAAAGTATGTCGCGCCCTGAATATCGGTCTCGAACAATTGATGCCGCTTCGTCAATCGCCGGGTCGAATCCGGCTTGAGATAGTGCATTGAGCTGCGCCTGATCAGCAATACCGATATTGGCAACAGCACAAATTGCTCCGATCTCTTTGCCCAGTGATTGATAAAGGAATGGTTGATTAACCGTCAGCAAGATGGGCGCGGTTTCTGGCGCGGATTTGAGTTCGGCCAGAGACCAGATTGAATCGGGCGTTGTTTCGTCTCGAGGCGTTGGATGCTTTGTTGCAACAGGTTCGGTCTGCCCCAGTAGATTGTCCAGCCCGTCCAGAGTCGGATCATTCAAAAACGCGTGCAGACTTGGTCTGGTCTCGAAAGTCTCTCCTACGCGCGACAACATTTGCAAAGCCAGTACGGAATAACCGCCCAGATCAAAGAAATCTCCGTCGACGTGATCAACAGGCAGCGCAAGAATGTCGGACCACAAGGAGGCCAGTCGAGGTTTAACGTTGTTCGGGGACGGTGTTGGCTTTGCAAGTGACGTAAAACCATTCAGGTTTAGCGGAGGGTTTTTTACCTTAGTGGGTCGATTTGCTGCTATCGCTGAGGTCGGAGCGGGGTCGCGTCGCATCAAGGCTTGGAACACCTCGAGCAAAAGGTCCGAAAACGCCTGAATAGTGGACTCGTCAAACAGATTGGCATTGTAGTCTATCGCCAGACGCCATCCTGAATTTCGACCTATAATGTTAACATTGAGATCGTAAAGCGTACCAGGTGAGTGTGATTGAACCGAAACCAGTTCTATATCGCCATATTTCCTTTCGTTTAAGAAAACGCGCTGAAGGTTAAACATGATCGAAACCAACGGGATACGTAACGGGTCTCGCGGTGGGTTTAGTACCTGAACCAGCTTATCGAAGGGCAATGTCTGGTGTGCCAGGGCGCCATTTACGACCTCACGAGCAGCGCGACCTTGATCGATTACTGATCTGCTTGCGTCAATGTCGAGGCGCATGACGATGGGATTAGTGAAAATCCCGATCAGTGGTTCCAAATCTATTTCTGTTCGGCCTGCAACCTGGATAGCAAAGCTTACGTCATTGCGGCACGAAAACCGTTCTAGCGCCGTGCTGAAAGCGGAAACGCCCAGGGCAAAGACTGAGGTATCCAGCTCTTTTGCGGTTTCAGAAAGGTTGGTTTCGAAGTCCTGCGGAAGTTCTCTGGCAAATGACTTCGGCTCGGGCTCTGAGGCCGCACGCGGTCGATCAAGCGGCAGTTCGAAATATTCCATGCCACCGAGGGTTTGCTTCCAGTACTCTTCCTCTTCATCCATGGCACCGCTCTGTTCGTAATCAGAAAGCCACATAGAAAAGTCACCGTACTGCAGTGTTAATTCTGGCAGATCAGGATCGGTACCAGTCTGCAGCGCTTCGAGATGTACGCCCAGTTCATGACCCAGGACACCGATGGAGTATCCGTCGAACACGCTGTTATGTACCGAAATCAATAGAGCTGCGCGTTCAGTTTCCATTGGAACCATCGCAACGCGAAAGAGACAGGGTTCAGACAGGTCGAATGGCTGTTCTGAATGTGCAATGGCAATCGAGTTAATCCGCTCTGCGCGATCGGCTTTGGGGACATTAAGGATATCAACGAGATCGAGTTTGAATTCAACATGTGCGAAGACTTCCTGCACAGGCTCCCCGTTTTGTTCTACGAAACGTGTTCGAAAAATCTCATGCCGGTCGATGATCTTCTGGAACGCAGTTTGAACCATGTCGCTGGTTACCGGTCCTCGCAATTCCCACCGTATGGCTAGATTCAGTCCCTTATTACCGGGGTGAATCTGCTCCATAAACCAGCACCGTTTTTGGGTAACAGAAGTGGGAAAGGTTCCGACTATCTGCTGCTGCTTCAATGCCTTCATAAAAATCGCTCCGCTAAACCCAATCACCCTGGACGCGGAAAAACGTTTCGCAAGCTATTTCGAGCCAAAAAACTCCCGGCATGCGGCGAACAGGGCAAAATGCGGGTACTAATTACACAATCCAAGTTTCTCTGCCGCAGTCGCGCGAGTCAAATAAAACTCGCTAAATACTACAGGCGCCGTACAACAATCATAAATTTAAGCCCGCACTTCGCAACTCACGGGGTGAAATGCTCCTGACAGGGCACAATTATTCGCTATCATGTGACAGTTGTTATTTAGTTGTAAGCGATTCGATGATTTGGCTTAAGGGTTCTGATTTAGCTTCCGCGCGAAGTCTCGTGCGTAGCCTGTGCGCTGTTTCCGTTTTTGTAAGCGCAGTGATGGTCGGCGGTATTGGCCGGGCCACAACCCTTGATGGATATCTGATAAACGTGGGTGACGAGCTCGAACTGGATATTCTCGATGATAATGAACCACCGCAGCGATTTACTGTAGGCCTCGATGGTGAGGTGCAGTTACCTTACATCGGCGGTCTACAGGTATCTTCCATTGCGGTTGGCGATGCGAGGGATTTGATTCATCGCACCTACGTAAAAAACGAAATTTTTGTGGACCCCTTGATCGAGCTTTCGGTTGCAAGTTTCCGGCCGATTTCGGTTTTGGGGGATGTTAAGAATCCGGGAAACTTCGACTACCAGCCTTTCATGACTACAGAACAAGCCGTCGGTTTGGCTGGGGGTCCAGCGATTTCTGCAAACAACGAAGAAGCCCGTGTTCTAGAGCGTAGAAATCTGAAAGGCACATTGAACAGCCTTGAATACGATCTTGCATTGTCGGCCGCCCAATATGCACGGGCTCAGGCATTGTTGAAAGGCGAGGACAGTTTGAATTGGTCTAACCTGCCGCCAGACCTGCGCCCGGGAGTGAACCGAGAGTTGTTTGACGAACATAAAGCAAGTGAAGATCAGGTCATCACGTTGGAGACGCGGAATGCGATAACCCAACATGAGCTTCTGACGCAGGCCGTGTCCGAAGCTGAAAGCCAGATCGCCATCCTGCGGCAGCGCGAAGTCGTGCAGCAAAGGATTGTGGATGTTTCTCAGACAGAACTGGAGAGAATGATTGATCTGGCGGCCCGAGGTTTGATCCCAAAATTTGATGTCCGAGACTTTGAGCTTAAGACTTCCCAGGCAGAAAGCAGTCTGTTGGATCAACGCGAGCGACAGTCCGAGGCATTGGTGCAACTTGCAACTCTCAAGGGACGATTGTCCCAGTTCGCTTCGGATCTGGAGCAGAAGCGGCTCAACGAATCCCAGCGGATCTGGAACGAGATCAAGAAGCTGATTTCAAACAGAAATTCTATCGAAGACAGATTGGGGCTTTTGGACCAGTGGATGAATGCGGCCTCTGGTTTGGAGAGCGAAATGCTGCTCGAATTCCAAGTGCGCCGACGCGAAGACAACGGGGTTCGCAAGCTACTGTTGCGACCCGGGGACGAGCTTTCGCCTGGCGACTTACTGGTTATCGTGGTGAAACCACCCGAAACGTTGGGTGAACTACAATGAATGTGCGTAGAAACCCGGAGTCGTCCAACCCGCGCGAAGTGGGTCGCGCTGCCAAATCGAATGCCGGTTTCCTAGCTTACCAATCTATCGACGTGATGTATCTGTTCTCGATTTTACGGGTTAATGCACGATTGATTTCCGCAGCGGCCATCGGGTGCGCCGTAGCGATGTTCATTTATCTGCTCTTTGTTCCTCCGACTTACACCGCTTATTCGCAGATCATTCTCGACACGCGCGAAGAAAGTGTATCGCCTGTCGAGGAAGTGGTTTCTGACCTTAATCTGAACAGCTCGGTCCTGGCCGGTGAGGTCGTGACGATGCGGTCGAACGTGCTGATTGGCCAGGTTGTTGACGAATTGGGTTTGTTGGAGCATCCCCGATACGACCCCCGCCAACAGCGCAGCGAAGGCCTATTCGGCCAGGCCAAACGTCTATTGCGCGGAGACGATCCGCCACATGTGGTCGCTGCGCGATTGCCCGAAGAAACGCTACGTTCATGGATTATCAGTGCGGTGCGAGACAATCTGTCTGTAACGCAGATTGGGGTGTCCTATGTGATTGGAGTGCGTTTCCAGAGCACCGATCCGGTGCTTGCTGCAGACATAACCAACGCCATCGCAAACCAGTACATTAACAGTCAGCTTGACTCGAAAATGGATGCCACATTGCGCGCCAATTCTTGGCTATCTGACAGGTTGGCTGAATTGAGCGTTCAACTTGAAGCTGCAGACGCAGCGGTGGTTGATTTCAAGGCCGAGATGATCGAAATCGCGGATGGCAATGAAGAAAGCATCAGCCAGCTATTGGCCGAATTGAATACTAAATTGGTCGGCAGCTCAACCGAGCGCGCGGATGCTGAAGTGCGCCTCTCTCAGGTTAAAGCGCTACAAGATCTTGGCGGCTTACGCGCAGTATCAGACGTTGTGACCTCACCGCTTTTGGAAACATTGACCCAGCAAAGAACAGAATTGACGACAAATCAGGCTCAATTGGCTAGCACCCTCGGGCGTCGGCATCCGGATATGGTTCGGATTAACGCGCAAATCGCGAATATTGATCGATCGATTGATACCGAATTGAGGCGTAGGGTCGAAGAAATGCGGGGTGACGTTATCGTGACCACCAATCGAGAGAACGCTTTGAGGAGCCAGATCGCCGTTGTATCTGAGAGGGCGGATTCACTGGCCAAGGCCTCGGTACGTTTAGGGCAACTGGAACGGGCGGCGAATGCCAACCGTCTAGTCTACGAAAACTTTCTTTCGCGCTTCAAGGAAACCAGCGCACAGGCGGATTTCCAGCTTCCAGAAGCGCGTATTATTGGTCAGGCCGAGGTTCCGTCTGTCCCCTCTGGTCCGCGCAAGACCCTGCACATGATCGCGGCCTTTGTTTTCGGCCTTTCTGCAGCCACTGCTTTCGTATTCTTGCGAAATCTGGCGCGGTCGCCGGTGAACACAGCGGATGAATTGGAAGCGCTGACACAGCGCCGCAATCTGGCTTTGCTCCCATACGTCCGGCATTTTGGAAGCAAATACAGATGGCTGCGACAAGAACTGTCAGGCGTGGAAAAATCACAGTTCATGGAGAACGTGCGCACCATTCGCACGAGCCTGTTCGGGCTGGGGAAATCCCGTCAGCCCAAAGTAATAATGATAACGTCTTCTGTTCCGACAGAAGGAAAATCGTCACTATGTTGTGCTTTGGCGCGGGCAATCAGCACTTCGAAAACATCCGTTTTGTTGTTGGATGCTGACCTTCGGCATCCGGATGTACGAAAAGCATTGGACCTACCGTCCGACGGGCCGTGTTTGGTGGAATACCTTAATGGAAATGCAAAGATTAAGGACTTACCCATCCGATCCGATCTGGCTGGCGTTGATGTCATTTCACCATCGTCTGAAAGCGCGAGCGCTGCGGATTTGCTGTCGTCTAATCTGTTTGCTGGCTTGTTAAGCCGAGTAAGTGCTCGCTACGACGTCATCATCGTAAACGCGCCGCCTGTGCTGTATTTGTCAGATGCAATTCTGCTGACCAAACATGCCGACACAACCCTGGTCGCCGTGCGTAGTGGCAAGACACCGGCCAAGGTGGTGCTTAGCTCGATTGCGAGGTTGGAGGAGAATGGGCAACCGGTGTTTGGAACGGTGATGACAATGGTACGTCGCCAGGATGCAGCAGCGCGTGATCTTGGGAGCTATTCGTACAAGTACAACTATTGATTTGAGTGTTTGTAAGACAGTGATGTTATGAAAGTTGCCCTTGTTCATTATTGGTTGACTGGTATGCGCGGTGGCGAGCACGTGTTGGAACAATTGGTCAACCTATTTCCTCAAGCTGACCTGTTCACGCATGTTGCCGATCCAGACAAACTGTCGCCTCGGCTAAAAAGCCGTCCCATCCATGAAACATTCATCGCCAGGCTTCCGGGCGCGCGACGCCACTATCAAAAGTACCTGGCTTTTATGCCTCGGGCACTCGAAGAACTGGATCTGTCGGGTTATGACCTGATCATTTCATCCGAAAGTGGGCCGGCCAAAGGTATCATCGCACCACCGGGTACGCCTCATATTTGCTATGCACATTCACCGATGCGATACATCTGGGATCAGTACGGTGCCTACAGCAAGCGGTTGTCACGGATTGAAAAGATGTATTTTTCGCATCTCGCGCACAGGCTTAGAATTTGGGATGTCAGCACTGCGGCCCGAGTCGACAAGTTTGTGGCCAATTCCAATTTTGTGGCACAGAGAATACGGCGTTACTATCATCGTGACGCACAAGTTGTGCATCCGCCGGTCGATCTTGATGCCTACCACCTACCTGACGAGACCAATAAACGCAGCCACTACTTGTTTGTCTCTGAACTGGTTCCGTACAAAAAAGCGGACTTGGTCATCGAGGCCTTTCGTGATCTCGACCGGCAACTGGTTGTCGTAGGTGATGGTAGCCAGCGGTCCGAGTTAGAGCAGAATCTTCCTCCAAATGTTCGGTTGCTAGGTCGGGTCCCCAGTGCAGACTTGCCGGGTCTGTATCAGACTGCGAAAGCGTTGATATTCCCGGCCGAAGAAGACTTTGGTATTGTCCCGGTCGAAGCCATGGCCTGCGGGACACCTGTGTTGGCCTACGGCCAAGGCGGTGTGCGCGACAGTGTTATTGAGGGCCGTACAGGCCTGTTCTTCGACGATCAATCAAGCAGTTCTATTGTGGAGACTATTCATCGGTTTGAACGCGCGCATTTTAATTCCGGCGACATTAGCGAACACGCAAGCGGGTTCGGTGCAGAACGGTTTCGACGTGAGTTCTCCAACGTCGTTGACGCTGTCCTTAGTGATTGGGCCGTCTAAGCGCTTCGCTGTTTTTGACCTATTTCAATTCGGCAGGGTTTGCAGGATCAGCGCGGAGGGTTCGTTAATGTCACTGAGCACAGTGATCTCTGTCGATCGGAACTCTGTTTCAGAATAGATTGGCCCGCCTGTATTGGTGTTTCTTGAAAGGCGCGGAAAGTTGGTTCCGGCCACGTGCAACCGAATTTGATGACCAGCTTCGAACTTATAGGCGATTTGGCGCATGTCGACTGTTACTTCGTAGATCTGTCCTGGAGTCATCAGCTCGGGTGTTTCAAATCCACCTCTGTATCGCAACCTTAATGCGCCCTCTTGCACCAATAGCGAATTTCCTTGTGTATCTACATCCGAAATGCGCAAGACTAGGTCGGAATCCGGAGTTGAAATGGTGACCCATAGCTTTGCTTGGATTGGGCCCGCGACTGTTATTGGCTGTTCCAGCGGTGCGGATGAGAACAACAGCACATCGTCTCGTTTCTCGATCGAGTTCTGCAACACGGGCCCTTCTCGATCCTCGGGATTTCCAGTGCAGCAAAGCGGGCCACCGATAGAGGGAACAGGGTTTTCGGGGTCGGACAAAAAGCTACTCTTTAAGTCTGAAATTGCGCTTTTTTTCCAGAGCAATGACTGACCTGCGCTCAAATATAGTTGCTTTTGAATTGCGTCGGCAGGCGGCCATTTGTTGGCTTCGCGCCACTGGTTATCCACGAGTGTAAAATAGGTGTATTCGGGTAAATCAATGGCGGGTCCGTTCCCCAGGTGCCAAGCCAGAAACCGGCTAATGAGATCAACATAGCCGATGCGGCGATCCGGTGAGACTGGTAGATCCCCAACGACCGTGTCACCGTCCGTACCGAGGTAGTTGCAATGTGTTCCTGCGCCGATGATAGTATTTACGGATGCGCCCGCATTTTGCAGAGTTTCAGCCAGTGTTAGGCTCGAATCTATTCCGGGATCGTGCCAGGTATCAATGAATAGTGCAGGTACCGAGAACGCCTCGTTGCCGGTGATATAGCCGGCGTCCCGCCAGTATTGAGGGTTATCGAAGTTCTGCAAAAACGCTTCATAATCAGTCTCGTCCGAGCGCAATTGTGCGACAAGGCCGACGACAGGAAGTCCATCGAGAACATCGTCCGGATCAATTGGATGATAACCAGACTTGGGTGCGGTTTTGCCGCCTTCTGTGCCAAACCAGCCGACGCCGGCTGCCAGGTTGAAAACTCCTCCTTCAAAGCCACTGAAATAGGCATTCTTCCCTTCGACCGACCCGATTGCGCCGCCTGCTGCGATTGGAACTATGGCATGCAGGGCTGGATGTCCTTGAGCCGCCAACATGAGTTGGGATTCACCCAAAGCTGAACAACCCAGTGTTCCAACCCGTCCATTTGACCACGGTTGATTAATGATCCAATCTAGCGTGGCCGCGCCGTCCGGACCCTCGTTGGGGTATGGGGCGAATGTCCCTTCTGATCCGTACCGTCCGCGCATGTCCTGAGCGACCACAGCGAACCCCCGGCGCGTCAGCTCTCTAACCCAAAACCGCACTTCGCCGTAGGTTCGTTTGCCGTAGGGAAGGCGCATCAAAACCGTTGGGCGCGGACCGGATTCAGCCGGAAGGTAGACATCCGTCGCCAGGCGCACGCCGTCAGGCACCGTCACCATGACATCCGCTAAATCCGGTGCACCAGCTTGTACCCACCACGCGATTTGATTTCGGTTTTTGTCCAAAAGGGTTTTGCCCATCAGGACTAAACAACCAATTGCAATCACGGAACAGATAACAAGAACAACCTTGCGTTTCATTTAAACACCCTATCGACTTGCTAGGTTCGCCACGAGTAGTTTCGGTATTAGAAGGAAGGATTTTTTGCGTGCTCAGTGTGGATCTTTGGCTGTGGTCTCTGGAAGAAGCGGACGAACACCTTGATCATTTTAGTAAGGAACTGTCGGTTGACGAACTGCGAAGGGCCGATCGTTTTGTCAAATCCAGTGATCGGAGCATGTACATTGTAGGTCGCGCCGGATTGCGGAGAATCTTGGCGGATTACATTGGTCTTGACGCCAAGGCGGTCGAGTTTGAGTACGGGCCGCATGGCAAGCCGTATTTGCAAAATGGCCCTGGGTTTAACCTCAGTCACTCTGGCGGTCGGGCTGCATTGGCAGTGTGCCCGTATACCCATCCGGGTCTCGATATCGAGTTGGTGCGACCTATCGAAGATGCGGTGGCTAAACATCATTTCTCTCCAGCGGAATACGCCGAGTTGTCGTGCTTGCAACCGTCGGATTGGTTGCAAGGGTTTTTTCGCTGCTGGACCAGAAAAGAGGCTGTTCTGAAATCACTGGGGCATGGGTTGTACATGCCCCTTGATTCTTTCGATGTGACCCTCTCGCCCGGCGTTCCGCCCCGATTGACGCGGATTGAAGACGACAACCCTTTAAGTTGGACTTTAATTCATTTCGAACCTGCGCCGGGTTGGATCGGCGCGTTGGCCCTGCGCGATACAGGTGGCCCTGTCGAGCTTCGGTGGCGATCCGGTGATCCAATCGTCCGAGCCTGCTCACGACGTTCCAGAAAATAGCCTCGGCTGACACTTGGGCCCAAACCGGGATGCGTTGAAATGATACGACCAAGAGATGGGATGTCCCATTGATCGCGTATTACATAGCCCATTTCGGTTAGGTTTTTTTCAAAGTCATTTCTGTTTCTGATTTGATAAGGCACCCGGCCAGGCCCGACCTTTTCCAGAGTTACTACGGTCGGGCCACAGCGAGTCGCGACCTTGTTTAGCAAGATGTATCTGGGTGGAGCGTCGAGCTTGCCGATTAATTCAGCCAGAGAAATATCCAAGTATTGCATCAGGCCCGACCCTAGCAACACGTCTATCTGACCAACTTTCGCAAGGTCGTCTTGAAATACAATTTCAGCAGGTAACTCCTGACTCTCCTGTGCGGCGCGGGCCAGATCGACGGTTACGGGCAAATCGTAAACTGTCCACTGCAACCTGTCGATTGGACACAAATCCCGAAAAGCGATGTATTTCGACCCGAAATGCCCCCCTGCATCCAGCAGGTGCATTCCTTCGCTAAAAACTTCGTTAATCCAATGAATGACCGGGTAATCCCAGACAACGGTTTTGCGCATCAGGCCGGTGTTCACCTGTGCCACGTCCTTATCATTATACCCGTTGCCGCGGGCTTTGACGGCGGCCGTTGCATAGTTTGGATAAGCGCCAACCATGGCCGGGGGGCGAATGCCGGTCGTCATTAGCCGAGCCCAAGCCGCTGAAACCGGAAGCCCAATCCCACGTTTCAAAAGACTTGAGCCAAATTTTAGGGTTTCTCGTGATCTAAACAAAAAATTACCACCGCACAAAAAGCGAGAAAAACGGCCAGTATGATTCCTGAGCCCGAAGAAAATACTCCGCCAAATTACTTTCAAACCGGATTCGGGAAAACCCAAAGGCAAAATGCGCTCGTTACTGTTAACAGTTCAGAAACATTGTGAGAGATAGTTGGCAATTGCTGCTCGAATTTTGGGGTGTTAGTGCTTCCGGTTCGCGATCTGAATATGCTCAGTTACTTTGACAGAGAACGATTTTCGATATGCCGCTTGCCGATAACCGATTCGGGCAACGATGCTTGTCGAAGTAACAGACGAAACAGTGAATTTGACCAAATTAATAGATGTTCCGTTCGGGGTTCACGCTCCGAGGTTGTAAGCGAGGACGAAAATGGCTGTTTATCCTGCTGCAGCCGCATTCTTGTTATTGTGGCTTTGGCTCAGCGCACGAAATGCTGACAATGGGATATTGATGGCCATAGCGGTCATCCCATTTGGGATGTTCGCAGCGTTGGTTGCCGGTGGTCTCTCAATGATCATTGCCAATTTATTGGCTATTCTTTCGATCTTTCTATTGATCTTACGGCGGATTACGCATGCGCCTGGGTCGGCAGAATTCCGTTTGCCCCCGTCGGGTGTCTATCTTCTTGTTTTTGCGTTGTACTCTGTTTTCTCCGGAATCGTCCTTGTGCGCCTGTTCGAGGGGCAGTTTCTTGTTTTCCCGATGACGGTGACAAACAGAGGGCCACAGGTTAGTAACTTCTTCAGCTCTGTAATGCTGCCGCTACGGCCTACAAACTCCAACATAGCGCAATCGGTCTATATCCTGCTGTCCTTTGCCTTCTTTCTAGCGACAGTTTTTGTCGCCAGACGGCGCGGGGCAGAGTTCATTGAAAAAGGACTGGTTTGGGCCGCCTCGCTTAACGTGGTTCTTGGACTCTTAGACCTTCTGGGTGCCGATGCGGTTTTGAGCCTAGTCAGAACTGCCGACTATACCCTTCTAAACGAACATCTGGTGGGGCCGTTCAGTAGGGTGATCGGAGGATATGCCGAAGCGTCCGCTTATGGGGCCGCTTCGGCTGCGTTCTTTACTTACTTTTTTATGTCTTACTTGGTTGTCAGAACGCAAAGCCACGGCATCTTGGCAGCAGCCAATTTTGTTGGCGCCGTGCTTGCCATGTCCAGCACAGGCATAGCCGCTCTTGCCGCAGGGATATTCTTCGTGACTCTGCATTTCAGAGTTTTCTTGGGCTTCAGTATGTCTCGTGGGTTTGGGCATCTCATGGTCATAGGTGTTTCGTGTCTCGCCATTGCGATCAGTGCGTTACTTCTGGTGCCAGTCGTGATGGATAGCGTTTCAGATATTCTAGACCGTTTGGTTTTTTCCAAACAAGATTCCCTATCAGGACGGGAACGCGGCGCGTGGGCTGCGGCTGGGTTTGATACTTTCTTCCAAACCTGGGGGCTTGGGGCCGGAGTCGGCTCAGTGCGGGGGAATGGCATTGCATCCGTTCTTTTGGGAAGTGTGGGCTTTCCCGGAACGATTGCTTTTTTGATGTTCATTTTCAGCGCAATTGGTTTGCCAGCTTCAGGAGCCGATCGCGGCACGCTACGGTTGTTTAGCGCTGGTCGCGTTTGCGCGCTGACATTATTGACAGCCATGTTAGTTTCAGCAACGACACCGGATCCAACTCTGCTTCTTATGGCGATTTCGGGGCTGTGCGTCGTTGCCCGTGAACAGGTTTTCGCGGGCCGCACGATTGAGCCGCTAGCACCTTCTGCCGAAGGGTTTTCGAATCGCGTTTAGCTTTGTTGGATTTTTCTGCCTGGAACAGTCCGGAGGTAAACTTGAGTACTGTTGACCTTCTGGCGACAAACTGACTTGAAGAAGTAGGTTATCCACAGGACGCCCGCTGCCCTTTCTCGATTTTACAAAAAAGTTGCGGCTTCGACAGGGATTTACTTATACTTTGAAAGGCGGGGAATTGTACTGCGGGCCGATGTTTTCCGGGTCGCGCATTTTGTATAGTGTATTAACGATTGGCTGTGTAATGAGAACGAATTTTGATCGTGGGGCTGAAGTAGAGTCTTCATTGCTCGGTGGCTCATCTTCTTGTCGATTAAAGAAGTACAACGGTGGTTCAGACACTTTTCTCAAATCGTTGTTTGACCGTTTGTTCGCTTTTTTTGCGCTGATCTTTTTCTCTCCTTTTCTTATTCTGATCTCGCTGGTTATTTTGATAACGGACGGTGGGCCCATATTTTTTGGGCACAAACGTATCGGTCGAGATGGCAAAGAATTCAACTGCCTCAAATTTAGAACGATGGCACGAGACGCCGAAGAGCGTTTGGCAAGGATCCTGGAATCTGACGCCGAAGCACGCGCTCAGTGGGAAGCTCAACAGAAACTGGATGATGACCCGCGGATCACTACAGTTGGTGAGTTTTTTCGCAAGACTAGCTTAGACGAACTGCCGCAATTCTGGAACGTCTTAGTGGGTGACATGGCGATTGTCGGACCTCGCCCGGTCGTTGCTGCGGAAGCGTCGCACTATGGCGAGCATTTCAGTGACTACCTTTCGGTCAAACCGGGGATTACCGGGTATTGGCAGGTCAGTGGGCGGAGCAACACAACCTATGCCGAAAGAGTACAGATGGATGTTGATTACGTGAACAACCGGTCATTTGGACGCGACATCGAGATCATTCTCAAGACGATAAAAGTGATGATCATGAGCGATGGCGCTCGGTAGCGAAACCTAGGATTGCGGTCAGAAGAAAACAAATAAAATTACGACTAACCAGAAGAGGAGACAACCGCCTATCACCAGCCTGCGTAGTAACTTTGGTGACGCGGATTCTATCATTTCGATGATGTTGAAACGCAACGCTTTATTCTCGTGAACGAGGGCCATTTGCTATGCTCGACTTTTCTTTTTCATGATTAATATCACGGTTACGCTGAGTTCGAATACCTGTCAACAATGCAGGCTGTGGCGGCGGTTTATCGGCAATATTATGTCTAAAGTGTGTTAGCATCATGCGATTAATCGTTTCTATCCCGACTACAAACCGCCCAGAAATTGTGGTTCCTACAGTTTTGGACATAGCGCGCCAAAAAAGATTTCCAGACCTCGTAATCGTAGTTGTTGCGCGGGCCGACGATATTGACGCGCATAAAATTGCCGATTTGCCATTCCCAGTTTGCATCGTTCAAAGCGAACGCGGCTCATGTATTCAACGAAACACAGCCTTGAGCATGCTGCAGGAAGAAGATGTCCTGCTGTATTTGGATGACGATTTTCTAATGGCGCCGGATTATCTGGCCAACCTAGAACATCTGTTCAAGTCTCGGACCGACGTCGTCATGGCAACTGGGACAGTTTTGGCAGATGGAATACATGGCCCGGGAATCAGCCACTTGCGAGGTTTGGAAATGGTCTCGCGAACAGCGCCCACCATTACTCCTGAAATTACTGACATCTACAATTGCTATGGCTGCAACATGGCGCTGCGCGCTGCACCAGCTTTGTTGGACAAAATACTCTTTGATACGCGGCTCAAGCTTTACGCTTGGCTTGAGGATGTAGATTTCTCACGCCAGATGGCTGCGTATGGTCGCATCGTTCGATCGAGCAATTTGCGAGGTGTCCATTTAGGAACCAAGGTTGGGCGATCAAGCGGCTTGCGTGTTGGGTACTCGCAAATTGCCAACCCGCTTTATCTGCATAGAAAAGGGACGATGGCGTTTAATCGCGCTCTGAACATCATGTGTAGAAACTTGGCGAGCAACTTTGTCAGGTCTTTCAATTCCGAGCCTGAAATTGATCGGTTGGGGCGCTTGAAAGGAAACCTGCATGCCTTTGGCGACTTGGCGCGCGGCAGGATTAACCCTGAGAAAGTGGCGCGTTTCGAATGACAAACCCAGCTCCAAGTCGCGTGGTGGTACTTAGTGACTTCGCAAAAATTCGCGGAGGGGCTTCCAAGCTTGCGGTTCTTCAGGCCTGGTTGCTTGCGAGACAGGGCATCCCTGTTACATTTTTTTGTGGCGACGATGGGGGGCAGATGCCGACTGGGGTCGAGCTGATATCTATGGGTGGTCAAAGCTTGTTGGATCAGGGTGGACTGTCCGCAGCCGCGTCGGGGCTCTGGAATCATAGGGTTAAGAAGCGGCTAGCCACTTGGATCAAAAAAAATGACTGCCCGGGTACCATCTACCATGTCCATGGGTATCATCAGACTTTGTCGCCTTCGCTTTTGTGCCCTCTTAAGCCGGTGAGAAGCCGCGCAGTCATGCACGCCCACGACTACTTTCTGAGTTGTCCCAATGGCGCGTTTTTTGATTTCCGCCAGCAAAACACCTGTCCACGCGTTGCGATGTCCGCGTCATGCATACTGCATAACTGTGACAAGCGTAGTTACGGGCAGAAAATCTGGCGGGTGTCGCGGCAAGCGCTACAAAACCGAACGCGACGCAAGTTATTGCCGGACGTCACGACCTTGCTAATCCACCCGGGCATGGAACACCGACTGTTTCCGGACGGCACGCCCGGCCCGGTAGTCGCTATAGCCAATCCGTCAGAACCTCTTTTGCCAGATCCGGTGCCATGCCATCAGAACAGTGAGTTTCTGTACGTTGGCGATCTGCACGAGTACAAAGGGGTCTTCCTATTGGCCGAGGCCGCACGGCGTGCCGGCGTCAAAATGCGCTTTGTGGGCAGCGGTCTGGATCTGGCAGAACTGAAAGCCGGTTTCCCCGAACACCAGTTCGATGGTTGGCAAGATCGCGCTGGGTTAGAGCATGCTATGGCCAAAGCCCGGATGCTGGTAGCGCCGACATTGGGTCCGGAACCATTTGGTTTGGCACCGGTCGAAGCCTTGTTATGTGGCGTTCCGGTTCTGGCATCGGATAGCCTGCTAATTAGTCGGGACATTTGCGCTCAAAAGATGGGCGAGAGCTTTGCTGCCGGAGATCGGGATGCGCTGGCTGCCGCATTGGTCGGCCTGTCTTCGGACGATGATCGCATCGCGCAAATGGCTTCGAATGCCAGAACGGGTGCAGGCCTCATCTCACTGTCACCGCAAGCCTGGTGCGACGCCTTACTGACTCTGTATCGCGATATCCTCGGAAATCTGAACGCAACTCCGGGTGCAGAACATGTGCGGGCCCAAGTGGCCACGTAAAGGAGGGGCGTTTTGGAAAGCATCAATTGCGATAGATTTGACGCCCGCTCCTGTCTGTATTGGCTGGGATTGCCGTCCAGTTTCACTGACGAGAATGGTGGTGATCACCAGCCCGAATTTGGCATCAGGGCTGATGCGCCAGACAGGTTGAGCCAATGACAATGTCGACCAAAAAAGCGGATACCGCGTTGCGTGGCGGGGTTTGGACCACGGTATCCAAGATTTTTACCCAGTTGACGCAGTTTGCGATCTTCTTGGTGGCCGTACGTCTGATGACTCCTGCCGAGTTTGGCGTTTTTGCTTTGGCTGCCGCAATGGTCGTTATCCTGACGCAAGTTTCAATGGCAGGCTGGTCAGAGTACATCATGCAATGGCATGGGTCCGAGGACCGCATTCGCGAAACTCTTTTTGTGGCTATTCTATGCGGTTTTACCATCGCTGCGGTGGGTGTTTTGATAGGCAGCGCTATCGGGGGCATAGTTTCTGACCCCGTTGCTAAGCCGCTTCTTCAGGTTTTGTCAGTCGGTATGTTCTTCACTTCGATGGGTGCAGCATACAATGGCGTTTTGGTCCGGCAGGACCGGTTGACGGCTGCTGCGCTGATCACGCCCATTGCGGAGGTTGCGAACCTGGCCGTTGCGATTTGGGCTCTGTATCAGGGGTTTGGTGTTATGGCACTGGCGTGGGGACGGCTTTGCGGCGCCGTAATCTGGAGCATCAGTGGATGTATTGTCAGTAAAACCACACCCAAAGTCATGGGGCGTGAGACGCTTGCGGATACAGTGGCCTTTTCCAAAAAGATCATAATGACCCGTCTAGTGGTGAATGTTCGTATCTATTTCGCAACCCTGATTATTGGTGGGTTTTTGGGCGCGACCTCAGCCGGATATTATCGTGCGGCGCAGCGCATTGTCGCGGCATTTGAAGAAATCGTCAGCGAAACGACCCGTATATTGTCATGGAATCTTTTTCGCCGCAGCCGCGATGCATATGGCGATACGTCTAGATTTGGGGCACTTTCGCTGCGCTTCTTTCCCATTCTGTATTATGGGGTGGTTCCCTTGTTTATCGGTGTCTTCCTCATGGCGGATACGCTGACAGCCGGGATTTTGGGACCCGGCTGGGAGCCCGCAACACCGGTGCTACGTATCCTTGCTGTTGCTGCCCTGATCCGTTGCAGCGGCAATGCCAGCGCCGCGATTTTAACGCTGGCTGGTCAAGTTCAGAAATTACCTTGGATTATGGCGCTGTATTCAGGGATCACAATTGCCGCAATCCTGTCGGCCGCGTCTTTCGGCATAACCGCTATTGCCTTGTCCGAAGTGGTGGCTTCGATCATTGTATTTTCGATCAACGCAATCATCATGAAGCGTTATGCCGGCATTCACTGGCATGTCATCCTCTGCAGGTCTTGGGCAGTGCTACCGGCGCTTGCGTTGGCTTGCATTCCCATTTTCTTGGCAGACAGGCTAAACCTGTTTTCGGAAGCCCATGATCTAGTCCGGTTTGTCCTGATTGGGCTGGGCATGATGGCTTTCTTCGTTCCCGCCGTTCTTCTTCTGGATGGATCTTTGCGCAACGCACTAAGAAAAAAAGGCTTTTCGGAACATTCAGTGGGATGAACAGAGAGGAGCTCTTGCTGCACGGTTTCCCGGCTTACATCCGCAATGCGCAATATACGTCACTTGTCAGGTTCTTTTGCGGATCATATCCGCTGCTTTTTCAGCAATCATTACAACCGGAGAAGCCGTATTGCCGGATACGATTTTTGGCATGATAGATGCGTCAACCACCCGTAATCCCGACAGTCCATGCACCCTGAGATCCGCACCGACCACAGCAGATGCATCCGAGCCCATCTTGCAGGTGCCGACAGGGTGGAAAATAGTTGTGGCGATATCACCTACACCTTTCACAAGATCTTCCTCTGTCTCCATCGCCGGGCCGGGCAAGATTTCTTCAGGCTGAAAGGGTCTCAGAGCGTTCGCCGTCATAATCTTCCGCGCCTGTCGCACGGATTTCGCTGCAACGCGTTTGTCGTTTTCTGTCGACAGGTAGTTTAGGCGAATGTCTGGCTGTGCTTTGATGTCCTTCGCCTGAATATGGCAGGTGCCCACGCTTTCAGGCCGCAGATTGCAGACCGAGACGGTAATCGCCGGGAACGGGTGAAGCGGGTCGCCCAACTTATCGGTGGACAGCGGTTGCACATGGTATTCCAGGTCGGGTGTGGCCAGATCGGGATTGGATTTTGTGAACATCCCAAACTGGCTGGGGGCCATCGACATTGGCCCTGATTGCGTCAGGCCGTATTGCAATGCAATCTTTGCTTTCCCGACCAGTGAATTCGCCATCGTATTCAATGTTTTTGCGTTCCGGACCTTGAACACTGTGCGGATTTGCAAATGGTCCTGCAGGTTCTGACCGACGCCCTGACTTTCGTGATGCAAGACGATGCCATGTTCAGACAGCACATCGCCCCGGCCCACGCCTGACAATTCCAGAATTTTGGGCGTGTTTATCGCGCCCGCCGCCAGCAAGACCTCGGACCCGGCATAGGCGTCATATTGAACGCCCTTGTGCAGATAGCGCACGCCCATCACCTGCTTGCCGTCGAACAACAGCGTTTCGGTTTCAGCATGGGTCAGAACGCGCAAGTTGGGCCGTTTCATCGCCGGGCGCAAAAAGCCTTTGGCCGTGTTCCAACGCACACCGTTGCGTTGATTGACCTCAAAAAACCCGGTCCCTTCGTTGCTGCCATCGTTGAAATCTGCGCGCGGTTGAATGCCAAATTCCTTGGCGCCCTCCTGCACGGCTTTAAGAATGTCCCATTCCAAGCGCTGTTTCGAGACCTTCCATTCCCCTCCGTACCCATGCATGTCTGCGGGCCCGGCATGGTGATCCTCGGATTTCAGGAAATAGGGCAGCACGTCATCCCAACCCCATCCGGCATTGCCCAGCTGCCGCCAATGATCGTAGTCCGCCGCCTGTCCGCGCATATAGATCATGCCGTTGACCGAGGTGCATCCCCCCAGAACCTTGCCACGCGGATAAACCAGCGAACGTCCGTTCAAGCCCGGCTCGGGCGCGGTTTTCATCATCCAGTCCGTGCGCGGATTGCCAATGCAATAAAGATATCCCACGGGTATATGCACCCAGTGGTAGTTGTCTGAGCCCCCTGCCTCGAGCAGCAGCACCTGCGTTTTGGGATTTTCTGTCAGGCGATTGGCCAGAACGCACCCGGCCGTGCCCGCGCCGACTATGATATAGTCGTAATCCCCATCAAGTTTCCGGACGTCTGTCATGGAGTATTGGTCTTTCTGATTAATATGCGACGACGAGTTTGCCGATCATGCGGCCAGATTCAATGATCGCGTGGGCTTCTTTAATCGTGGCCGCTGACAAGCCATGAAGTGTTTTTTGTTCGGTTGTCCGGATGATGCCATCATCAACCAGACGGGCGACACGTGCCAAAATCTGCCCTTGGCGCGCCATATCTGCTGTGCCGTACAGGGATCGTGTGAACATCAGCTCCCACATCAGCGCGGCGGACTTGCCCTGCAGGGCCGAGATGTCCAGCTTTTCGCTTGTCTCTACGATGGTCCCAATCCGGCCTTGCGGCGTAATGAGTTCACACATTGCGTCCCAATGCTGCGCCGTGTCGGCGTACTGCGTGATGTAGTCCACGTTTTCGTGCCCTGCCATCCGAACTTGGGCAATCAGATCGTTGTGGTTGACCGTCTGATGGGCACCCATTTGCCGGCACCAGTCAACCGTTTCCGGACGTGAGGCGGTCGCGATCAGGTGCAGTCCGGTCAGCTTGCGCGCCAGTTGGAGAGTTATCGATCCGACCCCTCCCGCCCCTCCAATGACCAACAAGCTGGAAGGCGTATCGTTTGTCGGTACTTGCAGTCGGTCAAACAACATCTCCCAAGCCGTCAGTGATACCAGAGGCAAAGACGCCGCCGCTTGTGGGCTAGCTGAACTCGGAGCCAACGCGGCAATACGATGGTCGACGGCCTGAAACTCGGCATAGGAACCAGGACGATTGACATCCCCCGCATACCAGACCCGGTCGCCTTTTGAAAAACCTGTGACCTCTGCACCAAGATCACAAACAATTCCTACAGCGTCGTATCCCAGAATGAACGGCTCGGAGTGGTCCTGTTCAGCGGCCGTTCGAATGCGGCGCTTGGCATCCGCCGGGTTCACCGAGATCGCCTCAATCTCGACCAGCAGATCGTTGGGCTGCATGATCGGGTCGGGCAGGTCGACGTCCAACAGACTATCGGCGGCATCAATAGGAAGCGATTTCAAAAATCCCACGGCTTTCATCATAACTACCTTTCGATCGAATTCTGTGCAGTCTCCCAAAACCCGCGCATCGCTTTGATCAGCGCAAGGTATTGTGTGTAACGCAGTTCGTAATGCGATTGCATAGCCGCATTCGGCAGGAACTCGGATTTGCGGCGGGTCATTTGGCCAATCGCCTCTTCATATGAACCACATGCACCGGTCGCCACCGACACACCGATGGCCGCACCTAAGGCACCGGTTTCTTGTGCCTCGGCCACGTAGATAGGGACGCCAAGACAATCGGCGAACATCTGCGGCCAGACCGGGCTGCGCGATCCGCCGCCCGAAAGAACTGCCTGACCAAAGCTGACGCCCGCAGCTTTCAAAACCTCGATATGACGTCGGTGCTCGAATAAAACGCCTTCGAATAACGCGCGCAGCATATGACTTTCGCCATGCCAGCCGGCAACGCCATAGAAACCACCCCTGAAAGACGCCCCCTGCCCCGAACCATAAAGGAACGGATGAAAGAACGGATCATCTGCAGCTGGTTGAACCTCGGCCACCTTCGCGTTGCAGTAACCGAAAGGGTCGTCGTGATGTACGCCGCGTTCGACGAATTCGCGCACGTACCATTCCAGATTGGCAGCTGATGTGGCACTGGACTCGATATTTATGAACCGTTTCGGCCCAAAGCCAGACACCATGAACAGGTCATCATTGACAGCAGGCACGTCCGAAAACACCTGATTGATGCTCCATGTGCCTGCGATGATCGAAGCCTCACCCGCGCGCACCACACCCGAGCCCATTGCGCTGGAGACGACGTCGAAAAAGCCCCCGATCACCGGTGTGCCCGCGAGAAGCCCTGTTGCAGCCGCGGCTTCGGCGTTGACGGTTCCGGCAACCTCTGCCGGGTCTATCAGGCGAGGCAGCATCTCGCTTGCATCACTCAGCCCGTATAGCGCCAATAGACCATCGTCATAGGTGCAGTCGGGCATACGCGTCAGACCACAGCCCGACATGTCCGAAATATCGCTGACGCGCTCACCAGTCAGTTTATGAGTGATGAAGTCTTTGCACAGCATCACCGTGCCGGTCTGGGCATAGATCTCGGGCCGGTGGCGTTTTATCCAAGCCAGTAGTACGGGCGTCTGTGACGGCCAGGGCTTTTGCAGGCACAAGCTGTGCAGAGCATCACCTGCCGCGTCGGAAAGTTCTTCGGCCAGCCCTGCAGCGCGGGTATCCAGAGACTGAATGCCCAGCAGGGCTTCGCCTGCCTTGTCCAACAGGTAAAGCCCGTTGCCGTGGCCTGCGCACCCAACACCTATGATATCGGCCGCGTTGATACCGGCAGTGTCAATGCAACCGGCAATCACCTGCCGTGCATTAACCCACAGCTCATTCAGGTCGCGTTCCACATGCCCCGGTTGTGGGGTCGAGGATTGACCGTCCAGTGCCTGCATCGCAACCGGGCGCCCCCGCAAGTCGAAGAGAACAGCCTTGATGACCGTGTTCCCCGCGTCCAGCCCCAATATGTACTGGTTTTCAGCCACGGTTATAGATGTCCCACGCTTCTTCGCCGCCCGCCCCGTTGTGGATCATTGCCATCAAAGCCGCCACAACCGCCTTCGGATTGTCATGCTGATAGATGTTGCGGCCATAGACCATCCCTTGCGCGCCCTGCGCCATCAGGGCCGCTGATTTCATTAACACATTCTTCAGGTCTTCCTTGCCGCCGCCTCGCACCAGAACTGGCACGCGCGCGGCCTCGATGACACGATGGAAATCTTCTGGGTTTTCGGTCGGATCAGCCTTGATGATGTCAGCCCCCATTTCTGAGGCTAAACGCACCAACGTCACGATCTTCTCAGCGTCGCCGTCCACCTGATAGCCGCCGCGAACATCGTTTGGCAGCATGACCAGTGGCTCAATCATCAGCGGCATGCCGTACTTGTGACAAGCTGCGCGTACCCGGCTGATATTCTCGACACATTGGCGGAAGAGTTCGGGTTCATCAGGCAACATGAACAGGTTGACGACCACGGCCGCCGCATCCATCTCAAGCGCGCCGATGATTGGCTCATCGGCGTTCTGCAACATCGACCACATCACCCGATGCCGCTGATCATTATAGGGGTTGCCCATGTCGATCCGCATTACAAGCGCAGGTTTGTTCTTCTCGGGCCGCGCCTGCAACAGATCGGCCTGCCCATAGGTACATTGGATCGCATCCGGCTTGGCCCCGATGAGCGTGTCCATGACCCCCGCCATATCCTCAAGCCCGACCATGAAGCTGGGCTCGTTGCAAACCCCGTGGTCGATCGCGACGTCCAGGCATCCACCGTTGGTAAACATCCGGTTCATCCGGGCTTTGGTGCTTACACGCATTCTGTTCTCCGTTCCTTGTTTCGTGCGGTCAGAGTCGCGGCTGAGACGCCAAAGAACTCGGACAATTCATGGATCAGCGTTTCTTTCTGATCGGTGATTTCTTGCGGGCTAAGCTGGCGTTCTTCGACAAAGATGCGGCCCAGCCGGTCCAGCAATGCTTCGGAAATCTGTCCTGTTATGGCCAGCGGGGTGCGGCGCAGGACGATGTCGGACAGTGTCTCGACAAACTCGGTGTGCATCAGCCAGATGATTTCGGCCACGGTGTAGGGGCAGTCGACAATCAGAGGTGTGTCCAAAAACGATTGACAGAACAGCGCGACATCATCGGCCTGACTGCCATAATGTTCGACCAGGTGCTGCGCCCGGTCGTGCGTGACGTGGAACTCATCCACCAGCCGGCTTTGCAAAGTGATCGGGTCATCGGGAAACTGAACACCGCCGCCAATGGCCAGCCCAAGGGTGGACGTCCGGCGTGTCGTGCCGAGTACGGCCAGAACCTCATCGCCCGTTTGCTCTCCGAAGGCGCGGAAAGTGGTCCATTTGCCACCGATCATGCAGAACTGCGGAACTTTCCCATCCAGACGCCGCGTGTAGTGGCCGCGCGAAATCCGGCCGGTAAAATCCTGATCACTGCGTGGTAACGGGCGGATACCGCTATAGCTGAACACCACCTGATCGGCCTCGATCTCAACCCCTGGAAAGACCAGTTGAAGCGAACCGAGGATGTAGTCGAATTCCTCGGGTTCGCACCGCACACGCGCGGCCTTGTCGACGCGGATATCGGTGGAACCTGCCAGCACCTTGCCTTGATACGGAAATACGATGCAGACCCGCCCGTCGGTATTTTCGAAATAGACCATATGCCCGCCAAGCGCCTGCAAAAGGGTCGGGTTGTCGATGATCAGGTGCGAACCTTTGGTCCCCGAGACCATTTTTTCGTTCGCGCCGCTGCCAAAGGCTTGCACTGTATCGTCAAGCCACGCACCGGTTGCGTTCACTATCACTTTAGGCTCAACCGGTATGGTCTTGCCGCTGCGCCGATCCGTGATGGTGTGGGTTTCGCCGTCCCGCGTCATTTCCGCATAATTCAGGGCGACACAGTCCGGAGCCGCAGCCTGCATGTCCCGGATCATCTCAACGCAAAGCCGCTCCGGATGGGTGATCTGCGCATCGTAATACACCGCCGACCGCGTGGCTTTGGTCGTCAATTCAGGCCAGTCCGTGCGGGTCCGGTTTGCACTATTGAAGTGATGCTTTGGCAGGATACGCCGCTTACGTGTGACCCAATCATAGAGCGTCAAACCAAGTTTGATCGGCACCGCCCCACGGCTCGAGGGCTTGCCCTGCCAACCGACAAAGCTCGCCGCTGCATTTAACACGCCCGAAAAGACCGACGTAATCGGAATGACCGTCGGCAAAGGCCGCACCATATGCGGCGCGTTCCGCAGCAGAGCATCGCGTTCCTGCAGGGATTCACGCACCAGATCGAATTCACCGTTTTCAAGATATCGCAAGCCGCCGTGGATCATCCGTGACGGGGCCGCGCTGCACCCCGAGGCGAAATCGTTCCGCTCGACCAGCAACACCCGCAGCCCCTGCAAAGCAAGTTCACGATAGACCCCTATTCCGTTCACGCCCCCGCCGATGACTACCACGTCAAACGCAGCGTCTTCGCGCAACCGTGTCAGGTTTTGTTGTCTTTGATCTGACATGATAGTCCTGTTCGTAACCGGGCGTTGAGGCTTAGCTGTCCAGATCGCTCAAATGAGCCTGGGTTTGCGTGTTGATCTGGGAAATCTCGGTCTCGGTCAGGCGCAACTGCCCTGCCTTCGCGTTCTCCACCGCCTGCGCTGCATCACGTGCCCCACACAGCGAAAAGGTGATACCGGGTTGTTGAACCGTCCATGCGATGACGGTCTGCGCCAGGGTCGCGCCGTGCGTCTCGGCAATCGGAGCGATGGCCGCCATCAGGTCCGCCACTTTCTGGCGGTTCGCCATAGAAAAGCGTGGATTGTCCTTGCGCTGATCGTCACCCGTGAATTCGCGATCCGGCCCGATCTTGCCGCTGAGCAGACCCAACGCCAGCGAGGAATAGCTGAGCACTGACACGCCATTCTCACGACAAACCGGCAACAACGTGCCTTCGATGTCGCGCTTGACCATCGAATATTCTTCCTGGATGGCGTCCAATTGGCCGGTGGCGACATAGGCCTTCACCTCATCGACCGAGGTATTGCTGGCGCCTATGGAACGGATTTTTCCCTGCTGTTTCAAAGTATCCAGCGCTTCCATCGTCTCGGCGATGGGGGTCGTCGGGTCCTGCCAATGAGTTATGTAATGATCGATGTAATCGGTGCCCAGACGGGTCAGGCTTTGCTCGACCTCATGGATGATCGCATCCTTGCCCAGATAACGATGCACCGGTTTTCCGTCATAGTCGAAGAAATGGTTGCCCTTGTGCGTATGCCAGACCAGCCCGCATTTAGTCGCCAGAACAACCTTTTCGCGACGTCCCTTAAGGGCTTTGCCCACGATATCCTCGGCCACGCCCTGCCCGTATGCCGGAGCTGTGTCGATCAGGGTCACTCCCGCATCAACCGAAGCCTGAATCGCCGCGATGGATTTGGCTTCATCCGTACCGCCCCACATCCAGCCACCGATAGCCCATGTGCCCAGCCCGATGACCGAGGCTTGGATCCCCGACGCACCGATTTCGCGTGTCAGCATGTCATGCGACATCCTCATGTTCCTTCCATTTCCTGTATGACTGCGGTCGCTGTGTCTTCGTCCAGGATCAGCGAGTTGAGAAACTTGCCGTTCAGCACCGCCTTGATTGGCAAAACCTTTTCCGCCCCGGTGCTGACACCTATTACCCGCGCACATTGCGCCAGATCGTTTGGAGCCACCGAAACCAATCGAGAATTCAGCGCATAGTTCGACACCGAGCCGTCGGTTTGGATAAGATGGGCCAGAAACTCTCCGATCACACCCATTCCCACCAGCATCTTGCGGTCGGCCTCGGGCACCGGATGCAGATCGTAATAGCTTGAACCTTCAGGTTCGATCGAACCGATCCCCACCAACGCGACATTGGCCCGGCGGGCGATATCCAAAACCTCTCGGATGGAGGACACCTGTTCCAGCATATCGCGCTGGTCTCGGCTTTCAGCAAACAGCGGCGCATGCAGCAACATGGTTTTGCCGCCCAAACGCTCGGCCATCTGCGTCGCAAGGTGGTTCACGTCGGTATAATACTTGCCCTGAATGCCGCCGGTCAGAGGCACTACCGTCACATCAAAAGCGCGTTCAACTTCCAGCGCCTCAACCGTTGCGCTGATAGCTTTACCTCCGGTGATCGCAATGACGTCACCATCCCGCAGGGTTTCGACCAGATGATTTGCCGCGGCACGCCCGACCTGTTGCAGGGTTGTCTCTGCACTTCCCGCGACCGAGGGGGTTACGATGGCCTCAGTCAGGCTCGTCGACCTAGTCAGATCACGTTCTATGTCCATCAGTGTTTCAAACGGGCTTTCCACGTCGATCTTGACCATGCCCATTTTGCGGCCCTGCGTGATCAGGCGATTGACCTTCGAGTTCGATAGGTTCAGCGCCCGCGCGATATCGGCCTGCTTCTGTCCTTCCAGATAATGCAGCACCAGGACGGTGTGGATCTGGCGGATCAGTTCAAAGTCTTTCTTCTTGTCCAACATCACCCGCGCCTCTTGTTTAGGTAATGGTCGATGGTGACCGCTGCCAGAAGGATCGAGCCGCGAATAATGTCCTGCCAGTAGACCGACACATCCAGCAGCGCCAACGAGCTGGAAACCAGTGACAGAAGGATCACACCGAGGATCGCACCCAGGATCGACCCCGAACCGCCATTCAAACTGGCCCCGCCAATGACAGCGGCGGCGATGATAGTCAGTTCAAGTCCCAGCCCGAATGTGGGCTGTGCCGATCCGAACCGCGCCATGTAAATGATGCCTGCCACACCGCAGAGCGTCGAACACAAGGTTGTGGTCAGAAAGATCACCTTTTTGGTGCGAATGCCTGAATAGGCGGCGGCCTTTTCGTTACTGCCGGTATAGAACACCTTGCGGAACATGGTCGTGCGCCGCAGCATGAAATCAAAGGCGATGACGAAGACCAAAAAGATCACAATCACAATCGGTATCGGCCCGATGGACCCCTGCCCGATGAACTTGAATTCCGGAGGAAGGGTATACAAGCCAAGCGGCCGCCCTCCGGTGAACAACAAACAGGCACCTCGTGCAATCACCATGATGGCGAGTGAGACGATGAAGTGGTGCAGGCCAACGCGGGTGACAAAGAACCCCATAAATGCACCAATGGCCGTACACAAGGCTATGGCCATGGCCGAGGCCACCCAAGGATCTATCCCGCTGAGAAAGAGCCATCCCGCGATCACCATCGCAAGCGCGGTGACCGATCCAACCGACAGATCGATCCCGCCGGAAATCAGCAGGATCGTCATCCCGATTACCAGCAATCCATCGACCGCAAAGGCCATGGACATCGCCCGCATATTGGCCCAGGTCAGAAAGTAGGGCGACGCGAATGACATAATCACAAACAAACCCAGAATAATGACGATCAGCCCCGTCTCACGCATACGCAACATGCGCTTTAGCAGCGGTGCGCTGTCGGATGATCCCGCGGGGGTCAGATTTACAGTGTTGTCCATTTTCGTGTCTCCGCTCATGCGACCGAGTCCTGCGCGTCCATGACGGAGGCCAGGTGCATGATGTTTTCTTCTGTCATCTCATCGCCGGTGACCTGCCCGCTGATGCGCCCTTCGCGCACCACCAGCACGCGGTCACAGACACCAATCAGTTCGGGCAACTCTGAAGAAATCACGACGATCCCCACGCCTTCGGTCGCTAGTTCGCGCAGAATGCGGTGAATCTCGGATTTCGCGCCCACATCGACCCCGCGGGTCGGTTCGTCGAGAAAAATCAGGCGCGGGTTCACTGACAGCATTTTGGCCAGCGCCACCTTTTGCTGATTGCCCCCCGACAGAGACGACACCGGATCGCTCAGCGATCCGCATTTCAGGTTCAGCTTGTGTCCCAACGCCTTGGCTTGTGCCTCTTCCGTACCGGATTGAATCAGGCCAATCCCATTAGCCACCTGCTCCAGATTCAGGGCGGAAACATTGGCGGCAATTGGCAGATCGAGGAACACGCCATCCCCTTTGCGGTCTTCGGACAGATACACCACCCCCTTGGCAATACTGTCCTGATAATTCCGCAGGTTTAGCTTTTCACCGTTCAGCCAGACCTCACCCGTGACATCTCCCTCAAGCTGGCAGATACCTTTGACGATCTCACTGCGGCCCGCGCCAATCAGACCAGCGACGCCCAGAATTTCACCCTTGTTCAATGTGAATGAAACATCACGAAAGCGCTTCGTTTCGGTCAGGTTGCGCACGTCCAGGATCACTTCGTCCGAAGGCATTTCTTGCTTTTGGGGATAAAGATTGTCGATCACCCGCCCGACCATGGCGTTGACCACATCGCTGGGCTGAATTTCGGCAACGTTTTGAGTGACGATATGCTGCCCGTCCCGGAACACCGAAACCCGGTCGCAATTGTTGAATATCTCGACCATTCGGTGCGAAATATAGATGATCGAAATCCCCTGATCCGCCAGTTTGCGCATGATCCCGAACAAGGTTTGGGCTTCGGCTTCCGTGAGTGCGGCTGTCGGCTCATCAAGGATCAAAATGCGGCATTCCAGCGTCAGGGCTTTGGCGATCTCGACCAGCTGCTGGTTCGAGATCGAAAGGTGTTTCACCAGGATCGAGGGATCAATATCGCTGAGCTGCCGAAACACATCGACTGCATCGCGTTCCAGTTTTCGATAGTCCATCAGCCAGGACCGGCTGACATTGGTCTTGGCCATAAAGATGTTTTCGGCCACCGACACATCAGGACACAGGGCAATTTCCTGATGCACAAAACCAATACCCAATTGTTGCGCCATTGTCGGAGACGAGATTTTGACCGGGTCACCGTCCAGCACGATTTTGCCGCTGTCTGGTTGCAATATCCCGTCGATCACGTTCATCAGGGTCGACTTGCCTGCACCGTTTTCCCCTGCAACGGCGTGGATTTCCCCCTTGCGGAGTTCAAAATCAATCCCGCGCAATGCTTTGACCGGGCCAAAGGACTTGCTGAGGTTCGATATCCGAAGGATCACGTCATCTTGCATGGCACCACCGTCTCGGGGACTTGTATCGGTTCGGGTAGAGAACCGCCCGCGAACTTAACTGGAATTGCGCGGACGGTTTGTCGGAGGGGGTGCTCCGATCAGGCCGGATCGCGTCCGTCCATGTAGACATTCAGATCAAAGCTGTCGGCATTGTCCTTGGTGATGACCGCAAAGCCATTGTCCATGAACGGGATCTGAACCGGGTTGAAGCCGCTGGTCTTCCAGTCGTTGAAAGGATCAAAAACGTCTGCCCGGTTCGCCAGGTGCACCGCCATGAAACCCATGAAGCCCTGCACACCCTGATTGGGGTTCAGAGACATGTGGATATTGCCGGCACGGATATGCTCCAGCGTGGTCGGCGTCACATCCGCATGCATGATCAGAATATTAGATTCCGCTTCAAGTTTGGCGGCAACCGCGCCTTCCGCCGAGCCGGCTTCGGGGATCCAGATCGCGGCAACATTCGGGTTGGCCTGAATGATCGATGCAGTCGCGCGATAGGCTGCGTTGCTGTCCTGGTTCGTGGCCTGACGCCCAACCAGTTTCATGTTCGGATAGTTATCCTCCATATACGCGATCAAGGAAGTCACGCGCAGGTCATGGTTCGACTGACCCGGGTTTTCCAGAACCGCATACTCGGCGCTGTCACCCACCTGTTTGACAATCTCTTCCGCGGCAAACTTGGCCTCGGCATGGTTGTCTGACGTAATGTATCCGGTACGTTTCGAATTTGGGCTGTCTGCAGCAAAGGTCACGATTTCCGTGCCGTTATCGATGGCTCGGTTGATCGGCTCGATGAAAGGGTCAGATTGCATCGGGTGCAGCAGAACTCCAGCAGGCGATTTCACCAGATCCTGCTCGAACGAGGCGATCTGCTTGGTGATGTCATAGTCCGGCGTGCCCGAGAACACGGTCTCGCATCCAAAGGCTTCGGCTGCCTGTTTGAAGCCCTGATAGACTGGTACCCAATAGGGATGGCCCGAGACCATGACGTTCATAACATAAGTCTCACCCGGCTCGCACATTATGCCCTCGGCCTGCGCTGAGGTGGCTGTGATGCCAGCCACCGCCAAAGCAGCGGACGCGATAATGTTGTTTGCTTTCGAAAAGTTCATGAATTTCCTCCCATCGGAATGCACTTGCTATTGCGATGCGTTTCTCCTCCAGCATCACGTATGCAAGAAATTTCGTCATTTGGTTTTTTTTGCACAATTGCTTTCTAAAGGTGTGGCGAAAGAACCGTCAACATGCTCATGGAAAATTACCAGTTCGCGAAATAAATTTCACTTCGTGGTGCATTTTGGGGTTGGTGCACTTGACCTAGGTACACCCAAACCCAATTTCTTGCCCGTCTCTCGTGAGCAGCTGCAATTGCACGTTTGGGTTGTTTGAGCCAACTGATGAATTGACCGCGACATTATTCAAGAGTGCCAAAGATCAACTTCAAAGGAGCGCACCAACCACGATGGGTAATCCTGTTCGCGGTCTTTTTCCACGTTCGCGGCGGCGTCTCGTACCGCGACCTGGAGGAGTTCATGGCGGAACGTGGTGTGACGGTTGATCACGCGACGTAGCTGCGAAGGTCTTGACCACGAACATGCGACGATTAAGGCGACGTCGCTGCGTAAAATCGTGTCTAAGATGATGGCCTCAACGGATCGGCGCACGCGCCTCAAAAGTCTTGCTTGAAGGACCGTACTGCAATTTGTAATGCGGCACCGACTTCGCTGTGTTGCAGTAAGTTTCAGTGCTGCGCGTACGCCTAAAAATTCACCGCTCCCGAGTAGAACCCTGATCCTTTATTCACTGCCGCTGACGTAAATGTCACATATCCGCATTTGATCTCAAACCAAACGCCCGGTGATCGATGAAGGAATGGACAGCCTGTCTCGCCGGATCAAGATTTTAGCACATGGCGATGTGCGATCCGTGTGCGTTCCTTTGTTAAGGTTTGCGAAACACAAGAACGCAGCCCCAAGTGCGCTTGCAGCGAATTGGCGCTTTGCCCCGCAATCTGTAAATTGGCGATCCAATGCTCGCTGCTACGAGTACCAACGGCCGACTTATCTGCTGTGGAGCAGTGTGAGAAGCGACGCCGTCACAATTTTTTCGGTGCTGCGAGCGCGCAGCGAGAAATTGTAATGGCAACCATGGGCTCATTGCCGAACTCGGATGTAGTCATACGCCCCCTTGAGGTAATCACGGCGAAACGGCCCAATCTTGCCATTGAGCGCTGAACTCAAATGCTGCAATGGCATCCTGATCGCCGGACATTCACAACAAGAGCTCAGGCAATTCATTGGCCTCTGATCCCGCCGAGCCACGCACTTGTCGCTTCAAGCCCTTTGCGCAAGACTGAAAACATCTGCTCAATTTCACTTTCGCTAATGATTAGGGGCGGTGAAAGAACACACATGTTGATCACAGGTCGAACAAGTAGCCCACGTTTTTGGCATTCGATATCGATCTGGCCGCCAATTTCGTAGTCGCGTCCCAGGTCGCTCTGGGGATCACCATCGATTGAGCATTGAACGCATCCCATCAACCCCATGCCGCGCACATCGGCAACGATGTCAATCTGACGCAGTTGCTGAAGTTGATCCTGAAAAATCGGAGCGACGTTCCGAACGTGTTCGAGAAGCTGTTCCCGTTCTATAATCTCCATGCTTTTCAGACCAGCGGCCGCGCTGACCGGATGACCTGAATAGGTATAGCCATTAGAAAAGGTTGCATCTTTTCCCGCAACATCGGCGATCAATCTATCCGAGATAATCGCGGCGCCCATCGGCGCGTACCCAGATGTCATTCCTTTGGCACAGGTGATTATGTCTGGCTGAATGTCAAAAACTGCCTCTGACGCAAACCAATGGCCCAATCGCCCGAAAGCCGTCACTACTTCGTCGGAAATGTATAGAACATCATACTTCCTGCAGATGTTTAGGCAGCTTTCGTGATATCCTTTTGGCGGCACGATCACGCCACCAGAGGCAAGAACCGGTTCGGCGATAAAAGCGGCAACATTTTCTGGGCCCAGCGTCACAATGGCGTTTTCCAGGTCCGAAACTTTCTCTTTCAGAAAGCTCTCTTCGCTTTGACCTGGCGCACGATAGAGCGGGTTCACGTCTGGCAGGAAATGTGCGAGGTCATCCGCCTTGTCGAGCCAAAGCCTGTCACGCTCTTTTCCACTGATGCTGGCCGCCAGATAAGTGCTTCCATGATAAGCTTTTTGCCTGGAAATAATTTTCTTTTTCTCGGGCCGACCCAAGAGGTTGTTGCGGAAATGAACAAACCGGATGGCCGTATCAACCGCAGTGGAACCGCCAGTAGTAAAAAAGACATTGTTCAAGTCGCCCGGCGCACGTTTGGCGATTTCGCGTGCGAACCGCGCGGCAGTCGAGTTGGAGTTGTTAAAGGGCGAGAAATAGGCAAGGTTTCGAGCCTGATCAGCCATGGCCTCGGCCATCTCCTCTCGCCCATAACCGATCTGGGTGCACCACATGCCTCCCGGTCCGTCGATCAAGCGTTCGCCTTTTTCGTTCATGACGTGGATGCCGTTGGCACCTTCGATGAAGGTCCGATCGTTTTCCCCCAAGGTTGCCATACCTTCCCACGGGTGCAGGAAGTGGTCGTTATCCCAGTGCTTGGCGTTAGAGTTATCCACGGCGGGCCATACTTTCTGCGCTCATCACAATTGGGAACTCTTCGCGCACCTGAGCGTCTGAAGCGCCGAAGTAGTTGGGGAAATGGCTGTCGAGAATGGAATTGGACTTGTCACGGGCGCGGTCCAGCAGATCAGTTTTACCCTCGTTTTCCCATGTATCTGTACGCTCACGATCCATGAGCCGTGGGTAGACAAATTCGCTGTTCATATAGTTCAGCGTGTGTGGGTTGCCGAGGAAATGACCAGGATCAATGGCACACTGGTGGATTACATCCACCGCCATGGTTTCATCTGTGACCTCTATCCCGCGTAACGATCGCAGGATCATACCACCCGCTTCGTCATCGATAACCATGCTTTCAAAACTGCATCCCATCAGGCTGCCAATCATACCTCCGAATTCGCACAGACGATTGGCACCAGCATGAGCGGCAAGCGTGAAAGTCAGCGCCTTTTCCAACCCGTATTGCGCGTCGGGTATTTTGGCATCGGTCATACCTGCGCCAACGGATGTGGGAAGGCCATAGAAATTGCCCATCTGAATGGCTGCCGCCCCGATCAGAGCCTGTTCACCACTGCCGCCGGTAAACGACCCGCTGCGCAAGTCAGTGATGAAGGGCCAGGCGGCAAAGCAGACCGGGCAGCCTGGTGTGATAAGGTTTACGATGGCAACACAGGCCAGCGTTTCGGCCACGGCTTGCACCAATGTTCCCGCCAGCGTCGCGGGGGCTGTGGCCCCGGCCTGAGGAGGCACCGCCAAATCGACCGTCAGACCTAGCTTGGCGGTATCGATCAGGATTTCCATGTTTTCCTTGCCGATCCGCAAGGGGGAAACCATGGGGCAGCCGCCAAATATGACGCTTGGCTTTTTCATGAAAGCCCCTTCACCACCTTGGGCCAAATCAAACATGCGGATAGCATGCGGGATATGGCTGCGGTCGCGAAAGGTCAGACAGGCAGGCTTTTGGCTGCCTGCGAGCATCGCATATATGGTGTTCATATCGTGGGCGAAATCATCGGTCACATCAGTGGCCAAGACCGTGTCGCCTAGCATATGGATGTTGTCCAAACAGTCCACCAGACGGGTGAAATCATACACATCGCGCAAGACCGAGGGCCGATAAGTTTTGGTCTCAGAATCGAAGGTGGTGACGGCGGTGCCAGAGTTGGCGAAGTAAACGCTCTCTGCCTTGCAATGCATGTCGTCTTTGCCTTCACGCTCTCCGCGGGCATAGACGTAAAACTCCTTGGCAGCACCAGCCAGGATGTCTTCCATCAGCGCGCGGGGGAAGCACAGCCGATTGAGGTCATTCATCACCGCGCCCTTGGGCAGCACCAGATCAAGCAGTTCCGGAAAATGGTCAGTAACGCCGGTGTTTTCCAGAACGGTCAAGGCCGCTTGGTGGATGTTCTCCATATCTGTTTGGGTCAACGGCTTGTAACGTCCGCCACTTAAGCCTCCACGTACGGCCTCATTGCCCGTGGTCGCCTGTTGCACCTTTATGCGCGCGGCGCGCCCACCACCACCGCGACGGCGTGATTTCGCCTCAGCCATGACCGGCCATCCTTTGTTCTGGTTCCGGGCTGATCATGGCGAAATAGAAGTCGTAAAACTCCTGGATCGCGGTTTCCATTTCGCCCAAGGGGCCCGGTTGGAAGTAATGAGAATTAACGCCGGACTGGTTGTGGCGAATGATGCGTTCGTCATCCAAAGTTGTGACATGCCAAAGCCAGGTCAGGTCTTCTTTGTTGTAATCTTGGCCTTCTTCGGCGTCAGCGCGAACCAGCCAGACCACCTGAATGTCGGTTTCCTGTAGACCACGTGGAATAAAGCGGTAGCCGACCATGTGATCCGAATAGATCAGGAACCAATTCAACGGGCCAATATCAAAGTCAGTTGCGCCACCATCGAAACCTCTTAGGGTTCCGAGCAATGGGGCCAGCGCCTCGCCCGTTTTACTGCCGGTTTTATAGCCTTGGTAAAGCGGATAGCGCCGATAGTACCCGCTGGTGAATGGGGTGGGCGCAGCGTCGCCGACAAGCGCCAATTCACCAGGTGACAGGCCGACTTCGACAGCCCTTGCCTTTAGCGGTTCGACCAAGCCAGCCATTTCTTGAGGCGATTTCAGGCTATGAGAGCGAGAGTATTCTTTGTGTGCTGGTCCGCAGTGGTAGCATTCAAGATAGTTCTCCACCGCCAGTTTCCAATTCGCTGGAACGGGAAATGACGCCGTATGCGCTACTTTCAGATCGTCAAAGCCATAGGGTTCGACCAGAGGCGCAAGTTGGCTGAGGACAGGATCAAGCGATGGCGTGTTTGCATCGGCACAGACAAAGATCAGGCCTTTGAAGACACTCACCTGAACGGGAAAGAGCCCAAATTTGGAGGGGTCAAAATGTTCCCCCATGTTATGGCCTGCACGAAGTTTTCCCGAAAGCTCATATGTCCAGGCGTGATAGGGGCACACAAGGACTCGGGCGTTGCCGGACTGTTCAGTGCAGACGCGAGATCCCCGATGGCGACAGACATTCAAATGGGCGCGAACTTCGCCTTCGCGGTCGCGAACAACGATGATACTCTCCGGGCCATAGTCGAACAGGAAGTAGTCTCCGGGGTTTGGGATTTGGCTGACATGCCCTGCCCAAAGCCAGTTACGGTTCCAGACCTGGGCAATGTCATAGTTATAGATGTCTTGCGAGGTATAGAATTCACGCGGCAGCGCGTGGCCGTACTGGTGCGAGGCCATCAAAGCATCTAACTCAAACGGTCGGCTGTTCATCACGTCTCCTCCAAATCGATTATCTCGCGGCGAAACCAATCCTTGTCTGCTTCTGCCTTTGGGCGTTCAAAATCGCGTGCCGCGCGGTGGCCTGCGAAGACTGCGTCCACGATCAACCCCGGAGACGCGGCATCGCCAATAAGTTCGAGGGTTTTCAAACCGATCCCGCGCAAGCTGTCATAAAGCGCTGTCTCTCGATGGCGCTCGGTAACCAGAATTGTCGAGGCACACGGAATATCCGTTACGCGACCGGTAAAGGCACACCCGATGCGCGCGAAGTCACCTTCAACCGCCGTCAGCACCTGATTGCAGCGAATGTCGATACCAAGCTCGATCAGGCGGGCCTGAATACGAGGCTGCTCCAAAGTATTGACGGCGTAAGTTGAAACTAAACTCTCTGGCGTGACGAAGACCACCTGGTATCCGGCGGTCGCCAGTTTTTCAGCGATCACCCCTGCCAGATAGATATGGTCATCATCATAGATCATCACCGGTCCATCCGGGGGCAGAATGCCGTTCATAATATCATCAGGCGTGAGCACTATGGCATCGGGCTTAATCGTGGGTTGGTGGCGCTGGGTGTTGCGCCCCATGCCATCAGTGCGCCAATGGCTACCGGTCGCGACAAAGACGTGTTCGATGCCAAGCTCTGCCACCTGATCGCCGTCAAGCCTGCTGTCGGTGAACAATTGGACGTTGCTGCGCTGCTTCAGATCATTCAGGCGATAGTCGACGACGCGGGACCAAGCCGCGAGGCCGGGAAGTTTGCTTTCCTTTGCAACACGTCCACCAAATTCAGCTGAGGCTTCGGCCAAAGTCACCTGATATCCTCGCCTTGCCATTTGCGTGGCGCATTCAAGACCGGCAGGGCCACTGCCAATAACCAAAGTATCCGCGTTGCTCTTTTTTGGCGCGATGATCTCGGGGTGCCAACCGCGGCGCCACTCCTCGCCCATGGTCGGGTTTTGGGTGCAGCGGATCGGGATGCCCAGATTGTCGGATGAGACGCAGATGTTGCAGCCGATGCATTCGCGTATTTCGTCAATCCTGCCGTCTTCAATCTTTTTCGGAATGAACGGGTCCGCAATGGAAGGGCGCGCCGCTCCGATAAGGTCGACAACTCCCTTTTTGACCATCGACAACATCATATCGGGGGACGTCAGCCGACCAACACCAACCACAGGTTTCCGTGTGATCTGTTTGACGTGCGACAGAAACGCGTTCTGATAGCCATCCTCCGGCTGAAAGCGGGTTGTGGCACTGTCATTGGACCAGTCGGCAACGTTCACATCCCATAGGTCAGGAAGATCGGCCAAAAGCTCGACCACGGCACGGCCTTCTTCTGAAGCCTGCATGCCGTCAGCGCCCACCATCTCATCGATGGCAAACCGGAGCGCCACAGCGCAACTGTCACCTACAGCTTCGTGGGTGTCTTCCAGCAGTTCGCGTGTCAGGCGCACACGATTTTCAAGCGACCCACCATATTCATCACTACGCTGGTTCATATGCGGCAGCATGAAATGTTGCGCCAAAGTCATGTTGTGTCCGGCATAGACGTAAATGATATCAAATCCGGCATCTTTCGCGCGCAAGGCGGCCTCGCGGTGCCAGCGGCGGAATTCCCGGATATCGGCCTTATCCATGGCCTGCGCCTGCTTGGGATGCGTCGTATCGACGGACATCTCAGAAGGTGCAAGAACCGGAGCGCGGGTCAGCAAGTTTTGCGAATGGTTGCCATTGTGAACCAGCTGGATAGCTGCCAGCGCCCCATGCGTATGTACCGCATCCGTCATCAGCCGCAACGCGGGCACATCGCGCCCGTCCCATAGCCGCCCCTCGGCGTAAGGAGACAGGTCTGAGGTTGGGTGAATCTCGGTCTCCTGATTGGAGACTACCCCCCACCCGCCTTCGGCCTTCATCCCACGAACGGCGGCATCCGCCCGCGGTCGGACATGCCCCAGCCCGGTGCAATGCGGCACCTGATAAAAGCGATTTCTAGCTGTGACTGGTCCGATCTGAACCGGTTCAAAAAGCAGAGCATATGGGTGCGCGTTCGACATGTTCACGCGTTTTCCTATATCTGGGATCCGGAGCCGTAAGGCCCCGGAAAAGTGGTTGTGTTAGAAGCCGGCTTTGATCCGTTCAAATTCTGCCAGCATTTTCGCCTCAAGCTCGGGGTTCACCGCATCAAAGAACAAACTGCCTTCAAAGAAGCTTTTTGGATCCGAGAATCCATAGGCTTCGATGTTGGCCTGATCGGCAACTTCGAACGCTTTTGCGTTGGAATGTGGGTAGCCCCAGTTGTCGATGATGTACTGACCGCTGGCAGGGTCAGTGAGCGCGTTCAACAGATCATAGACCTGATCGACCGGTGTCGTGGAAGACTTCAAATGCACGTAACCGCAAGCCCAGGTCGCGATGCCCTTATCGACATCACGCATCATAGCGGCAGGCACTTCGTTCCAGATCAGGTTGAGTTCCGACTGGTTCCAAGCCCAACCCAATTCGATCTCACCGCTGGTCATGGCCTGATCAAATTGACCCGCATCGGACCAGTAAAAGCGCATGTTCGGGTGGATCGAGCGCAGGAAATCAGATGCTTCCTTGAATTGCTCGTCGCTCAGATTGGTATAATCGTCGGCGTTTCCGGTGGCCAGCGCTGCCAAGGCGTATGCAGATGACGCGGCATCCGGGACGGCGATCTTGCCTGCATAGGCCGGGTCCGCCAGCATTTGCAGCGAGATATCATCGCCTGAGATTTTGTCGGTGCGATAGATAAGGCCCGTGTTCCCCCACTCGAACGGCAACATGTAAAGCTTACCGTCGAGGACGATGGCGTCGACTTCCTTGATCTCGGGCAGCACATCGGCCCAGTTGGTCAGCTTACTTTCATCCAGCGGCTGGATCAGGTCGGCTGCGACCCATTTTCGGACCGCGTCGGAACAAGGATGCGCCAGATCAGCCGTGAAACCCGAACTCAGTTTCGTAAAGGCTTCCTCCTGACTTCCGAAATAGGAATAGCTCGGCGCCTCATCCCCGTATTTTTCCATGTAGCTGGCAAAGAACCCGGGATCTTCATATCCCGACCAGTCAAAAACCGTTAGATCAGCGCCACCTGCTATGGCACTTCCCGTGCTTAATGCCGTCGCACATACGAAGGCCGCAATTCCCTGTAGTCTCATTTTATCCTCCCACTATTTTACTTTGTGTCTGTACCTAGATCGATCACGCTTGCCCCCTGAAGCCCCAGCCAAACTGCGTCGCCGCGTTTGAAATCGACCGTGTGAAAATAGTTTGGAACTGAGACCGAGATTGGTTTCTCAGCTCCCTCCACCTGAATGTGATAGTGAATGTTCTCGCCATAGAAGGCGACGTTGCTGACAGTGCCCTGAACCGTTGATGGATAGTCCTCTGGCTTTTCAGCCGCGATTTCCAATTGTTCCGGGCGAATACCGATGTTCATGTCTTTAGAGCTGGTCGCAACGTTGGGATTTCTCTCAATCTCAATCCGCCCGAAGGCGGCTGCATCGATAGACAACATATTGTCGGTTTCGCCCAATAACTGGGCAGGCAGTATGTTCATCTCACCGATGAAACTGGCCACTTGCTGATCACAAGGACGGGCGTAAAGCGTGGTTGGTGTATCCACCTGCTTGAGCCGTCCATTGAACATCACGCCAATACGATCGGACATGGTCATCGCCTCATATTGGTCATGGGTGACCATCACAAAGGTGATGCCAAGCGACTGCTGGAGATTGCGCATTTCAAACTGCATCTGTTCGCGTAGTTTCTTGTCGAGGGCCGACAAGGGCTCATCCAGCAACAACACCTTGGGTCGCATGATCAGCGCGCGGGCGAGCGCCACCCTTTGCCGCTGCCCACCCGACAACTCACTTGCGCCGCGATCCTGAAGACCGCCCAACTCGACCATTTCCAGGGCCTCGGCTACGCGCTGTTCGATCTCGGCCTTGGGCGCCTTGCCCCGCAAGCCATAGGCCACGTTGTTCCCAACGTTCAGGTGCGGGAAGATGGCGTAGCTCTGAAAGACCATGTTCGTTGGCCGGTTGTTGGCAGGCACACCTTCCATATCCTGACCGTCGATCAGCACGGTACCCTCAGTCGGTTCCTGGAATCCGGCGATCATCCGCAACACCGTGGTCTTGCCGCATCCCGATGGGCCGAGGAGCGAGAAAAACTCGCCCTCTTTGAGATCGAGGTTGATCCCGCTGGCTGCTAGGAATGTGCCATAGCGCTTTTCGACGCCCCTGAGTTCTATGATGTTTCTGTCTGTCATCGGACCTCTGATGCGGATGAGCGGCGGCGGAAATACTCGGCCAATACCAAAAGCAGAACCGAGGTAAGCAGCAGGATAGAGCCCAAAGCCAAAACGTTTGGAAGCTTGGCGGGGAAACGGATCTGGCTCCAGATATAGACCGGCAGGGTTGGCTGGTTGCCGGACAGGAAAAAGGCTAGGACGAACTCATCGAAGCTGACCGTAAAAGTGACCAGCATGCTGGCTATGATACCGGGGGAAACGACCGGCAGTGTCACGCGGCGGAAGGTTTCGAACACGCCGACGCCCAGATCGTAAGATGCCTCTTCCAGCGACGCGTCAAAGTCATCAAAGGCAGACTTCAGGATCGAAACGGAAAACGGCAAGGCGAGGAACGTATGGCCCAGAACAACGGTCAGCAGAGATGGCTTGAGACCGAGAAACAGAAACAGAACCAGCATTGACGAAGCCACGATAATGCCCGGAATAACCAAAGGCAGCATCACCAAACCTTCGGCCGCACGCTGGCCCCGAAAACGGTATCGAACAAAGGCGCGGGCGGCGAACAGCCCTATAGCGGTGGATAGAAGTGCGACGACAGTGCCGACGCCAAGTGAATTCCAAAGGGCCTGGATCAACGTATCCTGCTCGCCCAGCTTCCGATACCAGTCCAGCGTCCAACCCTTGATCGGAAAGGCAACGATTGTGCCGCTGTTGAACGAGAACAAGGGTAGGAACAGAACCGGCAGATACAGAAAAACCAAATACAGGAAAGCATAGGCTGTTAAGGTCGAGGGGCGCTTCATCTGATCCTCCTCCCTAGCCGGGTGGCGGTAATGACAAACACGATGGCGACGAAGCCGACCGACAGCATCGCGATCAGCGAAAGTGTGGCGCCGAGAGGCCAGTTGTTGGCGGCCCCGAACTGAACCTGAATAAGATTGGCAATCATCTTCCCGTCCGATCCGCCGACCAGCGCTGGGGTCACGTAGTCACCGACAGTCGGAATGAAGATGATCAGGCATGCAGCAATGATCCCTGGGATGGTCAACGGCAGCGTCACCCGCATGAAGCGTTGCAAAGGACTGTTGCCGAGGTCGGTGGCGGCCTCCAACAGGCTTGGATCGATCTTCTGCAACGAGACGTAGATCGGCAGGATCGCAAAAGGTGCCCAGGCATGAGCAAGTGTCAGCACGACGGCGAATTCATTATACAGCAAGAAGTCGAGCGGTTCGTCGATCAGACCAAGCATCAGTAGTGCAGAATTCATCACTCCGTTGAACCCAAGGATGAGTTTCCAGGCAAATACGCGCAGCAGATAGCTGGACCAAAACGGAATGGTGATGAGCAGAAGCCAGATGGTCTTTTTCCGGACCTTCATCGCGATGAAGTACGCGATGGGATAGGCCAGTGCGACAGTAACTACCGTAACTGCTCCGGCAATCCAGATAGACCTTAGCATTAAGTGTCGAACCAGCGGATCAGCAAACGCCTCGCTATAGTTTTTCAACGTCGGTGTCTTGTCGAGCGTTACGTAGGTTTGGGTCCAGAATGAATAGGCGATCAGGATCACCAAAGGCGCCGCCACCAGAAAGCCCACGTATGCCGTGGCTGGTGCGCTGAGGGTATAACCCCGGGACGCTTCGCTACGAAAAATCACCCTATCTCCCATCTCGGTACTTACGAGTCTCTAATGGACGATCGTCCATTTAATGTTGCGCCAGAAAGGCCTTTCGTGTCAATCTTCCTGTGAGCCACCCATATGAGAAGACCCTAAGCTAATGGAATCATTGAATAGAGTGACCGAGCCCAAAGGAAGAAAGCGTAGTTCTAAGCGCGATCCGGAAGCCAATAGGCGGCTCCTGATCAAGGCGACACTGGATACTATTGCTGATATTGGAGTCACCGATACCTCGGTCAGTCGCATCTGCGAGCGCTCCGGTTTGTCGCGCGGAATGATCCATTTGCATTTCGGGGGGAAGGACAATTTGCTGACGGCAGCGGCCCAGCATTTCAGTACTGAGTATTATGCCGAGATGGACAGATTGGCCGATCTGGGCTCGGATGCATCGCCCGAAGACCGAGTGATGGCTGTGATTGAGGCTGATCTGTCCGAAGCTTTGCTCAATCCACGAAGTACGAAAATCTGGCATGCATTCCGAGGCATCGCGAGCTCACACCCAGGTATTGCCCGATACAGCAGCACTCAGGATCCCAAACTTGTCGAGACTTTGCGGCGTGCGTTCATGGAGATAGCCCAACAAAACGGGCATGATCCGAACTTGGTGAATGATGCCACCAGCGGAACGCTGGCCCTACTGGAAGGTATGTGGGTTAATTACCTGACCGATATGCAGATTTTTTCGCGACGACGCTCTGCTGAACTTATTCGAAGGTTTTTAGGTGGGCTTTTCCCAGGCAAATTCATGCTGTGAGGCTTGGCGACGCTCAGATTTGAGGTAGAGACAAAACCCCTTCTTTGAAAGCCGTCTGCTTTCTCGCAATCCTTGATCGGCATGTTGCACCTTCGCGCGGTTTGATCCTACTGGGGCTTGGTCTGCAATGCTACTTAGGAATGTCCGTTACGGCGTCGCCTACCGTGAACTGGAAGAGATCATGGCGGAACGTGGGGTGATGGTCGATCATGCAACGCTTAACCACAGGGTCGTCAAGTTTTCACCCTTGGCCCCTCACGCGGTTCAGAAACGGAAGACCAACACCGTTGCATCTTGGCGTATGGATGAGACTTATGTCAAAGTTCGTGGTGAATGGGCGTATCTGTATCGAGCCGTAAATCGCGACGGGCAAACCCTTGATTTCATGCTATCCGAGAAACGAGACACCAAGTCCGCAAAGAAATTCTTCGTCAATGCTCTGTGCACCAATGGTATTCCGAATACGGCTCACGAGACCGATGCCGGCTTCAAACGCCTCATCTCGGCTGCGGCAACACTCTCGGGGATTGAGACCGCCAACATGATCCGGAATGGACAGCTTGGGCCTTCGACAAACGGTTTCCGTCAATTTGCAAAGCTCACAGGCAAACTTCGCCTAATCAGAGCGATAGATTTGAACCAAGCCAAAATTTGCGACAAAACCGCTTTGGCGCGTGGTCGATCAATATGGCATCGTGTTGGACAAAATACTCCAACAAAAAAGGGACAAACGGGTTTTAAAACGCCTGTTACATCGCCTGATAATGCGTCTTGGTTTCGTTCCCAAACAAACATCATAGACAAGCTACGTTCACATGCCGTCACCCGAGCCGCTTGAAATCCTTGTACCACTTGAATTAGAAGCCCTGCGATTGCCCCTTACGACGGCAAAGCTCAGCTACGCTGTCCTCGTCACGAAACCCATCAAGTACGATCCGAATCTCCTCTTCGCTGGAATTCTGCTTGCACATAACACGCTTGATTTCTTTGACGATTTCATCGCCGGTGCTCGCCTTTGTTTTTCTCATCGTCCACTTCTTGGTGGCAGCGATGAGTAACAAACCATTTCTTAGCAAAAAGACCTACTTGGACCCATAAGCGCCTACTTCAAACAACATAAGAGTTACTGGATCAAAGCCCAACTTGGGCACCAAGTCGATCATTTGACACCATTATCTGTTGGCGGTGTTGGGCAATCTGGTTGAGACATTGGAATAGGGGACTTGCTCCAGATTGCACAGAAACGCACCTGGCGCAGAAACGGCAAAAACGTCGGCTGCAATGGGCTCAAAATCGGCCCTGAAATGCGTCGTGCTCTTTACGCAGACGACGGAATAATGCGTTGGATCAAGCCCAATATGAGTAAAATGTGCACGATCCAGACATTGATTAGGTAGGCTTGTGACAACGAGGTCGATCTCGGCTTCGAAACCAACCAACCGTAATGCAGCTGTCTTGCCAAGCGTTGCAACACCACCGCCATACATTTCACCAGTATAGCGGCATGTGCCATCCCCTAAGGCCAGTACTTCAAACTCTGCTTTGATCGGAACGTGCCCAGCTAAGTTGGACTTTGCACCGATCGCCAGTTTGACCATTGCACCTTCACCTGCCGCATGGGCTTGTTCTGCACTTTCCGGATCATGGAACAGGCCCATCAAAACACTTTTTGTACCACCTTCAATCAGTGCTGCCAGCAACCCAGTGGTATCAGACGTCCCGCCCGCACCGGCGTTGTCCTGAACATCTGCCAAAACAACCGGCTTTTTCCGACTTTGGCGGCATGTCAAAACCGCTTCTTCCAAAGACAGCATTGAGCAATCAAGATCCGCTTCACGGGCCATAAACAAATTGACGATCTCGTCTGCAGCAGCGGCAGCTTTGTTGGCAGTGGCAGCGTAGACAACGCAAGACGGGCCTGTGTCTGGGAAATCTGCCGCTGTAAAACCTAGAGCGATCTCTGCCAGGATTCCCTGCTGCTCCAACCTTGCTGGAACTTGATAGATTTCGTCGAAGGGCGGAGCGCCAGTATATTGCGCGTGCAGGGGGATGAGATAAGGCACCGCTCGGAACGCTTTGAATAGTGTTTCGCCATCGAAAAGGCACTGCAGGACAGGAACGCATCGTGCGCCAGTTTCTGCCATATCCAAATGGGGATAGGTGCGAAAAATCGACAGGTAATCCGCGTGTTCCACCATCTGAGCAGATATGTTGGCATGCAGGTCTAAACTTGCAACCACTGGAATTTTGGGGCCCACGGCTTCACGCACACGGCGCAATATCTCTCCTTCGCCGTCGGCAAGATTTTCGGTGACCATTGCCCCGTGGAGATCAAGAAAAACGCCGTCGATGTGACCCGCTTCTTTAATTCCATCTAACAGCTTCCCGCAAATCGTTTCGAATGCGTGATCGGTTACATGAGCGGACGGCTCGGCTGAGCACCACAGTATCGGCTCGATTTCAAACCCTGCGGCGGCAGCCGCCGCGGCAAAACCTGCGACAGGTAGGTTCATACCATCAGTTTCCAAGATAACCTGTGAGCCGTGCAACATGCCGGGCCAAGAATCTGCCATCTCGAACTTGTGCAGACCTGCTTTTGACACACCGAAGCAATTGGTTTCATGCTGAAACCCCGCGATCGCAATACGCTTGGTCGTCATTAGGTGTGCTCGATTTCTTTTTTGCGATACGTTGCAGCAAAAACACTTTGGCCGGCGCGGATCGTTTCGAGCACCTGTGTATCATTCAGACGGTTCGGATCGTGAAGGGGATTGCGCGAGAGGACAACGAAGTCCGCAATTTTACCCGTCTCGATAGATCCGCGCCGATCCTCCTTGAACACCTGCCAGGCGGCGTCGATGGTTTGGGCACGCAAAGCTGAAAGAACGCTGATCTTCTGATCCTCGCCAAGCACACGGCCTGAAGAGGTTTTCCGATTTACCGCACAATGGGCCAGATGGATTGGACGTGTTGGCGTGACCGACGCGTCGTTGTGGATCGTATAACGCACGCCAAACCGCTCGGCTGATGCTGCCGGGGATATCCTCTCGGACCGCTCGGGGCCCAAGAAGGTGTCATAGTGGCGTTCCCCCCAAAAATAAACATGCGCGGGAAAGAAGCTAACGGTAAGGCCAAGTTGGGCCATACGCTCTAATTGATCATCCCGCAGGGCCTGGCCATGAATAATGGTGTGCCGATGATCTGCGCGGGGATACGCACGCAGTACTTTTTCAACCGCATCAATGAACATCTCGGCGCCGGCATCGCCGTTGCAGTGGCAATGAATCTGTAAACCCCTGCTATGCAGTTTGCTGACATCAGCATCCAGCTGCTCTTGCGAGGTGTAAGTCATCCCACGAGGATGTTCTGGATCAGCCGGCTTGAAATACGGAACAGACAGATACGCGGTCTGCAACTGAAAAGCCCCATCCGTGAACAGTTTGCGCGGACCTAGTGTGAAATGCGGGTTGCCGGGCCAGTTCGTGCCGATCCATTGGGTACTTAGCTCTGGCTCCAGTCTTCCGACGGGTAACAGCTCGATATCAATTCCCGGATCCTGATCTGCGGGCAGGCTGGCGAAGTGATCCAGCATGGTTTGCGACGTCCAGGCATTTTGGGCATAGGTCACCCCATGGGTCAGATATTCGTCACGGCAGGCATCAAAGCCCTGCCAGAACCTTTCGCGGTCAATCAGGAAATCGGTATCGCCCATCTCTCCCATGGCCGAAAGACCTTCGATCAATCCCGTTAGGGCTCCGGTTTCAGGGTCACGGCCAAAACGGCCACCGTCCGGGTCTGGTGTGTGACGGGTTACCCCACGCTTCTCAAGCGCAAGAGAATTTGCCGTGCCATTGTGACCCGATGCATGAATAACCCAGATTGGATGACGCTGTGATACCTTGTCCAACTCGGCCCGCGTGGGCATACGACCTTCGAGAATGGATGTATTGTCAATCGACACTCCCATGATCCATTCACCCTCGGGCGTTGCACTAGCCTTTTCCCGCAGCCTGTCCAACGCCTGCGCCATGGTCCGGCAATCCCCTAAAGGAGGCGACGACAGGTCAACACGGAACAGCCGGATGAACCCCGGATCCGGGAAATGCCCGTGAGGGTCAATAAACGCGGGCATCAGAGTGCGCCCCTGCAGGTTGCGTTCCTGAGTATCCGCAGGCATGCAAGCGCGCAGATCGGCCTCGGTTCCAACGTCCTTGATCCTGTGTCCTTCGGTCAGAACCGCCTCCGGCGAAGAATTCTGCGCATCCATTGTCAGGATTGTGCCGTTGAAGAAAAGTGTACTTGGCATTGGGCTTCCTACTACGATAACGGCGCCAGACAACGCAGCCCGTGGCCGCCGTCCACTTCCCATTCTGGAGTCTGGGTGCAAATGTCCTTTGCAAAAGGACAGCGTTCACGGAATTCACATCCAGAGGGGCGTTTGAGCAGGCTGGGGGGTTCACCTTTTAGGGCAATCCGTTCCAACCGCGCATCCGGATCCGGCTCTGGGTTGGCGCTTAACAGGCAGCGGGTGTAGGGGTGGCGCGGATCTCTGAAAATCGTCTCGGTTGTGCCTTCTTCTACCAACCGGCCCAGATACATGATGCCCATTCTGTCGGCCACGTGGCGTACAACGCTGAGGTTATGGGTGATGATTACCATCGCCAGACCCAGCCGTTCGCGCAGATCGTTGAGCAGGTTCAAAAGCTCACCTTGCACCGACACATCGAGGCCTGCGGTCGGTTCATCCGCGAGGATCAATTTCGGCTCCAACGCCAGCGCTCGGGCCACGCCCACTCGCCGCGCTTGCCCACCCGACAACTGATAGGGATAGCGGTCTGCGAAATGCGTGGGCAGATTGACCATTTCCAGCAGTCGCTTGGCTTCTGCATCCAGATCTTTGTCTTTCATACCCTGAATACGGTAAGGCTCAGTGATCAGGCTGCGGATTGTTAGACGCGGCGACAGGCTTCCCACCGGATCCTGAAACATCATTGCCATGTCTTTGCGCAGCGGACGCATGACACGTTCCGGCGCGCCGCGAATTTCCTGCCCCTCAAAAGTAACCGAGCCGTCCTGCGCAGGCGCAAGACCCGCAATGGCGCGTATCACGGTCGTTTTGCCAGATCCGCTTTCGCCAACCAGCGCGTAAGTCTCGCCGGGTTGCACGGTAAAGCTGACACCCGCCAAAACATTGACTGGGCCATAGCTAGTTTTAAGGTCCACGACGTTCAGCAAGCTCATGTTGTGACCTCCTCGTGGTTCAGCCAGCATGCGGCGTGATGGCCTTCTTTCAATTGATCCAACGGCGGCACTTCGGTGGCGCACCGTGCCATTGCTTGATCACAACGATCGCGGAAGATGCAGCCACCCGGTAGGTTGGCCAGATCAGGCACTTCACCGGGAATGGTCGGCAACACACGCGCGCGTTCTTTGATATGACCGGGATCACATTCGATCAGGCGGCGTGTGTAGGGGTGTTTTGGGTTATGAAAAATCTCACGCACTTCGCCGCTTTCGACAACTGCGCCGGCATACATCACCACCACCCGCTCACAGAGTTCCGCAATCACGCCCAGATGGTGCGAGATGAACAGGATGGCACAGTGAAACTCGCGCTGCAGCTCTTGCAGACGTTCGATGATCTGCACCTCAAGCGTTGCGTCCAGCGCTGTGGTCGGCTCATCCGCGATCAAAAGGTCAGGCTCTGACATCAACGCCATTGCGATAGCGATCCGTTGGCGCATTCCGCCCGAGAATTCATGCGGGTATTGCTTTAGGCGCGCCTCGGGATCGGGGATGCCAACAGCGCCCAGCATTTTGGCGGCGTGGGCCAGCTTGTCCGGTTTTGACTGTTTGGAGCGGTGCTGAATATCCAGCATCTGCTGCCCAATGGTCAGAACCGGATTGTGCGTTTGCATCGGGTCTTGAAAGACGATGGATATGTCCGCCCCGCGCAGTTCGCGCATATGTCGTTCCGATGATTGCAGCAAATCCTGCCCTTTGAACCTGATCTCTCCTTCGCGGAACCGCGTATTGGGCGCTGTCAAACGCAGGATGGACGAGATCAGAGTGGACTTACCGCAGCCGGATTCCCCGACAATGCCAACTATTTCGCCTTTGTTGACGTCGAATGTGATGTCTCTCAGAGCCTTGAGGTCGCCCCGGCCGGTTTCGTAGTCGACGCTAAGGTGGTCGATTTCCAGAAGTGTGTCGGTCATCGTTGTTTCCTCAGTTTCGGGTCAACCACATCGCGCAGGCTTTCACCCAGGAACGTGAATCCAAGCGTTGCCAGAATGATCGGCAAGCCCCCACCCACCACCAGCCACGGCGTTTGACGGATCAGAGAATAGCCATCCTTAAGCAAAGCACCCCAGCTGGGCGTCGGAGGTTTCACACCCAGCCCCAAAAAGGACAGGCCCGCCTCCAACGCGATAACCGTGGGGATATCCATGGCCGCCAACACAGCGAGAACGCCAATGATATTTGGCAGCATATGCACGCCCAGAATGCGCGCCATGCTAGCCCCCATCGACCGCTCTGCCAGAATGAATTCAGAGTTGCGCAGCGTCAGTGTCTGGGTTCGCGCGACGCGACCGTAAGTTGGGATTGAGGTCGCCATGACGACGAAGACCACGGTTTGAAGGCTGGGTCCGATCAGGGCCACAACGGCAAGCGCAAACATCACCGTTGGAAAAGATCGGATGGTATCGAAGAACAGCATCAGAAGATTATCAAGCCATTTCGGCCCATACCCGGCAATCATGCCCAGCGTCAGGCCAATCGCCATTGCGCCGAACACGGCAGGCAATGCCACCTTGAGCGCAACTTGCCCCCCGGCGATAACCCGCGAAAACGTATCGCGCCCTAACTGATCTGTACCTAGCAGGTGTGCGGCGGACGGTCCTTGCAAGCGAGATTTGATATCCATCGCAATCGGATCATAGGGTACAATCCAATAGGCGAAGATGGCACAGAACACGATGACACCGACGATGATCAAGCCCATAAGTCCAAGCGGGTCGCGGGCGACGCCGATGATGATCTGGCCAAGTTCGGAACGAGATTTTTCCATAACGCTCCCTCCTCAATGAGCCGTGCGTGCGCGTGGGTCGAGCAACGCATTGATCAGGTCTGCCAATGCGGTCGACACCACGAACAACGCCGTTGATATGAGGACCGAGCCCATAACAATCGGGTAGTTTCGGGTGGTAATGCTATCGATAACCAACTTACCCAAACCCGGTCGGGCAAAGACGATTTCAGCAAAAACGGCGGAGCTGAGAAGAAAGCCCATCCCTACCCCGATCACGGTGACCACCGGCAAAATGGCGATCCGCAGTGCATAAACCATGACCACGCGACGCTCGGCGATGCCAAAGGCGCGCGCCGTGCGCACATGGCTTTCGCCCATAACCTCGAGCATCGAGGCGCGTACAAGCCGGGCAATATAGCCAACCCAGCTGAGGCCGATGGCAAAGGCGGGCAGAACCAGATGGTCGAGGCGATCCCAGAACCCCTCTCCGGCGCCGATGGCGGGAAACCACTGCAAATGCACGGCGAATACCAGCAGCGCCAAAAGTGCGACAACAAAGGCCGGGGCAGCCACGAAGCTGACGGAAATTGCTGCGGCGATCCGGTCGATCAGCGTGTTGGGATGCGCCGCCGCGTAGGCACCAAGTGCGATGCCCAGGCTTGCAGACCACAGGATTGACGCAAAAATCAGTTCCAGAGTGAACGGCAACTGCTGGAACACGATGTCCGTCACGGACCGACCCGAAAATACATCGGTTCCCAGGTCGCCTTGCAGAAGATTCCCATAAAAGATCAAAAGTTGTTTCCAGATCGGTTGATCAAGCCCCAGCGCCGCTGTGAGTTGGGCCTGAAGTTCGGGCGTGGCGCGCGGGCCCAGCATGATCTGGACCGGATCGCCTGGAACGGCGCGGATCATCAGGAACATGACGGTGACCGCCACGAACAGGATGAGTAGCGACAGCCCGAAGCGACGGGTTGCAAAACTAAGCATGGCCAACTGGCTCCTTGTGGCTTGGTGGCGTTCAATTTGGCACGGCGAGCATTACGCGCCCGCCGTACCCGGTCGACCTGGGGAGGTCAGGTCGCCTTGCCGAAATAGCGAAGCAACGACAGGCCATCTGGCCGCAGTGCAGGAATGACCCGGGCGCTGTGAATGACCGGCGTTGCCTCATGAGTGATGAAGCGATAGGCCCCGCTTTCTTCCATCAGATCCTGCGCGCGCTGATACATTTCCGCCCGTTTTGCGATATCCGTTTCCGCAGCCGCGGATTCATGGATTTCGTTGAATTCAGGACTGTTAAAGCGTTCCCAGTTCCATTTTCCGATCTGTTCGGGCGTGAACCACGACGTCGCATAATACGGGTCAGGGGTCATCGAAAAGCGGTTCAGAACAAGCTGAAGGTTTTCGTTGTCGCCAGATGCCCAGAACGCTCCGGATTCCAGAACGTTGACTTCAACCGTGATCCCAATCTGCGCCAGCGTCGCCTGAATGATCTGAGCGGTTGTCGTGAAGGTCGTTTTGTTCAACGTGTCGAGGGTCAGCGTGACATTGGTTTCACCGGATTCCGCCAGCAGCTGTGCCGCCTTCTCAAAATTCGCCGCCGGTGGCACCAGCGAAGAAGCCCGATGCCCGGCGAGGCCCGGAGCGATGATGCCGGTCGCTGCTTCGGCCGCACCAAAATACGCGGCCTCCAGAATGCTGGGTACATCCACTGCGTGCTGAATCGCCTGCCGCAGTTTTTGATTTTGCAGCTTTGGATGCTCAACGTTCATGCCCATCCAGACATAGTAGAGCGACGGCTTTTCAACCAACGATCCACCATTGGGAACCCCGGCGCGATAACGCTCGACCGAGCCCAGCGATACGCGGGTTACATCCAGTTCACCTGCCTCGAACGCAATCTCGGCGGTGTTCTCATCGTCAATTGGATAGATCTCGACGGTGTCCCAGCTGGGCGCGTCCCCTTTCCAGTCGGGGTTACGCTTAAGAACGGTCTTTTCCTTGGGCGACCAGCTGTCGCGCAGGTAAGGACCGGATTCCGCAACCGGATCAGCGCCGATCCGGCCACCGGCCGCTTCGACAGCGGCTTTTGAGACGATGTTGCCGGTAATGTACGGAAGAGCGATCGACCAGATCGGTGCGAACGGTTTGTTCAGCACAATCGTGCCTTCGCGCTCACTGGTTACGTCCACGTGGCTGAATGGCCCCAAATCGGGCTTGTTCGGACTGTCGGTCGCGTCGTCCACGATCCGTTCCATACTAAACTTGACGTCCTCGGCGGTCATGGCGCCAAATCCATTGGTGAACCCGATATCGTCACGCAATGCGAACTTGATATGGGTCGGATCAACCTGCTCGATCATCGTGGCGGCATCCATCTGCCAGCCCCATTCCTCGCCTGGTTTGTACTGGATCAGCTTGTTGTAGATCGAGGCATGAACCTCTTCTTCAACGACACCAACGGAATGGGCCGGATCCATGTTCTGCGCATCACCATATGCCCGCACCCGCAGTACACCGTCATCTGCCGCAAACGCACGGTTCGCCCACCCCATCGGAAGCGCCGTGGCGGCCCCAAGCGCGGTTGCACCTTTCAGGAACCCCCGCCGACCTACATTGGCCTTTGTCCATTCGATCTTCATAGTATCCTCCCTTGGATTAAGTCAGAGAAGTCCGCGCGGAACGGTTTCGGACCATTCCTTCGTCAAAACTTCGATTTCATCTGCGCCTTCAGTGGCGCGTAGTTTGCGGTAGAGATAGAAATTCTGCACGTCGCAGGTCATTCGGCACTCGGTTGAGATGGCGACCTGCCAATCCGCCCGTTCAAATGTGAAATTCCAGGCGCTCTTGAAACACGCGGTTGTTGGGTCATCGGGGTGAATGCTGTAGTGCATGTGAACATCGCTGCCGACAATCAAATCGTGATACGGGTCACGCGTTTTGCCATAGTCATCAAACGTCTCCAGAACCACCCGACCATCGTCGGTCTTGGTGCGATGGGATCGCGCGGATGGCGGACGCAATTGTTCAGCGGCAAGAACCGGATAGTCCTGCGCCGGGCCGGGTTCCGAGGCTTGAACCTCGTGCGTGACGTCGCGCACTGGCAAATGGAGGGCGCAATCCCGCAAGTGCAAAGTCACCTCTGCCGAATGCGGCGCTGGCCAAACGATAGGCCAGTACGACGTCGACAGCGCCAGCCGCAACACGTGACCCTCACGCAAACGGTGCGCGCATTCGTTCAGGCCAATCTCGGCCTCATAGATTTCACCCGGTTGCAGGGTTTCAGGCGTTTCGTGGCTGCGGTAGTGGCACAGGTTCAACGGACGATAGCTGATGCGCTGGGACACACCTTCGGGCGAGACATCGCACAGCCTTGCGACAAACTGGGCAACGGGCTGATCCACCGAGAATCGAAACTTTAGCTTTGCGCGGCCCAGCAGTTCCAGCGGAGCTTGCAGCGGCGCGCTGTCAAAACACACCGACAGGGCATCATCCCTTGCCTGGTCGCCTGCAAGTTCATTGTCGATCCGCATGCCCGCACAGAAATACCCGCCTTCCGCACCAACATGACTGGGTGATGTTATTGCGACCGTGCCCGTGGCCGGTTCCCGAGAAAACCCGCCGGGCGTCAAATGCCAGACCTGCTCAGAAACATGCGGCGACGGCCAGGTGGTTTCTGCAATCCAACGACCTTGCCGAGCAGAGTTGTGCGCCGTCGGATTGAAGTGTTCCTGCATGTAAGTCCGGTAAGCAGGCAGGTCCTCGGCTCCATTTTCCTGCCCCTTGAGCCAGCGGTCAAACCAGCCGATCACTTCGGAATGAAAGTCTGCAGGATCGAGTTTTGAGATATGAGGATAACGGTGTTCCCACGGCCCAATGACGGCTTTGGTTGGCACCCTCAGGTTGGCTGCCAATGCCGTGGGCGCATTGACATAAGCATCTGCCCACCCGGTGATGGCCAAGACGGGGGTTTGGATCGCGGACCAATCCTCGCAAACCGATCCATGTTTCCAAAACGCGTCACGCGTCTGATGGCGCAGCCAATCCACAGCAGAGAATGGAACGTTTTGAAGTCGGGCCAACCAATCCTCTCGCCAATCTGTACGAAGGTCCGGATCAGCGGGGCGGGTCAGATAGGCAAACATCTGGCTGCCCCAGTTCATGTTGTCACTCAGCAGGCACCCGTCCATAAAATGGATGTCATCCGCATAGCGATCCACGGTCGATGCGACGCTGACCACCGCTTTTAATGCGGGTGGTTGCCGAAAGGCCAGTTGCAGGCCGTTGAATCCGCCCCACGATATTCCAATCATCCCGATATGACCGTCGCACCAATCCTGCGCGGCGATCCAGGCCAGGACCTCTTCACCATCGCGCAGTTCCTGCTCGGAGTATTCGTCGTCGAACTGCCCTTCGCTGTCCCCGGTGCCCGCGATGTCGACCCGGACGCAGGCATAACCTGCCTCGGCAAATACGGTGTGCGTCGTTTCATCTCTTGGCGCGGTGCCGTCGCGTTTGCGGTAAGGCAGGTATTCCAGAATTGCAGGGGCGGGACCGGTTTCGGGCAACCAGATGCGCGCAGCCAGCCGCTGCCCATCGGCGAGCGTGATCCATGTGTTTTCGATGGTTTCAATTGGCATCTGGGTGCTTGTCTGTTGCGAGTTGATGCCTAAGAAGAAACCGATTTGCAGCTAAAGCAAATTGTGCGATCTTACGCGAACTGACGCGGCTTGTCGTGATATAGCGTCAGAACGCGAAAGGTTTTTCTTGTGTCGGAAAATTTTTCTTCCAACCTTCGGTCATTATGCGCAGAGCATGGGAATATTTCACAGATTTGCCGTGATATCGGCGTCAACAGACAGCAATTCAATCGCTACCTGAATGGCGCCAGCCTGCCGTCTGCCCACAACATGCGCCGCATTGCACGTCATTTCGACCTGACAGAAGCCGACCTGTTCGCGGAAACAGCAAGCTTCGAACGAATGCTCGTGCGTGCCCTGCCGCAAGCCGGGAATACGCCAACGGACACGTTTCTGGGCCCGTTTCGGGGCCAGCAGAAAAATCTAAGGCGATATGTGGGCTTTTATCATTCCTATTTCTGCACGCCGTCCTGGGAAGGAAAGATCTTTTGTTCCCTGATCCGCATTCAGGAATGGGATGGGCTGTTCACGATCCGATCCCGGGAAATCGCCACCTCGCCAGACAAGAGCACTCACCAGATTTCGCGTTACTCTGGCCTGGTAACAATGCGCGGTAACAGGATATTCGTGACCGAACACGAGCTTGCACGCGAAGGAAGCGTCGCCAATACGATCTTGTATTCCGCACACCGCCAGCAACTAAAGTATCTGCGCGGCATGACCATGGGCGTCGCCTGGCGCCCCTACCCGCACCCCTATGCTGCCAAAACAATCTGGAAACGCTTGCACGAGCGTGTGAGTGCCCGCGAAGCAATTGCCGCCTGCGGCATCTATCCAGCTCAAAGTACAAGGATCGATCCGACTGTCCGCAAGCATCTGAAAGAGTCCTGAAAGCGGCTGGATGTTGCGCAAACTTAAGCGAAACTAAGCTGCGCGCTTTGCAATTAATTTGGGTTCACTTGTAGAAGCCCCAAGCTGCCCCTTCCGGATCATGTCGGCGGCCTCGATGCCCACAACGCGCGGTCAGGTTTGCCCTGGGCCGCCATCACTCCATTAGCCGCGTTTCAAAGTTTCTTGGCCACCGCTTCGCCCTCTACTACCGAGCGATTTTTGATCAAATTCGACAACCAGTTCGGACACCGGTCTGAACTCTGGCTAGGTCATTGATGCCTTACGCGATCTGTTCATTCAGCGCGGCGCACCAGGCTACATCCGATCGAGTCCGTTGCATTAATCAGCTGAAGCTGGGTCAGGCGCGGCGGACGCGGCCGAACTATACATGCTCGAACAGGTATGAGATGAAGTCGATCTCTCTTCGAACACCGGGTTGTTTATGACAAATGTGGCCGCGTTTGATGGTCCGGATCGTCTCTATCTCACTCAGTGTTGCCTTCGCGGTTCGCAAGGATCGAAATCTTTGACGGTACCCAAGTGGGCGCTTCATCGCTGCATGGTCACTTTCGACCAAATTGTTCCGCCACTGTCGATCAATATGCCTGATGCTGTCGAAATGCGGATCGTATCGGTGGTTGATTTCGCGGATGACACGTGGATAAGCGTAGGCCTTGTCAGTCACGATTGTTACAGGTCGGTGCAGCCGGACGCGTTCAATCGCCTCATTCAGAAAGGTCTTGGCAGCATTAACGTCTCGCCGAGCCGTGAGCCGGAAGTCAACCATCTGGCCATTCGCCTCGATCGCTCTTCACAAAAAGCGCCATTTGCCGCCAACCCGAATGTAAGCCTCGTCCACATGCCAGTCTACACTGGCGCGGCGTAAGTGCTTCTCGGTTCGTTTGGTCAGTTCCGGGCTGAACTTCTGGACCCAGCAGAACACGGTCGAGCGATCAACTTCGACGCAACGCTCGGAGGGCAAATCGACAACATCTTGGTACGAAAGCGGATACCGCCGGTACCAACGAACCGCGCAGAGAATAATCTCGCGCGGGAAGCGGTGATGTTTGAATGGCGATCTTCGCGGCATGAGAAACCTCAAAAATACAAAAATCCCTAAAGGCGACGATTAATGCAGCAGTCCCATTGGGAAACGAGGGGAGGTTTGACCAAGCTGGTAGATTGGAGATAGATTCTCCTATGGCTTACCACCCTATCTTATGGACGTTCCGTCGCTGCCCGTACGCGATAAGGGCCCGTCTCGCATTGGCGAGTTCAAGAGTTACAGTCGAGCTGCGCGAAATTCTCTTACGGGACAAACCAGAGGCCTTCTTACAAACATCCCCATCCGGAACAGTTCCCACGCTTCAACTTCCAGACAAAGTTATAGATGAAAGTCTGGAAATCATGGTTTGGGCGCTCCAACAAAATGATCCACAGCGGCTTTTGGACATGCCTCAAGAAGGTTGGGGCCTGATTACGGTAAATGATGGTCCATTCAAGGCGGCTTTAGATCACACAAAATACACCACGCGGCATCCGGATTTAGATCCCAAAGAGGAACGCAGGAAAGCGGCAAGATACTTGCTCAGCCTCGACGAACGGTTAGTCGGGCAGGCCTGGCTTTTCGGAGATCGCCCCACCCTTGCCGATCTGGCGCTTCTACCATTTGTGCGCCAGTTTGCGCATATAGACCGGGCCTGGTTTGACGCGCAGGAGTGGCAGAGTTTAACAGCGTGGCTGGATCAATTCCTGGACAGTGAAGTATTTTTGCTAGTCATGAGAAGGTACGCAACTTGGTCAGAAGACGACGCACCGAATTGGTTCAACGGCTGAGCCCAACAGGTCGTATCACGGCCCAAAGCTGCCCTCTATAGGGAAAGACGTCTGTGATGCGGCTTCTACAAAGTGGACGTTGATAGTCAGCGTAACATTCCGAGGGTGCCGATGACAGATCTGCGGACATAGCGTCATTGGAGATGTCGGAATTACAGATCCCCGTAATCCAAACTTACTGCGTCCCTGAAACTATGGTTCAATGATCCGAGCAAGAGAACGCAACTGCGGGGCTGCTGCGGAATGAGAAAAGCGGAGCTGAACGGAAAGAGAAGGCTTGCGGCGATCGCGGCCGTAGACATGGTTGGTTACAGCCGGCTCATGGAACTCGACGAAGTTGGTACGCTCGCGCTGCAAAAGGCGATTCAGGACGAAGTGTTTGGCCCCGCGGTCGAAGAATGCGGTGGGCGCGTCGTCAAGACGACTGGCGATGGTGCCTTGATCGAGTTCGGCAGTGCGGTCAACGCCGTCCGATGGGCCGCCCAATTTCAACGCGCGATCACCAAAAGAGCACGCGAGATCAGCGATGACCGCTGGATCACCTATCGGGTTGGCATCAACGTCGGTGACATTCTTGTTGATGGCGATGACATTTTCGGAGAAGGGGTCAACGTCGCCGCGCGCCTCGAAGGGTTGGCCGAGCCAGGAGGCATCCTCGTGTCCGAAGCGGTTTTTCGGAATGTCAAAGGCAAGCTCGCCCTCGGATTCGCGGACCAGGGCACTTTGTCAGTAAAAAACATCTCTGAACCCGTGCATGCCTACAGTGTCCTTCTCGATCCGGGAGATGCGGGCAAAATCGTCGCACGCAAAGAGCGGCTGCGCGTCGGCCGCCGGAAGTCGTTGATCGCGGCAGTTCTTTGCCTTGCGGCCGTCATCGGCGTATTTGCGGCCAAGGATCTTTTCTTGGACACCGCACCAGGCACGGCGGGCCTGCTGATCCTACCTTTTGAGTCTGAAGATGGCGGCGATCAAGTCCTTGCCGATGCGGCGACCGAAATGCTGTTTCTGTCTTTCGAGCGGCAGCGCCATATGCCCATTTCCACCTACAGCACGACTCTGGCCTACGAGGGCGTTGATGTGCCGCTGGACGAGGTCTCGCAAAACCTGGGCCTGCGTTATGTCCTCGATGGGTCAGCAGAGACGGCTAAGGGCCAGATCGAAGTGCAGGCGCGTCTGCGTGATACGGAGGAACTGGGTGACAGCACGATCTGGCAGCGGTCCCTGACCGGAGATCGGGATCAGTTTCTCGACATGGTCGTAACGCTCAAACTGGGCGCAGCCGGCGCAATGAAACTCAAACTCAATCCCGTTGAACGGACCATTTTTGAAACGGCGCCAACAGGCAGTCCAGAGGCCTTTCTTGCATTTGCCAAGGCTGAACGTTTGCTCGATAGCAAGGATTTTACGGACATCGGCGAAGCGCTCAGCCAATATGAACGAGCGATCGAACTGGATCCGGCTTTTGTCGAAGCAAAGCTCGGATATGCGGAAGCCAATTTCAAGGTCTGGGAAGGCAGTTTCAATACGATCCGCTTCACACTGGACGCCCTCAAAATTGCAACTGACACTATCGACGAGGTTTTGGAGAACGATCCAAAGCACCCAGTGGCCATTGGCTTGCAGGTCCAGATGTTGATTCAACACCTCGAACGTGACCGCGCCCTGTCGATTGCGCGAAGTTCCGTGTTCAGCAATCCCAATGAGCCAGTCTTGCGATATGTCCACGGCCTGAGCTTGACCGCGATAGGTGATTACGACAAGGCGATCGAGGCATTCGAAGAGTTTGAACGGCTGTCGCCCCGGCTGAATTCCGGCGAGAAAGGTGATCTTTCTTGGAGCTATCTGCGTGCCGGAGACAGCGACAGGGCACTCACGCTCCTATCGGGGATTCCGGAGGACGAGATAAAAGAACAGCATCTCAGGATTATGGCCGATGCACAGTATGAGCAAGGAAACGTCGAGGCCGCCCGAGGCAACATCGAGCGGTTTCTGGTGAACAATGTTTGGCTGAACCTGAATTGGATGAAACCATGGTTCGATATCTACAAGGATCCGACAGTCTATCAGACGTATGCCGAGGTCATGCTGGGATCTGGCCTGCCGGAGTGGCCGTTCGACTTTCCCAAAGGGCGGGAAGGCGATCGTATCGAACATGAACAACTCGTTCAGCTGCATTCCGACGAATTCGAGGAAAAGCACACGATTGGACCCTTCGGTGCTCCTTATTCCGAAGTGCGGATGCCCGATGGGACGATCTCAATGAACTTCGCCTGGATGAATGGGATATCTTTGACCGGAACATGGCGGATCGCTGGCGATCAGATTTGTCGCAGACTTCCTTCGGTCCATCAGGGTCGCGAACTCTGCCATTATCTTTATCTTGATCGCGCCCGATCGACTGACGAGACCCTGTTCGTTTCATCTGTCCTAAACTTCGGTGTTATCAATTCCGAATTCGTTCACGTGAATGATTGAAGGTTAGAACGGCCCTGCTTTCGTTAGTCCAATATCGAGATTGCCTCGTCTATCATCAGGCGCCAATGTTGCGGCTAGCTTGGTGTGGTGGATCGTTCAAATCGACTGATGCCGGACGTTTGCCCCCGGCGCCGAATGCTTTGGCAAGGCGGTAGCATCGATGACCGCTCCGGGTTCGAAGGAGACGTGGGAGGCAGTTCAGAATACGATGGTCAGCCGCCCTTACCTTGGCGAGGACGACCCTAAGGAAAGCATCGCCGCCACGGCTGCGTTCCGGTAGGCCCCAGTCTCACAGGCGTTCTGCGCCAGTTTCTGCTCGGCGAACCGCCGAAACGGACAGATCCGGGTTTGAATTCCCCTTGCGGGTCGAGTGCGCCTCTTGATGAAACGATGATCCTGTTCGACGATGTTATTGAGGTATTTCCACCTCACCATCTCGATCGGGATCAGACAACCAAGGCCTTTGAACAACTTATCGATCACCTTTATGCTGGCAGTATTGGCGCCGCCTTTGTCCATGACGATCTTTCGCGGAATGCCGTTGACCTCCAGCATCCTGGTAAAGAGCTTTGTGGCGGCCGGTTTATTGCGACGTCGAGGAAGCATGAAATCATGCGTTTTGCCGTATTTTTCGACGGCTCGATAGAGATAAACCCACGAGCCCTTCACCTTGGTATAAATTCCACCATTCGCCAAGATCGGTCACACGAGCCCTTCCGTCATCGCGCGGCGTCAGCAATGGTTTCTTCCAGGTCTCGACAGCAGATACCGTAACGGACATCAAAGAAAACTACGAACAGGATCACGTCCTTCGGATACTGCGCGCCTTTGACGTAGATCATGAACTGGCTTTCAACTGGTGAATACGGCTGGCCAGCCACCGCCTAACCTGCCCGGCTCCAATGGTTAAAATTGGCCACAGAACCCCTGCGTGTTGGCGGTAGGTGGATGTACCTCTATCGAGCCGTCGACAAAGCGGGAAACACCCTTGATTTCACGTTGCCTGAGTGAAGAAACGGTCCTGCAGAAACAAGGTTCATTGCAAAGGCACTTTCGTCAAACGGGATTCCAAGTAAGATCGTAATCGACAAGAGTGGCGGAAAGGCAGCCGTATTCGAGAAGTAACGAAACCTAAAAAAGCTTTGCCTATCCAACCAAATTACAAACCATCAAATCCAGATTTTTGAACAACATGATCGAGCGGGATCACCGGTTCATCAAACGACGTGACCAGCACATGTGTCGAGTCAAATTAATCATTTCCGCATCGGCGATACTGGACGGCACCGAGGCAGTGAACATGATCCGAAAACGGCAATTCGATTTGCCTTTGGGCTCTGGGTTTGGCCAAATTTCTGAAGTCGCGGAATAACTGTGTCCAGCGGGTGGACTTTTCAGGCTTCTCTTAATTTTCGCGACGCACCGATTATTGAAACCATCTTGCACGGCCAATCTCCGCAAATCATGGGCGCGGTGCCGAAACGCCACAAATATGAATGACAATAATTATTGGCTTTTCGCCGTTTCAGGACAGCATCGCAAACATCATAAAACCATCATTGCCGAAAAGCACTAAATCACACGCTGCAGCCATTTCGCTCCGGACATCGACCTCTTCCGGATAGAGCAAGCTCACTTCACTTAATTTGATTGCTTCATTCCAGACGAGAACGCTTGTTGTTCGACGTTGGAACGGCTGACTTGGCGCACTCCGTATGCTAAGTTGGCTCGGACATTTCATGATCACTCAGGTGTAGATCGGACAAGATACTTGTCGGATCACGATTCAGATCAATAAACTACATCGAGTGTTTAAGGGATGGTCCAATCACTTGAAACCGTCGATATCGCAAGAGACAGTCAAGAAATGGCAGCGGATTGTTGATCTGATCGCGCGCGTTGCCGACGTGCCTGCAAGTTTGGTCATGCGCACACATGAACCGTATCATTCTGTTTTTGTCACCAGCAATTCCGAGGGAAATCCGTATTCCGCTGACCGCCGATTCACACTGAACGAAAAACTATACTGTTACGGTGTTCTGCAGCGAGATGGCGAGCTGGCGGTCGAGGATGCAACCTGTGATCCTGAATGGATAGACAATGACGATATGGAACATGGAATGCGGTTCTACATTGGTTACCCCCTAAAATGGCCGGACGGATCGATATTTGGCACCATTTGTGTCCTCGACCATCGCCGCAACCGACGCGCCTTGCTGTTTCGTGAAGGCTTGCGGGAGTTTGCGAGGGTTATTGAGGCCGATCTTGAGTTGCTGGTCGAGATTGAGCGGCGCATTACCCTTGAAACAGAATTGCAGGCGACGCTGGACCAGCTGGAACAGCGAGTTGCCAACCGCACAGCGGATCTTGAGGAGGCAAATACCGCGCTTCGTGTTCTGCTCGGCAGCGTCGAAACATCACGGGAAGAGTACGACACCAAAATACTACGTCAGATCAAAGGACTGGTCGTGCCGCATTTGGTCAAATTGCGCAGCAGACTGGAGGGAGATCCCGCCGGACGCGCCTACTTGGAGTTGGCCGAAGAAAGCCTGAAGTCCATAACCTCAGAAATGAGCGGACAACTCACCACGGTATTCGAGATGTTAACACCTACCGAGCAGGAGATTGCGCAGATGATCATGCGCGGCCAAACAACCAAAGACATTGCCCATACGCTTTCGCGCGAACCCAGTACGATCGAGTTTCACCGGAACAATATTCGCTCAAAGCTTGGCTTGCGTCGCAGCGGGCAGAACCTGAGGAGTTTGCTACTCTCAATGCAATAGAATGTGGGGGTCTTCCCCATATTTTACCCATGAAAATTCAATGCCTGTTGAGGCAATCCTGATTGGTACCCTTGCGTCATCCGAGGACAAGCCCGGATCATTCGACAACAGGGACAAGCGATATGGATAAAGACGAACTTAATCTGAGACCGACGCTGCTGCGCGGTGACAAGGACCATTTGGCACCGGGACTGTCGCGCCGATCCTTCTTCATGGCGGCCGGGGCCGCCGGGTTCGGGGGTGCGGCGACTGCCCTGAGTACATCGCCGGCCGAAGCACAATCCACGGATTGGACCCAGCCGGGCAACAACAACGGTGTGATCGAGCTGCAGAAAACAACCGGCAGTACCGTCGATGGCGCGGTTGGTATCGACTATTTCGGTCATTGCGCAATCAAGATTACTTCCCCGGGCGGAGCGACAGTTCTCTTCGATCCCTGGCGAGACGATCCGTCGGGCGCGTGGGGGCTTTGGTTCAAAAACGAATTCCCGGAAACGCCGGTGGACATTTGCATGTCAACGCACACCCATTTCGATCACGACGCCATTCACCGACCAGTTTCGACGATGGTACTGGATCGGATGGTAGGTAATTTTGAATTTGCAGACATGAAGATCACAGGCTTTGCTGACAAGCATGTATGTCGGGCACCGGGTTGGTATGACTGGACAAACGCGCTGGGTGAGTTCGGTGTACAGGCTTGCCCTCCCGACAATGTCAGCCACATGGATATGGTGGTCTATCTAGTCGAAACCGGCGGCATCCGCACCTTGATTTGGGGCGACAATCGCCATAATCCGCCAAAGGAATTCTGGGACGCCATCGGTCAGGTCGATGTGTTGACGCTGCCAGTTGACGGATCCCAGCACATTCTGGATTACCAGCAGGGCAATGACATCGTCACCAAACTCAAGCCAAAAATTATCATTCCAACGCATTACCTGAGTGAGACTACCAGCTATACGTTGACGACCCTGCAAAACGCAGACGAATGGGTAAAATCGCAAAATAGCTACAAGATGTTAGACACCGCCAGCCTATCACTGGAAGCTGATGACGTTGCCGGCATGGATCGCGAGTTCCTCTATTTCGGGCATAATGCCCAAACAAGCTGACAACTTAGCAGGTGGGGCAACGACGCCCCACCTAATCTGTAGTCTGCGTGGCAGACGCAAAAAATTGAATGGCAATCTATTTTTGGAGTTTGCCGTTATCGCAATGGTGATCGACCCCAATCAAATGCTGCAAGCGGGAGTTTCCGACACCAAACACAATTACGAGCTCGGAACAGCCCTTCATGAGACCTGGGGCAATGAACTCTCCGAGGACGGTTCACCCCATCTCGAGCATGTCGAACAATAAGGCCTACTACTCCCCCATTTCTCCCGCCAGAAACGGTTCAGGACCCTCAACCTCTTCCAGTCGTTTCCCAATGATCATCCAGAACCGATGGCCTGCATTACGCAAAAAGCAGCAGTCGTAGCCGACAAGCAGCCACAATGCATTGTGCGTGATCAACTCATCCTCAAGAGCTTCTTGTCTGTCGAAGTCCAGATGGTTTGTCGGCTCATCTAGCACGTAGAAATTCGGGTTTCTGAGCCGTAGTATCAGCATCGCCAAACGCGCAATTTGTCCGCCAGACAGTGCACCGGTTTTGGTGTCTTGCATCTGTAAGCACCTAAACGTTCCGATCAGGGGCAGTTTTTGTGGCAATGCCAACCCGCCATAGGTGAGGACGCACCACGGCGCTCTGCTCAGGCGTCTGTTGCCTCACCACGTGTCATGATGATCTCGCGGGTGATCTGCCAACGTCCATCTTCAAGCACGAAGTCAATGCTGAGCGAGATGAGCTGATAGCGTCCTGTCGCGTCGTTCTTTCGGCTGACCACGATGTGCCCATGCGTGTCATCGGCCTCGACCAAGTGATACTTCACCCACGGATTATCGTCTTTCAACGCGCCCATGTTGTCCTTGATAAACGCCATAAACCCGGTCTTGTCGTTGCGCATCAAGGTGCCATCATTCAACAGAACATAGGTCTGCATGTCGCGGTGATAGAGCTTGTCCAGAACATCAAAGGAATGCCCTGAGACGCCATGGATCAAACCATCCAATGTCTCTTTGACGGCGGTTGCGTTCGGGTGGTTTTCAGAAATTGCCATTATAAGACTTTTCTTGGAATCTCGTGTTTCAGGGAGAGTTGGTTATTAGGATCACTCGGTTGTGTAGTTGCTGAACATATCCAGCACAATTTGCCACGGTGCGTCGTCGTTCTCGCGCTCTAGAACGTAGATGTACGATCCTTCCAGCTCGAATTCCTGGCTTTCAACGGAAGCTTTGGTCACGCCTTTCATGACTGCTTGAGTGCCATCATCAGAGATGAAAAGGTCTTCAATTGTGTGCGACAGCTCCCCTCTATTCTCGCTCATAAAGGTGATCGTCTGACGGGGCACACCGTCGCGACCCTGCGCAGGGCGGGTTGCTGGAGCGATCCAGAACGCATCCTCGTCATATAGAGAAATCAGACCGGCTGCGTCATATGTGGCAGCAAGTTCGTTGAAACGATCATTGAAGGCGAAAAGGCTTTCGCGTGCTTCGGCTTGAGCTGTCGTTTCGGCAAAAGCTGGCAGCGTCAAAGAAGCAATGACGGCAATAGTAGAGAGGGCGGATGTCAAGCGCATGAGCTTGTCCTTTCAATTTAGTATATTAATTTTAGGGCGTTAGATGGAAATTGAGCCTTATGCCGCGCGTGTCCCCCGAATGGGATAGTTGTTTTCAGGATTGCGGATGAAGCGAAGACCTCCCAGCAGCGTCTTCAGATCGGGCCGTGCAAATGGTGCATTTGAGATATCCGTGACCTGAACTTGTCCATTGGCATTCACGACGAAAATACCGGGCTCCGCAAAGGGGCGATCCGTTTCTTCTGCGGAACGGGGATCGGACACGTAAAGACCAAGCTCGTGCATCTGATTCACGCTCAGATCATAGCCAACCGGATAGCTAGGCTGCACTAGCGCCATCTGGTCTGTTGCTTTGGCTTCCGTATCAGCAGAAACGGCAACGACATCCACTCCAAGAGCATGAAACTCGGGAAGCAGCGCTTCCAGCTCTTTCAGATAGCTGGTGCACATCGGGCAGTGCTTGCCACGATAAATGACGGCAATTTTCCAATCATGGCCCTCTTGCGGAGTGCCGAGCAAAAGCTCTCCCCCACCTAGCTTGGGGACGGTGACTTCTGGAAACTGTGATCCGGCAGATGTTTTTTGTGACGACATTTTGCTAGCCCTTGCGTTTTGTGATGATCGTTATAAAAATACCAAAAGCGAAACGTCAAGGACTTTTGTAATGACCGTCACAAAAAAAATTGGACGACCCAAAAACTTCGACCGCGACGATGCCCTCATGAAGGCGATCGGTGTGTTTTGGAAACAGGGCTATGAAGGGGCGTCCATGAAGTTGCTGACGGACTCGATGGGCATCAACAGCCCCAGCCTTTATGCCGAGTTCGGCGACAAGCATGGCCTCTACCTGGAAGCCATCAACAGTTACGCGACCAACGACGCCTGCACACCTTTGGTTGCTCTGGAAACCACGCCCGCTATTCGCCAAGCCGTCAGAGCATTTTTCGAGGCAGTCATTGACTATTCCACACATCATCCCAGTGGGGCAAAAGGGTGCTTCCTCGTATCGTGCGTCGCAACAAGTGCCGGACACGTGGACGGCACCGCCGAAATGCTGCGTGATGCTATCACGTCAACCGACAAACGCATAAAAGCGCGCTTCGACAAGGAAGTTGGACTGAGAACACTACCCCAAGACTTCCCGAGCGCTGATCGTGCCAAGCTGATGTTCGACCTACGACAAGGCATGGTGTTTAGGGCGCGTGCAGGTTTCTGGGAAGCCGACCTCGCGGATGACATAGAGAAGTATGTAAACTCGGTTCTGGCAAAATCCGAAAGCTGACTTAGGCGAACAACGCAGCATTCGGCAATTTGGGCTCGTACCAGTCATTTGCTGCGATCTGCGCGAATGACCGATGTTTAGTTTTGATCAGATAACGATCTTTTTCGCTTTGCTCTATGTGTGCAAAGTCACTGAGACTTCGCGTTCATTTTATTTGGGAATTGGTGCGCAAAACCTCGATGTTTTGCAGGTGAAGGACCTACGACGCGAGGCCCGTGATCTGAAAGAAGTGGTGGCGGAACAAACACTCGAGCTCCGCCTGCTCAAAAAAAGCATGACAGGCGATGGGGGCGACCAAGAATGAGGTATCCTGCATCTGAGAAGTTGGAGATCATCAGGTTGGTCGAAGAGAGCCATCTTTCGGCACGCCGGACATTGGCCAAGCTGGGTATCCCCCGCACCACCTTCTACCGCTGGTATGATCGGTATCTGCAGCGCGGTGAGGCTGGTTTGCATGATCAATCACCAAAGCCAAATCATGTCTGGAACCGGGTACCCACCGAAGTGAAGCGCAAGGTTGTGGATCTCGCTCTAAAAGAGACGGAGCTGTCGCCGCGCGAGCTGGCCGTCACGTTCACCGATCAAGAGTGTTACTTTGTGTCGGAATCTACGGTGTATCGCACGCTCAAGGCGCATGACCTGATCACCAGCCCTGCCTTCATCGTGCTGAAAGCCGCGAATGAGTTTGAGCATAAGACAACAGCCATCAACCAGCTTTGGCAGACCGACTTTACCTATCTCAAGGTTCTGGGTTGGGGCTGGTTTTATCTCAGCACAATTCTGGACGATTACAGCCGCTACATCATCTCATGGAAACTCTGCACGAACATGCGGGCTGAGGATGTGACAGACACCCTCGATTTAGCCTTGCAGGCCTCCGGCTGTGATCAGGTCCATGTCGTCCACAAACCAAGACTGCTCAGTGACAACGGCTCAAGTTATGTCTCTGGCGATTTGGCTGAATGGTTGAAGGACAAAGGCATGAAACACAGTCGTGGTGCGCCGTATCATCCGCAGACCCAAGGCAAAATCGAACGATGGCATCAAACCTTGAAGAACCGCATCTTATTGAAAAACTACTTCCTGCCAGGTGATCTCGAGGCCCAGATCGAAGCCTTCGTCGATCACTACAACCATCAGCGATATCACGAGAGCCTAAACAACGTCACACCCGCCGATGTCTACTTCGGGCGTGATCAAGCCATTCTGGAACAACGAGAAAGGATCAAACGGAAGACGTTCGAAGCGCGACGCTTGCATCACAGCCAGCGCGCAGCATAATCACACAAACCAGATGAGCCAAACACTCACTTAGTTTACGCCGCTCTTGGTTCCAAAAACTCTGACGACGGACATGTTGGCCATTGCCACCGTCGCCAGTCTCGGTGATTTTAGCTCCAGCAGAGCGACGGCCCATGGATCAACGCGGTCTGGATTGACCTTCATTTGCCTGAGACGCGACGTCATGCCCGCCACCAGCAAGCGTCTTACATACCTGTCGCCCATCTTTGATATCCGCCCAAGACGCGCCTTGCCGCTTGATCGGTTGAGCGGTGTGAGCCCCAATCAGGCAGCAAACTCTCGACCGCTGCGGAACTGATGCCCGTCACCAGCGGTCGCGACGATGGCCGATGCGGTGATCGGACCGATCCCTGGGATTGTTCTCAGCAACATGACCCGAGGGTCTTTGCGCGCTTCTAGCTGCATGCGTTTCTCATACCAAAGGATGCGCAGGTGTAGAGCAACTATCTGGTTGCTCAGCTGGGTTCGTTGCCGCACGACCATGTCACGGGCACGGTGTAGGAATAAAACTCCCTGCTGTTTCTCGGTCTTGATCGCGACAAAACGCATCGTCGGGCACGTGACTGCTTCACAGATAGCCTCAGCGTCAATGGCATCAGATTTGCCACGTTTGACATAGGCCTTCACGTACATCGCAGGCATGAGGCGAACCTCATGACCCTGTATCTGAAATTGCCGCGCCCAATGATGGCTCGACCCACAAGCCACCATGCCAATGAGACACGGTTCCAGCTTCTCGAAAAACGCCAATAGTTGCGCACGCCTCAAAGACCGATTGAAGGCGACGGTTCCGTCCGATGTGATCCCGTGTACTTGGAAAATGTTCTTGGCCAGATCAAGGCCGACTGTTGTAACCTGCATGGGGTGGCTCCTTTCCTAGCAGTCATAGACAACTGCAGTATGGCGCATTGCGACGCCGATGGAGCAGGAGCCATCCACCCCATCTCCTTAGGGCCGCACCGCAGCGACGTGGAGTATAGATCAATGTCCGCAATGCGCCGAAAGCCGACCTTGCAAAGTGTAACGAAACTCTGGTGCAAATCTTCAGTTGACGACTCCAACGCTGCATTGCCGGTAATTGTTCTGAGTCTTGGTGTTCGCTCCACGAAAGCTGTGGAGGTTTGTTAGCGGAACTCGCTCAATTATCGACAGCATTACTGCCATAGTGGCTCAATTCCGGTCTGACAACTGCCACACCTCCCGTGCACCGAAACCTCGGATTGTCCTTGACCCAATTTTCTCAAGATCAAACTGATCTTTGAGTACATCTGCTACTTCGTGTTGAACACTGATCTCCATTGGATCAGAAAACTCCTGAAGTCGGGTCGCAAGGTTAACGGCTGGGCCGAAGATATCGTAGACGTACTTTTGAATTCCGACCACAGATCCAACAACTGGGCCAGAGGACAAGCCGATACGGCATTGCCACTGATGCGGATGACTAAGGTTGCGTCTGGTCAGGTAGCGCACAAATCGAATGGCAGTGTTGGCAACCGCCTTTGCGTGATCTGGCGTTGGATCCGGCAAACCCGCAACAGTGATATAGGCGTCACCGATGGTCTTGATGCGTTCACAGCCGAATTGTTCGCCGATACGGTCAAACGCGCTGTAAATATCGTTCAATTCAGTGACGGTAACGCTGGGATCTTGCGAAGCAACCATTTCCGTAAACCCGACAAAGTCGAGCATGAGAACGGACACAGGATCATACAGTTGCGGTGTGACAACGCCGAAGGTCTTGTACTCTTCGTAGACAGAACGGGGCATGATGTTGAGCAGGAGTTTTTCCACCTGCTCTTTTTCCCGTTTGATCTCGCGGGTGTTCCGTTCGACCATCATCGAGTAGGAATCAATCATGGATTCCAATTCCTTGATGCGTGTTATGTTCTGACAGACAAGAACAAGAACGCCTTCGTTCGCAGCCGTGAAATCAAGCGCGATAACCAGCGTTCTACGCTTCCTTTTGAACCTGATTTCAGAGGTGTATCGCCCACTATCTGCCAGACCGTTCTGCATTTCGTTAACATCCAAGTCCGGGAAAAGCTGCTGCAGCTGGCCTGGTTGACTTTCACTACTGAACCATTCGTCGAAGGTATCATTACTGAAACTGAACTGGAACGTTTGCCGGTCCAATAGCGCAACACCAACACCAATTGCGCGCAATAGCTGTTCATTAATCGCTTCTATGGTCATGGCTCACCCGACAATCAATGGGCGGCGATTGCCGAATTCTGTGGCGACCACGTCAACATCGTCGGCAGCCATACCGTGTTCCAAGAGTGTGCGCCGGAGCACGGTTTCGAGCTCGTCGAAATGTGCGTGGCTGATCTCAAGATGCGAATGCAGATGGCGTAGCTGCTTGTCCGTGTAAGACGCTGGTCCACCAAGCAAGGTCGCGATGAACTTGGTCTGGTGGTCAACGATCCGAGACATATCCACGTCGTCAAAAAACGGGCCGATCTCATCGCTGTCCAGTAGGGTGGTATAAAATGAGAGCACGATTTTGCTGACTTTGGAAAAGCCTCCGTACTTCTCATACAGTGTGCGTTCAGTCATCCAAAAACCCTTTCAAACACAGTAAATTCACAAAGGCGCTCAATCTGCCGAGGTTCAAAACCGCGCCTTAGATCAGTTCAAACCTGCCAGCTGCTAAAACAATAATTCGACGCCCTTCGGATCGTGTGCCGAAGGGCGTCATAGATACATCGCACCACTTTAGAGACGCGCGACTATGATCTCAGCATATTCAGAAGCGATACACACAGAGTCGTTGGTCGAAATGTCAAACTTCTCGATGAGTGCCAGAATATCGCCCCGCAATGCCGTCTGTCCGGCCGCATCAAGCGCTTCGAATGCCTTCTGCATTGGGCCATAGAATGTGCGGAAGTATTCCAGGAAGTGATCAGCAGAGCGATAGCGGAACATAAAGTTCTTGCGTCGGAACGAGGAGATTTCGCAATTGTTGCCAAATGTTTCGTCAACCCACTCCCGGCTTCCCCACAAAGCCGGAGAGTTTACACCAGCAGGCGGCGGAACATGCTTTCCAATGGTCTTGAAAAGCTGGCCGATGAAGCTTTCTGGCGTCCAATTGGCCATGCCGATCTTGCCGCCAGGTTTCACCACCCGCTGAAGTTCTGCAGCGGATTGTTGTTGATTTGGCGTGAACATCACCCCAAATGTTGACACAACCGCGTCAAACGACTGATCCGTAAATGGGAGGTCTTCGGCGTCTGCAACCTTGTAGCTCACGAACAAACCTTCTGCCTTTGCGCGTTGGCTGCTGGCCTCTAGCAGTGCCTCTACGTAGTCCGTCGACGTGACGTCGCAGAAGCGTCTGGCAAAGGCCAATGTTGCATTGCCATTCCCGGCCGCCACATCCAGAACCTTGGCATCCGGGTTCATGGCCATCGCTTCGGCAAGCTCTTCTCCGGTGATCTGCAGGGTTACGCCGACCTTAGCATAATCCCCGGATCCCCAGGCGACGTTTTGCTTCGCCTTGATGGCCAAGAAGTCAGTCGTTTGATTAATAGATGTTTGAATGCCCATGTTTCATATCCTTTGAGGGTTTTGCTGGGTCGTCACCAGCGATTTCAATAGATGCCGCATTCTGTGAATGCAGCGGGTTATGCAGCTACCAGACCGGGCCAACCACAGGTCACGATTGGTCTTTCGACGCTGTTCAAGTGTTCGAGTATTCTTGAATTGACCCATTCGGGCTGGAAGATCGGCGCCATATGTCCAAGTTCTGGCAAGAGCGCGAAACGCGACTTGGGTAACGCTTTGGCAATGACCGCAGACACGTGTTGTGTAATTTCCGGAGATTCCATACCCGTCATCACCAGTGTTGGTACGTCGAGCTCGGACAGGTCCTTTAAGTCCCAGGTTTCCGCAATGCCGTTGGCAAAATCAGTCATGACCGAAGAGATCATACCTGCAAACCGTTGCTTGGCCGAGGTCGGCAGGTTGCTCCAGAATCCTTCACCGTTCCAGAAGTCCAGAAAACGCGCCATCCCTGCAGCTGCATCGCCCTCCGCAGCCGCGGCCGTCACCAGCCCCGATACGAATTGGATCTGCTGGAACAGGCGCTGGCCTGTGCGGTTCCCGTGCTGAAGAAAATGAAATGCTGCGGGTTCATAGACAGTCAGGCTCTTTACAAGATCGGGGCGCATCAGCGCGACTTTAATCGCAACTCCGCCACCGTTTGAGTGACCAACAAGGTGAACAGCGCATCCGATTTTTTCAATTTCCCGGATGACTGCGGCTGCGGAAACCGCAGCTCCATTTTGCGACAGATCACCGGTCAAGGGTGCGCGACCATAGCCAGGAAGGTCGAACGCAATGACAGAAAATTTGCCGTTGAAGTCTTCTTCCAGTTGGGTCCATTGACCGCTGCTTGATGCAGAAGAATGCAATGCAACAATTGGCGCATTGATATGTTCTGTTGGTTGGAATGAAATCGTCATAACTCATAACTCACTTGCGTTTGTGATGAGAAATTACTGACACCCCATTGTTTCAATGTAATGTCTGACGGGCGACCAAAGTGTTTCAGTTGTAGTTGTGTGAAGCGCTTCACACAAACGGCTACCAGCCTTTAAAATATGGGAAATTGCAGCTTGATCTAGGCTAAGAGCGATCCTTGTGAAACAATTGAAACACTAGAAGCTGATTTTGAAATGGCACTGAAACAATGATATCTTAGAAAATCAGGATGACGATGGACATGGCGAACGGTTTTGAAGAAATCGAGAGGGCGCGAGATCTTCTGCGCGATGCAATCGAGTCTCTCAAGGAAGGGTTCGCCCTTTATGATGACGACCGTCGTCTTGTGATGTTCAACCAGCAATATGCTGAGATGAACAAGGGTGTTGCCGATTTACTGGAGCCCGGTCTGGACTGGGAGATACTGATGCGCGAGACGGCGCGCAGGGGTATCTATGCCGATGCCATCGGCAATGAACAGCAGTGGGTTTCTGACAGGCTGGCCAATGGTGTCGAATTTATCCAGGATTTCGAGCTGACCGAGACAGACGGGCGAACTTATCTGGTTTCCGTCCATCCCACACAACTAGGCGGCTTTGTTGTTACCCGCGAGGATATCACCGACAGAAAACAAGCAGAGGTCGAAGAACGCGACGGAGACCTTCTGATTAGAAAGGTGCTGGATGCCAGCTCCGCTGTGGTGACAATGGCGCGAATTGGTGACGGCCAGATATTGTACCGTACACCTGCAGCCCTTCAAATGTTCGGCCCCTCCAAGTCTGCTAAGGAACATTATGTCAATCCAGAAGAACGTGCAGACTTCATAACGCTGCTATTGGCAGATGGGCGGGTTGATGACTTCAAGCTTGATCTGCTCAATGCCAACGGAAACATATTTCCCGCCACTATTTCTTCACAACTTGTCGATTATAAAGGCGAAGAAGTCATTGTAACCAGTATCATTGACTTGACCGTCCAAAAAGAAGCGGACGCGCTTATCAGACAGGTGATGGAGGCTTATCCGGCGGCCATTAACATGACGAATGCCGAGACAGGGAAGGTTCTGTTCGCCACCCCTGACACCGAGGCGCTCTTTGGCCCTGCCGATTGCTCCAAGTCTTATTATGCGGATCCGACTGAACGGGAACGCTATTTAAAGGACCTTTGGAAAGCTGGTTCGCTCAAGGATCGGCGGATGGAATTCATCGATGCGAATGGAAGAAGGTTCTGGGGCGCTGATTCTTCGCGCCTTATCAAGTTCAACGGTGAAGAGGTCATCGTTTCCAGCACACGTGACTTAACCGACGAATTGGCAATCGAAGACGAGCTTGAAAAACAAAGAGAGTTTCTGTTCCAGAATGAAAAGATGTCCGCGCTCGGAGAGTTGCTCGCCGGTGTAGCACATGAGCTTAACAACCCGCTATCTGTCGTTGTGGGGCATTCTCTAATGCTGAAAGAGGAAGTTACCGATCCGAATTTGACCACCAGGATTGAAAAGATCAGCAATGCTGCCGAACGCTGCGCCAAGATCGTCAAGACATTCCTTGCAATGGCACGCCAGCAACCAAGCAATATTGAACCGGTCGATCTTTCCGGAGTGATTGAAACGGCCGCTGACGTGGTTGGGTTTGGCAGCAAGTCAGGGGAAATCAGCATTAGGCAACATCTTCCGGCAAATTTACCGCCAATCGCTGCGGATGCCGATCAGATTACGCAGGTCATCATCAATCTCATCATCAACGCTGAGCAGGCAATGACGTCATCTGGTCGCGGCGACCTTATTGAGTTGTTGGCCGAAGCAAAGCCTGACACAGGCATGGTGGAAGTGACGGTCAAGGACAATGGTCCCGGAATTCCCAAGGGCATTCGCGCTCGTATTTTTGAGCCATTCTTCACCACCAAGGAAGTCGGTGAGGGAACCGGGATTGGATTGGCATTCTGTCACAGGATCATTCTTTCTCATGGCGGCCAGATCAGGCTCGACCGGGCCGACAATTCCTGCACCTGTTTTCGGATCGCACTGCCCGCGGCCGATGGTTTAAAATCAGAGGTGGACGAGCCGGTTGAGCCGATCTCAACCGCTGCAGACCTCAGGGCTTTGGTCGTGGATGATGAGATTGAAGTGGGCGAGTTGAATGCTGAGATACTCAGAAAAGAAGGGTTCGAAGTTGATTTCGTCTTGTCAGGCGAAGAGGCAATAGACCGGCTTCGTACCCGAAAATACGACATATTCCTGAGCGATTTGAATATGCCGGGTGTCGATGGGCGCCAAATCTATGATGCATTGGTGACCCATTTCCCAGAAATGTTAAACAGAACGGCCTATATTACGGGTGACACGATGGGACAGAGTTCTCTGGGCCTCCTAAGAGACTCCGGTTTGCCCTATCTGGAAAAACCCGTTTCCCCTTCAGACCTTAGAATTCTTGTCGGACAGTTGCTTGCCGATCAGAAGGAAGCCTCAGATGGATAATCAGAAAACCCACATCCTGGTTTGCGATGATGAGATCGACGTGCGCGAAATGCTTCAGGAATATCTTGGTAAACGTGGGTTCAAGGTGTCGGCAGCCTCCGGCGGAGAAGAACTCCGGGAGAAACTTTCTGTAAACACAGTGGATGTCATCATCATGGACATTAACATGCCCAAGGAAGATGGTCTTTCAATTCTGACATCTCTTCGCCCAGAGAATACAACGCCCGTCATAATGCTCACCGCCGCCGGTGACGCGATTGATCGCGTAATAGGTTTGGAAATGGGGGCGGATGACTATCTTGGCAAACCCGTAGATCTTCGAGAGCTCGAAGCCCGGATAAAAGCAATACTCCGAAGGGAATCCATAAACACAAAGGCGACCACAGGAAACTCTGACGGGAACGAGGTGCCTTTCGGAAACTTTACCCTAGACAGAGAAGCAGCAAAGCTTCTTGCGGCCGATGGTTCTGAAGTCCAGTTGACTGCGATGGAATATAGCCTGCTCAAGGTTTTTGCGGAAAATAGGGGGCGTGTTCTAAACAGGGATCAGCTTTTGGAACAGGCGCATGACCGCACTTGGGACCCATTTGATCGCAGCATAGATATCAGAATATCTCGATTGCGCCGAAAGCTTGAAGCTAATCCTGAAAAACCGGAAATAATCCGAACCGTACGTGGCATCGGATACCTGTATGATCCAAAGTGATCGCCTCCTAGTATGATCGTGCTTAATCCTGATCAAATGAAGCTTAGACTGCCTGAAGCATTGGAGCGAACTTCGTTTCTAGTCCGGATTTGTTGGACCTGAAGGGAGTTTGTAGCGTATGGGATGCGTCGGTTTGGTCTAGGAGATCCTGAATTTCAAGGATATTGGCGTTCCACCTAGCGTAAAGATTGGTCATGTCTGTTTCGGGCTGGTACTTGACATTGATTTAGGAAGGTTGAACGGACAGCATTGTCCCTCAATGTGTCAGTTCGACCATCCGCCGATTTTGCGGGTGCAGCGAACGGCGGCAATGCGGGCTGCGACCGCAGTATCGCGATCAGCGGCTGGATGTCAGCTCTGGGCCGGGTAGACGGACTCACCTATTGGATCAGCGAAATGCTGCGCGTTATAGAAAGTCAGCTTCGAGACCAAAATACAGATGCAGCACACGAAATGAACGGTCGGGGCGTCGCATCAGCGGAGGATCCGCACCGCTCCACATTTTACTATTTGTCTATAAGGGCCTAAAAGCAACATATCGTCTGGCGAGTGACGTCCACCAAATTGTAATGAGGGCGTCCCCATGACCACCAAGACGAAGCTGCACTCCCGCAATCAACACTCACGAGGTTACGATTTCGAGCTCTTGACGGCGCAGACGCCTGAGCTTGAGGCCTTTACAATCCAAAGCCTAGCCGGTCAGGCGACGATTGATTTTCAAGACGTGCAGGCCGTTCGTATGCTTAATCGGGCGTTGCTAAAGGCGCATTACGATATTGATTTTTAGGATATTCCTGCCGGCTATCTATGCCCACCAATCCCCGGCCGCGTCGACTACATCCACTATCTCGCGGACTTGCTGGCTGGCAGCAATAACCAAGAAATCCCGCGGGGGCGTCATATCAAGGCATTGGACATCGGCACCGGTGCAAGCTTGGTATATCCCCTTACGGGCCAGAGCGAATACGGCTGGCACTTTACTGGCGTCGATATCGACGCAGGCGCGATCAAATCGGCAAGGCAAATTTGTGAATTAAACAAGTTGGAAATTACCCTTAGGCGACAAAGCAAAGCTGTGAATATCTTTCGCGGCGTGATCCAGCCCAACGATGCTTTTCACGTAACCATGTGCAATCCGCCATTCCATGGGTCTATCGAGAAAGCGAAAAAGGGTACCCAACGCAAGTGGGCGAACCTTGGCAAGGGGCGTTCAACCAAACTCAACTTTGGTGGTCAAAACGCTGAACTTTGGTGTCCCGGTGGGGAGATAAAGTTCCTCGCCCGTATGGTTGAACAGAGCATGGAGTTCGCCGACCAGTGCCTGTGGTTTACTTCGTTGGTGTCGAAAAAAGATAACCTCCAGCCCCTCAGCCGAATTTTGGGAAAAGCCAGGATTGCTGATTGCAAAGTCGTCGAAATGGCACAGGGGCAAAAAACCAGTCGTTTTATTGCCTGGACTTACATGAAGAAAAATGAGCGCTCTTCTTTTGCGAAGAAAGCTCGGACATAGGACCCCTTTGTCGAAGTCCTGTAGGGGAGACAATGTCTGCACGGTGAAGCAGCATCGCAACATTCCAGGACACCAAGGATGCCTGGTCTGCGCTGTGAGAGCTCGATCTCGGCGAAACACAGGTCGTGCACAGTAAGAAAGGACTCAGTGTCGCCTGCCACGGGTGTTTGGGGCCAAGTAGCCACGAGCCCTGGATTCAGAGCGGGTGTTGCTGCGATTTTCCTCGTGTAGCTTTCGCCACCGGCCAAGTCGAACTGGGTTGATCAGCCCAGTCGCAACCGCAGCCTGAACCTCACAGCCCGGCTCATGCGCGTGGGTGCAATCCCGAAAGCGGCACTTGGGGGCAAGCTCAGTGATCTCCGAGAACAGCATGTCCAGACCTGCCCGGACATCGCTGACATGCAGCGTACGCATTCCCGGCGTGTCAATCGCCCAACCACCGCCTTCGATGGAGTGGAGAGAGCGCGATGTCGTTGTGTGACGTCCCTTGGCATCGTCTTCCCGAATGCCGCCAGTAAGCTGTGCGTCCTCAGCTGGCTTGGCAGCAAGGGTGTTAAGCAGAGTTGACTTCCCCACCCCGGATGATCCAACAAGAGCAATCGTCTGCCCCGATTTGCACCACGGAGCCAAAGCCACCACGGCATTTCGGGTTTTTGCGTTCAAAGCAACGACGGCCACTCCGCGCTGAAGGTCTTCTGCTTGCTGCCGGTAAGGTTGCACATCTGGCGCTTGATCGGCTTTCGTCAAGACAATCACCGGGGTCGCGCCAGCCTCATTTGCAAGGGCCAGGTAGCGTTCCAGCCTGGCTTGATTGAAATCGTCATTGCAGGAAGTAACAATGAAAAGCGTGTCCACGTTCGCGGCAATCAGTTGCTGGGTCCGAGCACCCTCGGTCCAACGCTGCAACAGGGTACGTCTTTCCAAACGGCGAAGGACTATGTGAGTTGCAGGATCCGCCAAGATCCAGTCCCCCACGGCGAAATCTGCCGTAGTAGTTTGGGCGGGCAGGTTCAGCTTCACTGGGCCGATTGCAGATACAGCAGTCATACGAGATCGGTGGACAGTCGCAATGCGCATCCGGGCAAGACCCGTCTCGTCAGCTCCCAGCTGGTTGCCAAAGAACTGAGACCAGCCGAGATCGACCAAAGACAGGGGTGATTGAACAATTGAATGTACCACGGTGACCGTGAATGGCCGCGGTCTCAGGGAAAAGCAACCCATTCCGGCCAGATCTATTGCCGCTTGGCATCCTTACTTGATCGCTTCCACGTTGTCAGAAAGGAGTAACGCCACGCCTCACACTCCGATCAACTGTAATTGGCAAATGCTGCAAGACCACGAATGGCAGGAATGCGTAAGCCACACCGCAGCGTGGGCCGACCGAATGGGCTTCTCTTTTGGGCCGTCCGCGAGATTCGTCTGAGTTGGGGCAGGGGGCAATGCTGCACCGCCTCTGATGACCGCCTTGAGCCCAGTTTTGCATTATGCTGCAAGCGGCACCAACGGCTTTTATCCGCGCAAAGCTGACCCTGGCCGAAGCAGTGAATCCCATTAACCAACAGATTTTGTGATACACGTTTTCAACTTCTCAAGCGCACTATCAGCCTCATCTTCGGTATATCCGCAAAACCCCAGAGCCAGCCCATTCATACTATATGGCTTGCCAGAAAGTGCAGATAGCGGCTGAACGGCAATGCCTGCATCAGACGCTCTGCACGCGATGGTTTTGTCTGACAACCCGTCATTCAAGTGAAAGGCGATATGCATTCCGGCCTGATGATCTTCGAATGTGCCAAACATAGCAAATTCGCGGGACAGTTGGTCCACCAGATGCTTTCGCCGTTCCCCATAAACCCGTCGGACACGGCGCAGGTGGCGGTAGAACTCGCCTGATGTCATGAACTCCGCCAGTGCCTGTTGCGGCATGTAGCTGGCCTTGACGCCGGAGCGTTTGATGGCAGCGCGAAAGCGGTCCAGCAGTATGTCGGGGACGATCAAGTAGCCAAGCCGCAATGCGTTCGAGAAAATTTTGGAGAAACTACCGACATAGATGGTCCGGTTCATCCGGTCGAACCCGGCCAGCGCCGGAATGGGCCGCCCGGCGTAGCGAAATTCGCTGTCATAGTCGTCTTCGACGATCCACGCACCAGTGGATTCCGCACATTGGATGAACTCCAGCCGCCGCCCCGGAGACATCGCGCCGCCAAGCGGGTATTGGTGTGAAGGGGTGAGTACAACAAACTTCGGTGTGCCTAGGGGCAATTCAGCACCTTGGTCGTCGATCTGCATGTAAACGGATTTCAGACCGCGCATCTTGGCGAAATGACGGGCGGGCAAATAGCCGGGGCTTTCGAGGCCAATCTGGTCTCCGGCCTCGGCCAGGACGGACATGCAGATTTCCAAGGCATCCGCCGAACCCGCCGTTACGATGACCTGATGGGGCGCGGCGTCGATGCCCCGCCATTCCGCAACATGCGCCGCAATTGCCTGTCGCAAGGCGGGATTGCCGAAGCTTGTTCCACCGGCCAGCATTGCTTCGGGATTCGTGCGGCAGACGCGGGCAACGGATTTGGCCCATTGTCGGTGGGGGAAGAGGCGTGTGTCAGGCTGGCCGATTTCGAAGGGAATGGGCGGGAGTGCTGTGTCTTCGGCGGGGCGGATTGAGGGCACGGGGCTGGGATTTGGCTCGGTTTCGCTGATCGTGCAGACAGCATAACCGGAGCCTTGCCTGCTTCGCAGATAGCCTTCAGCCACCAGTTGTTCATAGGCCGTGACTACGGTGGATCGCGACACGCCCAGTTCGGTCGCAAAAACCCTTGTGGCTGGTAGAGCGGTCCCTTCGGTCAAGCCTCCGGACACGACGCGCCCACGTATCGCCGCGCAGATTTGCTCGAAGACGGGTATCTTCGCAGAACGGTCAATCGAAAAGGCGAGCCATGAGGTTTGCTGCAAATTGGTATGCCCATTTTATTCGATATTGGATGTTAAGAAAAAACCAAATCCATGGCAAGGACGGCTAACTTAGCAAAGGAGTTTGGCTGATGTCCCGTCCGATTCTGTTTACTATCTTCTATATCGCGGTCTTCCTGCAGGCGGGCGTTTACGGGCTGACCTTCATGCTGCCGCGCTTGTTCGAAGGCTTTGGGGCCAACGAAAAGGTCGTTGGCGTGATGCTCTTCATCACAACAATTATCACCCTGATCGCCGTCTATTTCGCCGGCCATCTGTCAGACAAAATCGGCCGGATGCGAACGCTTTCTCTGGCCGGTTTGATGATCGCAGCATCACTGGCATCGTTCGGGGCCGCCACCGGGGTTGGCTTCCTGCTGGTCTTCGCAAGCGCAGCGCTCGGTGCTGGCTGGGGGCTAACCTATGCTCTGCCTCCCATCGTCCTGACCCGCCTGATTGATCCTTCAGAACGGGTGCGCTTTTTTGCCATGCTGACCATCGCTGTCATGGCTGGGTTTGGCCTGTCACCGGTCATGGCCTCGATGATGGAAAACGCCGGCCTGACCGTGAATGACGCTTTCTTTGTCACTGCCGGATTGTGCCTTGTCTCTGCCGGGTTATTTTTTGCCCTGACCGGTCCGGTGCGCCGCCATTCCGAGGCCAAGGGTCCTGAGGCGCGGTCATCCCTCACCCTGTCCAGTGTCGTGGCCATCTTGCGTTCGCCCGCGCGGCTGCCGGTGATCATGGTGTGCCTTGGGGCGGCGGTCTTTGCAGGAATGAACAATTTCCAAACAGTTTTTGCCGATGAGCGCGGCCTCGACTATGCTGACTTCTTCCTTGCCTACACCATCACCGTGATCCTCTTCCGCGTGCTTCTGGCGCGGTTCAAGGGCGGGACCAATCCCTATATGACCATCGCTTTGCTTCAATACGTGATGTTGGGTTCCGTCGTGCTGTTTCTCCTCAGCGGAGGCAACCTGTCGCTCTACCTGCTCACGGCCATTCTGTTCGGCATTGGGTACGGCGTCAGCTATCCGATCCTTGCTGCAATGGCGGCCAATGACGCAGATCCCGACATCCTCCCACAAACCCTGCAGGTCTTCGCGCTGACTTATTTCATCGGCATCTTCGGCTTCCCACTGGTAGCAGGCTGGATGATCGTGGAGATGGGCAGCGCCGCTTTGCTAATACTCGCCGCCGCCATGGCCGGTGTCGAGGCGACGATGGCCCTGGTCCGAGCAATCTCCGTGCGGACCACCGCAACCTGCGAGCCCACAACTTGAATCCCGAGGCAGCAAAAAGGTGAAACATATGAGACTTCTTGTCTTTCAGCATGTCGATTGCGAGCATCCAGGTTCCTTACGACGCTTTCTCGCCCGTGACAGCATTGCATGGGACGCGGTGGAACTGGATGAAGGAGAACCGATCCCTGATCTGAATAACTATGATGCCCTCTGGGTAATGGGCGGCCCGATGGATGTCTGGGATGTCCACGAAAATCCTTGGCTCATTCTCGAAAAGGCGGCTATACGCACCTGGGTTCGCGACATGAAGAAGCCTTTCCTTGGGCTTTGCCTGGGTCATCAGCTCTTGGCGGACGCATTGGGCGGTACATGTGGGCCACAGCGCCCGTCAGAGATCGGCGTGCTGGATGTGGAACTTACTGCCGAGGGTGAGGAAGATCCGTTAATGCAGGGGCTGCCGGTGAAGCAAAGATGCCTCCAATGGCATTCCGTTCAGGTTGCGCAGGCGCCTGAGGGTGCGGCCATTCTGGCCCGTTCACCTACTTGCCCGGTCCAGGCGATGCGCGTGGGTCACAATGCCTGGTCGATGCAGTATCATGTCGAGGTAGAGCCCGATACCGTAGATAACTGGGCCGCGATCCCGGCTTACCACCAAGCGCTGATTGTCGCTCTGGGAGAAAACGGTGTTTCGGACATGCACGCCGCAGCAACGGCGGCTATGGACGACTTTCTTGGGGCAGCCGAAATGCTTTACGTCAACTTTATGAAATCGGTACGGTTATGAGTAAGATCGCGGGCGGTGTGTCTCACCCAAGCCGAGGCGGCGTGGAGGGGCCACTTGCAACGAACGATTTCACAGTCGCCGAAACAAACCGCGTCCGACGTGGCCATGAACACGCTGACGACAGCCGTGAAACAGCATTTGGTATTCTGGACAGCGGCCATCTGTGCGATCTGTCCTTCATACTGTACGGCACGCCAGGGGCGCTGCCGAAGCTCTATTGGCTCAGCGGAGAGCATATCTATTGGCACGGTTCCTCCGCCAGCCGAGCTATCCGGGAAATGGCAAAGGGCGGTTCCGTGTGCCTCAATGTCTCGCACCTTGATGGCCTGCTGTTGGGTCGTTCGGCCTTTCACCATTCCGCAAACTACCGCTCGGTTACGATCCATGGTGCCGCAGAGCCGGTGGCCGTACGCATCTTACGATTGCCGATTGAAACCATGGCCGCCAAGAGCCGCTATGATATATCCATCGGCGGGTTGCTGGACCGAAATGAAAGGATTACGCAAAGCGACTTTGCGGAAGGAACGGATAATCCCGCTTGAACCGGTTCCTGATACGCAATCTCCAATGGGACTGAAAGTCCCAAATTATTTGAATGTCTGACGTCAGCACCAATGGGACAGTTTAGGTCGATTTGATAAGAGAGGGTTTCTGGCTCATCGTAACCGCCAAGGAGTGGAGATGAGAAAGAAACCCGGAACCAAGCAGAGCCACGGTGAGAAGGTCGTAAAGGACATTCACCGCACGCGCAAAATTTTAACATACCCGTACTCACCGGTCGCAGACGATGCGGTCATTTTGTCGATATGCCGACTTCCGCTTCTCACGCATGGCGAAGACGGCGTTTCAAATTTGCCGCTTACTGAGGCCCAACCGCATTAGCCACGCTGGTCAGTCAATTCGAGCGTTTCTGAAAGGTCGCGCTGCGCAACGCTTTCAAAGACGATGGATGTTTCTATCCGGCTGATTTCCTCGCGAGACGAAAACCGTTCGACCACCAGCCGATGTAGGTGCGCGGTGTCTGTTGTCAGAACCTCCACGACCGCGTCAAAACGGCCAGTGATCATCCATCCGGCGCGCACTTCTGGAGTTATGAGAACCTCCTGCAGAAATCGATCAAGATCGGTCTTTCTATGTTCTGCCATTTGAACGAACAGCAATGCCTTTAGTGAGAGACCCAAGTGCTCCAACTGAATGTCGGTGTAGGCCCCCGCAATCAAGCCGCACTCCTGCAGACGCTTTAGGCGTTCGTGAACACTTGAGGCTGCTAAACCAACCTCGCTTGAGAGCTCTTTGTTAGTCATCCGTGCATCGTTCGACAAAAGTGCCAAAATTCTGCGATCCGTTCGGTCAATGTCCATTATTTCTCACCTATACCGAAGTACCTTCGATAACCTTCCACCTTACCGAATGATATACGGATTCTTGCACACAATACAGAACAAAATGTCGTAGCACGTCACATGAAACGAAACACTTTTTGTAAGGATCTCGGATATGGAACTGTCGGCATTCTTTCTTTTTGCCCTCATCGCATCAGTGACGCCGGGCCCCTCCAATGTTCTGCTAACAACCATTGGCGCTAGGATGGGTGTAGTGCGTGGGATACCCGCATTGCTAGGGACTGCGTTGGGGACAGGATTGGTCCTCTTTATCGTAGGATTTGGCCTTGGCGCCGCAATCCTCGAAAACAAACTTTTGCTTGCCACGCTACGCATTACCGGAATGGGAGCCATACTTTGGCTGGCTTGGGTTATTGCCAGCGCCCCGGTTTCAAAAGACACAGCTCGATATGCCCGTGAGTTCGAATTTGGCCTCATGCCTGCTCTTTTGCTTCAATGGGTCAACCCGAAAGCGTGGATTGTATCGGTCTCTATTGTTGGAGCGTTCATGGTGTCGGAGGGTTCCGCGTTCTACTAAGCCGCGACGCTGAGTACGGTTTTTGTCATTGCCGCCGTTGCGGGCTGTTTTCCCTGGCTTGCCAGCGGTGCAGCGATGCAGACACTACTACAAAACCCAAGGGTTGCCCGGATGTTCAACATGGCGCTTGGCCTCGGCCTCGCAGTGTCGATGATCATGCTAATATAAGAAGGAAACACGAGAGTATGTTTGATACCAAGATTGCCATCATTGTCCGAGATGATCTCGCCACCTGGCAGAAGCTGAATGTAACCGCCTTTTTGATGAGCGGCATTGCTGGCGCCAACGCTGACATCATCGGTGCGCCCTATAGGGACCGTGACGGTAACTTCCACCTTCCGATGTCTGTTCAACCGGTGATCGTTTTGTCTGGCGCGGCCAATGTGCTGGCCAATATCCGCAATCGCGCTCGGGACCGTGGCGTCGAAACCGTGGCGTATGTCGAAGAGATGTTTGCCACTGGTCATGATGACGCCAACCGGGCCGTTTTTGCGGAACATGGCCCTGATGAGCACAACACCGTCGGCATTGCCCTTCGCGCAGAGAAAAAAATCGTCGATAAGATCACCAAAGGAGCCAAGATGCATGGTTGAGACCGAAGGACTTGCGGTCGGACAGTCGATCTCCAGTGGGTCAATGCGACTGACCAAAGATGCTGCGATTGAGTTTGCAAGAGAATTTTATCCTCAGCCAATGCACATTAATGAGATTGCGGCGGCGGGTAGTTTCTTCGGATCGCTTGTCGCCAGCGGTTGGCACGCGCTTGCGATCACCATGCGCCTGGCGGTCGAAGCGCGCCCCTTTGGCGATCAACCGTTGATCGGAGCGGAAATCAGCGACATTCGCTATACCAAACCGATCCCGCCGGAGACGTGCCTGTCGGTGCGCATCACCCATGAAGCGATCGAGGAAGATAAAGGGAAATTCGGGTACAGCATCCTTCGGGTGCTCACTCTAGATGCCGACACCGAAGTAGTCCTCATCCGCCAGAAATGGCGCATGCTACGTACTTGAGTTTTACAAGCAGTAGATCAAGCGGAAGGACAGCTCGGATGCGTGCCTATGCAAATACTGAGTACGGGCCGCCGGAAGTTATAAAAGTCGTAGAACTTCCCAAACCCGATCCAAGACCAAACGATGTCCTGATCAAGATCCACGCAACAACAGTTAGTTCCGGAGACTGGCGTGCCCGCTCGCTGACTGCGTCCCCAGGAATGGGATTGATCATGCGGTTGGTCTTCGGGGTTTTCGGCCCGAGAAAACAAGTACTGGGAACCGAGCTCTCCGGCGTGATTGATGCCGTCGGGGATGAAGTCACTAGAATTGAAGCCGGACAAGAAGTTGTTGGCTTTCCGGGCGGAAGTTCGTTTGGCGCATATGCTGAATATGTTCTGATGTCTGAGAGTGGAAACATTGTCCCAAAACCGAAGAACCTGAGTTTCGAGGAAGCAGCCGCAATCTGCTTTGGTGGGACGGCGGCCTATGACTTTCTTAACAACAAAGGGAAATTGAAAGCCGGTGACAATGTGCTGGTCAACGGTGCCTCTGGGTCAACAGGAACCGCATGTGTTCAGATTGCCAAGCATTTTGGTGCGGAAGTCACTGGAGTGTGCTGCGCAGGAAACACAGATTTAGTTCGAAGCATCGGCGCCGATCATGTGATCAACTACAAAAGTCGCGAATTCACCAAAGAGGATGCCGGCTACAACATCGTCGTGGATAACGCTGGAACGGCCCGTTGGTCGCGCGTGCGACACATTCTGAAGCCGAAGGGTCGGCTGATCATCATTTCCGGAAGCCTGCTCGATGTTTTGTTTGGCGGTTTCCATGCTCGACTAGGTGGAAGACGAGTCATTGGCGGCGTATCGTCGGAGTCCTCTGAAGTCGTCCGTAACGTTGTTGAAATTGCGACGTCTGGCGGCCTTCACCCCGTCATTGATCAAACGTACGGATTTGATCAGATGGCAGAGGCCCATCGGTATATCGATACCGGTCGAAAGCGCGGCAACGTTGTCGTCGCATTGAATTCCGATAGGTGAGGCAAGCGTCGTTCGTCCCATGACAATCGACGAACGTGTGAGCCAAACTAAGGGGTCTCATGAGATTTACACCCGTCCACGCCGCAGCAATGTAGGCTTGCACACCGCTTGTAGTTGAGCCTCGCTTTGCCCAAGTGAGGACGGCCCGTTGCGGATGAGGTGGGTGGCTCCTGCTCCACCGGCATCGAATGTGCCAAAGTGCAGTTATCATCGACTGCTAGGAAAGGAGCCACCCACTGACAGTAAAAACCGTAGGCTTGGATTTGGCCAACGATGTTTTTCAAGTGAACGGTATTTCTGGGAATGGCCGGGTCATCTTCAACAAAGCCATCAAGCGCGCAAAATTGCTCCGCTTCTTTGAGACGCTTCCGCCTGGATGTGTCGCAAACTTTG
>NZ_QOCF01000040.1 GCF_003318255.1 Ruegeria sp. A3M17
CGGCCACCGGTTCCTCGGGCTCAGTAACCTCGGGTTCTGGCACTTCGGCAACCGGCTCTTCGGGCTGCGGGGTTTCTTCAACCGGTGGCGTTGGAGCCGGCGGAGTGGTGGAGCCGTTGTCCAGCATGACCTCACCCTGGGTGGCAGCAAAGTTCTGCGTCACCATCACAGCGTCAAAACCCTGCATGTCGCCGGTTTCAATGCCGATTCCGATAAATTTGAAATCCGGGTTCAGAATGTTGGCGCGGTGACCGGGGCTGTTCATCAGGTTCTGATGAAGCTGGGCGACGTCATCGCTGATGCCTGGCGCGCCGCGCTCGGATTGCCAGGCGATGTTTTCACCTGACCGCCAGTTGCCCGAGAAGTCGAACCCGGCCATTTCCATCCGCTGTGTGGCGCTGGAACCACCCGAGCCGGTGTGGCTGAAGACATCCGATTCCAGCATCCATTCACTGTGATCCTCGGACGAGTCGTTCAGGCGCGTTTCAAGCTGTAGGGGGTCCAGCCCGCGGGATGTGCGCTCTTGGTTAATCAGCACCAGCATTTCTTGTTCGATACTACTTGCAGTCGACATTTTTGCCTCCGATTGGTTTTTTGTCGTGGTAGACGGCGCCAGTTACAAAGGCTCGATACTGCGTTCATAGGGATGGCGTGTTCAGAGGCGAGTTTTGGCGGGGCAGTGCTGCCGCAACGGGATTCGCTGCGCTGCAAAATGCCGGGCAAAATGTTGCTGAGGGGAAAATGGCAGCTTGTCGCGCGCGGGCAGCCCGAGTCGGCATAAATCATCCGACCCTGAAAACGACAAACCCCCGGGCGATGCCTCGGGGGTCGTCAAATAGTGTCATCCAAAGCTGGACGAGCGAGGTTTTAGAGCAAACCTTCGCGCTGTGCTTTCTTACGTGCCAGTTTACGGGCACGGCGGATCGCTTCAGCTTTCTCGCGCGCTTTTTTCTCGGACGGTTTCTCGAAATGTTGCTTGAGCTTCATTTCGCGGAACACGCCTTCGCGCTGCAGCTTTTTCTTCAGGGCACGAAGCGCCTGATCGACGTTATTGTCGCGAACACTAACCTGCATGTGGTTGTCACCACCTTTCTAGATAGAGTTGCAAGGAAATTGCAGGAATTGGCCGTATAGCAAAGCCGTTCTATCTTGTCTAGTACTGGTCCCCAGAACCGGAGAACCGCCATGACCACCACATATGAAGACGCCAAGCAGCAGTTGTTGGACGCGATTTTGATCCATGTGCCGTTTGACGGCTGGTCCGAAGTCAGCTTTCGTGCAGCTATCTTAGATTGCGATATGGATGACACACTGGCGCGCGCGATCTGTCCCCGTGGCGCGGTTGATCTGGCACTGGCCTTTCACGCGCGCGGCGACGCAGCGATGGAGGACCGGCTGAAGTCTTCAGACCTGAGCGAGTTGAAGTTCCGTGAGCGAATCGCTGCTGCAGTTCGGTTCCGGCTTGAGGCGGTTCCGGACAAAGAGCTTGTTCGCCGGGGCATGACGTTGTTTTCGCTGCCCACCCACGCAGCCGATGGGGCAAAAGCCTTGTGGCAGACCTGCGATCTGATCTGGGACACGCTGGGCGATTCCTCGGAAGACGTGAACTGGTACACGAAACGGGCGACGTTGTCGGGCGTCTATTCCTCGACCCTGCTGTTCTGGCTGGGCGACGATTCCCCCGATCACCAGAAAACATGGGAGTTTCTGGATCGGCGGATAGACAACGTCATGCAGTTCGAAAAGATCAAGGCGCAGGTGAATGACAACCCGTTGTTCAAACCGTTTCTGGCGGTGCCGAACTGGTTGGCCGGTCAGGTAAAAGCGCCGACAAAGATGCGGGCTGATTTGCCAGGTATGTTGAACCCGCGCAAGTAAGCGTCTGGGCCTTCCAGAAATTGCCTGCTAGGCATTGGGCAAAGGAGATTTGCCCATGACCCAGATGATGCGCGCTGTCGAAATCACCAAACCCGGTGGTCCGGATGTTCTGCAACTGACGGAACGACCGGTGCCCGAACCACAAGCCGGACAGGTGATCCTGAAAGTGGCCTATGCGGGTGTGAACCGCCCTGACGCGCTGCAGCGTGCCGGGGCCTATGATCCGCCTCAGGGTGCCAGCGATTTGCCGGGGCTTGAGGCATCGGGCGAGGTTGTTGCCGTTGGTGCTGGGGTCGAAAGTCTGGCCATCGGCGATCAGGTCTGTGCCTTGCTGCCCGGCGGCGGTTATGCGGAATATGTGGCCACACCCGCCGCGCATTGTCTGCCAGTTCCTTCGGGAATGGGGATGAAAGAGGCCGCGTGCCTGCCCGAAACCTTCTTTACTGTGTGGTCCAACGTATTCACGCGCGGCGGGCTGAAGGCGGGCGAGCGGTTTCTGGTGCATGGTGGGTCCAGCGGCATTGGCACAACAGCGATCCAGCTGGCGAACGCGTTTGGTGCGCGGGTGTTTGCAACCGCCGGATCTGCTGAGAAATGCGAGGCCTGTGTGAACCTCGGGGCCGAGAAGGCAATCAATTACCGGGATGAGGATTTCGTGGGCGTCATGCGGGCTGAGGGTGGGGCGAACCTGATCCTCGACATGGTCGGAGGCGATTACATTCCACGCAACGTCAAAGCCTTGACCGAAGATGGGCGTCTGGTTCAGATCGCCTTCCTGCAAGGCCCGAAGGTCGAGTTGAACTTTGCGATGATGATGGTCAAACGCCTGACCCTGACGGGCAGCACGTTGCGCCCGCAAAGCGATCTGGCAAAGGCGAAGATTGCGCAGGATCTGCGCGAGGCGGTCTGGCCATTGCTGGAGGCTGGGAAGGTGGCCCCCGTCATGGATAGTGAGTTTGATCTGGCCGAGGCAGCAGCCGCCCATGCGCGGATGGAAAGCTCGGGTCACATCGGCAAGATTGTCCTCAAGGTCGCCGGTTAAAGTTCAGGCGCGGGTAGATCCCGCGCTTTTTCCGATCAGACCACTGCGCGGCGGTAAAGATGCCAGGTTGCATGGCCCAGGACTGGCATGACAACGATCAGCCCCAGCAGCATCGGGATGGCTCCGATGATCAACAGGGCCGCTACGATGAACCCCCATGCCAAAATGACACCGGGGTTATGCCGCAACACCCGGACCGACGTCACGACCGCCACAGGCAGACCGACCGGACGGTCCAACAGCAATGGAAAGCTGACGACGCTCATGGCCAATGCGACCAGCGCGAATAGAAACCCGATCGCATTGCCGAAAATGATCATGGACCAGCCTGCGCCCGTGGTGAATACCTGAGTCACGAAAGCCCCGAGCGAGGTGGGCAGATCAGGCCCAAGCGTATGCACATAGATGCTCTGCGCGACCATCAGCCAGACCAGCAGCAGCATGACCAGATAGAACCCCAAAGCCAGAATTGCACCGAAGGACGGGGACCGGAAGACGCCCAAGGCGTCCAGCCAATGGACCTCGCCGCCCTGCTCGCGTTTGCGGCTAATTTCGTAAAGGCCCACGGCTGCGATCGGGCCGACAAGTGCGAAACCCATGATCAGCGGTGCCAGAAGGGGCACCATGTTGCGATTAAGGCCAAACCCGAACATCAGCAGACCTGCGATCGGGTAAACCAGTATGATGAAAATCGCATCCGCCCGTGTTTCCAGAAAATCATTGTACCCGGCCTGCAAACAGGCCTTCAGGTCCTGCATCGTCAGTGTTTGCACCTGCGGCAGATGCCGGGTGTCCGCGCTGCCGATATGGTGCACGCTTTCGGTAATATGATCGCCGGTCGCGCCGATGTTTCGGGCGGCCCAGCTGATCGGATTTCCTATTGTTTTGGCCATCTTGATCCCCTCCCTTTGCCAGAGCGCAACGGGTTGAATCCGGCGGTGGTTGCCTTTGGCCGGACCAGCCGGCAACGCTCAGACTCCAGTATAGCACAGTTTTTCCCGTTGTGGTTGCGCGGCAGCGAAAACCTACCAATTGCCCTGTTTCACAGGCGTGTTAGCTTGGCGTCAGGCAACAGGAGGTCAGCATGCAGCAAACGGCAAGAACCGTCGTCATTCACGAACACGGCGGCCCCGAAGTTCTAAAGATCGAAGACCGGCCCTTGGGCGACCCCGGACCCGGCGAGGTTCGCATCCGCCACCGGGCCTGTGGGCTGAACTTCATTGATGTCTATCAGCGCACCGGGTTGTACCCGATGGATTTACCGCACGCGCTGGGCATGGAAGCGGCAGGTGTGATTGAAGCTGTTGGCGAAGGTGTTACCCATCTGAAACCGGGCCAGCGCGCGGCCTATGCCGCAGCACCCGCCGGGGCCTATTGCGAGGCGCGCGTGATGCCAGCGGCGCAGGTATGTCCGTTGTCCGAAGGGATTTCTTTTGACGCGGCTGCGGCGATGATGCTCAAGGGGATGACGGTCGAGTATCTGTTTCACCGGACAACGCCTTTGAAACGGGGTGACACGGTTCTGTTTCACGCGGCCGCCGGTGGCGTCGGTCTGATTGCCTGCCAATGGGCCAAGTCCGAAGGCATCACCCTGATCGGAACAGCCGGAACAGACGAAAAATGCAGCCTCGCGCAGTTCAACGGGGCTGCGCATTGTATCAATTACCGGACCGAGAACTTTGCCGAGCGTGTGGCCGAAATCACCGGCGGCAAGGGCGTGGATGTGGTTATGGATTCCATCGGCGCGGACACGTTCAATGGCTCGCTGGACTGCCTGAAGCCTTTGGGAATGATGATCTCATTCGGCAATGCGTCGGGGCCAGTCCCGTTGATGGATATCGGTATTTTGGGCAAGAAAGGTTCATTGAAAATTACCCGCCCGACCCTGTTTACCCATATCGCCGACCCTTCCGTCTGTCAGGCAATGGCACGGCGGCTGTTCGGCAAGGTTGAAGGCGGCGAGGTCAAAATCCACATCGACCAGCGGTTCCCGTTGGATCAAGTGGCTGAGGCGCATCGGGTGCTGGAAGCGCGTCAGACCACAGGCAGCACGGTTCTTGAACCGTAAGACCGACTGAACCCGGCTCGCTGGTGTTTGATCTTGAAACGAAAAGCGGCGGCAGAATACTCTGCCGCCGCCTTTGTTGGGGAATGTCTGCAAATTATTGCTGCAGTTCCGCCGGTGTTTTATCTGCGATGGTTTCCCAATTGGCGCTGGCTTGGTCGACAAAACCAGGGATGTCACCTTCCCAGCGCTGCTGGATGTCTTTCGACAGGTTCAGGTACAGCTTGTTGTCGACGATCTTCCAATAGGTCGGGTCACCGTCAAACTTGAAGCCCATCGCGGCGCCGAATGCGCAATAGCCGCCGTATGCAGGCAGGTAGGCCTCGGGGTTTTCTTCGAACGCGGCTTTGTTTTCTTCATTGGCAAAGCGGTACATCGCGTCGTTGTGCAGTGTGGTGATGCGGTAGTCACCTTTGGTCGGTTCGCCAGCGGTGAAGTAGGCAACCGGATCATAGCCCTGCATGGCCAGACCGGTCGAGCTTGCGTTCAGCTCAACACCAGCGGCCAGAGCCGAGCTTGCGATGGCAACAGACAGCGCAACGCCGCCGATAAGAGATTTGAACTTGTTCATTGTTTTCACCTTTCGTGAAGGGGCCGCCACGTGGCGCAGAAAATTGCGCCCAGACAACCCAAGAGTTTTTTGTCCGTGAGACCCGCAATTGGTCGTCACGGAACCCAAGTGGGCAGGCGGCCCATCACGTTCAAAGCAATCAATTGTGAATGTGCAGGGGCGAAGAGGCACTGTTCACAAATGCAGGGTAGGCTTTAGGTATCGGGCGCGAAATCCAAAACGAATTCGGTGACTTTTTCCGCGGGCATTTCGCAGGGGCGAAGAAGAGATCCGCGTTTGGTCAGATAAAGGTTCAGGCTGATGTAGTCGCTGCCGTCCAGTGCGTGCGCGACAAGTTTTTGCGACTTACCGTCTGAGAATTCCGTTCGGCTGACGACATAGCGCCTGCCGTGGGCATGCCCGGTCGACGACCCCTTGGGGATGGCAAAAAAGGCGATCAGGAAGGCGTTCGGGGCGCTCAAGACTGTCCGATTTTTGGTTCAGTGCCGGATTTGATGCGGGCAATATTCGCGCTGTGGCGCCAATAGACCAACAGGGTCAGGACGCCAGCCAGTAGCAGCGTTTGCGAACTTGTCAGAAAAAGGACCCAGATAGTGGACGTTGCCGCCGCCGCAAGTGCCGCAAGGGATGAGATACGCCAGATTGCAGCAGCAACCAACCATGTCAAACAACAGGCCACACCGACACGCCAGTCCAGCGCCAGCCAGATGCCCAGAAACGTGGCGACCCCTTTGCCGCCCTTGAAGCCCAGCCAAACCGGAAAGCAATGACCTATTAGTGCGGCCAGCGCTGCAATCTGCGCGGCATCCTCGCCCGCAAGGGCACGCGCCACCAGAACGGCAACCCCGCCTTTTGCGGCGTCGAAGATCAGGGTCAGTGCAGCGGCCGTCTTGTTGCCCGTCCGCAGAACATTGGTTGCGCCGATATTGCCCGATCCGATGTTGCGCAGGTTGCCCAGTCCCATCACCTTGGCCAGGACCATGCCAAACGGGATCGACCCCATCAAATATCCAAGTGCAGCCCACAGGATCAGCTGGGTCATTGTACTGTCGATGAACGGCATCAGGGTCTCCGGTAAACTTCTTGTCCCGCAACGAAAGTTGCGGTGACCTTACCCTGCATGCGCTGGCCGTCAAACGGTGTGTTCTGAGATTTGGATTTGAGCGAGAACCGGTCCAGCACAAAGGGCACATCCGGGTCAAACAGTACCAGATCGGCGGGTGCGCCTTCGGACAGGCGGCCACTGTCCAGCCCTAGTCGTTTCGCCGGGTTCAGGGCCATTGCGCGGAACAGCGTCGGCAGGTCCAACTGCCCGGCATGATACAGACGCAAGGCGGCGGGCAGCAGGGTTTCCAGCGCCACCGCGCCAGAGGCCGCCTCTTCAAACGGCAGGCGTTTGCTTTCCTCATCCTGAGGCGTGTGCATGGAACTGATCGTATCAATCAGGCCGGTCCGCACCGCTTCGATCACCGCTTGCCGGTCATCCTCGGATCGCAGCGGCGGCTTGACCTTGAAGAAGGTGCGATAGTCGGCCACGTCCAGTTCATTCAGCGTCAGGTGGTGGATTGACGTACCTGCCGTGATGTCCAGCCCGTTGCGTTTGGCCCGCTCCAGCGCGGGCAGAGCGCGGGCGGTGGTGATCTGGTCGGCGTGATAGGTGGCCCCGGTCATCTCTAGCAAAGCGATGTCGCGGTCCAGTCCCATCCGCTCGGCCATTGGTGAGACGGCGGGCAGGCCGCGCAACACGGCGAATTTACCACTGGTGACTGCGGCACCATTGCTGAGGATGGGTTCTTGCGGGTGGGCGATGACCAACGCGCCGCAGGCTCGGGCATAGGTCAGGGCGCGGGAAAACACCTTGGTGTTGGCGATCACGTGATCGCAGTCAGTAAAGGCGACGGCACCGGCATCTTGCAGGAACCCGATCTCAGTCATTTCTCGGCCTTCGCGACCTTTGGTCAACGCGGCCATTGGCAGGACGTTAACCGGAGTGTCGGCCTGCGCTCGGCGTGTGACGAACTCCAGGCTTTCGGGCGTGTCGATCGCGGGGCTGGTATCGGGGCGGGTCACGATGGTGGTCACGCCTCCGGCCGCAGCGGCCAGACCGGCAGATTTATAGCTTTCCTTGTGCCGCTCACCCGGTTCACAGACCTTGACGCCGATATCGACGATGCCGGGGGCAAGGCATTGCCCGCCACAATCGACGACCTGTGCCTCCGGCGTCGGAGCGGCCCCTTCGCCGTGCGCGGTAATCCGACCGTCGGATACATGTAGCCAGCCTAGGCTGTCGGTGCCGGTTTCCGGGTCGATCAGGCGGGCATTAGTGAAAAGAGTGTTGTTCATGCCATTGCCCTTTCGATGGCGGCTTTGGTGGCGGCGGGGTCAGCCTGATACTTAATCAAGTGTTTGTCGCCGCCTTTGGTGACGATCTGGACAAAACTGCCCATGAGGTTGACCGCCTCTATCTGGTTCAGCGCCACATTGCGCGGGCCGGGGCCGGTTAGGGTGGTGTCCGTCATCTGCCATGTTGTGGTGAGTTCTTCTGAGGCCAGGTACCATGCGCGAAAGGCGACGGCCGCAAGACCCGCGGGTGCCCCGGTCCAGACATAGGGGTTGCCGACCAGCCACAATACGATCATCGCGACGGCCATGGCCCCGGCGGCCAGCCATGTATTCGTGCGGATATAGGCGCCTTTGTCGGGGGTGAAGGTCACAGGATCAGCCACAGGATGCCTCCGATGACCACCAGCGCCACCACTGCCAGCATGGCCGACCCGATGCGGCCGGGTTTATCGTCCGGTGGCGGGGTTTGCGGGGCCGAGAACGGTTTCGCGCTTTCGGTTTTAATTGCTCCACCGGTCCAGCTTGTCGCCTCTTCTGTGTAAAGGCCGATCAGACGCACTTTGGCGTCCGGTTGCAAAGTGGCGGCACGTCCCTGAAACGCGGCACTGCGCACGACCATGACCCAGCCTTCAACGCTTTCCAACGCAGCCCGGTCCAGTTGATCTTTGGGGACGCCGCACCCTTCGTTGAGATAGCCATAAAGACCCAGTTCCTCGAGATCTGATACGGGAAAGACGTCGATCTGAACGGGATCCAGACCCTCGACACCCAGAACCTGGTCGGCGGCACCCGGTTCGCGCAGGAACTTTGCTGCTTCAGGCCGCATGTCCAGCTGAAACAGGCGCAGGACGCCGTATTCGTGGGGGGCGACGATCAGATCACTCATGCTGCCTCGCGCAGGTTGCGGGCCAGCAATTCCATTGCGGCCATACGAACGGCGACGCCCATTTCGACCTGTTCCTGAATAACGGACCGGTTGATGTCGTCCGCCAGCGTTCCGTCAATCTCAACACCGCGATTCATCGGACCAGGGTGCATTACGATAGCGTCCGGTTTGGCCTGCGACAGCTTAGCAGCGTCCAGACCATAGCGGTGATAGTATTCCCGCTCGGACGGGATGAACCCGCCATCCATCCGTTCTTTCTGGAGGCGCAGCATCATCACGACGTCGACGTCCTTCAGGCCCTCGTTCATGTCGTCGAAAATTTCGGCACCAAACTCGGCAAACTGGTTGGGGACCAGCGTCGGTGGTCCGATCAGACGAATACGGTTTTCCATTTTGCCCAGCAGGATCAGGTTTGACCGGGCCACGCGGGAATGGGCGACGTCGCCGCAGATCGCGATGTTCAGGCGGTGCAGGCGACCTTTAGCGCGACGGATGGTCAGAGCATCTAGCAGGGCCTGCGTCGGGTGTTCATGCTTGCCATCACCGGCATTCAGAACCGCGCAATTCACCTTCTGCGCCAGCAGGTCGACCGCGCCGGAATGCGGATGGCGCACCACCAACAAATCGGGGTGCATCGCATTCAGTGTCATCGCTGTGTCGATCAGCGTCTCGCCTTTTTTGATCGAACTGGCCTGCATCGCCATATTCATCACATCCGCACCCAGCCGCTTGCCTGCGATTTCGAAACTGGCCTGCGTGCGGGTTGAGTTCTCGAAGAACATGTTGATTTGTGTCAGCCCTGACAGCACGTCGGAATGCTTGGTCGACTGGCGATTCATGTCGACATATTTCTCGGCCAGATCGAGAATGGCAGTGATATCGGATTGCGACAGATGCTCGATGCCAAGAAGGTGACGATGGGCGAAACGCATTGGCGGGCTCCTGTCTGACAATCGCGCCGCTTATAAGAAGCCGCGCTGCTCAAGGCAACCTAAGGATCAGATGCTGCGGGCAGTTTCTCGCATCCGCCTTCGGGCAGGCACTGTTCGCCGGGCTTGCACCATTTACCATATCCGCAGTCGACGGCTTTGACGGGAACACAGCCCTGGTTTTTGGAACACTTGAACCCCTGACGGCACTGCGACCCGGTTTTTTCGCAAAGATACCAGCCGGGGCGTGAACATCCGCCACCCGGCAGGCAAGACGATCCGGATCCGCAAATGCGACCGTCGTCGCATGTCAGTGAAGGCAGTTCCAGAATGTCAGGTGTGTTACGCTCGCATTCGCCTCGGGCATTGCAGATACTACCGCCGGGGCAGTCCAGACGCGACCTGCACTTGTTTTGGCCCGCTGGTGCGCATCGGGTGCCGCCTGCTACGCAGCGCTCGAACGGGCCGCAGGTACGGCCGCCGCCGCAATAGGTGCCGCCCAGGGGAATGCAGTTCCCGTCAAAGCTGCATCGTTGTCCGCCCGAACAGCAGGTACTGCCGCATTTGAACTGACCGGCACGGCACTGCCCGTATCGGTCTTGAAACTGCGCAGAGGCCGGGCCGCTGAGCATGGTCAGCAGCAAACTGATGAGAAAGAATCGCAATACACACAACATGAATATGCCAATGGTCGGTGCGACGGACCGACCAATCAAGGCCTATTCGCTTTCCCTCGTTCAAAAGGTGGTTAGATTGAGGGTTATGGAATCGGCTTTGGACTATCATACGGCCCGCGCCCTGCTGGAATGGCAGATCGAACTGGGTGCGACGGATGCGATCGGTGATGCACCGGTGGATCGCTATGCGTTGCCGGATACTGCGCCCAAAGCCAAGAAACCCGCAAAAGCCCAGACCGCACCAGAAAAACCCAAGCAGGTTGATCCGGTTGCGGTTGCGAAGTCTGCGGCACAGGCTGCCGGGTCGCTGGATCAGTTGCAGGCGGCCATGGACGCGTTTGACCAATGCGAGTTGAAGCGCGGTGCGCGGCAGTTGGTTTTTGCAGACGGCACCCTGGGTGCGCGGGTGATGATTATCGGAGAGGCTCCGGGCCGGGATGAGGACCGCGAGGGCAAGCCCTTTGTCGGTCGCGCCGGTCAGTTGTTGGACCGGATGCTGGCCGCGATTGATCTGAATCGGACCGAAAACGTCTATATCACTAACGTCCTGCCGTGGCGCCCACCGCAGAACCGGGATCCCAAACCCGAAGAGATTGGCATGTTGAAGCCGTTTCTCGAACGGCACGTGGCCTTGGCTAAACCCGAGGTTTTGGTGGTGATGGGCAATATCAGCTGTCAGGCTGTTCTGGGCAAACGGGGGATCACACGGCTTCGGGGTCAGTGGGATCTGGCGATGGATCTGCCGGTTATCCCGATGTTCCACCCAGCCTATTTGCTGCGTCAACCGCAGATGAAGCGGCAGGCATGGGCCGATTTGCTGGAACTCAAAGCAAGGTTGGAGGGCAAGGCTTGAAAATTCTCGCATTCTCTGACCTGCATATGTCGCGAAACCGTGCCGCCGACGTTGTTGCAGCCAGCGATGAGGCCGATCTGGTTATCGGAGCCGGAGATTATTGCAACATGCGGCAAGGTCTGGATGATGCGATGGCGATGCTCTCTGGTATCAATGCGCCGCTGGTTCTGGTGCCGGGCAATGCCGAAAGTGCAGGTGAGCTGGCCGACGCTGCGCCCGAAGGTGTGCACGTTCTACACGGGACAGGCATGACCGTGGATGGGCTGCGTCTGTTTGGCCTTGGTTACGGGGTGCCGGTAACGCCATTCGGTGAGTGGTCCTGTGATCTGTCGGACCCTGAAGCGGCTGAGTTGCTGGATCGTTGCGACGGGGCCGACATCCTGATCGCGCATTCTCCGCCCAAGGGTCACGGTGATCTTACATCGACGGGTGATGCGGTAGGATCGTTGGCGGTCCGTGACGCAATCGAGCGGTTGCAGCCGCAATTTGCCCTTTGTGGCCATATCCATGACAGCTGGGGTTACCGAGGCGCAATCGGCGTGACGCAGATCGCCAATCTTGGCCCCAGGGTAAACTGGTTCGAGGTCACCACGTGATTGAAACAGTTGCGCTGCTGGCGTTTGTCCCGGCGGCAATTGCCCTGAATCTAACCCCCGGGGCAGACATGATGTTCTGCTTTGGGCAGGGACTTCGGTCTGGGGCGCGGCCTGCAATCGCCGCCAGCGCAGGTATTTCCGTCGGATCGATGGTTCACGTTCTGGTAGCGGGTCTTGGTCTAGGAGCGGCGGTGGCGACGATGCCCTGGCTGTTCGATGTGATCCGCTGGATGGGCGTTGCTTATCTGCTGTATCTCGCCTGGGGTGCGTTTCGAAATGGAGCGGTCTCTGCGGATGCTCCGTCCGGTCCCACCCAAATGGCATTCCGGGACGGGCTGGTGGTGAACCTGACCAACCCCAAGGTAATTCTGTTCGTACTGGCCTTCATTCCGCAATTCGTAGACCCGGCGGCGGGGTCGATCTTACTGCAGTTTCTGATCTTTGGCGCCATTATCTCGTTGGGTGGGTTCGTGGTGAATGGACTAGTGGGAATGTTTGCCGGTGGTGCGGGGCGGGTGCTGATCGCGAACCCGCGCGCCTCACGCATCATGGGCTGGCTGACCGGGGGGATATTCACAGCCCTCGCCATCCGGCTTGCCATCTTGGAAAGGGCCTGACCGAACATGTCGCGCATTGATGAAACCAAAGATTTTATTCCGGTTCGTATCGCCGTGCTTACCGTTTCGGACACGCGGTCGCTGGACGAGGACAAATCGGGCCAGACACTTGTTGATCGCATCGAAGGGGCAGGGCACAGGGTTGCTGATCGCAGCATCATACGGGATGAGCGCACCCAGATCGCCGATCAGTTGCGCGTCTGGATTGCGGATCCTGAGATAGACGTGGTGATTTCGACCGGTGGTACGGGCTTGACGGGCCGCGACGTAACGGTCGAAGCGCATCGCGATGTTTATGAGAAGGAAATCGAGGCTTTCGGTACGGTGTTCACAATCATTTCAATGGAAAAGATCGGCACCTCTGCCGTGCAATCGCGTTCGACCGGTGGGGTGGCCGGTGGCACCTACCTCTTTGCATTGCCGGGTAGCCCGGGCGCTTGCAAGGACGCTTGGGACGGCATTTTGGAAAAACAGTTCGACTATCGCCACCGTCCCTGCAATTTTGTCGAGATAATGCCCAGATTGGACGAACATTTGCGACGGAAGTAGACTGGTCGCACGTTTAACCGTTCATAACCGCTTTGTGGCTTGGCATTTTTTGCTGCCCAGCTACCTTTTGCTAACGGCAGCCTGATGCAACCGGGGTGATTTATACATGCGATTTCTGAGGCAAAGCCTTGTAGGAGTCTTTTTGACGTCGTTGACGGTGGCCCTGTTGTTTGTGGCGGTGCAGATGATTACGAGCGCCGTGCAAGACGTTCTGACGCGGGAGGAGTCGGCTCCGCAGGCGCGAGAGCGTGTCTTTGCCGTTTCTGTTCGGTCTGCGGAATTGGAAACCGTCACCCCGTATCTTGAAGCCTTTGGCGAGGTTCAAAGCCGTCGCAGGTTAGAGTTGCGCGCCGCGCTGGGCGGGCGCGTTGTCGGGCTGGCCGAAGATTTTGAAGATGGCGGTGTGGTAACAACAGGCGAAGTTCTGGTCGAACTTGATCCCGCAGACGCCCAGTCCGCGCTGGACCGGGCAAAATCCGATTTGCTGGACGCGCAGTTTGAAGAGCGTGACGCGGAGCGGTCGCTACTGCTGGGGCAGGATGAGTTGAACTCGGCCGAAGCGCAGGCTGAACTGCGCGGGCGCGCCTTGCAGCGCCAACAGGATTTGCAGACCCGCGGGGTCGGGGCCGCAGCATCTGTGGAAGAGGCCGAGCTGGCCAAGGCTGCCGCGCAGCAGGCGGTGCTGGCGCGGCGGATTGCACTGGCCCAGGCCGAATCCCGCGTCGATCAGGCGACCACCCTGTTGTCACGAGCCCGCATTGCGCTTGAGGCCGCTGAACGCGATCTGGATGATATGACAATCCGCGCCCGGTTCGGGGGCACATTGACGGATGTAACACTGGTCGAAGGACGGCTGGTGTCCGCGAACGAAAAGCTGGCGGAACTTGTCGACCCCAATGCGTTGGAGGTGGCATTCCGCGTCTCAACCGCGCAATACGTCCGATTGCTGGACGCAGCCGGTGATCTGATCGACGCACCGGTGACAATCTCGCTGGAGGTCACGGGCACCGACCTGACCGCCCAAGGCCGCATTAGCCGCGACAGCGGATCGGCGGGCGAAGGGCAGACCGGGCGTTTGATCTATGCCCGCCTGGATGAGGCGTCGGGGTTCAAACCGGGCGATTTTGTTACCGTCACGGTGCAGGAACAACCGCTGGACAACGTAGTACTGCTGCCGTCTTCGGTTCTCGATGCTGTCGGCACAGTGTTGGTGCTGGATGAGAATGACAGGCTCGAAGCACTGCCAGTACAGCTAATCCGTCGTCAGGGCGATGAGGTCTTACTGCGCGGCGAAGGTTTGGTTGGGCGTGAGGTCGTGATCGGCCGCACGCCGCTGCTGGGATCGGGCGTTCGCGTCCGGCCATTGCGGATAGATGACAGTGCCGAGGCTGTGCCGGATATGGTTGAGCTGTCTGTGGAACAACGCGCCCGGCTGGTCGCTCAGGTCGAGGCCAGCACGCGCATGCCAAAGGACGTCAAAGAACGGGTTCTGGGCCAGTTGAGCGAGGCCAAGGTACCGGCCGCGCTGGTTCAGCGGCTTGAAAACCGGGCGGGGGGTTAAGCGCCATGATGCGCGAGATCCCCGGCGCGGCAGGCGGCATCCTCAGTTACTTTACGCGTCACAAAACGGTGGCAAACCTGCTGCTGTTGGTCATGCTGGTTCTGGGCGCGGCGGCAATCCCGAATATGCGGGCTCAGTTTTTTCCCGACGTGGTTCTGGAACGTGTCGACGTCCGCGTGGACTGGGATGGGGCCGGTCCCGAAGATGTGGACAACGGCATCGTTCAGGTCCTTGAACCAGCCTTGCTGGCGGTCGAAGGCGTTGCAAGCACCGAAGCGACCTCGCGCGAGGGGCGGGCCAGCATCCAGCTGGAGTTCGAGCCGAACTGGGACATGTCCCGCGCCGTCGAAGAAGTACGGACCGCCGTCGACAGTGTCACCAGCCTGCCCGACGATGCCGAAGAACCAACGATTCGTCGCGGCGCCTGGCGGGACCGGGTTACAGATGTGGTTGTGACCGGGCCGGTCGATCCTGATCAACTGGCCAAGTTCACGGATGAATTGATCAACCGTCTTTTCGCGGTCGGGGTTACCCGTACCACGATTCGGGGGCTTGCTGCGCCGCGCATTGTGGTCGAGATACCGACCGCCCAACTGATTGCCAACGACATCACCCTGTCCGAGGTCGCGTCGGCCGTCGCGGCCGAGGTCAACGCAAACCCAGCAGGCGATGTGACTGGCGCGAATGCTCGTATTCGCACGGGTACGGAAAAGCGCACACCCGAGGAAATCGAAGGCATCGCCCTGCGCAATTTTGCGGATGGGTCTAAGTTGCTGGTGGGCGATGTAGCCCAGATCCGGGTCGAAGGGGTCAACCGCAATCGCAGCTACTTCGTGGGCGAAAACCCGGCAATGTCGGTGCGCGTAGATCGCTCAAACCTGGGTGACGCGATTGAAATCCAGCACGCGGTCGAAGACGTTGTGACGGAAATGCAGGCCAGCGTTCCCGAAGGTGTGACGATCGAGCTGATCAGAACCCGCGCTCAGGCGATCACCGACCGTCTGGATATTCTGGTCGACAACGGCCTTGTTGGCTTGGGCCTGGTGGTCTGTCTGCTGTTTTTGTTCCTGAATGCGCGGATCGCCTTTTGGGTCGCAGCAGGTATTCCGGTTGCTATGTCCGCCGCGATTGCCTTCATGTATATCGGCGGGCTGTCGATCAATATGGTGTCCCTGTTCGGCCTGATTATCACGCTGGGCATTGTCGTGGATGATGCCATCGTCGTGGGTGAGCATGCCGATTTCCGCGCGCGCCGGTTGGGCGAGGCCCCAATGGTGGCCGCTGAACGCGCGGCGCGACGCATGGCGATGCCGGTCTTTGCGGCGACTCTGACAACCGTGATCGCCTTTTTTGGTTTGACCCTCGTGGGTGGTCGGTTCGGAGAGTTGATCCGCGACATCCCCTTTACCGTTATCGCGGTTTTGATTGCGTCGCTGATCGAATGCTTCTTGATCTTGCCGAACCACATGGCGCATGCCATCGCGCATTCCACCAAAGAACACTGGTATGATCTGCCCAACCGCGTGGTCAATCGCGGGTTCCGCTGGGTGCGAGATCATCTGTTCCGCCCGCTGATCGGCTGGGTCGTCTGGGCGCGCTATGTGGTGGTTGCCATGATGGTGGTGATCCTGGCCAGCCAGGTTGCCCTGTTCATTCGCGGTGACGTGAACTGGCGGTTCTTTAACGCGCCTGAACGTGGCTCGGTCACGGGCAATTTCATAATGGTTGAAGGCGCCACCCGCGCCGAGACTGTGGCCATGATGCATGAGCTGCAGCGTGCGACCGAAGAGCTGGGCCAGATCTATGAAGACCGCCACGGTCGTAACCCGATCGACTATGTGCTGGCCGAGGTGGGCGGGTCCGCAGGATGGGGATTGGCCGCCGCCGATGGCAAAGACGCTGACTTGCTGGGTGGTATTTCCATCGAGCTGATTGATGCGGATCTGCGCCCCTATTCCAGCTTTGAGTTTGTGGGTGAGTTGCAGGATTTTGTTCCGCGCCACCCGAAGGTCGAACTGCTCAGCTTCCGGGGCTGGCGCTCGGGTCCCGGTGGCGATGCCATTGACGTTCAGTTCTATGGTTCGGATGTGAATACGCTCAAGTCCGCTTCCGAGGATTTGCAGACCGAGCTTTCGAAATACCCTGAGGTTTCGGCGCTGGAGGATAACCTTGCCTATGACAAGGAAGAGTACATTCTGGATCTGACGGCCCAGGGTCAGTCGCTGGGGTTCAGGATCGAAACGCTGGGACGCGTCTTGCGCGACCGGTTGAACGGGATCGAGGCGGCGACCTTCCCGGACGGCCCGCGTAGTGCCGAGATCAGGGTTGAACTGCCCGAAGGAGAACTGACCGCCGACTTCCTGGAACGCACTCTGATGCGCACACCGGACGGCGTTTATGTGCCGCTGGCCGATATCGTGTCGGTCGAGCGAAAATCCGGCTTCTCGACCGTCCGGCGCGAAAATGGCCTGCGGGTGATATCGGTGAATGGCGACATCTCGGAAGATGACCCGACGCGCGCGGCTGAGATTGCACGTGCCATGGGCGAGGAAATCCTGCCGAAAATCGCCTCGGAACGACAGGTTGAATGGCGGATGGCCGGTCTGAGCGAGCAGGAAGACGAGTTCCTGTCCGAGGCGCGCACCGGCCTGATCCTGTGCTTGACGGGTATCTATCTTGTGCTGGCCTGGGTGTTTGCCAGCTGGACGCGGCCACTGGTGGTGATGGCGATTATCCCATTTGGGTTGGTCGGCGCGATCTGGGGGCACTACCTGTGGGAGGTTCCTCTAAGCATGTTTACGGTCGTCGGTCTGCTGGGGATGACGGGGATCATCATCAACGACTCGATTGTTTTGGTGACGACCATCGACGATTACCAAAAAGAGCGCGGGCTTGTGCCTTCGATAGTGGAAGGCACCGCAGACCGGTTGCGGCCTGTGATGCTGACCACTCTGACCACGGTTCTGGGGCTGACCCCGTTGCTATATGAAGGATCGCAACAGGCGCAGTTCCTCAAACCCACCGTCATTACTTTGGTCTATGGGCTGGGCTTTGGTATGTTGCTGGTCCTGCTACTGGTGCCGGCATTGCTTGCTATTCTGAACGATCTGTCTCGCCCAATGACCGCGATGCGTCGGGCGGCGCGCGCGCCGGACCGTGTGGTTCAGGGGACGTTGGCGTGCACGGGCCTTACCCTGCTTTTGTGGTTTACGGTCACGATGGTGTGGCCCGCAATTTACGGCGCGCCTATCGGGTTCTTGTCCGGGCTTTATGCGGCCGAGGACGGCATGGCCATTCTTCGGATGGGCTTAGGTGCCTTCGTTTCGGGTGCTGCGCTGATATTGTTCCTCAGCGTAGCAGTCTCTGGCTTGCTTTATGCCCGGCTAAGGAAACCTGCGACCTAAGCCTGTCGCAGAGCGGTTTCCAGCAGATCGACGACGCGGTTGCTAATCTCCAGTTCGCCGCGGCGGATCTGGTCCACCGGGAACCAGCGAGCGTCGCGCGCATCGTCACCGGCCACGGGCGCGCCGGATTGATACTGACAAGCCACCCCAACCAGCAGGTAGTGTATCAGGACTTTGCCATTCTCATCCCTGCGCAGCAGATCGAGATTGTCCAGATAATGTTGTGGTTCAGCGATGACCGAGGTTTCCTCGTGCAGCTCTCTTTGCGCGGCTTGCAGAACGGTCTCGCCCCATTCCACATGGCCACCGGGAAAGCCCCACAGGCCAGCATCGGGTTGCTTGCTGCGCTGCACCAGAAGCACTTGGTCCTGATGCAGAACAACCGCCAAGGCGCCGATTTTCGGGGTTTGTGTCATGAAATCACCGGGCTCAGCCTGCGCTGCAGCCCTTAATGTCGACCGCGTGATTTGCACCCAGCACGGTGATTCGAATTTCCGAGCGGTCCAGAGCAAACGGCCCACCTGCCGCGTTGATCACTTCGGAGGTTGCAACCAGAGTATTGCCCGTTCGCTTCGTCTGTGTCTGAGAGGCCCAGAGCGCGGGATTGCCCGGTTCGATCACGGCGACCTCGCGCCCTCCGGCCGAAGGCATGGTCACCCTTGCCTCGATCCGCATTCCGTCAGATGTCGGTGACAGGTGGCAGCTTGCATTGGTCACGCTGGCCTCTTGTTCGGAAAAGGGCCGTTGGGCCAGCGCTGCGGCAATGGTCGGGTTGCGCCCGGCCTCTGCGTTCAGCGTGTGGTCGAAATCCAGCTGTTCCGGGATGCAGACATCCTTGCAGACGCCCAGATCCATCGTTCCCTGCAGCCGAACAGGTTTGGCCGGGTTTCTCGGAGTGATCTCGACCGGCAAAACCAGTTGATTTTCGTAACCGATCGATTGCAATCCGTTCTGGTCAAACACATCCGGCGCGGGCCATGTAATCGACACACCCCTAACATTGTCCGAGCGGTTCCAGTCGAATTGCGGCGGAATGCCAGCATCCCCCGGCGCACGCCAATAGGTTTTCCATCCGTCCTGCAGCGTCACACGCACGGCGCTGAGGTACGTTCCTTTAGCGGTGCGTCCGCCATCCAGAATATCCAACTCGGCAACGGGGCCGTTGACCTGCGCTGTTGCAGGTAAGGCCAGACCAAAGGTTATGGCGATTGCCGGTAATACATTTTTTACACACATGGTTCATAAATGCGCGGTTGCGGCACAGAATCCAAGTCACGTTCCGGTAACCGGGATGAAATCTGCGGAAATGTGCGCTGATCCCTTGCCATTCCGGGTGACCAAGGGTCATTGTTGAAGCATACCTGATAAGAGATGTCGGCCCATGGATCTTACCGGAAAACTGTTGATTGCGATGCCCGGCATGGGCGATCCGCGTTTTGATCATTCGGTGGTGTACCTGTGCAGCCATGGCGAAGATGGTGCTATGGGGTTGATTATCAACAAACCTTCGGATCTGCGGCTGAAAACTCTGTTGAGTCAGCTCAACATTCCCTGCCGGATTCCGGTCGTGGGTGAACGTTTGGTCCATTTCGGCGGTCCGGTCGAGATGTCGCGTGGTTTTGTCCTACACAGCTCGGACTATGAGGCGAACCTGCATTCCATGCACATCACGGATGAGTTCAGCATGACGGCGACGCTGGATATCCTTGAAGATCTTGCTGCCGGGCGTGGACCATTGAATTCCACGTTGGTGCTGGGCTATTCGGGCTGGGGGCCCGGTCAGCTTGAAGATGAGATCGCAATGAACGGCTGGTTGACGACCGAAGCGTCACCGAAACTGATATTTGACGTGCCGGATGATGAAAAATGGCAGGGTGCACTTGCAACTTTGGGCGTTGACCCGTTGATCTTGTCAGCGGATTCCGGGCGCGCCTGATCAGCTGTTTCGCGGCGCAGCAGCGCGGCGCAGGCGGTCGTTAATGGCCGCACCCAAACCATGTTCGGGAATTTGGGTCACCGCAATTGGTCTGCCGGTGTCGTTCAAATGGTGCAATGCGGCGAATAGGTTTGCCGCAGCCTCTGTCAAATCGCCCGTCGATGAAAGATTGAGATCGCAGTCCACCGGGCCAAACCCCAGCAGAACTTCATCGCCTTGGGCGGTGCTGGCGTTCAGACGAACGGGTGCATCCGGAGCATAATGCGATTGCAGCTGGCCGGGCGCGTTCAGCGCATCACCCGATTGGTGATGGTGCAGCTGAGTATCCAGAACCGCCTCGACCTGTTCCAGCGCAACACCGCCGGGGCGCAAAAGGGCAGGCTCGCCCGCAAGGCCCATAATTGTGCTTTCCAACCCGACCCCGCATGGCCCATCGTCCAGAACCGCGGCGATGCGCCCATTCAGGCCGGACAGGACGTGCGCGGCTGTGGTCGGGCTGATTTGCCCGGACGGATTGGCCGATGGCGCGGCGACCGGCCCGTCGAAATCGGACAGTAGCGTACGTGCTGCAGGGTGGGCAGGAACCCGCACCGCAAGGGTTTCAAGCCCGGCTGTCACCAGCGATGAAATCCCGTGATCCGGGCGCAATGGCAGAACAAGGGTCAGCGGTCCGGGCCAGAATGCCTCTGCCAAAGCCTCGGCCTGATCGGACCATGTCACGAACCGCTGGGCGGCTTCGACCGAAGCCACATGCGCAATCAGCGGGTTGAAACTGGGTCGCCCCTTGGCGGCATAGATGCTTGCCACAGCTTCGCCGTTACGGGCATCCCCGCCCAGGCCGTAGACCGTCTCGGTCGGGAAAGCCACCAGAAGACCCTGGCGCAGCAGCTCTGCCGCCTGCGCGATTCCGGCAGGATCGGCGTTTAATGTCAGAGTGCCGTTGGGGATCATTGGTGGTGACGCCGCGTTTTGATTGCGTATAGCATTTGGACCGATACCTAATCGGTGGAACCCAGATGCATAAAGGTGGGCGGTGGAAATTCCAAGCCCGTCGGCGTAAACGCAATCAGACAGCCTAGAGGGAAGACATGCCATATCGCGCCCCAATCTCTGATTATGAATTCTTGTTCCGCCACGCGGTCAATTTTGACAAGATCGCTGCCACCGAGAAGTTCTCGGAAGCCAGTGTCGATGTGGTCAGTGCCATTCTGACCGAAGCCGGAAAACTGTGCGAAGGGGTGATGGCCCCCCTGCAACGCCCCGGTGATCTTGAGCCCGCGCGTTTGGAAAACGGCGTGCTGCGTACCTCGACCGGGTATGTTGATGGCTGGAAAGCCATAGCCGAAGGCGGCTGGGTCGGGATGAGCGGTGATCCGGACTATGGCGGCATGGGTCTGCCGATGACGCTGACCACCGCCGTGAATGAAATGATGTCTGCCGCCTGCCTGTCGCTGCAACTTGCGCCGCTGATGACGCAGGGCCAGATCGAAGCACTGGAACACCATGCCAGCGATGAGCTCAAGGCGCTCTATCTGCCTAAGATGATGGCGGGTGAATGGTCGGGGACCATGAACCTGACCGAGCCGCAGGCTGGGTCGGATGTGGGGGCGTTGACATCAAAAGCGGTCTCAAAAGGTGACGGCACATATGCCGTCACGGGGCAGAAAATCTTTATCTCATGGGGGGATAACGATTTTGCTGAGAATGTCTGTCATTTGGTACTGGCGCGCCTGCCCGACGGTGTTCCTGGAACCAAGGGTATTTCGCTGTTCCTGGTGCCCAAGCTGCTGCCGGATGAGAACGGCAATCCCGGTGTGGCCAATGATCTGAAGGTCGTATCGGTCGAGCACAAGATGGGCCTGCACGGTTCTCCGACCTGCGTGATGCAGTTTGACGGTGCCAAAGGCTGGCTTGTAGGCAAGGAACATGGCGGCATGGCCGCGATGTTCACCATGATGAACAACGCGCGCCTAGGTGTTGGCGGTCAGGGCGTGGGTGCAGCCGAAGGTGCCTATCAGCACGCGCTGGCCTATGCGTTGGAGCGGAAACAGGGCAAAACCCCCTCGGGCACCATTATCGACCACGCGGATGTGCGTCGGATGTTGATGAGCATGCGTGCTGACACTTTCGCTGCGCGTGCGATTATGCTGGCCAACGCCGCAGCCATCGATATGGCCAACGCAACAGGCGCCGCCGATTGGACGTCTCGTGCTGCTCTTCTAACGCCGATTGGCAAGGTTTTTGGCACCGAAACCGGAATGCGCGTGTCTGAGACCGGTGTTCAGGTCCATGGCGGTATGGGCTTCATCGAGGAATCCGGTGCGGCTCAATATTACCGCGACGTCCGTGTGACCGCGATCTACGAAGGCACCAATGGTATTCAGGCGATGGATCTGGTGGCGCGCAAGATGATGGATGGCGGCGAAGCGGCCTCGCGCCTACTGGACGAGATCGAAGATCATGCCGAACATGCGCGGGTAACCATGCCTGAACTGGCTGGCCCGGTTTGGGAAGCGACCGAAAGTCTGCGCGAGACGACCGAGTGGATGGTGGCGCAGTCGGATTTGAACAACCGTTTTGCCGGCGCGGTACCATATCTGCACGCCTTTGCACGTGTGTTAGGCGCGCATTACCACCTGAAGGCAGCTTTGGCTGAACCGGGTGGCCCGCGCTTCAAACTGGCCCGGTATTATATCAACGCGCTGTTACCTGAATATGCCGGGCTGCTGGTGCAAGCTCAGAACGGCGCAGACGATGTTTTCGGGCTCAGCGCCGAAGAGTTAGCATCCTGATGGACGGTGATACCCCTTTGGCGATCCGATATCCCTGGTCTGAGCCTCCGGCTGAGGGCGAGGCAATTGAGATTGCCGAAGGTGTTCTGTGGATGCGGCTGCCACTGCCCATGGCGCTGGATCACGTCAATATCTATGCGCTGGACGATGGCGACGGCTGGACCGTGATCGACACAGGAATGTCGTCAAACAAAACACGGCGCATCTGGGAAAAGCTGATGGCAGGCCCATTGGCGGGCAAGCCGATCAAGCGGGTGGTCGTGACTCATCATCACCCCGATCACGTGGGCAATGCGGGTTGGTTTCAATCCGAACATGGCGTGGAACTGGTGGCGTCGCGAACGGCCTGGCTGTTTTCGCGGATGCTACAACTGGATGTTCAGGAAAGCTGGCCCCAGGAGACGCTGGACTATTACCGCAGTGCAGGAATGGCACCCGACGTGCTGGCCAAGCGGATGGCCGAGCGCCCGTTCAATTATTGCGACACTGTTTTTCCGATGCCGCTGGGATTCACCCGGATCAAGCAAGGCAGCGTGATCCGCATGGGTGGGCGCGACTGGGATGTCCACATGGGCAACGGCCATGCCCCCGAACACGCCACGTTCTGGAGTCGCGACGACAATCTGGTGATCACCGGCGATCAGATCCTCAGTTCGATCAGCCCCAATCTGGGTGTCTATGTCACCGAACCTCTGGCAGATCCGGTTGCTGAATGGCTTGAGGCCTGCGAACGGCTTCAGGGGCTGGCGCGACCGGATCATCTGGCGCTGGGCGGGCACAAGCTGCCATTCACCGGGCTGCCCATCCGGATGAGGCAACTGATCGACAACCACCACAGCGCTCTGAAACGGTTGCAGAATTACCTGGACCAGCCCAAGACAGCTGCCGAATGTTTCGTGCCCTTGTTCAAACGCCAGATCAGTGGTGGCGAGTATGGGCTTGCGCTAGTCGAAGCGGTTGCACATCTGAACCATCTTTACCACATTGGAGCTGTCACCCGAACGCGCCGCGCGGACGGGGCGTGGGAGTTTCAGCGCAAAGGGTAAAGCTATGCAGGATCAGATCGAAACATCGGCCGAGGCCGCCGAAGCCGCAGCTTTGCCGCGCTGCTACGAAGTGCATTCCGACCCCGAAGCAAAGTCAGGCGCAAAAGACCTGCCCGGTCCGTTGCAAAAACCGGTCGAGACGAAAAGCCCCGCGCAATGGGCTTATGAGCGGCTGATCCTCTATATCCAGAATTTCGAAAAGACGCTGACTGGCGACCAAGAGGTCGCGATGGGATTCACCGGCGGCGACGCAGGCGTCATGCGGATCGAAGGGATGGGGTATTTTGATCCCGATATCATCACCTTTTACGGATCAGATGCGACCGGCGCGCGCACTCAGCTTGTACAACACGTCAGCCAGCTGAATGTGATGCTGCGGGCCCTGCCCAAATCGGTCGAGGATAAACCCGCCAATCGCATCGGGTTCCGCTTGGCGGCTGATCTGGAAGAAAGCTGATCACCTGACTTGCAATTCACGTCTGCGCAGCCTTGAATGAGTCTACCATTCAAGGGGGCCTCACGTGACCACTTTCTCTGCCGTTACAAGTGCCTACAAGGGTGCATGGGCTCGTCGCCGTGTCTTTGTGCCGATCTATCTTGTTGTGCGCCTGTTGCTGGTTGCGCTGATTGCGCCCGGCGTGGCGATCACGGTGAATCTTGCCGTATCGCTGTCCAACCAGACGGCGCTGACTGATCAGGCGATCGCTGCATTCATCCTCTCACCTGCCGGGTTTATTGCGGCAGTTGTGGTTCTCAGCCTGTTTCTACTGGCCGAGGTGTTTGTCTTCTCGGTCATGGCCGGGTCGCTGCGGATGGCAGAGTCGGACCCATGGCGCGCTGGCAGTTCTTCGATCAGGCTGATCCTGTCGCGGCTTCCATCCCTGTTTGGATTTGCGGTGCGCTTTGTTGTGCGCGTTCTGCTGTTGGTTCTGCCCTTTGCGGTCGTTTCTGCCGTGATCGCATGGTGGACGCTAACTGAATATGACATCAACTATTACCTGACCTTCCATCCGCCCTCATTCTGGGTGGCTGTGGTGCTGATCGGGGCGGTTGCGCTGGCTATGGCCTGGGTGCTTATCCGACGCCTGTCAGCCTGGGCATTGTCGCTGCATCTGGTTTTGTTCGAAGGCGTTCACCCCGGACATGCGTTCGGCATCAGCGCCAGTCGGATGGAAGGTAAGCGCGGTCGCCTCAAGATAGAATTGGCCATCTGGCTGGCTGTGCGCCTTGTCATCGCCGCCGTGATCGCCTGGGTGGCCGGGCTTTTGTTCGCTCTGGTGCCGCTGCAAGGCGCAGCCAACCTGAGGTTGGCACTGATTTACAGCCTCGCCGTTGCCGGTATCTGGTCACTGGCCGGACTGGTATTGGCAGCCACGGCTCTGGGCGCATTGGCAGTGCTGCTCGATAGGTTTTTTGATATCCAGACATCAGAACAAACCCCTCCAAAGCCGCGCAACCTGCGCAGAACAATGGTCACGGCTGTTGGGGCCGCCATCGTTGCCGTTCTTGTTGGGATATGGTTCGGGCAGCACCTTCTGGAAAGAGTGCAGGCACCGGACCGTGCAGAGGTTATCGGTCATCGCGGCGCTGCCGCGCTGAAGCCCGAAAACACGATGGCCTCGGTTCTCAAGGCGATCGAGGACGGGGCCGACTGGGTTGAGATCGACGTGCAGGAAACAGCGGATGATGTAGTCATCGTCGCCCATGACAGTGATTTCATGAAACTGGCCGGTGTTAACCTCAAGGTGTGGGATGCCACAATGGAGGATATCGATCAGATCGATATCGGCAGCTGGTTTGGCCCTGAATACGCAGATGAGCGGACGCCGACGCTGCGAGACGTGCTAGAGGCCGCAAAGGACAAGGCCAAGGTCATTATAGAGCTGAAGTACTACGGCCACGACGTAGATCTTGAGAACCGCGTCGTCGCCCTGGTCGAAGAGCTGGGCATGCAGGACGACATTGCAACGATGTCCCTAAAATACCCGGCAGTGCAAAAGATGAAGGCGATCCGCCCCGACTGGCGCGCCGGGGTTCTTGCCGCGACTGCTGTGGGTAATCTCTCAGGTCTCGAAGGTGATTTTGTTGCGGTGAACGCCGCGATGGCGACGCCGGGTTTGGTCAATTCAGTCCACGCCGCCGGTAAGGACATCTATGTCTGGACGGTAAATGATCCGCTGCAAATGTCGGCCATGGCGTCGATGGGGGTCGATGGGCTGATCACGGACCGACCAGCAATGGCGAATGAAGTTCTGCGTGTGCGCGCCGAATTGGGGCCGGCAGAGCGTTTGTTGCTATGGCTAGCGACGACCTTTGGCATGTCCTTTGATTCTGAGGCGATGCGCGATGAAAGCCCTTAATTTGGCGGCAATCCTTTTGTTGAGTGCCGTGCCAGCCTTCGCGCAAGATGTCATGCGCAGCTTTGAGTTGCCCGCGCATCGCTCCCTGATGGCGGAGCGCAGCAGCGCAGAGTTGACCCCGTTTGAAACGGATGGCTGTTCGGGTGGTCTTTCGGCCAGCTGGCGTTTCGTGGCGGATACATTCCCCAGCTTTCGGGGACTGTATGAGGCGCACCCACCGTGGGAATACTGCTGTGTGACCCATGATCGCGCCTATCACCATGCCGGCGGGGCTTTGCGGGCCGAGGACAGCTATGACGCGCGCCTGTCCGCGGACGACACCCTGCGTGCCTGCGTCAAACAGCATGGGACAGACCATGCCGAGGAATATGCCGAACGCTATGACATGACGGCCGAACAGATTCGCACCGCCCATTCCGTTACCGCCGAGGCGATGTACGCGGCGGTCCGATTTGGCGGCGGCCCCTGTTCGGGCCTGCCCTGGCGTTGGGGTTTTGGGTATCCGGAGTGCTCGGTGTTTCCAACTTTGGCCCCTGCGCGCGAATGACGTGGTGACAGGCCCCGGATTTTCCATTATCCAACATCTCGAACACGCGAATTAGGATTCTGAGACTCATGGCTGAACACAAGCACGGCGAAATGGATATCACTGTTCAAACCAAAACCTTTGATGGGTTTGTCAAAGCCACCACATGGTGTGTGGTTGCCATCGCCCTCCTTTGCCTGTTCCTAGCGGTCTTCGCCGCATAATCCAAAACGGGGTTGACCTTGATCCGGATTTTGATTGCCTGCCTGCTGGCAGCAACTGTTGCTGGCTGCACGGGATCGCAGCGTCCGCAAGCCGACCGGGCCGAGGTCGTTGCCCGATCCTACCGTGATCCGGGTCCCTCGACCCTGACGCTTTATACAATGATCAGCACGCGCACCGGGTCTGGTGCGCATACCTCATTGATGATCAGCGGCAGCGAGCGGGTGATCTTTGATCCTGCGGGGTCTTTCCGCGCAGATGTGGTTCCGATCAAGGACGACGTGCTGTACGGCATCACCCCGAATGCCGAGCGCGCCTATCGCAGCTCGCACGCGCGCGAGACACATTATGCGCGTATCCAGACGATTCAGGTAAGCCCGCAACAGGCCGAAATAGCCTTGCAACTGGCCAAACAATCCGGTCCGGTCGCTGGCGCCTATTGTGCGAATTCCACCGCGTCGCTGTTGAAGCAGGTTCCGGGGTTCGAACAGATCGACGTGACCTTTTTTCCAGTCAAGCTGTCAGATCAGTTCGGTCAGATCCCGGGTGTTGTGACAACGGAGTATCGTGAGAACGACGATGCCGACCTGCAAAAAGGTCTGGCCGCCAACAATGCGGCGCTGAACCAACAAGACGCTGTCTCAGCCCAATAAATACAGCAAACCGTACAGGGTTGCGGCACCGCAGAAGATTGCTGCCAGCACATTCTTAGTGATCACCCCAACGCTCAGCGCAACCGCGGCGGCCGCCATGCGGGGAATGTCCGGTTGTCCCTCGGTTGCGGTCGGCCAAACGACCAGCGGTGCAATCAGGGCAGGCAAGATGGCCACAGCAGTATAACGCAAGTGGCGCAACAGCCAGGGTGGCATCGGGCGATCCCCGACGAGGCCGATAAAGACAAACCGCAAACTATAACTGCCAATGGCAAGGCCAATGATGATGGACCAGATCGTGACTGGATCAACAGGGGTCATGATGTGGCCTTTCTGCGTTCGGCGAACAATTCGGCCTGAGCACCGGCCATCATGCCGGCACATCCGGCAATCAGCAGGCCCAGATTGTATGGGATGCCAGCGGTCAACAAAGAAACGACAATGGCGACCAGCGCAGCCACCACATGGGGCAGGGTGCGCATCATCGGTCCGATCATTGCCAGAAATGTAATCGGCAAGGCAAAGTCCAGCGCCCAGCTTTCGGGAATGCGCGTGCCAAGAACCGCGCCCAGATAGGTCGCAAATATCCATAGCGGCGTGATGGGTGTGACCGAGCCCACGAAATAAGCCATGCGTTGGGGCACCGTCATTCTGGGTTCTTTTTCAAACTGCACGATTGAACAGGCATAAGACTGATCGACGGTCAGGTAGGCCGCACATGCTCGCTGCCACATTGGTGCAGCCCCCAGATAGGGCGTCAGGGACGCTGAATACATCGCCATCCGCAGGTTCACCGCCAGGGCAGAGACAAGAATAATGGCCGTCGGCGTCTGATCCTGCAGCAATTGCAGCGCGGCAAATTGCGCCGCACCCGCAAAGACGGTGGACGTAAAGGCCATGGTTTGCACGATATTCAACCCGGCCTCGGTCGCGAATACGCCGAACAGGGTGCCAAACGGGATCGCCACAAATATGAACGGGGTCCCGTCGCGAAAACCCTTCCAGAAGTATGACTTGGATGTGGTGTCTGCCATGGCTAAATCCTATGGTGATCCCCGCAGCAGTAGCGGTCTTGGGAAAGGGTTGCAATTGGCCACGGAACAGAACCAGTCAGACTACATCATCGCCCCAGATCCCGGTGCGCCCCGCCTGACCCGCGCCGTTGAAGGCTTGGACCAGAATGGAGAGGTCAGCCAGATATCGGTGGTCGAGGAACGCCCGCTGACGATTTTCCTCAACGCGCAAGAGATCGTGACGGCGATGACCATTGGGGATTACCCCGAGTATCTGGCGCTGGGGTTCCTGCGCAATCAGGGGATGCTGCTGGTCGATGACGACATCACGCGCGTCGATTACGATGAAGATCTGGAAACTGTAGTGGTACGCACTGCGCGCGAGACCTCGTATGAGGACAAACTGAAGAAAAAGACCCGCACCAGCGGCTGTGCGGTTGGCACCGTTTTCGGGGATATGATGGAGGGATTGGAGGATGTGCGCCTGCCGCAGGTCTCGGTCCGCACCTCGTGGCTGTACGATCTGGCCGCCAAGATCAACCGCACCCCGTCCCTGTATCTTGAGGCGGGGGCGATCCATGGTACAGTGCTGTGTCACGAGAACCGCCCGCTGGTCTATATGGAAGACGTGGGCCGCCACAACGCTGTCGACAAGATCGCGGGTTGGATGCTGTCCGAAGGTGAGGGGGCTGAAGACAAAATCCTCTACACCACCGGACGCCTGACCTCGGAAATGGTGATCAAAACGGCGATGATGGGCATCCCGGTTCTGGCGTCCCGCTCAGGATTCACCGCTTGGGGTGTTGAGATTGCGCGCGAGGTCGGCCTGACATTGATCGGCCGGATGCGCGGGCAGCGCTTTGTATGTCTTTCAGGTGAAGACCGTCTGTTGCGCGATGTAGACCCGTCTACCGTTGCGGTCGAAGATAAGAAGCACAAAAGGAAAAGTTCCCAGTCCTGAAATCCGTTGGGTAACCAGTCGTTCTGAGAAAACTCTGCAAGTTCCAAAAGATATACACTAAGGTGGAGCAACTCAGAGTGGAATTTTGGATGGTTGCCACGTAGGGAAGCTATGGTGCAATTTGCGGTTTACGTCCTGATCCCCGCCATCATGTTTTACCTGATTGGTCAGGAGAAGTTTGAGAACCTTCTAAACTACGGTTTCTACGTGTCGTATGGCGGTACGATGCTGGCTCTTTTTGCCGTCCTATTCATCGTTTTGAAAGCGCTGACGAGTTTTCAGGTCGGATCAGCAACCGTATTGGCCTTTGCTGGCGTCGCCTCGAACACAGCGTTGGTTGCGTTGCCTATCCTCCATGCGATTTTTGGGTCAAAGGGAGCGCTGCCGGCTGTATTGGCAAATCTGGTGGTCGCCATTCTGCTGTTGATCATGACTACCATTCTAGAAACCTCGGCCGGGCACAAGGCAAGCGCCAAGACACCAATTTACAAGATCCTTCTTAATGTTTTGAAAAACCCGATAATCGCGGCAACGTTGTTGGGCGTTCTTTACTCTTTCACAGGTATTGGGTTTTCTGACGCCGTCTCGGATTACTTAGAGCTTATGAGTCAGGCGCTTGCAGCTGTTGCGCTGTTTGCGATCGGGTTTACCACAAGTGTTCGCACGATTGTTCAGACTGGACCGATGATCTTGTTCTTGACGGTAGTAAAACTTCTCGTTGTTCCGGGGGTGGTTCTGCTTGCAGGGCATTTGATCGGGCTGGATCCGCTTTGGATCATTGCGGCGACGGTCTCTGCAGCAGCGCCCACGGCAAAGAGCATCTTTTTGCTGGCCAAACATTATGATCAGGAGCCGCAGCTCGCCGCTCACATCGTGTCGGCGACCTCGTTCCTGGCGGTCGGGACTTTGATCCTGTGGCTGTTTGTCCTGCATCATCTGCATCCTACCGCGTTCCAATTGAATTGAGTTCGCTCTACAAAGTTGCGATCTATTGATCACTTGGATGCAAGCAACAAGGTGCAACAATGAACACCCCTTTGGGCGTAATCCTCGCAGGCGGCCTCGCCACCCGTATGGGCGGCGGCGACAAGGGTCTGTTGCAGATCGGCGGCCAAAGCCTGCTGGCTCATGTGATTGACCGGTTGGCCCCACAAGTGGGCGGCCTCGCGCTGAATGCCAATGGTGACCCCGAGCGGTTCGCCGATCTGAACCTGCCGGTTCTGCCCGATACGATCGAAGGCTTCGCTGGTCCTTTGGCCGGCGTTCTGGCTGGACTCGACTGGGCTGCTAAGCAAGGCGCCGACAGCATAGTCACAGCCGCTGCCGACACGCCGTTTTTTCCGCGCGATCTGGTGGCTCGTTTGACCGATGCTGCCGACGGGCAAACCCATCCGCTGGTTCTGGCCACCACGCCGCGCACCAGTGATGAGGCTTTGAAGTCCGGCGGCGGTAAGCGGGTCAACCGGCACCCGACGTTTGGCCTCTGGCCTGTGGCGTTGCGCGATGACCTGCGGGATGCCTTGATTGACGGGCTGCGCAAAGTTGTGCTGTGGACCGACAAACATGACGGGTGTGAAGCGCTGTTCCCGGCGGACCCATTTGATCCCTTCTTCAACGTCAACACGCCCGACGATTTGGCGCGGGCGCAAAAGCTGCTGGAGCAGGCATGAGGGTTTACGGCGTCACCGGTTGGAAAAACGCAGGCAAGACCGGCCTGATGGAGCGGTTAGTGGTCGAGATTACCGGGCGCGGCTTTTCAGTTTCGACGGTCAAACATGCCCATCACGCGGTCGATGTTGACCAACCAGGCACCGACAGCTTCCGCCATCGAGAAGCCGGTGCGTCCGAGGTGCTGTTGGCATCCGGTAAGCGCATTGCGGTGATGCAGGAACTGCGTGGGGCACCTGAGCCGCCTCTGGCTGATCTTCTGACGCGGCTGCTCCCGGTCGATCTCGTGCTGATCGAAGGGTTCAAACGAGAAAGCCACCACAAGGTCGAAGCGTTTCGTGCCGAGGCCGGCAATGCGTTGATGGCCGCGGAAAACAGTACGATCCGCGCTGTCGCCAGCGACACGCCCCTGCAGGTGCAGGTTCCGGTGTTTGATCTGGACAATACCGCCGCAATCGCGGATTTCATCTTGAAAGAGGTCGGATTATGACACCGCCGAACATCACGCCTCCGCCCCTGCGAAATGATTGTTTTGCCTTGCCTGCCGGGGTCAACTGGACACCCGTGGACGACGCGCTGGACTTATTGCGATCTCGGTTGACGGTGGTGACTTCGGTCGAAATGGCTCTGATCGGGCAGGCTGTGGGGCGGATACTGGCAGAAGACGTTTTCGCGAAACGTTCAAACCCGCCGCAGCCGAACACGGCCGTGGATGGTTATGGGTTTTCCGGGTCGGCGCCCGAGGGTCCCCAAGTGATGCCGCTGCAGGATGGGCGCGCTGCGGCTGGTATTCCGTTTGATGGCTTGGTGCCACATGGCAAGGCGCTGCGCGTGCTGACCGGCGCTGCGCTGCCGGCTGGCGTGGATACTGTCATACTGGAAGAAGACGTGACCGTTCAGGATGGCCACATCGCTTTTCACGGCCCGCTGAAACGGGGCGCGAATACCCGCAAAGCTGGCGAAGACGTGGCCGAGGGCGATTTGGTTCTGCCTGCCGGGCGCAGATTGACCCCTGCTGACATGGCCCTTTTGTCGGCCACAGGAATTGCCGAGGTTTCTGTGCGTAAAACGCTGCGGGTTGCGGTGCTTTCAACCGGGGATGAGCTGGTCGAACCCGGAAGCCCCGTCGGGCCCGGTCAAATTTTCGACGCCAACCGTCCGATGCTGTTGTCGATGATCGCGCAGCTGGGCTTTGAGCCGGTGGATATGGGGCGCGTGTCTGACGACCGGGAAGATCTGCGTGACAGGCTGGACAAGGCGTCGGAACAGGCCGACGTCATTTTGACCAGCGGCGGCGCGTCTGCCGGCGATGAGGATCACGTCTCGGCCCTGTTGCGAGAGGCCGGTGCGATGCAAGAGTGGCGCATTGCGCTAAAGCCCGGACGCCCTTTGGCGCTGGGTATGTGGAACGAAACGCCCGTATTTGGCCTGCCGGGTAATCCCGTCGCAGCCAAAGTCTGTACGTTGATCTTTGCCCGTCCGGCGCTGGGTCTGATGGCGGGCGAAGGCTGGTCACAGCCGCAGGGATTCGACTTGCCGGCCAATTTCGAGAAACGCAAGAAGCCAGGGCGGCGCGAGTATCTGCGCGCCCGTGTCCGAGACGGTCAGGTTGAGGTTTTTGCATCTGAAGGATCGGGTCGTATCAGTGGTCTTAGCTGGGCTGAAGGGCTGGTCGAGATTCAGGATGGCGCCTGTCACATCTCGCCCGGTGATCCGGTGCGGTTCATTCCCTATGGCAGCTTTGGGCTGTAATCAGTCGAAGGTACCTGCGACACGCCCCAACAGCATGAACGCACGGGCGGTTCGCGTGTCGCCCAAAGCCGTCAGGTCCGCGTCGCTGGCAACCGGTTCAAATTCAACGATCATGTGATCAAAACGGCGTAGGAAATGATGCACGGCGTCCCGGAATATCGGGTCTTGCTTCATCCGCGCTGCCGTCAGTGCCAGCGAAGACCGGTCCCTGATCCCGCCCAACGCGGCAACCGCGCGGCCGCGCGCGCCCTGTGCGAACTGCCGCCAGATTTCGGGACGCGCCATATCCGGGCGCAGATCGTCCATATAGATGCCTTCCTGGCTCAGCAGGGTTAGCACGTCCTGCGAAGCCTGCACCAGTTGGGCTGTCTTGCGATCCCGTAGCGCCAGCCTAAGGGCGTCGAACCCTTCAGCATCATCCTGCGTTTCCGGGAAATTCAGCGCTCGAATGAAGGTATCGGTCGTCAATGGCGGCGCGATATCTTCGGCCGGAGTGCCTAGTTCCAAAGATGTCTGGTCGCCTGTGGCAACAGATGCTTCGCCGCGAACCGGCTCGGTCCGTTTCGACGAAAACGTCGCCAGCGCGGTTTCTGCTTTTTTGGCGGTCTCGGCGATTTCGTCCAGCTTTTTGCTGACACCGGGCTCTTGCAAGCTGGCGGCGCGCTGTTGTTGAATCACGTAAGCCTGACGGATCGCATCTATCGCGGTCTGTAGCCGGACGCTTTCCTCGCGCATGACACGGCTGGTGCGCATTGACGTGGCGGCGACCCAGATCATTGCCACGGGCATGAAAACGGCCAGCAGAGTCACGACGAATCCGCCGCCATCGACCTTGTCGGGAAGCACCAGAAACACAACAGACACGATCAGCCAGATAACGCTAAGCGCGACGGCAACGATCTCGATCTCGGTCACCGAAGGATGCGAAGGCTTGTCATATATACCCAAAGGGGTTGGCCGTTCGGAATCTTGTTCGGGATTGGGCTCTGACATGGTTCGAAGCTCCGGTCAGGCGTACTCGATACTTAAAACTTCATAGGACCGCACGCCTCCTGGGGTGCGTACTTCGACACTGTCGCCTTCTTCCTTGCCAATCAATGCCCGCGCGATGGGTGATTTGATGTTCAGCAGGCCGTTTTCGATGTTGGCCTCGTACTCACCCACAATCTGCCAGGTCTTTTCCTCGTCAGTGTCTTCGTCCACCAGCTTTACTTTGGCGCCAAATTTGATCGCGCCGTTCAGTTTGGCGGGATCGATCACATCGGCCAGCGACAGGATGCCTTCCAGCTCTTTGATGCGACCTTCGATAAAGCCCTGCTTTTCACGGGCCGAGTGATACTCGGCGTTCTCTTTCAGGTCGCCCAGCTCGCGCGCCGTAGCGATGGCTTCGATGATCGCCGGGCGCTCGACGGACTTGAGGTTTTTCAGTTCCGCCCCAAGCGCGGCATTACCCGCAGGCGTCATTGGAAATTTTTCCATGTTCTTGTCGTCCACGCATATATTTTTTCGCCCCGCCGCATGAGACACGCGTCGGGGCGAATTGATGGGTCGTCAATTACCTGACCCAAATGAGGCGTGAATTGCAAGGGGGCTTGGGCGCGCGACGCGCGGATTACGGCCTATCGTGTTCGGGAAAAGTCTGAATCGCCAATACCCTGCCGCGCTTCGCGCTCTCAGGGCATTGGCGATGAAGAATCTATCAGGTGTTTCCCGGAACACTTTTGTCGTAGCTAATCACTTCGAATTCGATGTCATTGTCGTCATTGAAATAGAACCGCCGACCCGGTTCATAATCAGCATGGGATTTAGGCGTGAAGCCGGCGTCGATCACCTTTTTCTCAGTCGTGTCGATGTCTTCGACCAAAACACCCACATGGTTCAGCCCGCCGACGATGTCATAGCTGCTTTCCCCTGATAGTTGTGGGTCGCTGGGCGCATAAAGTGCCAGATAGGTGTGTTTGGTGCCCACATGAACTGTGTAACCACCTGCAATTGCCGGGCCTTCCCAGCGTGTTTTCCAACCAAATACCTTGTGCATCCACGCAGCCGAGGCTTGCGGGTCGCGAACGGTGAAATTGGTGTGTTCAAGTGTCGCCATCATGGGATCTCCTTCGTGTTTTGAGGCTTGTCCCGACTCACTATAATTCCTAAACCTAACTTTAGATCAAGGTATTTTTCAGGAGGATGTGATGGCGGCTTCGGAAGGGTTGGCAATTGGCGCATTGGCCCGGCGCACAGGCTTGGCCGTTTCGGCGATCCGGTATTATGAGGCGCAAGGTCTGATATCGCCCTGGCGCAATGCGGGCGGGCAGCGGCGATATCAGCGCGCAGATATCAGACGCCTGAGTTTTGTGATGATCGCACAGCAGTTCGGCCTGACATTGCCCGAGATCCGCGAGGTCCTGTCTGGCTTGCCCGGAAACCGCACGCCAACACCGCAGGATTGGCAGGACATCAGCAAGGGGCTGAAGGCCCATCTGGACCAGCGAATCGATACCCTGACGCGTTTGCGCGACAATTTGGATGGCTGCATCGGCTGCGGATGTCTAAGCCTGCCGAAATGTGCCCTCTACAATCCGGATGACCGCGCAAAATCCAATGGTAGCGGTCCCAGGTACCTGATGGGGGACTCACCCGAGGCATAACTGCCGCATTGCAGCAAAGTTACGCCGTGTTTTGATTGACCAAGGTGTTTGCGACCATGTAATCAGCCGTGAAACAAAATTGCGCAGAGCATGCAGTGAAAGCGCCAATTCGGAAAGTTAGCTAGGGAGCCCGCGATGGCCGAGATTGAACGCGAAGCGATGGAATACGATGTGGTGATCGTGGGTGCAGGCCCCGCGGGCCTGTCGGCGGCCATCCGTCTGAAACAGCTGGATGCCGATCTGAACGTTGTTGTTCTGGAAAAGGGCTCGGAAGTGGGCGCGCATATCCTGTCGGGCGCGGTGCTGGACCCGTGCGGGCTGGACGCGCTGATCCCTGACTGGAAGGAAAAAGGCGCGCCGCTGAATACGCCGGTGATCGAAGATAATTTCTATATGCTGGGTGAGGCGGGAAAAATCCGCATCCCGAACTTCCCGATGCCGCCGCTAATGCACAACCACGGCAACTACATCGTCTCGATGGGCAATGTCTGCCGCTGGATGGCGGAACAGGCCGAAGAGCTGGGCGTGGAAATCTTCCCCGGCATGGCCTGTTCAGAACTGGTTTATGGCGATAATGGCGAAGTCAAAGGCGTCGTGGCCGGTGTCTTTGGTCTTGAGGCTGACGGCTCATACGGACCCAACACCGAGCCGGGCATGGAGCTGCACGGCAAATATGTCTTCCTGTCCGAAGGTGTCCGCGGATCGCTGTCCAAGGAAGTGATCGCCAAATACGACCTGCAGGCCGGCAAAGAGGTGCAGAAATACGGCGTCGGCATGAAAGAGATCTGGGAGGTCGACCCCGCCAAGCACAAAGAAGGCACCGTCACCCACACCATGGGTTGGCCGCTGGGCAGCAACGCGGGCGGCGGGTCGTTCATCTATCACCTGGAAAACAACCAAGTCTATGTCGGGTTCGTGGTGCACTTGAACTACAAAAACCCGCATCTGTACCCGTATATGGAGTTCCAGCGCTTTAAGCATCACCCGGTGGTCGCTGAGCTGCTGAAAGGCGGCAAGCGCGTGGCTTATGGTGCCCGTGCGATTACCGAGGGCGGCTATCAGTCGATGCCCAAGCTGGTCGCGCCCGGCGTGGCGCTGCTGGGTTGTTCCGCGGGCATGGTCAACGTGCCGCGCATCAAGGGCAACCACAACGCGATGTTGTCGGGCAAAGCGGCGGCTGAAGCGGCGTTTGACGCCATCAAGGCCGAGCGTTCGGGTGATGAGCTGACCGCCTATGAAGCCGACGTGCGCGACGGTCCAATCGGCGCAGACCTGAAGAAAGTGCGCAACGTCAAACCGCTGTGGTCGAAATACGGCCTGACCGCCAGCCTGATGCTGGGCGGTATGGACATGTGGACCAACACGCTGGGCTTTTCGCTGCTGGGCACGCTGGGTCACGGCAAGAACGATGCTGAATCGACCGAAGAGGCCAGCAAGCACAAGCCCATTGATTATCCAAAGCCTGATGGCAAGCTGTCCTTTGATCGTCTGACCAACGTGTCCTTTGCGATGTCCAACCATGAGGAAAGCCAGCCTTGCCACCTGAAGCTGGCCGATCCGGAAATCCCGGTCAAAGTAAACATGCCCAAGTACGATGAACCGGCGCAGCGCTATTGCCCGGCAGGTGTGTACGAGATGGTCGAGGATGAAGATGGTGCGCGATTCGTCATCAACTTCCAAAACTGCGTCCATTGCAAAACCTGCGACATCAAGGACCCCAGCCAGAACATCACCTGGACCACGCCGCAGGGCGGGGATGGACCGAACTATCCCAACATGTAAGCGAAAACATGGGCAATGGCGGTGTCGTGAAGGCTCTGCCATTGCCTCTTTCCGGTCAAAGCCCTAGCTTGTTGTCCAGTCAACGATAGCAAGGCAGGATTTTGGTGGCTTCCCTCGTTCGTCGCGCGGCACTTGCCGCGATGTTAACCTCGTCATTTGCATTCCCGGCGCTGTCGGATTCTGGCTCTGGGTCGTATCTGGCCGGACGTCAGGCGATTTATCAAAGCGACTATATTTCTGCCGAGAAATATTATGCGCAGGCTCTGCGCGCCGACCCCGAAAATGGCAAACTTCTGGAAAACGTCGTCGTAGCGCGTCTTGCATTGGGTGAGATTGAGCGCGCGCTGCCGATTGCGCAGTCAATTGAGGCGCTCGAACTGCCAAGTCAGGCGGCAAAGATGGTCATCATGGCCAACCTGATCGACGACGGAAAGCTGGATGAGCTGCTCGCACGTGATCCTGAAACCCAAGGCGTTGGCCCATTAGTGGATGGTTTGGTTCTGGGTTGGGTCTATGTGGCGCAAGGTGCCATGACCAAAGCGATGGAAAAGTTCGACGAAGTCGGCACCCAGGAGGGGCTTCTGGAATTCGCGCTTTACCACAAGGCGTTGGCGCTGGCGTCGATTGGTGACTTCGAAGGGGCCGAAGAGATTTTTGCGGCAAACAACGGAGCGGTGTCGCGGTTCTCGCGCCGTGCAGCCTTGGCCCGGACCGAAGTATTGTCGCAGCTGGACCGCAACGCAGACGCCCTGCAATATCTGGAAGACGTTTTTGCGGCGGGCAGCGACCCATCCATCGAAGGTTACGTGGCGCGTTTGAAGGCGGGTGAAACGTTGCCATTTACACACATACAGTCGGCGCAGGACGGTATGGCTGAAGTGTTCTTTTCTGTCGGTGCCGCGCTCAGCAGTGAGGCGTCACAAGACTATGTGCTTCTCTATGCCCGGATTGCCGCGTTCCTGCGTTCCGACCACGTGGACGCAATCCTTCTCAGTGCCGAATTGCTGGATGCGCTGGAACAATATGACCTGGCCGTCGAAGCCTATCGCATGGTCCCGTCCACCAGCAGCGATTACCATGCGGCCGAGTTGGGCCGGGCCGAGGTGCTGAGCCGTTCGGGAAAAACGGACGCAGCGGCCGAAGTTCTGCAGAACCTCGCGGCGCAAAGCCCCAGCCTGCCCAGTGTGCATGTGGCCCTGGCTGATCTGCAAAGGCGGCAAGAAAACTATGTCGATGCGGTTGGGACCTATGACACTGCTATCGAACTGACCGAGCAGGGTGTCAGCGGCAACTGGTTTCTATATTACGCCCGCGGTATCTCGCATGAGCGTCTCAAGCACTGGGAAGCGGCTGAGTCCGATTTCCGTCGTGCGCTGGAACTGAACCCCGATCAGCCACAGGTTCTGAACTATTTGGGCTACTCGCTGGTCGAACGGCAGGAAAAGCTGGACGAAGCTCTGAACATGATCGAACGCGCTGTCGCGGCGCGCCCTGACAGCGGCTATATTGTCGACAGTCTTGGCTGGGTTCTGTTCCGACTGGGCCGCTATGACGAAGCTGTGGCGCATATGGAGCACGCGGTGGAGTTGATGCCGGTTGATCCAGTAGTAAATGACCACCTTGGCGATGTCTATTGGGCCGTGGGCCGCGCGCGCGAAGCTGAATTCCAGTGGAAGCGTGCTTTGTCCTTTGTTGACCCCGACGACACGGATGGCGAGGCCGACCCCGAGCGCATTCGTCGCAAGATTGAGGTGGGTCTGGACGCAGTCTTGGCCGAAGAAGGTGCCGATCCATTGAAAGTCGCCAATGGCAATTGAGGGTTTCGCGCCCGCCAAGATCAACCTGACCCTGCATGTGACCTGCCGACGCGATGATGGGTATCATCTGCTGGACTCTCTTGTGGTGTTTGCGGATGTCGGTGACACGCTGGAATTCACGCCAGGGCCAGAGCTTTCGCTGTCAATCGCCGGTGAACACGCCAAGGGCGTTCCGGCGGACGACAGAAATCTGGTCTGGAAAGCTGCTGTCGCCGCTGGATGGACCGGGCATATCAACCTGAACAAAGCGTTGCCCCACGGTGGCGGCATTGGCGGCGGATCGTCCGACGCCGCGGCGACGCTGCGTATGATTGCAGATCAGGGTATGGAGATCCCCAGCGAAACCGCCCTGACCCTTGGTGCGGATGTGCCGGTTTGCATGGTGGCCAAGGCCACCCGGATGCGGGGCATCGGCGAACGGTTGCAACCGGTGTCATTGCCGCAATTGCCAGCGCTTTTGGTCAATCCCGGTGTTGAAGTTCCAACGGGAGCTGTATTCTCTGCCCTGCAGAGCCGTGACAACCCGCCAATGCCTGATGATATTCCGGTCTTTGAAACGCCTGAGGCATGCGCGGATTGGCTGCGGGAACAACGCAATGACTTGGAGCCACCGACAAAGAGTATCGCACCCGAGGTTGCCCGGGTGCTGGATGATCTGTCGGATACGAAAGATGTTCTGCTGGCTCGGATGTCAGGTTCGGGTTCGACGTGTTTTGCGCTCTACCCGACGATGAAAGCCGCCCATTTCGCGGCTTACGAGATTGGCGCAGCGCACCCCGATTGGTGGTGCCGCGCAACGCAGCTCAATTGAGGCGCGAAACCACGTAGGCGGCCAGATCGCGCAGCAACGACCGGATCTCGTGATCCGGCAGCGCATCCAGCGCGGTCTTGGCTTTGGTGGCCCACCCAAACGCATCCGACCGTGTGGCGTCCAGAGTGCCATATTTGTTCATCAGGCTCAGCGCATGGTCCAGATCGCCGTCTTCCTGACGGCCTCGACCAATTGTACGCTCCCAAAAGGCGTGCTCTTCCGGGGTGGCCTGTGCGATGGCCTTGATGACAGGCAAGGTCAATTTGCGCTCGCGGAAGTCGTCGCCGATATTCTTTCCGGTCGCCTTGCTGTCCCCCTGATAATCCAGCAGGTCATCGGCAATTTGAAACGCAATTCCCAGCGCATCGCCGTATTCGTATAGCGCCTTAACCTGATCCTCAGCCGCGCCAGCAATCACGCCGCCCACCTCGGTTGCGGCGGAAAACAGTGCGGCGGTCTTGCCGCGCACGACCTGCAGGTAAATGGCCTCGGTAGTGCCCAGATCGGTGGCTGCGGTCATCTGCAACACTTCGCCCTCGGCGATGGTGGCAGAGGCATTGGCCAGAATGTCGAGCACACGCAGCGACCCGGTCTCAACCATCAGTTGGAAACTGCGGGAAAACAGGTAGTCGCCGACAAGAACGCTGGATTTATTGTCCCACAACAAGTTCGCCGTGGGGCGGCCACGCCGCTGGGCGCTTTCATCAACGACATCGTCGTGCAACAGGGTCGCGGTATGAATAAATTCGACTGTCGCAGCCAGACGCACGTGATGATCACCCGGATAGTCAAACATCCGGGCCGCCGCCAGCGTCAGCATTGGGCGCAGACGCTTGCCGCCTGCTTCAACCAGATGCGCAGTCACTTCCGGGATGCGCGGTGCGTGTTCCGAGGCCATACGCGTGCGGATCAACTGGTTTACGGCATCCATTTCGCCGTCCAGAATCTCGGCCAGTCGCTCATGCGGTTTCGAGATCGTGTCGATGTTCATCACTCTCCTGATACAAGGCTCGACTTCCGCCTTGCCTTGCCCTTACATCCATCCCCATGAAAGAACTTTTGCGCAGCACCGATCCGACGATTCTGGCCTTTGCTTCCGCCCTTCTTGAGGGCGAGGATATAGACTGCTTTCAGATGGACGTAAATATGAGCATCCTCGAAGGAGGCATAGGAATCTTTCCGCGCCGCCTGATGGTGCGAGCCGATGACCTGACCCGCGCAGAACGGGTAATGCGTGACAACGAAATCCCGCTGGGCAGATGAGCCTGTTTTCCGATAGTGAATTGACCCAAAATGATTTTCTGGGCGGGCGCGTGCGATTGTTGCAGCCGCGCGCAGGATATCGCGCGGGGGTTGACCCGGTTCTGCTGGCAGCGGCGGTCCCGGCGACACGTGGTCACACCGTGTTGGAACTGGGCTGTGGCGCGGGTGCCGCGATCCTGTGCTTGCTGGCCCGCGTGCCGGGTCTGCAGGCCGTTGGGGTCGAGTTACAGGCAAGCTATGCAGAATTGGCACGCCGAAACGCCGCGGAAAATGACGCGCCGCTGGAAATTGTCGAGGCGGATCTTAGCGAATTGCCAGCCGCGCTCAAACAGCGGCAATTCGATCATGTGATCGCCAACCCGCCTTACTATCGTTTTGGCGCGCATAGCCCGGCCGATGACCCTGGGCGAAGTATCGCGTTGGGCGAGCAAACGCCTTTGGAGGCATGGATTGACTGCGCGGCCAAGCGCCTCGCGCCTCGCGGGTACTTGCATATGATCCAGAAAGCCAACCGTCTTCCCGACATATTGATGGCATGCGAAGGGCGGTTGGGATCGGTTGAAATCCTGCCACTGGCCGCCAGAGCAGGTCGCAAGGCAGAATTGGTAATTTTACGGGCCAGAAAGGGTGGCCGCGCCGATTTTCAGCTGCGTGCGCCAGTCGTTTTACACGACGGGGATCGGCACGAACGTGATGGGGAAAGCTATACGCCACAGGTCTCAGACGTCTTGCGCAAAGGGGCCTCGCTGCCGGGGTTTTCTGATCAATAGGCATTAACCAGCCGAATTTGTCGGATTTATTACAGATTCTGTGCGTCTGCGGCGTGACAGGCTGGAAACGATGTGGTCAACTTCTTACGTGAACCTGAGACACCAACGAAGGAGTATCGCCATGAGCGTGAGCGCACATCTGACCGAACTGAAGAAAAAGCACGAAACTCTCGGTCTTGAAGTTGAACAAGCCCAACGCGCGCCAGGCATCGATGATCTCCATATCGCTCAACTCAAAAAACAAAAACTAAGGCTAAAAGAAGAGATCGAACGCCTTTCAGCCTAGGACTTCATACTTGCCCGCGCGGCTATGGCCGCGCCGCCAGTAATCAAAAGCGCCGCGATCGCCAGACCCCAGGACGGGGCGGCGATCGCGGCCACAACCAACGCCAGCGTAGACAACAAGGGTGCCGCGTATGACGCCGTCCCCAAAAGCTGTATGTCGCCCTGTTTAACCCCGATATCCCAGACATAGAACGCCAGCCCCACCGGCCCCAGGCCCAGTGCGATCACTGACGCCCAGCTAAAGGCACTGTCAGGCCAGACTGTATCTTCGACAGCAAGGTGCAGCACTCCGGATGCTATGGCGGTCGCAATGCAGAAAACGGCGACAGAGCTGGTTGGTGTATCGCCTAGCCGACGTGACAGGACCGAGTATCCGGACCATGTCAGCGCGCATAACAAGGCCAAGGCGTAGCCGGGCAGGTGGTCGGTCTGAAACCCAGTGCTGCCACCTCCGGCGATGATCACGGCGGCACCTGCAAACCCCAGACATGCGCCGAACAAATGTCCGATGCGCAGGTGTTCGCCCGGCAAAAGTCCAGAAAACAACACGATGAGCAATGGCCAGAGGTATGCGATCAGACCAGCCTCGGCCGCCGGGGCCATGCGCAGGGCCGAGAAATATAGCGCGTGATAGCCGAACAACCCGACTGTGCCGAACAGATAGGTAGTCCACGGCACGTCACGCAATTGCCGCAACCCACCGCTGCGCCAGGTCCAGATCAGGCCAAGTGTTCCACCAATCGAAAAGCAGATTGCATTCAGCAACAGTGGCGGCGTGGGGGATGACCCGACGGTGAACAAGGCCAGCAGCGACCACAGCAAGACGGCGGCAAACCCGATGGCTGTAGCGCGCGATTTGGTCAAGGGCTTTGAACCTCTTCGACCGGAATGATGTTGAATTCGTCCGAGATATGCGCGGTCTTTTCAATCTCGGCCATGAACCAGTCGCGGAAAGCGGCGATCTGAGGCCTGTTTTCTGCACCTGGCAAGCACAGAAACCGAAACCGGCCTTGTGTTTCGATAGCCGTTTTGAACGGAGCAACAAGACGCCCCTCGGTCAGGTCCTTTAAGATCATCGCCCGGCGACCCAGTACCACGCCAACGCCCGCAACCGCAGCATCAATTGCGTGGTCTGCGTTCGAAAAATGCGCCCCATGCGTTGGGGCATAATCCACTCCGACCGCGCGGAACCAGGTCGGCCAATCGCTGGGCGGTTGTAGGAACGCAATCGAATCGTCAAAGATCAATGGTGCGTCCCGCAGGCGGTCGGGGGTGGGGAATTGCTCGGCCAGATCTGGTGTCATCACCGGGGTCAGCCATTCCTTGCGAACCGGCAGGGAATACAATCCTTCATCCTCACCGTAGCCAAATCGAATGGCGACATCCACGTCATCACGTTCAAGATCCATGATCCGCAACGTTGCCGAGAATTTCAGGTCAATCTCGGGATGCGCCCGTGCAAAATCATACAGGCGCGGTGCCAGCCACTTGGCTGTCAGCGCCGGGCCTGCTGTCACGGTCAGCGAGGTATCGTTGCCCTGTCGTCGCGCAGCTTGCCACGCCGTCTGCAGTGCGGCGAATCCTTCAGCCGCGCCGGGGGCAAGGGCGCGTCCGGCCTCGGTCAGCTCAACCGCGCGGTTCAAGCGGTGAAACAACGGTCGGCCCAGATGTTCCTCCAGTGATTTGATCTGGAAAGACAGGGCTGCCGGGGTCACGCGCAACTCCTCTGCGGCTTTGGAAAAGGACATGTGGCGTGCTGCTGCGTCGAAGGCACGCAGGGCAGTTAGCGGGGGAAGATAGTCGCTCATCAATACACAAGAATATCTTAAGTGAAACTCAAAGAAAGCTCGTTTGTCGCCTTTCTTGATAAGGCGCATATTAGGTTCAAGTCAAACACAGCTGAACTGAAAGGAAGACTGCCATGATCGAAATGACGACCAACCCCGCAGCTGCCCGCGCCTTTCAGCGGGCCCATGCTGAACGTGGCAAGATGATCAAACACGCCCTTATGTGGCTATTCGGTTCCCGCTGAGCGCTGCGCGCGCGTTCTTACGGGATAAAAAAGGGCCGGTCCGCAATGGACCGGCCCGTTGTCTTTTCTGCGCCTCAGATCAGACGAAGAATTGCGCACCGTTGGCCGAAATGGTCGAGCCATTGATGAACTGAGAATCGTCGGATGCCAGGAACGCCACGCAGCGCGCGATTTCCTCGGGCTCGCCCAGACGACCAGCCGGAATTTGCGCGATGATCGATTCGCGCACTTTCTCAGGAACCGCCATAACCATGTCGGTGCCGATATAGCCCGGGCAGATCGCGTTGGCGGTGATGCCTGCGCGTGCGCCTTCTTGCGCCAGCGACTTCACGATGCCTAGATCGCCCGCTTTGGTCGCGGCATAGTTCACCTGAGCGAACTGGCCCTTCTGACCATTGATCGAGCTGATGACGATGACGCGGCCGAACTTACGCTCGCGCATGCCGTTCCAGACAGGGTGCACGGTGTTGAACACGCCGGTCAGGTTGGTGTCGATGACCTGGTGCCACTGTTCGGGGGTCATCTTGTGGAACGGCGCGTCGCGAGTGATGCCCGCGTTTGCAACCACGATGTCGATCGCGCCAACCTCGGCTTCGACTTTTTCAATTCCGGCTTTGGATTCGTCGTAATCAGCGACGTTCCACTTGTAGGTGGCGATGCCGGTCTCTTCGGTGAACTTCGCGGCGGCTTCGTCGTTCCCCGCATAGGTGGCTGCAACATTGTACCCTTCGGCCTTGAGCGCCTTGGAAATTGCTGCGCCGATGCCGCGGGAGCCGCCGGTAACGAGTGCTGTACGTGCCATTTAGGAATCCTCCAATTAAAGTCGTCTTGGTAATGCTGTTACTTTGAGAGGTGATCGTGCGCAATATTGTTTCGTCATGATTCTCTAAATTCCGCGTGGCAATATCGTCGCATCTTTGGGTTAAGGCCCCAATGTAACAAAAAAGGGCGCCCAAGGGACGCCCTTTTCTATTCGCTTGTTAAAGCACTTAGTCGCGCTCCACGCACAGGGCGACGCCCATGCCGCCACCGATGCAAAGGGTCGCCAGACCTTTTTTCGCGTCGCGGCGTTTCATTTCGAAGAGCAGCGTGTTCAGAACGCGGCAGCCCGACGCGCCAATCGGGTGACCGATGGCAATTGCGCCGCCGTTCACGTTCACGATCGACGGATCCCAGCCCATGTCCTTGTTCACGGCGCAGGCCTGTGCGGCAAACGCTTCGTTCGCCTCGACCAGATCCAGATCGTCAACGGACCAGCCCGCTTTCTCCAGCGCTTTGCGCGAGGCGTAGATCGGGCCTACGCCCATGATCGACGGGTCCAGACCGGCGGTTGCATAGGATGCGATACGGCCCAGTGGCTCGATCCCGCGCTTTTCAGCATTCTCGGCGGACATCAGCAGGGTCGCCGCCGCGCCGTCATTCAAGCCGGATGCGTTTGCGGCCGTGACCGAACCGTCCTTTGCGAAGGCCGGACGCAGCTTTGCCATCGCTTCCATGGTGGCGCCATGACGGATGTATTCGTCAGCATCCATCACGATGTCGCCCTTGCGGGTCTTGATGGTGAAGGGCGTGATTTCGTCGGCGAACTTGCCAGCCTTTTGCGCGGCTTCAGCCTTATTCTGCGAGGCGACGGCGAATTCGTCCTGCATGTCACGGCTGATCTGCCATTTCTCGGCGACGTTTTCAGCGGTCTGGCCCATGTGATAGCCATTGAACGCATCCCACAGACCATCGCGGATCATCGTGTCGATGTATTTCATGTCGCCCATCTTTTGACCGGCACGCAGAGCGGCGGCGTGGGGCGAAAGAGTCATGTTCTCTTGTCCACCGGCAGCAACGATATCGGCGTCGCCCAGTTGGATGTGCTGTGCGCCCAAAGCAACGGCCCGCAGGCCCGAGCCGCAAACCTGATTGATACCCCAGGCTGCGCTTTCCTGCGGCAGACCCGCATTGATATGTGCCTGACGGGCGGGGTTCTGACCCTGAGCTGCCGTCAGAACCTGTCCCAGAATGGTTTCGCTGACTTCGCCCTTTTCCACGCCTGCGCGTTCGACTACGGCCTCCAGTACGGCGGCCCCAAGATCATGCGCGGGTGTGTTTGCAAACGAGCCGCCAAAGCTGCCCACTCCGGTGCGCGCGGCGGATGCGATTACTACGTTGGTCATTTAGACAATCCTTTACCGTCAAGGTCCTGCGGGATATTCGACGGCGCGGATCGCACAGAGATAACTCTGTGGCAGTGAGAGCGCCTCATGTTCCCCGCTCCAACTCCACATGGCATAGCGCAACGCTGCAGTTGCAGCAACGGTCAGCTTGCCTCAGGTTGGGCGTGGACCGGATAAATCACTCTAACTGGCTGTATGTTTGCGCTTTTCCGCCTTCCACGGGGCGGAAACGGTTGGGGCGCCAAACAGGAAACCCTGCAGGCAGTCGACGCCGTTTGCGATAAGGAATTCGGCATCCTTCTGTGTTTCGACTGATTCGGCGGTCACCAGAATCTCGAATTCTCGCGCAACGGCGATCAAGGCCCGCACCAGCGCCTGATTGTCCGTATTTTCGCCGATTCCGTGGATGAACTGGCCGTCGATCTTGGCGGCATCAAAGAAAAACTCGCGAAAATTGCGAAAGCTGAAATTGCTTGCCCCAAAATCATCAAGCGCAAAGGCGATGCCGCGTGGCTGCAGCCGATCCATGAAATCGATCACCAGTTCAGGCACCGTCATGGCCGAGCTTTCCGAGATTTCCAAAATCAGCCTTTCGCCGATATTGGCATCTTTCTTCAAAAACCGCTCCAGCACACGCGACCACCGCGCATAACCGATCGAACGGGCAGACATGTTGATGGACAGGCGAATGTCGGGGTTTTTGGTCAGCGTCCGCAATCCCATTTCAAGCGCAACACAGTCCAGTTCGCGCCCGATTGGAGTGTTTTCCAGTTGTGGCATGAACTCGCGCGCGGGGATGACCCGACCGGTTTCGTCCAGCACCCGGATGAAGCCTTCGTAGAAGGCGACGTCATGCGGCCTGTTCGCCTGCATCACCGGTTGAAAGGCCAGTTTGCACTGTTTGTGCTTCACCGCCTCGGTTGCCATTTCAATCGTCGAGGCATCGCGGGATTTGACAGCCGCGTTCAAGGGGCTGTCCCCACCTTCGGGCAAATCTGCCAGTACCTTCTTCCGCATGTGCAACCCGTTTCCTTTAGCGCCGCCAGTCTGGTGACGATTTCAGAGGAAAGGTATGAATCTGCGGTTAAGACAAACGCAATTGATGGAGGTCAGGCTTGGGTCAGCGTGTCGTTTCCCAGATACGTCCCAGCGCTGCAAAGCCACCGACCAGCGCACCCATGAAACCCAAAAGCATCATGCCAAAGCCCAACGCGACAATCCCGGTCGCACCTCCAGCCAGCGCCGTCAACATAGCGAGCACCACTCCGGTAAGACCCATAACGGTGGAAAGGGTTGTCAGTCTGGTCATGTTGCCTCCGGTTACTCGCACTGCACACATCGATTGGATATGGGACGCGAGGGCCGGATTTCAAGAATCAGGTCGGATGGGTCGGCGGGATCAGGCCTGTTTTGCCTGCGCATTGGGCTGTTTGGTGTCGAATTGTTCGAATCCGGGCGTTCCACGATCCTCGGGGTGGCGGTCCAGATGCTTGGCTTTGATCTGTTCGGAATTGTCCCGGCTGCCATCATGGCTGTAGCCGGGGGGTGCAAAGCAATAAGCCAGCCGCTGACGTAATGTCAGGCCCGGTTGTGTCGCGTCGCGCCAGATTCCAACCCACTCATGAAAAGCCACGCGCAGCGGGTTGAAGGTGCCGATATTGTGCACCAGCCCATAGTCGACGCGGTCATCTTCCTGTTCGGGGACAAATGTTCCGAACATCTTGTCCCAGATGATGAAAACACCAGCATAGTTGCAATCCAGATAACGCGCGTTGCGACCGTGATGGGCGCGGTGGTGGCTGGGCGTATTCATCACCGCCTCGAACCAGCGAGGCATCTTGCCGATGGCTTCGGTATGAATCCAGAACTGGTAGACCAGGTTCAGACCACCGACGAACAGCACCATCGCCGGATGGAAACCCAGTAGGATCAGAGGCGCGCGAACCACCATCATGAAGGTAAACGTATAGGTCCATGTCTGACGCAGGGCGGTGGTCAGGTTGTAGTGCTGCGAGCTGTGGTGGTTCACGTGGCTGGCCCAGACCCAGCGAATGCGGTGACCAAAGCGGTGCACCCAGTAATAGCGGAAATCATCCAGCACAAAACACAAAAGGATAACGGGGATAGAAGTGCCCAGGTTCAGCGGCGTGATCTGCCACAGCCACATGAAGAACGCATAGGCGATGAACCCCAACAGAAAGCCGGATGCGATGTTGCCAGCCCCCATGATCAGCGATGTGACAGCGTCCCGCGTCTCATAGCGGCCACCGCGTCCTTTGACGGCGATCCACAGAAACTCGGCCAGAATGGCTGCTATGAAAAAGGGGACAGCCCACTGCACGGCGTCCGGGAAAGTCACGTGGTCAGTCATGCGGGCTCCATCAGGTGCTGCCAGTGGCGGCGTTCGCGTTCGTCAAGGTGGATTATGGCTTTGGGCGTTCCGAAGTCGTGGAATTGAACCTCGAACCCTTGCGGGTGATCCAGCAGATCAAAATCCAGCAGATGCCGGGCCACGGTGTCTGCACCGAAAGACCACAGCAGACCATGTCCTGTTTCGGTTCGGATCAGGGCCGCGTGCCCGTCATGTGCAACGGTGACATCGATGATCGCATCATCCGGCGCATGGCGCAGCCATTCTGACCACGCCAATTCGGGTGATAGCACGCGCAATCGGGATCTACCTGTCAGGTGCAGCAACAGGGTTATTCCGGCGATTCCTCCGACCACCAGAGCCAATAGAATTTCAAGCGGCATTCCGTCCTCCTGCGCGGCAGAGTGCAAAGCGGCAGGCAGGCTGTCAAAGGTGGCGTCGCGTCAGCTATGTTCCAGAGTGTCCAAAACCTCATACTGGACAACTCGCTGGACAAACGGCACCAACCCGTCCGGCCCCGAGGCGCGATCCTTTAGGTGGATACAGATATCGGGCCTGCGCGCTGCGATGATGCCCACCATCTCGCCGCGTATCCTGTCATCAAGACCGGCACCCATGATCGCGCAGGCGATGCGCGGCTCTTCGTCCAGCTGCCGTTTGACTTCTTCCTGATCATGCGCGCCAAGCCACTGGATCGGAAGGTGATCAAGTTGCCGGGCAACGTCTCCGATCACATTGGGTAAGCGCCCAATCAGTAATACCACAGGTCTCATCGTCGCCTCCATTCCAAGCGTACAGATTGTCCTGCCCAAAAGAAGGGCAGGAACAGTGTATCACGAGATTGAGTGCGGAGGGGGGCTAGTTCGAAACCGCGTAAACGGTTGGTTTACCTTTGCCTTTTTTCCGGGTCATACGCGCCGAGCTTCCGTCGATTTCCCAAACCTGGCAATCGGTCCCAAGTGCCCTGCCGTCCAGTACGCCGTTGCGGCACCGGAATTTCTTGTCCCACACCCAGCTGCCGCGGAATTTTTTGCCGCTTGTTAATTTGGCTGAAACGGTGCCATCAGCGTTGGCAACGAACACATTCCCTTGCTCATCCGTCAGTTTTTTGCCGACCAGCTGAGCGTTGAATTGATCCGCATTTTGATGCGCTTGTAATCTGCCTGAGCGGCCCCTGCGGCGCCAATAGAAACAGCAATGGTAGGAATCAAAATTAGACGATTCATAACTAGTCTCCCTGGCTAAACACCAGAGAGACTATCTCGATTCGGTATTATTCTTGTTCGACTAGCCTTCGGCCCCGACCAGAGTAGACACGATGGCCTTGGCACTATCCGAATTCCACTCGGCATCGCCAATCAATCGAGCAATCTCGTTGCCGTCGGGATCCAGAATAACGGTGATTGGCAGGGCGATCACGCCCATTTTGCGTGCAACTGCCGATTGGGGGTCCTGATGACGTGGCAGGTTGTCGATGCCGTTTTCCTCGAAAAACTTCTTGATCCCGGCTGGCGAGTTGCGCCCGGTGGCCAGTGTCACGACCTCGAACTTTTCGCCGCCGAACTCTTCTTGCAGCTCGGCGATCTGGGGCATTTCCTTGCGGCAGGGTGCACACCAGGTGGCCCAGAAGTTCAGTAGAACATACTTACCCTTGTAATCCGCAAGCGTCGCGGTGCCGCCGTCATCCTCAAGCTGAAATTCAACTGCTTCGACTGGTTTTGGCTCTTTGTGCAGGATCAGCCGTTTCAGGGAGTCCTCCCGGAGCGGTGCCAGAGTTTCGGCATCCGTGGCCAAAGCCGCGTTTGCACCCAACGCAAGGGCCATATAAAGGGGGATCAGACGAAATAGGCGCATATCAACTCCGGGTTTTCTTACATGACCGATCAATCTTCGAACCAGATGTGGGGCGGCCGCTTTGCCGCCGGTCCAGACGCGATCATGGAGGCGATCAACGCCTCGATCGGGTTCGATCAGCGGATGGCAGCCCAGGACATTGCAGGCTCGCGTGCCCATGCCGCCATGCTGGCTGCCACAGGTGTTATAACTGATAGTGACGCGCAGGCTATTCGGGAAGGGCTGCTCACCGTTTTGTCAGAAATCCAGAACGGAGAATTTCAGTTCTCGACCGCGTTGGAAGACATCCACATGAATGTTGAGGCGCGCCTGAAAGAGGTGATTGGCGAACCCGCAGGCCGTTTGCACACAGGCCGGTCGCGCAATGATCAGGTGGCGACCGATTTCAAACTTTGGGTCCGCGATCAGTTTGATGCGGCTGAATCCGGCCTGCTGGCCCTGATCCGCGCGCTTTTGGCGCAGGCTGAGGCTGGCGCTGATTGGGTCATGCCCGGCTTTACCCATCTGCAGGTTGCGCAGCCCGTCACATGGGGCCATCACATGATGGCCTATGTTGAGATGTTTGGCCGCGATCTGTCCCGTGTCCGCGATGCACGCGCCCGGATGAACGAATCCCCCTTGGGTGCTGCCGCGCTGGCTGGAACGTCCTTCCCCATCGATCGTCAGATGACGGCAGAGGCGCTGGGCTTTGACCGCCCCGCCGCCAACTCGCTGGACGCCGTCAGCGACCGTGATTTCGCGCTGGAATTCTTGTCGACCGCCTCAATTTGCGCTGTACACCTGTCGCGTTTTGCCGAAGAGCTGGTGATCTGGTCTTCAGCCCAGTTCCGCTTTGTTACGCTGTCCGACCGGTTCTCGACCGGTTCGTCAATCATGCCGCAGAAAAAGAACCCTGATGCCGCGGAACTGATCCGTGCCAAAGTGGGCCGGATTTACGGTGCGAATACTGCGCTGATGATGGTGATGAAGGGCCTGCCGCTGGCGTATTCAAAGGACATGCAGGAAGACAAGGAACAGGTCTTTGACGCCGCCGACAATTGGATGCTGGCTCTGGCTGCGATGGAAGGCATGGTCAAGGACATGACCGCCAACCGTGAAAGCCTTGCTGCCGCCGCTGGGTCTGGATTCTCGACCGCGACCGATCTGGCCGATTGGCTGGTCCGTGTGCTGGGCCTGCCGTTCCGCGACGCGCACCATGTCACCGGCTCGCTGGTCGCCATGGCCGAAAGCAAGGACTGTGACCTGCCCGATCTGACACTGGAAGACATGCATTCGGTCCATTCGGACATCACCGACAATGTCTATTCTGTCCTTACCGTCGAAAATTCGGTAAACTCACGCCAGTCTTATGGTGGCACTGCGCCGGATCAGGTGCGTGCCCAGGTCAAACGGTGGAAGGCGCTGGTGTGATGCAGATACTACGTGTGGTCCTACTAATCGCGGCCGGGGTTGTCCTGGCCGGTTGCGGAGCGGACGGCGAACCCATCCAACCCACGATGAGCGCAAATATCGGTGTCGGCAGCAGCGGCACCTATGGCGGTGTCGGGGTCGGCCTGCGACGCGGCGGGGTCGGCGTTTTCCTGGGGCTGTAGTCGTCGATAGCAATCTCGCATTACCATGCCTATTTGAACGGCATAGTGGCCGAGCGCCAAATTCAAAAAAGAAGTCAAGACAATGAAAATCATCGGCCTGATCCTCTCGCTTGTCGTACTGGCAGCCTGCGACCCTACGTATAAACCCCGCCCCGAGCCAGCAGAGACATCAACCGGGAACGGCATCAAAATCTCGGGCTATGGTCGGGTCGGTGTTTCCACATCGAACTGATCTTGCGCGGAATCCATTGATCCGCGTGGCCATTTTGGTCTAAGCGCGCAGTCATGGATCACTTTCTCTACCGCGACGGCGCGCTATACGCCGAGGATGTCCCGATTTCCGAAATCGCAGCTGCGGTCGGAACACCGTTCTATGTTTATTCCACTGCGACGCTATTGCGGCATTTCCAGCTGTTTGACGATGCGCTGGACGGCATGGATCATTTGGTCTGCTATGCGATGAAGGCGGCCAGCAATCAGGCGATCCTGAAGACGCTGGCACAGGCGGGCGCAGGGATGGACGTGGTATCGGGCGGGGAATACCTGCGTGCCAAGGCGGCAGGCGTGCCGGGCGACAAGATCGTGTTCTCAGGCGTTGGCAAGACCGCGGATGAGATCCGGGCTGCGCTGACCGGCGGTATCCGCCAGTTCAACGTTGAATCCGAACCCGAGATGGAAGTGATCAACGCCATCGCGTTGGAACTCGGGGTGGTCGCACCGATCACCGTTCGGGTGAACCCGGATGTTGACGCAAAAACCCACGCCAAGATCGCGACTGGCAAGTCCGAGAACAAGTTTGGCATCCCGATCGCCCGCGCATCCGAGGTTTATGCCCACGCAGCCAGCCTTCCGGGGCTGGAGGTGATCGGTATCGACGTCCACATCGGCTCGCAACTCACCGAGTTGGAGCCGTTCGAGCTGGCCTACACCAAGGTCGCCGAACTTACCGAAAAGCTGCGGTCCGAGGGCCACAATATCCGCCGCCTTGACCTGGGCGGGGGATTGGGCATTCCATACACCCGCGCCAATGACGCACCACCGTTGCCGGTGGAGTATGGCGCGTTGATCAAGAAAACGCTGGGCCATCTGGGCTGCGAGATCGAGATTGAGCCCGGCCGCCTGATTGCTGGAAATGCCGGACTGATGGTCAGCAAAGTGATCTACGTGAAATCTGGCGAGGGCCGTGATTTTCTGATCCTCGACGGGGCGATGAACGACCTGATCCGCCCAGCGATGTACGAGGCGCATCACGATATTGTGGCCGTGCAGGAACCCGCTCCGGGCGTCGAACAGCAACCCTATGACATTGTCGGCCCGGTTTGCGAAAGCGGCGATACCTTTGCCAAGGAACGCAATATGCCGCCGCTGGCACCGGGCGATCTGGTCGCATTCCGCAGCGCCGGGGCCTATGGCGCGGTGATGTCCAGCGAATATAATACCCGCCCCCTGATCCCCGAGGTTCTGGTGCACGGGGATCAATTTGCAGTTATTCGTGAACGGCCAAGCTTTGACGAAATCATAAACCGCGATACCATACCTGAGTGGCTTTGACGCGATAGGCGCGCAGGCCCGACCAGGAGGCCCGCCTTGCGCGCAAAACACAACCTGCCGATCCCAAGACTGTCCCTGTGGCTGACGCACGCAGGGATGCTGGCCGAGCAGTTTTTGCGCGCGTTTTGGCCGTTTTTCTCGGTTTTAATGGCGATTTTGGCGGCTTTGATGCTGGGCTTGCAGGACGAGGTCCGCGTTGAAATCGTCTGGGGCGTGGGCGCGGTAGCACTGCTGGGATTGGCCGCGACGCTGTTTGTTGGCGCAAGGCGATTCCATTTCCCCACACGGGCCGAGGCGCTGATGCGGCTGGATGCCGCACTGCCCGGTCGGCCGATTCAAGCCTTGATAGACGATCAAGCCATCGGCGCGAAGGACGCGGATTCCGTTGCACTGTGGCACGCACACCAGAATAGGATGGCGCGACGTGTTGCGCAGGCGGAACCTGTCAAACCCGATTTGACGCTGGCGGATCGCGACCCCTATGCGCTGCGTTATTCGGCACTGCTTGCGTTGGTGATCGCAGCGATGTTCGGGTCGTTCTGGCGCATCGGCTCGGTGGCCGAGATGGCGCCGGGTGCTGCCGTGGCAGGGCAAGGGCCCAGCTGGGAAGGCTGGGTTGAGCCGCCGCGTTACACCGGGCTACCGACGCTGTATCTGGCTGATCAATCCGATCCAACACTGTCTGTCCCGCAGGGCAGCCGTATTACTCTGCGCTTCTACGGGGAAATCGGCGCACACAGTTTGACGGAAACCACTACGCCTTTGGGCACTGAGGCAGCCACCGAGCCGGAGCAGGATTTTGTCGTCGAACGCTCGGGCCATTTTAAAATCGACGGCCCATCGGGCCGCGACTGGGCGCTGAACGTCATTGCGGATACCCGCCCACAGGTGGCCGTGGCCGGTTCCGCCGAGTCGGAGGCTGGCGGTCAGATGAAACTGCCATTTGCTGCCAGCGATGATTATGGCGTGGTATCCGGCTCGGCTGTGATCGAATTGGATCTGGCCTCGGTCGACCGCCGGTATGGTCTGACAGCTGCGCCTGAGCCGCGCGAGATTATAACGGTTGAACTGCCCATGCCGATCACCGGCGACCGGGCGGATTTCACCGAAGACCTTATCGAGGATTTCTCGCAACACCCTTGGGCGCATTTGCCGGTAAATATCACTTTGATGGCCCGAGACGCGGCGGATCAAGAGGGGCAATCCGAGCCTTATGCGACTGCGTTGCCCGCACGCCGGTTCTTTGATCCGCTGGCGGCTGCCGTGATCGAACAGCGCCGCGATCTACTGTGGACGCGCGAAAACGCGACCCGGGTTTCGCAGATGCTGCGGGCGGTATCGCACCTGCCCGAAGAACTTTTCCGGTCAGACACCGCCTATCTGCGTCTGCGCGTGATCCTGCGCCGGTTGGAGATGTTCAACGAGTACGGCCTGAAACCGGAACAGCAGGCAGAAATCGCCGAGGCGCTTTGGGAGCTAGGCGTTCTGATCGAAGACGGCACTCTTGCCGACGCGCTGGAACGCATGCGCCGGGCGCAGGAACGTCTGACCGAGGCGATGAAAAACGGTGCCACCGATGAAGAGATCGCAGAGTTGATGCAGGAACTGCGCGAGGCAACGCAGGACTACATGCGCCAATTGCAGCGTCTGGCGCAGGAAAACGGCGATTTCGACGAGAACCAGCAAGGTCAGGACGGCGAGTCCATGCAAATGACGCAGGACGACCTGCAGCGCATGATGGACCGTATTCAAGAGTTGATGGAACAGGGCCGCATGGCCGAAGCGCAGCAAGCGCTGGAAGAGTTCCAGCAGATGATGGAGAATATGCGCGTCACCCAGGGCCAGGGTCAGGGGCAACAGTCCGAAGGCCAGCAGGCGATGGAAGGATTGGCCGAAACTCTGCGCGAACAGCAGGGTCTGAGCGATCAGGCCTTCCGTGATCTGCAGGAACAGTTCAACCCCGGCGCGCAAGCCGGCGAAAGCCAGGGCAATGAAGGCCGTTCGGGTGGGCAGGGCCGGGGTCAAAGCCATGAAGGGCAGGGCGGTCAGGGTCAGGGGACTGACGAACAGGGCGGCGGCCAGCAAGGCCAGGGGTCACTTGCAGATCGCCAGCAGGCCTTACGCGATGAGCTCAATCGGCAGCAGCAAGGATTGCCCGGTACCGGAACCCCCGAAGGTGACGCCGCGCGTGATGCGCTGGACCGTGCCGGGCGCGCGATGGAGGGTGCCGAAGAAGCCCTGCGCGGCGATGATCTGGCCGAAGCCATCGACCAACAGTCCGAAGCGATGGAGGCCCTGCGCGAGGGCATGCGATCCCTGGGCGAAGCACTGGCACAAAACCAGCAAAACCAGCCGGGCCAAGGTTCGCAGGAAGGCGACATGCAAGCCGACAACCGTGATCCGCTGGGCCGCAGCCCGGGGGCCAATGGCACAATCTCAACCGATGAAAACCTGCTGCAGGGTGAAGATGTCTATCGCCGCGCCCGCGAATTGCTGGACGAAATCCGCCGCCGGACTGGGGAATCGGATCGCCCCCAGATCGAACTGGAATACCTCAAACGCCTGTTAGAGAGGTTCTGATCTCAGTCAGTTCTGAGAGGTGCCAGACCCGGTCTGTGCCTCAAGCCACAAACGCGCCTGATCCACCAGAGAGACATAGCTGTTGAGAACCGGATCAGCCTGCGGCACCGCTTCGGAAATCTTCTGAGAATTGCTGTAGATCAGCAGCAGGGTCACGCCGACAACCAGAATCAGCAGGAACCCGCGCCGGAACCCGCCAGACTTGCGGGGCGGGGGCATGTCCTCGTCCAGCTTTGGCAGGGGGTCGTCGCTGCGCAGGCTGGAATTGATTGCCTCGACATCCGGCAGCGCGTCTTTCTGACCGAAATCCTTTGCAGTTTCCGTCGCGATCAGGTCCTTGGCGGCTTTTTCCACTTCGGGCGGCGCGTCGAGAGCCAAATCGGTCTGCGTCTCAAGGCTGCCGCCTTCGTGGGCGCGCAGGTCCGCTTCGCGTTCTGCCTCTTCCTTGAGAATATTGGCAACCGCCGGGTCGACATTGCCGGTCGAGGAAGCTGCGGCAGGTTCGGGCTCTTCGACAGGTTTCGCGACAATCTCTGGCGTTTCCGCCTTTGCCGCGGGTTCGTCCGCGGGCGCGGACGGTTCCGGCTTTACCGGTTCAGCTACAGTTTCGGGGTATTTGGCCTGAAACCAAGTCTTTTCGCAGTTGGAACACTGCACATCGCGGCCTTCCTCGGGAATGACCTCGTCTGGCACTTCGTACTGAGCACCACAATTCGGACAAGTAAGACGCATGCTGCCTCCCGGTCGGGGGCCCGACCTGATAATAGTTTTTTCAGGGATGTTATTCCGTTAAGACCTGACCGCAAAGGGTGTTTTCGGTTTCACACGGCAAGTGTCACCAATTCGACCCGGTGCAGGCATTGAAACCACAACCGCGCTCGGGCAAGAAGGGCGGTAACAATAATTGGGGGCCCTTGTGATCGAGCTGGAAAACGTCAGCTACACCTATGGTGATGGTGAGTTGCTGAGCGATGTGTCGCTTCATTTGCAGCCGGGGTCGTTCCATTTTCTGACCGGACCGTCGGGTGCGGGCAAGACGACCTTGCTCAAGCTGTGTTATGGCGCGTTGCTGGCCACATCAGGACGGCTGAGCGCATTTGAGCAGGACATTGCACGCCTGGACCGGGATCAGATGGCGTTGCTGCGTCGCCGGATCGGGGTCGTGCATCAGGATTGCCGATTTCTGGACCATATGACCTTGGCTGAAAACGTCGCGTTACCGTTGATGGTGTCCGGCAAAGGCGAGAATGCGCAGAAAGAGGACCTGCTGGAATTGTTGAACTGGGTCGGGCTGGGCACACGGCTTGATGCGCTTCCGCCGGAACTTTCCGGGGGCGAACGACAGCGTGCGGCTTTGGCACGGGCGGTCATCTTGTCGCCGGACGTTGTGCTGGCCGATGAGCCGACCGGCAACGTGGATTGGGAAATGTCCCAGCGATTGCTGCGCCTGCTGGTCGAGTTGAACAAGATGGGCAAGACCGTGCTGATCGCGACTCATGACCTGAGCCTGATCCGGGCTGCCAAAAGCCAGGTTCAGGCCCGTGTCCTTCGTATTTCACAGCGCCAGATTCAATTGGCGGGGGCGGATCTATGAACAAGGGCACCATCCGCAGCATGCTGGTGCGCGACAAACGCGCTGATCGCGTTGTTCCGCCATCTGGCTACACGGCGCAACTGACCCTGTTCGTTTCCGGCGCGATGGCCTTTCTGGCCGTTTTCGCGCTTGCCTTGTCGCTGGCATCTGGCCGGCTGGCCGACCGTTGGGCATCGGAACTGGCGGGGGCTGCCACTTTGCGTATAAACGCGCCCGCCGAACAGCTTTCCGCCCAGACCGAGGCCGCGCTAACCGTGCTGGCCCAAACGCCAGGCGTTGCGTCGGCACGCGCCCTGGCCGCAGAGGAACAGGTTGCGCTTTTGTCCCCGTGGTTCGGTCCTGATTTGCCGCTTGATACGCTGCCTATTCCGCAACTGATAGAAATCATCGAGGGCGAACCGGGTCTAGATACCGCTGGCTTGCGCTTGCGTCTTGGAGCCGAAGTGCCCGGCGCCGTGCTGGACGACCATTCACGCTGGCGCGAGCCTCTGGTCGAGGCGGCAAACTCGCTGCGGCGGTTGGGCTGGGTGTCTATCCTGCTGATTGGCGGTGCAACTGCCGCGATGATCACGCTGGCGGCCAATGCCTCATTGGCGGCCAATGCGCAGATCATCGAAGTCCTGCGCCTTGTGGGTGCCCGTGATCGTTTCATCGCCAGCGCGTTTGTACGGCGGTTCACATATCGCGCTTTCTTCGGTGCGCTGGTCGGCGTGCTGTTCGGCATGACTGGCGTTCTGCTGTTGCCCGAAGCCTCGGTTGAAGGTGGGTTTCTGACCGGATTGGGTTTTCAGGGGGTTGGCTGGCTGTTGCCTGCGCTGATACCTCTGCTGGGGGCTGCGGTGGCGTTCTTGGCCACTTGGACAGCGGCCGCGCGCAAATTGAAGGAGCTTTCGTGATGGCTATAGCGGTCCAATGGGTGCGCTCTTTGATCTTCATGATCGTGATTTATGCGTGGATGCTGATCCTTGGTATCGTTTTCGCGCCGTACGCGCTGTTTACCAAACGCGGGGCTTTGCAGGCCTGTAAAACCTACGCGCGATCGACGATCTGGTTGGCCAGCTGGATGGTTGGCATCCGTTGCGAAGTGCGCGGAAACGTTCCCGTGGACGAGGTCGTGATCGGAGCCAAACACCAGTCCTTCCTAGACATCATCATGATCTTCAGCGCCATTCCGCACGGCAAGTTCATTATGAAAAGGGAACTGCTGTATACCCCGGTTATCGGTCTCTATGCCCGTCGCCTTGGGTGCATACCGGTTGATCGCGGCAGAAAGGGTGCTGCCGTCGCCAAGATGGTCAAAGACGTGGCCAAAGAGTTCTCAGAGCCCGGGCAGCTTGTGATTTACCCGCAGGGCACACGCGTCGCACCGGGGGCGAAGAAACCCTACAAGGTCGGGACGGCGGTTCTGTATGAAGGGCTGGGCTTTCCTTGTGTGCCGGTTGCGACGAATGCCGGTGTTTTCTGGCCGCGTACCGGGGTTATGCGCAAACCTGGTCTTGCAATTGTCGACTTTCTTGACCCGATCGAATCGGGTGTGGGGCGGGATCAATTTCTTGGGCGTCTGGAAGACGTGATCGAAACACGATCCAATGCATTGATGCGAGAAGTGGGGTTTGAACCGGATGGAGCTCATTAAGGACATCGCAACGCTCGAGGCGCTCTACGGGACGCCGGGCGCGCCTGCATTGCGCAAAGTGGCCAGACAGCTCACACCGCTTTATCGCAAATGGATCATGGCGTCGCGCCTGTGCATCCTCAGCACCGTTGGGCCCGAGGGTGTCGATGGCAGCCCGCGAGGTGACGACGGCCCGGTTGTACTGGAACTTGATCCGCACACACTGGCGATGCCCGATTGGCGCGGGAATAACCGGCTGGACAGTCTGCGCAATATCGTCCGCGACCCGCGAGTGTCGTTGATGTTCATGGTGCCGGGGTCTAACACTGTTGTGCGGTTGAATGGAACGGCGCATGTGACGGCTGATGAAGTTTTGCGCGCGCGGTTCGAAAAGCAGGGCAAAGGACCAGCAACAGTGATCGTTATCGAAATCACTGAAATTTACACCCAATGTGCCCGCGCGTTGATGCGGGCTCGTACCTGGGTCAGCGGCGACGAAACCGCGCATGTGCCGACCGTCGGTGAAATCCTCGCCGAAGCGTCAGACGGCGAGGAAGGTGGCACGCAATATGATCAGGAATGGGGTGTGCGCGCCGCGAAGACGATGTGGTAGGCACGGGATCAGGCTGCCGCGGCACCGATCCGGGATACCTTTGATATCCAACGATCCACGCTGCCGGGTTTGGGATAGCTGGCGCCCGAAAAGTAAGTGAACCGGGTCGGTTTGAAGCCGACAAATCCCAGAATCTGATCGCGGATCTGGCGGATCAGTGCTTGCCTGTAGATGAAACGCATGAACCAGCCCGGCGTGTCAGAGGTCAGGATGACCCGCGCCGTGCGCCCTGTCAGCATAGGTGCTGGAAAGCCGATCCTTGTAGTATTCCGCGTGTCGAAGGTGCGCCCGGGGATGAATGCCCGGTCAATCAAACCTTTCAGCTTGGCCGGCAAGCCGCCCCACCACATCGGTGCCGTCAGGACAAGGTGTTCGCTCCATTCAAAATCCTGCAACACTTGTTCCAATGCGGGTTCCAACGGTTTGAAGTCTTCGTAGTTTCCCTGACCGAAGTCATGGTCAAACTGCAAGTCGCTCAGGTGAATCATGCGAACTTCGTGCCCCTGTCGTTTGGCCGCGTCGGCATAGGTTTCAGCAAATGTTCGGGACAGGCTGGTTTCGCCTGGGTGTCCATCGAGGATCAGGATTTTCTTAGGTTGCATCGCGAATCTCCAAAAATGACCGTGGTCAATTTATAAGTGAAAAAAATGACCGTGGTCAATTACTAAATTTGACCACGGTCAAAAAACATGCGAACAGGGCATATGCAAAAGACAGTTCAAAAGAGAACCCTTAAAACGCGCGCCCGACTAATCGAGGCCGCAGAGGACGTTATCGAGAGAAACGGCTATCAGGCTTTGCGGGTGGAAGACGTGGTTCAGGCCGCCGGGGTCGCAAAGGGAACCTTTTTTGCGCATTTCCGGGACAAGGACGCTCTAATGGAAATGTTGATTGGTGAGAGGCTGGTTGCCTGTTTCGATCAGGTCGAACAGGGCTCCGCCCCACACACGGCCCCCGAAATCGCCGATGCCCTGCAACCGATCCACGCCTTCATGACGTCCGAGCGCTATGTGTTTGATCTGATCATTCGGTACTCAGGCGCTACGGCAATCACCGAGATCGGGCCCATAGCACGCTGCTTCGAGCGCTATGTCCATCTTGTTGCTGGCTGGTTGGAAACCGCGAAGGTTCGCAAAGACATTTCCCCCGATTTGTTGGCCGAGGGGGTTCAGGCCTTTGCTATTCAGTCCATGTCGCTGAAGTTCTGCGCGCTGCATGAGGCAGAGAGCTTTTCAGATAGGTTAGAAATCTATCTGGACGCGTGGTTAACCCCGGCAGCCTGACGGGTGCCGGGGTTGTTTTATCAGCTGTGGATTGGTCCGTCGCCACATGCCAACGCAGCCTCACGCACGGCTTCCGAATACGTTGGGTGGGCGTGGCAAGTCAGGGCCAGATCCTCGGCCGAGGCGCCGAACTCCATCGCGACACAGACTTCGTGGATCAGGTCGCCAGCGCCCGGGCCGATTATGTGGCAGCCCAGAATGCGGTCGGTTTCCTTGTCAGCTAGGATTTTGACAAACCCATCGGTCATCAAGTTCGCCTTGGCGCGGCCGTTGCCCATGAACATGAACTTGCCGACCTTATAGACGCGGCCCTGTTCTTTCAGCGTCTCTTCGGTTTCTCCCACATTGGCAACCTCGGGCCATGTGTAGATCACACCCGGGATGACGCCGTAGTTCACGTGCCCATGCTTGCCCGCAACCTGCTCGGCTGCAGCCATACCTTCGTCTTCGGCCTTATGCGCCAGCATGGGGCCTTCGGTCACGTCACCGATGGCGTAAATGCCCGGCACGTTTGTCTGCCAATCGGCCCCCACTTTGATCTGACCACGCGGTGTAATTTCAACACCTAACGCTTCCAGACCCAAACCATCCGAGTACGGTTTGCGTCCAGTGGCGACCAGTACTGTATCAGCCTCGATCACATGTTCGCTGTCATCCTTGCGCAGTTTGTAGGTCACTTTGGCCTTGGTTTTGGTGGCTTCGGTCTTTTGAACCGCCGCACCCATGACAAATTTAAGGCCTTGTTTCTTGAGGATGCGCTGGAAGGTTTTCTGAACTTCGGGGTCCATGCCGGGGGTGATCGCGTCGAGGAATTCGACCACTGTCACCTCAGCTCCCAGGCGCTGATAGACCGAGCCCAGTTCCAGCCCGATCACACCCGCGCCGATGACCACCATCTTCCTTGGAACCTTGTTCAGCGACAGAGCGCCGGTCGAAGTCACCACAACCTTTTCGTCAACGTCGACGCCGGGCAGCGAGGACGGTTCGGACCCGGATGCGATAATGATGTTCTTGGCGGTGTGAACCTCGTCACCCACTTTGACCTGACCCGCGGCAGGGATCGAGCCCCAGCCTTTCAACCAGTCAATCTTGTTCTTTTTGAACAGAAACTCGATGCCTTTGGTGTTGCCGTCGATCGTTTCCTGCTTGTAGCCCTGCATCTGTTTCCAGTCGACCGAGGGGCTTTTGCCCTTCAGGCCCATCTTAGCAAAGTTGTGCTCGGCCTCGTGCAGCTGATGGCTGGCATGCAACAGTGCCTTGGATGGGATGCAGCCCACGTTCAGGCACGTGCCGCCCAGAGTTTCACGCCCTTCGACGCAGGCAGTCTTCAGACCCAGCTGAGCGCAGCGGATGGCGCAAACATAGCCGCCGGGGCCTGATCCGATTACGATAACGTCATAATTTGCCATGTGTCAGGTCCTTATCGATTACGGGGATGGCGACATTTGTATGCGCGCCAGGGCGTTTCCCCATTACTTTATCCACGCCAGCGACTGAATCAAAAGACAGCCGCCAGCAACATTACAGTGTTGGCCAACAAGCCAACGATCCAAATCACGGTTCGCCAAGGCGTCCAGCCCAATGCGTAGGCGGGGACGTAGAGGATGCGGGCGATCAAATAGATCCAGCTACACGCAGCTGTGAAACCGTTCGATTGGCCCGAAACCGTCACGACAAGCGCCGCACTTGCGAACAGAACCAACCCTTCGGTGTGGTTGCTGAGGGCGCGGTGCAGACGCCCCGAAACCCCCGGTTTGTCAAAAGGGATATCTCGCGGGCCAACCGCAAGGCCAAGGTCAATCCTACCGTGTCCTGCAGCCAGATAGACCACGAATTGCGCGACCCACAGTAATGCGGCAAGGGTCAGGACGGTTAGTTCCGGGGTCATCCAGTGGTTCCCTTTGCGCGGTCGAAAGTCATCGCGTTACCCGTTTGCTCCGCTCCCCCAATGGGGAGGCGCAGCCTCATGCTTTCAGACAGGGTCCAGAACCTTGGTCTGGATATGTGCCACGCCACCACGTTCGTGGTGCATGGCCAGCTCTTCGGATTCGATGAAGCTCTGGGCTCGGTCGAGATCGGTGATCTCGAACAACGCGACCGCGTGGTCCTTTCGATCAGGATCTTTCCAGATGTGGAGGTCGCGGATGCCCGCGGCCTCCCTCATCGGTTTGTCTTCTTCAAACACCTTCAGCCAGACATCAAAGTCGGCCACGTCAGCTTGCCAGAGTACATGTGTTGCCATGATTACAGATCCATCAGCAGACGGCGCGGATCTTCTAGCGCCTCTTTCACACGTACAAGGAACGTCACCGCGCCCTTGCCGTCAACAATCCGGTGGTCATAGGACAGTGCCAGATACATCATCGGGCGGATCTTGATCTCACCATTGATGACCATTGGACGGTCCTGGATCTTGTGCATGCCAAGGATACCCGACTGCGGCGGGTTCAGGATCGGTGACGACATCAGCGAGCCATAGACGCCACCATTCGAGATGGTGAAGGTGCCGCCCTGCATCTCTGCCATGGACAACTTGCCATCACGGGCGCGCTTGCCCTTTTCGGCGATGGCCTTCTCGATTTCCGCGAAGGACATGCTGTCGGCGTCGCGGATGACAGGAACAACCAGACCTTGCGGCGTACCGGCGGCAACGCCCATGTGCACGAAGTTCTTGTAGACGATGTCCGTGCCATCGATCTCGGCGTTGACTTCCGGAACCTCTTTCAGCGCGTGGCAGCACGCCTTGGTGAAGAAGGACATAAAGCCCAGTTTCACGCCGTGCTTTTTCAGGAACAGCTCTTTGTATTCATTGCGCAGGCCCATCACCTCGGTCATGTCCACCTCGTTGAAGGTGGTCAGGATTGCAGCGGTGTTCTGCGCATCTTTCAAACGTTTGGCGATGGTTTGGCGCAGGCGGGTCATGCGCACACGTTCTTCGCGGGCGGCATCCTGCGCTGCAACCGGCGCCCGAGGCGCTTGCGCTGGGGTCGGGGCGGCCGCCGCAGGAGCTGGGGCTGCAGCCGCTGTCGCTGCGCGGGCAACATCCTCTTTCATGATCCGACCATCACGACCGGTGCCGGTGACCTGGTCCGCGGACAAACCGGCCTCTGCCATAGCTTTTTCGGCGGATGGCGCGTTGGCGATGTCCTTGCCGGTGCTTGCTGCTGCAGCCGGGGCTGCCGCCGCAGCTGCTGGAGCAGCGACGGACCCTGCCGCTGCGCCCGAAATCACCGCCAGTTTGGCCGACGCCTCAACTGTTGCGCCTTCGGGGGCAACGATTTCTGCCAAAACACCCGCAGCCGGGGCCGGAACCTCGACCGAGACCTTGTCGGTTTCCAGCTCACACAGCATCTCGTCCTGCGCGACGCTGTCGCCGACCTGCTTGAACCATGTCGAAACGGTCGCTTCGGTCACGGATTCACCCAAGGTCGGCACCATGACGTCAACACTGCCACCAGACGCCGCCGGAGCTGCCGCAGCCGCCGGGGCCGGCGCGGCTGCTGGGGCAGGGGCTGCGCCTTCACCTGCAACGATTGTGGCCAGCAACGCATCAACGCCAACGGTTTCGCCTTCGGCGGCGACGATTTCGCCCATCACGCCAGCGGCAGGAGAGGGCACTTCGACGGTGACCTTGTCAGTCTCCAACTCACACAACATTTCATCAACCGCGACGGCGTCGCCGGGTTTCTTGAACCATGTCGCAACCGTGGCTTCGGTTACCGACTCGCCAAGCGTGGGAACTCGAACTTCAATGGACATCGATTATTTTCCTTCAATGCTCAGCGCTTCGTCGACCAGCGCTGCTTGTTGGGCTTTGTGTTGGCTGGCCAGACCCGTCGCGGGAGAAGCCGATGTGGAGCGGCCGACATAACGCGGCCGAGTGTGCTTGGCGCCGATGCGGGTCAGAACCCATTCGATATTCGGTTCGATAAAGGTCCAGGCACCCTGGTTCTTGGGTTCCTCCTGGCACCAGATCATTTCGGCACCCTTAAAGCGCTCAAGCTCGTTGATCAGCGAATGCGCCGGGAAGGGATAGAACTGCTCAATCCGCATCAGATAGACATCATCGATGCCGCGCTCATCGCGCTCTTCCAGCAGATCGTAGTAGACCTTACCGGAACACATCACCACGCGTTTGACCTTGTCGTCCTTGACCAATTTGGTTTCCGAGTTTCCGTGTTGTGCATCGTCCCACAACACGCGATGGAAGCTAGAGCCGGTGGTGAACTCTTCTGCTGTGCTGACCGCCAGCTTGTGGCGCAGTAACGACTTGGGCGTCACCAGGATCAGCGGCTTGCGGAAGGTCCTGTGCAGCTGACGGCGCAGGATGTGAAAATAGTTCGCGGGTGTCGTGCAGTTGGCCACGATCCAATTGTCCTGACCACACATCTGCAGGAACCGTTCCAGACGTGCTGACGAGTGTTCAGGCCCCTGACCCTCGAAGCCGTGTGGCAACAGGCACACCAGTCCGGACATACGCAGCCATTTGCTTTCGCCCGAGCTGATGAACTGGTCGAACATGATTTGCGCGCCGTTGGCAAAATCACCAAACTGCGCTTCCCACAGGGTCAGTGCATTTGGTTCCGCCAGTGAGAATCCATATTCAAAGCCCAGCACCGCATATTCGCTGAGCATCGAGTCGATTACATCGTATTTCGACTGGCCCTCACGAATGTTGTTCAGCGGATAGTACCGTTCTTCAGTTTCCTGATGTATGAAACCCGAGTGACGCTGACTGAACGTCCCGCGCGTCGCATCCTGCCCTGACAGGCGCACCGGATAGCCTTCGGTCAGCAGAGAGCCAAAGGCCAGAGCCTCACCAGTCGCCCAGTCAAACCCTTTGCCGCTTTCGAACATCTGTTTCTTTTGATCCAGAAGACGCGAGACGGTACGGTGCACTGCGATATCTTCTGGTGTGTGGCTCAGCGCGTTGCCAATCTGCGCCAGCGTTTCCGGTTTAATTGCAGTGTCGCCGCGGACATATTCATCTTTGTTCTTGTCCAGATGCGACCAGCGCCCGTCCAGCCAGTCAGCCTTGTTGGGCTTATAGTCTTTGCCCGCCTCGAACTCATCATTCAGATGCGCCTGGAAGGCCGCCTTCATATCCTCGATTTCGCCTTCGGGGATCAGGCCGTCTTTGACCAAGCGCTCGGTGTACAGCGACAGCGTGGTCTTATGCGTCTTGATCTTCTTGTACATGATCGGGTTGGTGAACATGGGCTCATCGCCCTCGTTATGCCCGAACCGGCGATAGCAGAAGATGTCGATAACCACGTCCTTGTGGAACTTCTGCCGGAATTCGGTCGCAACCTTGGCGGCATGTGTTACAGCCTCGGGATCGTCGCCATTCACGTGGAAGATCGGTGCCTCAACCATCAGGGCGATATCGGTGGGGTAGGGGCTGGAGCGGCTGAAATGCGGCGCGGTGGTAAAGCCGATCTGGTTGTTCACCACGATATGCATCGTGCCGCCGGTCTTGTGACCCTTAAGGCCGGACAGGCCGAATCCTTCGGCCACAACACCCTGACCAGCAAAAGCCGCATCACCATGCAACAGGATTCCCATGACCCTGGTCCGGTCTTCGTCGCCCAACTGATCCTGCTTGGCGCGGACCTTACCCAAAACAACCGGGTTCACCGCCTCAAGGTGTGAGGGGTTTGCAGTCAGCGACAGGTGGACGCTGTTATCATCAAACTCACGGTCGCTGGACGCACCGAGGTGATACTTCACATCGCCCGAACCGTCGACGTCCTCGGGCTTGAAACTGCCGCCCTGGAATTCGTTGAAGATCGCGCGATAGGGCTTGCGCATCACGTTGGCCAGAATGTTCAGTCGACCGCGGTGGGGCATGCCGATGACGATATCACTGACACCCAGCGCACCACCGCGCTTGATGATCTGCTCCATCGCGGGGATCAAGGCTTCGCCGCCGTCCAGGCCGAAACGCTTGGTGCCCATGTATTTTACATGCAGGAACTTCTCGAAGCCTTCGGCCTCGACCATCTTGTTCAGGATCGCCTTGCGGCCTTCCTTGGTGAACTGGATTTCCTTGCCGTACCCTTCGATCCGTTCTTTCAGCCAAGCGGCTTCTTCCGGATTTGAGATATGCATGTACTGCAGGGCGAAGGTGCCGCAATAGGTCCGTTTCACGATCTCGACAATCTGGCGCATGCTGGCCATCTGCAGACCCAGCACGTTGTCGATAAAGATCGGCCGGTCCATGTCGGTTTCGGTGAAGCCATACGTTCTGGGGTCCAGTTCCGGGTGGGTACTGGCGGCCCGCATGCCCAACGGGTCCAGATTAGCGGCCAGATGGCCCCGGATACGATAAGCCCGGATCAGCATCAGTGCCCGCAGACTGTCCAGAACGGCACGTTTGATTTGGTCTTCGCTGACCTGAACGCCCTTGGCCTCGGCCTTGTCCTTAATCTTGTCGCCTGCCGCCTTGGCGTCGATTTCGGCCCATTCGCCCGTCAACGCGCCAGTCAGGTCATCCGTCGGCATCGGAGGCCAGTCGGTCCGAGCCCAGGATGGCCCTTCGGCCTCGCGCTGGACGTCCGGCGTGGCGTCGCCCATCGCCCGGAAAAAATCGACCCAGGCCGCATCTACAGCGTTCGGGTCCTTGGCGTACTGGGCATAAAGCTGCTCCAGATATTCAGCATTATGCCCCTGCATAAAGCTTGAGGCATGAAAGGCAGAGTTGGGCGTATGTTCGGTCATTGGGCTACCTCTGTTGGGTTGGGACCGTATTGGTTAGTGCCTGGCTGGCTGGGGCGGGTCAGCCACCAAAGGACCAGGAGGGGCGAGATCATCAGGATTAGGAGGGTCGGTATAACAATCAATAAAGTCGCGCGGGTGAACAGGATGTTCAAACCCCCGCCATGCTGGAACTGGTCGGACAGCCCGATGCCAAAGATCAGCACAGTAAAGGCGCCGGCAATCAGCAGGATCGGAAGCAAGGCAAAAAGCCCGCTGCGCCCGGTGTCATGCATCCGTCGCCACGCGACGGCCAGATGCGGGATGAACACGATCAAGCTGACGATGCTTTGCACCGGCTGGTTGGATGTCGCGGTGACTTGTTTGACTTCATCGGTCTGAGTTGTTGCGACCTGTGTGAAGAACTGCCAATCGATGACCCCGGCGATAAAGCTCCAGATCACGATGAACAGGAAAAAGAACCAGTATTCGAGCCGCGAGGCACGACCTGAGAAGGTGAAAAACTTGGAGAAACAGGTGCGTATGGCGTCGGAGAAGGTCATATCTGGTCAATCACCCAACTATTCCATTACACGAAAAAGATACGATTAGAGCGTTCCGCGTACCTCGATTGGCAGTGAATTCAGCGCTGTCGCTGCCAACCAATCCGCAAACATAACCAACGCGTTTCACGATCACATCCTTGGTGGAGTCTTTACTTGCTCGAAAGCGAAACTGGTACTTCTGGCTTCCGGACAATTTGAGTTCGGAAAACCCTCTTTCTTTGGCGATGTAGTGAGTCTCGCAAGCCTCGTCCCGGATGAATTGTCCCTCGCTTGTCCAGCCGATAAGAACGCTACAAACTTTTGCTTCGGCTTGCTCAGATGCAGAGAATGCTAAAGTTACCGCCAAAAGCAGAGACCAAAGATACGCCAAAGGCGAGGAGGGCGGGCGTTTTTCGCCCACCCTCTTTTCGGGCTTAGCCCTCAGAGCGTATGCCCGGAGAGCGATCACTTACCCAATCGCTTCCAGCACAGCCTCACCCAGCTGCGCCGGGCTTTCGGCCACGACGATACCGGCCGAACGCATCGCTTCGATCTTGTCTTCGGCACCGCCTTTGCCACCGGCGACGATCGCGCCTGCGTGGCCCATGCGGCGGCCCGGAGGGGCGGTGCGGCCAGCGATGAAACCAGCAGTCGGTTTAGAACGGCCCTTCTTGGCCTCATCCGCCAGGAACTGCGCGGCTTCTTCCTCGGCCGAGCCGCCGATCTCACCGATCATGATAATCGAGTGGGTTTCGTCATCGGCTAGGAACCATTCCAGCACGTCGATATGCTCAGTCCCTTTGATCGGGTCGCCGCCGATGCCCACACAGGTGGACTGGCCCAGGCCTACGTCTGTTGTCTGTTTCACAGCTTCATAAGTAAGCGTACCCGAGCGGGAAACGACACCCACGCTCCCGCGTTTGTGAATGTGGCCGGGCATGATGCCGATCTTGCAGGCGTTGGGCGTAATCACACCGGGGCAGTTCGGCCCGATCAGGCGTGACTTGCTGCCTTCCAGCGCGCGCTTCACCTTCATCATGTCCAGAACCGGGATGCCTTCGGTGATGCAGACGATCACCTCCATCTCGGCATCAATCGCCTCGAGGATCGAGTCAGCTGCAAAGGGCGGAGGCACATAGATCACGCTGGCGTTGGCTTCGGTCACATGCTTGGCCTCGTGGACCGAGTTGAACACGGGCAGGTCAAGATGGGTCATCCCGCCTTTGCCGGGGGTCACGCCGCCAACCATCTTGGTGCCATAGGCGATGGCCTGTTCGCTGTGGAATGTGCCCTGCGAGCCGGTAAAGCCCTGACAGATCACTTTGGTATTTTCGTCGATGAGGACTGCCATAGGTCAGACCCTTCCTTTTTTACTAAAATGCAGAAAAACGGCCGATACGACGACTAGAAAAAGAACTCCGAGGAGGCCTAATACCACGGCCATTTGTGCTGCGATCTCTCCGAACATGTCGCGCTCACAAGGGCAGTTCATGTCTTCTGGTCCAATCACTACGCATCGGCACTTCTGTAATGCCAAAAATCCCCATGCCATCAGCGCCAAAGGGGCAACTGCAAGCACTTGGAGTATTCTGGCGGTGAGCCTCAACCCTTAACCGCCTTCACGATCTTCTCGGCACCGTCTTTCAGGTTGTCCGCCGCGATCACGTCCAGGCCAGAGGTGTTGATGATCTCTTTGCCCTTCTCAACGTTCGTGCCTTCCAGACGCACGACCAGCGGAACTTGCAGGCCGACCTCTTTCACCGCGGCGACAACGCCCTCGGCGATGACGTCGCAGCGCATGATACCGCCGAAGATGTTGACCAGAATGCCTTTGACCTGCGGGTCCGAAGTAATGATCTTGAACGCCTCGGTCACTTTCTCTTTGGTGGCACCGCCGCCCACGTCGAGGAAGTTGGCAGGCTCGGCACCGTAGAGCTTGATGATATCCATCGTCGCCATCGCCAGACCAGCGCCGTTGACCATGCAGCCGATCTCACCATCCAGCGCAATATAGTTCAGGTCGTATTTGCTGGCTTCCAGTTCCTTGGGGTCTTCCTCGGTGGTGTCGCGCAGTTCTGAAATATCCGGGTGGCGGTACATCGCGTTGCCGTCAAAACTGACTTTGGCGTCCAACACCTTGAGGTCGCCCTTGTCGGACACGATCAGCGGGTTGATCTCCAGCATCTCCATGTCCTTCTCGACGAAGGCGGCGTATAGCTGGCTCATCAATTTGACGCATTGCTTGACCTGAGCGCCTTGCAGGCCCAGCGAGAAGGCGATGCGACGGCCATGATAAGGCTGATAGCCGGTCGCGGGGTCGACCGAGAAGGACAGGATTTTCTCGGGTGTTGCCGCAGCCACTTCTTCGATGTCCATGCCGCCTTCGGTGGAGCAGACGAATGAGATGCGGCTGGTCTGGCGATCAACCAGCAGGGCCAGGTACAGTTCACGCTCGATGCCGGAACCGGCTTCGATGTAGATGCGGTTGACTTGCTTGCCCGCAGGGCCGGTTTGATGCGTGACCAGCGTACGGCCCAGCATCTTCTTGGCTTCCTCGGATGCTTCTTCCACCGACTTGGTCAGACGAACACCGCCTTTTTCACCGGCGTCAGCCTCTTTGAAGGAGCCCTTGCCGCGGCCACCCGCGTGGATCTGTGCTTTGACAACCCAGAGCGGGCCATCCAGTTCACCGGCTGCGGTTTTGGCTTCCTCAGCGCGCAGAACCGCGCGACCTTCGGAGACCGGAGCGCCATAGCTGCGAAGAAGCGCTTTGGCCTGATATTCGTGAATGTTCATCGAAACTGTCCTGTCTGACTGCGTTACACCGTTATAGGGGTGTCTAGGGGGCAAGTTTAAAGGGTTTTTTGACAGGGAAGCAGTTTTTCACGAAGATTTTCATTATTTGTGATCACGGTTTTTTTGGGTGTGATCACAAAATGCAATGAAGATAACCCGTTTGATTCGTCGTAGGTGACGGCCTTTAGAATAAAGAGAGAATTCAGCTAGCGCTAAACCTAGCCGTCCGCCGAAATGGCGGATTCAAACGTTTACATGGCAGCTGTGCCGGGGACATGTCGATTCAATGGCGCCGTAATCGTCCAAAGAAAAACCCGGCTCACCAATGGTGAACCGGGTTCTGAATTATCTTTGCAGAGGGATCAGGCCAGCGAGCTGTCGATGCCCTTGCACGCTTCGATCAGGCCTTTGACGGCGTTGACCGAATTGTCGAACCCGGCTTGTTCGTCTTCGTTCAGCTTGATGTCGACGATCCGTTCGACGCCACCGGCACCGATCACGGTCGGTACCCCAACATACATGCCATCCACGCCCAGCTCACCGTTGCAATAGGCGGCGCAAGGCAGAACGCGTTTCTGGTCTTTCAGATAGGCTTCGGCCATTTCGATCGCCGACGTGGCAGGCGCGTAATAGGCCGAACCGGTCTTCAGCAGGCCAACGATTTCGGCACCGCCATCACGGGTGCGCTGAACGATGGCGTCCAGTTTGTCCTGCGTGGTCCAGCCCATCTCGACCAGATCGGGCAGGGGGATACCGGCAACGGTCGAATAACGAACCGACGGCACCATGGTGTCGCCGTGGCCGCCCAGAACAAACGCGGTGACGTCGCGCATCGAGACGTTGAACTCTTCCGACAGGAAGTGTGCGAAACGTGCCGAGTCCAGAACACCAGCCATGCCACAGACTTTGTTGTGCGGCAGGCCCGAGAACTCACGCAGAGCCCAGACCATCGCGTCCAGCGGGTTGGTGATGCAGATCACGAACGCGTCGGGTGCGTGGGCTGCAATGCCTTCGCCAACCGACTTCATGACTTTTAGGTTAATGCCCAGCAGGTCATCGCGGCTCATGCCAGGTTTGCGGGCGACGCCAGCGGTGACGATGCAGACGTCTGCGCCTGCGATATCGGCATAGTCGCTGGTGCCGGACATGGCTGCGTCGAACCCTTCCGAGGGGCCGGATTCGGCGATGTCGAGCGCTTTGCCCTGCGGCAGTCCGTCTGCGATGTCGAACAGGACAACGTCACCCAGTTCTTTGACAGCTGCGAGGTGCGCAAGCGTGCCGCCGATGTTCCCAGCGCCGATAAGCGCAATCTTGGGTCTGGCCATTTGGAAAATCTCCGGTCGGAATTGAAATCGCGGCTGTGCTAGTCGCTAAATGGCTTTCGCGCAAGTGTTCAGCGGCGCGGCATGCAACCGCATACCGTTTGCACTGCCTGGGCTGATTGCGCTAAACGGCCAAGGATACAGGCCGAAACCGGGGCGCTGCATGTTCGAATTGAACCTGATGTTTTTTGTTGTAGCGATCCCGGCTGTGATCTTTGCGGGTATTTCGAAGGGTGGCTTTGGCTCGGGCGTGGCCTTTGCGTCCTCATCGATTCTGGCGCTGATATTGGAGCCGGGGCAGGCACTGGCCCTCATGCTGCCAATCTTAATGGTGATCGATGTTGCAACTCTTGGGCCCTATTGGAAACGCTGGAGCTGGCCGGATTCGCGCCTGTTGATCCTTGGGGCGGTGCCCGGCGTGGCGTTGGGCGCATGGCTTTATCGCGCCACCGATGACGATCTGCTGCGCCTACTGATCGGGGGGATTTCCATTGGTTTTGTCGTTTGGCATGTCAGTCAATCCAAAGGCTGGGTGCGCGGCTTTACAAACAGACTGCCTGCCCCCGCCGGGCTGTTCGCTGGGTTGGTTGCTGGCTTCACCAGTTTTGTCAGCCATGCGGGCGGCCCGCCCGCGGCCGTTTACCTGTTGTCGCAACGCCTGTCGAAGACCGAGTTTCAGGCCAGCACTGTATTGGCCTTCTGGGTCATCAACATCACGAAATTTGTGCCTTACGCCTATCTCGGCCTTTTCACATGGCACACCGCTTGGGCCGACCTGTTGCTGACCCCGTTCGCGATTCTTGGGGCGTGGCTGGGTGTGCGGGCGCATTTCATGCTGTCCGAGCGCTTGTTTTTTGGCATTGCTTACGTTCTGCTGACGCTCACAGGCAGTAAGTTGATCTGGGACGCTTTGACCTGATCAGACGTTAGGCGGCAGGGCTTCGGCGGTCATTTCATAAGCCCGACCCGAGGCAACAAGGCAGGTCATGCCATCCGGCAGTGTCACGGTGATCGTCCAGCTGCCGCTTTGGTCCGACGCATAAAGCTCCATCACCGCGCCTTGACGCGCGATGCCGATCCCCTGGCGCGTTTCGCCATAAGTTTCGGTCAACCGTTTTATCACCTCGTCACGTGGTGCACAGTTGCGGGCGTGGGCCTGTTGTGCAGCCAGAACCATGATTCCAAGGCCCATCGTCATCTTCAGCAGTATCTTGTGCATCTTTGACCCTTTTCGATTTCCTTTGCCGGTCAGGGTGCCGCCGTTGGACCGAAATCCGGTTAAAGGAACGCACGTTGCGTCGCGAATGCTGCGATGCGGCGATTTTGCGCTTGAACTTTCCGACAAAAAATGCCCCATTCCGCGCAACTTTATTTCTTCGGGAGAAGCCAATGGACCCGCGCCAGCGTCCCTATCGCTCTGTTCTTTATATCCCCGGTTCGAAAGACCGGGCGCTGGACAAGGCACGCACTTTGCCTGTGGACGCGATCATTTTTGATCTTGAAGACGCGGTTTCTGCCGATGAGAAGGGCAATGCACGCGAAACGCTTAAGGCGGCTCTGGCCGCGGGCGGCTATGGCGAACGGGTCAAGATCGTGCGCATCAACGGTCTGGATACCGAATGGGGCCGTGCTGACGCCGAGGCCGTGCGCGAGATGGATGCCGATGTGGTCTTGCTGCCCAAGGTGAACTCGGCTGCAGATGTGGACGCGCTGGCCGCGATTACCGGTGACCTGCCAATCTGGGCGATGATGGAAACCCCTCGCGGGATGCTGAACGCGGCCGAGATTGCCGCTCATCCGCTGATGGCGGGGTTTGTCATGGGTACAAATGATCTGGCGAAGGAGTTGCAAACCCGCTTCCGCCCGGATCGTCTGCCCTTGATGACTTCTCTGGGCCTGTGTCTGTTGGCCGCCAAGGCTGAGGGACTGATCGTTGTCGATGGTGTCTACAACGCATTCAAGGACACCGAAGGTCTGGCTGCCGAATGTGCCCAGGGCCGCGACATGGGCTTTGACGGAAAAACCCTGATCCACCCCGCGCAGGTCGATGTCACCAACGCGGCCTATGCCCCGTCGGAGACCGAGATAGATCTGGCCCGTCGCCAGATTGCCGCTTTTGAAGAAGTTGAGAGGCAGGGGCAGGGCGTTGCCGTGGTCGACGGCAAGATCGTTGAAAATCTGCACGTTGTAACTGCCCGCGAAATTCTGGCAAAAGCGGAGGCGATTACAGCTTTGCAAGCGGGGTAAGCCAGCATGGGCTTTGTTCTTCTGATTCTTGGTGTGGCGCTATGGTGGGCCGCACATCTGTTCAAACGTTTTATGCCAGAGCGGCGCGCTGCGATGGGCGACGCTGGCAAGGGCGCGGTTGCGCTGGCGCTGGTGGCGTCGATCCTGCTGATGATCTTCGGCTATCGCATGACCGATTTCATCTATGTCTGGGCCCCGCCTGCCTTCATGATTCACATCAACAACCTGCTGGTGTTGATCGCGATCTTCATGTTGAGCCCCGCCGGAACCAAGGGCCGTCTTCTGAATAAGCTCCGCCACCCGATGCTGGGCGGGTTCAAACTGTGGGCTTTTGCGCATTTGCTGGTGAATGGGGATCTGGCCTCGATCATCCTGTTTGGCGGATTGTTGGCCTGGGCTGTGGTTGAGGTGATCGTAATCAACAAGTCTGAACCTGACTGGACGCCCGGTGAACCCGGAACCTACGGCAAAGACGCGATGTTCTTTGTGGCCTCGATCGTGCTGCTGGGTGTCATCGGTTACGTTCACGGGCTGGTCGGCCCGTCGCCGTTCCCCTCGTAAGGATTTGACATCATGGCAAAACTCTACCGTTTGTTAACCGAAGAAGACACCTCGGCCTTCTGCCACAAAGTAACAGACGCACTAGCAAAAGGGTGGGAGCTGTATGGCGACCCGTCCTATGCCTATGACGAAAACAGCCGCATGATGCGCTGCGCGCAAGCCGTGACCAAAGAGGTCGGGGCCGACTATTCACCTGACATGAAACTGGGACAGCAATAATGGCAAAAACCAATCCGGGCCGCTTTTTTGAGGACTATTCCATTGGTCAGGTATTGCACCATGCCGTGCCGCGCACGGTGACCAATGGCGAGCGGGCGTTGTACCACGCGCTCTATCCGGCGCGGCATGCGCTGTATTCCTCGGACGAATTCGCCCGGAATTGTGGTCTGCCGCAATGTCCCATTGATGACCTGGCGGCGTTTCATGTCGTGTTTGGCAAAACTGTCCCGGATATTTCGCTGAATGCCGTGGCTAATCTGGGCTATGCCGAAGGGCGCTGGCTTAAGCCGGTCTATCCCGGCGATACCTTGCGCTCGGAATCCGAGGTGATCGGTCTCAAACAGAACTCGAATGGCAAGACCGGCGTTGTCTGGGTTCGCACGCGTGGTCTGAACCAGCGCGATGAAGTCGTCATCGAATATGTGCGTTGGGTGATGGTGCGGAAATCGGATATGGATGCGCCCGCGCCCGAGACTGTGGTGCCCGAACTGAAAAAGGCGCTGGACGCAAAGGATCTGATCGCGCCCGAGGGCCTTGATTTCTCTCAGTACGATTTTGCTCAGGCTGGCGAGGCGCATCGCTGGGGCGACTATGAGATTGGCGAGAAAATCGATCACGTCGATGGCGTCACGGTCGAAGAGGCCGAGCATATGCTGGCCACCCGCCTGTGGCAGAACACCGCCAAGGTGCATTTCGATCTGACCTTCCGCCCCGAAGGGCGGCTGATCTATGGCGGTCACGTGATTTCCATGGCGCGGACCTTGTCGTTCAACGGGTTGGCTAACGCACAGATGATCGTTGGCCTGAACGGTGGCGCGCATGCGAACCCCTGTTTTGCGGGCGACACGATCAAAGCCTGGTCCGAAGTTTTGGATAAGGCGGAAACCGCCATTCCGGGTGTTGGTGCGGTGCGCCTGCGGCTGGTCGCCACAAAGGGCGGCGCGCCGTTTGAATTGAAAAACGAAGATGGTCGGTATCTGCCCAATGTCCTGCTTGATCTGGATTACTGGGCCCTGATGCCGATCTGACACTAGTGGTGACATTCATTTGATCGCAGCCAGCGCCAATCGTGCTAGGCTGTGGTCATGACGTTGTTTCGCACGATAGCTGCCTGCGCCTGTCTGACGCCACCCGCTTATGCCTGCGATCTGGCATTGGCGCTGGCCGTAGATGTCTCGGGCTCGGTGGATTCGACCGAGTATCGAATTCAGATGGATGGCCTTGCTGCGGGGTTGCGCGATCCAATTGTGTCCGAGGCGCTGGTGCGCGGGAAAGCCCGCGTGATGCTGGTGCAGTGGACAGGGTCCTCTCGTCAGATGGTCACCGTCCCGTGGACACATATCGACAGTTTCGAGGCAATAGATCAGTTTGCAGTGAAGGTAGCCAACGATCCAAGGGTCTGGCGCAACTTTTCCACCGCAATTGGCGAGGCGCTGGAAACGACCATGTCCTATTTCGATACGGTGTCGGATTGCAAACGCCACCTGATCGATATCTCCGGCGATGGTGTGTCGAACGAAGGGGTGGAACCATCGGACGTCCACAGAATTCTGCGGACACGCGGTGTGACGGTGAACGCGATTGCAATCGAAGAAAGCGAACCGGATCTGACCGCATATTTCTTTGAAAATGTGATCGTGGGCGAGGGGGCGTTTGTCGTTTCGGCCTCGGGGTTCGCTGATTATCCCGAGCGGATTCGTAAGAAACTGCTGCGCGAGGTGACCCAGCAAACCGCTGATCTGAAATAGCCGCACAACAGAATCGGGTCTGCAGGCGCTAACATCATAAAGGATGGAAAACTTTTTGTGATCACGAGCTTATTTTGTGTGATCACATAATGCAAATATGCGTCATTTTGCGTCAATTGTGAACTTTTTTGCACCTGCAGCACGTGACAGAACGGCAAAAAACGGTAAAACCTTCGGAAGCCAACCGTAAAGGAGCCAACATGGCCGATGTAAATCGGGGCAACCGCCCTCTTTCACCTCACCTCACGATCTACCGCCCCCAACTGACTTCGATGACATCGATCCTTGTGCGCATCACGGGAATTGCATCGTTGTTGATCGCGTTCTTTGTCGTGTGGTGGTTCCTGGCCGCCGCAACATCCGAGGCGTCGTTCAATTTCATCGACAGTCTTATGAGAAGCTGGCTGGGTGATCTGGTGATGTTCGCTGCGACCTGGGCGATCTTCTATCACATGCTGGGTCGTCTGCGTCACGTGATCTGGGATCTGGGCTATTGCGTGGACGTCGGTATTTCCGAAAAGATGGGGATCGGCATGCTGGTGCTGGCCACCATCCTCGCATTCATCACAGCAATTGCGGTTTAAGGAGCTTGGCCATGAATTACCTCACTGACCGCAAACGCGCGCAGGGTTCCGGTGCTGGCGGAGAAGGCACACATCATCACTGGCAGATGATGGTAAGCTCGACTGCTTTGGTCCTTCTGGTGCCCCTTTTTGTTTTCGTCTTCGCAAGCGGGTTGGGCAGATCATACGAAGAGATTCTGGCCTATTACAGCCGCCCATTCCCGGCGATTGTGACTGGCCTGACGATGGTCGTGGTCATCCTGCATCTGGTGCGTGAGACCCAGGTTGCGATCGAAGACTATGTCCACGGTGTTGCAGAAAAACTGAGCCTCATGGCCGTCGCGGCGTTTGGCTACACATTGATGGCTGCAGGGCTGTTTGCCCTGATCAAGCTGGCTCTGTGAAACGCGCGGTAAGGAAATAATCAAATGACAGCTGCATACGAATACGAAACACACGAATATGACGTGGTTGTAGTCGGCGCTGGCGGCGCTGGTCTGCGCGCCACACTGGGCATGGCAGAACAAGGTCTGCGCACGGCATGTGTCACGAAGGTGTTCCCGACACGCTCACACACCGTGGCCGCGCAGGGCGGTATCGCCGCATCTTTGTCCAATATGGGCCCGGACCACTGGCAGTGGCACATGTACGACACCGTCAAAGGCTCGGATTGGCTAGGTGACACAGACGCGATGGAATACCTCGCTCGTGAGGCCCCCAAGGCTGTGTACGAGCTGGAACACTATGGCGTGCCGTTCAGCCGGACTGAGGAAGGCAAGATCTATCAGCGTCCCTTTGGCGGTCACACCACCGAGTTTGGTGAAGGCCCTGCAGTGCAGCGGACCTGTGCGGCTGCTGACCGGACGGGTCACGCAATCCTGCACACACTGTATGGTCAGTCGCTGAAGAACAACGCTGAGTTTTATATCGAATACTTCGCCATCGACCTAATCATGTCCGAAGATGGGCAGTGTCAGGGCGTTGTCTGCTGGAAGCTGGATGACGGAACGATGCATGTCTTCAACGCCAAGATGGTTGTGCTGGCGACAGGCGGTTATGGCCGCGCCTATTTCAGCGCAACATCGGCCCACACCTGCACCGGTGACGGTGGCGGCATGGTGGCCCGCGCAGGTCTGGCGCTGCAGGATATGGAATTCGTTCAATTCCACCCGACCGGCATCTACGGCTCTGGCTGTCTGATCACCGAAGGCGCGCGTGGTGAGGGCGGTTACCTGACCAACTCGGAAGGCGAACGGTTCATGGAGCGCTATGCGCCCCAGTACAAGGACCTCGCACCCCGCGATTACGTCTCGCGCTCGATGACGATGGAGATCCGTGAAGGCCGTGGCCATGGTGACGGTGGCGACCACATTCACCTGAACCTCAGTCACCTGCCTTCCGAAGCGCTGGCAGAGCGCCTGCCAGGTATTTCGGAATCGGCGCGGGTTTTTGCGGGCGTAGACGTCACCAAGGAACCGATCCCGGTTCTGCCGACTGTGCATTACAACATGGGCGGCATTCCGACCAACTATTGGGGTGAGGTTCTGAACCCGACCGCTGACAACCCGACGGGCGTTGTCCCCGGATTGATGGCTGTGGGAGAAGCAGGCTGTGCCTCGGTCCACGGGGCGAACCGTTTGGGCTCGAACTCACTGATCGACCTCGTGGTGTTTGGCCGCGCTGCTGCAATCAAAGCGGGCAAGGTTGTGGATGCCGAGGCACCGAACCCGGTGCTGAATCAGGCGTCCGTCGATAAGGCGTTCGACCGCTTTGACGCGGTACGCAATGCCAGCGGTGCAATCGCGACCGCCGATCTACGTCTTGAGATGCAGAAGACCATGCAGGAAGACGCAGCGGTCTTCCGGACAGCAAAAACCATGGCCGAGGGCGTCGATAAGATGACGGCGATCGCCGCCAAGATGGACGACCTGAAAGTCAGCGACCGCTCGCTGGTCTGGAACAGCGATCTGATGGAAACGCTGGAGCTGACCAACCTTATGCCAAGCGCCTTGGCCACGATTGTCGGCGCCGAGGCGCGCAAGGAATCCCGCGGCGCCCACGCGCATGAAGATTTCACCGAGCGTGATGATGAGAACTGGCGCGTTCATACGGTGTCGCGTGTTGATGGCAACCAGGTTGATCTCAGCTATCGTCCGGTCATTGCCGATCCGCTGACAACCGAGGAAGAAGGCGGCATCAGCCTGAAGAAAATCGCCCCCAAAGCGCGGACGTTCTGACGCCACATAGCCTGAAGACGCGACAGAAATTGAGAGGCCGCGCAGTGAATAGTATAGTTGAGGGAAAAAGACTATACGCACTCAAAGACCGTGGAACCTGTGTCTGCGGCCCTACCAGTGTTGAAGTGCAAACATGAGTGGTTTCTCCTCAAACGAATACTGGATCAACCGATACGTTCAGGGTAATAATTCTGGCGCTGGCTCTTATGGCCGGTTAGCGGTTTACAAGGCCAATTTCGTCAACACCCTTGTCGAAGTTGAAGCCGTACAATCGGTTGTCGAATTGGGCAGTGGCGACGGCAACCAGGCAGGCCTTTTTGATATCCCTCAATTCACAGGTCTGGATATTTCGGAAGACTGCGTGCGCAAGTGCAATGCCCAATTCAGCGAGCGGTCAGGCTGGACGTTTCTTCTGGCAGATGCGGAGGTCGAGCCGCACGACGCTGCGCTGTCCTTGGACGTCATATACCATCTGGTCGAAGACGACGTCTTTGAGGTCTATATGAACCGGTTGTTTTCATTAGCAAAACGGTTTGTGGTGATTTATTCGTCTGATTTCGACTTTGACACAACAGACCAACATGTGCGCCATCGGGAGTTTTCGAACTGGGTTGCGGACCAGTTCCCAAATTGGAAGATGTATTGCGGTGAGACAAACCCGTTCAATCGGGACGGCCACGGTAATTCCCGCAGATACAGTTTCGCTTCGTTCATAGTTTTCGAAAGGGCGCAGGATAGTGATTAGAGCGCATATGGCATCGTACCCAATACGTGAGAAAATGCTGCTGCATGCGGTGCGCTCGATCCTTGATCAGGTCGACATGCTACACTTGTGCATGAACGAATGGAAAGAGGTTCCGCCGGAATATCGGAATCATCCCAAAGTGTCTGCATTTGTTCCCGAGGAAGATCAAAAAGACGTCGGCAAGTTTGTAAAGACTCCGGATCCTGATGATATCGTATTTTTGGTCGACGACGATTTAAACTACAGTGATGAATATGTTCAGCGCATGGTCAAATGCTTGGAAAGCCACGACGCGGAAAAATTGGTCATTGGCACACATGGGTCCACTTATTCCAGTACGGCTCCGGAAAACGTTCATCAAAGAACGGCAATTAAGTTCGGCCAACCATTGGAAAAAATGCAACGTGTGGACCAATTGGGAACAGGGGCATTGGTTGCTCTTGGCTGCAACGTTGCACCTTACGAATACATGAAATCTAGCCAGAAATTCGTGGATGTACGTTATGCGCGCTGGTTGTATGAAAACGGCATTGAAAGCTGGGTCATTGATCGCGAGGAATGGGGATTTGTCCGGCGTGTACCCACCGAAGGTGAGCACGAGACTATCTTCAAGACTTTTACCAAAAGGACGCCCCAAGCAGTTTTGGATGAAATCGCGGTTTTTGCCGGGCGTACGACGGGCGCCGTATAACGGGTGGCGCCATCTAAGCCAGTTCAGACAACGCGCGTTTCAGGTCGCTGGATATCCGGTGTGGGCTGCGTTCAACCGCAAAGTCGAGACAGGCCTGCCGTTTTTCGGCCAGTTCTTTATCAGTCATGCTGAGCATGCGCATCATCATGCGGATCAAGCCCCTTGGGCTTTGCGCGGGATAAAGCAGATCATGACAGGCCTCTGGTGTTGTATGCTTGTGCGCATCAATGTCGGGGCCGAGAATCGGTAGGCCAAATGTCTGCGCCAGCATCGCTGTTCCCGAAGTAAAAGTGGTCGTCGACGGCAGCATATAGGCATGCGCATTTGAGAACACTTGGGCTATTTCGGAATCGGGAATTCGTTCAGGCACAACCGTAGTATTGCGGTTTGACCGCAGGCGGCGCATCAGGCGGCGGCCGGACGGATACACCCGCCCGACGACTGATACCTGAAAGTCGTGCCCGCGATTGGTCAATTTTTTTGCGGCATCTTCCAAACGTTCCAATTCACGGCTGCCTCGCATTGTCCCAAAGCTTAAGAAATGGGTGCGCTCACGCAGCGGAAGGGGGCGTTTCAACGTTTGCTCTGCAGCCTCGTAAACGCCGAGATAGCTGGGGTGTGGAATGACGCGCAGTTTGTCAGGGTCAACGTCATATTCATCAATCATATGTTGCCGGGCATGGGGCGTGTGAACGTGGATTAGATCGACAATGTTCGCCAATTCCCGGCGGATATTGCGGAAATAGTCTGTCTCGCCACCTTCGGAATGCGCGAACTGATTGTGAATGGTCCAGATCACGCGCCCGCCATTGGCCTGGTATTGTCTTAGGCCGTCACAGCTGGAACGAAACTCAGAACCCTGCTCTTCCGTTTCTGGATTGGGGAATAGGCGATCGTCCCAATGGATATGAATGATGCTTTGATCGGGTTGAAAATCAGCCTTTGCAATGGTGGACAAAGGAGCATTTTTCGAGGCGACCAGGCAAAACTCTGGCTTGCAGGCCGAGTACATCAGGTTCTGGTACGGGTTTTTGTTGCCGTAGGGGATGTTGACGACATTTATCGGCATTCGCTGTCCTGCACTCAACTCGTTTCTTCAGCGGCACGATCCTTGAACGCCGCGGGATTATTATGGTGAACTTGCCCAATTTTCTTGGGTGTTTTCAAGGTGAAAAAGGTTGGCTTTCCGGTCTGCCGAGTATATCTATACGCAGGATTTTAGCGAGGTCGGAAATGGTACAACTCACCCTGCCAAAGAACTCTCGGATTACCACAGGAAAAACTTGGCCGAAGCCTGAAGGCGCGACCAATATTCGTAAGTTTCAGATCTATCGTTGGAACCCGGATGATGGGCAAAATCCACGCGTAGACACCTATTTTGTCGATATGGACAGCTGTGGTCCGATGGTTCTGGACGCGCTGATCAAGATCAAGAACGAAATCGACCCAACCTTGACCTTCCGCCGATCCTGCCGCGAAGGTATCTGCGGTTCCTGCGCGATGAATATCGACGGGATCAACACGCTGGCCTGTATCTACGGCATGGATGAAATCAAGGGTGACGTTAAGATTTATCCGCTGCCGCATATGCCGGTCGTCAAGGACTTGATCCCCGATTTGACCCATTTCTACGCGCAACATGCCAGCATCATGCCGTGGCTGGAAACCAAGACCAACCGTCCTGCGAAAGAGTGGAAGCAATCCATCGAAGATCGTAAGAAGCTGGATGGGCTGTATGAATGCGTGATGTGCGCCAGCTGCTCGACCTCGTGCCCCAGTTATTGGTGGAACGGGGATCGCTACCTTGGGCCCGCTGCGCTTTTGCATGCGTATCGCTGGATCATCGACAGCCGTGACGAAGCCACTGGTGAACGTTTGGATGAGTTGGAAGACCCGTTCAAGCTGTATCGCTGCCACACGATCATGAATTGCGCCAAGACCTGTCCGAAGGGTTTGAACCCGGCCAAGGCGATTGCCGAAATCAAAAAGATGATGGTTGATCGCGCAGTTTAAAGCGTATGAAAATCATGCACTTGCCGCCTTGTGGTAAGTGCATGTCGCAGTTGCAGATTTGTGTAATGCGATGGCCCCTGATCCAGACTATCTTGGTGATCAGGGAGGAGTGATGAAACCGAAAACGGGACCGCTCCGATGCAAAATCAAAGATTACAATCCAAATCGAGCGCTGCTGAAGCTCTGGAGCTTCTAAATCAAGCGTGGGCCTACTACACGCCCGAGGCTGTAGAGGTGGAAGAAAAGCACGAACCTGAGCTTTTCGAATACGCAAACGCAGCCTAAGTCGACGTCAGACTTGCAGCCGGCACTCAAAATGGGTCATGCATTGGCATGCCCATTTTGCTTCTTATCTTGGCAGGCGGAGTGTTTGCCTATTTCCTTTGGCGTTCGCGTACCTCGTCCTTGAGCCGGGACTGCCGCTGGCGGCAGCACCGTAAGGAAGGCGTTTGGGTGTGTGCATTCTGTGGCGCGCAGCAGCAGGGCAGCAACGCGCCAACTCAATGTCTGAAGGGTCAATAGCGGCATAAGCAGGGCGGCTTTCCACCCTGCATGTTTGCATTTACGCCGCAGGGAATGCCGCCTGAAGTGCGATTTCAACCATATCGCCAAAGCTGCTTTCGCGCTCAGCTGAGGGCAAAGCTTCGCCGGTCAGCAAGTGGTCGGAAACAGTTAGGACAGCCAATGCCCGGCATTTGTGACGCGCGGCCAGTATGTACAGCTCTGCAGCTTCCATCTCGACCCCGAGAATACCGTGCCGCACCATCTGTTCGTTCAGATCTGGGCGTTCGTCATAGAAAACGTCCGACGAATAGATACCACCAACATGGGTTGGCGTGCCTTTGGCAGCTGCCGCCTGAGCCGCCGCCTGAAGCAACCCCCAATCGGCGCAGGGTGCAAAGTTCAGCTCTTTCATGATGCCGCGTGACGGTGTGCTAAGGGTGGTCGAGGTCATCGCAAGGATCACATCGCGGACATTCACGCTGTCCTGCATTCCCCCGCAAGAGCCGATGCGGATCAGCGTTTTGGCCCCATAGTCCCGGATCAATTCGTTGACGTAAATCGACAAGGACGGCATTCCCATACCGCTTCCCTGAATGGTGACAGAGTTGCCTTTCCAGCTTCCCGTAAAGCCCAGCATGCCACGCACGTCATTGACTTGTTTCACATCGTCCAAAAACGTTTTGGCTGCCCATTTTGCACGATAAGGATCGCCGGGCAAAAGAACCGTTTCCGCGATGTCGCCTTTTTGGGCTCCAATATGAATTGTCATTTTGGGATAAGTTCCAATCAGATATTAGATTTCCAGATCCGAGATATTTGCCCCGGATTTCAATGCGTCATGAATCCATTGCGGCTTTCGGCCGCGACCCGACCATGTTTGATTTGGATCTGCAGGGTTTTTGTATTTTGCTTTTGTAGTTTTTCCGGAAGTCGGATTACCTTTTGCCAATTCTGACAAAGAAAATCCAAATTCAGCAGCAGCTTTTTCAGCAGCTTCTAAAGCCTCTTTTCGTTCGCGTTTTTCAGCGTCGATTAACGCCTTTTCGACTTGATCGCGTAATTCAAATAGTTCTTTACGCGACATTTTTTCAAGATTTGTCCCCGACATTCACCCTCTCCCTGGAATTAGTCACTACCGGCGTCCCCGATGGCACACCGTAATTCCAAAGAAATGAAGTATCTATCCCCTTTCATTCCGGGGATAGAATAACGGTTGTCGAAAATGATCGGTATTACTCAGCAGCGAGGTTCTGCGGATCTACCAGAGTGACGATATCGCCCATGATTGCGTTCAGCTCAAAATTCTTGGGCGTATAGATCTTTGCAACACCCATTGCAGTGAGCTTTGCGGCGTCGTCATCAGGGATGATGCCGCCGACAATCACCGGAATATGATCCAACCCGGCCTCTCGCAGCCGTTTCATGACGTCCTGCACGAGCGGAATGTGGCTGCCCGACAGAATAGACAGACCGATCACATGCGCGTCGTCATCCGCAGCGGCGGTCACGATTTCCTCGGGTGTCAGGCGAATACCTTCGTAACTGATATCCATACCGCAATCCCGTGCGCGGAATGCGATCTGTTCCGCCCCGTTCGAGTGACCGTCCAAGCCCGGTTTGCCGACCAGGAATTTCATACGGCGGCCAAGCTTGTCGCTGACCGCATCCACTGCGGCCCGCAGATCTTCCAAGCCTTCTGTCTTATTCGAGACCGAGCCCGAAACGCCCGTAGGCCCGCGATACGTACCGTAGACTTTGCGCATTTCTTCGGCCCACTCACCCGTTGTTACGCCAGCCTTGGCGGCTGCGATTGAGGGCTCCATAACGTTGGTTCCGTTTTGCGCCGCTTCGCGCAACGCGGCCAGAGACGCCGCGACAGCTGTTTCATCGCGATCTTGCCGCCATTCATTCAAGCGCGCGATTTGTTCTTGTTCGACCGCGGGGTCAACGACCATGATGCCGCCATCTTCGGTTTGCAGAGGTGAGGGTTCACCTTCGATCCACTTGTTCACACCGACAACGACAGTTTCGTTCCGTTCGATGCGGTTCAGGCGTTCAGCGTTTGAATCAACAAGCCGTGACTTCATGTAATCGATAGACGCTACTGCTCCGCCCATTGAATCCAGATTGGCCAGTTCGGCGCGTGCACCCTCTTTCAATTCTTCAACCTTCGCGTCCACGGCGGGGTTGCCATCGAACAGGTCACCATATTCCAGAAGATCGGTCTCATAGGCCAGAATCTGTTGCATCCGCATGGACCACTGCTGATCCCATGGGCGGGGCAGGCCCAATGCCTCGTTCCATGCAGGCAGCTGAACTGCGCGGGCGCGGGCTTTTTTCGAAAGAGTCACGGCCAGCATCTCGATCAGGATGCGGTAGACGTTGTTTTCGGGCTGCTGCTCGGTCAGACCGAGCGAGTTGACCTGAACGCCATACCGGAATCGGCGGAATTTCGGGTTCTCTACACCGTAGCGGTCGCGCAGGATTTCGTCCCAAAGATCGACGAAAGCGCGCATTTTGCACATTTCAGTGACAAAGCGGATACCTGCGTTCACAAAGAACGAAATCCGCCCACAAAGCGCCGGGAAATCTTCGGCGGGGACACGAGGGCGCAGTTCGTCCAGAACGGCGATAGCGGTGGCCAGCGCATAAGACAGCTCTTGCTCCGGTGTCGCGCCAGCTTCTTGCAGGTGATAGGAACACACGTTCATCGGGTTCCATTTCGGCACGTTGGTATAACAGTACTCGGCCACGTCGGCGATCATCTTGAGCGAGGGTTTGGGCGGGCAGACATAGGTGCCGCGGCTCAGGTATTCCTTGATCAGATCGTTCTGAACGGTGCCCTGCAGCTTGGAGATATCTGCGCCTTGTTCCTCGGCCACAGCGATGTAGAGCGCAAGCAGCCAAGGCGCTGTCGCGTTGATCGTCATCGAGGTGTTCATCTGTTCCAACGGAATCTGGTCGAACAGAACCCGCATATCGCCCAGGTGGCCGACGGGTACGCCAACCTTGCCCACTTCGCCGCGCGCGAGCGTATGATCGCTGTCATATCCGGTCTGCGTGGGCAGATCAAAGGCTACTGAAAGGCCCGTCTGACCTTTTGCGAGGTTCCCGCGATACAACGCATTCGACGCTTTGGCGGTGGAATGACCAGCATAGGTTCGGATGAGCCAGGGGCGATCTTTCTGCGTCTGCGTCATAGCTGGACCTCGTGTCTCGGTTGGGCAAGAAAATTACGTTCCCGGCCTCTAAAGCGCAATTTTCGGGACATGTCAATTCGCTGCGTCGCGGCATATGAGGTTCTTCAGATTGTAGGACGCAGCGTTTGGTGGCAGGGTGCGCGCATGACTCAGACCGTGGAACTTCCGCTTTGGCTTTTTTTGCTGATCCTGGTGTTTGCCGTGGTCACTTTGGCATCACATTTTCTGTTCCCATCGGTGCGGTGGTTTTTCAGGCGTCGCCTAGAACGAGCTGTGAAGCGATTGAACACGCGCCTGAAGCGGCCGATCCAGCCGTTCAAGCTGGCACACCGTCACGATATGATTCAGCGCCTGATCTATGACCCGCAGGTTGGTCAGGCCGTTCAGGATCACGCACGCGAAACGGGGGTTCCCGATGCCGTGGCGTTCGAGCAAGCGCAGCGATACGCGCGTGAGATCGTTCCTTCGTTTTCCGCAGTTGCCTATTTCAGCATTGCGATCCGACTGGCTCGTCTGCTGAGCAATGCGTTTTACCATGTGCAGCTCAGCTATCAGGACGAAGACGCTGTCGAAAACATTGACCCCGACGCCACGGTGGTTTTCGTCATGAACCATCGCAGCAATATGGACTATGTGCTGGTTACCTACCTCGCAGCGCAACATGCGGCCCTTTCTTATGCGGTTGGCGAATGGGCCCGTGTCTGGCCCCTTAGTCGCTTGATTCGTGCGATGGGGGCATATTTTATCCGGCGAAAATCCAGCAATGATCTCTATCGTCAGGTGCTGTCCTGCTACGTGCGCCATGCGACTGAGGCTGGGGTGACACAGGCCATGTTCCCCGAAGGCAAGCTAAGTTTGACAGGTGCCCTGGGCCGTCCAAAACTGGGTTTGCTCAAGTATATTATCGACGGGACCTCGGAAGAGGGGCGCGATGTCGTGTTCGTTCCGGTGGCACTGAACTATGACCGGGTGCTCGAAGATACTGTTCTGACGCGTGCCGCATTAGGCAATGAACGGCGGTTTCGCGCGCGAATCGGTGTAATCGCCAAGTGGATCCTCAAACAACTCTGGCGGCGGGTGATCGGGCGCTACAAACGTTTTGGTCTGGCTTCGGTCCGGTATGGTCAGCCCGTTTCCTTGCGGGCGTTTCGGGCAGATCATCAGCGCGATCTGATGACCGATTTGGCGCGTGACCTGATGACGCGACTCCGCGCAGCCATCCCGCTGGTCCCTGTACCCGCTGCGTGTTGGCTGATGCAAAAGCATAAAGAGATGTCTGAGGCCGATGCCGTTCAGGTGATTGTCGAGCTCATGCGTCGCAATGGAATGACAGACCAAGAGAACCGGACCTCGGTTGAAGCCGCGATTGATCAGTTGGTCGAACGGCGAATTCTCAGGCGCAGGGGCGGAAAAATATGCCTGTCCGGCCAAAGGGTTGATCTTCTGAAATATTATGCAGCCTCGGTTCCAATGGGACCGGACGAAGGAAATGCTGCAGGTGCGAGGGAAATTTCTGCATCCGCTGGGTCATAAAGTTACAAAACTGCGCTTATTTCGGTTGCATTATTTCCTAAAGGCCAATATTCCATCGTTTAATGTGCGCGATTCTGCATCGCGGCAAAGGTTTAGAACTGAAGGAGGCCAACATGGCTCTGGACACCGACAGCGGCATCGCGTCGTACGAGGCACCGGAAAAAGACCTCTATGAGATGGGTGAAATCCCTCCGATGGGATTTGTGCCCAAGAAAATGTATGCATGGGCGATCCGCAAGGAGCGCCACGGCGACCCGGACACCGCGATGATTCAGGAAGTTGTAGACGTCCCCGTGCTGGACAGTCACGAAGTGCTGGTTCTGGTCATGGCTGCAGGCGTCAACTACAACGGCGTTTGGGCCTCGCTGGGCAAGCCGATCTCGCCTTTTGACGGCCATAAGGCACCTTACCACATTGCCGGTTCGGATGCGTCTGGCATCGTTTGGGCGGTTGGTTCAAAAGTCACCCGTTGGAAAGTTGGTGATGAGGTTGTCATTCACTGCAACCAGGATGATGGCGACGACGAACATTGTAATGGTGGCGACCCGATGTATTCGGACAGTCAGCGGATTTGGGGCTATGAAACCCCCGATGGTTCGTTCGCGCAGTTCACCAATGTTCAGGCTCAACAGCTGATGCCGCGTCCTAAGCACCTGACTTGGGAAGAAAGCGCCTGCTACACGCTGACACTGGCAACTGCTTACCGGATGCTGTTCGGCCACGAGCCGCATGACCTGAAACCGGGCCAGAACGTTCTGGTTTGGGGCGCATCGGGCGGTCTGGGTTCTTATGCGATCCAGCTGATCAACACCGCAGGTGCAAACGCGATCGGTGTGATCTCGGACGAAAGCAAGCGCGACTTTGTGATGGGTCTGGGTGCCAAGGGCGTTCTGAACCGCAAGGACTTCAATTGCTGGGGTCAGCTGCCCACAGTGAACACACCCGAATATGCCGAGTGGTTCAAAGAGGCCCGCAAGTTCGGCAAAGCCATTTGGGACATCACCGGTAAAGGCAACAACGTCGACATGGTGTTCGAACACCCGGGCGAAAGCACCTTCCCGGTTTCGACCTTCGTCGTGAAAAAAGGCGGAATGGTTGTAATCTGCGCTGGTACCACCGGCTACAACCTGACCTTTGACGTGCGCTATATGTGGATGCACCAGAAGCGTCTGCAGGGTTCGCACTTTGCCCACCTCAAGCAGGCAGCTGCGGCAAACCAGCTGATGGTTGAACGTCGCCTGGATCCCTGCATGTCCGAAGTGTTCACCTGGAACGATCTGCCCGAGGCGCACATGAAGATGCTGCGGAACGAGCATAAGCCGGGCAACATGTCGGTGCTGGTTCAGGCTCCACAGACCGGAATGCGCACCTTGGAAGAGGTTCTGGCCGCGCGCGACTAAGTCTGCGTCAGACGAAATCTAAAACACCCGCGAATCGGTTTTCCGGCTCGCGGGTGTTTCTTTTGGGGCGGTGATATGAGGCTTTTCAAAGCCTTAATCGAAGTTACCCCGCTGTTTTTGGGGAGTAGAAATCAGTGAATAGGCTAAAAAAACTTCCTCATGCTATGGTTGTGTTAACCCTTCGTTAACCGTTTCGGAGAGACGCTGATGGCGCAAAATGAGTGGATACTGGACGTACTGTCGGACCTCAGCGCCTTTGCTGTTGAAAACGGTTTGACCGCGCTTGCCGAGCAGTTGGATGACACCAAGCTGATCGCCGCAGCCGAAATCTCGTCCAGAAAGAATGAGGTTCGGGCACCAGCGGATGGCAACAAAACTCGATATGAGCCAGGTTCTGGAGGACTTGGAAAACACCAGCTCGCTTGACGAACTGAGCGATGTCGCCATTCGCCTGCGGGACAGGCTGCAGATTGACAACCTGATTTACCATTGGGTCGACGGGGCCGGTGATCAATACGGCTATACCACCTATCCTGATGTCTGGGCCGAACGATACCGCAAGCGCAATTATCACAGAATAGATCCGGTTATCTTGGGTTGTTTTCAACGGTTTCACCCGGTGGACTGGAAGACGCTGGATTGGTCGGGCAAGGTTGCCAAGACGTTTTTGAAGGATGCACTGGAGCACGGCGTTGGCAATCAAGGCTATTCCATACCGATCCGCGGACCGAATGGGCAATTCGCTTTGTTTACCGTCAATCATACCTGTGACGATGACACTTGGCAGAGGTTCATCAAAACGCATGGACGTGAACTGATCCTGATCGCGCATTACTTCAACCGAAAGGCGCTGGAGTTTGAAAGTGACCGTCAGCCCGAATCTTCACGCGGATTGTCGCCGCGTGAAGTGGATGCCATGACCTTGCTCGCCCTGGGTTATAGCAGGGCACAGGTCGCTCATTCCTTGTCGATCTCGGAACACACGCTGAGGGTTTATATCGAAAGCGCCCGCGCAAAGTTGGGTGCGCAAAACACAACTCATGCTATCGCAACGGCCTTAAGCCGAGGGTTAATAGTCGTTTAAGGCGCGCGCGCTCTCAAAACCGGAAATTAACCACGACTTTGTACCCCCTTCGTTCTTGCACAGGACGACAAGGGGAAAAGAGTCATGTTGCGCTATGTCTATGCTGACGAATTGCACAAATATCCAAAACTGGCCGAGGGGATGTTTCGGGACCGCGCCGATCAATTCAAAACCCGGCTGGGCTGGGATGTTCATGTTAACGACAAGGGTGAAGAGCGGGATCAGTACGATGATCTGAACCCGATCTATGTCATTTGGGAAGAGCCGGATGGCAGCCACGGCGGGTCCATGCGTGTTTTGCCGACCACTGGTCCAGTTATGGTGAACGAGGTGTTTGGACACCTGACGGGCTGCAAACCAATCAGCAGCCCCCTGATCTGGGAGGTGACGCGCTTTTGCCTGTCGCGCACGGCAAGCCCGCATACGGCCGGGGCCATCATGCTTAGCGGCGGCGAAATGATGGAAGGGTTTGGTTTGACCCATATCGCGGGTGTTTTCGATGCGCGTATGATTCGCATCTATCGCCTGATCGGATCATCCCCGATCGTGCTGGGCACGGAAGGTAAGGGACGTGATCAAATCTCGGTCGGGATGTGGCCGTATTCGGCGGACGACTGCAACCGCGTGGCCAAGCGCGCAGGCATCCCGCGTGAATTGTCGCGGCTGTGGTTCAAGACGGCTTTCGGCGTCGGTAGGCAGCACCCGTTTGCAATGTCAGCCTGACCGGGGGAAAACCGAATTCCACATCTGGTGATAGCTGGCGCGGGCTTGTAGGGTCGCGCCATGTCTTTGCCCTCTGTGACTTACTCTGACGACCAGGCCGCCGCGTATGACAGCATCTCTGAGATGCTGAAATCGGCAGGTGTTGACCTTGACGATGACGCGCTGCTGAAGCTTCCGGGATCGGGTAAATCCGGTGTGATGGCCGTGATTGGCAAGGCAGGGTCCGGAAAAACCCTGCTGCTGGCCGAGCTTTACAAGGCCATTGCGGACACCGGCGTTCAGATTGTGTCTGGCGATTTCGAGAGCCGCAAAGCTCGTGAAAAACGCAGTCTTGCGATCCTGGCTCCCACGAACAAGGCGGCCAGTGTTCTGCGCTTGCGCGGGGTGCCGGCCACCACAATCCACCGTATCCTTTATACGCCCGTCTACGACCCGGAATACGAGCGCATTGCCGAATGGCTGGCAGGCAATGACGAACGCCCCGAAATAGAGGGCCTGACCGACGAGGCGCTGGATCGCGCAGCGGCGTTTTTCCAAAACAACAAATCCATTCCCGGAGCGTTGGCCGCGGCAGGGTTACGGGGTTCCGATTTCATCACCGGCTGGAAGCGCCGGGACGAGCCCTTGGACATCGGGTTTGTGGACGAAGCCTCGATGCTGGATGACCGGCAGTTCGAAGATCTGCAGGAAATCTTCCCGACGCTTCTGCTGTTTGGTGATCCCGCCCAGTTGGCCCCGGTCAACCAGTCGGGCAGCATGGTGTTCGAAACATTGCCGGAACCGCGCAAACAAGTTCTTCACCGGGTTCATCGGCAGGACGCTGACAATCCGATATTGGACCTCGCGCACGCGCTGTCAGACCCACAGATGGGGTTCGAAGATTTTGAGCGTATGGTCGAGCAGACCGCCCGTGAGGACGACCGAGTGGTCTGGGGGCAGCGGGTCGAGGTTGATCTGATGGCCCGCAGTCCCGTTCTTGTCTGGCGCAATGCAACGCGCATTCGGCTGATTCAGGCTTTTCGGAATGTTCACGGTGCGCCGGATACCGAACTGTTGGAGGGGGAACCGCTCGTCTGTGACGGTATCGAATTGCCCCTTAAACATCGCAAAAAACGGCTGGATCTTGAGGCGCGCGGCCTTATCAAGGGCGCTCAGGTCATCTATCTGGGTCCCGGTCGCAAACCGGGCTTTTCCAGGTTGCACGTGATGGGGGCCGAAGACCCTCAGGTCAGCGCCGCATCTATCGTCAAGATTGAAAAACCAGACGAGGAAGAGCCGTTCATTCCCTTTGCCGCGCGCATGGGCGCCACTTTTCTTCATGGCGCAGCGGTCACTATTCACAAGGCGCAAGGGTCGCAGTGGAACACTGTTCAAGTGTTTGCTCCGGACATCTATGCCGCGGCCCGTATGGGCCGCACTGAAGCCGGACAGCCGCTATGGAAACGTCTGGCCTATGTGGCCATCACGCGCGCACAGGAAAGGCTGATCTGGGTCGTGCGCAACCGGCTTGCCAAGCCGACCTATCCGCTGCGTGTGGACGACCTGCGCGCTGTCCCGGCGGCCTCGCTGACATTGGAGGCAGAAGAGACATGACATCCATTATTGTGACCGGCGCAAGTTCTGGCATAGGGCGCGCCACGGCTGAGTTGTTTCTGGCCCAAGGATGGACGGTTGGTCTATTGGCGCGCAGTACCGACACGCTGAACCAAATGGCTGCAGAGCACGCAAACGCTATTCCAATGGTCGCGGATGTCACCGATGCACAAGCGGTCGAGGCCGCCTTTGGTGACTTTCAGGGTAAGGCGGTCCATTTGGATGTTCTGTTCAACAACGCGGGAATTTTCGCGCCGGGGGGAACGATTGACGAGATCGCGTTGGACGATTGGTACCAAAGCGTCGACGTTAACCTGAACGGCATGTTCCTGTGTGCCCGCGAGGCTTTTCGGATCATGCGGCACCAATCGCCGCAAGGCGGGCGCATCATCAATAACGGCTCAATTGCCGCCCATGTGCCGCGCCCGAACTCGGTGCATTACTCGGCGACGAAACATGCCATTACGGGCCTGACCCGCAGCCTGTCTTTGGACGGACGGGGCTTTAATATCGCTTGTGGTCAGATTGACATTGGCAATGCGCGAACGCAGATGGTGCAGGGTCTGGTCGATGCGGCCATTGCCGATGGGCAGCAACCCGATCCAACAATGGCCGTCGAAGATGCAGCGCGGTCCGTCCTTCACATGGCGAACCTACCGCTTGAGGCTAACGTTCAGTTTATGACCGTGATGGCCACGACGATGCCCTACATCGGACGAGGGTAACGAACAGTTACTCGCGCAATAGGCGGAACGCGGTTGACGCACCCCAACCCGCCGCAATCGCGATCACCAAAGACATCAGGCCGTACCAGACCGGTTGCTGCCGGGACATGTTGTACAAAAACCGCTCCAACCCCACTTTGCGCACGTCGATGGTGGTTTCAAATTGTGAAACGACCTGGCCGCCGCGGGTTAGAAAGATGCGCGCAACATAGTCGCCTTCAGTCAAGTCCGCCGGCATTTCGATCGAGGTACGAAACAGGGTTTGTTCATCAACGGCCACGGTGTCTTCGCGAATGGAATACAGACTTTCGTGCTCGCGAATACGAATAACAGCGTCCGCAAATTCCTGCGCGCCGCGGATGTTCATCGCTGCACCAACAGACCGGATGGCACGTTCGATTGATACACTGTATCGCAGGTCTTCGGTATCCGACAGAATCTCATTCAAGGGCGCGCTGGTCGCAACCGCATAGAAGCTGGGGGCTTCGTCTACGAGGACACTGTCAGTATTGACCCAGATTCCAAGCTTGCGCTCTTTACGCCGAACGGTGACAGGACTGGATGGACCGGACACTGCGACAATCACTTCAAGAGGTGGTCCTGACGGAATGGGAGCCTCGCGTTTGACCGCGCCAAAGACCAGGATCTCAGACCCGTCGAAATTGGCGGTGATGGCCACGCGATCCTGGCTGAGGCCCAGAACGACCTCCTCATCAACAGCCAGGGCGGGGCTGGAGCAAAGAGCCAGCGCAACAAGCAAGCGTTTCAGCATGATCAGTGCCCTCCGCCGGTGCCAAGCGAATAGAGCTCGGATGGTTCAAGCAGCAGATCCAGCGCCAGTTTTCCGCAGACCACAAGAACAAGGGCTGCGAGCAACACGCGCAACTGCTCGGCAGGCATGCGGGCGCCGATCACCGTTCCGATCTGTGCGCCGATGACGCCGCCAACCAGAAGCAAAACGGCAAGAACGACATCAACTGTAAAGTTGGTGGTAGCATGCAGCATGGTCGTAAAGGCGGTGACAAAGATGATCTGGAACAGGGATGTTCCGACGACCACCTTGGTGGGCATTCCCAAAAGGTAGATCATCGCAGGCACCATGATGAACCCGCCGCCAACGCCCATAATGGCCGACAGAACGCCAACGAACAGGCCAACCAGCGCAGGCGGAATAACCGAGATATACAGGCCCGAAGTCCGGAACCGCATTTTGAACGGCATCGCATGCACCCAGCCTCGTTGGCGACGCTTGGGGGGTGCGGACACGCCTTTCTTGGATTTACGGAGCGCGTTCAAGCTTTCGATGAACATCAAACCGCCCACGACGCCAAGGAACACGACGTAGCACAACGTCACAAGCAGATCGACCTGCCCGAGACTTTTGAGGTAGTTGAATATCACCACCCCAAGTGCAGCACCCGTTAAGCCGCCTATCAATAGGACGGTGCCCATTCTTAGGTCGACTGTTTTTCGTCGAAAATGCGCCAGAACCCCAGAGAAGGAAGAGGCAACAATCTGGTTGGCTTCAGTTGCAACCGCAACGGCTGGCGGAATGCCGATGAAGAACAGCAGGGGCGTCATCAGGAAGCCACCGCCGACACCGAACATGCCAGAAAGAATGCCGACCATCCCCCCAAGCCCCAATAGAAGGAAGGCGTTGACAGAAACTTCGGCGATAGGAAGGTAAATTTGCATATCGAGCTACTGGATGAGGGTAGGCCGTTCACTGAGAGTGATCAGGGTCGCCTCAAGGCAAAGTGGTGTAGGTTTAATGCGACGCGCGGCGGCAGTGCCCCGTGGCCACATGGCGGAAGTCGGATCGCTGGGCGTCATGCCAGCAGCCTGATACGGCTAAATGTCTGGTTTTCCTCAGTGTTGAGGCGTTCATGCGTTCCCAAATACACGGTCCGGGTGGATTCCGAGTCGTGGGGTATGATTGGCGACACATGCATACCCCTTTAGAACGGTTGCGGCATGCAAAAGCAACTCTGCATGCCGCTCTGCAGCGAACAGGACTGAACTGAGTCCGAAACTGGACTTATCAGCGCTCTTTCACATAGGGTTCGCCACCCGCGCGCGGAGGAACCGCCTTGCCGACAAACCCGGCCAGAATGACCACGGTAAGGACATAGGGCAGGGCGTCCATGACCTGCACAGGGATGACCACACCGCCCAGATCGATGTTCTGGAACCGCAACGCAATGGCCTGCAACAAACCGAACAACAGGCAGGCGCCCATGGCATGCCAGGGACGCCATTTCGCAAAGATCAGTGCAGCCAACGCGATGAATCCACGGCCTGCGGTCATGTCCTTAACGAACCCGGCCTGCAACGCAGTGGCCAGATAAGCTCCGGCGATTCCGCACAGCACACCACAAATGGCGACGGCGGCATAGCGCAAGCCAACGACCGAGACACCGGCAGTGTCCACGGCAGCGGGGTTTTCACCTACAGCGCGCAGGCGCAAACCGAACCGGGTGCGGTACAGAACCCACCATGTTGCCGGAACCATCAGGAACGCGATATAGACTAAAATCGAATGGCCTGAGAGCAGTTCAGAATAGATCGGCCCGATGATCGGTACCCCACTCAGCGACTCGGCAAAGGGGAAATTGATCGGTGTGAAACGACCGCCGCCAAACAACGAGGGCGTGCGCCCGCCCTGTTCGAACCAGCTTTGCGCGACAAGGACTGTCATACCTGCCGCAAGGAAGTTGATTGCGACCCCGGATATCAACTGGTTGCCTCGGAAGGTGATCGAGGCCAAACCGTGAAGTCCGGAAAGAACAAGAGAAGAGGCGATCCCCGCCAGCAGGCCCAACCAGACCGACCCGGTCACAGCCGCGACGGCCGCCGAGAAGAAGGCGGCCATTAGCATCTTGCCTTCAAGACCGATGTCGAAAATGCCCGCACGTTCGGAATAGAGCCCTGCCAGACAGGCCAGCAGTAGCGGTGTGGCTAGGCGGATGGTCGAGTCCAGGACCTGGATGAAGGTAATGAAGAACTCCATCACTGCGCTCCCTTCCGCAGGCTCAGGAACAACTTTTCAAGCGGCATCCGGACCATGTTGTCCAAAGCTCCGGTGAACAGGATCACCAGGGCTTGAATGACAACGATCAGTTCGCGTGGGATCGACGTCCAGAAAGCCAATTCTGCACCACCCTGATAGAGAAACCCGAACAGGATCGCCGCAAGGAATACACCAAACGGGTGCGACCGGCCCATCAGCGCCACCGCGATGCCGATGAATCCCGCGCCTTCGGTTGCGTTCAAAACCAGGCGTTCGGCCTCGCCCATTACGTTGTTGATGGCCATCAGACCCGCCAGCGCGCCCGAAATCAGCATTGCGATAATGGTGATCCGAACCGGCGAAATGCCTGCATAGACAGCGCCGGTTTCGGTCTTGCCGTAGGACCGGATTTCATAGCCCAACCGTGTCCGCCAGATCAGCGCCCAGACGACAAAACAGGCCAATACCGCGATGAAGAACGTGATATTAACAGGGGTCCCTTTGAACACCACGTTTTCGGCGGTTGAGAACATCGACTGAAATGTGGGTAGGTGAACGGCCTCTGGGAAGCGCGCCGACGAGGGGTCTTGCGCGCCCGGCGGTCGCATAAGATTGACCAGCACGTAGTTCAGGAATGCCGCCGCAATAAAGTTGAACATGATCGTTGTGATCACGATGTGGCTGCCACGCTTGGCTTGCAGATAGGCCGGAATGGCCGCCCATGCCGCACCAAACAGCATCGAACCCGCGCAGGCCGCCAACAGCGCGATGCTCCAATGCGGCCAGGGGATGTAGAGGCATACCATGGCAACACCAAGCCCACCCAGCATGGCTTGACCTTCGCCCCCGATGTTGAACATCCGGGCGTGGAAGGCGACAGCCACAGCCAACCCGGTGAACATGAAGTTGGTGGCGTAATACAGCGTATACCCCCAACCGTAGGTCGACCCGAGCGCACCGGTCACCATCAGTTTCACCGCTTCGATCGGGTTTTCACCGATGGCCAGAATGACCAAGGCGGACAAGATTGCGGCCAATATCAGACTGATCAACGGGATCAGCACCACATCGGCCCATTTGGGCATCTTTTCCATGTTACGCGGCCTCTCCCGCAACACCGGCCATCAACAGGCCAAGTTCTTTTTCATCTGTTTCATGGGGCAGTCTTTCGCCCATGACATGTCCGTCAAACATCACGGCGATGCGATCCGATAGCGAGAAGATTTCTTCCAGCTCGACCGAGACCAGCAGGATTGCTTTACCCTGATCGCGCAGCGCGACGATCTGTTTGTGAATGAATTCGATCGCGCCGATGTCGACGCCGCGCGTTGGTTGTCCGACCAACAGAAGATCCGGGTTCCGTTCAATTTCACGCGCGACAACAATCTTTTGTTGGTTCCCGCCCGAGAAGCTTTTGGCTGTAAGCCACGCATCAGGTGGCCGGACGTCGAATTTCTCGATCTTGCGCTCGGTATCGGCGCGCAGAGCAGCGTTGTTCATGAAAATCCCGCTCTGATAGGCAGGATCACGGTGATAGCCAAAGGCCACGTTTTCCCAAGCGTGAAAGTCCATCACAAGACCTTCGCGCTGGCGGTCTTCGGGAACATGCGCAATATGCTGGGCGCGACGGGCCTGACCGTCCGATCCCGGACCGCTAAGCGCCAGCGGGGAACCGTTCAGTTTGATCGACCCCTGACCCGGACGCATGCCGCCCAGAACTTCCAGAAGTTCCGATTGGCCATTTCCGGCCACGCCAGCGATACCGACGATTTCACCGGCCCGAACGGTCAGGTCGATACCCTTGACCCGTTCGACCCCAGCCGAATCAAAAACGCTGAGCTTTTCAATTTCCAAAACGGGCTTACCGGGTTGCGCAGGTACTTTGTCGACCTGCAGCAGCACCTTGCGGCCCACCATCAGCTCGGCCAGCTCCTCGGGGCTGGTGTCGGCTGTTTTCACGGTCGCCGTCATCTGACCGCGCCGCATGACCGAAACCGTATCGGTGTTCTCCATGATTTCGCGCAGTTTGTGCGTGATCACGATGATCGTCTTCCCTTCGACCCGCAGGCGGTCAAGGATGCGGAAAAGCTGGTCAGCCTCGGACGGGGTCAGAACCCCGGTGGGTTCGTCCAGAATCAGAATCTCGGCCTTGCGATACAGGGCTTTCAGGATTTCGACCCGTTGCTGCATGCCGACGCCAATCTCGTCGATACGCTTGTCGGGATCAACGAACAGCTCGTATTCCTCTTCCAGCGCTTTCAGTTCTTTGCGCGCTTTGGACAAGGACGGGGCCAGCAGCCCGCCATCCTCGGCACCGAGAACGATGTTTTCCAGAACAGTGAAATTCTCAACCAGTTTGAAATGCTGGAACACCATCCCGATCCCGGCAGCAATGGCCGCCTGGCTGTCAGGGATGTCGGTCTTGTTGCCGTTAATCCAGATTTCACCTTTATCGGCTTTGTAAAAGCCGTACAGGATGCTCATCAGCGTGGATTTGCCCGCACCGTTTTCACCGATGATCCCATGGATCGTACCGGGGGCGACGCTGATGGAAATGTCTTTATTGGCCTGAACCGGCCCAAAGGCTTTGGATATCCCTTTGAGCTCAATGGCGGGGACGGTCATGTCTTGTCCTCAATTGCCGAAAGGGCCGCGGTGTCATACGCGGCAGAGTCGGGGGCAAGGCGGAGGTTGTACCCCCGCCTTGCGCGATATCAGAACTGCAGTGCCGGGCAGCTGTCGTTCTCATAATAGCTGACAACAGAGACGTTACCGTCGATGATGTCCTGACGCGCTTTGTCGACTGCGCCTTTCATCTCGTCCGAGACCAGAGGTGCGTTGTTGTCATCCATGGCGACGCCAACACCTTCTTCGGCCAGACCCATCTGGAACACGCCGGTTTCCAGGCCGTCGCCCGCTGACATCGCGTCATAAACGGCAACATCAACGCGTTTCAGCATGGAGGTCAGAACCTTACCCGGGTGCAGGTGGTTCTGGTTGCTGTCCACGCCGATCGACAGGATGCCTTCGTCTGCCGCGGTCTGCAGAACGCCAACACCGGTGCCGCCAGCGGCAGCATAGATCACATCAGCGCCCTGGCTGATCTGTGCTTTGGTCAGTTCCGAACCCTTTACCGGATCGTTCCATGCCGCCGGGGTGGTGCCGGTCATGTTGGCAACAACATTGATGTCAGGGTTTACAGCCTTGGCACCCTGCGCATAACCGCAGCCAAAGTGGCGGATCAGCGGGATATCCATGCCACCGATAAAGCCGACGGTGCCGGATTCCGATGCCATCGCGGCCATCATGCCAACCAGATATGATCCTTCATGTTCGGCAAAACCGATTTGACGGATGTTGGGGATGTCCAGCCAGTTGACGTCAACCGCAACAAATTTGGTGTCCGGGTAATCGGCGGCCACGGCGGACAGCGGATCTGCCATGCCAAAACCCATCGTGATGATCGGGTTTGAGCCGGATTCAGCGAAACGGCGCAGAGCTTGCTCGCGCTGTGCTTCGGACTGGATCTCGATCTCGTTATAGCTGCCGCCTGTTTCTTCGGCCCAACGCGACGCGCCGTTGTGGGCGGCTTCGTTGAAGGATTTGTCAAACTTGCCACCAAGATCAAAGATCAGGGCAGGATCTGCAAGCGCAGCGCCAGCCGTAAGTGCGACTGCGGCGGTGGCACCCATCAAGGATTTCATCAGGGTCATTTTATACTCCCGTTTGTTATTATCGGTCGGGGCGAAGTTAGCCCCGTTCACCCACTGTGAGCGAGCATAACTGTTGTGATGGCGGGAATTAAGGACGTTTGCAACCGCCGTGGTCAACAGATTTTTGACCATTTGGTCGAAAAAATTTATCTTAGGCGGTCAATCCAGCGCGGATTCCATCACGATAGCATCAATTTTCTGATTGTTTTCGCGCAGGTAATACCCCTTGCGCACTCCACAGGCATGATAACCGCTGTGTTCATACAGCGCGATGGCTGGCAAGTTATCTGCAGCGACGTCCAGAACAGCGCGCGTCGCGCCCAAAGCCTTTGCTTTCGTGTGCCATTCATGCATGCAAGTTCGGGCTAAGCCCTGTCGCTGAACGTCCGGATGCGTGGCGATCGTCAGCAATTCAGCCTCATCGCCGATCACCTGGAACAACGCGAAAGATTGATTATTTCCAACGGCATGGATGAACCGATTGTTCAGAAGATCCGAAAATTCGACCGCAGCCCACGACCGTGACCGAGTAAATGCCGCCGCGTGTGTTTTGGCAAGATCCTCGGGGGTCATCAGTCCAGCAAAACCGGGGGGGTGTCTTTGGAAGGGGCCGCATCCGCAGGCCGAACATAGAGTGGCGCCGGCTGCGCAGTTTCGGCCTGCCACCTTTGCCCGGCGATCCGGGCAATAGCGTGAACCTGTGCATCAGCGTCGTCATTCAGGATTAGGGGGCCAAGTGATTCTGCCTCAATTTGAGGCATTAGCATCGGACCTTGGTCCGGCAACGCCACGTAAACCTGATCACGCGGGGCGCGGATCGCGGGCAGGGCGTCCATAGACATTTCGGCCAATGCGTCGAACCCGGACACGCCTACCGCTGGAACGCCAAGCCCTAGGGCTAGGCCGCGCGCCGCAGAAACCGAGATTCGGATGCCGGTAAAGTTTCCGGGTCCGACGCCGACACCGATCGCGGACAGGTCTTTCCACCCATATCCGGCATCTGCCAGAATTTCTTCCAGCAACGGCATCAGACGTTCGGCTTGACCACGCGACATGGCTTCGATGCGCGAAGTCACGATCCGGTTGCCGCACAACAAAGCGGCCGCGCAATGCGCGGCCGATGTATCAAACGCCAAAATAATGGGGTCAGACGGCAACAGGGCGAACCTCGGTCACTTCGGGGATGTAGTGGCGCAGCAGGTTTTCGATACCCATCTTCAACGTCAGGGTCGAAGAGGGGCAGCCCGCGCAAGCACCCTGCATGTGCAGGTAGACAACGCCCCGGTCAAACCCGTGGAACGTGATGTCGCCACCGTCCTGCGCAACCGCCGGACGAACACGGCTATCCAGCAAGTCTTTGATTTGATTCACGACTTCTGCATCTTCGCCGGTGTGCTCTGCATGGCCCGATGCGGCTGTTTCACCAACTCCGATGACCGGTTGGCCGGATTGATAATGCTCCATCACCGCACCCAGAATCGCGGGTTTGATGTGATCCCATTGGACGTCATCGGACTTGGTGACGGTCACGAAGTCATTGCCGAGGAATACACCCGTTACTCCGCTAACCGCAAAAATCCGTTTTGCCAAAGGTGATTTTTCACCGGCTTCAGCCGATGGGAAATCCGCAGTGCCCGCTTCCAGCACGGTCTGGCCGGGCAGAAACTTCAAGGTTGCGGGGTTCGGCGTGGATTCGGTCTGGATGAACATGTCACGGCTCCGTTTCAGTTGCTTCTGATATGCGGGTCCGGGCCGGATAAGTCAAGATTTGGAACGATTCTAAATGTTAGCTGCCAACCGGATCGCTTCATCCAACCGATCATCACCCCAGTATAGTTCGTCACCGACCAGAAAACTTGGCGCGCCAAACAGCCCCTTGGCCTGAGCGGTTTTGGTCTGCTCGATCAAAGCAGACTTGATTTGGGGGTCTTGGGTTCTGTCTAAAAGTTCTTCCGGCAGACCAGCGGATTTCAGGCAATCAATCAGAACCGCATCGTCCGACACGTTCTGACTTTGTGCGAATTCGGCTGTATAGACCGCCCGAACAAAACGGGCCCTGTGGGTCTGATCTTCAATAGCCAGCGTGAGACGCGCAGCCTTCAAGCCGTTTTGCGGAAACGGGTCCGGCTGCTGGAAGTGCAGGCCGCGCTGCGCTGTCAGACGCTCCATATCGCGCCACATATAGCGTCCCTTGGCCGGGTAGATGTTAAACGGGGAATTGTCCCAGCCCTGCGCCGCAAAAATGGGTCCCAGAAGAAAGGGACGCCATTCTACGACGACGTCATGCTGTGCCGCAGCCTGTTCGATTCGCATGGCGCTGAGGTAGGAATAGGTCGATGCGAATTCGAACCAGAACTGGATGCGGCTTTGCATTGGGTGGCCTCAGGTGATGGCTTCCAGCTTTTCCTTGCTAAGATCGCCGGGCACAATTGTGATCGGAATCGGCAAGCTGCCCGAGTTTTTGGTCAGCTGCGTCACCAGGGGGCCAGGCCCTTTCTTTTCGATACCAGCACCCAGAACGAGAACGCCGATGTCTGGGTCTGACTGGACATGTTCGATGATCTGAGGGACGGGTTCGCCTTCGCGAATGGACAGCTCGGGGTCGATCCCTTGTTTGTCGCGCATCCATTTGGCGAAAACTTCGTAATGCGCGTGAATGCGTTCGCGTGCCTCTTCGCGCATGGTTTCGGCGACACCGATCCAGTGATTGAACTCATCAGGTGGGATGACGGACAGGATCGTTACCCCTCCACCGGTATGGGCTGCACGCATTGCAGCGAAACGCATCGCGTTAAGGCATTCGCGGCTGTCATCCAGAATGACTAGAAACTTACGCATGGGTATCCTCGTGTATTTAGGGGGATCATGCCCGACCAAATGCGGGCTGGCAACACGGCGTGTGACTACCGAGCGCTTGCCGCCCAGTCCCAATAAAGCGCGCGCGCGCGGCGTGCAATCGGTCCGACCTGATATTGGGTGTCTTCCAATGCGGTGACCGGCGTTATCTTGTTCATGTTACCGGTCATAAACACCTCGTCCGCCTTGTGAAAATCTTCAAAGCTGAGGACGGATTCGTGGACCGTCACGCCGTCAGCGCGCAGGTTTTTGATATGCCGCGCTCGGGTGATTCCGGCCAGAAAAGTTCCATTGGGCGTAGGGGTGAATACCTCGCCGTCCCGGACCATGAAGACGTTTGCGGTGGCGGTTTCCGCCACATGACCCAAGGCGTCCGCCACCAGTGCGTTCGAGAACCCCTTGGACTTGGCCTCTTTCAGCATTCGGGCGTTGTTTGGATACAGGCATCCGGCTTTGGCATTCACAACGGCTGATTCCAGAACCGGTCGGCGAAACCGCGTGGTGGTCAGCGTGACCGAAGCTGTTTCCGGTGCCATTGGTATTTCTTCCAGACAGATGGCAAATCCGGTGCAGTCCTGCTGCGGAACGATGGCAGTGGCGTCACCGTCGATGCCCCAATACATCGGCCGAATATAGACGGCGGAACCTTTGGCATAGCCATCCAGCCCTTCACGGACGATTTCGACCATCTGTTCGGTCGTCACGGTCGGTGTCAGCAAGAGCGCCTCGGCCGAGCGGTTGACCCGTTCGCAATGGGCCACCAGATCCGGGGTCAGCCCGTCGAAGAATCGCGCGCCGTCAAAGACCGAAGACCCCAGCCAAGCGCCATGGTCTGCCGCCCGCATGATCGGGGCGTCCCCGTTGTGCCACTGACCATCAAAATAGGTGCGGATGTTTTTGCCGACTGCCATGACGCCCTCCTTTGCCCTTGGGGCAACCTAGGAAGGCGTCACGGGAAGGTCCAGCGCAATCAGCCTTGTTTTGCGCCAACCATACCCACGATGTCGTAGGTCTGTTGCAGGATCGGGGCCGCTATCGCCCGTGCCTTTTCCGCGCCGCGTGCGAGAATCCGGTCAATCTCGGCCTCTTCACCCATCAGACGCGCCATTTCGGTCGAGATCGGAGCCAGTTTGGCGACCGCCAGCTCGGCGAGCATCGGTTTGAACTCACCGAATTGCTTACCGCCGACTTCGGCCAGAACCTGTTCCGCCGTTTGATCGCTGAGCGCGGCGTAGATGTTGACCAGATTGCGGGCTTCGGGGCGTTCGGACAGACCATCGGTTTCTGAAGGCAGGGCATCCGGGTCGGTCTTGGCCTTGCGGATCTTTTTGGCGATCTCGTCGGCATCGTCCGTCATGTTGATCCGGGTCATGTCGGACGGGTCCGAAGACGACATCTTCCGCGAGCCGTCCCGCAGGTTCATCACGCGCGGCGCGGGGCCACCGATCACCGGCTCGGTCACCGGGAAGAAGTCCACGCCATAGTCATGGTTGAACTTGATCGCGATGTCGCGAGTCAGCTCCAGATGCTGTTTCTGGTCCTCACCAACAGGCACATGTGTCGCGTGGTAGGTCAGGATGTCTGCCGCCATTAGCGCCGGATAGGCAAACAAACCCAGCGAGGCATTCTGTGCGTTCTTGCCCGCCTTGTCCTTGAACTGCGTCATCCGCTGCATCCAGCCCATCCGGGCGATGCAGTTGAAGATCCACGCCAGCTGCGTGTGCTCGGCCACCTGGCTTTGGTTGAACAGGATGGACTTTTCGGGGTCCAGACCGGCGGCAATGAAACCGGCGCAAACCTCGCGGGTCTTTTCGCGCAGACGGGCCGGGTCTTGCCAGACGGTGATCGCGTGCAGGTCGACCATGCAGTAGATGGTCTCGAAATCTTCGCCCTGCATATCCACAAAACGCTTGAGTGCACCCAGGTAGTTGCCAAGGTGCAGGTTTCCCGAAGGCTGGATGCCGGAAAACACGCGCGGCGTGAACTTGGTTTCGGTCATCGAAGGGAACTCCCGTCTGGAAAAATCAGCCCCCGTCGCTTACCCATGAGGTCAAGGGACGTCAACAGCCGCGAAAGGCCAGCCCAATGAGCAGTGAGCATTATACACCCGCCGTGAACCCTCTGCCGCCCGTTGTGGTGGCGTTGGTCCTGTTCATCATGGGGATCGAATTGGCGTTTACGCTGGGTGCACGTGGTCTTGTGGGTGGGCCATCAGCGGTAGGTTGGCGGTTGGATGCACTGCAGAATTACACCTTTTCCCCGGATATCTTTCACTGGATGATCGAGAATGGCCGTTGGCCGTTTGAACATGTGATCCGTTTCGTGACCTATCCGTTCGTGTCGGGCAGTTTTACCCAGGCGGTTTTTGTCAGCGTCTTCGTTCTGGCCATGGGAAAAATGGTGGCCGAAGTTTTCGGCGGTTTTCAGATGCTGATCATTTTCGTTTTGTCCGGTATCGGTGGCGCGTTGGCCTATGGGCTGTTGCTGAATCCCGCCTATCCGCTGGTCGGAGGGTTCCCGCCGGTTTACGGTCTGATCGGCGCGTTCACATGGCTGCTGTGGCGCAAGTTGTCATTGGTCGGCGAAAACCAGTCTCGGGCCTTCAGCCTGATCGCGGTTTTGATGGGCATCCAGCTGGTGTTCGGACTTTTGTTTGGCGGCACGTCCGATTGGGTTGCCGATCTGGGCGGGTTTGCCACCGGTTTTGGCCTGTCGTTTTTCCTGGCACCGGGCGGATGGGCGCGGATCGTGGGACGTATTCGCCGCGACTGATCAGGACCGACGCAGCGCTTTTCTGAATTCGGACAGCTCGAACGCTTTGAAAAGGTGACCGAGTAAGAAATAGGCGGCAGCTGCAACTATGATTAGGACAAGCAGCGCCAGATAACGCCATCCGGGTACCTGGAAGGTCCAGCCAAAAATATGAAGGGCGGCGAACAGCACAACGCCCATACCCAGCGATGCCGCGACGACGCGCCAGGCACGTCGTTTGAACCGGCCGTCAAACCGTGCTTCATCGCCGAAACGGCGCGCTCCAATCGCCAACAAGGCAACCATCGCCCAACCGGCAGCCGAAGCCGCAATCGCCGGTGCGATCCAACCCACCAACGGGTAAAGACCAAAGGCCAGCCCGGCATTGATCACCATCGCAACTACGGCATAGCGAAACGGAGAGCGGGTGTCTTCGCGCGCGAAGAACAAGGGCTGCAGGAGCTTTTGCAGCATGAAAGCGGGCAGGCCGACGCCATAGATAGCTACGGCCAAGGCCGTGGCTGCTGTGTCCTCGGGGCTGAATTGGCCACGTTCGAACAGAACCGACACCAGCGGTATTGGAATGATCAAAAAGGCAACGGTGGACGGCAGGGTCAACAGCAGCGTGAACTCTCCGGCGCGGGAATAGGCATTGCGCGCCCCGTCCTTGTCCCCGGCCCGTAAGCGGCGGGACAGATCAGGCAGCAGGACGATCCCCACCGCAATACCGACCACGCCCAATGGCAATTGATACAACCGGTCCGCTGCGAACAGCCAACTGACCGCCTTTTCGGTTTTGGACGCGACCAGCTGGCCAACCACCAGATTGACCTGCGTGACGCCCATCGCCAAAGCGGCGGGCACTGCAATGCGAACCATGCGTCGCATTTCCGGGTTGAGTTTGGGCACGCCGGGGCGGATGCGAATACCTGCACGTTCTGTCGCCACCCAAACCAGCGCCAGTTGCGCGACCCCTGCCAGCGGAATGATCGTTATCAGCCACCAGATTACGTCGCCGCCAGACAGCGCGCCTGCGATCAAAGCAGTACAGGCAAAGATATTGAGTAAGACAGGCGCGGCAGCGGCAGCGGCGAACCGGCCTGTCGCGTTCAGAACACCGGAAAACAGCGCGGCCAGCGACATGAACAGGATATAGGGAAAAACGACGTACCCGTAGTCAACGGCCATGTCGAAGCGTTCATCGCCATAGAACCCTTCGGCGGTCAGCCAGACAAGTCCAGGCATGAAAACCATCGCCAATCCAACCAGTGCCAAAACAGCCGCTGCCAGCAGGTTGAAGGCATCCTGAGCAAACCCTTCGGCGTCTTCTTCGCTCTCCAACCGTTTCGAGAACATTGGTACAAAGGCGGCGTTGAAGGCACCTTCGGCAAAGAAACGGCGAAACATGTTGGGCAGGCGGAAAGCGGCGACAAAGGCGTCCATCACCGGACCGGGTCCGATATAGGCGGTCAACAAAATCTCTCGCAGAAATCCCAGAATCCGACTGGCCAGCGTCCAGAATCCGACCGTGAACAGGCCTGAAAACAACCGGATCTGTTTCATGAGATTGCGCGCTCCGCACCTTCGGTGATGGCTTTGCGCAGCTTGGTCTCAAGACCACGTTGCTTGCTTTCGGAATGGTATTTCAGGCCGAACATGTCCTTGACGTAGAAAGTATCGACAACCTGTTCGCCATAGGTCGCGATCACGGCATTGGCGATATAGACATTGGCCGCAGCCAGCGTTCTTGTCAGGTCATACAGCAGGCCCGGACGGTCGCGGGTATCAACTTCGATGATGGTGTAGATCTCGGACCCGTCATTATCGAAGATAATATGCGTCGGCACATTGAAGGCGCGTTCGCGTTTCTTGATCTTGTCGCGCGATTTCAAGGCGTCACGCGCCACGACTTCGCCTTTGAGCGTCTTTTGGATCATCTGTGCCAGCCGCGGCAAACGGCTGGCCTCAAAAGGGTGGCCCTCGGCGTCCTGAATCCAGAACGCATCGGTGACGTACCCGTCCTTGGTGGTATAGCTACGGGCGTCGACCACGTTAGCCCCAACCAGCGCAAGCGCCCCGGCGATGCGGGCGAAAATCCCCGGATGGTCTGCCATGGCAAAACACGCGCGAGTGGCGTCGCGATCGTCATCCGGGTGCAGGTGAATTTCCATCGCGCCAGGGTCGCCGCTGTGTTCCAGCGCGCGTAGCATTTTTGCGAACTCGATATGTGTAGACAGGTTCAGGCCCTGCCAATAGGGCGCATAGTGCCGCCCGGTTTCGGCCTTCAGGTCAGCCTTCGACCAATCGCCAAGCGCCGATCGCAGTGCCTTTTTGGCTTCTGCGCCACGGTTGGCCCGGTTCAGGTCTTCCATACCGGTTTCCAGCGCCCGCTTGGTTTCAGCGTGCAAGGCGCGCAGCAGGGTGGCCTTCCAGTTGTTCCAGGTGTTGGGGCCAACGCCGCGAATGTCACACACGGTCAGAACCGTGAGCAGATCCAACCGTTTGACCGTCTTCACCGCCTTGGCAAAATCGCGCACGGTGCGCGGGTCCGAGATGTCGCGTTTCTGCGCCATGTCCGACATCAACAGGTGATATCGCACCAGCCATTCCACGGTTTCCGAGTCCGATTTGTTCAGACCCAAGCGTGGAGCAACCTTGCGTGCGATCTGAGCACCCAGAATGGAATGGTCTTCGGGTCGCCCCTTGGCGATATCGTGCAGCAGCAAGGCCACATAGAGAACCTTGCGGTTAACCCCGCGTTTCAGGATCGATGAGGCCAGCGGCAGCGATTCAACCAGTTCACCGCGTTCAATCTGGGCCAGGTTGACGATGGTCTGGATCGTGTGCTCGTCCACTGTATAACTGTGATACATGTTGAACTGCATCATCGCCACGATGTGTTCGAACTCTGGCAAAAACGCCGACAATACTCCCAATTCGTTCATGCGGCGCAGGGCGCGTTCCGGGTTGCCGTGTTTCAGCATCAGGTCCAGAAAAATGCGCTGCGCCTCTTTGTTTTGGCGCATGTCGTCGTCGATGAGGTTTAGGTTGGCTGTCACCAGCCGCATCGCATCCGGGTGGATCAGCATGCCAGTGCGAAGACCTTCCTCGAACAGACGCAGAAGGTTCAGCTTGTCGGAAAGAAACTTCTTGGCGTCCGCTACATCCAAGCGACCGTGAACGACCTTGTACCCTGCTTTGACACGCGGTCGACGCCTAAAGATGCGTTCCAGTAGGGCGGCGCCTTTCACGTGTGACGCTTCGAGTTTGGTCAGGAAGATCCGGGTCAGTTCTCCGACGCGCGTTGCCTCGCGGAAATAGCGTTGCATGAACACTTCAACAGCCCGTCGCCCAGCCCTGTCTTCATAACCCATACGGTCGGCAACCTCGACCTGCAGGTCGAAGGTCAGTTGTTCCGTCGCACGACCGGTCAGCAGATGCAGATGAGAGCGTACTGCCCACAGAAACTCTTCGGCCTCTACAAAAGTGCTGAATTCCTCGGGTTCAAACAGGCCCAGAGGAACCAGCTCGGCCACGTCCTGAACGCCATAGATATATTTTGCAATCCAGTAGAGCGATTGAAGATCGCGCAGCCCACCTTTGCCCTCTTTTACGTTGGGCTCGACCATATAGCGTTCACCCTGTTTGTGGTGGCGCTCGTCACGTTCCTGCAACTTGGCCTCGATGAACTGACGTTCGCTGCCCTTGAACAGCTCGGTTTTCAGGCGGCTATCAAGTTCTTTGGCAAGGGCTGCGTCCCCGGCCAGATAGCGCTGTTCCAGCATCGCGGTACGGATGGTGAAATCCTCGGTGCCCAGTCGCAGACAATCCTTGATCGTTCGGGATGAATGGCCAACCTTCAGGCGCAGATCCCAAAGCATGTAAAGCATGGATTCGATGACGCTTTCGGCCCAGGCGGTGATCTTGTAGGGCGTCAGAAAAAGCAGGTCGACGTCCGAGGCCGGCGCCATTTCGCCGCGGCCATATCCACCAACAGCAAGAACCGCAATCTTTTCGCCCTGCGTCGGCGTTGCCAGCGGATGTAGATAGGTGCCGGCCACCTGCATCGCTGTGCAGACCAACCCGTCGGTCAGATAGGTGTAGGACCGGGTCAAAGGTCTGGCGTCAAAGGGGCGTTTAGCGAAGGCATCGGCAATGGTCTTGCGCCCAGCCTTTTGGGCATCGCGCAGGATGCGCACGGTTTCATTCCGCCGCGCGGCATTGTCCTGAATATTTTCAAAGGCTTCCGACAATTGCGCCAGGATGGCGGTACTGTCGAAAATTTCATCAGCCGCGCAGATCAGCTCACCCTTGGGGGTGAGTGTCAGCACCGGCTGATCAGAAACCGGCGCCAGAGAAGCTTTGAGGGGCGGAGTCAATCACTACTACCTGTTTGTTCTGGATCGTGGCAACGGCCAGACCGCGTTCGTTCGTACCGTCGGACCGTAGGCGGAAGATGCCGCCAACGCCCTGGAATCCGGCGTTCTGGGTCAGGGCTGATGTGGTCAACGCGTCGGATTTGCCTTGGCTGACCAAAGCCGCAATTGCTGCAATGCCGTCATAGGCCAGACCGCTGATCGGGTGCGGAGCCTCGCCATAGGTGCTGTTATACCGCTGGCGGTAAGCCTGCGCCTTTGCCGGGTCGGGCAGGGCGAACCAGCCCCCTTGAACACCAGGCAGATCCAGCGTCTGAGACGGGATGTCCCAGCGTGTCAGGCCAACGAACTGGGTGGTGGCCGACGACACACCAGCTTCTGGCAACAGCTGCGAATACAGCGGCAGTGCACCTGCCGTCGTTGCCGTCAGAAACACCGAATCTGCGCCAGCAGCATCCACGGTTGCCTTGATCGTTGGAACAGAGTTGATGACGCCTTGCTGAGACCGGTCATAGCCAACCGTACCCGCGTTCGCTACACGGCTGCTGGCAAGCGCAGTTGCAATCGCCGATTGACCAAGCTGCCCGGCTGCATCGTTGCTGTGGACGATGACCATGCTGGTTTTGCCTTGCGATCCGGCAAAGTTGACCAAACGGTTCGCAGTGTTTTGAAAGGTCGGGCCCAGAACAAAGACGTTGCCACCTGCAATGCTGGTATTGTTCGAGAAGGACAGCACGTTGACCTTGTTGTTCAGCACGGCGAGACCTGCCGAGTTTGCCGCCTGAGCGTAAACCGGGCCAATGATGATCTTCGCCCCATCCGCGACGGCTTGTTGTGCCACTGTCGCGGCCGTGTTCGAGCTGCCGCGCGTGTCATAAACGCGCAGGTCAATCTTAACATTCTGCAGATCGGCCATGGCCAGACGCGCCGCGTTTTCAAGGCTCCGCGCCAGTTGGGCGTCGCCGGAATTTCCCGATCCCACCGGGACCAAAAGGGCGACCGGAACGGGTTTGGACGTGTTGATTGACGGGCCTCCGCCAAGGCCGCCGGGCTCACATGCAGCGAGGAAAGCGGCGGTTGCCAGGATCGCGGCGGATTTCGCCAGCTTGCGAACGGGCTTGCAAACGGTAAACATCTAAATGAAAACTCCCTGTCCCGGCGGCTTGGGGTACCACCAATCTGTTAAGCCGCGATAATAAACGTCACGCTGTGAGGGTCCAGCTTTGAATTTCCAAAAAGTAAGATTGGGCGCGGGCCTGTATTTTGTTGCCACTCCGATCGGTGCGGCGCGCGACATCACGCTCAGAGCGCTGGATGTGCTGGCCTCGGCTGACGTCATTGCCGCCGAAGACACGCGCAGCTTGCGCCGGTTGATGGAGATTCACGGCGTACCGCTGGATGGGCGGCGAATCCTAACCTATCACGATCACAGCGGCGCAGGCGCACGCGGCAAAATCCTTGATGCGTTGCAGGACGGGAAGTCTGTCGCTTATGCATCTGAGGCCGGAATGCCGCTGATTGCCGATCCGGGATACGATTTGGGGAAGCAGGCCGCCGAGGCCGGTCATACGGTGACCTGCGCACCGGGACCATCCGCAGCGCTGATGGCGCTGACTCTGGCCGGGCTGCCGACAGATGCGTTCTTTTTTGCGGGCTTTTTGCCAAATGCATCCGGCGCACGCCGGTCGCGGATCGAGGCATTGCGGGACGTGCCGGGCACATTGGTGTTTTACGAATCTCCGAAACGCGTGGCGGCGTGTTTGTCGGATCTTGCAATCGTGCTGGGCAATGACCGTCAGGCCGCAATGTGCCGCGAGCTGACGAAGAAATTCGAAGAAGTTCGTCGCGGGACGTTGGAAGAACTGGCGGCCGACCTGCAAGGGCAGACAGTCAAAGGTGAAATTGTTCTGCTCGTGGACCGCGGACATTCGGAAACTGTTAACGAATCCGACGTAGAAGAGGCGTTGAAACGAGCCTTGGAAACCCATTCGGTTCGCGACGCGGCTGATTTGGTATCAGAGATGTACAAGCTGCCGCGCCGCCCGATCTATCAGAAGGCTCTGAAATTGGGAAAGGGATGACATGGCCGCACGATCCGTTCGAAGTTCGGTGTCCTATCATGCCGGGCAGGCGGCGGAGCAGCAGGTTGCATCAAATTATAAACAACGCGGCTATTCCATCCTGAATCGCCGCTGGCGCGGTGCCGGTGGGGAGATCGATCTTATTGCGCGCGACGCTCACGGGATTGTCTTTGTCGAGGTGAAGAAAAGCACCAGTTTCGATGCGGCCGCCGCCCGGATCAATCGCCGCCAAATGGATCGCATCTGCGCATCAGCGGCCCAATTCCTGGAAACCGAACCAAATGGGCAATTGACCAATGTGCGGTTTGACGCGGCTTTGGTGGATGCCTCGGGCGCCGTTCAAATTATCGAAAACGCCTTCGGTTTAGCCTGATCCCCATTGAACCCCCAGCCCGGCTGGGCCATGTATCTGGCGTGAAACTGAGGGACACGCCATGAAAATCGCCTTTCAGATGGACCCGATCGGGGCCGTGGATATCAATGCCGACAGCTCATTCCGTCTGGCCGAAGAGGCGCAGGCGCGCGGACATACGCTGTTTTTCTACAGCCCGGACCAGCTGGCCTATCAAGAGGGGCGGATCACCGCGCGCGGTCAGGACATGAAAGTTCAGCGGGTGGCGGGCAATCCGGCGGAACTTGGCGCCAAGCGTGAAGTGGACCTGGCAGAGTTCGACGTGATCTGGCTGCGCCAGGACCCGCCGTTTGACATGCATTACATCACATCAACCCACTTGCTGGACCGTCTAAAGGGGCAAGTTTTGGTTGTGAATGATCCGTTCTGGGTGCGGAACTACCCCGAGAAACTGCTGGTTCTGGATTTCCCGGACCTGACGCCGCCGACAACAATTGCGCGGGATCTGCAGACCATCAAGGCGTTCAAGGAAAAGCACGGCGACGTCATTCTAAAACCGCTTTATGGCAATGGCGGTGCCGGAGTTTTCCGGTTGGATGCGAATGATCGCAACCTGACTTCGCTGCACGAACTGTTCACCGGATTCTCGCGCGAGCCTTTGATTGTTCAGAAATTTCTGCCGGATGTCAGCAATGGCGACAAACGTGTGATTCTGGTCGACGGTGACGCTGTCGGTGCGATCAACCGCGTACCGGCCGCGGGCGAAACACGTTCGAACATGCATGTGGGCGGTCGTCCCGAAAAGATTGGCCTGTCCGAGCGCGATCTGGAAATTTGTGCCGCGATCGGTCCATTGCTGAAAGAAAAAGGTCAGATCTTCGTCGGAATCGATGTGATCGGCGACTACCTGACCGAGATCAATGTGACCTCGCCGACAGGCATTCAGGAACTCGAACGATTCAACGGTGTGAACGTCGCCGAAAAGATTTGGCAGGCGATTGAGGCCAAGCTTTAAGATGCGGCCTTGGCGCTGATGCGAAAGCTCAGCGCCTCGGCGATATGAGGACGCCGGACATCCGGTGCCCCGTCCAGATCAGCGATGGTACGCGCCACACGCAGGATTCGGTGAAAAGCGCGGGCGGACAGGCCAAATCGCTCGGCTGCCTTCAGCAACAGGTCTTTACCTTCAGTATCCGGGGCCGCGATTTCGTCCAGCTGCTTCCCCTCTACGTCCGCATTCTGACGGGTGGACGGTGTATTGCAAAACCGGTTTGCCTGAATGGACCGGGCTTGTTCGACGCGCGCGGCTACGGTGGATGAACTGTCGCCGGACGCCGGCAGATCCAAATCAGTGAACCCGACCGGAGGCACCTCAATCCGCAAATCAAACCGATCCATCAGGGGCCCGGAGATTCGGCTCAGATAATCCTCTCCACAAACAGGAGCGCGGGAACAAGCGCGCCCGGGATCGGTCAGGTACCCGCATTTGCAGGGGTTTGCCGCCGCGACCAGCATGAACCGGCATGGGTATTTCACATGGGCATTTGCACGCGCGACCATGACCTCTCCAGTTTCAATCGGCTGGCGCAGTGTCTCCAGAACCGTGCGCGGAAATTCCGGGAACTCGTCCATGAACAGAACACCGTTGTGGGCCAGTGAAATTTCACCCGGTTTCGCGCCCCTGCCGCCACCAACGATCGCAGCCATGGACGCCGTGTGATGAGGTTCGCGAAACGGGCGGCTGCGGCTGATCCCACCTTCGTCCAATAGCCCGCGCAACGACTGAATCATCGAAGTTTCTAACGCTTCGGTCGGTGTCAGCGGCGGTAAAATCCCGGGCAGGCGTGCAGCCAGCATGGATTTGCCGGAACCGGGTGTGCCGGTCATGATCAGATGGTGCCGACCTGCTGCGGCGATTTCCAGGGCGCGCTTTGCACGTTCTTGCCCTTTGACGTCGCGCAGGTCACGCGCGCTGGGCTCAAGTGTGACTTCGCCGGGCTGTGCGGCGGGTAGCGGAGACTGGCCCGAGAAATGCCGCACCACGTCCCCAAGCGACCCAGCGCCGATCACCTGTGTTGCATCAACCCAAGCAGCCTCAGCACTTGAGGCGCGGGGGCAGAGCAAGGCCCGATCCTCAGCCGCCGCAGTCATTGCCGCGGGCAGGGCACCGACCACAGGCACCAGTGAGCCATCCAAAGATAGCTCGCCCAGCGAAACCGAACCTTCGGCGGCGTCCCGTGGAATAATCTCTAGCGCGGACAGCAATGCAACGGCTATGGGCAGGTCAAAATGGCTGCCTTCTTTAGGTAGGTCAGCAGGCGACAGGTTGATGGTGATCCGTTTTGACGGTAACGCGATGGCCATCGAGCTCAACGCGCTGCGGACGCGGTCCCGCGCCTCAGACACGGCTTTGTCGGGCAAACCGACGATGGAAAATGCGGGTAGGCCCGGCGAGACGGCGCACTGCACCTCGACCGGGCGGGCATCGACCCCTTGAAAAGCAACTGTGTGGGCGCGAGCAACCATGAATGACCTTTTTGGTTAACAGGTCGTTGCTGCCACGGCTGCGGTTTAAGAATCGTTAACGGCGCGGGTCATCTCGGTGAATTTTGGCCAGGCACCGGGATCAGCGACTGTTTTGTCACGGCAGAACCGGTTGCAGAACCCCCAGCGCAGGCCATTCAGTTCAAGAACTGCGGTGACAGCTTTGCCGGAATAGGGGCAGGCGTCGTTGATCGACGTAGTACCATCTACCGCTTTTGCCTGCGAAGAACCGGCAATTGGCCAAGGCTCTGATGGCAGATTCATGGGGTATGGAAAAGGGTCGTAGTTGACCGTCAGCCCCATCGCACGCCACTGGCGGGCAGAAACATCCGACAGCAAATCAAGGCAGTAGTCGCGATTGGCATCAGCGATCGGCAGGCCATAGCCAATAATCCGTGCCGCGACCGGCGTATAGAACACGTCCGCAAGGGAATAGTGGCCGAACAAAGGACCGGAGTCCGCGCCAGACACATCACGGGCATGGGCCCACAAGGTCTCGACCCTTGCAAGATCGGTGCGTGTTTCGGTCGACGGAGCGAACCCCTGCCAGCACTGTTTGAACTGCATTGGACACTGCCCGCGCAACGCGCCAAACCCGGCCACCATTTCAGCACATAGCCACCGCGCGGCGGCGCGCGCGGCGGGGTCTTTGGGCCAAAGCCCCGTTTGGGGATGTAACTCGGCAAGGGTTTCCGCCATCGCCAGGCTTTCCCCAACCACGGTGCCGTCGGGCAATCGCAGGGCCGGGACAAGGCGGGCCGGCGCGAGGGGTTTCATATCCTCGGCCATGGTGCCGGAATAGAGGCCGATCATGTGGGAACGATAGGGCAGGCCGAACTTTTCCAGCATCAGCCACCCGCGCATGGACCAGCTGGAAAACAGGCGGTCTCCGATAAACAAATCATAAGTCATGCGGCTAGGATGGCGTGGCCGATCCATTCCGTAAATCAGTGATTTGTGCGCAGTTTCATCACGGACGATGATTGATCCGTCCGACAGACCAGCGATCGCCGTGATGCGTGATTTCGGTGACCGAAAGGTTGTCGATGCGATGGCCAAAAGCCTCTTGCGCGTCAACGTCGAGAGCTCTTTGAATCTGGGTCAGGATCACGCCAAAATGCGCCACGACCACCAGATCGCACCCGGTGTGCTGTGCGATCAATTGGTCAACGGCTACGTCGACACGCGCGCGGACCTCGTTCCAGCTTTCCCCGTTTGGGGGCCGCACATCGCCGGGGTTGTCCCAATATGCAAAGGCAAGCTCGGGGTCCTCGGCTTCGATCTGTTTGAAGGCGCGCAGCTCCCAAGTGCCGAAATTGATTTCGCGCAGCGCGGGCTGATGCCGCAACCGCCGCCGTGTGCCTTGAATGGCTGATGCAGTATCGGCGGAGCGGCTCAGGTCTGAGGAAACAACGATAGCGTCCGCAGGCAGGTGATCATGCAATCGGGCAACGGCGGCGCGATCGCTGAGGTCAGCAGGCAGGTCGGACCAGCCGACCATCGTTTTGGCGTGGGTCGGGCCGTGGCGCACAAGATGCAGACGTGTCAATCTAGTCGCCCCTTCAATACCAACGGCAGGCCAGCCGTGACTTGCACCACCAGATCGGCCTCGGCGGCCAATGCGATGTTCAGCCGTCCCTGCGCTTCGCGAAACCGGCGGGACAGCGCGTTGTCAGGGACGATCCCGTGCCCAACCTCGTTCGAGACGATGACGACCTGTGCGGAACACAAGCGTAGCGATTGCAAAAGCGCGCTTTGCGCCTGTTCCAGATCGCTTTCCGCCAGCAGGTGATTGGTCAGCCACATGGTGGCACAGTCGATCAGGCAGACAGAGGTGGGGGGCAAATTCGCCAGCGTAAAGCCGAGGTCAAAAGGTGCTTCAACCGTCTCCCAACCCTCGCCGCGTTGGGAAATGTGGCGTTGAACCTTATCTTGCATCTCTTCATCAAACACTTGTGATGTTGCAAGATAAACCCTCTTTTTTCCTGATGAAACAACGAGTTGCTCGGCGAAAACCGACTTACCCGAAGCAGCACCGCCCAACACAAAGGTTAAATCCGGATTCACTATCATTACCTTCCATGTGATCCACCCGGTTTTGTTTTGCGTATCGTTCATAGGTCGGCAAAGCAACCCCGGCCCGCGCCTGTGAAAAGGGGAGATTTCAATGGCACTGGACAATGCGCACGACTTCTCGATGTCCCGAAAGGCAATGAAAGCCGAGCTTCTGGACGCGGAAACCGAATTGAAATTGGCATATGCGTGGCGGGACGACCGCGATGAACAGGCCCTTCACCGATTGATCACGGCCTATATGCGGTTGGCCATTTCGATGGCGGCCAAGTTCAAACGCTATGGCGCGCCCATGAATGATCTGATCCAGGAGGCCGGTCTGGGCTTGATGAAGGCTGCCGACAAGTTCGACCCCGACCGGGGTGTGCGCTTTTCGACCTATGCGGTCTGGTGGATCAAGGCGAGCATTCAGGACTATGTGATGCGCAACTGGTCAATGGTGCGCACCGGGTCCACCTCTTCTCAAAAATCACTGTTCTTCAACATGCGACGTGTGCAGGCCCGGCTAGAGCGTGAAGCCGCGACCGATGGCATGGATCTGGACCGGCATCAGCTGCATCAGATGATCGCCGCAGAAATCGGCGTCCCGCTGCGGGATGTGGAAATGATGGAAGGCCGCTTGTCCGGCTCTGATTTCTCGTTGAATGCCGTTCAATCGGCAGATGAAGACGGCCGGGAATGGATCGATGCGCTGGAAGATGAGCGCGAACAAGCCGCAGAGGCGGTCGAAAACAGTCACGATACCCAGCAATTGCGTGAATGGCTGGTTACGGCAATGCAGGCTTTGAATGATCGCGAGAGGTTCATTGTCCGCGAACGCAAGTTGCGCGAACCCGCCCGAACGCTGGAAAGCCTTGGGCAGGAACTTAGCCTATCCAAAGAACGCGTGCGTCAGCTTGAGGCGGCAGCTTTTGTGAAAATGCGCAAGAACCTTGAAGCCCAATCGCGTGAGGTGCAACACTTTATCGCATGAAACATCTTGCGATTCTGCTTTGTGCACTGGTGGTTATGGCCTCTCCTGGCCGTGCTGATGATTTGATACCTGTCGACGTCCTGACTGCGATGACGTCTGCTGACGTTGTGATTTTAGGTGAAATTCACGACAACCCGCAGCATCACATCGCACAGGCTGAGGCATTGGGGGCCATCAACCCCTCGGCCGTCGTCTGGGAGATGGTGACCGAAGAGGGTGCCCAGCGGCTGGCGGACAAGGCCATTTCCGATCCGGAAGAGCTTGCCAGAATTCTGAAGTGGCTCGAATCCGGCTGGCCGCCGCTTAGCATGTACTACCCAGTCTTTCAGGCCTCAGATGCGCCGGTTTACGGTGCCATGGTTCCGCGCGCGGCGGCGCGCGCGGCTATGGAACGCGGCGCTGCGACGGCCCTAGGCGCAGATGCCGCGCGATATGGTCTGACCGTCCCCTTACCACGGGATGAGCAGGCGGCGCGCGAAGCCGATCAGCTGGCCGCCCATTGCAATGCGATACCCGAGACCGCCTTGCCGCAACTGGTCGCAATCCAACGGTTGCGCGACGCGGTTCTGACAAGGGCCATATTGCGCGCGACGGATGATACCGGCGGACCTGTTGCAGTGATCACCGGCAATGGTCATGCCCGTAAGGACAGAGGGATTCCAACCTTTCTGTCCCGGCTACGCCCCGGTTTGAAAGTTTTCGTGCTCGGTCAGTCCGAGGATGGCGTCATCGACGGTGAGTTCGACGCTGTGATCGATAGCCCCGGCATCGAACGTGAAGATCCTTGTCTGGCGTTTGAGACACAGAATTAACCGCTGGAACTGTCTGTTGGCCTTGCCTAATGTCGGGCCGACCGGGACGGGAAGGGCACAATATGCTGGCATCGAAACGCATTCTTCTAATCATCGGCGCTGGAATCGCGGCCTATAAGTCGCTGGATCTGATCCGGCGGCTGAAAGAACGTGGTGCCTCGGTGACACCGGTTCTGACAGGCGCGGCCGAAGAGTTCGTGACCCCGTTGTCGGTCTCGGCGCTGGCCGGAGAGAAGGTCTATCGCGATTTGTTCGACCTGACGGATGAGGCCGAGATGGGCCATATTCAGCTGTCGCGGTCCGCCGATCTGATCGTGGTCGCACCGGCAACGGCGGACATGATGGGAAAGATGGCGGCTGGGCTGGCTAACGATCTGGCCTCGACCCTGCTGATGGCGACAGATACGCCGGTTTTGTGCGCACCGGCGATGAACGTCCGCATGTGGGATCATCCGTCAACACAGCGCAACCTCAAGCAACTGCAGGCAGATGGTATCCGGTTTGTTGGCCCAAATGAGGGTGACATGGCTTGTGGAGAGTACGGCCCAGGCCGGATGTCGGAGCCGCTTGAGATCGTGGCCGCGGTCGAGGCACAACTTGGCAACGGTCCGCTGAAGGGCAAGCGCATTCTGGTCACTTCCGGCCCGACACATGAACCGATCGACCCGGTGCGCTACATCGCCAACCGGTCCTCGGGCGCGCAGGGCACCGCAGTGGCACGGGCGTTGTCTGCGCTGGGGGCTGATGTGGTTTTTGTTACCGGCCCTGCCGATGTTTCGCCGCCCGAAGGTGTGCAGGTTATCCGCGTGGAAACCGCGCAGCAGATGTCCGACGCGGTCGACGCTGCACTGCCGGTAGATGCGGGTGTGTTTGCTGCTGCGGTCGCGGATTGGCGCATGGCGGCGGCTTCAGACAAGAAGCTGAAGAAAAGCCGCGATGGTCTTCCGTTGCTGGAGTTTGCTGAGAACCCCGACATCCTCAAACGCGTGTCCAAGCTGGATGCGGGGCGGCCGACGTTGGTGGTTGGCTTTGCCGCAGAAACTGACAACGTGCTTGAACACGCCACCGCTAAACGTGCGCGCAAGGGCTGTGACTGGATCGTCGCCAATGATGTCAGCCCTGCGACGGGCATCATGGGGGGATCGGAAAACGCGGTCACCCTGATCTCGGACGATGGGGCCGAAGAATGGCCGCGCATGGGCAAGGATGCAGTGGCGCAACGTCTGGCGCAAAAGATCGCCGACGCTCTAACAAGCTGAACAAGAGGTGCAGTGATGGTAGAAATTCGTGTGATCCGCGAAGACGGGGCCGATCCGGCCATCGCTTTGCCGTCTTATGAAACAACAGGAGCAGCCGGTGCAGATGTCCGGGCGAACCTGCCGAATGGCGCTTCGATCACGCTGGAACCGGGGCAGCGCGCTTTGATTCCCACGGGGCTGCGGATCGAGATTCCAAATGGGTATGAGGTGCAGGTACGACCCCGGTCTGGCCTTGCGCTGAAACACGGGATTACTCTGCCTAATACGCCCGGTACGATCGACAGTGACTATCGCGGTCCGTTGGGGGTGATCCTGCTGAACGCCGGTCAGGAAAGTTTTGAGATTGCGCATGGCGAACGCATCGCGCAACTGGTCGTCGCCCCCGTCGTGCAGGCTGCGTTTGAACCCGTTGAGGTGCTCAGCGACACAGATCGCGGCGCAGGCGGTTTTGGCTCGACTGGACGCGGCTAATGCTTCTGGTTCTGATCCTTGCCGGTGCGCTGTGGGGCATTGGGTACGTGGCGGGGGTGTCCCGAACTGCTCGCTCCGTGTCGGTCAGCGTTTTGCTGATCGGAGTACTTGTTATCCAACTGACGTTGCCGGGTGGGCACCCGCTGCGCGAGGCAACCGGCGGGTCTGCGGCATTGTGGTTGATCCTAGGTGGTGCCGCGGTTTTGGTATTGAGCTATGGCAAGGTGCTCAAAACGCTGCGCAACCGTGCCGCGCCACAGCCAGTCGAGGAAACCACGATGCAGTCTGACAAGTTCTCTGAGACCGAGTTGGAGCGGTATGCCCGCCACATCGTCCTGCGCGAACTGGGCGGGCCGGGGCAGAAAAAGATGAAACAGGCCCGTGTGCTGGTTATCGGCGCGGGCGGTCTTGGTGCGCCCGCGTTGCAGTACCTTGCGGCGGCTGGCGTGGGCACCATCGGTGTGATCGACGACGATATCGTTGAAAACGCCAACCTGCAGAGGCAGGTGATCCACCGCGATGCCGACATTGGCATGCCCAAGGTTTTTTCGGCCCAGCAAGCCATGCAGGCGCAAAACCCGAACGTGATTGTTCTGCCCTACCATCGTCGTCTGACCGATGAGATTGCAGCAGACCTGTTCTCCGATTTTGACCTGATCCTGGACGGCACCGATAATTTTGACACGCGCTATTTGGCCAATCGTACCGCGGTCGCTCTGGGCAAACCGCTTATTTCAGGTGCTCTGTCGCAATGGGAAGGTCAGCTAAGCGTCTTTGACCCCGCCAACGACGCGCCTTGTTATCAGTGTATCTTCCCTGAGGCACCGGCCCCCGGTCTGGCCCCGTCCTGTGCTGAAGCGGGGGTTGTTGGCCCGTTGCCCGGCGTTGTGGGGTCGATGATGGCAGTTGAGGCGATCAAGGTCATCACCGGGGCCGGGCAGGCGCTGCGCGCCGAAATGCTGATCTATGACGCGCTTTACGGCGAAAGCCGCAAGATCACCCTGACCAGACGTTCAGATTGCCCCATATGCGGAGAAGTTGACGCGTAAGCCAACCGCCGGGCTAGATTGGCTAGAGATTTCGTCTGTATCGCGGGCACCCCCTCTGGACCATTCCGGCCCGCCTCCCTAGCTTGACAAGCAAAGGAGATCCGCATGACCAACCCGATCCTGTCCGCCTGGACCACTCCATTTGAAATCGCGCCGTTCGCCGAGATTTCGGATGATGATTTTGCGCCTGCATTGGACAAGGCGATGGCTGCCCACAACGCGCAGATCGACGCGATTGCCGACAATTCTGACCCAGCTAGTTTCGCCAATACAATCGAGGCGCTTGAGGCGGCCGGAGAGCAGATGGACAAGGTTCTCTCCGTCTTTTTCACCGTTGCAGGTGCGGACAGCAACCCGGCGCGGGAAGAGCTGCAACGCGCATTCTCACCAAAACTCTCGGCGCATTTTTCGGGGATTTCGTCAAACAAGGCGCTGTTTCGGCGAGTTGCGGACCTGTGGGCGCGCAAGGATCAGCTGGACCTGACCGACGAACAGGCCCGCGTTCTGATGCTGACCCATCGCGGCTTTGTGCGTGCTGGCGCAGCATTGGAAGGCGATGATGACACCCGCATGCAAGAGATTAAGTCGCGCCTTGCCACGCTGGGGACGTCCTTCACCCAGAACCTTTTGGCGGACGAGCGCGAATGGTTCATGAACTTGACCGAGAATGATCTGGAAGGATTGCCGGGTTTCGTCGTGGATGCAGCCCGCGCCGCCGGGGAAGAGAAGGGTTCCGATGGCCCCGTCGTCACTCTGTCGCGGTCGCTGATTGTACCGTTTCTGCAATTCTCACCCCGCCGCGATCTGCGCGAGAAGGCGTATCGGGCCTGGACCGCGCGCGGGGCCAATGGTGGTGAAACGGACAACCGCGAGATTGCGGCTGAAATCCTGAACTTGCGCGAAGAACGTGCCAAGTTATTGGGATATTCCAGTTTCGCGGACTACAAGCTGGAAACCGAAATGGCCCGAACGCCGGACCGCGTTCGCGATTTGCTGATGCAGGTTTGGGGGCCGGCAAAGGCGCGGGCTGACGCCGACGCCGAAACCTTGACCGCGATGATGCAGGAAGATGGCGTTAATGGTCCGTTAGAGGCGTGGGACTGGCGCTACTACGCCGAGAAGCGCCGCAAGGCTGAACATGATTTGGATGAAGCTGCGCTGAAGCCGTACTTGCAGCTGGATCGTATGATCGAGGCCGCCTTTTCCTGCGCCAACCGGCTGTTCGGGCTTGAGTTTGCCCCGCTGGACGTGCCGCTTTATCACTCCGATTGTCGGGCTTGGGAGGTAACGCGCGACGGGCAGCATATCGCTGTCTTCATCGGCGATTACTTCGCGCGAGGTTCCAAACGATCGGGCGCATGGTGCAGCGCTATGCGGTCGCAGGCAAAGCTCCCCAGGGTTCAGGCCCCCATCGTCATAAATGTTTGCAACTTCGCCAAGGGCGACCCGGCGCTGCTGTCTTATGACGATGCGCGCACGCTGTTCCACGAGTTCGGCCATGCATTGCATCAGATGTTGTCCAACGTGACCTATGAAAGCATCTCTGGCACCAGTGTCGCGCGTGACTTCGTAGAGCTTCCCAGCCAGCTTTATGAACACTGGCTGGAGGTGCCCGAAGTACTGGCCGAATTTGCCACCCATGCCGAAACTGGTGAGCCGATGCCGCAAGATATGCTTGTGAAGGTTCTGAAGGCCGCGAATTTTGATCAGGGGTTCCAGACCGTGGAATACGTGGCCTCAGCCTTGGTCGATTTGGCGTTCCACGAAGGCGAAGCGCCAGCTGACCCGATGGCGAAACAGGCGGAGGTTCTGGACGGTATCGGAATGCCGCAAGCCATCGGTATGCGCCACGCGACACCGCATTTTGCCCATGTCTTCGCCGGCGACGGCTATAGCTCGGGCTATTACAGCTACATGTGGTCTGAGGTCATGGATGCTGACGCATTCGCGGCCTTTGAAGAAGCTGGGGGTGCCTTTGACACGGAGCGCGCCAAGGCACTGGAGGATAATATCCTGTCCACCGGCGGCTCGCGCGAAGCCGAAGACTTGTATCTGGCGTTCCGCGGGCGTTTGCCGGGGGTCGAGGCGCTGTTGAAAGGTCGCGGGCTTATCGCGGCCTGAATGGATCAGTAGCCCAGATGGCGGTCGACGAGGTGCAGGAAGGGTTTGCCTTCCTCCCCTCGGATAATGTTCTGACAGATCACTTGCGCCGCAGTTGTCGGACGGGTTTCCGACGCGATATGCGGCGTGACGGTCACGTTGGCATGCGCCCAATACGGGTGTTCCGGCGGCAGGGGCTCTATGCGGAATACGTCCAACGTGGCGTGGCCGACTTGTCCGGAATCCAATGCGGCCAGCAGCGCGTCATCGTCGATCAATGGACCGCGACCGGGATTGATGATCCGAGCGCCTTTGGGCAGCAAGGCGAGAGTGTCCGCATTCAGTGCGTTTTCCGTTGCGGGGGTGTCGGGCAGCAACAGGACAGCGATCTCGGCACTGGACAACGCGGCGCGCAAGCCGTCGGTGCCATGCAGGCATGTTACCCCGGGGATGTCCTTTGCGGTTCTGCTCCAACCGGTCACTTTGAAATTCAGCGCGGCAAGCGCGGTTGCTGCGGCTTCTCCCAACGCACCAAGGCCCAGCACGCACACATTCCGTTCGCTGGCAAGCGGCGGGGCGTCGGGCGCCCACACGCCGTCCTGCACGATCATATAGCGGTCCATGCCCAGGTGATAACGCAGTACCTGACCAACGACCCATTCCGTCATGCCATGCATCAGCCCGTGGTCCACCATCCGGGCCAATGGCACGGTCAGCGTTTCGTTGCCCGCGATTTTTTCTACACCGGCCCAAAGGCTCAGAACTGCCTTCAAACGTGTATAGGGTGAAAAATCCAGCAACCCGCTTGTTGGTGCGTAGACAACATAGTCGACCTGATCAGGCTCAAACTCGATCGCCAGACGGAAATCCAGACCAGCCTGGGACAGCCCTTTTGTAAGCAGAGGTTCATATACGGGCCATTGTTCAGGGCGCGCGGAAAACAGGATGTTGACGGGCATGAAGGGCCTTTCAATTCAGCGAGGGCGGTGAATATGCGCGCTTTGAACAATGCCGAAGGCAGCCATCAGAACCAGCATGGCGGATCCGCCGTAGCTGACCATTGGCAGGGGCACGCCCACAACCGGCGCAAGGCCCATGACCATGGACATATTGACCGCGAAGAACAGGAAGAAGTTGAGCGCAACACCCAAGGTGACCAGGGATGAGAAACGGTCTTTGGTCGCCAATGCCGTGACCAAGCAAAAGACAATGATCAGGGCGTAAAGGGTCAGCAAAGTGATACCTCCGACAAACCCGAATTCCTCGGCCAGCGTGGTAAAGATGAAGTCTGTGTGTTTTTCGGGCAGAAAGTTCAGGCGCGACTGAGTCCCTTGCATGAACCCGCGCCCGTTCCAGCCGCCTGACCCCAGCGCAATTTTCGACTGGGTAATGTGATAGCCTGCACCCAGCGGATCGGTGGAGGGATCAAGGAAAGTGTCTATTCGGCGGAACTGGTAATCCTTGAGCAACTGCCACTCGGTGCCCCGGCTGTTGAACACGGTCGCAATCAAGCCGACCACCGCCGCGATAACGGCGGCGAAATAAGCCCAATGCACACCAGCCAGGAACATCAGCCCCCCGCCCGCCGCTAACAACAGGATCGAGGTGCCCAGATCGGGTTGTTTCAGAACCATAGCCGTAGGGATCAGGATCAGGATGACCGGAATAAGCACCCAGAGTGGTCGCGATGTCTTATGAGAAGGCAACCAATCGTAGTAGGCAGCCAGAACCATGACCAGCGCAATCTTCATGACTTCGGAAGGCTGGAGCCTCATGAAACCAAGGTCGATCCAACGCTGCGCACCCATGCCGATGGTACCAAAGAGCTCCACAAATATCAGCAGAACGATCGAGCCGAGATAGGCCAAGACGGACATGTTGCGCCAGAACCAGATCGGTACCAACGCGATGATGAACATAACGGTCAATCCCAGTCCGAACCGCTCAACCTGGGGTTCGGCCCAAGGCATCCAGGACCCGCCTGCGACCGAGTAAAGCATCAGGAATCCGGCGCTGGCGACGCTGATCAGCAACAAAGTCAGCGGCCAGTTCATGTAGAAGAATTTGCGAAACCCTGATGGCGTGGATTTGACGGCGTACTCAAGATAGCTCATGCGCGGTCCTTTTCATCGGGTCGCGCTTTGGGGCGGCGGTCGCCCTCAAGCCGTTTTTGTTGTTCCTTGATGCGGTCACGATCCGCAACTGGATAAGCCTCGAGCGGTGGGGTGCCGTTGTACAGAGCCTGCAACATGATGTCCCGCGCGACCGGGGCCGCGGCCTTGGATCCGCCCCCGCCGTGTTCCACCACTACCGCCACGGCGTATTTTGGGTTGTCGTAGGGGGCAAAGCTGACGAATAGCGCGTGGTCGCGCCGTTCCCATGGCAGGTCTTCGTTTCGGATTACGCCAGCCGCGCGTTCGGCCTTGGTGATGTTGCGCACCTGACTGGTTCCGGTTTTGCCGGCCATGCGGAATTCATCGTTGATGATGCGGCTGCGATAGGCGGTGCCGGCCCTTTCGTTTGAAACCGAGAACATCGCTTTGCGTACCTGATCCAGATTGTACGGATTGACGTCCAGCGGCTCGCCCCCGCCAGACGGTTCCTCGATGCCATTGACCGACCGCACCAAACGCGGCGTCACGGCCCGGCCCGTGGCGATCCTTGCCGTCATGACCGCAAGCTGTAAGGGTGAGGCCAGCATGAACCCTTGCCCGATCGCGGCATTCGCCGTGTCGCCCACCAGCCAGCTTTCGCCGTGGATCCGCTCTTTCCATTCCTGATTGGGGGCCAATCCGGCGGCGACGGCTGACATCGGGATGTCGTGCTTAACGCCCAGTCCGAATTTGCGCGCCATTTCCGATATATTGTCGATCCCGGTACGCACAGCGACATCGTAATAGTAGACGTCGCAGCTACGCTTTAGCGACAAGTTAAGATCCACAGTCCCATGCCCGCCGCGCTTCCAGCAGTGGAAGCGGCGGCTGCCGACCTTCAGGTGGCCGGGGCAATAGACGGTGTTGCCAGGGCTAACTACTCCGGCCTCTAGCGCGGCAAGTGCGGTGATCATCTTGAAGGTCGAACCCGGCGGGTAGGTTCCCTGAACCGTCTTGTTGGCCAGCGGGCGGTAGTTATCTTCAGTCAATGCCCGGTAATCCGCGACCGATATCCCGCGTACAAACAGGTTCGGGTCGAAACTGGGGGCAGAACTTATGGCCCGGATATCCCCGGTTTCGCAGTCGATGACGACTGCAGCCGCGCTTTCACCGGCCAAGCGCGCCTGGGCGTATTGCTGTAAGTCCGCATCGACGGACAATTGCAGATCGGCTCCGGCCTCGCCTTCTTGCCGGTCAAGCTCGCGCATAATGCGGCCAGTGGCGTTGACCTCGACACGTTTTGCACCAGCTTTTCCGCGTAGGTTGATTTCCTGTTTGGACTCCAGTCCGACCTTGCCGATCTGGAACCGGGGGATACGCAACACCGGTTCGGGATCTTCGATCAGGCTGAGATCATAGTCACTGACTGGCCCGACATAACCAACGACATGGGCGAAATCCTCATAGCGGGGATACTGACGGGCCATGCCCACTTCGGGCGTCACGCCGGGCAGAGCGGGCGCATTGACCGCGACCTTGGAGATATCCTCCCACGTGACCTGATCGGCCAGTGTGACTGGCAGGAACGGAGCAGAGCGGCGCATCTCGGTCTTGGCGCGGTCAATCTCTTCCTGAGTCAGCGGGATAAGCTCTGAAAGTTTGGCGATGACTTTGTCGACGTCGCCCGCATCTTCGCGGACCATAACAATACGATACGATTGCGTGTTTTGTCCGATGATCTGGCCGTTGCGGTCATAAATGCGCCCGCGCGTCGGGGGGATCAGACGAATGTTGATCCGGTTTTCTTCGGCCAGCAGGCGGTACTCGTCAGCCTGATCCACCTGCATAAAGCGCATTCGAGCGGCCAGCCCACCGATAAACGCAGCTTGCAACCCGCCCAGGATCAACGCGCGGCGCGGTAGGCGTTTGTAGGCCAGTCCTTGCGCTTTGGGATTGCGTTGTTTCATGCCCGGGCCCCTCTTGTGCCGGGATCCGACACTGAGACACGCCGAACGCCAAGCACATTCTGGCTGAGAAGAACGACCACAGGATAAACTGCAATTGTCAGAACCACTTGTATCACCACAGGACCCAACGCTGCTTGCTGTACCGATAGAATAGCAAGAATGACGCGGTTCAATATGAAAATTCCCGCGATCACCACAGCGGCCGTTGTCCATTCAGCCATAAACCCGGCGTCGCGCATTCCGGGCGCGGCCGAGCGCAGATACACCGATCCCAGAACCACAAGTGCTGCCAGCAGGCCCGGAGGTCGTTGCAGCAGCAAATCGGCCATCAGCATCACTGCAGCAACCAGAAAAATGGGAACGTATTCCGGTCGGCGAAGAACCCAGGCGAACGTTAACGCGATCAGCATGTCCGGAAACGGCCAGCGATCCGGCTGTGTGTCCAATGGAAGAAGATGCAGGAACATGACCAGCAACGCCAGAAACACGTACAAACTGCGTTTGAGCCAAAGATGAGAGGTTTGCCTATCCATCGCCGACCTCCGGCGGGGTCAGGGCGGCCTCGGGTTGCCGTGGACCCACGATGCCGCCAGGATCCGAGATCACCGGGGCCAAGTGGAAGCGCAGAACTCGAAGGAACTCTAGCCGTTCGAAATCTGCGGACAGACGCACCCGCAAACGCCCGCCCGGGTCTTCGGTGATTTGCCCGATCAGCAACCCTCCGGGAAAAACGCCGCCATCGCCCGAGGTCACAACGCGGTCGCCCGGACGTACCAGTTCGCGGTTTTCCAGAAACTCCACCGACGGGGATTGGGTGTTATCGCCGGTGATCAGGGCGGTTTGGCCAGACGGTTGAATCGTGGCCGGTATAGCGCTGGAAGCATCTGTCATCAGGATGACACGAGCGGTGTCGGGGCCAACGCCCGAGATACGCCCGACGACGCCAATCCCGTCCATGGTGGCCCAGCCGTCCCTGATCCCGTCTCTCTCACCCACGTTCAGCAGGACCGACTGACGGAAGGGCGAGCCGCTGTCGGCCATGACCACCCCGGTGATATAGGTCAGGCGCGGATCAAGACGCACATTGTTCAGATCCAATAGGCGGGCATTTTCCTGTTCCAACTGCAGCGCGGCCTCTTTCCAGGCGCGCATGATGCGCAATTCGCTGCGCAATTCCTGGTTCTGATCACTCAGCCGTTGATAACTTTGGAAATCGCGCACCAGATTGACGGCGGCGGTGACAGGAACCATGGCCCATTCCATCGACGGCACAACACTGTCCACGACCTGTGCGCGAAACCGTTCCACGCGCGGGCTGTCGATCCGCCAGATCAGAAAGATGCCTAGCAGACACAACACAACAATCCCCAGCAGCAGGCGGCGCAAGGGGGTTGTGTATTCATCGCGCTGTGATCGGTCTTTTGCCACAGGACTCCTTCCCGTGCTGCTCGTGCCGAATTTACCCTATGTGGTAAAGGGTGCGCGCCTTAGCTTTCGTAGTCAATCGCGTGGCGCAGTTGTTTTTCGTATTCCAGCGCCTTGCCGGTGCCCAAAGCCACACAATTCAGGCTTTCGTCGGCAATCGACACGGCCAAGCCGGTCTGTTCGCGCAGGGCAAGGTCCAGATCACCCAACAGCGCTCCGCCGCCGGTCAGCATCACCCCCCGGTCCACGATGTCGGCGGCCAGGTCGGGCGGAGTGGTTTCCAGCGCGGTCATTACCGCCTCGCAAATCTGCTGGACAGGCTCAGACAGCGCCTCGGCCACTTGGGCCTGGCTGATCTCAATTTCCTTTGGCACGCCGTTCAGCAGGTCGCGTCCGCGAATGTGCATCGACTGGCCGCGGCCGTCGTCGGGCATACGCGCAGTGCCGATGGTGGTCTTGATCCGCTCGGCGGTGGATTCACCGACCAGCAGGTTCTGCTGGCGGCGCAGGTACGAGATGATCGCCTCGTCCATACGGTCACCGCCAACGCGGACCGAGCGGGCATATACGATGTCACCCAGAGACAGAACCGCAACCTCGGTAGTACCTCCGCCGATATCGACAACCATGTTGCCGGTCGGGTCGGTTATGGGCATGCCTGCACCAATCGCGGCTGCAATAGGTTCGGCAATCAGACCGGCGCGGCGGGCGCCTGCGGACAGAACCGATTGCCGGATCGCGCGCTTTTCAACGGGGGTCGCGCCATGGGGGACGCAGACGATGATCTTGGGTTTCGAGAAAGTTGACCGCTTGTGCACTTTGCGGATGAAGTGCTTGATCATTTCCTCGGCAGTATCAAAGTCGGCAATCACGCCTTCGCGCATTGGGCGGATGGCTTCGATCGACCCGGGGGTCCGACCCAACATCAGCTTGGCGTCTTCGCCAACGGCCAGAACCTTTTTCACGCCGTCCTTGACGTGATACGCCACCACAGAGGGTTCAGAAAGGATAACACCGCGGCCCTTGACGTAAACCAGCGTGTTCGCTGTCCCAAGGTCGATAGCCATGTCCGCTGTGAACAGGCCGCCCAGATTGCCAAAGATCCCCATATTTTTCCCTGATCCTGTATGTCAGTTTTCTACTGCCCGCGACTCGACGGTTCCGGGACGGATGACTTATAGGGTGCCAACTCGCCCGGTAAAAGGGCTGATTCCGCGACAATCAGCACCTTTCCGCCTTAATTGCAGGGACTTTAGAAGGCATCATGCTCTCATATCAACATATTTACCACGCAGGTAACCTTGCGGACGTCCATAAGCACGCAATTTTGGCAGAAACGCTGGCCTATCTGACCCAAAAGGACAAACCGCTAAGCTACGTTGAAACCCATTCGGGGCGGGGGTTGTACCAGTTGGACTCGGATCAGGCCGTTCAAACCGGTGAAGCAGCCGCGGGAATTGAACGTGCGTTGACCGAAGGCTGGTTTGACGCCGATCATCCCCTGAGCAGGGCCATTGCCGCTGTACATGATCGGTATGGCAAAACAGCGTATCCGGGGTCGCCGCTGATCGCGGCGAACCTTTTGCGCCCGCAGGACAAGATGCACCTTGCCGAATTGCACCCGCAGGAATACCAGGCGCTGTTTGATGCTTTGATCACGACCGGGGCCCGGGCCTATCAGCAGGATGGCTTTGAACTGGCCCAGTCCCTGCTGCCGCCAACGCCGCGCCGTGGCGTTTTGCTGATTGATCCAAGTTATGAGGTCAAATCCGATTATGACAGGCTGCCCGGCATCATCGCTTCGCTGAATCGGAAATGGAACGTGGGTGTGATCGCGCTGTGGTATCCGATATTGGCCAATGGGCGGCATCAGGCCATGCGCGACGCTTTGGCGAAACGGGATTTCCCCAAGGTTCTGCACCACGAGGTCCACTTTCCGGCTTCGCGCGAAGGGCACGGTATGGTTGGATCGGGAATGTTCGTTGTGAACGCGCCCTATGGTCTGAACGCGTGTGCCAAAACGTTGGACGGCCTGTTCGGCAAACTGCGCGGATGAGCAATCAGTGATCACATGGGGCTTTCCTAAAGTATGCCACGCAGGTGAAAAATCTGCTGTGACAGCAATGGATTTTCAGGAAAAACCTTTTTTTCAAAGCCGGGCCCTTGATTTTTGGAGATGATTTCGTAAATAAGTTGTCACGCATGACAATAAACGGGAATCGGATTGCTTCGATGGACTTCCTAAGCCGCCATATCAGTGACTTTCACCTGAGTTACTGGGAAACCTTGATCAACGACTGGTTTTTTGTCTTCGCCATGGCCTTTCTGGCCTTCGAATTGATCCGATACGCAGTCGTCAAAAAGCTGAACTGGCAGATGATGGGTGACACCGTCACCAATTTCATCACGCTCGTTTTCTTCATTGGTATCAGCTTTGTTCTGTTGGCTGGTTTCTATATCGGTGCCTATGTCTGGGCTTCGCAATTTGCCGTGTTCGATATTCCGACAACATGGGCTTCGTTCATTATCGTGCTGATCCTTGCAGACCTGGCCTATTACTGGGAGCACCGAATTCTGCACCGGATCAACTTTCTCTGGGCGACGCATTCGGTTCACCATAGCTCTCCCTTCTTCAATATATCAGTGGCTTATCGCCATGGTCCGCTGGATGGTTTTTGGCCGCTGTTTTTCCACCTTCCGCTTGTGCTGTTGGGGTTCAACCCGTTCATGGTGTTGGTCGCAGAACTATTGGTGCAGTTGTATCAGACGGCCCTGCATACCGAGGTTATCAAAAAACTGTGGCGCCCGATTGAATACATCTTCAACACGCCGTCGCATCACCGCGTTCACCATGGATCAAACCCGAAATACCTGGACAAGAACTATGCCGGGATTCTGATCATCTGGGACCGTATGTTCGGTACGTTCGAGGAAGAAAAGGAAGAGGTGGTCTATGGCCTCGTCAAACCGATCGACTCGATCAATCCCTTCGTCGCCTTCCTTCACGGCTTTGCCCGCCTGTTCAAGGATGTCCGGAACATGCCGGGGTTCGGCAACAAGCTGGGTGTTTTCTTCGGACCTCCGGGCTGGCAGCCAAAGAACGGTCGTAAACAGAGTAAACCCGTTAAGTAAGGTGTAGGAGCGCAAAAGATGCCAAGCAACACACAACGCATCGTGGCGGCTATTGTGACGGCAGGTCTGTTTGTCGGAGGCGCCTGGGTCGCCTCTGGTTTCACCACAGATATTGACCAAGCAGCGGCTTCCACCACAGGGACCTCGCAAGACAAGGGTCTAACCGTCAATCTGCATGGTGCGCGCAACACCAAGGGCAACGTGATTGTCATGGCTTTTGACCAGGCGACGGCCTTCGACAATATGGATTACACCAAAGCCGTTGGCTACCTAGAGGCACCAGCGTCCGAGGACCCGCTCCGCTTCGACTTTCCCGACCTCGACAGCGGGTATTTCGCTGTTATCGCGTTCCACGACGAAAACGGGGATTATGATCTGAACTATGATGCGAACTACATGCCAACCGAAGGGTATGCGGTATCGGGGCTGAACGATCTCAACGACACGCCGGTATATGATTACTCGTTGAAGGGGACAGAAAAGCCAGCAGATCTGACCTTGTTCTATTGGCCGTAATGCGGCTGGAGATAATAGAGAAGGGGCGGTCGACAATCGACCGCCCCTTTTTTTCAAGTAAGATCTTTGTAGCTGATTTCCCGGGTGTCAGCGCCCGGACCCGCCTTTTGACGGCGCACGATCAGGCGGTTCAGCGCGTGGATATACGCCTTGGCCGATGCCACAACCGTATCGGTGTTGGCGGATTGGCCGGTTGCGATCATGCCGTCCTCTTCCAGCCGCACCGATACCGTGGCCTGCGCGTCCGTGCCTTCGGTCACGGCGTGCACCTGATAAAGCTGCAAGTGCGCCGTATTCGGATGCACAACGCGAATGGCGCGGAAGGCAGCGTCGACCGGGCCGTCGCCTTGTTCAGTGGCGATGATTTCCTTGCCGCCCACTTCCATTTCGATGGTGGCTTCGGCCTTGCCGACGGTTCCGCAGGTAACCTTCATTGAAACCAGTTGCAGGTGATCGTCGCCGTCGTCATCATCCAGCGTCATCAACGCGATCAGGTCGTCGTCGAACACTTCTTTCTTACGGTCAGCCAGTTCCTTGAACCGAACGAAAATGTCCTTGAGCTGGTTGTCGCCAACCTCATAACCCAGCGTGTTCAGCTTATCACGCAGCGCCGCGCGGCCCGAGTGTTTGCCCAGCGGCAAGGACGTGCCGGACAGACCGATGTCTTCGGGGCGCATGATCTCAAAGTTTTCGCGGTTCTTCAGCATGCCGTCCTGGTGGATACCGCTTTCATGCGCGAAGGCGTTCTTGCCGACGATGGCTTTGTTGAACTGGACGTTGAAGCCCGACACCGTCGCGACCCGGCGCGAGATATGCATGATCTTGGTCGTGTCGATGCCAGTGTTCCAGGGCATGATGTCATTGCGTGTACGCAGTGCCATCACCACCTCTTCCAGTGCGGTGTTGCCGGCGCGTTCGCCAAGGCCGTTGATGGTGCATTCAATCTGACGTGCACCACCCGCAACAGCAGCCAGCGAGTTTGCGGTCGCCAGACCGAGGTCGTTGTGGCAGTGGGTCGCGAAGACCACCTCATCCGCGCCCGGAACCGTTTCGATCAAACGCTTGATAAGATCGGCAGACTCCATCGGTGCCGTGTAGCCGACCGTGTCAGGTATGTTGATCGTCGTCGCACCAGCCTTGATCGCAATCTCGATCACGCGGCACAGATAATCCCATTCGGTCCGCGTCGCATCCATCGGCGACCACTGCACGTTTTCGCACAGATTGCGCGCGTGACTGACCGTTTCGTGGATTTTGTCGGCCATCTCGTCCTGCGTCAGGTTCGGAATGGCACGGTGCAGCGGCGAGGTGCCAATGAAGGTGTGGATGCGGCTTTTGCCAGCGTGTTTCACCGCCTCCCAACAGCGGTCGATATCCGCAAAATTGGCGCGGGCCAGGCCGCAGATACGGCTGTTCTTTGACCGTTCGGCAATTTCGGATACGGCCTTGAAGTCACCTTCGGAGGCAATTGGGAACCCCGCCTCGATAATATCGACGCCCATATCGTCCAGCAGCTCGGCAATCTCCAGCTTTTCCGAATGGGTCATGGTTGCACCGGGGCTTTGCTCACCGTCGCGCAGGGTTGTGTCAAAGATCAAGACGCGGTCTTGGTCGGTCACATTGGTCATGGGAATCTCTTTCTTGTCTGTCCTAAAGCCTATGGCGCGCGGGCGTCCTCCTCTGAGCGGGCGCGCCGGGTGGCACGCTCAGAGGCGGATTAGGATCAGTAGGCCACGCAGAGACGCACCGCGAAGGGCGGTGTCGGCAATCAGGATATCTGCGCAGTTGATCATGGGGTTGAGGTTATACATCGCGCGGCGGGAATGAAAAGAACGAATTTTCCTTGGGCACGTGGGGAGATTTCTTTTTTCCCACACGTGTTGATCACGAACTGCCGACGGCTAGTTCATCCCGCATGGAAACAGCACTTATCATCGGTGCCTCGGGTGGGATCGGAGGTGCAATCGCCAACAGGCTTCGGCAACAGTCGGTCGACGTCACCACATTGTCCCGGTCACAGGACGGATTTGATTTGACCGACCCCGAGATCGTCGATCGGACTTTGGCGGGCGTTTCCGGTCCGTTCGACCTGATCCTGGTCGCGGCTGGCGCTCTTGAGGTAAAAGGTGCCACCCCCGAGAAAACCATCAGACTGCTCTCCGCGCCGGCGATGATGGATCAGTTTGCGCTGAATGCGGTCGGACCTGCGTTGGTTCTTGCGCATGCCGCGCGCTTGCTGCCGCGCGACCGGCGCGCCATCTTTGCCGTGTTGTCCGCACGCGTGGGGTCGATTGGTGACAACCGGCTTGGTGGATGGATCAGTTATCGGGCGTCCAAGGCGGCGCTGAACCAAATTGTCCGCACATCCGCGATCGAGCTTGCCCGGAGCCATAAGCAGGCGATCTGCGTAGCCTTGCACCCCGGTACGGTGACGACAGCATTCACCCGGAAATATGTCGGGCGGCACCCTTCGGTTGCGCCTGAAGAGGCCGCCCGGAACCTGCTAACGGTCGCAGCCGCCTTGGACCCTGTTCATACGGGTGAGTTTTTTGACTGGGCAGGAAAGCCAGTACCCTGGTAGCTTGATTACCCGTCAGAGGCGGTTGTATCAGGCTCAGTTTCGGTATCCGTCGCGTCGGGCGCGCTCACATTCTCACTGGGCAGGACTCCGTTTTCCCAAACGCCGGTTTCTTCCAGGCCATTGGCATAGCGCATCGTGCCATTGCCGTGGCGTTTGTTATCCAGAAAGGTGCCTTCGTACACGTCACCGGTGGCATAAGTCGCCACACCCTGACCGCTGATTTTACCTTCGGCCCAGCCGCCGGTATAGCTGAATCCGCGTGGGGTTTTTATAGTTCCCTCGCCGTGACGCTGACCGTCTTGGAAATCGCCTTCATAGGACGTTCCGTCGGGAAATGTTGCCTTGCCTTTGCCCTGACGCGCGCCATCTACCCAGTCGCCTTCGTACCGATACCCGTTCGCGAATGTCAGAACGCCCGTGCCATGGCTCAGGCCGTTCTTGAACTTCCCTTGGTAAACAACACCGTTGGGATACGTGGCTTTGCCGTTGCCCTCAAAGATGCCAGCCGTCCATTCGCCGTCATAAACGGTGCCATCCGGATAGGTCTGAACGCCTTTGCCGTGCGGCAGATCTGCGCTGAAATCACCGGTATAGGTCGCGCCGTCAGGATAGGTGACCTCACCCAGCCCTTCGATCTGGCCGTCCACCCATTCGCCCGTGTAATCAAACCCGTCGGTCCCAAGAAAGCGTCCTTTTCCGTGCCGGCGGTCATCGGCATATTCGCCCTCATAAGTCGCGCCGTTGGCATAAGTGGCCTTGCCATTGCCCTGACGGCGGCCATCAACCAGATCGCCCTCGTAAAGGTCGCCATTGGCTTGCAACAGGCGGCCCTTGCCGGTCATGCGGTCCTGAGACCAATCACCGGTATATGTCATGCCATCAGGAACGGTCAGTGTGCCCTGACCATCGCGCAAGCCGTTGTTGATTTGCCCTTCGTAGACGCTGCCTTGCGTCGAGGTGATTTTGCCCTCGCCGTGCTTGACGCCATCCTTCCAGTCGCCATCGTAGACGTAACCGCTGGGGTCGGTCAGGATGCCTTTGCCGTGATATCGGGCGTCACTGAAGCTGCCCTCGTATCGGACGCCGTTGGTGTATTTTGCAACTCCGGTTCCGTTGATCGATCCTTCGGCCCAATCCCCCTCATAGCTGCCGCCGTCGGGGTAGATGATCTTGCCCTGTCCCTCGGGTTGCCCCTTTGCGAACATCCCCTCATAGACCGAGCCGTTGACATAGCGCGCAATGCCTTTGCCCTGAATTTCGCCTTCGACCCATTCGCCGACATATTCGAACCCATTCGGCAAGCGGTAAGTGCCTTCGCCGTGACGCAGGCCGTTCAGGAATGTGCCCTCGTACACGCCGCCAACATCATCATCCGCAACGATAACCTGCCCGTCCTGCGCAAAGGCGGATGCGGCCAGCAAAGCCATCGCCGTGGCGGCCAAAGAAATGCGGATAGCGTTCATGGTTTTTCCTGCCTTGCCCGGTTGTCACGTTTTAAAGCAAAACTAAGATACCCGCGCGGACAGAGCAACGTGTTTTGCCGCATTTGACTTTTACTCGCGGTGCGATCTGCTAAATGGCATTAGGACTGACGAGGGCAAGAGGGCAGCATGGCCAACCGTTTCCGCATTACTCTGGCACAACTCAATCCCGTTGTTGGGGACATCCAAGGCAATTTGGACAAAGCGCTTGCGGCGTGGGAGCAGGGGCGCGAAGCTGGTGCCGACCTTGTGGCTTTCCCCGAAATGTTCATTACCGGTTACAACACCCAGGATCTGGTGATGAAGCCGGTATTCCACCAGGCGGCCATGGCAGCGGTTCAGTCGCTGGCTGCGAAATGTGCCGATGGACCCACCATAGCAATCGGTGGTCCGTGGACGGAAGACGGTAAGCTTTTCAACGCCTACTTGATCCTCAAAGGGGGTCGCATCGGCAGCAAGGTGCTGAAACATCACCTGCCGAATGAAACCGTGTTCGACGAGGTACGCCTGTACGACGCGGGCCCGTTGGGGGGGCCGTACTCGGTTGGCAACTCGCGGATCGGCAGCCCGATCTGCGAAGACAGCTGGCATCCGGATGTCTCGGAAACACTGGAAGAGACCGGGGCCGAGTTTCTGTTGATCCCCAATGGCTCACCTTACTTCCGCAACAAATATGATGTGCGCCTCAATCACATGGTCGCCCGTGTGGTCGAGACCGGCCTGCCGCTGATCTATCTGAACATGGTGGGCGGGCAGGACGATCAGGTCTTTGATGGCGCGACTTTCGGCCTTAACCCGGGCGGAGAGCTGGCCTTTCGAATGCCGGTCTTTGATGAGACCGTAACACATGTCGATCTGGAACGCGGTGATGAGGGCTGGCGCATTGTGCCGGCTGAAGTTGTGCCGCAGCCGGATGAGTGGGAGCAGGACTATCGCGCTATGGTCCAGTCTTTGCGCGATTACATGGGCAAGACCGGGTTCAAACAGGCGTTGTTGGGGCTGTCGGGTGGAGTGGACTCGGCGTTGGTCGCGGCAATTGCTGTTGACGCAATCGGTGCGGAAAACGTCCGTTGCGTGATGCTGCCGTCGGAATACACCAGCCAGGCCTCGCTGGATGACGCTGAAGCCGTCGCTAAGGCGCTGGGCGTGCATTACGACTATGTTCCGATCTCGGACAGCCGGGCGGCGGTGACAGACACTCTGGCCCCGTTGTTTGCAGGGCGCGAGGCGGATTTGACCGAGGAAAACGTCCAATCCCGCCTGCGCGGTTTGCTGCTGATGGCGATCTCGAACAAGTTTGGCGAAATGCTGCTGACGACGGGCAACAAGTCTGAGGTGGCCGTGGGTTACGCGACCATCTATGGCGACATGAATGGCGGCTATAACCCGATCAAGGATCTGTATAAAACGCGCGTGTTCGAAACATGTCGCTGGCGCAACGCCAATCACCGTGACTGGATGATAGGCCCCGAGGGTGAGGTGATCCGCCCGTCGGTCATCGATAAACCCCCCAGTGCTGAGCTGCGTGAAGACCAGAAAGACAGCGACAGCCTGCCGGACTACCCGGAACTGGACGCGATCCTGGAAATCCTGGTCGATCGCGATGGTTCGATTGCTGATTGCGAAGCGGCAGGATTCGAAGCAGATGTCGCCCGCCGCGTGGAGCATCTGATCTATATCAGCGAATACAAGCGGTTTCAGTCTGCGCCGGGCACGCGATTGACCAATCGAGCCTTCTGGCTGGATCGCAGATACCCGATAGTGAATCGTTGGCGGAATCGATCTTGAATCGAAACCACGCGCATTTTTTATGTCTCCGATAGTTTCTGAAAGAAGTGCCTGAGGGTGTACTTTTGTATATTGTCCCTAGATCGGGGACAGTGCATGTCTAGAATCGGCTTAGGCCGTTTAACACGCTTGAAATTAGGACATTTTTCTGACACATTTTAGCTTAATTGCCGCCTCATGTGGGGCAGATGCGGCGCATTCTTAATTGGCTCGGTGTTTATGATCGAGTTTTGTTTGTTACGCATCGTGAATTGCGTGTCCGTGTTAACGATTTGGTGTGAAAATGCGTGAGCAATACGATAGGCCACTCCACTCGCTACTTCCGTGGCGTTCGATGGAATCCAAGGGTCATGAACTAGACGAAGATCAGGTCGATTCTGCCATTGCCGACCTCTTGGGGGCTGAGATGCCGTCAGAGCAAAAATCGGAACCAGTGGAAACGGTGGCCTCTTCGGTTCTGCCTGAATTGCCTTCACAAGAAAGCATGGGCGAAGATATGTCCGGCAACGATGCCGGACTGACAGCCACATTGCGTCAGAAGTGGGCTGAACTCTGCGGCGCTGCTTGACGGCCCGAGCCAGCTGAATTGAACAGTGCCAGAGATCATTCTGGCACTATAACCACAGCTTGTGAAAATTGTGATCCGTGCATCAGGCGACATGTTGCCTATTGCCTGATACCGCGCATTCATTGCAGTCCGAGCAATGAAGTAAGAGCGGCGGATGCCCGGTCCAAAACCAACTCCTGTAGAACCCGATCTGCATCTGCCCAAGTCTGTTGACGTCGTGGTCATAGGCGGCGGAATTATTGGCGCATCAACTGCTTTAGAGCTGTCAGAGCGGGGCGCGTCGGTTTTGCTGTGCGAAAAAGGCCAGATCGCGGGCGAGCAAAGTTCGCGAAACTGGGGATGGGTGCGTTTGGGGCTGCGGGACCCCCGGGAAATCCCGCTCATGCTAGAAGCACAGCAGATCTGGCAGGGTCTGGATCAACGCACAGGGCGCCAAACCGGTTTTTCGCGGTCCGGCATCCTTTTTGGTGCCTCGGGGAAGCGGGATCATGCAAATCTTGAACGCTGGATGCGCCATGTTGAAGGTCTGCAGACTGGCGCTCAGATGGTTTCGGGTGCTGAACTGGATGGCTTGCTGCCCGACAATCAATCGGGTCTGAAAGTTGCTCTGCACATGCCACGGGATGGACGGGCCGAGCCGCAATTGGCCGCCCCTGCGATTGCTGAAGCCGCACGTGACAAAGGGGCGTGCCTGATGACCAACTGCGCAGTGCGCAGCGTTGACGTCGAGAACGGTCATGTCTCGGGTGTGTTTACTGAACGTGGTCGGGTGGCCTGTGCCCGGGTGGTACTGGCGGGGGGCGCATGGTCGCGCCTTTTTGCGGGAAATGCGGGGATCGACCTGCCGCAGCTTAAGGTTCTCAACACGGTCTTACGCACGTCACCAGTGGATGGCCCTGAGACGGCATTATGGTCAGATGATTTCGCGATACGAAAAAGGGCCGATGGCGGCTATACAATTGCGTCCGGGCAAGAGAATACGATGGATATTGTTCCGGACAGCTTTAGGCTTGCAATGCAGTTTGTTCCGGCGTTCCGGCAAGAGTGGCGATCCCTGCGGTTCAGGCTTTCCAAGCGCTGGGCGACAGAGGCGGGCGAAGACCGATCATGGTTGCACACCGATGTCACCCCATTCGAACATTGCCGTGTGCTGGACCCTGAGCCCTCGGCCAAGGTCCTTAGGCGGACATGGGCACGCGCGCGCAAAGGGTTCCCGGCGCTGGAGCAGGCAGAGATCATTCAAAGCTGGGCAGGTTTGATCGACGTCACACCGGACGCCATTCCGGTGATATCCTCAGTCGATACCATGCCGGGTATGTTCATCGCCACGGGGTTTTCGGGCCACGGATTTGGGATAGGCCCCGGAGCCGGGCGTTTAATGGCTGATCTGGTTTGTGAAACGACGCCATGCGTTGATCCGGCCGCCTTTCGCCTGTCCCGATTTACGGATGGCTCAAAGGTGCGGCCGGACCCGGGATACTAGGGTACTATCCCATCATCTGATAGCTGACCGGCACAAAGCGAAACCCATCGCCACGGGGTTCAACGAAGCCAGCCGCCGGGAATGGCATGTGATAGCCGATCATCGGAACCTTGTCGGCGGTCAACATGCCCAGCACGTCGCGGCGCGACGCCGTGGCTGCGGCCTTATCCATGTCAAAGCGAACCTCCCATTCTGGATGGGCAAAGGACCAGACATAATGGTTGGCTAGATCGGCGGTCAGAACCAGACGCTGACCGTTGCTTTCCAGATGATAAACCGTGTGACCAGGCGTATGGCCATAAGCTGCAACAGCGGTGATGCCCGACGAGACTTCGCCGCCATTTTCAACAAAGGTCATCTTCTCGGCCAATGGCGTGACCTTGGCCGCGACCAGATCTCCGACACGATTGCCTGCGTCCTGCGCCGCCCAGAAGTCATATTCCGGAGAGGAGGTAACATAGCGCGCGTTCGGGAAGGTCGGCGCGTCATTGGTTGTCATGCCGCCGATATGATCGGGGTGCATATGGGTAATGACGACGACATTGATTTGATCCGGTGTCACACCTGCATCTGCCAATGCTGCCTGAATACCACCTTGCCCCAGCCCCGTGTCGAACAGGACCAGCTCAGACCCGGTGTTGACCAGAGTCGGGGTAAAGAAGAACTGCGCGACATCTGGTGAGATGAAATTGTCCGCTGAGACTTTCGCGAAGTCTTCATCGGACGCTCCGCCGCCAAAGATTTCCTGGGCGCCATCGCGCGGCAGGCTGCCATCCAGCAAAGTCGTGACGGTGAAATCGCCCAACGCAAAGGATTTGGCGATGGTCGAGTTTGCCTTGGCCTCGGCTCCGGCTGCCAGAACCGGTGCTGCAGCTACGGCAAAGGGCAAAGCTGCCGCGGTTCCCAATGCTGCGCGGCGTGTCAATTTGATGGTCATATTGGTTCTCCCTGTCAGAACACCATTCGGTGAGTTTAGGTCTGCGCAAGTCTCTTGCCAGTCTATACACAATTCAAATGGGCTGCGTGGATGAACATTACGTGTTAATTTTTGTTTATGGCGCGATCTGAAAACAAAACCGTTCCCACAGTGCAAAGCGTCGAGGGCTTTTTGGCGGCTGTTCAACCGGCGAAGAAGGCAGATGATGCGCGGGCGTTGGATGCCCTTTTTCGGCACGCGACCGAGTTTGAACCCGTTATGTGGGGGGCGTCGATTGTGGGCTATGGTCGTTACCATTATCGCTACAAGTCCGGGCGCGAAGGAGAGTTTCTGGCAACCGGGTTTTCCCCCCGCAAAACGGCTTTGTCGATCTACATCATGCCCGGCTACGCAGATTTCGGGCATGTCCTGTCCAGACTGGGTAAACACAAGCTGGGCAAGTCCTGTCTCTATGTGAACAAGCTGGCGGATATTGACACGAATGTTCTGTCTGAACTGATCTGCGCCGGGTTAAAGGACTTGGATCGGCACTGGCCGGTCCAGCCGACCTGAATGCCTTTGCTGGACAATTGGCCAATCCTGTGACAAGAGCCGCGCCAACAGGAGACACCTATGACAACCACCCGTTTTGCCCCGTCGCCCACCGGTTACATCCACGTGGGCAACCTGCGCACCGCCTTGATGAACTATTTGATCGCCCGCAAGGCCGGCGGCACGTTCATCTTGCGGATCGACGACACCGATCCTGAGCGGTCGAAAGAAAAGTATGTCGACGCCATCAAACAGGACATGGAGTGGCTGGGTCTGCATTGGGATCAGGTTGAGCGTCAGTCGGATCGCCTGGACCGTTATGCCGAAGCCGCAGACAAACTGCGCGAGATGGGCAGGTTCTATGAGGCGTTTGAGACGCCCACCGAGCTGGACCTCAAGCGCAAGAAGCAACTGAACATGGGCAAGCCGCCGGTTTATGATCGCGCCGCGCTGAACCTCTCGGATGCCGAGAAAGAGGCGCTGCGGGCTGAGCGTGGCAGCGGCGTTTGGCGCTTCAAGCTGGATCACGAGCGGATTGAGTGGAATGACGGCATTCTGGGCGACATCTCGATTGATGCAGCATCCGTATCCGATCCGGTTCTGATCCGCGGCGACGGCCAGGTTCTCTATACGATTGCGTCTGTGGTGGATGACACCGAGATGGGCGTCACCAATGTAGTTCGCGGCTCGGACCATGTGACCAATACCGCGACCCAGATTCAGATCATCGAGGCGCTGGGCGGCACCTGCCCGCGCTTTGCGCACCATTCGCTGTTGACCGGTCCTCAAGGAGAGGCCCTGTCAAAACGTCTGGGCACGCTGGCCCTGCGTGATCTGCGTGAACAGGGCGTGCAGCCGATGGCGTTGCTGAGTCTGATGGCGCGTCTTGGATCGTCTGATCCGGTTGAGCTGCGCTCGGACATGGCGGAACTGATTGAAGGTTTCGATGTGAACCGCTTTGGTGCTGCCCCAACCAAGTTCGATGTGCAGGACTTGTTCCCGCTGACGGCAAAGCATCTGCAGTCCCTGCCTTTGGCCGACGTGGCCGAGGCCGTGGCTGATGCTGGTGTTCCTGCCGATCTGGCCGAACCCTTCTGGGCGATGGCACGCGAGAACATCACCACTTTGGCTGATCTCAAGGGCTGGTGGGAGCTGTGCCGCGATGGGGCAGAGCCGCTGATTGCGGATGAGGATCGTGACTTCATCGCAGAGGCGATGACTTTGCTGCCCGAAGGTTCGTTCGATGGCGAAACCTGGGGCAAATGGACCAGCACGGTTAAAGAAGCGACCGGCCGTAAGGGCAAGGGTCTGTTTATGCCGCTGCGCAAGGCGCTGACCGGCATGGAGCGGGGGCCTGAGATGGCCACTCTGTTGCCACTGCTGCAGGTGATCCGCGCAAAAGCTTGAGTGTACGACAATAGAATGAGGAAGGGCGGGGTCATTCGATCCCGCCTTTTTTCTATGCGTTCTGCACAATCCGGGCTGAGAGACGGCTGAGACGATCATCCACGAATTCGGTCTCAACCGGTTTCAACTGCTGATGGCGCGGGTACCGGGGCTCGGCCCGGTCGTTCAGGATTGGTGCATCCCATCCATCTGTGGTGGCAAAGAAACGATCTGCGCCGTCTTCACCAAATGCGCGCAGGTATCCCTGCACGACCACATCAATGTAACTCAGTAGCAATGGGTGGTGATTGCTTGGAGCATTGTGCCGGTCAAGAGGCACAGCGTAGACGGCAATCTCGACCTCGTGCTTTATTGGGTGCGTGACGGATTGTGTGGCGGGAATTCGGTTATAGGCCCATTCCCGTTCGTCTAGGGCCATCCAATCATTTTTTGGCACATGCGCAATCATGCCTTCGATTTCGGACGCGGGGTCTGGTACCGCAGTCAGAAAGGCGACTGGTCGCAGGTCAGTGTGTCGCCACGCGCGCCGCCAGCCTTTTAGCCGGGCAGGATGCGGATCGGGAAAGTCGTGGGTCGACAGGTTCACAAGGCTGCCGTAGCCAAAGAAATAGGGATCTACCATGGGCCTGTGCGTCCTTTCCTGACGATTGATGTATGTCAAACCGCTTTTATGCCGGACATGCAATAAGTCTGCATCTTGAAACTTGGGAGGTCACGATGCGGATAACCAAACGGACGAACATTGCGGTGCGGCTGCTGATGTATTGTGCAGCGCATCAAGATAGGCTGGTTACCAAGTCTGAGATTGCCGAAGTCTGCAATATTTCCGAGAACCATCTGGCACAGGTCATCAATCAACTCAGTCAGTTGGGTTATCTAAGTACGCAGCGCGGTCGTAACGGCGGTATGGTGCTGGCCAGGCCGGCCGAACAGATCCGTATCGGATCGGTTTTTAGTCATGTCGAAGGCAATCTTCCATTGGCCGAGTGTTTTGCGGATGCCGACAACACCTGCCCGTTGACGGATGCATGTCGATTGCGGGTGGCACTTCAGGACGCGGCTGAGGTCTTCTATGCCTCGCTGGACGAGATCACACTGGACGCCCTGATCTGCGACAACGATCCTTTGCTGCAGATCCTGCAACCGGTTACCTGCGCGCGCGCCGGTTAATCGCTGGCACGCAGGATGCGGGCAGGGCGGACGGCCAGGGGACGCAGGGCAAAGATCAGCCCCGCGCCAAGCGTCACGATTATGCCCGCCAGAACGATGATGAAAGCGGACGACCAGATCACCGAGAAGTTCGTGTCGAAAATATAGGTGGCAACGGCCCACCCACCCAGAATGCCGGTCAGCAGGGCAACGCCACCTGCGGCCGCACCCAACAGCGCGGCGCGCAGGGCGAAGCTGAACAGGATGCGCCGCCGGTCCGCGCCCAGTGTCTTGAGGACCGCGGCCTCGTATCGGCGGGCGGGTTCCCCGGCCGCAGCAGCACCGATGAGAACCAAAAAACCGGTCAGCAGAGAAATACCCGCTCCGTATGACGTGGCCGCTGCGATGCCCGCCAGCAGGCCCGAGACGCGGTCAATCGCGTCGCGCACCCGGATCGCCGTTATGTTGGGGAACTTTCCGGCCAAATCGCGCAGAATTTTCATTTCGGCCTGTTCTTCGGCATAGACTGTCGCGATAAAGCTGTGCGGGGCACCTGCAAGGGCTGATGGATTCATCGACATGATAAAGCCCATACCGGCGTTCGAGAAATCAACCTCGCGCGTTGATGTGAGTTCTGCAGCAATGTCCCGGCCCAAAATGTTCACGGTCAGTTGGTCACCGAGCTTCAGGCCCATTTCTTCCGCCTCCTCGGCTGCGAAACTCACCTGCGGCGTACCGGTATAGTCTTCTGCCCACCACTCACCCGAGGTGATGCGTGCGTTATCAGGTGGCCGGGCGGAATACGTGACGCCCCGGTCGCCATCCAGTACCCAATGATCGCCTGCCACTTCGCGGGCGGGCTTGCCGTTGATCTGTGTGATGATCCCGCGCAGCATCGGTGCGCTTTCGATCCGGCTGACGCCGGGGTCGGTGGTTAACCTGTCGTTAAAACCCGACATCTGGTCCTTCTGGATGTCGACGAAGAAATAAGACGGGGCAACGTCTGGTAAGTTGCCGGAAATTGCATTGCGCAAAGTGCCGTCGATCTGCCCAACGGCCGCCAGAACCGAAAGTCCAAGACCCAGAGACAGTACAACGGATGCAGCGCCCTCTCGCGGGTCGGAAATGGCCGACAAGGCCCACCGAAGGGCCGGACGCCCGCGCGCTGATGGGGCGCTGAGCCGGGCCAGCCGGCGCACCGCGTAGGCAGCAGCGGCCAGCAGCAGCAACGCGCCCACCAACCCTCCGGTGGTCCAGAACGTCAGGCGCGCGGAGCCGCTGAACCAGGCGGCTGATGCGATCAGCAGCGCGAGGCCGAAACCAGTTGCGATGAGGTATGCCCCTCGTGGAACCGCACGCGCCGAGGTCAGAGCATCCCGAAACAGGGTCGCTGCACGGACGTCTTCGGTGCGGGCAAGGGGCCAGAGCGTGAACAGAAAGGCCGTCAGTGTGCCGTACAAGGCTGCTTCGGCAAGCGGTGCCGGATAAAATGAGAAAACCGCGGGTACAGGCAGCCGGGCTTCAATCAAGGGGGCCAGCAGCAGCGGCAGCAACCCGCCCAAGGCAAGGCCCAGCAAGATGCCGATCCCGGACAGGACACCGATCTGGATCATATAAGTTTGGAATATTGTCGCCTTGTCAGCGCCCAGTGTGCGCAGTGTCGCGATGGTCTCTGTCTTTTGGGACAGATAGGCGCGCACGGCTGCGGAAACTCCGATGCCGCCGACTGCAAGGCCTGATAACCCGACCAGAACCAGAAATGCGCTGAGCCGCCCGACAAATTCGGCAATGCCGGGCGCACCGTTGCGCGCGTCGGTCCAGCGCATACCGGTGCCCTCAAAATTCTGACGCGCTTCTACCGCTAGATCTTGCAGCTCGGTTCTTGATGGCAGGGCCAGGCGGTATTTGGTGGAAAAAAGAGTTCCCGGGGCCAACAGGCCGGATGCTTGCAAGTCTTCGGTCCGCACCAGCGTGCGAGGGCCCAGACCAAAGCCATCTGCCGCCCCGTCCGGTTCATGGATCAATGCGGCGGTCAGGATGAATTCCTGCGTCCCCAGTGCAAAGCGATCTCCGACGGAAAGGCCCAACCGGTCAATCAGCGACGGATCCATTACTGCGCCGGGAAGTCCTTGATGTGTCCCTAAAGCTGCCGACAGAGGCAGAGCAGGCTTCAAAATCGGAGATCCCAACAATGGGTAGGTGTCGTCAACCGATTTGACTTGTGTGAGCGCGCGTTGCGTTTCAGCGCCCTGCTCAGCAACGGCCAACGAGCGAAAATCGACCACTTCAGAGACATCTGTCCCGGTCTGATCCATCCAGGCGCGTTCGTCATCTGTGGCAAACCGGTAGGTGAATTCCAGTTGCGCATCCCCGCCCAACAGGGCCGCGCCTTCTTCCGCCAGTCCAGCCTGGATCGCGTGGCGCACCGACCCAACTGCTGCGATCGCGGCGACACCCAGCGCAAGACACGCGAGGAAAACGCGAAACCCATACAGTCCGCCCCGAAGTTCACGGCGTGCCAGCCGCCCGGCCAGCCGAGGGCTCATTCCGCGGCCTTTTGCTGGCTGTCTTCCGAAATCCGCCCGTCGCGCAAGCGCACAACCCGATCACACCTGCGGGCCAGACTATGACTGTGGGTTACAAGCACCAGAGTGGCGCCGTGTTTGTCGCGCAGGCCGAACAATAGATCGACGATCGCCGCGCCGTTCGTTTCGTCCAGATTTCCTGTCGGCTCGTCCGCCAGCAAAATCTGCGGACGCGGTGCGGCGGCACGGGCCAGTGCAACGCGTTGTTGTTCGCCGCCAGACAATTGCGCCGGATAATGATCGCGGCGATGCGACAGGCCAACCGCGTCAAGTTCTGCCGCGGCGCGTTGAAACGCATCCTTGTGTCCGGCCAATTCCAGCGGCGTGGCCACATTTTCCAGGGCAGTCATTGTTGGGATCAGATGAAAGTTCTGAAAGACGACCCCCATCGCATTGCGTCTGAAACGGGCCAGAGAATCCTCATCCATGCCAGTGAGATCCTGGCCAAGGGCTGTGATCTTGCCCGCGCTTGCCTGTTCCAATCCGCCCATCAGCATCAGCAGCGAGGATTTGCCAGATCCGGACGGCCCGACAAGCCCAAGCGTTTCGCCTTTTGCGACAGTCAGGTTAATCTCATGCAGGATATTGACCCGACCGGCATTGCCATCCAGCGACAAAGCGGCATTTTGAAGCGAAAGAACAGGTGTCGTCATTGGTAGTTCCAAAAGGAGGCGGTCATTTTGGGATATGGAGTTGTTCAAAAAATGCGCAAGGCTCTGATGGCTTTACTGTTTGTGTGTTGCGGCTTTGCCGCCACAGCAGAACCATTGGTCATCGCGGCCCTCGGGGACTCGCTGACACAAGGATACGGGCTGCCGGAACAGGATGGGTTTGTACCACAATTGGATCAATGGCTGAAGGATCAGGGCGCAGATGTGCAATTGATCAATGCCGGAGTTTCCGGGGATACGACCGCCGGCGGCGCGGCGCGTGTCGATTGGACACTGACACCTGACGTGGACGCGATGATTGTGGCGCTGGGTGGCAATGATTTGTTGCGCGGTATCGACCCGGCTGTATCGCGCGCGCACCTTGAGACAATCGTAACTTCCGCCCGGGCGGCAGAGGTTGAGGTTTTGCTGATCGGAATGCAGTCACCGGGGAATTACGGGGTCGATTACAAGCAGGCATTTGATGCGATGTACCCGGATCTGGCCAAGGCATATCAACTTGTGTTTGCTGAAAGTTTTTTTGAAGGGTTGCAGCCAAACGGCGACCCGAACGCAGTCCGGCAGTTCATGCAACCGGATGGAATTCACCCCAACAAAGAAGGCGTGGCGCGGATCGTAGCAGCGCTTGGGCCTTACGTGTTGGAGTTGGTCGAAACCTCGGCCAAGCAGGATTGAGAAGATGCCCGGTCGATTTTTTCTGACACGGCCAATGTCTGAGATCGCGCAGGCACTGAACGTCCGATGTGATGTGGACCTGCAGCCGCCGCGAAAAAACATTCAACCGGGTCAGGAATTGATCGTCCTGACTGCCCACGGCCTGAGGCCCATGCGATGGGGAATGATCCCGGTTGGGCGCGTCAATGCGCGCGGTCGGCCTGTGATGGAAACCATAATCAACGCCCGGTCCGAAACCGTCTTTGACAAAACCGCATTCGACGGCGTTGGCCGGGCCGTGGTTCCGGTCGACGGGTGGTACGAGTGGACAGGCGAAAAGCGCCGTAAAACCGCATGGCGCATCTCCTCTGCAGATGGCTCACTTCTGTTCTTTGCTGCGATCACGGACAGTTGGCAGGCTCCGGGGGGGCTGCGGGTTGACCAGTGTGCAGCTGTGACCTGCCCACCCAATGCTGATCTGGAGCCGATACACCATCGAATGGGCGTCCTGCTGGATCCTGCCGACATAAAGACATGGCTTACAGGAACTGAGGACGACGCCAAGGCGCTGGCGCAACCGTGGCCTGACGGGTTGTTGCAGATCGAAGAGGCGACGGACGTCGACTGGTCCGGGCCGTAACCGCCTCAGACCACCGTGACCACAGTTCCGACCGGTACACGCTCATACAAGTCGATGACGTGCGAGTTTAGCATCCGAATGCATCCGTTTGAGGCCGCGCGCCCGATGGTTTGCGGCTGCGTCGTGCCGTGGATACGGAAATAGGTGTCGACCCCATTCTGAAACAGGTAGAGTGCGCGTGCCCCCAGCGGGTTACCATCACCGCCCGGTTGAACATAATCATTGTCCTTGAACTTGGCGTAAGTCAGCGGTTCACGTTCGATCATCTCGTTCGTGGGGCGCCAGGTCGGCCACTCTTTCTTGACGTCGATCGTGGCTGTGCCGGTGAACTCCAGACCTGCCTTGCCAACGCCGCACCCATAGCGGATCGCCTTGCGCGGTTCTGTGATGAGATACAGGTAGAAGGACCGTGGCGCGACCAGAAGCTGCCCCGGCAGAAATTGTTTCTTGACCCGAACGAACTGGGGCGTGGGGTCGTATTCGACAGCTTTCTTCTTGGCCGAAGCAATGCCGGGTGTCAGGCCAGCGGCAGCAGATGCTGCAAGGAAAATGCGACGTGTGAACATATCGGTTCTCTTAAGGACAACAGGAAAATCGTAAACCAGTGTCGGAATGATAACCGATCTGGTCAATCATCTGCCAAGAGTAACCGTATTGTGATGTAATCGCAGAGACACACTTCTGTTGCAGTTTTGTCCCGCGTGATGTGAAAAGGGCAGAGGTGACCTCTGCCCTTTCATGGCCTTAGGCCAGTGCGATATCGTCGGCGCTTTCGCGGCCGTCACGACCAGCGCGCAGCTCGTACGTGACTTTCTGGTTGTCGGCCAGGCCGGTCAGGCCCGAACGCTCGACAGCCGAGATGTGAACGAAGATGTCTTTGCCGCCATCTTCAGGTGCGATAAAGCCAAAACCTTTGGTGGTGTTGAACCATTTTACGGTGCCTGTGGGCATATCCGTTGTCTCCTGTTTAGTGCTGCCCACGGAGTTGCGGCAGCCCGGCGTCGTTGTCTGTATCGATAGACTGAGCGCCGGAAACGGTGACAGTGGGTCGAAATAGAAAAACGTAAGCCCCATTGATATGGCATTGGGGTGGGCGTGTGACAAGGGATTTTGTACGTTTCGTACAAGGGTTTGAGGGCCAGTTTCCCGATTTGTACAAGAATCCGCCGATGGGTTTGGTTATTAGTTCAATGGCCTTTGATAAGGTGAAGCTATTCGGTCAGCGCGCTGTGTGAGCATTTAGAATCCTCTAACCAAGCCTGTGATCAGGTTGCGGCATGAGCAATTGCCGCGGCATCCGCATTCCCGGAGCTAAGTACTTTTTTGCCGTGTCTATGGCCGATCGATCATCGGATTTGTTGGTGCGCGAGGTGGCGCAATTGCGGGTGGCCATTGCGTTGACGCGTTTGTTGTGGTGCCGGATCATCGGCACGCGGTTTGGACCTTGCCACCGGGAGATGCGGATTTTTCGACACGGTGGCGGTTGATCAAAATTCGGTTTGTGCGTGGCGTCGGCGCGTTCGGTCCGCGGGGCGGGTCGAAAGTTGTCAAACAGGAACGTGGGATTTGGCAACGCAGGTTTTGGGAGCACTGGATCCGTGATGAACGAGATTATCGTAATCACATGGCATATTGCTGGGGTAACCCGGTCAAACACGGGTTCGTAGCGTACCCAACCCATTGGCCGTATTCGTCGATACACCGCGATATTCGTGCGGGTCGCGTTGATCCGGAATGGAGTTGTGGTGTCACCGTAGGGAAGTTCGGAGAACCGTAGGATGGGTGATTTCACCCATCACTCCTCTGAAGAACCTCAGTTTAGAACCCCGACAATCCGCAAAAAAAGCACCCAAAACTATCAGCCATAAATAGTGCCGTAACGTCACGATAGGGGCAGTGGCATGAGCTTTAGTTCGCAAAGCCGCATCACAAAATGACTTTTTGACAGGCTTTTCAAAAATGATGCAGAACGCGGTTTTCTTCCCCGTTGGCGCTTGATCTTTCTTTCATATGTACGCTGCACCGCTGCGGGTGGCCACTCACGGAAATACGGTCCTTGAGCCGACGTCCACCGCACGCTCGGATCGGCCCGCAGCGGAATATTGCAACGAATACTCAGTTTCAAACAATTTCGAGAAATCCAATACGCACGGTGAAAGATATGTTTTTCAAGTCGATCTTAGACCATATTTTCAAATCAGCGGAGCAGGCAAATTCGGTGCCCCAAAAGCTTGCCGGGAAAACGCAAATTGCAAATTCTGGAGCGGTCAACAAAAAAGAACTGACTGTGCTTTTTGGAGATGTTCTGAACGAGAAACAGGTTCGGAGTGGTGAAAACCAACAGCCAGTCGGCCAGTCGCAAAAGTAATTGATTTCCACAAGCTGTTGTAAGGCACAGATAGAGAATGCGCGGACAACCTGACTTATGTTGTGAGAGGCTGAACTCCGACCGGCTGCTTAGGGCTCACAAATGGTCTGGAGAAGCTGAGAAAAATAGCCGCACACACCAGTCAAACCGAATTACCGATATCTATGCTGGTACTCACTCCAAACAGGCTATTTGAGGCCCGGAATCATATTCGTTGGTTCCGGGCTTCAAACATAGTTTTTACCGCGCAAACTTTTTATGTTTCAACCGCTTGGGCTCCAGCGCGTCCGGTCCCAGGCGGCGTTTTTTGTCCTCTTCGTAGTCCTCGAAGTTGCCCTCGAACCATTCCACATGGGCATCGCCCTCGAACGCCAGAATATGCGTGCAGATCCGGTCGAGGAAAAAGCGGTCGTGGGAAATGACCACGGCGCAGCCGGCGAAATCGACCAGCGCGTCTTCCAACGCACGCAGGGTTTCGACGTCCAGATCGTTGGTAGGTTCGTCAAGCAGGAGGACGTTGCCGCCCTCTTTCAGCAGGCGGGCCATGTGGACGCGATTGCGCTCACCCCCTGACAGCAACGAGACCTTTTTCTGCTGGTCGCCGCCCTTGAAGTTGAAGGACGAGCAATAGGCGCGGGAATTGACCTGCGCGTCGCCCAGCTGAATGATCTCGGCACCGCCGGTGATCGCTTCCCACACGGTGTCGTTGTCTTTCAGGTCGTCGCGGGACTGGTCGACATAGGACAGTTCCACGGTGTCGCCCAGCGAGATGGTGCCGTTGTCGGGCTGTTCCTGACCGGTGAGCATCTTGAACAGGGTCGATTTACCGGCACCGTTGGGGCCGATGACACCGACAATGCCGCCGGGGGGCAGGGTGAAATCGAGGTTCTCGATCAGTTGCTTGTCGCCCATGTGTTTGGCGAGGCCTTCGACCTCGATCACCTTGCCGCCAAGGCGCTGGCCGTTGGGGATGACGATCTGGGCGCGAGTCAGCTTTTCGCGCTCGGACTGTTCCGCCAGATCGTTATAGGCGTTGATCCGGGCCTTGGATTTGGCCTGACGGGCCTTTTGGCCCTGACGCATCCAGTCCAGTTCGCGCTGCAGGGTTTTCTGTTTGGACTTGTCCTCACGCGCCTCCTGCTCCAGCCGTTTGGCTTTTTGTTCCAGCCAAGCCGAGTAGTTGCCCTCGTAAGGTAGACCCCGGCCACGGTCGAGTTCGAGGATCCAGCCGGTGATGCTGTCCAGGAAATAGCGGTCGTGGGTGACGATCAGGATGGTGCCTTTGTAGTCGATCAGGTGCTGTTGCAGCCAGGCGATGGTTTCGGCGTCCAGGTGGTTGGTCGGTTCATCGAGCAGCAGCATGTCGGGGGCCTGCAGCAGCAGTTTACAGAGCGCCACGCGGCGTTTCTCACCGCCCGAGAGGTTGGCGATGTTGGCGTCGTCTGCTGGGCAGCGCAGCGCCTCCATCGAGACGTCGATCTGGCTGTCGAGGTCCCAGAGGTTTTGGCTGTCGATCTCGTCCTGCAGTTTGGCCATCTCATCAGCGGTTTCGTCGCTGTAGTTCATCGCCAGTTCGTTATAGCGATCAAGGATCGCCTTCTTCTCGGCCACGCCCAGCATGACGTTTTCACGAACGCTGAGGGTTTCATCCAATTTCGGTTCCTGCGGCAGATAGCCGACCTTGGCACCTTCGGCGGCCCAGGCCTCGCCGGTGAAGTCCTTGTCGAGGCCCGCCATGATCTTCATCAGCGTCGATTTACCTGCACCGTTGACGCCGACAACACCGATTTTCACGCCGGGCAGGAAGCTCAGGTGGATGTTTTCAAAGCACTTCTTGCCACCGGGATAGGTCTTGGAGACACCCTGCATGTGGTAGACATATTGATAGGCGGCCATGTCGCGTCCTCTGGGTCGGGGAAATTCAGGTTGGGCGGGGTGATAGCGGATGCGGGTGGTGGGGGCAATCATGAACCACAGTGCCGGACGTAAGTGCTAGAGCAACCTGCAAGAACGCCGCACTGAGCAATTGAAATCGACTGGTTTCGGTTCCTGAGCATTCCCTCTGCAAGGGTTGCCGAGTACACAGCTCAATCGGGAGAAGAACGAATGAAGATGTCCAAAAGATTGATAATTTCAATCACTTTTGCCTTGGGTTTCGGGGCGATAAGTTCATTGGCGGTTGGCGCTGAAAACGCACCGGGCTGCAAGGCATACAAGGACGCAACCTATTGCTCAACATACAACGTGACGGCGGTATTTTCCGCGAAGATTGCGACAAATGAAGACACTTCGACCCATGTTCTGGGTTTGCTTAGTGTTTCGAATAAGGCAGAGCAAGATATACGATTCTACGTTAGCTTTAAGCTTATTCAGGCGCTGGCAAGCATTGAAGAAGGCTTCACTCAAACAGAAGACTATCGTCAGTTTAAAAGCTCAGTTTTGCACCAGATGCTTGAATATGTATCCCTGACAGGTGATGAGATTAGGGTTCAAACCTATTTAGGTTGCTTAGATTTTTTCGTTGAACCCGAGGTGGATTTGCCAAGGAGCGCCAATGTTCCCTTGAAAAACTTGCGGCAACTCTCAGAGGATTCAAAACTACACATTAAGTGTATTGTCGAAAGTGACATTCCGTTTTTGCCGATGGAAGATATTGTTGAATTTGACGAATTCAAAACGTGTATGAATGGGTGATTGGGAGATGTTTTGTCCCTGAGTGAGTTGATATCTGGCTGGGCCAAGCCCGGCCGCGTTGATTGGATCGGTCTGCGGCCTGAACGTCGTGCGGAGATGGTCGCGGTTCAGGAAGGCATGATCTCCACCTATGGGCTTGATGGCGACCGGGGCCGCGCAGGCAAGCGGGCGGTGACTCTGATCCAGCATGAGCATCTGGCGGCGATTGGGTCGTATCTTGGGCAGGGACCGGTGTCGCCTGATATTCTGCGCCGCAATCTGGTGGTCTCAGGGATCAATCTAGCCGCGCTCAAGGGGCGTGAGGTGCAGGTGGGCGAGGCGATCCTACGCTTTACCGTGATATGCGCGCCGTGCAGCCGGATGGAGGAGGCGCTGGGAAAAGGTGGCTATTCCGCCGTGCGGGCGCATGGCGGGTGGTGTGCGGAGGTGGTGCGGCCGGGGCGCATAAAGCTGGGCGATGCGGTGCAGCCCGTTGATTGACAACGCGCTTCAGTTCTGAACATCAGCAAGGCATGGATCGTTTTAGTATTCCATACGCGCGGTCCGGGCAGGTCATCGGGCTGTTCGGTGGGTCGTTTGACCCGCCGCACCAGGGGCATGTGCATGTCACGCTTGAGGCGATGAAGGCGTTTGGACTGGATCGGGTGTGGTGGCTGGTGTCTCCGGGCAACCCCTTGAAGGCGCGGGGGCCTGCGCCGCTTGCGCAGCGAATGGCGGCGGCGCGCGGGCTGATGCAACACCCTGGGGTCGAGGTGACGGATATCGAGTCGCTGACAGGAACGCGGGCCACGGCGGATACGTTGGCCGAACTGCGGCGTCTTTACCCCAAAGTGCGGTTTGTCTGGATCATGGGCGCGGATAATCTGGCGCAGTTCCATAAGTGGAAAGATTGGCGGTTGATCATGGACAGCGTGCCTGTCGGTGTGATTGCGCGCCCCGGCGACCGGATTTCTGCGCGAATGTCCCCTGCTGCGCGGCTTTATGCCAAGTACCGCATAGATGGGCAGGCGCGGCGTCTGCTGGGCCGCGCCGATGCGCCCGCGTGGTGTTTCGTGAACGTACCGATGGTCGATGTAAGTTCCAGCCAAATCCGGGAGCGCGGCGGTTGGGGCGCTGAGGTGTTGCCGGAATAGCCCCATGCGCGCATAATCCATATCTGTGGTTGTGCGCATTTAATCTGTGAGATTTTATTCGACTTATGACTGATCGATTTTCTCGACGTGGATTTTTAGCAGGGCTGGGGGCGGCTTTGATCCCCTCTGCTGTGCTGGCCGATGCGCCTTTGGTCTCCTTGCGCCCTCAATTGCGCGGCGACGTACCGACCGGGGTCGAGCGGCTTGTCCAAGCGGCCGGGTTGCGTGGTGAGGTGGTGTTCGCGGTGGCGGATGCAACAACGGGCACGCAGCTGGAAGAGTTCAGCGGCGATCAGGGGCTACCGCCGGCAAGCGTGGCCAAGGCGCTGACAGCTCTTTATGCGTTGGATGTCTTGGGATCCGACTACCGGTTCGAGACCGCCCTGATGGCGGAAGGACCGATCGAAAATGGTATCCTGAAAGGTGACCTGATCCTTGTGGGAGGTGGCGACCCGCTGCTGGACACCGATGCGTTGGCCAATATGGCGGCGAATTTGCGTGAGGCTGGGATTTCCGAGGTTCAGGGTGCGTTCAAAGTATACGAGGGGGCGCTGCCTTATGTGTTCAGCATCGATCCGGGGCAGCCGGATCATTTGGGCTATAGCCCTTCCATCAGCGGCATATCGTTGAATTTCAACCGGGTGCACTTTGAGTGGAAACGTGAAGGTACCCGCTATGACGTGTCCATGGATGCGCGCAGCGCGCGGTACAAACCGTCAGTCGATGTGGCCTCTATGCAGATTGAGAAACGAAAAGCGCCTATCTACACCTATGAATCCAGCGCGCGGCAGGACCGCTGGACCGTGGCGCAAGGGGCGCTTGGTACTGGTGGGGCGCGGTGGTTGCCGGTGCGTAAGCCTGCGCTTTATGCGGGGGATGTGTTCAGAACGCTGGCGCGCGCGAATGGTATCCAGTTGGGTCGTGTACAGGTCATGCGCGAAGCACCGCATGGAACCCGGCTTGTGGTGCATCACAGTGATCCGCTGGACAGTATCTTGCGCGGCATGTTGAAGTATTCGACCAACCTGACGGCTGAGATGGTTGGTATGGCGGCCTCGCAAGCGCGCGGTGCAAATCTACAATCATTGGCGGATTCTGCGGCCGAGATGAACCGTTGGGCAACCGAGAAATTTGGCGTGACGGGGATCGCGATGGTGGATCACTCGGGTCTAAGCGATGCGTCCCGAATGGCGCCGGGCGCTTTGGTGACAGCACTGGTCGCGGCGAAACAAGCGGGCGCATTGAAACCATTGCTGAAAAAATTCACCCTTGCGGACAGTCAGGGGCGGCCTGTCAAAGATCACCCGATCAAGGTCGATGCCAAGACCGGTACGCTGAATTTTGTTTCTGGTCTTGGCGGCTTCATCACTACGCCGGGCGGCTCGGAACTGGCCTTTGCCATTTTCACCGCCGACGTCGACCACCGGGCCACGATCCCGCGCGCGCAGCGCGAACGACCACAAGGCGCGCGAAGCTGGAACAATCGCTCGCGCAAACTCCAACGCGCTTTGATCGAGCGCTGGGGGTCTATGGCCGGAAGCTAAGATCAGGTGGTGTGACGTGCCCGCGCGCCGCGTTCGATCGCGGCGGCATGCAGGCGATCAATGCTCAGCTCGTAACGAATTTCTTCGAGCAGGCGCAGCTCGGATTCCGCCAAAGAGCCGTCGGCGGCGGCCACATCACACGCCAGTGCATAGGCGGTTTCGTTCAGCCGTTCGGGCAGGTTGTCGCGGATCAGGCCAAACAGGGCGTCCAGCCCGTCCTCTTGTTCAAACAGGTCAAACACGGTTTGCGAAACGCGGCGGGTTCGGTCGATGTCATACTCGGCAAAAACCGGCAGCATATTGACCGCGCCTTCGATCTTGACCAACTCAGCGGTGCGAATGGTCTCGTCAGACGCAGAGATTGCAACCATGATCGCTACAAGGCAATCCTGAGGGGACATTGGGTGGGGTACTTGTTCGGTCATGGTGTCGTCCTGATTAGGCTTTCTGCGTCAGCACGATAGGTGGGCAAGCGGGCAGGTTCAACGGGTTTCGCTTTGGTGAAGCTAGAGAATGGGCAAAGGGCCGCGCGTTTTGGTTTGTCGCAGTACAAAATTGCTGCGCGTGTCGCGCACAAGCCCGGATTTCAAAAGCCGCTGCATAATGAAGTGCTCAAGCTCTTCCGGCGTCTTGGCATAGACTTTCAGAATGAAATCGTGATCCCCGGTGATTGAGGCACACTCGACGATCTGAGGTTCGGTTTCAATCAGGCGCAGGAACGCGTTGATGCTGTCCTCCTGATGCTCGCGCAAAGCCACGTGAACGTAGGCTATGGCGTTCAACCCAACAGACTTGGCGCGTACCTGCGCAGTATAGCCGGAAATGATACCAGCGGCCTCAAGGTCGCGCACACGCCGCCAGCACTGAGAAGCGGATAACCCCGTGCGATCCGCAAGGTCCTGCATGGATTGACGGCCATCCTTCTGAAGCTCTTGCAATATGGCGATATCGGCGGATTGAAGCGTTTGTCTCATAAATCATGACCCAATGATATGTATTTGCCAAATTACTGGAGTTTCGCCGTTAATCCAAACCAAATTTTTCAATCAGAGGGCGTATTCTTTTCATAAGGGAGGAAAAGTGATGCCCAAGTCGACCAAATACGCCGCAAAGGTTGCCGATGCACGCGGCCATATCGCGTATACGCCGGAAGAGGATGCTGTTTGGGCCGACCTCTACGCGGCCCAAGAGGAAAACGTTCAGCGCTATATGGCGCGGGGCTACCTGGATGGGCTGGAGCGGCTGGACCTGCCAAAAACCACCGTGCCGTCCTGCGCCGATATCTCTGAGCGGCTTTTGGACATGACCGGCTGGCGGGTCCAACCGGTGCCTGCGCTGATCGGGTTCAAGACCTTTTTCGGCATGCTGGCGGACAGGGTCTTTCCCGCCGCATCCTTTATCCGCTCACGCGAAGATTTCGACTATATCGAAGAGCCTGACATCTTTCATGAGATATTCGGACATACGCCCTTGCTGAGCGATCCCCGCTTTGCGGCTTTCAGCCATGCCATTGGGAAGGCCGGGGTACAGGCCAGCGACAAGGATTACTCCTGGCTGATCCGACTGTACTGGTTCTCAATCGAATTTGGTCTGCGTCGTCAGGATGGTGAGATCAAGGCGCTGGGCTCAGGGCTCGCATCTTCGCCGACCGAGCTTGTCTATGCCGTCGAGAGCGATATCCCCGATCGGGACCCGTTCGACATTATAACAATCCTGCGCACCCCCTATCGGATCGACATGCACCAGATGGGCTATTTCGTGTTAAACTCACCTGAGGAGCTGTTTGCAGCCGCCGAACGTGATCTGTTGCAGGACGTGCGCGAGGCTCAATCCCTTGGACTGCTGCCGAACAAGTTTCCGGAAAAAGCAACCGCAGCGGAGTGAACTGATTATGTCATTAACAGGAGAAACCTGCAGCTTGTCGGAACGTACTTGTGTGCCCTGTTCCGGCGGCGTCCCGGCTTTGACACGCGAAGAGGCCAACACCCACATGGCCGAGCTTTATGCTGATTGGCAGTTGGATGCAGATGCAAAGATGCTGAGCCGGCATTTCAAGTTCAAGGGCTTTGCCAAGGCAACCTATCTAGCAAATCTCTGCGCATGGTTGGCCGATCAGCAGGGACACCACCCGGATGTTTGTTTCGGGTGGGGATATGTGGATGTCAAACTGACGACCCATGAAATCGGTGGCCTGAGTGAGAACGACTTTATCTGGGCTGCCAAACTGGATCAGTTGACCGCTTAAATCGGCCAATCCATCAGGAAAAACAGCGCGCTTTATTGACTCATGCTGCACCGGCACAATAGGAGGGGTCGGTCGGTTGCATGGGGCGACCGGCACTGTTTTTCCCGATGGAGCAAATCTGATGTCTGAACTGCGTGAAACCGCGATGTCGTCCAAGGCCTGGCCTTTTGAAGAGGCGCGCCGGTTGCTCAAACGCTATCAGAAAGGGGCTCCGGAAAAGGGATACGTGCTGTTTGAAACGGGCTATGGTCCCTCAGGTCTGCCCCATATCGGCACGTTTGGCGAAGTGGCGCGAACCACGATGGTCAAGCGCGCGTTTGAGGCGCTGTCGGATATCCCGACCAAGCTGATCTGTTTCTCGGACGATCTGGACGGCCTGCGCAAGGTGCCCAGCAATGTGCCGAATCCCGAGGTTCTGGAACAGCATTTGCAACGCCCGCTGACTTCGGTACCTGATCCGTTTGGCACGCATGACAGCTTTGGCGAGCACAACAATGCGATGCTGCGCCGATTTCTGGACACGTTTGGGTTCGAATACGAGTTCTATTCGGCCAAGCATTTCTACGAATCCGGACAGTTTGACGAGATCCTGAAACGCGCGGTTGAGCGTTATGACGAGATCATGGCGATCATGCTCAAAAGCTTGCGCGAAGAGCGACAGCAGACCTATTCGATCTTCCTGCCGCTGCACCCCGAAAGCGGGCGGGTCATGTATGTGCCGATGAAAAAGGTCTGTGCTGAGACCTACACCGTGACCTTTGACGATGAGACCGGCAAGGAATGGACTGTTCCCGTCACCGGCGGCAACGTCAAGCTGCAGTGGAAGCCGGATTTTGGGGCGCGTTGGGCTGCTCTGGGCGTTGATTTCGAGATGTACGGGAAGGAACACGCCACCAACGAAAAGATCTATGACGCGATCTGTCGTGCGCTGGGTGGCCGCGCGCCCGAGCATTTCTCGTATGAACTGTTCCTGGACGAAAACGGTCAGAAGATTTCCAAATCTTCGGGCAATGGCGTGTCGATCGACGAATGGCTGACCTATGCGCCGACCGAAAGCCTGACGTACTTCATGTATCAAAAGCCCAAGACGGCCAAGCGGATGCATTTCGATGTGATCCCGAAAGCCTATGACGAGTATCATCAGCAATTGCGGGCGTATCCGGGGCAGGATCTGAAGGCGCAGCTGAACAATCCCGTTTGGCACATTCATGGTGGGAACGTTCCGGAATCCACCTTGATCGTGCCATTCGCGATGCTGCTGAACCTGGCATCTGTGTCCGGGGCCGAGGACAAAGAGGCGCTGTGGGGCTTTATCCGTCGCTATGCGCCCGAGGCCACGCCCGACACCCATCCTGACTTGGATCAGGCTGCTGGCTTTGCCGTGCGTTATTTCAACGATTTCGTCAAACCTACCCGCCAGCACCGCGCACCGACCGATCAGGAACGCGAAGCGCTGGAAGCGCTGAAGGCCGCGCTTGAGGCTTATGATGGCCCGATTGAGGACGAGGCGCTGCAGTCGGTAGTCTATTCCATCGGACGCGAACGGTTCGACCCGATGCGCGGCTGGTTCACTGCGCTTTATGAGGTGCTGCTTGGTGCCTCGCAAGGCCCGCGCTTTGGTGGTTTCATCGCCCTTTATGGCGTTCCCGAAACCATCGCACTGATCGACAAGGCCTTGGCCGGAGAGCTGGTCTGATTTGACCTGAAACCGCGTGGGGCTACTCTTTCAACAGGAGGTGGCCCCATGCGTCGTTTACTACTTGCTATATCACTCAGTGCCGGACTGGCCACGGGCGCGTTCGCCCAAAGTGCCGAGATCGAGGCAAATATTACGGCGCAGATACAGGCGTTTAAGGCAGATGATTTTGCCACTGCCTATACCTTTGCAAGCCCCAACATCCAGAGCTTTTTCGGAACGCCCGAGAATTTCGGAGCGATGGTTCGTAATGGCTATCCGATGGTCTGGAGACCTGCTGATGTTCGCTTTCTGGAACTGCGAGAGGTTGCTGGTGCATTGTGGCAGAAGGTCATGATCACGGATAGCAACGGGCAAGTGCACGTTCTGGACTATCAGATGGTCCAGCAAGAAAACGGCTGGAAGATCAATGGCGTGCAGCTTTTGGGAAATTCAGATCCGGCTGCATGATGCAACACCACCGTCACGGTGATATGAGCGGCGGTTAATCCCTATTCGGTACTCAGGCTTTTGCGTTCGGGCAGCCCCGGACACTAGGTTTGTGCGCGTGGTGACCTGCTGCGCGCGATTGGGAAAGGGATTTCTATGAACAAGGCAATCACCGACGGGATCGTCTTCATGCCACCTGCTTTTGCGAATGGTCTGAGCGTCTGGTCCAGAGGCGACGGGACATCAGGTTCGCCAACCTATAACGGGGCACCGAACGGGGCATTCGTTCCGGCGGATCCTGATTTCGGCGGTAGCCTTGAAATCCTGAAGGTGCAGGCAACCCAACAGCTGCGCTATATGGGGCAGACGCCCCTGATCCCGGGGTGCTATTTGCAGATCAAGGCGCGCGTCAAAGCCATCAGTGGTCCCTTGCCCCAGGTTCGCATTGCGGCCTGGGCTGGCGGGGCCGGCGACCAGCAAGTGGTTGGAGTTGTCGATCAGGGACCGGTCACGCAGCTTTCGGGCTATGGCACCGTACATGAAATCACAGCCATCGTTGGCAATGGTCAACGCTCGGGCGTCGACATGCCCTGGGGCGTTGCAGCGCTTTATGGGCATTTCGGTCTGAACATCGACGGTGCCAATGGGTCGCTCGTTCGGGTCGATGATATCGAGATCTCCGATGTCACCAGCATCTTCCTGCGCGAAATGATCAGCACTGTCGACGTGCGAGACTATGGAGCAATCGGCGATGGCGTCGTCGACGATTCCGTAGCGTTCGAAGCAGCGGATCAGGCAGCTGGCGGTCGCCGGATTTATGTCCCGAAAGGCACCTATTTGCTGACGCAGAACACGTCGATGTCGTCCGAGATGGATTTTGAAGGCACCATCACCATGCCCGACGACAAGATGCTGTTGCTGACCAAGAATTTCGACCTTCCGGCATATATTGCGGCATTTGGGGACGAAGAACTCGCGTTCAAAAAAGCGTTCCAGGCGCTGTTGAACAATTCGGATCATGAATCACTCGACATGGGCGGGCGCAAAATCTCGGTCACAGCGCCAATTGACATGGCCGCTGCCGTTCCGAACCGGCGGGGCGGGTTTTCCACTCGGCGCGTCATTCGCAACGGGCAGTTCGATGTCAAAAGCAGCGCGGCCTGGGATACCGAGACCTTCACCTCGGTCGCAACCTACAACCCGGCGGATTCGACCAAGCTGACCAATGTGGAGAACATCGCCAACATTCCGGTTGGCGCGCTGGTGCAGGGCAATGGTGTTGGGCGTGAAATCTATGTGCGCTCCAAGGATGTCGGCGCCGGAGAGATCAGGCTGAATGACCCGCTCTTTGATGCGGCGGGGACGCAAAACTTCACGTTCCAGTCGTTCAAATACCTGTTGGATTTCAGCGGTTTCAGTACGTTGCGCAAATTTGGCATGGAAGAGATCGAATTTCAGTGCAACGGTCGCAGCAGTGCGATCCGGCTTGCGCCGTCCGGCAGTACTTTTGCGGTGACGAATTGCTTTATCAGCCGGCCCAAAGATCGCGGCATCACCTCGCACGGGACCGGATGTCAGGGGATGCTGATCGACAATTGCCAGTTCCTGTCGACCGAAGAATCCTTCAACGTGTCCGACCGCAAATCCATCGCGTTGAATGCCAACGCAAACGATATCAAGCTACGGCACAATCGCGCCGTGCGGTTCCTGCATTTTGCTGTGCTGGCCGGATCCAACAACCTGATCTTAGGCAACCACTTTTTCCAGGGTGACAGCATTCCGCAAGGTATCCGCAGTGCCGGGTTGATCATGACCGGGACCTATAACAGCTCGACCATTTCCGAGAATTATGTCGACAACTGCTTTGTTGAATGGACCAATGAGAGGGATGCAAACCCAGTCTACACAAGCGGGTATTCCTTCAGTTCGATGACCATTTCGGACAACATCTTTTATGCCAGCGAAGTCGCGCCGTGGTTCAGTCAGATCGTCATTCGCCCTCATGGGGCTGGGCACTATCTGAACGGAGTGGTCGTGACCGGGAACAAGTTCCGTTCAAGTAGCGGTCGCATCGAACGAGCCGACCGCGTCGATACCAGCTTTGCCGATCTGAACCATTCCGCGCATCTGAACGTTATTTTCGAAGACAACACGTTCAACGGAATAAACGCAAAGGTGGAAAACCCGTTGCGGATCCGACGCTCGCAACAATCGGCATCCTCGGTTTGGACCATTCCTTCTGACAGCCGGTTGCCCTTTGGCGGTAAGGCACGCGGGTGCGATGCGGTTACGGTGTTGGGGCCGCTCAGAAATGCGGGCGGGCAGATCGTTCATGCCACGCCCTATGTCGAGCTGGAGCAGGGCGCAAATCAGGACACTATCCAATTGCGCTGGCCTTTGCCCGTCAGTGGATCGGTGTCGGCCATCATGCGTATGGAATACTAAGCGGCGCGCGCCACAGGCGTTCTAGAACGTATTCCAGATTGCCAGCCTGATGCCCGTATTTTTGCGGGCATCATTGCGCTCCAAGCCCAGAACCCATGTGGTGGGGCTGTCCTTGGTGCGGATCATGATCGAGGGCCTTATCCTCCAGTGCAGGGGGTGGTCGCTTTGATACGCGGTTTCGATCTGCAGCAGGGGGTTCATAAGGCGCGGGGATGACAGGCCTGCAGTAAGGTCCAACTTTCGATATATCGCATCATGCGTTCGAAATTCCAGCGCAGCGTCAACGGCGATCCAGCCATTGCCCCAGCCGGTTTGAAACCCTTTGCCGTATGAGAGCGTGGCTTTGTACAAGGCCCAGGCTCGCATCTGGCGATGATGGGCACCGATTGCAATCTCGGCAGCAAAGCGCCCTGCCTGTTCGAATTCGGCGACAGGCAAGCGGGCAAACACCAGAGCATGCCCATAAATGTCGCGGTGCTCTTCAACGTCCAGGCCAAGGGTTAGCTTCTCTCGCATCCCGTACTCGGCATAAAATGACCCTTTGTAGTCGTATCCGTAATCCGGTTCCTTAAACGCCGTAACGGCAGTCGATACAAAAGCTGCGCCTTTGTCCCGCAACCAAGCACCAGACCAGGCTGGCGAGGCTGCCAACAGCAAAATCAGAATGATCGAAACCCGGCGCATGCGCGCAGCATCTGTCAGCATGGTTAACGGATCGTTAGGATTTGGCTCAAATCTACAGGAACTTGATGCCGCTGAATGGCAAAGGAAACACAAGATCTTTTCAAAACCTATGTTAGGTTTGAAACAGATAGAGGAGAATCCAGATGCCGAAGATTGCCAAAGACACCAGCGTCCAGACAGTTATCACGACCTTTGAAATGACGCCCGGCACCTGCCAGGACCTGCTGGAAGCTCTGACGGATGCTTATGCGGAATTCATCTCGAAACAGCCCGGATTTGTGGCCGCGGGACTGCACGTGAATGACGCGCAGACCCGGATCGCCAACTATTCGCAATGGGAACGCCGCGAGGATTTTCTGGCCATGCTGCGCACCACGGAAATGCGAAACCGCAATCGGCAGATTAACGAGCTGTGCAAAAGTTTTGAGCCCGTGATGTATGAGGTGGCCGGGACCTTTGGTGGAGCCTGATCTGAATCAATGCCTTACTGCCTGTGATGGTGCAGGATTCAGGCGTGAAAACGGAGGTGCGCGTCATGTATCACAATATTCTTGTCCCCATTTCTTTTGATGCCGAAAGGGATATCTCGGGGCCGTTGAAGCTGGCCGAAATACTGGCGACATCGGATGCACAGGTCACGTTGCTGCACGTGGTCGAGCATATTCCGAGCTACGCCATTTCCTACATGCCGCCCGAGTATCTGGCCGAAGCTCGCAAGGCGCTGCAGATGGAACTGGACGCGCTTGCGGAAAAACTGCCCAACGCCAAAGGTGTTCTGGTCGAGGGTCATTCGGGCCGGACAATTCTTGACTGGGCAGTCGAACATAAGCCTGACCTGATCATCATGGCGTCTCACCGCCCGGGGATGCAGGATTTGTTGCTGGGCTCAACGACCAACCATGTAGTGCGCCATGCGGCCTGCGCCGTTCATGTGGTGCGCTGATCGGGCCAGATATCGGTTGGGGCAAGGCGCCATGCCTTGCCAAAGCCGCCGTTCAAAATCGCATCGGAAATGGTGAACGTGACAAACCCGAAATCGGTGAAGTCGGCATAGAGCTTGGCCTTGGGCCTCAGGCTCAGATACCGAGTTCGCAGCGCGGCGTGTTTCTCTGTCCCTCTGGCGACGAACTGCGCGATGGCATGCAGCGTCAACCTTGGGTGCGTCAACGGATCGCCTGTATCACCGGGTTCGCCAATCAACAGGGCACAGGCCGGATTGGCGGTCAATGCCCGGGTGTGGTCGGCCAGGGTTGAGATCAACGTGACAGGATGCCCCTGACCATCCGTTGCAAGGGCCACGCGCGACACAGAAGGTAACGTCGTATCGGCGTGCAACACGGCCAGCGCGCCGAACGTCGCGTTTTCAATCAGATTGCGGGCCATTTGGCAGGCTGTGTCATCAACTGGACGATACGGATCGGTGTTGGTCATTGGTGCCTTAGCCTTGGGGGTTCATTCGGGTGCAACATTATCCGCATTGCGACCAGTGCGCGAGGGGTCGTACAGGTCTCGATTTTGCCGCAAAGCCGGTTTAGGTGTCGGGTATGGTTCTCAATGATTCCGAGCAGGGCTCGAATAGGAAAAACCAAAGAGCCGCAGCGCGGCATCGGCGTGCGGATGCGCTGCGCAGACGGGCGCTGTCGCCTTTTCGTATCATTCTCATGATCCTCATGTTGCCCGCCACCACCGCTGCGATCGCGGTAGGTGTCTTTTTGCGGACATCGGAATTCGAAGGTCCCGATGCCCTTTTGCATCTGGTGGCCTTGGCTGGCTGCCAGGCCGCCGAAGCCTTGGTGCCAGGGCCGTACTGGGACGGTGAGCCGGGATACCACGCGCGCAACGATACGGATGGAGATGGTGTTGCCTGCGGGGCGACAGCTCCTCAGTTTGCACCCCCCCAAACGGCTGCGAATCCTCAACCGGCTGCGACGGCGCCTCAACGGCAGGTGGGTTCGGCCAAGTTCGTCCGGCCCTGATCACCTCGACCCGAAACATTCAAATCTATGCTATAGTGCACGTGACGCGCCGCTTCGGCCGTCAGTGGGGGATTTCGCCCTGAAAGGGAGAAAAGTCATGTTTGCACGTATTACGCAGTTTAAAATGAAGCCAGGCATGCGGGATGCTGCCGAGGCCAAAATGAAAGAATTGAAAGACCAGATTATGGGCATGGAAGGCATGCACAGCTTTACCAATGTCATGAATGAAGACGGCACCGGATTTGTCGTCGCAGTTGTCCAAAGCGAGGAAACATCAAACGCGAACGCGTCCAAAGTGGCCAAGCTTTGGGGACATTTTGCCGAGTTTCTCGAAGGTCCGCCATCGCCTGCAGGGTATGACGTCGTGGTCCACTGGGACAAGGGATAAAACCTCGCCCAGCGCTTGCCAAACCACACCCAATCGCCAAAATTGGGCTGATGACCCGCGATGAATTCAACGACTTTTGTGCCAACCTCAAAGCCACCAGCCATGTGGTACAATGGGGCAATGCGGATGTGTGGAAAGTGGGCGGCAAGGTGTTTGCGCTCTGTGGCTGGAACGACGGCAAGGATGCTTTCACTTTCAAAGCGACCGATCTGGCTTTTGAGGTGCTGGGCAGCGAACCTGGCATCCGCCCAGCGCCTTATCTGGCGTCACGGGGCATGAAATGGCTGCAGGTCTATGACCAACGCGGGATGAGCGATGCGTCGCTGCGCGAGCATATCGTGACGTCCTACGAGTTGGTCGTGGCCAAGCTGACCAAGAAATTGCGGGCGGAATTGAGTGTTTAGCCCTTCATCGCCTGCAGCAATTCCAGCAGTTGTTTTCGGTCGCCGTCATCCGTGTAGTCACCGGTAGCCAGACGCTCGGCAATGCGCAGGCGCAGGCGTTCCTGCTGGGTGCGCACCTCTTCGCCCGCGGTCTCAGCTAGAGTTTTCATGATCATCGCCACCGCCTGTTGCCGCTTGGTAGTGGGGTTGGCGATATAGTCGACAAGGCTCTGCTGCCCGGAATCGAGGATGTTTTCGGCCAGATCACGCAGTTGATCGCCATTGGGCAGCAGCGGGGCAGGGGCGCTCTCGGGCGGTAGGATTTCTGGTACGCTGCGCGGGGTCTCGGCCAGCGCATTTGCGCCGTCTACAAAGGCCTCGGTGATCATTCGCGTGATCTTGATGGCGCGCGGGTCCTTGAACAGGGCCGAGGCGATGGCCACGCCGTAATCCGTATAGACCCACGGATTGACCCGCCGCCCGCCGCGGCCTTTGGGTTTTGAGATCACATTCTGTGATTGCAAATTGGCGACCTCGGCATCGGTCAGCTGAAAGCGGTAACCCTCGAACAGGTCCTTGTTGCGCGACACGGCCTGATTGAAGGCGCTGACGGATTTTCCGTAGAACTGCGCCAGATCCTCGGCCAGCACCACGCGGGTGCCGCGCACCCGGTGAATGGCGCTTTGGACCTCATGCGTGCTGGGTAGGGTGTTGGAGTTTGTCATAGCAGCCGTTTGGAATCACAATTTGTGATTTCAAACGTGGAGGAGAGAGCGCTGGGCTGCAAGTTTGAAGTTTGGGGGAGCGGGCTTGCCACAGCAGCAGAGTTGGTGATCGCACCCGTCATCGCGTTGCCAGAAATTGTCTCCTGTTCAAGCAATAGCTTTTTTTGTGATCTGGGTTATCACCCAGGAAGTGCGTGTCACGTGGCAAAGGAATCCAATCTCGTTGCCTGTAACTCCACAAACTGGGCCAGTTGTCGTCATCGCAAGCAAAACCGTGAGCGTTTCTGTTAAATGACAAACCTTCCCCGGCAGATCTGAAGAACGAAGACTGCTCTACTATAAGCAATCCTGCATCCTCCGCTTTTGATGTCATCTGGGCTGCTACAATTGCATTCTCAATTATTGCGGGGACCAAAGCGGCCAAAACAGCACCTGCAACTAAGGCCAATACCCGGCTAACTCCTCTACTCATAAACGCTATAGCCAGCGTTCCCGCCATGATTGTTGCAGCACCGAATAAATAAATGAAAAGCTGGGCTTCGAAGAGGGTCGGGAAGGCTAAGTACCAAACAAATGGCCAAACAAGCAGCGTCAGGAAATAAAGAAATGGTTCTCCGGCTCCGTCACCAAAGAACAGAACTGCAGTGGCTGAAAACACGGACAAAAGAACAAAGATCGATCGAGTGACTGTCGGCTTTCGCATCCCAGTCAAAATACTAACCCATACCCAAAGTGTTGATACGCCGACAACAAGAGAAAGAAGGAGAAAACCAATCATAGTACCAATAAATCAATATCTTTTTCAGAAGTCCTTAAAAGGCCAATTCCCAATACTCGAGAAACTTCCAAGTCCCTCAGTTAACACAGTGCTCACCGCTTCCGTCTCTTAACATTCCCACCCCGCTGGCCCGGCCTTCCAGCCGTTGACCGACCACGAGATTTCACGGCATCTTCTGAGGCTTTCTCGACCGCCCATTGGCGCGCCATGGGGTCGTCGGCGATGGCCAGATCGACCGCTTCCAGACGTTTGATCTCATCCCGAACATTCGCGGCCTCTTCGAATTCCAGGTTCTCGGCGGCTTTGCGCATCTTGTCGCGCAGCCCGTCCAGATGGGCCTCGAGATTGGCGCCGTGCATCGGTTTGTCGATGGTGGCGGTGACGCGGTTCATATCTACATCGCCCTTATAAAGACCAGCCAGAACATCCTCGACATTCTTTTGCACGGTCGCAGGGGTGATGCCGTGTTCCTCGTTATAGGCGATCTGTTTGGCGCGGCGGCGGTTGGTTTCATCCAGTGCGCGCTCCATGGATCCGGTGATCTTGTCGGCATACATGATCACCCGCCCGTCGGCGTTCCGCGCGGCGCGGCCGATGGTCTGAACCAATGAGGTCTCGGACCGCAGGAAGCCCTCCTTATCGGCGTCCAGAATGGCGACCAGCCCGCATTCGGGGATGTCGAGCCCTTCGCGCAGCAGGTTGATGCCGATCAGCACGTCGAACGCGCCCAACCGCAGGTCGCGCAGGATTTCGATGCGTTCCAGCGTGTCGATATCCGAGTGCATGTAGCGGACTCTGATGCCCTGTTCGTGCATATATTCGGTCAGGTCCTCGGCCATGCGTTTGGTCAACGTTGTGACCAGCGTGCGATAGCCATCGGCGGCGACCTTGCGCACCTCGTCCAGCAGGTCGTCGACCTGCATGCCGACAGGGCGGATTTCAACCTCTGGATCCAAGAGCCCGGTGGGGCGGATCACCTGTTCGGTAAAGACACCGCCGGTCTGTTCGATCTCCCATTTCGCCGGGGTGGCCGAGACGAAGACGGATTGCGGGCGCATGGCGTCCCACTCCTCAAACTTGAGGGGGCGGTTGTCCATGCAGGACGGCAGGCGGAACCCGTGTTCGGCCAGCGTAAATTTGCGTCGATAGTCGCCCCGGTACATGCCGCCGATCTGCGGCACGCTAACGTGGGATTCATCGGCGAAGACAATGGCGTTATCGGGGATAAACTCGAACAGGGTGGGGGGCGGTTCGCCCGGCGCGCGTCCCGTTAGATAGCGCGAATAGTTTTCGATCCCGTTGCAGACGCCCGTGGCTTCGAGCATTTCCAGATCGAAGTTGCAGCGCTGTTCCAGTCGTTGCGCCTCTAGCAGCTTGCCCTCGCCAACCAGTTGGTCGAGGCGCATCCGCAACTCCTTTTTGATGCCGATAACCGCCTGCTGCATCGTTGGTTTCGGCGTCACGTAGTGCGAGTTCGCGTAGACCCGCACCTGCTCCATGGTCGCTGCGCGCTCGCCGGTCAGCGGGTCGAATTCGGTGATCTGTTCCAGCTCCTCGCCGAAGAACGAGAACTTCCAGGCGCGATCCTCAAGGTGTGCGGGCCAGATTTCCAGTGAATCGCCGCGCACACGGAACGAGCCGCGCTGAAATGCCTGATCGTTGCGGCGGTATTGCTGGGCCACCAGATCGGCCATCACCTGCCGTTGGTCGTATTCGTTGCCGACTTTCAGGTCCTGCGTCATCGCGCCGTAAGTTTCGACCGAGCCAATACCGTAGATACACGAGACCGACGCGACAATGATCACATCATCGCGTTCCAACAACGACCGCGTGGCCGAGTGGCGCATCCGGTCGATCTGTTCGTTGATCTGGGATTCTTTCTCGATATAGGTGTCCGACCGCGCGACATAGGCCTCTGGCTGGTAATAGTCGTAGTAGGAGACGAAGTATTCGACCGAGTTTTCGGGGAAGAACCCTTTGAATTCCCCGTAAAGCTGGGCCGCCAGTGTCTTGTTGGGCGCAAGGATGATCGCAGGGCGCTGGGTTTCTTCGATCACTTTGGCCATAGTGAACGTCTTGCCGGTTCCCGTCGCGCCCAGCAGAACCTGTTCTCTTTCGCCGTCAAAGATACCGTTGGTCAGTTCCTTGATCGCAGTTGGCTGATCACCGGCAGGCGCGAACTCGGTATGCATGACGAACTGCTTGCCGCCTTCGAGTTTCAGGCGCGCGCGAACGTCATCAGCGGTCAGCTGTGTCTTGTCGGAATGGGCATAGGGCATTGGCAGGCTCCGGGTCAGGCCCTTACATTTGTTCTTATTTTGTCCAACTGCAAGGCCTGATCCGGTTCAGAAACTCAGTTTCAGTAATAGGCATACTGTGCATCGGGGATTTGAACCGATTGCACCTTGTCGGCCAGCGCTTTCAGATTGCTCTCCAGAACCCGGCCCATCATCGCCTTCATCAGCGTTTGACCCATCAGCCAGCTCAGCGGGCCATATTTCATCTGGTAACCCATGCTCCAGACGACCCGCGAATGGCCATTCGCGAGGGGTTCGATGGTGATGGCCGCATGTGCTTGGGTCAAAGGCATCGCCGGCATCTCGGACAAGCGTACGCGATAGCCTTTGTTGACTTGCCAATCGGTCACTTCCTCGACCAGCGAGTTGCCGTTTTCAAAGTGGCAACGCCGTTTCGACCCGACGCCGTCTGGCCCAGTCGTCAGCGCATCCACCGAGGCGACTTGTGGTGCGAATTCGTCGATATGCATGAAACGGCTTAGAATGGCCCAAAGGGATTCGGGCCGCGCGTCGATTTCCAGGCTTTTTCTATGGTGGATCATGTTGGTGTCCTCTTGATGGCGTTGCACGATTTATAAAAGGCCCTGATGACAGTTTCTGACATCAGGGCGTGACCAGCCGCGACAATTCCCATCTTGTCCCAGCCTGTACTCTGACGCATAAACAATCTCAGCCAAGTGAGGACGGAGAGGCGACATGCGCGCACGGATTTACAAGCCTGCCAGGAACGCAATGACTTCGGGGATGGCCAAGACCCGCAAGTGGGTTCTGGAATACGCGCCCGCGTCGTCGCGTGAGGTTGATCCGCTGATGGGCTGGACGTCTTCCGACGATACGCAAACTCAAGTGCGCCTGAAGTTCGACACTAAGGAAGAGGCGCTGGACTATGCCAAAGACAATGGCATTGAAGTCCAGGTCAGCGAACCGCACAAACGCAAACCTAACCTGCGTTCGCGCGGCTATGGTGAGAATTTCGCCACTGATCGGCGCGCGCCCTGGACCCACTAAATGATCGAAATCCATGAGGCGGATCCGACCTCGGACGCACTGCGCCCATTGATCGAGGCGCATTTTGCACATGGCGAAACTGCCGGACCTGCGGAAAGCAACCATACCATGGATGCCCAGGCTCTGGCTGCCGAGGGCATCAGGTTCTGGGCCATGTTTGAGGACGGACAGCCCGTCGGCTGCGGGGCGTTAAGGGCGTTGCCGGACGGAACGGCCGAGGTGAAGTCCGTTCACATCATCTCGAAGGTGCGTGGACGCGGTCTGGCGCGTCAGATGATGAACCACCTAACAGATGAGGCCGGCATCCAAGGGGTGGCGGCTTTGGTTCTGGAAACTGGTGCTGAACATCTGCCGGAATATGCGGCCGCCCGTAAGCTGTATGAACGGCTTGGGTATTCCTATTGCGGTCCGATTTTCGGATATGAAAACGACCCGAACAGCGCCTTTATGCGCTTGGCTCTTGAACCCCGGAACTAAAAACAGCAAGAAGGGCCCAGCGGTCCCGTAGCTCAACTGGATAGAGCAGCTGACTTCTAATCAGCAGGTTGAGGGTTCGAGTCCTTCCGGGATCGCCAACCATTATCCCCAGTCTTGGTGACATCGCTGCATGGATCACTTGGTTGGCGCCACCTTTGTTGGGCTTTTTCAATGCAGGCGTGGGAACATATTGCTTCTGCAGGGGGTGACGTACGCAAAATATTGCCGTTCCCACTACCCTGTCGAGCGAAACTCTGCCGTTTAAAGCATGCGCGCGTTTTTGGACTGCGGTTTGCACAAATCTGATCAAGTTTGACTGCGACGATTGCGAAAAATCGGAGGATGGACGATGTCGCAGGCCAGCACGCTTGAGCGTGAAATGCTAAATTTGATCAATGCAGAACGTGCATCACGCGGCCTTGATCCTGTGCAGCTGGAACTCCGCTTAAACGCTTCGGCCGAAGAACACAGCCAGTGGATGCTGGAATCCGGTAATTTCTCGCATACGGGTGAGGGCGGCAGCTCGGCCACCCAGCGCATGCGCGACGCGGGTTTTGTGTTGTCCGGGTCCTGGTCCACCGCCGAGAACATTGCCTGGCAAAGCCAAGGCGGAGAGCCGGGATTTTCGGACGATGTCGTCGATCTGCACAATGCACTTATGAACAGCCCCGATCACCGCGCCAACATCCTAAATCCGAACTTGGCGTACATCGGCATCGGAATTGAAATTGGCTCATTCGGTGGTATTCCCGCCGTCATTGTGACCCAGAATTTTGCCCGTACTTCCGCGAGTGTCCAGTTGGACACTGGAGTCGGCTCGGATGCTGGAGGCCCCGTTACGCCAGCAGATCCGGTGACCACCGTTCCCGATCCGGACGAACCAGCAAGTCCGGTATCGACATCTTCGCAAGAGAATCTGTCGTTCGGGGACGCGGACACACTCAGAGGGACACCGGAAGAACTGGACCAAAGTATTGTCAGCGGGTTTGGCGTGGGAAAATCCCTGATCATTGAAGGGGTTGAGCTAAACCGGTCCAACGTCCGTTTCACCGATGGTTCGAACGTTGGATTCGATCTTGATGGTGACGGCACGACGGATCTGACAATTTCTCTGGACGGTGGGCAGACAGGCGGTGACTTTTTTGCCATCGCCAAGGATGGAAACACTGTGGTCAGCTATGCAAATTTTCTACCTGACCTTGCGCCCGGAGTCAGAGTTGACGCCAGCATCGTCAACGGCATCGTGAACAAATCCTTTCTCGAAGGCGACGGCACGACGGATTTTCGAATACAAATGGTCGACCTTGGGACCGCGGAATTTAACAATGTTCTCGGCGTCTACGACATTCTGAGCAATGGCGAAATCGCGAATGTGCGCCTGGTGTTTGGAAACACCAATGCTGCAAATGGCACTGTAGACTTAAATAACGTGACCGACGGAAGCCGCCTTGGGTTCTTTATTGTTCAGGATGGTGCTGATTGGGCCCAGACCCTTTCAGACAGCGACGATTTGGATTTTGTTGCCAGCAATGGTGGCATGGCAGACGTGGACGACGAATTTGATTTCGTTTTGACGGTGAATGGGAATTCTGCCAGCGTCACCACGTTTCACGCCGAAAAGGCGGCCTTGAACAGTGACGATCAGCAACACGCCCTTTCGGGTATTGTGTCGGGTGGCGAGTCAATGGCCATCGGTTTCGAGGACTTGACCGGTGGAGGTGACTCCGATTTCGAAGATGTCGTGTTCAACGTAACCAGGCTTGAGGATGACGCGTTTTTGATGGTTTAAGTCAATTTGTCGATTGCATGCTGATAATTGTATTGAAAGTCACCGTAGGCTGCTCGAAGTAATATGCACGGCCCAACAATGTAGTCGACTGGTCCAACCCGCAAACCAAACAATATCGTTGTTGGTAAGTTCAACCGCCAATTCAGTGAAGTGGATGGTGGGTGATGAGAGACTCGAACTCCCGACATCTTCGGTGTAAACGAAGCGCTCTACCAACTGAGCTAATCACCCGTGACGGTGCATTTAGCTAAGCCTGCGCCTGGGTGCAAGAGGGTCTGGTAGAATTTCTTTCCCAGAATCTGATTTGTTCGCCACTGGCAATTCAATCCGGCGGGAAATTCGCCGTGCCTTGTGTTGCGGGGTCGTTTCGATTGTGAGGGGCCTGTCGTTTTGCGTTCTACGTCTTGGGTGATTGCAAAGGCGCTTGCGTGCCACCTGCCGCCTCAGATATCCCCAAAGGAACTGCAACTTTCCAGGCGGGAGAAAACCGATCCTGTCCCACACGCGCCGAGTTCTGATTGCGGCCCTGGTTCTGGGCGCTTTGACGCTGGCCCCGCTTCGCGCGCGGGCCGAGGGGATTTTGGTTTTTGCAGCAGCCAGCCTCAAGACTGCGCTTGATGAGGTGGCATCTGAATTTGAGCAGGAAACTGGGCAGGGCATAACTGTATCCTACGCGGCCTCGTCCGTTCTTGCGCGCCAGATTCAGTTGGGTGCCCCGGCAGATCTGTTCATTTCCGCCAACGTGGATTGGATGAATGTGCTGCAAGATCAGGGCCTGATTGACCCTACAACTCGTATAGATTTGCTGAACAATGGCCTGGTTCTGGTCGCTGGGGGCGAAGGGGCTGACATTGGCGAAATGCGGCCCGGGGTCGCTTTGGCCTCCGCACTGAAAGGTGGATATCTGGCCATGGCGCTGGTTGATGCCGTGCCGGCAGGTATTTACGGAAAGGCGGCGTTGGAAAGCTTGGGGTTGTGGCAGGGCATTCAGGGCCAGATCGCACAGACGGATAACGTGCGGGCAGCCCTTGCACTAGTTGCCACTGGTGCGGCCCCGATGGGGATCGTCTACCGATCCGATGCGCAGGTCGAGGGGCGGGTTCGTGTCATCGCAGAGTTTTCGCCCGACCTGCATCCGCCCATCATCTACCCGGCGGCTCTGACGGCTGCCGGTGCTGAATCCGCGCGGGTGTTTCTGAACCACCTGCAATCTCAGGCGGCGCGGGCTGTGTTTGAAAAGCAGGGTTTCACCCTGCCGAACGGATAGCGGTATGGGGTGGTTGGGACCTGCAGAGCTTGAGGCGCTGAAGTTGTCGCTACGTGTGTCGTTTTGGGCAACACTGGTGACATTGCCGTTGGGCATATTCGTTGCCTACGCGCTGGCACGTTGGCGGTTTCCAGGGCGGCAGGTCTTGAATGGGCTGGTGCATTTGCCCTTGATCCTGCCACCGGTGGTGACCGGTTACCTGCTTCTTCTGACTTTTGGGATTCAGGGGCCTCTGGGCAAGTTGCTGGCAGAGATCGGAATTGTCGTGGCGTTTCGTTGGACCGGCGCCGCCCTTGCCGCAGGTATAATGGCATTTCCGCTGATGGTGCGGGCCATACGCCTGTCGATTGAAGCTGTGGACCCCAAACTGGAACAGGCCGGGGCCACACTGGGTGCATCACGCCTGTTTGTGTTTGCCACAGTGACCCTTCCGATGATCCTGCCCGGCGTTATCGCCGGGGCAATACTGGCCTTTGCCAAAGCGATGGGAGAGTTCGGGGCAACGATTACGTTTGTGTCGAATATCCCGGGTCAGACGCAAACCCTGCCGTCAGCAGTCTATGCCTTCCTGCAAGTTCCGGGCGGCGAAGCGGCGGCCACCCGTTTAGTGGTCATCTCGATCGTGGTTGCCATGAGCGCGCTGCTGTTGTCCGAGTTTATTGGGCGGCGCGTTGCGGCGCGGGTGGCCGGATCATGAGCCTGTCCGTTCGCCTGCAGCACGATCTACCCGACCTCAAGCTGGATCTGAGTTTTGATGCTCCACCCGGTGTGACGGTTCTGTTTGGGCGGTCCGGGTCTGGAAAGACAACCATTGTCAACGCTGTTGCCGGTTTGGTGAAACCCATGGCCGGTCGGGTTGCCGTAGACGGGTGGGAGCTGTTTGACACCGCGCAAGGCCTCTGGTTGCCGCCGCACAAAAGGCGGCTGGGCTATATCTTTCAGGAAGGTCGTCTTTTCCCACATCTCACTGTGCGCCAGAACCTGTTCTACGGAAAATGGTTCGCGCCCAAGGAATCCCGCCGCGAAAACCCAGACAAAGTGATCGAAATGCTGGGGATCGGGCACCTGTTGAACCGGCGCCCTTCAGGGTTGTCGGGCGGGGAAAAGCAGCGCGTTGCCATTGGCCGCGCTCTTCTGGCCAGTCCACGGCTGATCCTGGCGGATGAGCCTCTGGCCGCATTGGACGACGCGCGAAAGGCTGAGATATTACCGTATTTTGAACGGCTGCGGGACGAGGTTTCGGTGCCGATTCTGTACGTCACACACTCGGCCGCGGAAGTTGCGCGCTTGGCGACATCGGTTGTCGCGTTGCAAGAGGGCAAAGTTTTGCGGCATGGCCCGGCCTCCGATGTACTGGCCGATCCGTCGGTCGCACCGGCTGGTGTGCGGGCGGTCGGTGCAGTGTTGCAGGTTCGGGTCGTCAAACATCATTCGGACGGGCTGACCGAGTTGGACGCGGGCGGGTCGCCCTTGTTTCTGCCCCGGATACCTCTGCAAATTGCGGAAGAGTTGCGCATCCGCATTCCCGCGCAAGAGGTTATTCTGTCCAGCAAACGCCCCGAAGGACTTTCGGCCCTGAATGTGCTGGAAGGAACGGTCGACACCATCCGCGCAGGCGAAGGGCCGGGGGCGATTGTGTCCGTAAGAACGCCCGCGGGTTCTGTATTGGCCCGCGTCACCCGCCGCTCAGTTGAAGCGTTGGGATTGGAACCGGGCAAACCCTGTTTTGCAGTTATCAAAACGGTCGCACTGGCACCGCAGGACGTGGGCGGGCACTTGCGCGGGGTCTAAGCCAGCGCGCGGGCTTCGAATTCTCGCAGGATCAGGCGGGCTGCCCGGCCGAATCCCAGACCATTCGGCGTGGATGTGTCGGGGAAAATGGCGGCGAGCTCCTGCAATGCGTCCGAGGAAAGTGTGTACAGGGATTCCTCACCCAGATAGAGGCTTTCAGCCAGTGTGCCCTCGGCTGTCAGTATTTCGTGGTTATCCAGCAGGATGTGAAAATACTCGACCGGGTCATCAGAGGTGTCAATCGCGATACCTGGCCAGGAACAAAGATGCTTGGCCGCAACCAGCGCGTCGGGCGCGCCGAACAAAAGCTCGACCTTTGGTCCGCTGACCAGAATGCGGTGCTGCTGTGATACCAACAGATCGCGTTCGGGCTGTCCTGTGCCAAGGCTGCCAGCTTTGATCCGAACAGGGCGCATGGCCGGATTGTCACGTAATCGGTCCGGCGATAAGGCGCTGCTTTCCACCCACCGGATCGGTTGCGGCCCGCGATCTACGGTCATCACCTTGTCGCCAACGCTCAGGGTTTCTATCTTTTGATTGCCTTTTTCGGCCAGGATCAAGGTGCCTGCCGTAAAGCACACGCCTTCAAGGGTGATCGTGATCTCTTGGGTCAGATCATATGGTTGGAAGAAAAAGTCCAATCCGGTGACCTGTACCGTGAAGGTATCAGTGACCGTAGTCCCGAACGGGATATCGTCAAAATCGCTTTGATTGACCGTGTAGGTCCATTCGCCGGTATTTGGGTTAATGGAGGCCACGCCCAGTGATGGCTGATCAGAGATCGACCAGGATTGCGTACGGGGAAGGCCAGTCAAGCCGAGATCACCGCTGGCCTGATTGGGCGGGTCTCCAGTCACAAAACCAGTTGTTGTCCCTACGATCGATACCATTTCAAGATCCTCCCATAGTCAGGACCTCACGAAATTCTTTCTTCCGGTAAAGCTCCATGTGTACGTCCCCCGCGTCGTCGCGGGTCCACTCCACGATGCGATTTCGGGTCAGGTCGCTGTCCATCCGATTGGTTCGGACCCGAGGGTGGGGGATTTCTTTTTTCAGTATGTCGACGATCTGGTTGGTCTGTCCAAACGGGGCCACGAGGTCGACGATCCAGAAGGACGTGCCGCTGGCAAAGTCCGTGTCCTTCAGCGGCTTTTCCTGAATGGCGTACCGACGCTCGGCTTCGGGGCTGAGGCCCGCGAAGGTCACAAACCCGCGCGGGAATCCGTTCTGTCGGAAAATATGGTACTGGTTCAGCCGAAAAGGCGTTTCAAATGCGTACAGCACCTGCCCAAGGGTCCGCAGCCTGTGTGTTTTGGTCAGCGATGCAAGATAGAACATGGCGCCCAAATCCGCGTATTTTTCGGATGGGATATCAAACCAGTCATTTGGAAACGCTTTGCTCAAAACAAACCCCAGCCAAAATATACCTTGAGCCTAATTGCTTAAGATTCAAAATGATACTGTTTTGCCTGTATGCTCTGTGTCGGGGTCCTGTCGGCCAAAATCCCGAAAATGGTGCCGCTTTACTCGGATCACGTGTCCGGTATGATCTTGAATAATTGTTTCGAAACAGGAATTGCCATTATGCGAGTTTTGAAAATAGCGGCCCTGGCAGCATTTGCGGTGTCGCCTGTATCTGCACAGGGAATTGGGATCGGAATCGGCGCTTACCCGGGTTTTAAAACCACAGTCACTCCTATGAACAACGGTGTATACGAGGTCGCCGTCAGCGGGTCTTCGGCCCCGGTCTCGTATTGGTGCGGGATAGGGGACTTTGCTATTCGCACACTCAGAACCAAGGCAACTCAGCGTATCTATATAGTCAGGGCCTACGAAAAAGGCGTGCGCACGGTGCAGTTTTCACTTACCCCACCCGATGGGGTCGATACCACGCCGGGATATTCGGTCACGGTGAAACGTGTGGGTGAGAACATGTCGGCAGGCTCCGCGCAGGGCTATTGCTTTGACAACTTCCTGGATTTTGGGTTCCGCTAGTTTATCAGACCCATTTTGCCATTGGCGGAAGGCTCATAAGCACCGCATCCGGGTCATGGCCGGTTTCCAGTCCGAATTTTGTGCCCCGGTCGTAGACGAGGTTGTATTCGGCATAAAGGCCCCGATGCACCAGTTGCGTGTCTTTGGCCGTCTCGTCAAACCCCTGGACTCGGCGCCTTTCCACCAATGGCAGGAAGGCAGGCAGGAATGCGCGACCGATATCCTGGGTCAGCGCGAAATCTGCGGCCCAGTCTCCGGTGCAATAGTCATCCATAAATATCCCGCCCACGCCGCGGGCGCGCTTGCGGTGGGGGATATAGAAGTACTCATCAGCCCAGTCTTTCAGGCGGGGGTAGTGGCCGGGACCATGCGGATCCAGATGCGCCTTTTGGGTGGCGTGGAAATGCGCTGTGTCCTCATCATACTCGATGCAGGGATTCAGGTCCGAACCGCCGCCGAACCACCATGCGTGCGGGGTCCAGAACATGCGTGTGTTCATATGAACGGCCGGTACATGCGGGTTTTGCATATGCGCGACCAGAGAGATGCCCGACGCCCAGAAACGCGGATCTTCGGTCATCCCCGGAATCCCCTTGCGCGCCGCCATGGCCTGTTGCGCCCGCGCACCCAAAGTGCCGTATACGGTCGAGACATTGACTCCGACCTTTTCGAAGACCCGCCCGCCACGCATCACGGACATCAACCCGCCGCCCGCATCGCTGCCGTCCTCGGATTGGCGTTTGGTTTCCTTGACCTCGAACCGGCCTGGTGCTGCTTCTGCAAAAGGGCCAGAGCTGTGGGTGTCTTCAAGTGCCTCAAACGCGGCGACGATGTCATCGCGCAATTGGCGGAACCACGCGGCGGCGGTTGATTTTTCGGTATCGAACATAGGGATTAATGGGCCGGGGCTGCGACGGGGTCCAGCAAGGTGCGGCCGCCATCAATTGTCAGAATTTGCCCGGTGATGAACCCGGCTGCGTCCGAGGCCAGGAATTGTGCCGTCTCGGTCAGTTCGTTCGGGGCTGCGATCCGGGCCAGGGGCGTATGTTTCTCGATATCGTTGCGAAAGTCCCGGTTTTCCTTGAGCGTGGACTGCAGCGAGGCGCTCATGACCGATCCCAGCGCGATGGAATTGACGCGGATCCGTTTCGGGGCCAGGGCAACGGCCAGCGAACGTGTCATCTGATCCAGCGCGGCGGTGGATACGGAATAGGCCATCAGATCGGGGTGGGTGCGCCGCGCGGCGATTGAAGACAGGTTGATGATCGACCCGGCGGGGCCTTCGTCAGTGTCGCCTGCTTGTTTTATCATGCGCTTGGCGACCGCCTGGCTTAGGCGCAGCGCGGGCATCAGGTTCTGATTGAGCAGCATGCGCACGGAATCGTCGTCCGCATCCAGCGGATCAGACGGGATCACCTGCCGCGCGCCATTAATCAGGATGTCCACCTGATCAAAGGCATCTAAAGTGGCAGACAACAGGTTCGCGATGGTCAGCTTTTCCCGCAGGTCGCCAGCGAAAAACCGGATGTTGCTGTCATCGGCCTGTTCGCCGAGTTCGTCGGACAGCCGTTTTTCGTCCATGTCGGCAAACATGACATTGGCCCCGGCATCCGCAAAGTGGCGCCCGATGGCCAGCCCGACACCATTGGCGCTGCCTGTGACAATGGCGGTCTTACCGGCTATGGAAAAGGACATGCGTTGTCTCCTGATTTGCGGCGCAGGTTAACCGGGATCACCGTCGAGGGCGAGAGGCGTGGAACACCTTGAACCGATTGTCGCCGGATACCTCGTGAACCTGCAGGAAATTCTCGGCCAGCGTGACCTCGTAGGGTAGGTGGCGATTTGCGACCATCCAGAGATTTCCGCTCCGGGTCAGGTTTCGAGCTGCGGATTTGATAAAGCCCTGACCCAGTTCAGGGTCAGCGGCGCGCGATGTGTGGAACGGAGGGTTCATGATCACCGTGTCCAACGGTTCCGGCGCGTTCCACGTGACGGCGTCGGCCCAGTGGAACTGCGCGCAGGTCTCGGCCATATTGACGCGTGCGCAGGTAAGGGCAATCTGGTCGGCCTCGACCAGATGTAACGCGCGCGGATTGGCAGCCTTTAGCACACCCGCCGCGAGATACCCCCAGCCAGCGCCCAAATCAGCGATCCTTGCACCCAGCTTTTCGGGCAACGCGTTCAGCAGCAGGGTCGAGGCAGGGTCAATCCCATCAGCGGAGAACACGCCGGGCGCGGTCTGAAAGCCATCGACTGTCTGGTTGTCCGGGGCGGCCCAGTCGGCAAAAGCCTCGGGCGCGGATTGGAACCAGAATATCTTGCCGTGTGCCTTGGCGATGGGCCCCTCGACGTCAACGCGTTTGCGGATTTCTTTCAGCAGGCTGTCGACACCGTCGGTTTTGGCACCGTCTATGACAATCAGTCCGTTGGCCCGCTGACAGGCCTGTTGCACCATGCTGCGCGCCAGCGCCTTGGCGCGGGGCAGGATCACGATGGCATCCTGACAGGGGTCGTGGGCCTCCGGCACCGCGGCAAAGCCCTGTCCGGCAAAGTGGTCGTGAAGCGGTTTGAATGGCTGCACCACCTGTGTTCCACGGGGCAGGGCCGACAGATCGCTGTCGGATGTCGGCCCAAGCACGCTGAGTGGTTGCGACAGCTCAAGGCCGCTTTGCAGGGCAAGATCAAGACGAGGGGACATGGGCAAATATGAGAGAGAAGGCTAAGGCGGCCTTACTCTTCCCGTTCCATTGTGCATTGCAGGGGGTGCTGGTGCCTGCGGGCAAAGTCCATGACTTGGCCCACTTTGGTTTCGGCGATCTCATGGCTGAACACGCCAACCACGGCGACGCCTTTCTTGTGGACGATCAACATGATTTCGAACGCCTCGGCATGGGTCATGCCAAAGAAACGCTCCAGCACATGCACCACGAATTCCATCGGGGTGTAGTCGTCGTTCAGCAGCAGTACCTTGTACAACGGCGGGCGCTTGGTCTTAGGGCGCGTCTGTACCAACAGCGACGGATCATCGTCGTTGTCCGGTTGGTCAGACATCATCCATTTGTGTTCAGTCATTGCGCCTTTGTCCGATTCAGGCTTCGGTTTGTCTGATCGGTTATATAACGTGCATGGGGCCAGAGAAAAGAGCCAGCAGGACGTAATCGAAATGGAAAAAGCGCTGACCACAATCGGGTTCGACGCCGACGACACGCTTTGGCACAACGAGCGGTTTTTTAAACTGACGCAGACGCATTTCACGGAATTGCTGGCCGATCACGCTGATCGCGATCACCTGTTGGATCGGCTGCTTGCTGCGGAAAAACGTAATATCCGACACTATGGCTACGGAATCAAAGGCTTCACCCTGTCGATGATCGAAACCGCAATCGAAGTGACCGACGACCATGTTCCAGCCTCGGTTATCCGCCAGTTGGTCGAAGCGGGGCAGGATATGCTAGCCCACCCGATCGAGCTTTTGCCCCACGCGCGGGAGGCCATCCAAGCGGTGACTGATACGCATCGGGTGATTCTGATCACCAAGGGCGACCTGATCGATCAAGAGAGAAAGCTGGCGCAATCCGGTCTGGGAGAGTTGTTCGACGAGGTTGAAATCGTGTCCGAAAAGTCAGCGCAAACCTACCGCGATATCTTTGCGCGGCATGGTGACGGGCCCGAATCTGCAATGATGGTAGGCAATTCGATGCGGTCCGATGTCGTCGCCCCAATTCAGGCCGGGTGTTGGGGCGTCTATGTGCCCCATGGGTTGGTCTGGGAGATTGAAAAGGCCGAAACCCCGGCGGACAATCCGCGCTATCGCGAGATGCGGGATTTGGGCGAACTTGCTGATCTGGTTCAGCGCCTAAGTTGATGTTGCCAATTGGTCTCAGTTTTCAAAAAACGGGGCGGGATTTACGTTCAGGGGTTCAATTTGCGCAGTTGTGGTAGGTCACGGGCTTTGCGCGTCTACATGTAGTGCCGGTTCGGACGTTTAACAAAACAGCGAATTTGCACGCTTTCGGTTTATTTCATTGGGTCTCTGTGTTAGCCTTATCGATAATAAAAATAATTAACGCTGACCGGGAAAACCCGGCGGCCTGAGGTAGACAGAGGCAAAGATCGTGCAGGTTCGGCGGACAGTTCCGGCCCGGATGGGCTTATTTCTTATAGCATTCTTGTGGTTGCTCTCCTTCGCGCCGTTGCAGGGATTTGCGGCACCATATGCGGCGATGGTCATCGACGCCCGGACAGGCGAGGTACTGCATTCGCGCAATGCTGACACCCGACTACATCCGGCCTCTCTGACCAAGATGATGACACTCTACATTGCGTTCGAGGCGGTGCGGAATGGTGAGATCACATTGGACACGCCCGTTCGAATCACAAAAAAGGCGACGGCTGAACCCCCCTCGAAGCTGGGCCTGCGCACCGGGCAGACCATTGCGTTCCGCTATCTGATCCGGGCGGCTGCCGTGAAGTCCGCCAATGATGCGGCCACGGCGATTGGCATCGCGATCAGTGGATCCGAAGCCGCATTCGCGCGCCGCATGACCCGTACCGCCAAAGCCATGGGCATGAGCCGGACGACCTTCAAGAACGCACACGGCCTGACGGAGTCGGGCCATTTGTCGACCGCGCGGGATATGACCACGTTGGGTCGCCATCTGCTTTATGACTATCCGCAGTATTACAACCTGTTCTCGCGCCAATCCACGCATGCAGGGATCAAGACGGTTCCAAATACGAACCGTCGCCTGTTGGCGGCCTATAAAGGTGCAGACGGTATCAAGACCGGGTACACGCGGGCTGCGGGCTTTAACCTGGTTGCATCGGCCAAGCGCAAGGACGAACGCATCATCGCAACTGTCTTTGGTGGTAAATCCGGCGCATCGCGGAACGCCAAAGTTGCCGAATTGCTGGATATGGGCTTCCGCCGCGCCCCCTCCCGCGCCCCGATCCGCAAGCCAGCCCGCCCCACCTATGCCGGGAACGCAGGATTGGGTGCGACCGTCGCGGCGCTGACAATCGCGCCAAAATCCAGTCTGCGCCCCGTTCTGCGCCCCGGACCGGGTGCCGCAGTTCAGGTTGCTGGCGCCGTGGCTGAGACGGCTGCCAAAAATGGCACGCGCATCAAGGACGGGATCGCCGCAGCAATCGCAGCTGCCGACATCCAGCCCTCTGGTGATGGTGACGTACCCCGTCCCGCTGCGCGCCCGGCTGACCTGGTTCTGGCCTCGACCGATCCGGCGGTGCAGCCTGAACCCGAGCAAGAGATCGTGACCCGCCTGTCCACATCGGGCGGACGACTGTGGGGCGTGAATGTAGGCCGCTATACCACCCGATATGAGGCGGAAAAGATTTTGCTGAAAACCGCGCTGTCGGAAATGACCACTCTGGAAGGCACGCTGCGCAAGGTAAACCAAAGCTCGCGCGGTTTCGACGCGACATTCCAGGGCATGACCCGCGAACAGGCCGATCTGGCTTGCCGCCGGTTGCAGGCCCGGAATGTGACTTGTTTCATGATCGGGCCGTCATAAGGCTCGACATACTCTCCTGAATGGATCTGGGCTGCGAGGAAACTCGCAGCCTTTTTTTGTCAGTCGAAGACGTGGCCGTGTTCGTATTGTTCATCCTGACCCGCCGCAGCGGTCAGGGCGGCAACGTTATCCTTGGTAAAGAACCCGTCATAGTGGTGGCAGCGTTCGATATACTCGGTGATTAACAGCGTATACTTCGAATGCTTTGAGAAGATCTGCTTGAGGTTCGGATCGTCCTTACACTCGCCCACCACATGGGCCAGGAACGGTACACCTTCATCCTTGAGTGTGTTGACAACAAAATCGACGTTCTTTTCACCCGCGCCGTGGTCGCCGTCCTGGATCTCGATCGCCATGTGGTGCAAGCGACGGCCAAAGTTCCGCACGAAATCCTCGGTCGGCATTGGCAGCTGTTCAAACGAATTGACGAAGGAGGGCGTGTTGTTCGCGGTGAAGACCTTGGCGGGCGACTTCTTGTCATCATCGACATTCGCGTTTCGGTTCACATTGGTCGACGAGTTCATGTCAAAGATGTTGTACGCGCCCCAAAAGTAATAGGGCACCATGGTCAGAAACTCGAGGATCGCGTCCTCACGCTCACCAGCCAGAATGCGTGTTGCAAGGTGGTCGACCCCCAGCATCAAAGGCGCGATTTTGCTGTCTGCTCCGAATGCGGCTGCCTGATCCAGCCGCGCCTGTTCGTCACTGCTCAGCAATATCCGGTCACCCAGACCAAGGCTGTCGGTGTCGTTGAAATCCAAAGATGAGTAGCCAACTCTGTTACAGGTGAAATCGGATGGAGACGTAAATCTGAACCCGTCCGATGTGTAGAACGGGTTTTCGGTGTCTCCCTTGTACTCAAACCTGATGTTCTGATTTTCAAGCGTTTTGGTTAGGGTCTTAAGGTCCGTGGCGCCATAAACCTCTCCGACATAGCGGGTTTGGGGGGTGTTGCGGGCCAGCGGGTACATACGGTTGATGCGCGGGATAAAGTCTTCGAATGTCGGGCTTAGTGGCGCCATGACGATTATCGCAGGATAATCGGTGTGTGAGTGCATCACCGCAAATTTGTGCGTCTGACCCAGATAGCTGGCCGTATGTCGGTAGGGTGTCATGACATAAAGCTCGATCAGCGTGTCGAACATCGCGTCCGGTTCAACCTGAATGACGATCGCCTGCATCGCCCCGACCTGATCAGCCACGCCCGAGCTTTGGCGGCGTTCGTAGATCATCGGCAGATATTGGTGGAAGAACTCCGAGTTCTTTTTGTCGCCGCGCGGTTCGTAATTCATCAGATCGAAAGACATTGGCCAACCTCCTTGCCTATACCGGTTCGGCATGGCGTTGCTTGGAATTGTGGTATTCAGAACATGCACTTGTCAGACATGCTAGGGTCTGTATTCCATGCAGGCAACAGTCAGAGGATAGATCGTCAGGATTACGCCCTTCTTTCTATCGCATGAATTTTGTCACATCGACCCCGCCGTCGATCAGGGATGTGCGAACCGAACGGGCGATTTGCACCGCGGTTGGACCATCGCCATGCAGGCAGATCGTGTCGATGGATGTTTCCAGCCGCTGGCCGCTTTCGGTGATGATGGCACCTTCGCGCACCATGTTCAGGATGCGCGGTCCGGCGATCTGTGGGTCATGGATGACAGCTCCGGGCAGGCTGCGGTCCACCAGAGTTCCGTCGTCGTTATAGGCCCGGTCCGCAAAGATCTCGCCGACCCACTTGCACCCCAGTTCGCGCACGGCCTCTTCTTGTTTGGTAACGGCCAAAACCATGATGATGATGTCCGGATCGACATCCAGCGCGCCCTGATAACAGGCTCGGGCCATGTCGATATCGACCGAGCACATGTTGGCCAGCGCCCCGTGCAGTTTCAGGTGCCGCACTTCGGTGCCAACGGCCTTGGCCATTCCGGTTGCAGCCCCCAGTTGATACCGAACCAGATTGCGCAGGCTGGCATGGGGCACTTTCATGTTGCGGCGGCCAAAGCCTTGCAGGTCGGGAAAGCCGGGATGCGCGCCGATCCCGACGCCGTTTTCCGCGGCCAATGTCATCGTGCTTGCCATCACATCCGGGTCACCGGCGTGAAAGCCGCAAGCGATATTGGCGGATGTGATAATTTTCAGCAGACTTTCATCATCGCCCATATTCCAGGGGCCAAAGCTTTCGCCCATATCGGCATTCAGATCGACGCTTGGCATAGGTAGTACTCCCTAGTCGGTGGCAGAGATCATTCCGCCGATCAATTGGTAGGACAAGAGGTCCGGGATGTCATGCGGATCGCGGACCAGCGGTTCGACTCGCATAGGTAGGCGGGCAAGTTCGGCATTGTGGGCGGTTTGCAGGGCTGTGGCCGTGTCTAGTGACACGAATTCAAACCTGATCTGCCCGCCCGCCGGGGTTTGTGCCGCGCGCGGCAGGTCACAGGGTAGAACCGTCGCGATACGGGGATAACCTCCGGTGGTCTGACATTCAGGCAACAGGATAAATGGGCTGCCTGTTCCGGTCATCTGTATGTCACCGGGGGTAATGACCTCGGACAGAATGTTCAGCTGACCCTGGGCCGCGAAACTTTCGCCTTCGCTATCCAACTGCATCCCCATTCGGTTGGCCCGACTGCCACGCCGAAACTCGGTTTGCACAAAGCGGTCCAACGTTTCCTGATCGAACAGGGGGGTCTGAAAGCTGGCGATCACGCGTAGAACGCCACCCGAGAAGCGATCATCCGGGTTGAGTTTCATGCCCGTCACGCCTGATCCGTCGGCGACTGGCAATGTATCTCCGGTCTGAATTGTGCTTCCGATCTTGGCGGTCAAATGCGCCGAGCGTGATCCCAGAAAGGCTTCGGACGCGATCCCACCGCTGACATGCAGGTAGCCATAGGTCCCGCGCGTCGCAGCGCCGATCACCAGCCGCTGCCCGGCTTCGATTTGGTGCGACGCATTCCAGACCACAGGTGCGCCATCAATGCTGGCTTGCATCGGGGCACCTGTCAGAGCGATACCGAGAGATTGCGTTGCCTCGAACTCGCCACCCATTCCAGCCATTTCCAAGGCCGCAAGCTCCGGGCTTTGACGCAGCAACGCTGCGCCCTCGTGCAGGGCCAGCTGATCGGCGGCGCCTGATCGGGACAACCCCTGATCCAGATACCCGACACGGCCCTTGTCTTGTATGGTGCAGGCCGGGCCAATGCGATGAACAATCAGGCTCATCCCGCGATCTCCTCGCAGGTGGCCCCGCCTGCGCCGTCCGAGTTGTTGGCACGGATGCTTTCCAGTTCGTCGCGCGAAACGGACAGGAACTGCATTTCATCCCCTGGCTTCAACGCAAAGCTCTGCGGTGCGTTAGGGCGAAAGCAACGAAATGCGGTCTGGCCCACGTGCCGCCAACCGGTCGGAGTGGGGCCCGAGAACAGTACGAACTGGGAAATTGCCAATACCAAGGCCCCCTCTGGGACCATGGGCGTTAGTTCCTTCAGGCGCGGAATATTGAATTCAGGACCAAGCGGACCAAGGTACGGTTGCCCCGGTGCAAAGCCGATGGTTAACACGCGTACCTTTGTGTCGCTCAGCCGCCGAACGGCTTCCATGGAATCCAACCCCGCCGCCGCCGCTGCCTCGTCCAGTTGCGGAGCCAGCTCGCCTCCATAAACTGTCGGGACCCGCCACAACCTGCGACCGGCAGGCAATGGTGCCTCAAACCAATTTTGCTGTGCAAGTAAGTGTCGCACCTTATCTTGAATTTCAGTGCGAGGCAGATTGTTGGGGTCGAACCTCAGATAGGTCGATGCAAGGGATGCAGAAGTTTCGACGACACCGTTCCAGGATGCCGCGTCTATTGCGCCCCTAAAGGCCAGCGCCGCCCGGTTCGAGGGTTCGGCCATGGCATCGGCAAAGGAAACAAGAAGGCCGTCATAGCCTACGGTACTTATGCGTGGAAATATGTCGGCTGTATTGGTGGTCATTTCACGGCTAACCCGGGCATCTTACAGAGGCGACCACACAGCATCCCGGGCCAATGCGCAAGCCCGGCGTGGGTAGACACGCGCGGATTCTATACCTGAATAGAGTGCCAGCATGGTTTTTTGGGCCGATTCCGACTCATTGAATTGCTTCCGACTCGTTTGAGTCTTGTGGTGTGATGGGGCACCCTGTCTATATATAGGGGTACGTTTACTGGCGGCGCGGGCAGGTGTGGGTCCGACTTGTATTTCAACTGATGGGAATACCGTTCGAAGGGGTGTATGACATAACTTAAGATATTGATAAAAAACAAATAAATAGAAAGATGGAAAAAAGTCGCCCAGGACGTCATTTTCTGCTTGCGGCTTT
>NZ_QOCF01000035.1 GCF_003318255.1 Ruegeria sp. A3M17
TGGGCAAAACCCCCGGTTGAATTCCCTGCAAACCGGCGCAGCTGGGCCGGTGCTGGTCAATCCATACCGTTGTGTACAATCCCGATGGATAGAGATTCCGACATATTCATGCCATGAAACGGCGTAGCGTCATTTCACCGGTTTCAAATCGAAAACGCTTGACGCTTAGGGCGCCCAAGCCCGCTGATCGGGCACGAACAGCGTCATCCGATCCCCCAACCGCAGCTGTCCGGGTCGTTCCACCCACGCAGTCACACCCCTTCGGCCCTGTGCCGCAGGCTTGAAGGACGCCCCGTACCCGGGTTGATCGGCTTCGATCTCACGCCCGGGAATGACGCAGGGGCGGTTTTCCATATCCACGGTTATCGTGACACCGTCGCGGACCTGCAAACGCGAGGATGGCGGAAGGTATGTAAAGTCCGGAATGCCGCGCAACAGGATGCTGACGCCCAGAAACGAAGGGTCCAGCCGATCCAGCCCCATCTCTTTAGCAGTGGCGTCCATTTCCTCGGCGGACAGAACAGACAATTGGCGCACGTTGCGGATTTCGGTGCCTTGCGGATACAGATTCTTGACCCTGACACATGAGGTCCGGTTGAGACCCTCGTGCCGCTCGCCTTTGTCCCCTGAGAAATCCAGATCCAAAACATCGACAGCTTTGGCCCGGATTGAACCACCCGCGGGCACATGACCCAGCCAAACAACTTCACCCGTGAATTCTGTTTCTCGCAATACCGGCATTTGAAATCCCCTTCGGCTGCGGGCCGTCAAAATCGTACTAAAAGTCAGACCGGGCCAAATGAAAAGCTGAAAAGAAAAGACCCGGGACTTGGCCCGGGTCTGATTTCTTTATGCCGAAGGTTCCGGCTCCATCCCGCCGTCGGGCGGGGTCTTTTTGACCTTGGTCTTGGGAATGGCGGTAACGCTGGGCGCGCTGCCCTCATCCGGCTTATCACCCTCGTCATCACCATCGGTCGGCGATTCGCCATTCATGACACGCTTGATCTCTTCCCCGGTCAGGGTTTCGTATTCCAGCAAGCCTTGCGCCAGACGTTCCCATTCCTCGTTCTTGTCGGACAGGATCTTGTGCGCGCGCTCATAACCCTGCTGGATCAGGCGTTTTACCTCTTCCTCGATCAGCTCTTTGGTATGCGCTGAAACCGAGAAGCCAGCAGTGTTGCCCGAATAGCCATCATGCGCCTCGGCATAATCAATATTGCCGACCTTGTCAGACATACCCCAGCGCATCACCATGGCTCGCGCCAACTGGCTGGCCTGCATGATGTCACCGGCGGGGCCGTTCGAGACGTGATCTTCACCATATTTGATCACCTCGGCGGCTTTGCCTGCCATGGTCATGGCCAGCTTTTGCTCACATTCGTCGCGGTGATAGTTTAGACGGTCCATTTCCGGCAACGACACCACCATACCCAATGCGCCACCGCGCGGAATAATGGTCGCCTTGTAGACCGGATCGCACAGCGGCAGCGACAAACCGACGACCGCGTGACCAGATTCGTGATAGGCGGTCTTTTCCTTCTGGTCTTGCGTCAGCACCATCGAACGGCGCTCGGCGCCCATCATCACTTTGTCCTTGGCGTTCTCAAAGTCTTCCATGGTGACAAAGCGACGGCCAACACGGGCAGCCATCAGTGCGGCCTCGTTCACGAGGTTCGCCAGATCGGCACCCGAGAAACCCGGAGTACCACGCGCGATGATGCGCAGGTCGACATCGGGACCCAGAGGTGTCTTGCGCGCGTGCACGCCCAAGATCTTCTCGCGGCCTTTGATGTCGGGGTTGCCGACAGTCACGTTGCGGTCAAACCGGCCGGGGCGCAGCAGCGCAGGGTCCAGAACGTCCTTACGGTTGGTGGCCGCCAGAATGATCACACCCTCATTGGCTTCGAACCCGTCCATCTCAACCAGCAACTGGTTGAGGGTTTGTTCGCGTTCGTCGTTCCCGCCGCCATAACCGGCACCACGATGGCGACCCACGGCGTCGATTTCGTCGATGAACACAATACAGGGTGCATTCTTTTTGGCCTGTTCAAACATGTCACGCACACGGGATGCCCCGACGCCCACGAACATTTCAACAAAGTCCGAGCCCGAGATGGTGAAGAACGGCACACCCGCCTCACCAGCAATCGCACGGGCCAGCAGCGTTTTACCGGTGCCCGGAGGGCCAACCAGCAACGCGCCTTTTGGGATTTTGCCGCCAAGACGGCTGAACTTCTGCGGGTTACGCAGGAATTCCACGATCTCTTCCAGCTCTTCCTTGGCCTCGTCGATGCCTGCAACATCGTCAAATGTCACGCGGCCATGCTTTTCGGTCAGCATCTTGGCCTTGGACTTGCCAAAGCCCATCGCGCCGCCTTTTCCACCGCCCTGCATCCGGTTCATGAAATAGACCCAAACACCGATGAGCAGCAGGAACGGCAGCAGCGTGATCAGAAACGACTGGAAGCCGGATTGCTGTTGTTTAACTGCTTCGACCGGAATCTTTTCGTCAATCAGCAGTTTTGTGACCTCGGCATCGCCGGGTTTGATGGTGACATAGCTGGCACCGCTTTGCGTGGTATAGCGAATCTGTTCGCCATCCAAGGTCACATTCTTGACTTCGCCAGCTTGAACGGCCGTTACGAAATCGGAATAAGTTCTTTCATTGCCCTGAAGCGTTCCGCCTGGTCCGCTGAACAAATTGAACAGTGCAAGGATCAGCAAAAACAGAACGACCCAGAAGGCGATGTTACGAGCGTTGCCCAAGGAAAGTCTCCCAAAAGATTTCGGCAGATGGGGGTCTGCCGGGTTGCTCTATAAAATAGAGATGATTCAAGGAGGTTCAATGCGATAAAAAAGAAGAATGAAACTCGGGCGTTCCCGGGGCCAATTCAGCCGTCCATCCATTCAACAATCTGGCGGTTGGCGCTGACACCAGTTCATCCGCAAGCCAAACAGCGGGTGAAGCCAACAAGACCTGACGTGGTTTACCCAAGTCCCGCCAATCTGGAACCCTAGGCAGGCCCTGCTCTCCTAACGGGCGGATTTGCATACCAGCAGTCGAAGGTCCTGACAGAATCCAGCGTTTGTCCCACGGCTCGCCTGGGCGCGCGATTTCGCCCTGAACTGCGTTTAGCTCTCTGCAAATCCACGTTTTATTGACCTTTGGGACAAACAAACAGCCATTGATCGACGTACCGGTACCCTCTTCAACAGCCTTCACCGCCTGATCCACTGACGTTTGCCGTGGTGGATACCCCGCTCCGGCAATCCACGCGATGCAGCCGATCACAAGCCGACGCTGGATTTCCTGTGGCAAAGACTGAAAGGCGGCGCGATCCAAGCAAACATCACCGGATTCCACCACGACGATTTTTCGGGCGGATTCCTGCGTAAAACGCTCCAATGCCTCACGCGCTTGTGCAAGGTTTTCTGCGACTCGGGTCAAAGAACTGGCCGTGATCCCCAAATCCTTGAGGTCAGACAAGGCCTGCCGCGCCTTGATCCGGTCAAACCGAAGGTCCTGATTCGAGGGATCTTCGATCCAGCCAACATCCTGATCAGACAGATAGCCACGCAATGCTTGCCTTGTGACACCCAGCATCGGCCGCAACATCGTCACGCCATCCAAAATCCGTTCAACCGGCATGCCCGACAGACCCGTAACACCAGCTGCGCGGCCTAGTCGCATCAGGAAGGTTTCGGCCTGATCATCTGCTGTGTGGCCTAACGCAATCGCGCTGATCGCATTGCGGGTGGCCCATTCGGTCAACAGCCGATAACGCGCCTGTCTGGCCTGATCCTGAAGGTTCCCCTGACCGGCCCACCCTGTCCATTTCAACGTTTGATGCGAGATACCCAAACGCGCGGCAAGCTTGCCCACATTCTGCGCCTCGTCCGCGGATTCGGGGCGCAAACCGTGGTCAACGGTTGCCGCAAACAGCTCAACCTGCTCGTTTTGGGCAATATCATTCAGCAGCAAAAGCAAGGCGGTTGAATCGCCCCCGCCAGAGACAGCCACACCTAGGCGCGATGGAAGGATTCGCGGCAAACGCGCCCTAATCTCGGCGCGCAATTCTTCAGTGATTTCGGTCAAGAACAGCCCAGGCTTGCCATTTCCTGCGTGGCATTTGTGGCCGAGGTCGAAGACGGGAACCGCACGCCCACCTCGCCAAGGGTGATGCAAGCCTGATCGGTCTGACCCAGACGCCCCAGCGCCGATCCCAACTCAAACAGCGCCTCGGGTGCGAATGCACCTTCGGAATCGCCGGTAAAGCTGGCCAGAAAGGCCCGCGCGGCCTCACGCGTGTCACCGATCCCAACAAGCGCGCGCCCCCGTTTCAGGTTGGCTTCGGGTGCCAGCGGACTGCCGGGATACGAGGTTTCGAATGTGGTGAATTGCTCCGCTGCGGCCTGAAAGTTGCCATCCGCCAGCGCCTGTGATGCGGCATCAAAGTCCGCGCGCTCACCCACTGCAAGTTCACCTTGTTCCATCGACGTTGGCGCTGCCGGTGTTGCAGGCGCCGCAGCGGTGATTTCGGAATCGCCACCCAGCGTGCTTGTCGGCTCGCCCGAGATTTCGCAGCCCGTTTCCAATTCGCACAACCGGAATTCCATATCGCCGATCCGGTTGGTCCCATCGGTGACGATGTTTTGCACACGCTGGTTCAACTGCTCGGTCTGACGGGTCAGACGCTGCAATTCAGCCTCAATGGCGTCAACACGTTCCAGAACGGAACTGCCAGCCAGATTAGGCGCCGGAGATCCGGTGGTTGAAAACTCGCGCTTGAGGCGCTGAACCTCGACGTGCAGCACCGTAAGCTCCTGACGGATATCCGCCAGTGTTTGCTGATCCTGTGCACTTGCCACGCCAGCAGTCGCCACGACCGTAGCCAGAACCCATCCTGCAATTCGCATCATCTTACCCCAAAGTTGAACCGGTCAGGACCGTCACCGAACGACGGTTTTTGGAATAGCATTCCTCGGTGCTGCAAATCTCGATCGGGCGTTCCTTGCCGAAACTGACGGTGGTCAACCGGTTGCCCGCAACCCCACGTGAAATCAGGTATTCACGCGCCGCATTCGCGCGACGCGCGCCCAGGGCCAGGTTATACTCGCGAGTACCCTGTTCGTCCGCGTGACCCTCGATCGTGGCGACAAAATCTGTATTGGCCAGTAGCCAGTCTGCCTGTCCCTGCAATATCGTCTGCGCCTGCCCGGTCAGGGTCGATTGATCGACCTCAAACAACACGCGGTCACCAACAGTTTGCTGGAAATAGGCCGGTGATTGAGGGTCGCTGGGCGAACCCGGCAGGATCGAGCCGTTACCGCCTGCGCCACCGCCCAGTGCCGTAGGATCGTTATTGGTACAGGCGGCCACTACACTTAGCACGCCCAATGCTATGACTTTGCTCAATACATTCATTTCAGGTGCCTCGTCGTTTTATTGCTTTATTGCTGTCTCTGTTATCACAGTGCAGGAAATTTGTGAACTTTTCCAACCCCCTGCCCCGATCACTTCTGCAGAGGCCCCCAGGATGGGTCACTGCCGCCATCCGGGGTTCGCACCGGGCGCAGGTTCCGACCTGAGATATCCACCGAATACAATGTCGCCCGTCCACTTGCGCCCTGCGATTCACGGGTGAACATGATGACGCGACCGTTCGGCGACCATGTTGGCCCCTCATCCAGGAAGGACGAGGTCAGCAGCCGTTCCTCGCTGCCGTCCGTCCGCATGACGCCGATATGGAACCGGCCTTTGTTCTGCTTGGTAAAGGCGATCAGGTCACCACGCGGCGACCAGACCGGAGTGCCATAACGCCCCTGCTTAAAGCTGATGCGGGTCGCCTCTCCGCCATTTGAGGGCATGATGTACAGTTGAGGTGTGCCAGAGCGGTCGCTTTCAAACACGATCTGCGACCCATCCGGAGAATAGCTGGGTGCAGTCTCAATGGCAGGTGTGTTCGTCAGCCGCACGCTTTGCCCCGAGGCCAGATCCATTTTCCACAGGTCCGTGTTGCCGCCCTGAATCAACGAATACAGAATGGAACGGCCGTCGGGCGAAAAGCGTGGCGAAAAGCTCATGGTGCCGTCTTGTGTCTTCAATTCGGTCCGTTTGACGCGATCAACGTCCAAAACATAAATGCGCGGCTGACCGGTTTCATAGCTTGTGTACAACAGCCGATCGCCCGAGGGCGAAAAGCGTGGTGCCAGAACAATCGCGGCGCTGTCGGTCAGGTACTGAACGTTCGCGCCGTCATAGTCCATGATTGCCAGACGCTTCAGACGCTGGTTCTTGGGCCCGCTTTCGGACACAAACGCGACGCGGCTGTCAAAGTAACCGCTCTCGCCGGTCACACGGGTGTAAACCTGATCGGCCACTTTGTGTGCCATGCGCCGCCAGCCATCTGTGGTCCCGGAAAACTGCAGACCATTGCCCAATTCCTGACCCGAGAATACGTCCCAAACGCGAAATCGCACAGTCAGGCGCTTGCCCGAGACATTGACTGCACCTGTCACCAGGGCCTCAGCATTGATGGCCTTCCAATCGGCAAATTGCACAGGGGCTTCGAAATTGCTGACCCGACTGATGAACGCGTCTGAAGAAATTTCACGGAACAGTCCGGTTCCCGTCAGATCCGCCGCTACGACGCGCGATAAGTCGTTTGCGTATTGTGTGGCTGCTGGCCCGTCGGGCACGAAATTCGGCACCGCAAAAGGCAAGGGTTCGATAATCCCCTGATCCAGCTCAAGACGCAGGGGTCCGCTTTGCGCATACACTGGCGCTGCCAAAATTGTCAGGCCAAGCAACAGGCTGGTCAGAAATCTCATCATTTGATCCGCATCCTCTCGGGATTGAATGTAATCTCAATATCCCGCCATTGATCGTATTTGTCAGTAGGCAGGGTGTATCCTTTGGCCCCGCAGCGCAAAATCGCTCGCCGGGCGGCCTCGTAGGCTTGTCTTGCAGACGCGTCAGTCCCGCCGGAACTGTCGATCATTTGCAGTGTACCGCCGAGCACCTTGCCATCCGGTGTCAGCGAGAACCCGACCACAACGACCGTTTGCAGTGCGTCCGTGGACAAAGAACCAACGTTCCAGCACTTCGACACAGCCAGTCGCATGGCATCCTTCTCACCCGCAGTCAGGGGTGGGCCAGACGGTTCGCTGCTCTGCCCCAGCGCCTCGGCCAGTGCGTCGTTGATCGCGGTTTCATCACTTGGCGCGGGCTCTGGTTCGGTCGGTTCTTCGGTCTCAGCCACTTCGGGCTGCGCCGGCGGCGTTGGCCGGTTCGGTCGCACCAGCGGACGAGGAGAGCTGCGCGGCGCATATTCCTTGGCTTCTTCCGCCTCGGTCACGATTTCATCCGTGGCCTCTTCGGGTGCCGTTTGATCCTGCTGTTCTTGCTGAGTTTCAGCTCCCTCGTCCAGCGATACAGCCGGGGATTCAATATCATCTGGCGTGGCCTCGGGCGGCGGCGGCGCAACAGGTTCAGGCGCTACTTTATCCGCAGGCCGCGGCTGTGCCTCGGGCCCCGGCGGGGTGGGCAAAACGACGGCCTCGGGTTCCGGGGGGGCCAATTCGGGGGGTTGTTCGATCACGACCGGTTCAGGTGGAGGGGCCAGCGGTTCCGGTTCCAGCTCCGGCTCCGGCTCATTTGGCTCTGACACTTCAGGCGTCGGAGGTTCCTGCTCCACCGGTTCAGGGGTGGGGATTTCTTCTTCGGGCGCATCAGGCTGTTGCAGGGCGGCTGGCGTAGGCACCTCTGGCGCCGCACTCTGGGCCGTCATTGCTGCGAACTGTTCAGCCGAAATCACCGAGATATCCTGAACGGGCATAGGCAATGGTTCGGACCGGAAGGTGCCGCCAAACAGAGCCCACGAAATCAAACTGACATGGGCAATTGCCGAGATCTTGGTGCCGGTATCCACCGCGCGGCCTCACTCTCCACCTTCGTCCAGCGCAGGGCCGCCGGTGTCAGTCACCAGCCCCACATTGGAAAACCCACCTGCATTCAGCGCGCCCATAACCTGCATCACCTGCGCGTATGGGATTGCACCATCCGCCCGCAGGAACACCCGGTCGCTGCTGCGTTCTGCCGCGATGGCGCGCAGCTTGCCAATCAACTCTTCGCGGGCAACATCGGTGGTTTGAATCTGAACGCGCCCTTCGGCAGTCATCGTGACTGTCAGCGGCTCTTCGTTATCGCCCGGCAACGCGCTTGCCGCCGTTTTGGGCAAGTCCACCGGCACGCCAACGGTTAGCAGCGGTGCCGCCACCATAAAGATAATCAGCAACACCAGCATGACGTCTACAAACGGCGTCACGTTAATCTCGGCCATCGGCTGCGCGTGCCCGCGACGACGGCCGCGTCTGCGCCCGTTCCCGCCTCCGTTCTGCTGAACCGCCGCACCCATCTTAGCTGTCCAACTGACGCGACAGGATGGTGGCGAACTCGTCGGCAAAAGCCTCGTAGCCACCCACAATCCGGTCACTATCAGAACTGAGTTTGTTGTAGAAAATTACCGCCGGGATCGCAGCCAACAGACCCAGGCCCGTGGCCAAAAGCGCCTCGGCAATGCCGGGTGCCACAACGGCCAGGTTGGTGTTTTGCTGCTCGGCAATCTCGATAAACGCGTTCATGATGCCCCAAACGGTCCCGAAAAGGCCAATGAATGGCGCGGTCGAGCCGACCGTCGCCAAAATGGGCAATCCTTTTTGCAGTGTCTCGGACTCTTTGGCGATCGCGACATCCATCGAACGGTCAATCCGCGCAGTGGCCCCCGCAATCAGCCCGCCATCCGTTCGGTGCGACCTGCGCCATTCGATCATGCCAGCGGCGAAAATCTTCTCGGAACTGCCGTCGGGCTGCGATCCGATATGTTCGAACAGTTCATCCAGCGGGTTGCCGGACCAGAAGGCCTCGTCAAACACCTGCGCCTCGCGGCGGGCCGCGCGGTAGTTGATCAGCTTTTGAACGATAATGCCCCAAGACCAAACAGATGCGCCGATCAGCATCAACATCACCAATTTGACGATAAAGGTCGCGCGGGCATACAGCCCCCACATGGAGAAATCGATCTCCTGCGCCAGCGCCAGCGTTTCAGCTTCCATGAACCTGCTCTTTGTTTTTTGCCTGACGGCCGTTCGTTTGGCCTTGTTTTTCCAAACGCTATCGCAGTTGGTTATGAAAAGCCAACATAACCACCCCTGACCGACAAATTGTTACATCAATGCGCGAATCTCTGCCGGAAGGCGGACCGGCTTGCCCTGCGCATTCATGCAAACAGCAGTCACCGAGGCGCGGAAGATTTCGGTCTCACCCCTTTTGACCAACTGACCCATGGTCAGCCGCACACCAGAGATTGACGACAGCCAAGTTTCAACGATCAGCTCATCATCGAACTTCGCCGGAACCAGATAATCGGCCTCGATCCGGCGCACGACCCAGACGATCCCGCCATCGCGCATCGCGTTCTGATCATTGCCCAGAAGGCGCACATAGTCAGATCGCGCGCGTTCGATAAACTTGAGATAATTCGCGTGATATACGACCCCGCCCATATCGGTGTCTTCATAGTAAACCCGGATCGGAAAGATATGCTTGTGGGGCGCATCAGCTTCATTGGCCATGATATCAGGTCCGGTCTCTCAAATATGCAACGCGCGGGGCAAATCCTGCTCTGAAACAGATGCATGGTTGCCACGGGTCCTGCAATCCCCTTGTGGGGGCAAATTTCCCACCTTCCTAAGTCCGCTCTCGAAATTCGACGATTTGCCCTCTAGGCTTTCATACATACCAGGTGAATCCGACAGGAGTTTCAATGGCTAAAGGACCAAAAGAAGAGAGGATGTTCTTTCTTCCAGTCCTTCAGGGCGTCTTGCCGTTCAACCGCGCGACTTTGCCTGCGGAAATTTTGGCAGGCCTGACCTTCGCCTGCCTCGCGATCCCCGAGGTCATGGGCTACACAAAGATCGCAGGCACGCCGGTCGTGACGGGATTGTACACCATCCTCATCCCAATGGCGCTGTTCGCGCTGTTCGGTTCGTCCCGCCATCTTGTGGTGGGTGCGGATTCTGCCACGGCGGCGATTACGGCCTCAGCCCTGGCTGGCATGGCAGTGTCGGGTTCGTCCGAGTATCTGGCGTTGGCGTCCCTGTTGGCGCTGATGGCAGCTGTTCTGCTGATTGCCGCACGCCTTATCGGCTTGGGGTTTTTGGCTGATTTCCTATCCCGGACAGTTCTTGTCGGGTTCCTGACAGGCGTGGGCATTCAGGTCGCAACCGGTGAAATACCGGGGCTTTTGGGGATCGAAAGCGACGGTCACGGGACTATCGCCAAGCTTCAGGCAACCATTCAGAACATCGACCAGTCAAGCTGGCCCACATTGACGGTGGCGGCGGCGGTTCTGCTGATCGTCGTCGGATGCCGGCAGCTGTCACCGAAACTACCCGGCCCGCTAATCGCAATACTTGGGGTAATCCTGTGCAGCTGGGCGTTCCAATTCGCCGCATCCGGCATCGCGGTACTGGGCTCGGTTCCCAGCGGTTTGCCTGCGCTCTCTGTCCCGAACATGGATTGGAGCTGGACCCTGTTCAAACAATTGCTGCCAACCGCGCTGTCCATCTTCGTTGTGATCTTGGCCCAAAGTGCTGCAACCTCGCGGGCCTACGCGGCGCGTTACGAAGAGAAGTTTAGCGAGAACACAGACCTAATCGGCCTGGGGCTTGCCAATCTGGGGGCGGCATTTACAGGTACATTCGTGGTAAATGGCAGCCCGACAAAAACCGAGATGGTGGTCAGCGCAGGTGGTCGCAGCCAAGTGGCACAACTGACGACCGTCTTGATCGTCTTGGTGGTCATACTGTTCCTGACCGGCCCACTGGCCTACCTGCCGAATGCGGCACTGTCTGCAGTCGTGTTCCTGATCGGCCTTAAGCTGATCGACCTGAAAGGCCTGATTGCAATTTACCGGCAAGCTCGATCCGAATTCTGGATTGCTGTCGCCACGGCTGCTGTTGTTGTTATCGTGGGGGTCGAACAGGGCATCATCTTTGCGATGGTGCTGTCATTGATCGACCATACCCGCCGTGGGTACCGCCCCAAAAATTCAGTAATCGTCAAAACCAAAGACGGTGGCTGGCATTCGAAACCCATTTCCGTGCCAAACCAATTCGAACCCGGGCTTGTCATCTATCGCTTCTCTCACAGCCTGTACTACGCGAATGCACAGCGGCTTTCGGATGAGATTACGACAATCACCCATAATTCAGACAACAAAGTACAGTGGTTCTGTATCGAGGCCTCGGCCATCGATGACGTGGACTTCACCGCGGGCTACACGCTGCGCAATGTTCTCAATCTCCTGCAGGAGAAGAACATCAGGCTGGTTTTCCTCCTGGTCGAACCGCATGTCCGGTCTGAATTGGACAGGTACGGAGTGACCGATTTGGTGGGCGACGACGCATTTTTCGACACGGGAAGCGATCTATTGACCGCTTTCCAACACCGCAGCACATCCAAATCGTAGATTATCTCAGCTTAAATCACTGCGACTGCTGCATTCGTGCAAACAACCGCAAGCCATGCGCCGGGTCCTGCGCTGCCCCCGGCAAAACCGGATCATAGGCTGCCCGGATCAGCCCGGCGATATCGGGGCGCAGGACAGTCACTCCCTCGGCAACCGCCAGCGGCGATTGCGTTCTGAACGCAGTGTCCGACCACAGCAAAATGGCCTGCACCACCTGGCTGAGCGCTAAAGTCTCTGCTGGAATCTTGGACAGCTCTTTGTCCATGCGCAGGAAAACAAACGCAGCCCGGATCGAACCGTCCTCTTCAAAGCGAAACACCCGATACTGATTGGCATCCGCCGCGATCAGTCGATCGACCAAAGGGGTCAGATCGGGAACCAGCCGATCTAGATCGGGAACCTCCAACAATTCCTTCCAGTCGCGGAAAAAGAACACCATGCAGTTCGCACCAAGTTCCGGATCCGTTTCAGCCATCTTATGATCGGCCAGGCTTACCACGGCCTCAAATGCGCCCTTGACGGTGGTCAGAGTTTCCACCTCGACCCCAAAGACGATGGGCACGATGGGCCGCCCCCAACGCGCGAACAGAAACTCTCCGCTTTCACGGGTGAACAACAACTGAATGTCTTCGGGGGTCACGCCCTATCCTTCATCTTTTCGAAAATACTCTCGCCGACGGCATAAAATCTATGGGCCGCAGCTTCAACCAAACAGATCGTTTTGCCCCTTGGGGGCCGCCATACCCAGATGAGTCCAAGCCTTCTGCGCCAACATCCGCCCCCGCGGCGTGCGTTGGATCAGACCTTGCTGCAACAAATAGGGCTCGATCACTTCCTCCAGCGAATCGCGACTTTCCGACAACGCAGCCGACAGAGTCTCAATCCCGACCGGACCACCGGCATAGTTCTCAGCGATCAGCTTGAGGTATCGCCGGTCGGCACCATCCAAGCCCAGATTATCCACTCCCAACCGCGTCAGCGCGCCATCCGCCAGATCCAGTGTGATACGTCCATCGCCCTCGACGATGGCGAAATCCACCACCCGTCGCAGCAATCGCCCCGCGATCCGCGGGGTCCCGCGCGATCGGCGCGCAATCTCTCTGGCGCCCGCATCATCAGCAGGCGCGCCCAGTTTGCGGGCGTTGCGCGTAACGATCTCGTGCAACTCGTCCACTGTGTAGAACTGCAACCGCGTCGGAATGCCAAATCGGTCGCGCAATGGGGTGGTCAGCAAGCCCATCCGCGTGGTCGCACCAACCAAAGTAAATGGCTGCAGCTCAATCCGGACTGTGCGCGCCGCCGGACCTTCGCCAATCACCAGGTCCAGCTCAAAATCCTCCATCGCCGGATACAGAACCTCTTCGACAGCCGGGTTCAGACGGTGGATTTCGTCGATGAACAACACATCGCGGGATTCCAGATTGGTCAGGATTGCCGCCAGATCACCTGCTTTGGCCAGAACCGGCCCCGAGGTCATGCGGAAATTCACTCCCAACTCGCGCGCCATGATTTGCGCCAGCGTCGTTTTACCCAGACCCGGAGGGCCATGAAACAGCGTGTGATCCATCGCCTCGCTCCGCATACGCGCGGATTGGATAAAGATGCGCAGATTGGCCCGCGCCTCGGCCTGACCGATGAATTCGTCCAGCCCCTGCGGACGCAGGGCGCGGTCGTTGTCCTCGGGCAAGGGCTCGGGGCGCAATGTGGGATCGGCGTCTACCATTCAGTTACCCTTTCGGAGCCAGCAACTTGAGCGCCGCCCGGATCAATTCAGCCTCGCCTGCATCCGGCAGGCTAGCGGCCGCTTCGGCCACAGCCGAGGCCGCCTCAGACGGTCCGTACCCCAAATTGCCAAGGGCTGACAGTGCCCCGGCCGAAGCTGCGGCAGACCCCGAGGCAGGTTTGGTCGCCCGCTTGGGCACTTGTGCCGGTTCAGACAGCTCAACAACTTCCAATCCGGGGCCGTCCATCGCTTCGGTCACGGTCCCGCCCATAGCCATCACACCCGGCGCTTTGTCTTTCAGATCCAGCACGATCCGCTGTGCCGTCTTTGGGCCCACGCCTTTCGCCGCTTTGACGGCACCCCAATCCCCAAGCGCAATCGCCCGACTGACCCCATCCGGACCCAGCGCGGACAGAATGGCAAGCGAGACCTTGGCCCCAACGCCCTGAACCGAACAAAGCAGGCGATGCCATTCCTTTTCGACCAGGGACAAAAACCCATAAAGCTGCATCAGGTCTTCGCGCACTACCATATCGGTATAGATCGAGACAGCCTCGCCAACGCCCGGCAACGCGGCCATGGTCCGGTCCGAGCAGTAAACGAGGTATCCGACCCCACGCACGTCGATCAACACGTGATCCGCTGCGCGATAGTCCAATCGCCCGGTCAGTTTTCCGATCATGCCCGCACCTCTTTCACGCGCGCCTGCGGCGCTGCGCCGTAATATGAATGACAGATGGCAATCGCCAGCGCATCCGCCGCATCCGCCCCTTTGGGTTTACAGCCCGGCAGTTGCAATTTGACCATATGAAGAACCTGCTCTTTCTCGGCATGTCCAACGCCCACAACCGTTTTCTTGACCCGGTTGGGCGCGTATTCACCCACGGGCAGCCCTGCTTGCACCAGCGTCAGCAACGCCACACCCCGCGCCTGACCCAGCTTCAGCGTACCAGCCCCGTCCTTGTTGACGAAGGTCTGTTCGATGGCCGCCTGGTCGGGCTGATGTTCTGCAATGACTTCGACGATCTGATTGTACAGCGACAGCAAACGCTCGCCCAAATCGTCCCCGTCAGACTTGCATAGCCCGTTGGCGACGTGGCTCAGGCGGCTGCCATGCGATTCGATGACGCCCCATCCCAGGGTCCTAAGCCCCGGATCAATGCCTAAAATCCGCATGTTTCGCCTCGGCCTGCTCGAGTTTTTGTGATCTTTTTTACGGATTAGCACGAAGCGTGAACATTTTCCAAGCGAATTGACAGAGAGCACAAAAACGACAGACCTGTTTCACAGGCGACAAAACGGCCAGTTTGCGACAGGCAAAAGTCTGAAATCGACATGTTTCATGAAGCAAAAATGGCCAATAAATTAAGGGGTTCTAATGAATCTCGAGCTCTGCAAAAAACGCATAGGACAGTTGCAATTTCCGCTCTTGCACAGCCGATTTGGCAGCACTAAATGCCGCTCAGATCGAACGATCAAAACGTAAACTTAAACCAGAAGGAAACAGGATATGGCTGCACTGGACACCACCCGCACCACCACCGGCTCATTCGGCCTCGTCGGCCGTATCGGCGCAAATTTCGCATCGGTCGTAAACGCCTTTGTCGAATGGAATGACGCCCGCGTGACGCGTAACACGCTGAGCGGTCTGACAGATCGCGAGCTGGAAGATATCGGACTGTGCCGTGGCGATATTGACGTCGTGGCCGAAGGTCGTCGTTAAGATTTAACACACCCACTCATATGCCCCTTCCCTCCCTCAGGGGCAAAGCAGAACGCCGCGCATGCAGAATGCGCGGCGTTTCTGATTCATTCGCCTGATGTCAGGGCAGCAGCCGTGCCAGCTGTTCCGAAAGCATCAGCGATACCGGGTCGATTTGCATCACCCAGGCACCGGCTTGTTCGACCGAGGTGCCCTCGTTCAATGCGTCAACCCTGTATTGATAGCCCGAAGGCCCAAGGCTGGTGAGCAAGAACGTCTTGAATGCAAACAACCCAAGCAGACACATCAGAAGAACCTTCAGGGGCAAAGCTGACTTCACCCTCTGCGGTTTCATCACAACCAACCCGTCCTTGCGCATCGTCGCGCGGTAGCCACGGCTTAGTTTTGCGTGTTTCTTGCTCAGGCGATTCACGCGCTGATCAAATTCCAGTTGTTTTCCCGTCATGGCAGCCTCCAAAACCGCCCCCCGATTCCACGTTAAGACGGTAGAAACAGAATGCGACAAAATCGAGGCAAAACTCCAGAAAGCTCCAGCAAATGGCCCAAATTTAGCCCTGTTTGCTTAATATTAGCGTCGTCCACTCACCAATTTGGTCATTTCTCTCTAAATTAAACCCGTTTTGTAGATAAACGGAAACCACATCATCGGCTTGTTCGTTAAGGATTCCGGACAAAATTGCGTACCCACCGACGCGCAGATTCGCTGCGATTTCGGGGGCCAGAGCAACCAGTGGGCCCTTAAGGATATTTGCAAAAATCAGATCGTAGGGTGCGATCGCGCCCAGATCGGGATGGTCAAAGCCCGCCGCTTCCACGCAACGGACCTTGCCTGCCATTCCATTGGCATTCAGGTTGGCTTCGGCGACATCAACGGCCACTTCGTCGATATCACTGGCGATGATCTCACCTTCCCAGACCCGCGCTGCCGCCATGGCCAGCACCGCCGTGCCGCAGCCGATATCGGCCACTTTCGTAGCCGCGAATCCGTCATTCAGAAGATGATCCAGCGCCTTCAGACACCCCAAAGTGGTTCCGTGGTGGCCAGTGCCAAAGGCCATTGCGGCTTCGATCAGCAAAGGGATACGTCCTTCGGGCAATTTGTCGGCATCGTGGCTACCGTAAACAAAGAACCGCCCCGCTTCGACCGGGGCCAATTCCCGACGCACATGGGCCACCCAATCCGTGTCGGGCAGTTCCGATACCACGAAAGGCTTGGCCTCAAACGCGGCGGCCAGAACGGCCAGAGCGGTTTCGTCCGGAGTTTCCGTGAAATACCCACCGACTTCCCACAGGCCCGAACCATCCTCGACTTCGAATACTCCAACGCCGGTTGGTTCCGGATCCAGACGCTCCATTGCTTCGCCCAGCCCTTCGGCAGCTTTTTTACCAGTCAGTGTAGTCAGCGCAGTGAATGTGGGCATGGGGGCCTCCTGTATCAATTGACACAGCGCCTATGGCGATGGCCCACCAAGGTCAAGCATTGGCGCTTATTCGGCGGGTGCCGGCGCGTATTTCGACAAGATCGTTTCATTTCCCGGTTCCGGGTGGCGCGGGACCAGCAAGGACAAACCCAGCGAGATCATCGCCATCGCAGCGGCCAGCGCAAAGACTGCACCGGGTGAGATGACCCACAGCAGGCCTAGAAGCGCGGGAAGGAACACAGCGGCGATATGGTTGATCGTGAACGCCACGGCCGCTGTCGGTGCGATATCCGCAGGGTCGGCGATTTTCTGAAAGTAGGTCTTCAGGGCAAGCGCCAATGCGAACAGAACATGGTCGATCACATAAAGGGTTGCAGCCAGTACCACGCCCCAACCAAACCAGTAGATACCGCCATAGGCCGCAAAAACGATCGCCAAGCCGGTGTATTCGAAGATCAGCGTGCGGCGCTCACCGAACATCGATACAGCCTTACCCAGCATCGGAGCCGCCGCCATGTTGATCACCAGATTGATCAGATAAAGGCTGGTCAGTTCGTGTACTTCGAACCCAAACTTCTCGACCATCATGAAGCCCGCGAAGACAACAAAGATCTGCCGCCGCGCGCCGGCCATGAACTGTAGCGCGTAATACAGCCAGTACCGACGACGCAGGATCAGTTTCTTGGTCTGTGGAGTTGGCGAGTCAAACTGCGGAAATGCGAACAGACAGAACAGCGCCAACAGGGCGGTCACACCACCAGCGGCCATGAATACAATGTTGTAGGATAGATCAAACCGGTCCCAAGTCAAAACGATCAAGCCGTAGACTACTGCGGTCGCGGCTGATCCCATGGCAACAAGCCAGCCCAATACCTGCGGCGCGCGGTCCTTGGGCAGCCATTGCAGCTGCAGCGACTGATTCACTGTCTCGTAGTAGTGAAATCCGATCGAGCTGAAGAGGGTGACAAACAGCAACCCACCAAGGCTGGGAAACCATGCTGTCAACGCAGTTGCCACGCCCAGCATCATCAGCGAGATCATCGCCAGTACCTGCTCGCGCACGAAAATGATCACCGCGATCACGCCAACAGCAAGAAATCCGGGGATCTCCCGCACAGTGTGCAGTAACCCAATGTCGGCCCCGTCAAAATTCGCCACCTCAATGACGAAGTTGTTCAGCAGTGCGCTCCATGCATTGAACGCAATCGGCATCGTCAGTGCCATCACGAACAAGAGCGTCACAGGGCGGCGCCAGAACGGAAGGCTCTGCGCCTCGGACAGGGGCATCGGTTTCAACATGGGACTCCTCTACGCCCATTTTCAGATTTTGGCGAGGGCGAAGCAGCGGGCGCACAATCGGTCTGCGCTGATGCAGAGGTCAGTAGAAACTCTGCGGGTCGATATCCACGGTCAAACGCAGGTCGCCCTTCAGGCGCAAAGGCGCGATCCAACGGGCAATCGCGTCCTGAATCGGAGCGCCCTTGGGTGCCTTGACCAGCAATCGCACGCGGTGTCTGCCGCGAATCCGCGCGATCGGGGCCGGTGCCGGACCAAACACCTGCGCGCCGATCTCGCGCAGCGGCGCATCGTTTCGGGCCATTGCATTTCCGATATCAAAAACTGGTCCAACCTCAGGTCCGGACAGGACGATCCCGGCCATACGGCCGTATGGCGGCACACCCGCCGCCTGCCGTCCGGCGGCTTCGGCCTTCCAGAAGCCCTCTTCGTCACCTGAAAGAATGGCGCGAATAACCGGATGCTCGGGCTGGAATGTCTGCAACAGGGCCTGCCCTGGCTTGTCCGCCCGGCCTGCCCGACCCGCGACTTGCCGCATCAACTGGAATGTCCGCTCAGCGGCACGCAGGTCTGCCCCGTGCAGACTGAGGTCGGCATCGATTACCCCGACCAAAGTCAGATTGGGAAAGTTGTGCCCCTTGGCAACCAGCTGCGTACCGATAACGATATCGGCATCGCCCTCGGCAATCTCTTCGATCTTAGCCTTCAGGGCGCGGGCCGAGCCGAACAAATCGGAACTCAGCATCGCGATCTTGGCATCGGGAAACGTCGCCTCGGCCTCTTCCGCCAACCGCTCGATCCCCGGACCGACCGGGGCCAACTTGCCTTCGACGCCGCATGAGGGACATTCCTCGGGCATCGGCTTGGTCTCACCGCATTGGTGACACATCAGCCGTTTCAGAAACCGGTGCTCGACCATCCGCGCGTCGCAATGATCGCAGGCAATCTGTTCCCCGCAAGCGCGGCACAGGGTCACCGGCGCATATCCACGGCGGTTGATGAAAAGCAGCGATTGCTCACCCTTCTCGATCCGCTGCATCACCGCCTGCCGCAAAGACGGAGAAATCCAAGTCCCCGGTTGCATCTGTTCGGCCCGCATGTCGATGGGTTTCATCTCGGGCAACACTGCCGCCCCGAATCGCGAGGTCAGATCAACCCGGTCGTATTTTCCCGCCTCGGCGTTGGCCCAGCTTTCCAGCGAAGGTGTTGCGCTGGCCAGAATCACCCGCCCGCCACAAATGGCAGACCGCAGAACAGCCATGTCCCGCGCGCTGTAATGCACGCCGTCCTCTTGTTTGTAAGAGGTGTCGTGTTCCTCATCGACCACCACCAGGCCAAGGTTGCGAAACGGTAGGAACAAAGCTGACCGCGCACCAATCACCATTTGCGCATCCCCCTGCCCGACCATTCGCCAGACCCGGCGGCGTTCCGTCATGGTCGCGCCGGAATGCCATTCGGCTGGGCGTGCACCGAACCGCGCCTCAACTCGTGTCAGGAATTCCGCTGTCAGAGCGATCTCGGGCAGCAGAACCAAGGCTTGTCGGCCCATGCGCAGCGCCTCGGCTACAGCCTCCAGATACACTTCGGTCTTGCCCGAACCCGTCACGCCCTTAAGCAGCGTGGTTCCATATTCCCCGGACCGCTGGCCCTTCTGCAACTTCTCAACCGCCGCCGCCTGATCGTCGGTCAAAGCTTTGCCCGGTAAATCCGGATCCAGATGCGGATAGGGCAAATCGCGCGGGCTGTCTTCTTCCCGTACAGCGCCCTGCTTGACCAACCCTTTGACGACCGAAGACGTCACGCCCGCCTGTTCGGCGAGTTCTTTCAGGGTAAATGCAAGCCCGCCATAGTCGCGCAGAACCTCCAGTACTCGGGTGCGCGCGTCTGTCATCCGATCCGGCGCGCCATTGCCCAGCCGGTAAACCTTACGCATCGACGGCGGATCACCAAGCCCCGGCGCGCGCGTTGCCAGACGCAACATTGCGGGCATCGGCGTCAGAGTGTAATCGGCAACCTTCCCCAGAAACAGCCGCATTTCTTCGCGCATTGGCGCGACCTCAAGCACGCGGATCACAGACCGCGCCTTGTTCAGGTCGAACCCGCCCTGTCCCGGCCCCCAGACGACACCCAGAACTTTACGCGGCCCCAGCGGGACCTCTACGAACGCCCCCAGAAAACAGCCCCCCTCGGGCGCCTTGTAATCCAGCGTCCGGTCCAGCGGTTGTGCGGTCAGAACCGCAACCAGCTCTCCGTGGTCGAAATACTCCTGAGTGCTCAACGCTTATCCTTGGGCTCGGGGGTTCCAGCATGGGTCTCTTTGAGGTAAAGCCATCCGCGACCAAGGCCAACCCATCAAAGGACTGCCCGCATGAAATTCTTCGTAGATACAGCCGAGATCGACGCCATTGCCGAACTGAACGATCTGGGCATGGTGGACGGCGTGACCACCAACCCGTCGCTGATCCTGAAATCAGGCCGTGACATTCTGGAAGTGACCAAGGAAATCTGTGATCTGGTCGACGGACCCGTTTCGGCCGAAGTTGTAGCCACCGAAGCTGACGACATGATCGCTGAGGGCCGTAAGCTGGCCAAAATCGCGCCGAATATCGCCGTGAAAGTTCCGCTGACATGGGCTGGCCTGAAAACTTGCAAGACGCTCAGCGACGAAGGCCAGATGGTCAACGTCACACTCTGCTTCTCGACAAACCAGGCGCTTCTGGCCGCAAAGGCGGGCGCAACGTTCATCTCGCCCTTCATTGGTCGTCTGGATGACATCAACCTTGATGGCATGGATCTGATCGCGGATATCCGTCAGGTCTATGACAATTACGGCTTTGAAACCGAAATTCTAGCCGCTTCAATCCGCACCGTGAACCACGTGACCGACAGCGCCCGCATCGGTGCTGACGTGATCACCGCACCGCCTGCCGTGATCAAGAAACTGGCCGATCACCCGTTGACAGACAAAGGTCTGGAAACCTTCCTGGCCGACTGGGCCAAGACCGGTCAGAAAATCCTCTGACCCTTTGCGCGACCGCGCGGCACCGTTAGGTGCCGCGCCCGGCCCAACTGCCAAGCCTTGATCTTTGATCAAAGCTTCGCAGGCGGGAGCCGCAGGTCACAGTGGGAATGAAATGCACCGCCAATGCATTTTTTCCAAGGAAACCGCTATAACTCATGTTATAAGCCCCTCAACAAAAAAAAGACCGAGCGGGACATGAGCAGTAACACCAAACTCCAGGACAACTTGCGCGCCGCGATTCTGGCCAAACCAGACGCTGTGCTGGACGACAAGGACCTGATGCAGGCACTTGTGACGGCCAACGAACAGGCGCGCGGCGACAATGTCATCGACCTGCGCGGCATCGCCATGCAACGGCTCGAGGAACGGCTGGACAGGCTGGAAGACACCCACCGGTCCGTCATCGCCGCAGCATATGAAAACCTTGCGGGCACAAATCAGGTGCATCGTGCCGTTATCCGCATGCTGGAACCGGCCGAGTTCGAAGATTTCCTGCGCACGCTCGGCTCGGATGTGGTCGAAATCCTGCGCGTTGATCGCATCAAGCTGATTCTGGAATCCACAGCAACGCAGGATGACCCCGCCATCGACACTCTGGGCGGCGTTCTGTCCGTAGTCGAACCCGGCTTCGTGGACAATTACCTGACCTTCGACCGCGGCGGCCCCGCCCGCGACGTGGTTCTGCGCGAGATCCTCCACCCGACGCACAGAATTTTCGGGCCCAACGCAGATCACCTGCGGTCCGAGGCTTGCTTGCGGTTGGATCTGGGTGAGGGCCGGTTGCCGGGCATGATCGTGATGAGCGCAAGGGACCGCAATCATTTCTCGCCGCAGCTGGGCACTGATCTTCTGTCGTTCTTCGCTGGCGTCTTCGAACGCTCGATGCGCCACTGGTTGTCGTGAGCCTGATCTCACCCGCCTGCCGCAACGCGTTACAGTATTGGCTGGACAGCCTGAGCGCGCTGGCGGGGCGATCGGAAAACACCCAGGCCGCCTATCGTGGTGATGTCACCGATTTCCTGTCTTTTATGACACTACATCACAGTGAACAGCAGGGATTGGCAGCGCTGGCCCGGATCACCGTGTCCGACATGCGCGCCTGGATGGCCGATCAGCGCAGCACGGGAGTTGGCGCGCGATCGCTGGCGCGCAAGCTGTCGGCGGTCAAAAGCTTCTACCGATGGCTGGCCGAGCGGGAAGGCTTCGAACCCACCGCCGTCCTGTCCACACGCGCGCCAAAGTTTACTCAAAAACTCCCCCGCCCGCTGGCCGAAGACGCGGCGCGCGCGATGATCGACACGGTCGAACTTCAGTCGTCAAACGACTGGGTCTCGGCGCGCGACGTTGCTGTCGTTACATTGCTCTATGGCTGCGGTTTGCGCATATCTGAGGCGCTGTCCCTGTCAGGAAGCGACGCACCTTTGCCGGGTAGCTTGCGTATTGTGGGAAAGGGCGGAAAGGAACGCATCGTTCCGGTGATCCCGGTTGCCCGAACCGCCGTTGATCGTTATCTGCAGCTTTGTCCGCATCCACAATCCAAAGAAAAAGCCTTGTTCCGCGGAGTGCGGGGCGGTGCCCTCAATCCGCGCGCAATTCAGGGCGTGATGGCCAAGGCACGCATGCAGCTTGGCCTGCCCGCAACCGCCACACCACACGCTTTAAGGCACAGTTTTGCCACCCACCTGCTGTCTGCTGGGGGTGATCTGCGCGCCATTCAGGAATTGCTGGGCCATGCCTCGCTTTCCACCACGCAGGCCTATACTGCCGTGGATACGGCCCGACTGATGGAAGTCTACAACCGCGCCCACCCCAAGGCCTGATCCCAGGTCCCACGATGACGTCTAGGCTGTACCCTTACCCGGCTTTTAGTTTGCATCTGCAGCGCGCATCGTCCAAGAGACACAAATGACAATAAAACTCAAAGCCCTTTCCGTACATTTGTTCACCGCGACCGGCGCCGTCTTTGCAATGTTGGCCATGCTGGCCGCGGTCGAGGAAAAGTGGAGCCTTATGTATCTGTGGCTCGTGATCTCGTTCATCGTGGACGGAATCGACGGCCCGCTTGCGCGCCACTACCATGTCAAAAAGAACGCACCGGAATTTGACGGTGTTCTGCTGGACCTGATCATCGACTATCTGACCTACGTGTTCATTCCGGCCTTCGCGCTGTTCAAATCGGGGCTGATGGACGGTTGGACCGGCTGGTTTGCGATCATCGTGATCACCTTTGCTAGCGCCATGTATTTCGCGGACACGCGGATGAAGACCAAGGACAACTCGTTCTCTGGATTTCCGGGTTGCTGGAACATGTTCGTCATCGTGATCTTCGCGCTTGAGCCCAATTTCTGGGTGATCCTGCTGCTGGTGTCGCTGCTGTCGCTGGCGATGTTCCTACCGTTGAAGTTCATTCACCCGGTGCGGACGGAACGCTGGCGTAACGTGTCACTGCCGATCGCGTTCGCCTGGACGTTCTTCGCCGGTTGGGCGGCCTGGGTCGATTTCCATCCTGAAAGCTGGGCGCATTGGGGGTTGGTAATTACAAGCCTCTACCTGGTTTCAGCTGGTATTGCGCAGCAACTTGTCCCGCTGCGCAACAACTAAACGTTACAGGATTTCCTCAACCTCGAACTCAGTGCCGTTATGGGTGAATGCATCACCCTCTTGCAGACCGGTCATGGTCAGGTAGATCGGGCTTTGGGTTGAGATGCCCATATATGTCTTACCGTCGACCTCAAAGCGAGTCGTTGAGACACAGACCACGAAACGGCGGTTGTTGAACTTGACAACAGCGCCCGGCTGAACCCGGTCCGTCAGGCTGAAATCCGTGTTCTCGATCACATCAATCTTGGCGTGATGCGCGTGAACGGGCGCATCGAACGCTGCCGCCAGATCTGCATTCTCGCGTGAGGCGGCGATGTCATCCTTGTCATGCCCTTCGCGGTCGTCCAGCTGCGAGTCCTTGAGAAATGCGTCGTAATGCGCCTGCGCAGTTGCCAGTTCCTGCTCTTCCAGCGACATCAGGCGGTCTATGATGGCCTTTTTGCGAGCGGCCGGGTCTGTATGGGCGGTCATGCAATACGGTCCTTCAAATTCAGTAACTGATATAAGTTGGGCCGCGAACTCTGGGATTGCAACTGGTTTTCGCAGCTCAGATCAGCAGGCCCGCCGCGCGTTCATGGCGCAGAAGGGCCACTTTGGTCTCGACCCCACCATCGCCCGAGAACCCGCCCAGACCATTGGCAGACAGTACCCGATGGCAAGGTATGATCACCGGAATGGGGTTCGCGCCGCAGGCCTGACCCACCGGTTGCGGTGGTTGCCCAAGCTCTTTCGCGATGTCCCCATACGTTCGGGTCTCGCCCAGCGGAATGGCATACATCAGATCGCAGACATTGCGCTGAAAGTCTGACCCGGCAACACGATACGGCAGATCGAACCGTTCGAGACGCCCCTCGTTATAGGCGGCCAACTGTGCGGCGGCTTCCTGCAACAGAGGTGTGTCCGGCCCGTCGTCCTGGCCATCCCACACAAGGCGTGTGATGGCGCCATCTGTTTCTTCAATGCCAAGGCGGCCAAACTGCGTATCAACGGAAATCATCGGCATGGACACAGCGTTTCAGATCACCGGGGCCAGTGCAAGCGAGGAAAGAAAAACCCCCGGCAGTCACGCCGGGGGTTTATTTTTTTAGCCCAGCGCTTCGTCGCAGCGCCCACACACACCCGCGTGGGAATGCCGACCAACGTCCGGCAGGATTTTCCAGCAGCGCTGACATTTCTCGCCATCTGCTTTTTCGAAGACGACGCCCACCCCTTCGATTTCAGGCACGCGGAATGCCTCGGCTGGGGCCGGGTCGCCCGAAACGGTCAGGCCAGACGTGATGCACATGTCATCCACGTCAAAGGTTGCCAGCAGGTCGCGGGTGTCACTGTCCTCGACATGCACGATCGGCGCGGCCTCAAGGCTCGAACCGATGACCTTGTCCTGACGCTGGATTTCCAACGCAGCAGTCACGGCACGACGCACGCGACGGATTTTGGACATGCCAGCCTCTAGTTCGGCGTTGCGCCAATCGGTGGGTGTATCCGGAAAATCCACCAGATGGACCGAGCTGTCATCGCCGGGGAACCGCTCCAGCCAGACCTCTTCCATGGTGAAGACCAGAACCGGGGCCAGCCAGGTGGTCAGGCGGTGGAACAGGATATCCAGAACGGTACGGGCCGAGCGGCGGCGCAGGTTGTCGCCATCGCAGTACAGCGCATCCTTGCGGACGTCGAAATAGAACGACGACAGATCGACCGTGGCAAAGGTGAACACGGCGCTGAACACACCCTGAAAGTCGAAAGACGCATAGCCTTTGCGCACCTGCTCATCCAGATCGGCCAGACGGCTGAGAACCCAGCGTTCCAGGCGCGGCATATCTTCAGGCGCGACGCGATCCGCTTCGGTGAAGTCGGCCAGCGAGCCCAGCATGAACCGCATGGTGTTGCGCAAGCGGCGATAGCTGTCGGCGGTTCCTTTCAGAATCTCCGGCCCGATCCGCTGGTCGGCAGTGTAATCCGTCTGGGCAACCCACAGGCGCAGGATATCGGCACCATATTGCTCGATCACCTTTTCCGGCACGATGGTGTTGCCCAGCGATTTGGACATCTTGTTGCCCTTGGCATCCAGCGTGAAGCCGTGGGTCACCACGTTGCGATACGGCGCACGACCCTTGGTGCCGCAGGCCTGCAGCATCGATGAATGGAACCAACCGCGGTGCTGATCGGTGCCTTCCATGTAAACGTCTGCGATACCGTCTTCGGTGCCATCCTCACGGTCGCGCAGAACGAAGGCGTGGGTCGAGCCCGAGTCGAACCACACATCCAACACGTCGAATACCTGCTCGTAATCATCCGGGTTGGTGATACCGTCGAGGATCTTCTCTTTAAAGCCGTCCGTGTACCAGACATCTGCACCGTCTTTCTCGAACGCCGCCTTGATGCGGTTGTTGAGCTCTTCGTTGCGCAGCAGATAATCCGCGTCGGTGGGCAAGGCCCCTTTCTTGGTAAAACAGGTCAGTGGCACACCCCAGGCGCGCTGGCGGGACAGAACCCAATCCGGGCGCGCTTCGATCATCGAATACAGACGGTTGCGACCGGTCTGCGGCGTCCACTTCACCAGCTCGTCGATTGAGCGCAAGGCGCGTTCGCGGATGGAATCGCCCATCTGACCCATGCCGTCATCTAGCTTGCGGTCAACGGATGCAAACCACTGCGGCGTGTTGCGATAGATGATCGGTGCCTTTGAGCGCCAAGAATGCGGATAGCTGTGCTTGATCTTGCCACGCGCCAGCAGGCCCCCGACCTCGACCAGCTTGTCGATGACGGCCTTGTTCGCGTCACCTTCGCCGCCCTTGCGGGACAGGATGTACTTGCCGCCAAAGAACGGCAGATCGGCGCGGAAAGAGCCGTCATCCATCACGTTATAGGTGATAACCTGCTCAAGCATGCCCAGATCACGGTAGAGTTCGAATTCCTCCATACCGTGCGACGGCGCACAGTGGACGAAGCCGGTTCCTTCGGTGTCGGTTACAAACTCAGCCGCGCGGAAGTCGCGGATGTCGTCCCATTCGCCATTGCCACCTTCGGCCCCGGCCAGCGGGTGAGTCAGTTGAACGCCTGCCAGCTCATCCGCAGACACGTCACGTACGCGCGTCCACTGATCGTCGTTCAGGCGAGCGCGGCCCAGCACATCGGCGGCCAGATTGTCGGCCAGCAGGAACTTGTCTCCGGCACTAGCCCAGCATTCTTCTGGAGCTCCAGTGACTTCGTAGAGGCCGTAAGAGATGTCCTTACCGTACACGACCGCCTTGTTCGACGGCATCGTCCATGGCGTCGTTGTCCAGATCACAACAAACGCGTCATCCAGATCGCCCGCGTTCACGACCTCGAACTTCACCCAGATGGTGAAGCTTTCCTTGTCGTGATACTCGACCTCGGCCTCAGCCAGGGCGGTTTTCTCGATCGGCGACCACATCACGGGTTTCGAACCCTGATAAAGCGTGCCGTTCATTAGGAACTTCATGAACTCGTCAGCGATCACGGCCTCGGCGTGATAGTCCATGGTGATATAGGGGTCAGGCCAGTTGCCGGTGATGCCCAGACGCTTAAACTCTTCGCGCTGGACGTCGATCCAGCCTTCGGCGAACTTGCGGCATTCCTGACGGAAGTCGACAACGTTCACCTCGTCCTTGTTCTTGCCCTTCTTGCGATACTGTTCCTCGATCTTCCATTCGATCGGCAGGCCGTGGCAGTCCCATCCCGGCACATAGCGCGCGTCATGACCCATCATCTGATGGCTGCGTACGATCATGTCCTTGATGGTCTTGTTCAGCGCGTGGCCGATATGCAGGTGACCGTTGGCGTAGGGGGGGCCGTCATGCAGGGTAAAGGGCGTGCGGCCCTCTTTCTCGCGCAGACGGTCATAGACGCCGATCTCTTCCCAGCGATCCAGCCATGCGGGTTCGCGCTTGGGCAGGCCAGCGCGCATGGGGAAATCGGTTTTGGGCAGGTTCAGCGTGTCTTTGTAGTCAGGTGTTTCGGTCGTGTCGGCGCACATTGGGGGCGTCCTCAGGATGATCTTGACGTGTGTGGATCGAAGCGGTCAGTGCGAATTCTCAAGCACCTTTGCCCGGCGTCTCGCGATATCAGAGCGCCGGGGATATAATTCGAATAATGATGGCCATCCGGTCATACATGGCCGCGCTTATAGGACGCCCACGCCTAATGGTCCAGAGGTTCCGCCCCATGCGGCGAATGGCGTAGCGTTGCCCACCGATTCAGCCACGCCAAACCGGCCAGCGCGAGGCCCAGTGCCAGCAGTGAGAACACCCGGATAAGCCCCCCCAAACCAGCGATATCGACCAGGAACACCTTGGCCACGGTAAGCCCAATAACGACCAACCCCGCCTTGCGCATCATGTCCGACCGGCGGGCGAATGACTGGTAGAACAGCCCCGCACCGATCAGCAGTAAGGCCATGGTATAGGAGTAAAGCTCGGGCTGGGTCACGCCGTTGCCTTCATACATACCGCTGGCCCCTTGCCAAACATGGCGAATGGTCAGGCCCAGCCAGATTGCACCCAATGCCGCCGCCAGACCAAAGCACACCTGTTTCCATCGCGGGTGTAGTGCGGGCAGCCAAGCAGCCGACAGGGCCAAAACAATGGCGGGCAACAGGTAAGCCACGGCGAGGGTATTCAGTATTGGCACCCCAAGTACCGGATCAGCTTGCGCATTCAGCAATGGGTTCGCCTCGGTCAGCGCCTGCGACAGGCGAACAACACCATGTGCTGCAAAGAACAACGCCAGCCCATAGCGCGCATAATTCAGTTTCCCGCCCAGTTCGAACCGCCGCACCTGCGCGCAGGCCAGCAGCAGCCAGATCAAGGACAAAAGCCCCAACCCCCAGTGGCTGTCATGGGCACCGCCGTCGCCAAACCCTTCGAGCCAGCGCAGCAACAGCAAAGACAGCAAGATACCAGCGGTCGCCCAGGCAGCGCTTTCCAGAAGCAGCGCGATGACCGGACGGTTCAATGGGCGCAGGATGGTCCAAGCCGCAAGAAATCCAACAGCAGCTGTGGCATAGACAAGCGCCATTTCCGCGACCGGTGCCGAGTTTGCCCAATCCAGACCGGGGTTCAGTACAAGTCTGAGCGTGACAGTGAACACGCCTGCCCAGATGAACCAACCCATCGGTGGAAGATCAAAGCGCCGATCCAGCACCGCGGCGGCCACGATCAAAGCCACAAAAGCAATAGTCAGGGCAGCCGAGCTTAGGACAATCACGCAGGCAAAGGTCAGGCAGGACAAAGCTGACAAGGTCACCAAAGCCGCCCGCAGTCGGTTTTCGCCATCGATCCGTGCGAAGCGCCCGGCCAGAACGACCATCATCACCGCCAATGCAACCGCATGCAGCGCCCACGGATAGGCTCCGATGACCTCATCGGGATGCCATCCAAGCTCCAGCGCGATTGCCAACACCGGTGCAAAAACTGCGGCACCGCCCGCCCATACAGCCCGGTACTCGGTTGCGCGAAGCGATCGCCATGCCGCAAGGCCTGAGATCAATGCGCCCAAAGCCACCAACAGGGTGACCGCCCACGGGATATCAGCCTCGGCGGTTTCGGCATAGGTTTCGGCGAACCGGCGCGCGACGGCGCCATGGTCCCACCCATGGATCAGTACGAACCAAGTTAGACCAGCGGCGGGGAGTATGGTCAGGTCTTGCAGGGCCCGCGCTTGACTTGCCCAGGTCAGCAAACCCAGTGTCAAGCCTGCCAACAGCATGACACTCAGCCAGAATTCTGCCGCCGAGTCCGGCCAGTGTATCGCCAGGATTACCGTGGTGACGCTCACCGCACCAAAAGCAAGGCGGGTGGGAAACTCTGGCCACTGGAGGCCTTTTTGGATCGCAATGATTTCGCTGATCATGCGCCCCTCGTGATCCGGCCAGATCCGCCGCACGGGGATCGCGATCGCGATGACCGCCAATGCAGTTACGCCGACAAGATACCCCGGCTCGGTCGCGGGTGCCGAGAGCACCAAGAGCAGGCACGCGGAATAAGCCCCAACTAGCGTCAGAACGGATATCCACGCCCAGCGCCGCACGGTGTCGATCCCCAAGCCAAGGACGGCGATCACAAAGAAATAACCGTACAACCAGCCGGGATCGGTCGAAGTCCCGCCCACCACGAAGGGTGACGCAAACGCACCTATCAAACCGACGGCCGCCAGCAAAGGGCCGTGGAACCAGCCCAAAACAAGCCCCACAAGCGCAACAGCAATCATGGCGATTAGGGCCGCTTCGGGGCCAATCAGATCGTACAACTGCCTTGCAGCCAACAAGCCGCCGAACAGCGTCACCAGCCCTGCGCCGGAAGAGACCGATGGCAGGTAAGCCGTGGCTGAAGACTCGTCATCGCCATACTTCCGGCGGATCACCTCACCCACGCCAATCAGCGTCGCCCCGAACATCAGGGCCGCAATGACGCGCATCGTTGGCGACAATAGCCCGCTTTCGACCCCGTATTGGACCAGAAAAACACCCGCCAGCGCCAAAGACAGGGCGGAAACCGCGTAGAACCAGTTCTCTCGCAGCCAAGCCCCCAATGCAGCGATACGATCGTCACGCACTGTCATGGGTGCGGGTGCTTTCTGTGGCTCGGGTGCTGAGTCGCCCTCGTCCGTGACAACCTCGGGCGATTTTTGTTGGATGACCGGCCACGGAGAGCCCTTTTTTTCAACGACTTGCGTTGGTTCAGGGGCCGTCTCCTGCGTTGGCAAATCGCCCCCAAGCACGCGAATCTGCTGTTCAAGCTGCTCCACCCGGCGGCGCAGTCGAACCTGGGATACCAACAGAACAAGGATGGCCACCGGGATGGCTAGAACGATCAATCCAACGAGTACGAGCAGCGATTCCAACTGAGGCCTCCGGGCAAATGTGCCGACAAGCTAACCGGCTGTCGATCTGCGCAACAGTCCGAAAAACCGTGTTTTTTGCGGGCACCAACGATCAGTGTGACGTAGCCCTAGCCAAGTGGGGGCGATCTGTTGCTGGCTGTGTCCGTAATCGGCCATGGCTGGCTGACATCGATGTGCCAAGCAACTGAACCGTGGTCAGGTTACGTTTTGGAAAACAGGCCCGCCAGTGCGCGTTTGACGATGCTGCGGGTCGATGGCTTGTGCCGATCCGAGAAGGGCAGCGGACGGCAGACCTCCATCGCGGCGACCCCTACCCGCGCACTTAGCGCGCCGTTGACAAGCCCCTCGCCAAACCGGCGCGACAGCTTGCTGAGGATCGATCCGCCCAGAACCGGTTCCAGCAGGTCGTCCCCGACGGCCACGGCCCCGGTGGCCACAAGGTGCACGAACACGGCCCGCGTCAGTCGCCAACTGCCCAAAAACCCTGCACGCCCGCCATAGATTTCAGCGATGCGCCGGATCATCCGCAACGAAGCGGCCAGCGCGGTTGCAACATCCGCAAGCGCCAAGGGCACCAACGCCGTCACCGTTGCAACCTGCCGCGCGGCAGCCTCGACTTCGCGGCTGGCAGCGACATCCAGCGGGGCCAGCAACTCATCCTCGGCCAGGGTCAGCAGACCAGACGCGTCAAATTGTTCGTCGATCCGTTCGGACAGCCGATCGCGCCCCCAACGGGTTTCGTCTCGGCCTTTGTAAAACGAGATCAATCGGTTCGTGACTGCGCGTGCCTGCGCCAGATTGTCTTCGGCCAAGGCAGTATCGGCGGCGCGCCGCATCCCGTCCACACGGGACAACCGCCCGATTGCGGCCAGCTCGCGCACAGCGATGATCAATGCGACCAGCACCAGCGCTGCAAACAAACCCGTAATCACCCATCCTATGATCGGCGCGCGGAGAATCAGGGAATTCACAAAGTCCCAAGCCGCCACTGAAACAACAGCCCCAAGCGCGGCCAGCGCCAAACCCCAGAACCACCGCGACAGGGCCGAAGGTTTGCGCGCCGCCAAACGCGCCGCACCTTGCATCGCCTGACCCTGAGGCTGTGCGATATCCGGGACCGGAGGTGCTTGCGACACATCAGCCGCGGGTTCATCGCCCTCCAGATCAATCAGAACCGGCCCCTTAGCCATTGGCTGCTCCTTCACTGTTCCAGACATACTTTATGTCGGGAAGGTTCTCGTCATTGTCAGCGCCGTCGCTGCGTGCGACCTCGGCAAAGCCATTGCGCTCATAGAACCGGCGCGCTAGATGGTTGGCCTGAAACGCAAACAATGACAATTCGGATCGGCGGGACTTGGCAAGCTCAAGCAATTGCCGACCGATCCCTTGCCCCCGTGCGCCAGGTGCCAGGTACAGTGAGTGGATTTCGGCACCGTTGAGCGCCAAAACCCCGATCACACCCTCGTCGGTTTCGGCCACCGTCACCCAATCCAATTCAATCATACGGCCACAAAACGCGATGGTTTCCGCGCGTGAGTGCAGCTCCGGCATCCATTCGTTTTCGCGGGCGAACCCATGCAAAATCTCTCCGGTGGCACCGGCATCCGTGCTGCGGGCGGGGCGAAGAATGACATTCACAGCCGGTCTCCGATCAGGAACTGGGCCGCGCGGTCCAGTCGAATATGCGGCGGACCATCCCCGGGACGCAGGGTCAGGTGTGCCGGCGCGAAGGCCATGAACTCATAATCCTCGCCCAGCCAGCCTTCGGACCCGTTGCGCGCCGAGCCAAGCAAATGCGACGGGTCTTCGGGCAGATCACCGGGATAGAAAGCGGCCTGCTTGCCGCTGTCCAACAATGTACCTCGCACGCAGGGCAGCTCGGCCCCGTTATGCGTTCGAATTTCCTCAGTCGTTGCCCTTAACGAGGCCAGCGACAGCGCCGCCGTCTCTGCTCCGGCGAAACTTGCACGGTCGCGCGCATCTCGAGTCAGGGCCTCCATGATATTGGTCAGGCGATGGTGTTGCAGGTGATGCAGATGGTCCGCCTTGGTGGCCGCAAACAGGATGCGTTCAACCCGTTTGCCCAGCAGCAACTGGCTAAGCCACGCATTTCGTCCGGGCCGAAACGCCGACAGGATATCAGCCATCGCGCGACGCATATCCTCGACCGCCTGTGGCCCGTTATGGATCGCGCCCAGCGCATCCACCAGAACCACCTGCCGGTCGATCCGGGAAAAATGATCGCGGAAAAACGGTTTCACGACCTGAGACTTGTAAGCCTCGTACCGCCGGGCCATCTCGCGGTGCAGACTACGACGCAGGCCGTGGCCGTCCACGGGCAAGGGAGCAAATGTCAGCACCGGTGAGCCCGCCAGATCACCCGGCAGCAGGAACCGCCCAGGCGTGCAGTCGTAGAACCCTGCATCGCGCGCTGCGTTCAGGTACGAAGCGAATTCTTTGGCCAGTGATTGGGCCTTTGGTTCGTCGTGGCTGTCAGTTGGGTCAACAGCCATTGCTTGCGACAGAAACGCCGTGGCCTCGGTGCGATTGGCGATGCGCTCCAGCGTTTCCTGCGACCAGACCTCATAGGTTTTGTCCAGCAACGCCAGATCCAGCAGCCATTCGCCGGGGTAATCCACGATATCCAGATGGATGGTGCGTGGTCCCTGCAACCCTGACAAAAGCCCCGCGGGACGGGCTTTGAACGACAAACGCAGTTCTGACACTGCGCGCGTACTTTCGGGCCAGTGTGGCTGAGGCCCGGTCAGCGCCGCCAAGTGATTTTCGTAGTCAAACCGGGGCACGGTGTCGTCTGGTTGAGGCTGCAGGTATGCCGCGTTGATCCGCCCTTCTTGCTGCGCCACGAGGCCCGGCATCCGCCCTCGGTCCAGCAAGTTCGCAACCAGAGACGTGATGAATACTGTCTTTCCTGAACGCGCCAACCCGGTGACGCCCAGTCGGATCACCGGCTCAAACAATGCCTCAGACACGCGGTCACCCACGGATTCGACGCCGCGCGCCAGACTGTCTGCCAGAGATGAGATGACCAAACCGTCGCCCCGCTTTTTTCGTTTTCCCAAAGATAGGTAGCAGCTGTCGGACATACCAGCGCTTTCCCACTCTTGCCCGTTGCGGCACGGCGCGTTACCAGCAGCCCATGCCTAGATACGCGCTGAAAGTCGAATACCAGGGGAAACCGTTTGCCGGATGGCAGCGGCAAAAGGAATTGCCTTCTGTTCAGGGGGCAATCGAACAGGCCCTGTCGCGCATTCAGCCCGGCGATCACACCATTGCCGCAGCTGGGCGTACAGACGCGGGCGTTCACGCGCTGGGACAGGTTGCGCATTGTGATCTGGTCAAAAACTGGGACCCGTTTCGCCTGTCTGAGGCGCTGAACTATCACCTTAAACCGCAGCCTGTTGCCATCGTTAAGGCGGCACGGGTAAATGATGATTGGCACGCACGGTTTTCAGCGCTGAAACGGCAATACCTGTTCCGCATCCTGATGCGCCGCGCACCCGCTGCGCATGACGCCGGGCAGGTCTGGCGGATCAAACATCAACTGGACGTCGGCGCGATGCAGGCGGGCGCGGATATGCTGATCGGACGGCATGATTTCACCACGTTCCGATCCTCGATTTGCCAGGCCGCAAGCCCGGTCAAAACCCTGGATGAACTGCGGATCGAGGAAGCGGACGGCTTTTCCGGACCGGAGGTTCATTTTCACGTTCGCGCCCGGTCTTTCCTGCACAACCAAGTGCGCAGCTTTGTTGGAACGCTTGAACGTGTTGGTGCCGGAACATGGTCGCCCGAAGATGTACGGGATGCGTTGGAGGCCACCGATCGCGCCGCCTGCGGGCCGGTGTGTCCGCCGCAAGGGCTGTATCTGGCGCGGGTCGGGTACCCGGAGCCCGTGTTCGATTAAATCGCGCGCAACAGCAGACCGCTTGCAATCACGGCGATCAGCAACCCCGCCACCAGTTCAATCGTCGGAGCCAAGACCGAGGCAAATCGCGTCGCCGAGGCTGAGGCCAGCAGCCCTCCGCGCAGTCCGAACGAAGTCCACCCGACCAAGGTCGTGACGGTCGCTGTCCCCAGCGCCATGGCGAAAGCACCGGCAATGCCAACCATTGCGATGCCCATCTGCCAGGTCAGGATCAGAACAAACAGCGCTCCGGTACAGGGGCGCGCGGCAATTCCCGCGATCAGCACCGCGGCTTCGCGCAGGCTGCCAACTTGGGCCACTTCGTCGGCGGTAGGGCCATGGCGATGCCCGCAGTCTGCGCAGACGCCATGGTCATGGTCATGGTCGTGATGTTCGTGACCCTCGTCGTGCGGGTGGTGATGGTGGTGCGTATTCTCATGATGAAGCGCTTTTTCGCTACGATGACGCCGCGCAAAACTGCGAATGGACCGAAAGATCAGCCACAACCCAATCGCCGCGATAGCGCCATAGCTGATCGGGGCCATAACCCGTTCAGTGGTATCGACAAGGCTTGCCCGGGACATCTGGAACACCAGCACACCAGCATAGACCAGAACAACCGCAGTGACTGCCTGTCCCAGGCTGGACAACAAGCTGATTGCAGACAAACGCAGGAACGCCACGTTGCGTCCCAACCCATAGCCACCAATCAAAACCTTACCGTGACCGGGGCCGATGGCATGGAAAAAGCCGTAGGCGAAACAAACTGTCAGCAGCGTCGCTACAGCCTCGGGCTGTTCCGCGCGGGCTGCGCGCAGGGAACGTGCGATCTGATTTTGGAACTCGCGCTGCTCACCCGCAGCCCATGCGGCCAAGTGGTCAAAGCCACCGCTGCCCCAGAACCACAGCAGCAAACCAATGGAGATGGCGACAGGAATAATCAGGTACTTGGACATGAAAGGCGGATCTCGGACGCAAAGTTTTCCCCAACCAGCGGGATATCGTTTTCTTCAAGGTCATAGTCGGCATCCAGGGTCTGCAGGAACGCCTGCATCTGCGCCAGTTGCCCGTCAATATCCGCGTCAATCCGGTTGATCTGACAAGAGGTGGGTCCAGATACTGACACCGGGCGGGTCACTTCATAAGCCGTGTAGTAAGATTCATCATATGCTTTTGCGACGACTGCGGTCGCGGGTACTCCGCCGCCTTCCACCGCGCGCAGGTGGGTTGTCACGATACGGCCATCCTCGGTGGTCGCTTTGGCCTCCATCGGCCCCGACAAGACGACCGGCGCGCCATCGGCCAACACCACAAGATCGCCGTTATATCCTTCGACCCACTGGGCATCAAAGCCGGACAGAAACTTTTCTTCGCTCTCGGTCAGAATGCCATCAGAATCCTGATCCAGCTTCATGTCTTCAAGCTGAAACAGCGAGAAAAGCTCATCATACGCCCAAGTTACCCTGACATGGGTCAACTGGCCGCTATCATCCACAATAAATTCCAGCCCGGTGTCGATAAAGACATGCGGGTGGGCCAATGCCGGAACCGGCAGGCAACAGGAGAAAAGGGTTATGAGCCATCGCATAGGCGAAAGATAGGGGCTTGGCCCGTGCCCGGCAACGTGTTTCGGCAGACCCGTGCAGGAACTGGCCAAACCAGTCACTTCGGCGGGAACAAAACCAGTGTCTGCAACGCTGTTCCGACCGGGCCTTCGGTGTCGAACAGAACCGATTGCGACATCCCTATTCCTGAAGGTTGCCAATGAGATACGGACTGCGAGGCCAACCAGTCCGATTTGGGTTCACGATGAATCTGGACCGTCAGATCGGTGTTCATGAACCCCATCTCGGACGCCGGTGCATTCCACGAGATCCCGTTGCCACAATCCGCCAGCGGACATAGCGCCTGAATCGGCGATTGCGCCTCGCCCTCCAACAGCTTCGGGGTGCGCATCCAGATTGTCTTTGGACCGGCTTTCTGGTTGCCACCCTTGGGGTAGAGAATGTCCGAATGGTTTGCGAACCCCGGCAGGTCATGGCGCGTTTCGCCAATCGGAAACGGGCCGGTCACCGCATCGTCGAGTTCGGGCGTCGGCAACGTGATGTTCGGAACCGACCCCAAATCGCGACGCACCATGTGCATCGTGGTGGCCGTGGCACACAGCGTATCGTCCAGATCGTGCACCGCGACACGGGTTGTAGCCAGCGTTTTGGTGTGGCGCGTGGTCTCCGCCGCCACCCGCAGACCTGCTAGCGGCAGAGGGCGCAGCAAGTCCACGGTCAGCCGTGTCAGTATCTTTTCCGGCCCAACCTCTGTTTCGGCCGCGCGGACGATCAGCCCCGCGACCGGGCCCGCATGGCAATGATCCGCAGACCACGGCCCGCGCGCGGGATCATTGCCGACGAAAGCTCCGTCAGCCCGAACGTGGAAATAGGCTTGTTCCTTCAGATCCGGTTTCAGCACCATCTAGAACCTCAGACTTTTTCCTGCGTGTGCTTTTTCAACTCGGCCCGCGCCACCTGACGGCGGTGTACCGCATCCGGCCCATCGGCCAACCGCAATGTACGCACATGGGTCCAGGCCGTCGCCAGCGGCGTGTCCTGACTGACCCCCTGCCCGCCGAACATCTGAACGGCCTCATCGATGACTTTGAGTGCGACACGCGGGGCCACGACCTTGATCTGGCTGATCCAGGGTGCTGCCGCACGGGCATCGCCCTGATCCATGTACCAGGCAGCCTTCAGGCATAGCAAGCGCGCCATTTCAATCTCCATCCGGCATTCGGCAATAATATCGAAATTCGCCCCGAGTTGCGCCAGTTTCTTGCCGAAGGCTTCGCGCTGCAGCGACCGTTTGCACATCTGCTCCAGCGCCGTTTCAGCCTGACCAATTGCGCGCATGCAATGGTGGATACGGCCGGGCCCAAGGCGACCTTGCGCGATCTCGAACCCGCGGCCTTCGCCCAACAGGATGCTCTCTGCTGGCACCCGGACGTTGGTAAAGCGAATATGCATGTGGCCGTGCGGGGCATCATCGTGGCCGTAAACCTGCATTGGTCTCAGAACCTCGATCCCCGGCGCATCGGCAGGCACAACAATCATCGACTGCCGCTTGTGTTTGGGTTGCTCGCCGCCTGCCGTCTTGACCATGACGATATAGACCTTGCACCGTGGATCACCCGCCCCCGATGACCACCATTTTTCCCCGTTCAGAACAAAGTCATCCCCGTCCCGCACACAGGACATCGACACGTTCGTGGCATCCGATGACGCCACATCCGGTTCCGTCATCAAATACGCGGACCGGATATCGCCGTTCAGCAGGGGTTTCAGCCACTGCTCTTTCATCTCGCCCGTGCCGTAGCGCTCGAACACTTCCATATTGCCGGTATCGGGGGCCGAACAGTTGAACACCTCGGCCCCAAGGGGCGTTTTGCCCATCTCTTCGGCGAAGTAAGCATACTCGACCGTGGTCAAGCCAAAGCCCTTGTCGCTGTCGGTCAGCCAGAAGTTCCAAAGCCCGGAAGCCTTGGCTTTGGCTTTCAACCCTTCCAGGATTTCAGCCTGACGTTCGGTGTATTGCCAGCGGTCGCCCTTATCGATTTCGGCCTGGTATTCTTCTTCCAGCGGCATGATCTCATCCCGGATCATATCTGCCACACGTTGTAGCAGTGCGCGGTTCTCTTCGCGCAGACCGAATGACATGTTCATGAGCTTTCCTCCTCAGGCCCAAAGAGCGGGCTTTACCTTTGAACAGAGAATGACTTAGCTGCCGATAGAATGTCTAGCTGTGTGACGGAACGTCAACTCAATCAAAATGAAATTGCGAGGGTGATTCATGGCGCTATTGATCGAAACCGGTCTGACCGACTGGATAAGCGATGATGACATCGCCAAAACGATCCGAAACATCCACCCCGGCGCGGATGTGCGAACCCGGAAAACGATTGGAGATGCAAGCGAAATCACAATGATCGCTGTTGTCGGCCTGAACAACGACCACCCCAAACGGCTGCCAAACCTGCAACTGGTTCAGAAGCTGGGCGCAGGCGTCGAAACGATCGTCGGCAACCCAAACCTGCCCGATCACGTCCGTATCGCGCGGCTCAAACCCGATGCGCCGGCGCAGGGCATTGCCGAATGGTTCGTCGCCTATGTCCTTCACCACCAACGGAACATGGCCTTTCACGAAGCTGCCCAGCGCAAAGCAGAATGGGTGCCCAAAGCGCCGGTATTCACGCCGGACACCGTAGTGGGCGTTCTGGGCCTGGGCCATATCGGCGCCCGCAGCGCCAGGATGCTGCGCGCCATCGGATTTCAGGTCATGGGATGGAGCCGATCCCCGAAAGAGATCGAGGGTGTCACCTGCCTGCACGGCGAGGATGCGCTGCCGACGTTGCTAGGCCAATGCGACCACGTTTGCGCAATTCTGCCGTCCACCCCGCAAACCGTTGGCTTGTTCGATGCGCAGATGCTGGCCGCCATGAAGCCCGGCAGTCAGCTGTTGAACGCAGGGCGCGGTGATCTGATTGACGAAAATGCGCTGATCGAAGCCTTGGACCATGGAACGCCCGGCCACGCCGTTCTGGACGTAACCACTACAGAACCCTTACCGTCAGACAGTCCGCTCTGGGCACACCCCGGTGTCACAATCACTCCGCATGTTTCTGGCTGGCACTTAGGTGAAGCATTGGCGGACGTTGCCGAGAATTTCCAACGGTTGTCCGCAGGAAAGCCCTTACTGCACGGGGTCGACCGAACACGCGGCTACTGAGTCGAAATCAGGGCGTCAGAACCCAGTTCCCGCCGGCGTCCCGGCAGTTGCGGGTTCTGACTTCGCGTGATTGTTCGGCCCCCGCGGGTACGATGAAATGCTGAAGATGCACGCAATTGTCCCGGACCTCGCGCACCCGGACAGTGCCTTTTGATCCGGTATCATCGTTCGACCAAGTGCGCTCGGTTCCGACCTGAGGCGTTCCATCTGTCAACATCGCGTTGGTCGTGGCGTTGACGACACTATAGTCCTCGGGGCTCAAACCCATTTCTGCGATGATTCTCGAAAGTGGCTTGGCCTGTGCCAGTGAAACCGCGCCGATCACAACGGCTGCTGCAAAAAAGTGTGAAATCCAGGCTTTCATGATCTTCTCGCCTTGCTGAAATAAGTTTGGTCACAAGACTATACCGCCGGGGAACGGGGGCCAAGCCCCGCTGACCGACCTTCAAATAATACCGAAATAACCTATCGCGACTCGGGTGCTAGGACCTCCGGGCCAATCCCCGCATAGTGCCCCAAACACGAACCAGAGGCATGAAATGGCACAGCCCACCTATTATGCGCCCACAGGCGGACACCCCGGACAAGACCAACTGTTGACCGACCGCGCCATGTTTACCGAAGCCTATGCGGTTATCCCCAAAGGCACCATGCGCGACATCGTCACCAGCAACCTGCCGTTCTGGGAAGGCACACGGCTTTGGGTCCTGTCCCGCCCCCTCAGCGGATTCGCCGAGACGTTTTCGCAATACATCATGGAAGTTCAGCCCGGCGGCGGAAGCGACCACCCTGAAACTGACCCTCAGGCCCAGGGCGTTCTCTTTGTTGTCGAAGGTGAGGTGACCCTGACATTAGGTGGCACTGAGCATGTCCTCGATACCGGCGGTTATGCCTATATCCCGTCCGGATCGGATTGGACCCTGCACAACCGCGCCGAAAAAACCGCCCGATTCCACTGGGTTCGCAAAGCATACGAGGCCGTTCCCGACCTGCCTGCACCAGATCCGATCATCACCAACGAACGTGATGTATCGCCCGTCGAGATGCCCGGCACCGAGGGGCGCTGGTCCACAACCCGCTTCACCGATCCGCAGGATCTGCGTCATGACATGCATGTCAACATCGTCAATTTCGAACCCGGCGGTGTGATTCCCTTTGCCGAAACCCATGTCATGGAACACGGTTTGTACGTGCTGGAAGGCAAGGCGGTCTATCGGCTGAACCAGGATTGGGTCGAGGTAGAGGCCGGCGATTACATGTGGTTGCGCGCCTTCTGCCCGCAGGCCTGCTATGCGGGTGGGCCTGGGCGCTTTCGCTATCTGCTTTACAAGGATGTGAACCGGCACATGCCGTTGACACTGTCCAAACGCTAGGCTTTTAAACGCTTTATTTCGGTCAGGGGTTCACAGAAGCCTGTGAATCTGGTGAAATAACAGCAGTTTTTAGCACTGGAGATTGTTCAATGGTACTGCGTGTAACGATGCTGGCACTGGCAGCTGCAATTGGTTTGACGGCATTTGATGCAACACCTGTCGCCGCGAAGGAAGAAACAAAACAGGTTTCTGTCATGAGCCGTACCTGGGCGGTGACACAGGTCTCGGACGCTCCGGTCGTGTACCGTGCGACGCGCGACAACAACAACCTGAACCCCTTTGGCCCGCCGCCGCGCTTGCGCACCATTCAGGCCATAGCCGCCTTTCAGCAAGCGACTGGGTGCAGACCGATCGTGGCCAGCATGTACCAGAACATTTCGGGTCAGTTCTTTTCGCAGGTCAGCTGCAACTGACCATAGGTCACAACGGGCATTGAGCTATTGGCAGCGCGCTGCCATAGCTTGCGCATGAAACTTGCAATCAACGGATTCGGCCGTATTGGCCGCACAATCCTGCGGCAGCTGCTGGCTTTGCCGCAGGACACGGATATTGAGTTGGTTCTGATCAACGACATCGCCCCGCTTGAGACCTGCGCCTACCTGTTCAAATATGACAGCACCTTTGGCCCCTACGCCGGTGCAGTAGAACAGGGCGACGCGGCGATCGTCGTCGATGGGCGCACAATCCCTATGACGCACAGCCCCAATCTGGCACATGTCGATCTGTCCGGTGTCGACGTTCTGATGGATTGCACCGGCGTTGCCCGCACCTCGGATGTGGCCAGTCAGGGCCTAACCGCCGGGGCTCGCAAGGTGCTGATCTCTGGCCCCTCGCCCGCGACCGAAATCACAATCGTTCTGGGGGCCAACGAAGATCAGTTAGGCAACGCTCGCATCGTGTCCAACGCGTCTTGTACAACCAACGGGCTTGCGCCCTTGGTCAAAGTGTTGGACCAGATTGGCGGGATTGCGTCAGCCCATATGACAACGATTCACTGCTATACGAACAGCCAACCAATGGTGGACGCACCACGCGGCGATCTGGCCCGTTCGCGCGCCGGCGCGCTGTCTATGGTGCCCACCACGTCAAGCGCCACTCATCTGATCGACGAAGTCATGCCGCATTTGGCTGGCCGCATCTCGGGCGCTGCTGTTCGGGTCCCGACGGCCAGTGTATCCGCCATTGATCTGGTAGTGACACTGGATCGCGGAATGTCGCCTGGGTTGTTCGAAGCCGAACTGCGCGCGGCCGTCCAGACATCGCCCGTGCTAGGTTGGACAGATTCCCCTCTGGTCTCGTCAGACCTGCGTACACGGCCAGAGTCACTGGTTATCGCGGGACCCGAGACACGGATGGTCGGCGAACATCAGGTCCGTGTTTTTGGATGGTATGACAATGAGTGGGGATTTTCAGCGCGCATGCTGGATGTTGCCCGTCTTATGACAGATAGCTGAATTTGCGCGGGCGCAGCGGGCGGGCTCGCCCGCACGCTGCTTGGCCCAACGGGTCTCAAGCATCTTTGATGCGCATTGACCGGGCGGGAGAACCCTATCCGCCTATGATCTCAAACGGAGTGTCAAACCAGAACTCCTCCAGATTAGCCCCCCCACCAATCCGATCAATCACAGCGAATAAGCCGGGCCCGTGCAATGGGGTCAGCACCCCATGCCATGTGCCGCGAAAATAGTTCACACCCTGTCCTGGTTTGGTCACAAATGCCTGCGGATGTCCGGGCCGCCCGCCTTCATCCGGGGCCACGACAACCAGAAAAGGCTGATGTGTCATCGGTATGAAAGCCTGACTGCCATCAGGGTGACGCTCAACCATAACCAGTTGATAGGGCAAGGATCGCGGATTGGCTTTGAACAGGCTGATCCCGGCGCACCCGTCTGAAAAATCCAGTCGTGCCAGATCATGGTACCGGCCACATTGCCCCTGATTGATGATCTTATCCGGATCACCCGTCACTTCGATGACATCCCCAAACGGGGCAAATGCCGTGGCTGTCAACGGCGCGATCGTGACGCGCCCGGTCATGAGGGAAGAACGTCCCGCAACCGGAATTCGGCGATCCGCTCGACCTGACGGCAAGCCTCGGCGAATTCGGTGTCCTTATCCTGATCGATCCGCCGTTGAAACGCCTGAAGGATAGACGTTTTGTCGTGAACACGTACGGCGATGATAAACGGAAAGCCGAACTTCTCGGTGTATTTCTGGTTCAAGCCGGTGAATGTCGCACGCTCTTCATCTGTCAAAGCGTCCAACCCGGCCGAAGCCTGCTCGGACGTGCTTTCCTGCGTCAGCCGTTTGGCCTGCGCCAGCTTTCCGGCAAGATCCGGATGCGCGGTCAGGACACCCATCCTTTCGTCCGCAGAGGCGGAACGGAACATGCGGGTCAATGCGCTGTGCAGCCCTCCGGCCGTGTCATGGGCCGGTCCCAATTCCAGCTCATACGCCCGTTCAGCGATCCAGGCGGAATGCTCGAAGATGCCACCATACGCCGCCACGAACGCATCGCGATCCATCTGGGCAGGTTTCGGATGCGGCACCGCCGGATGGTGTTCCGCCCAGTGTTCGGCGATCTGCAACCGTGTTGCAAACCAGACATCAGAAAAGCCGCGCACGTATTCCAGAAACCGTTTCAACGCCATCACCCGGCCCGGTCGTCCGATCAGGCGGCAGTGCAAACCGATCGACAGCATCTTGGGCGCACCGGCTTCGCCCTCGGCATACAGCGCATCAAAGCTGTCTTTCAGGTAGGAATAGAACTGGTCGCCCGCATTGAAGCCCTGCGGCGTGGCAAAGCGCATATCGTTGCAATCCAACGTATAGGGCACGATCAACTGATCCCGCCCACCAGTCTGCATCCAGTACGGCAAGTCGTCCGCATATGTGTCGGCCACATAGGCAAAGCCACCCTCTTCCGCCACCAGCCGAACGGTGTTTTCCGAACACCGCCCTGTGTACCAACCGCGCGGGCGTTCTCCGACGACCTCGGAGTGAAGACGGATAGCCTCGGCGATTTGTGCGCGCTCTTCATCTGCGGGCATGTCTTTATGTTCGACCCATTTCAGACCATGGCTGGCAATCTCCCACCCCGCTGCCTTCATCGCGGCCATCTGATCCGGCGAGCGGGCCAAAGCTGATGCAACGCCATAGACCGTTATTGGCAAGTCCTGCATCAACCGGTGCAGTCGCCAGAATCCAGCGCGAGAGCCGTACTCATAGATCGACTCCATGTTCCAATGGCGCTGATCCGGCCATTGGGCGGCCCCCACGATTTCGGACAAGAACGCTTCGGACGCTGCATCGCCGTGCAGAACACAGTTCTCGCCGCCCTCTTCGTAGTTCAGCACGATCTGAACGGCCAGCTTTGCACCGCCTGGCCATTGGGCGTCAGGCGGGTTGGCACCGTAGCCAATCATGTCACGAGGATAGCGAGGGGGCTGCATGGCATCTTCCATTCTTAATCTTTTGAATAGCCTTACCCCAGAAACACGCCGATGATTATCAAATCAATCCGAACGCTGTTTCCGGTTCTTTCGGCATTTCCACTGTTTCAAACTTTGCGTCAGACTGTGACAAAGCAAAAGACAAATCAAAGGAGAGACCCGTGGCTGGCTATCTGACGACCCATGTTTTGGACACTGCACGCGGCTGCCCGGCTGACGGGTTGAAAATCGCACTCTATCGGGTGTCAGGGAACTCCCATCGCAAAATCGCCGAGATGGAGACCAATTCGGATGGGCGCACAGACAGCCCGATCTTGCCACAGGACTTGTTCAAAACTGGCACTTACGAACTGGTTTTCTCCGCAGGAGACTATCTGCGCGCATCGGGTCAGGCTGCTGATGACCCGCTGTTTCTTGATCAGGTGCCGCTCCGGTTTGGCATGTCTGATGCCGAGGCACATTATCACGTGCCTCTGCTGCTGTCCCCTTACGGCTATTCGACCTACCGGGGCAGTTAAACCGCGGAATGGGGCTGCCGCTAAGCCGAAGCTTTATGTATCAGCAGTTTCCGACCCACGCACGACCTTGCCGATCCGCGCAATCATGAAATCCATGAACAAACGCGCCTTGGGGTCCTGATGGCGGCGATGTGTGTATAGGCAGGCCATTTGCACAGATACCGGCGGCGTTTCGACCGCAACGGGAACCAGACGCCCCGAACTGAGGTGCTCAGCCACCTCAAAAACCGGTTTCATCGCGATCCCCTGCCCTGACAACGCCCAGTCTGTCAGCACATCCCCATCGTCACATTCAAACCGGCCAGAGACTGCGAACCGCTTGGGACCGTCAGGTGTCTCTAGCTGCCACTGAAACTCGGTCGCGCCGGGAAACCTCAGATTCAGGCATTCATGGCGCTGCGACACCAGGTCCGCGCCCGTTGCTGGCATGCCCCTGCGTTCGACATAGGCCGGAGCGGCACAAAGCACGCGCTGACAGTCGGCGATCTTGCGAATGCGCAAAGTACTGTCTTCGGGTTGGCCAATGAAAAAGGCCAAATCCAGACCTTCGGTCGTCAGATCAACAGATCTGTCCGTCAACCGCAAGCGCACATCGATCTCGGGATATTCCGCAAGAAAATCGGGCACATGCGGTGCCAAAACCCTGCGCCCCACCCCTAGTGGAGCAGCCACAAACAACGATCCACGCGGCGCTTCGGTCAGATGGACGACCTGCGCTTCGGCATCGTCCACCGCATCCAAAACAGCCACAGCACCGGGATAGAATGCCCGCCCCTGCTCTGTCGGACTGAGGTTGCGCGTCGTTCTTTGAAACAGGCGCACGCCCAAATGGTCTTCCAGCTGAGATATCCGCGCCGACGTCACCGCAGGCGAGATACGCAGGTCTCGCCCGGCGGCGGACATGCTGCCAAGGTCATAAACCCTGACAAAGGTACGGATGTTGTCGAGATAAGACATTTTTTCGTTTTTTTTGATACAGTTTGACAATATCAGGGAATACCGAAGAAAGTGCCCTTTGCCTAGTGTGACGGTAACCAATCGGAGAGCTTTCTCATGTACGACTTCGCCGTGTTCTGGGACTGGATGGCTTTTGCCGTGCGCTGGCTGCACGTTATTACCGCCATTGCCTGGATCGGATCCTCATTTTATTTCATCGCACTGGACCTTGGCCTGAACCGCGACATCCCCGGCCCGGCGGATGGAGAGGAATGGCAGGTACATGGCGGCGGCTTTTACCACATTCAAAAATATCTGGTCGCGCCCGAACGGATGCCGGAACACCTGGTTTGGTTCAAATGGGAAAGCTACGCGACCTGGCTCAGCGGGGCCGGGTTGCTGATGATCGTGTATTGGGTGGGCGGAGAGCTTTATCTGATCGACGCGCAGAAAGCCGATCTTGCGTTGTGGCAAGGTATTCTGATCTCGGCCGCCTCACTGACTGTCGGATGGCTGATCTATGACTTCCTGTGCAAATCGGGTTTGGGCGAACGTCCGACCCTGCTGATGGTGCTGCTGTTTGTGCTGCTGGTTGTTATGGGCTGGGGTTATAATCAGGTGTTTACCGGTCGTGCGATGATGCTGCATCTGGGTGCATTCACGGCTACGATCATGACAGCCAACGTGTTTTTCATCATCATGCCGAACCAACGCATCGTAGTAGACGATCTGAAGAACGGCCGTACACCTGACCCAAAGTACGGAAAAATCGCCAAGCTACGCTCGACGCACAACAACTACCTGACCTTGCCGGTGGTGTTCCTGATGTTGTCGAACCACTACCCACTGGCCTTTGCGACAGAATACAACTGGATAATCGCGGCTCTGGTCTTCCTGATGGGCGTGACCATCCGGCACTACTTCAACACGCGCCACGCACGGGCAGGCGATCCGACCTGGACATGGCTGGTCACCGCACTGCTGTTCATCGCCATCATGTGGTTGTCTACCGCCCCCATGTACAAACCCCTGGAAGAGGCCGAAGCACAGCCACTGACACCGTTTGAACAGAAATACGCTGCCGCTGACGGATTTGAAGAGGCCCATGACGTCGTTTTGGGACGCTGCTCGATGTGCCACGCACGCGAACCGGTGTGGGAAGGCATTCTGTGGGCTCCCAAGGGCGTGTTGCTGGAAACCGAGGGCGACATTGCCCGCAACGCCCAGCAAATCTATCTGCAGGCGGGGGTCAGCCATGCGATGCCCCCCGCAAACGTCACCTACATGGAGCCCGAGGACCGCGAGGCAATCATCCGCTGGTTCCGCAACGCTGGTTCCTGATCCCGAGACCGATCAATCACACAGGCCGCAAAATTCAGGCGACGCAGGATTTAGTCTTTTCCTGCAAGGACTCTGATGCTCTAACATGAACTTAATCAGCCGTTGCTTTGCACAAAACGGCAAATGTGATTTCGAGTTGAGGCAGTTGGAGCTATCAGATGTCGGGGAGCAGACCGCGCGCCTTTTTGAAGAGATGCCTTCTCGGCGCGATTGCAATGACCCTGCCGACCGCATTGGCCGCGTTGGAAACCACCCTGACGGCCCCGGGTGCCTCGAAAGAGCTTGTAGAGCGGATGGAGGAAACCTCCTCGGTTACGACGGCCGAATCCCGCGGGCTGGACACGCCGCTTGAGATCTTGTCAGCCGCGCTTTCGGATTATCGCACACTAGTCCAGATTCTCTATGACGAAGGGTATTTCAGCCCAGTCGTAAGCATCAAACTGGACGGAAAAGAAGCAGCCGAGATCAGCTCGCTCAGCGTACCGGCGCAGATCAATAGCGCGGTTATCACGGTCAACACCGGTCCCAAGTTCACCTTTGGCGAAGCCATCGTACAACCGACAACGCCGGAAACAGTTCTGCCCGAGGAGTTTGCGGTCGGCAAACTCGCGACCACCGGCGCCATCCAACAAGCCGCGTCCGCTGGCGTCCAGGGTTGGCGCAACGCGGGTCATGCCAAGGCCGAAGTCGAAGGTCAGACAGTCCTTGCCCGCCATGCCGAGGCCAAGCTGGATGCCGAGATCGACCTTACCCCCGGCCCGCGCCTGAGATTTGGCAAAATGATCATCAAGGGCGACTCCGATGTGCGCCATCGGTCGATCGAAAAGATCGCCGGCTTTCCGGCAGGCGAGGTATACTCGCCCGAGAAAATCCAGAAGGTCGGCACTCGGTTGCGGCGGACCGGGACCTTCAACGTGGTTTCGATTGAAGAGAGGGGCACTCCGAACCCGGACGGCACATTGGATTTCGACGCCACGTTTGAAGATTTACCCAAGCGCCGACTGACCTTTGGCGCCGAGATCGCGTCGCGCGACGGGGTAGACGTGACCGCGACCTGGACGCATCGCAACGTGTTCCGGCGTGCCGAACGCCTGCGGTTCGAGGCGGCAGTCCGTAATATCGGCGGTGCCGAGGATATCGATGGCCGGATCGGCTTGCGTCTGGACCAGCCCGATCGGCTTGGTCCCGATGACAACACTTTCTGGAACGCGCTTCTGGAACGGCGCAACACAGAAAATTACAATGTCACCGTTGCGTCGCTGGCCTATGGTGCCCGGCGCACGTTCTCTGATCGGCTATATGCCGAAGCCTCAGCCGGGTTTCAGTGGTCCAGCGCGGACGACGCCTATGGCGATGATCGCAGGTTCCGATATTTCATCCTTCCCTTGCGGTCGGAATGGGACGAGCGCGACAGTAAGGTCAGCGCAACGCGCGGCTTTTATCTGGACGCGCAGATCACGCCCTTTGCCGGTCTGTCCGAAACCGAAAGCGGCATACGCATGTTTTTCGACGGGCGTGGCTATACCAGCCTCGGCACCGGCGGACGGCTGGTTCTGGCCGGTCGCGTACAGCTGGGATCAGTGATCGGGCCGTCGCCGGACGGTGTAACACCAGACTTCCTGTTTTTCTCGGGCGGTGCCGGAACCGTTCGGGGCCAGCCTTACGAAAGCCTGGGCATCCCTGTCGGCACCGGTATTGCAGGTGGTAAATCCTTCCTAGGTCTGTCCGCTGAGGTGCGCGGCAAAGTCACCGAAGCCATATCTCTGGTCGGGTTTTATGACTACGGTACGGTGGACACATCCTCATTCATCGGCAGCGGCGCAGAATATCACGCCGGTGCCGGGCTTGGGGTGCGCTATGATCTGGGCGGATTTGGCCCGCTGCGGCTGGACCTTGCTGTACCTGTTCAGGGTGACACGGGCGACGGGCTGCAATTCTACATCGGGATCGGACAGGCATTTTGATTGGACGTCGCGCATATCCGTTACTGGTCTCGGGGCTGATGTTGTCTGCCCCTCTGCCGGTTGCCGCACAGGACGAAGACAGCGGCAGCATGCTGGAGAACTTTCTGCAGGATACGCTCTCCGGCGACGACCAGAACGTGACCGTCAAGGGCCTGCAAGGCGCGCTGAGCGCCCGCGCAACGATCGAAGAGATCACCGTCGCCGACGACGAAGGTGTCTGGTTGACCATCAAGGATGCCGAGCTTGACTGGAACCGTCTGGCGCTGATCCGCGGACGGTTTTCGGTCAACACTCTGACTGCGCAAGAAATCGACATTGCGCGTGCGCCCGGAACAACGACCAAGGAAGCGCCGCCTGCTTCGGTAGAGACACAGCCGTTTCAACTGCCCGAGTTGCCGGTTTCCATCGAAATCGGTGAGATTCGCGTGGATGATCTGTCCCTTGGTGAGCCGCTGATCGGTGTCGCGGCCGACCTGAGCGTGACAGGCAATCTGACGCTGGCAGATGGGGCGCTGGACACCAATCTGGATGTAATCCGACTGGATCGCGCAGGTGATGAGATCAAGCTGGCCGCTGGTTTCCAGAACTCAACAAGTGAGATCAATCTGGATTTGCAAGTGAACGAAGCCTCTGGAGGTCTGATTTCAACCGCGTTAAAAATCCCTGACAGCCCACCGATTGGCCTGACGGCCAAAGGCGCGGGCCCGCTGTCGGATTTCACCGCTGATATCGGGCTGAGCAGCGACAACCAGATGCGCGTTACCGGACAGGTTCAGCTTCAGGCGGCCGAAGGCGGCGCAGCGGATGGTATTGCGTTCACCGCTGATCTGAACGGCGATCTGACACCCTTTATGGGGGAGGACATCGATCCGTTCTTCGGCCCAAAATCACGGCTTTATGTCGATGGCCAGACCAAGCCCGAAGGCGCGCTGGACATCTCGGATCTGGAACTCACCACGCAGGCGCTGGATCTGAAAGGTGAATTGCAACTGGCTGAAGGCGGCACTTTGCAATTGGCCGCGCTGCAAGGGCGCATCACCCCGCCAGATGGGGAAGCTGTCGTTCTGCCGGTTGCAGGAGGCGACACATCGCTCAAGGCGGCACAGATTTCGGCGCTGTTTGACCGCCAGAACGGCAACCTTTGGGATCTGAGCCTGACGGCCAACGAATTCGCATCTTCGCAGGCCAAGCTGGGTGATGCCCGGATCACCGCACAAGGCACCCTGGATCAGGGCGAGGTTCTGACGGTCGATGGCGACGTACAAATCGCGGTCGGCGGAATAGACATGGCCGATGACGCGCTGACCACGGCTTTGGGCGATCGCATCACGCTTGATGGCCAATTCGACTATAGCAGCGACCAGTCCCTGAACTTGTCTGGATTCGAGCTTGTGGGCTCTGACTACACTCTGGCGCTGGATGCGCTGATTGCCGGGCTGACCAGCGGCTTGACGGTCGACGGAACGGCCAAATTGGACGCGACCGATCTGTCGCGTTTTTCGGACCTCGCCAAACTGGACCTTGGCGGGCAGGTCTCGGCCAGCGTAACCGGGAAAGGTTCGCCGCTGGAACGCAGCTTTGACGGCAAAGTCGTGGTTCAGGGCCGCGATCTGTCCACTGGTCGTGACGATATCGACCCGGTGATTGCCGGAAAGACCACAATCACTCTGGACGCCAGCCGCGGCACAGACGGCATAACAATCCGCGAATTCGATCTGGACAGCGAGGCTGCCAAAGCTGTAGCCAGCGGCGTTGTGACGACACCTGACGACAACCTGACCATTGATGGGCAGGCCCGTGTCAGCGCATCGGATTTGTCGATCTTCTCTGGCTTGGCAAAACGGGACCTTGGCGGTTCACTGCAGGCGACCGTGAGCGGCATAGGCACGGTGCAAACGCTGGAGTTTGACGGTACAGCCAGCGTGATAGGTCAAAACATAAAGACCGGCATGGCCGATATCGACCCTCTCCTGACCGGCAGAACCGAGATCGAATGGGACGGTTCCAGAACCGCAGACAGTATCGACATCCGCAGCGCCTCGGTGAATGGCCGCGCCCTTAGCGCACAGGTTCAGGCGACCGTAGACGACCCTACCGGAGATCTGTCGGCAGATGGCCAAGCGCAGTTGAATGTGCCGAACCTTTCCCTGTTTTCCGGGTTGGCCGGGCGTGATCTTGCCGGTTCGATCGCGGCAAACGTGCAAGGCAACGGTACCCTGTCTACCCGGGCATTCGATGTTCAGGGCAACCTTGATGCCAACGACATCCAAACCGGCATCGAGGCCGTGGACAAGCTGATCCAGGGCCAGACAACCCTGTCCGTAGATGCCCAGAATGGGGAAGATGGCCTTAGCATTCAAACGTTCCGCCTGAACGGAACGGCCATAACCGCCACGGCTTCGGGCAAGCTGGACCGTCAATCGGGCGGGCTGGATTTCTCGGTCCAGCTGGACGATCTGGCCCGGGTGTTGAACACGATGTCCGGTCCACTGACGTTAGATGGAAACGTTGCCCCGGCATCCAAGGGCGTGGAAGGTACGGTCAACCTGAATGGCCCCGACAGCTCGTACGCCAAGCTTGCCGGGACGGTGGACAGCGATGGGTCGGCTGATCTGGATTTTGACGCTAAATTTAACCGGATCGAGCGTTTTGTACCTGAGTTTCCGGGTACAGTGGCCGCCAATGGCAGCGCTAAGCGCAACAATGGCGTCTGGACAATCGACGCCCAGGCCGAAGGGCCTGCGGAGATTAGCGGCAAAGTCTCTGGTACCTTCGATGAAAGCTCCGGAGAAGCGGACATGAAAGCCGTTGGCGGCGTCAATCTTGGCATCGCCAATATCTTTATCACGCCCAACAAGATCGACGGCAGCGCTCGCTATGACCTGACCCTGTCGGGCAAACCCGCACTGGAATCCCTGTCCGGATCAATCACCACGTCAGGTACGTCGCTGGCAATCCCCGGCGCGGGACAGACGATCACTGGCATCAGCGGATCGGTCCAACTTGCAAATAGCCGCGCCACTATTTCCCTGAGTGGCGGACCACGGGCCGGCGGCAATTTTACCGTCAGCGGCCCAGTAGACCTCTCCCCACCATTCAATGCCAATATCACGACCGCCCTCAACAGCCTCGTACTGACCGATCAGTTGCTGTATGAAACCACGCTGAACGGGCAAATTGCGATGACCGGGGCGCTGGCGGGTAACAGCTCGATCGCCGGACAGATCACGTTTGGCGAAACCAATATCAACCTAGCGGCCGCATCAGGTGCCGTGGGGGCGGCACCCGTCCCGGATATCGTGCATGTGAATGAAAGCGGGTCAGGCTATGTGACCCGTGAACGCGCGGGCCTCGTCCAAAAGGAAGACGGCAATAAAAGCAATTCTCGTATCGCCCTGGATGTCAGTCTTTTGGCACCCAAGGCCGTGTTTGTCCGCGGACGTGGCGTCAACGCAGAGCTTGGTGGAAGAATAAACATCGGCGGCACCACGTCCTCGGTCATCCCATCGGGTCAGATCGAGCTGATCCGTGGTAATTTTGACATTCTGGGGCGCAGGCTGGCCCTGACCAAGGGCATTGTGACGCTGCAAGGGGACCTGACGCCCTATATCGAGTTCGAATCCTCGACCAGCACCTCTGACGGTACCGCAACGATCGAGATCGCCGGACCACTGGACTCGCCCGAGGTCAACGTCTTTTCCGACCCCGAGCGCCCAGCCGAGGAAGCGCTGGCTATGCTGTTGTTCGGCAATCGCTTCTCAGAATTGTCACCGTTCGTAATCGCTCAGATGGCGGCCTCGCTGGCGCAACTCAGCGGCGCTGGCGGAGACGCGACCAAAGGCCTGCGGGAGTCAACGGGCGTCGACACCGTGGACATCGGCGTGTCCGAAGGTGGTGCAGGCCGGCTCGGCGCCGGGGCGTATCTGAGCGACAACCTCTACACCGATTTCACCGTAAACACCGAAGGCGACACCGAGGTGAATCTGAACCTGGATGTTACCGACAGCTTCACCGTGAAAGGCACTGTAGATGGCCGGGGTGAGACCGGTGTTGGGGTCTTCTTTTCACGCGACTACTAAGCAGGCCTCAGCTCACTTTCTGCGGATGCCGATCGGGTGTCCGACCTCTGGGGCCGGGTCTAGCGCCGCATGATCCTTCAGCATACTCTGAAGACGTGCGACCGCCCAGTCCGGATAGGGAACCGACCTGCCGGTCGTATGGCTAACATTCATGAACAACGCTTCCTGCGTGGCGCAGATGGCGCCGTCTTTTTCAGACACCATCTGCGCAAAATAGTGGCCACGTTTGTGATCTGCGTCCAGCATCCGAAACCGGATGCTGAAGGCCTCACCTTCCAGTACTTCGCGTAGGAAATTCATGTGGGATTGCAAAATGTAAGGTCCCTGCCCCATCGCATTGACCTGTGCCTCACCCAGCCCAAGATGATCCATCATCAACAGCTCTAGCGCATTGTCGAAAGCGACGCCGTAGCAGCCCACGTTCATGTGACCGTTATAATCAATCCACTCGGGGCGCGCCTTGAACCCGCGGAATTCAAGCGGGGCATCATAGGGTCCGTCATGTCCGGCCAGCGTTTCAGGCGTCAGTTGCATCAGGTGCTCCTTCTTGGGTCTCAAAGATCGCAACCGCGCGGATGAATCCAGCTGAGGCCCCTTTGATCTTGAACGGGAAACAGGAAATCTCGAACCCAGTCGGCGGCAAGGTTTCAAGGTTCGTCAGTTTTTCCATGTGACAATAACCAACTTCCATCGAGGCCCGGTCCCCTTCCCAAATAATCGATGCATCTTGCGTTTCAGCATATTCCTGCGCGGTCAATGGAAACGGTGCGTCCCAGCTCCAGGCGTCAGTTCCGGTCACGCGAACCCCGCGTTTGGTCAGGTACAGCGTCGCCTCGCGCCCTATGCCGCATCCTTTGGCCAGATAGTCCGGATGCCCATACCGCGTGCCAGCCGAGGTATTCACGACGACGATATCCAACGGCTGCAATTCGTGGCCAATCCGTTTCAACTCGGCTTCGACGTCGGCGGCAGTCGCCACATAGCCATCGTCGAAGTGGCGAAAATCCAGTTTCACGCCGGGGTTCATGCACCATTCCAGCGGCACCTCGTCGATGGTGATCGCCCTCTCACCATTATTCATGGTCGAATGGTGATGGTAAGGCGCATCCAGATGGGTGCCGTTATGCGTGGCGATCTGAAGGCGTTCGATAGCCCAGCCCTCGCCGCCCGGCAGATCTTCTTTCCGCAGGCCCGGAAAGAAGGACATGACTTGTTCGGCGGTCTGGTCATGGGGCAGATATTCGATTTCCGGCAACATGATTGGCGGGTCCGACACGATGCCGGTTTCCAACGGAACGGACAAATCGACGAAGCGGCGCGGCATGTAAAACTCCTCCACCAAGACCGGTGACAGGGTTGGCCGCAGGTAAGCTGCTGTCAAGGAAAGAAAAAGGCGACCCAATGGGCCGCCTTTTTAATGGTGCACGTGGCGGATTTACTCCGCCGCGATGGCGTCTTCAATCTTTTCAACGCGAATGGCCGAGAACTTGAACTCGGGGATCTTGCCGTACGGGTCGATGGCCGAGTTGGTCAGAATGTTCGCCGCCGCCTCGACATAGGCAAACGGAATGAACACCATATCTTCGGCGATCGCCCGATCGGCTCGAACCATGATTTCGATCGAGCCACGACGCGTGGTCAGTCGGATCATCTCGCCCGGCTCGATCCCCATCAGTTTCAGCTGGCGCGGGTTCATCGAACAGTTTGCTTCCGGTTCCACAGCATCCAGAACGTTGGACCGGCGGGTCATCGACCCGGTGTGCCAATGCTCCAACTGACGACCCGTGGTGGCAATCATCGGGTATTCCTCATCCGGCGCTTCATCCGGCGGGATGACACTGGCCGGGGTGAACTTGGCCCGTCCGTCTGTCCGCGGGAAGCCATCACCGAACACGATCGCCTGTCCCGGATCGGTTTCACTGAGCGACGGATAGGTGATCGTCTCGGTCTCAAGCCGGTCCCAGGTGATGTTGTCGAGCGACGCCATGGTCAGCTTCATCTCGGCAAAGACCTCGGATACATCCGTGTAATCCCAGTTCAGTCCGATGCGTTGCGCAAGCTCAACGGTGATTTTCCAGTCCTCACGCGCCTCACCCGGAGGTGCCACAGCCGGACGCACACGCTGTACCTGACGGTTGGTGTTCGACACGGTACCGTTCTTTTCATACAGCGCCGAGGCGGGCAGGATGATGTCAGCATAGTTGGCCGTTTCGGTCAGGAAGATATCCTGCACGATCATCAGCTCCAGCTTGGCCAATGCTTCCCGTGCGTGACCAACATCAGGGTCGGACATCGCCGGGTTTTCACCTTGAATGTACATGCCCTTGATGTTGCCCGCATACGCCTGATCGATGATCTCGGTAACGGTCAGGCCCTTCTCGTTCGAGAAGTCGTCCGAGTTCCAGACATTGTTGAACTTGGCCCGGATGTCATCGTCCATAACCGACTGGTAATCGGGCAGGAACATCGGGATCAGACCCGCGTCAGACGCGCCCTGCACATTGTTCTGACCGCGCAACGGGTGCAGACCCGCGCCGGGTTTACCAACGTTTCCGGTCATCAGAGCCAGCGAGATCAAACAACGCGAGTTATCGGTGCCGTGGATGTGCTGACTGACGCCCATACCCCAGAAGATCAGACCTGCCTTGGCCTGCGCGAAGGTACGCGCGACACGGCGCAACTGATCCGGCTCAATGCCGCAAATCGGCGCCATTGCCTCGGGCGTGAAGGCGCGCAGATGCTCTTTCTCGGCTTCCCAGTTCTCGGTCCAGCGGTGGATGTACTGGCTGTCGTACAGTTCCTCTTCGACGATCACGTTCATGATCGCGTTGAGCATCGAGACATCAGCACCCGGACGGAACTGCAGCATCTCGTCCGCGAACTTGCGCATACCGACGCCGCGCGGGTCCATCACGATCAGCTTGCCACCGCGTTTGGTGAACTGCTTGAAGTAGGTTGCCGCCACGGGGTGGTTTTCAATCGGGTTCGCGCCGATGATGATAACCACATCCGAGTTCTCGACCTCGTTAAAGGTGGCGGTCACCGCGCCCGAGCCCACGTTCTCGATCAGCGCCGCCACGGACGAGGCATGGCACAGACGTGTGCAGTGGTCGACATTGTTGTGCTTGAAGCCCTGACGAATGAACTTTTGGAACAGATAGGCTTCTTCGTTGGTGCATTTGGCCGAACCAAAGCCAGCGACGTTGCGCGGATCTTCATCACGCAGCGCCTTCAGCTTGGTGGCCGCCAGATCCATTGCCTCTTCCCAAGTCGCCTCGCGGAAATGAGTGCCCAGATTGCCCGGATCGACATTCAACCCCTTCGCAGGCGCATCCTCACGCCGGATCAACGGCTTGGTCAGGCGGTGCGGGTGATGGATATAGTCAAAGCCAAAGCGGCCTTTGACACACAGACGGCCTTCGTTTGCCGGGCCGTTGATGCCTTCGACATATTTGACCTTGCCGTCTTTGACCTTCAGCGAGACTTTGCAGCCAACACCGCAGAACGGGCAAACACTTTCGGTTTCGCTATCGTAATCCTTGCTGTCCCCCTGCTGCTGATCGTCCAGCACAGTGGCTGGCATCAACGCACCTGTCGGGCAGGCCTGAACACATTCACCACAGGCGACACAGGTCGAATCCCCCATCGGGTCGTTCTGGTCAAACACCACTTGCGCGGTGTGTCCCCGACCGGCCATGCCAATCACGTCATTGACCTGCACGTCGCGACAAGCACGGACACAGAGGTTGCAGTTGATGCAAGCGTCCAGATTGACGCGCATTGCGACGTGGCTGTCATCCAACAGCGGGATTTTCTCGGCTTCTTTTGCCGGGAAGCGGCTGTCACTGACATCGTTCAGCTTGGCCATATCCCAGAAGTGGCTGGATTTATCGTGCGCCTCTTCGGGTTGGTCGGCGACCAGCAATTCCATGACCATTGCGCGCGATTTCTCGGCCCGGTCGCTATCGGTTTTTACCACCATACCCTCCGCCGCAGGGCGGATGCACGAGGCGACCAGAGTGCGCTCGCCTTCCACCTCGACCATACAGGCGCGACAGTTGCCGTCGGGTTTATAGCCCGGCTGCGGCTTGTGGCAGAGGTGCGGAATGGTAAATCCCTGCCCCTTGGCGGCTTCCCAGATGGTCCAGCCCTCGGGCACGGTGACATCATCGCCGTTCAGGTTGAAGGTGACGGTCTTGGTTGGGCTTGCATCAAGCATGGCTCTGTCTCCCTCAGATTTCGTCAGCGAAGTGTTTCATGACCAGGCGGATAGGGTTCGGGGCCGCCTGCCCCAGACCGCAGATCGAAGCATCGCCCATGACCTGGCACAGATCTTCCAGCAAATCCTGATCCCACTTGTCAGCCTGCATCAGTTTCACCGCCTTTTCGCAGCCTGCTCGGCATGGGGTGCACTGACCACAGCTTTCATCTTCGAAGAACCGCAGCATGTTCAGCGCGGCATCGCGTGCGGTGTCCTGATCGGACAGAACCACCACAGCGGCGGATCCGATGAAGGTGCCATGTGGCTGCAGCGTGTCAAAGTCCAATGGTATATCGTCCATTGACGCGGGCAGCAGACCCGAAGACGGCCCACCCGGCTGATACGCTTTGAAGGTCTGACCTTCGATCATGCCGCCAGCGGCCTCAATCACGTCCATAATGGTCGAACCCGCAGGCAGCAGGTAAACACCCGGCTTGGCCACCCGCCCCGAGATTGAATAGCTGCGCAGGCCCTTGCGACCATTTTTTTCGACAGAGTTCAGAATCTGTGGCCCTTCGCGACAGATCTTCGAGACCCAATACAGCGTCTCGACATTGTGCACCAAGGTCGGACGGTTAAAGACCCCGACCTGCGCCACAAACGGAGGACGGTGACGCGGCAAGCCCTTCTTACCCTCGATCGACTCGATCATCGCAGATTCTTCACCGCAGATGTAAGCACCAGCACCCCGGCGCAGGTCGATGTAACCCTTTTCGACGATCCTCGCCTCTTCCAACGCGGCAATCTCGCGGGCGAGGATTTCCAGCACCGCAGGATATTCATCACGCATGTAGATGAAGCAGGTCTCTGCCTCGACCGCCCAAGCGGCGATCAGCATACCCTCAAGGAAAACATGAGGCGCACGCTCCAGATAATAGCGGTCTTTGAAGGTTCCGGGCTCGCCCTCGTCACCGTTCACGGCCAGATAGCGGGTGCCTTCGTTCATACGAACAAAGCCCCATTTCTTGCCGGACGGGAAGCCAGCACCACCCAGACCGCGCAGGCCTGAGGACAGAACGTCTTCTTGTACTTTCTCCCAGTCGCCGCTCTCGCGCAGCTCTTTCAGCTTGGCGTAGCCACCGTTTGCCTCATAAGCAGCAAAGGTTTCGTATTCGGGCAGATGGGCGTGGGTGTCGTCGGCGGCAATTGCGGCCTGCACCTTTTCAGGGGTCGCATGGTCGATGTGGTTGTGACCAATCTCAAGCACCGGGGCCGTATCGCAACGCCCCATGCAGGGCGCGCGCACCACACGCACTTCGGATGCATCCAAGCCACCTTCCAGCGCCTTCTGCAACTGCTGGGCACCGGCCATTTCGCAGGACAGAGAGTCACAGACGCGGATCGTCAACGCGGGCGGAGGAACCTCGCCTTCTTTCACCACGTCGAAATGGGCATAAAACGTCGCGGTCTCGTAGATCTCTGCCTGACCGATCCGCATCTCAACCGCCAGTGCCGCGATATGGTCGGCGCTGATATGGCCGCATTCGTCCTGGATCAAATGCAGGAATTCGATCAGCAGATCGCGACGGCGCGGGCGGTCGCCCAGCAGGCGCACGATCTCGGCCTGCGCCCCATCTGTGAACTGACGGCCTTTGGGCGTATGCCGCCCTTTGCCTTTACCTGACTTCCAGACGCCCTTGGGTGCGCCTGATGGCTTGGTATCTAATGGTGCCATGATGCCCTCCGATTAAGGCTCCGTGTCTCATCAGAATAGCATATCGTCAAATCGCTTATCGCTATCGCACGATAACGACACCTTATCACCGTAAAGACGTCACCACAGCGCGCAAGGCTCCAACCGTCGGCAATTCAGGGTCTCGACTTAAGGTGGCCAGGCAAATCGGTTTACTTACAACAGGATCGACCAGAGGCAGCACTTTCGTACCCTTAAGATCACCCAGCGCCCGAACCAGAACGCGGGGCACAACGGTGGCTGCCAGCCCTTCACGCGCCATGACCATTGAGGCGGTAAAGCCACTGGTTTCGGCAACCACTTGGGGGTGGAGCCCCTGCTCAGCAAAGATGCGGTCCAGAATGCGACGGTTCTGCATCTGCGGCTCAAGCAGGCTGAGTGGAAACTCGGCGACCTGTGTCCACGGGATCGGCCCGGTTTCTTCGGTCATATGTGACGGGATCAACAGCACGTAAGTCTCTTCGTACAACGGCTGCACCTGCCGCAGGTCGGTGCCAATGCTGTCGCCATAGGTGATTCCCGCATCCAGACTACCTTCGTCCAACCGGTGCTGAATGGACGAGGCCGACATGGTTTCGATCCGTGTGACAACGCGCGGATGCGCCTGATGCAGCCGCTTGATCAGCCGTCCGGTAAAGGCAATCGCGGTTGGGATTACGCCCAGTTTGAGTGTCCCAGTAATCTCACCCTTCGAAGCCAGAACCTGCTGTTCCAACGCCTTTGTCTCATCCAGAATGCGTCGCGCGCGTTGGACGATCATCTCGCCTTCTTCAGTCAGACCCTGAAACCTGTTGGCGCGGCGCACGATTGAGACACCCAGCCGGTCCTCGAGATTCCGAATGCGCATGGAAAACGCCGGCTGAGAAATCCCGCATTCCTCGGCCGCCTTGGCAAAATGACGATGCCGCGCCAGAGCGTTGAGCAGTTGGAGGTCACGGATTTCGATCATTTGGAGTTTTCTCGGATGGTATGTTGCAAATTACACTATCGAGGTTTGGGCCAAAGAGAAAAGCGTGAGTATGTGGAGGGCGCACGGTCAGCGTACACTTATTCAACCGGAGTTCTGAGCCTGCTGTTCAAGGAAAAGGCGACCCGCCTTGCAAGCATTTCAACCGGCTTGAGACTTGATCCTCTTTCGAAAGCGCCATCCTTTTGCGCCCAAATATCAGACCCACACAGATGAAGTACCATCGAAAGAACCATGGGGCGACGATCGCCAATCCACCAACCCCCAGAACCGTTGAGGCTATTGCGCCAATCACGCCAGCGTTCTCAAGTAGCCAGACGCAGAAAATACCAACAGGGATCATGGGTAAAAAGAACCAAACCCATAACGTTCCAAATGTAAAAAAGCCCATAACAGGCACTTTCTTCGCAACTTTCAGTGCCCAAGCTTCATTGCGTGTGAAACGCAACTTCAGAGAGTGGGCCATCCTTCCAACAAGAGTGGAACAGTGAAGCGCAGTCTCATCAATCTCTGTCATGAAGTCGAGGTGTCCTCAGGTATTGAACAAAAAGTGCATCACATCGCCGTCTTTGACGATGTAGCCCTTACCTTCGGCCCGCATCTTGCCTGCTTCCTTTGCGCCTTGTTCACCGTTGGCAGCGATGTAGTCGTCATAGGCGATCGTCTCAGCGCGAATGAAACCTTTTTCGAAATCTCCATGGATCACACCAGCGGCCTGCGGCGCGGCGGTGCCCGTGCGGATCGTCCAGGCGCGGGCCTCTTTCGGGCCAACGGTGAAATAGGTTTCCAATTTCAGCAGGTCGTAACCCGCGCGGATTAGACGGTCGAGGCCGGGCTCTTCCAGACCCATTTCCTCCAGGAACATCTGCGCCTCGTCTTCTTCCAGCAGGCTGATCTCTTCTTCGATCTTGGCGCTGATGATGACGTGGGAATTGCCCTGAGCCGCGGCCATTTCAGCCACGCGCGCGGAATTTTCGTTGCCCTCGGCGGCTTCTTCCTCGGACACGTTGCAGACATAGAGAACCGGTTTTGTGGTCAGCAGCTGCAGCATCGTCCATGCCTTGGCGTCTTCGTCAGAGACTTCGACCAGACGCGCGGGTTTGCCGTCTTCCAGCATCGCCTGCGCTTCGGCCAGCAAGCGTTCCTGCTGCTGCGCCTCTTTGTCGTTGCCTTTCAGCTTGCGCACCAGATTGGCACGGCGCTTTTCGATGCTTTCCAGATCGGCCAACATCAACTCGGTCTCGATGGTATCGGCATCGGCCACAGGATCGACGCGGCCGTCCACGTGGGTCACATCGCCATCTTCGAAACAGCGCAGCACGTGCGCAATGGCGTCGGTTTCACGGATGTTCGCCAGAAACTGGTTGCCCAGCCCCTCCCCTTTCGAGGCACCCTTCACCAGACCGGCAATATCCACAAAGGTCATGCGCGTCGGAATGATTTGCTTGGAGCTTGCGATGGTGGCCAGCTTGTCCAGCCGGTCGTCGGGGACGGCCACATCGCCCACATTGGGTTCGATCGTGCAGAACGGGAAATTCGCCGCCTGCGCAGCTGCGGTTTTGGTCAGCGCATTGAAGAGGGTCGACTTACCCACATTCGGCAGACCCACGATTCCCATTTTAAAGCCCATGACGGCCTCCTGCATAGCATTCGAGCGCAGCTTCTATGCAGGTCGGGCACAATGCGCAAGCCAGCGGGCGCATTAGGTACGCAAGGGCGTTTTGACAACACAATTGATTGTCACGGCTTTGTGCGCTTGCTCACATTGAAATGAGAGCACTAGAATCACCAATTAGCAATTTAGAAAAATTGAATAGTGAATGCTGACATGAGATCTTTCGTTCTTGCCCTTGGGGTTCTTTTCGCCGCGACCTCCGCACACGCGCAATCAGTTGTCTTCGGTGCCGGATATGCAGATTTTTCCGAAAGTGACGCAAAAGACCAGGCCGCCTTTTCGGTCGAATACCATCACCGCCCTTTCTACGAGGCGACACGCCTGTCCGCGACATGGGGCGGTGCGCTGACGGTGGACGAAGCCGGTGACGTCCATGTGGGTGCTGGCCTGATCGGTACATATACCTTCGCTGAACGCTGGTTCGTAGAGGGCAGCGTCATGCCCGGCTATTTCTCTGAATCAGAGGAACTGAACGACCTGGGCGGCAGTTTCCAGATCCGCAGCCTGTTGGGCGTCGGTTATACACTGAACAGCGGCAACAAAGTCTCGGTGGCGATTACGCATAAATCCAATGCAAGCACGCAACAGGAAAACCCGGGCGTCAATTCCGTGCTGCTAAGATACCACCTTGCGTTCTAGGGGCCGCGCTGCGAACCGGGATTGATTTCTTTTCAAAGTTTCTGCACATCAGGTCTGAACCTGATTGCAAGGACAGCTTATGACCCGTATCGACGCCAAGTTCGCCGCTCTGAAAGAACAGGGAAAGAAGGCGTTCGTCGCCTATATCATGGCCGGTGACCCGGATTTCGAAACCTCGCTTGAAATCGTAAAGGGCTTGCCTGGCGCAGGTGTCGATGTCATCGAACTGGGCCTGCCCTTTACCGATCCGATGGCAGACGGCCCGACGATCCAAGCCGCCGGTCAACGCGCACTGGACAGCGGCATGACTTTGCAGCGGACTTTGGATCTGGCCCGAGCGTTTCGCGAAACCGACGACACCACTCCGATTGTGCTGATGGGGTATTACAACCCGATCTACAGCCGCGGTGTCGACAAATTTCTTGCAGATGCCAAAGAGGTCGGAATTGACGGTCTGATCGTCGTCGATCTGCCGCCGGAAGAAGACGAAGAACTATGCCTGCCCGCACAAGCTGCAGGTCTGAACTTTATCCGTTTGGCCACGCCAACCACCGATGACAAGCGCTTGCCCCGCGTTCTGCAGAACACATCCGGCTTTGTGTATTACGTATCGATCACCGGCATTACGGGTGCGGCCGAAGCCCAAGCCACAAATGTTGGCCCCGAGGTCGCCCGCATCAAATCCGCAACCGATTTACCCGTGATCGTCGGGTTCGGGATCAATACACCTGAAAAATCACAGGCAATCGCAACGGTTGCTGATGGTGCTGTGGTTGGCTCTGCTATCGTCAGCCAGATCGCTGCGGGCAAGCCCATCGGCGAAGTCTTGGATTTCGTGAAATCTCTGGCTGACGGCGCGCACTTGGCCTGAGTGAGGCCTGATCAATTTTCGACGCGGTCGGCCCTGTCCGGCCGCGTTTTTTGTTGCCCGGGGATACTGGCGTTGCCTCGCAACGTCCCAGCGTTGCGAGGGCCTCAAATGGTTGGTAACAAACATCACCAATACTGCGAAGGCCGAACCTCATGCCCGTCATTACCAATATCGACGATCTGAAACGTATCTACGAACGCCGCGTGCCGCGCATGTTTTTCGACTATGCCGAAAGTGGCAGCTGGACCGAACAGACCTTCCGCGACAACAGCTCGGATTTCGAAGATATCAGGCTGCGCCAGCGGGTCGCCGTGGACATGGACGGGCGCTCGACCGCATCGCAGATGATCGGGCAGGATGTTGCGATGCCGGTGGCTCTGGCCCCTGTTGGCCTGACAGGCATGCAGCACGCGGACGGTGAGATGAAGGCCGCAAAGGCTGCCGAGGAATTCGGCGTGCCCTTCACCCTGTCGACCATGTCGATCAACTCGATCGAGGATGTTGCAGGGCATACAAGCAAACCCTTTTGGTTTCAGCTTTATGCCATGAAGGATCAGGACTACGTCGGCCGCCTGATCCAGCGCGCCAAGGATGCCAAATGTTCCGCATTGGTGATCACCCTAGATCTGCAAATTCTGGGGCAGCGCCACAAAGACTTGAAAAATGGCTTGTCCGCGCCGCCGAAACTGACCGCCAAGACAATAGCAAACCTCATGACCAAATGGGCTTGGGGGATAGAAATGCTGGGCGCACATCGGCGCGAATTTGGCAATATCGTTGGCCATGCCGAGGGCGTCTCTGACGCCTCATCGCTGGGCGCGTGGACGGCCGAGCAATTCGACCCCAGCCTTGATTGGAAAAAGGTCGAAAAGCTGATGGAACAATGGGGCGGCAAGGTGATCCTGAAAGGCATTCTGGATGCCGAAGACGCCAGGATGGCAGCTAAACTGGGTGCCGATGCCATCGTTGTTTCAAACCACGGCGGGCGACAGTTGGATGGAGCGCTCAGTTCGATCCGCGTTTTGCCTGAAATCATGGACGCCGTTGGTGATGACGTCGAAGTCCATCTGGACAGCGGCATCCGATCCGGGCAGGACGTTCTCAAAGCGCTGGCACTTGGGGCCAAGGGTACTTACATCGGTCGCGCTTTTGTCTATGGGCTGGGTGCGATGGGCCAACAAGGTGTCTCGACTGCGCTGGATATTATCCACAAAGAGCTGGACACCACGATGGCCCTGTGTGGCGAGCGGGATGTGAGCAGTCTGGGTCGTCACAACCTACTGATCCCCGAAGGTTTCGGCGGCCGATGGCAAGCCTGATCTCGCAAAACCTTCCAGCAAACCATGTTAAAGGGGGCTCTGCCCCCACCGCAGCAAACTGCGATTCCCCCGGGATATTTTCTGCCAGATGAAGCAGGGGATCCGATCTTCATCTGGCCCCAAATATCCCGGAGCGCGAGGCAGAGCCTCGCAAAGTATGAAGACCCCTAAAAACCGCTTTCCAAACCTGACAAATCAAGCTAAGGACGCGGCTTCACGCGGGCATACAGCCTTGGAGGATGCCCGCCCTAACATTGGAGAATTATCATGGCTGGAGAGATTCCTGATCTCGTAGCTCTGGAACGGACGGGGACAGGCAAGGGCGCCGCTCGTCAGGCACGCCGCGACGGCATGGTTCCGGGCATCGTATTTGGTGGCGACAAAGAACCGCTGCCGATTCAGATCCCGTTCAACGAACTGTTCAAGCGCCTGAAGGCTGGCCGGTTCAAGTCGACCCTGTGGAACCTGAAGGTTGAAGGCCAGGAAGACGTTCGCGTCATCTGCCGCGACGTTCAGCGTGACGTCGTCAAAGACCTGCCGACTCACCTGGACCTGATGCGCCTGCGTCGGACCACCAAGATCGCCCTGTTCATCCCGGTTGAGTTCGTCAACGAGGAAGAAGCACCCGGCATCAAAAAGGGCGGCGTTCTGACGGTTGTCCGTCCGGAAGTCGAACTGCTGTGCACCGCAGGTGATATTCCTGAGAAGATCACAGTTGACGTCGCCGGCATGAACATCAACGACGTCGTCACTATTTCGTCGGTAGACCTGCCCGCAGGCACCAAACCGACCATCGACCGTGACTTCGTTATCGCGAACGTTTCCGCACCGACCGGTCTGGTGACGGATGATGACGAAGAGGGTGAAGAGGGCGAAGTGGCCGTAGACGAAGTTGAAGTCGTCGGTCAGGAAGCCGAAGAATAAGTTCAGGTTTCAGTATCTTGAATTTGAAACGGGGTTCCTTTGCGGCCCCGTTTTTTTTGTCGAATGCGGATCTTCGCACTAGCTTGCCGCCGGCTCCGACATTCGCTCAGGCGGGTTGAAATCACGGCCCATTCTGGCCAAGCGCGCCTCACCTGCTGCAGTTGGTGGCAGGCAATGGCAGACGAAGTCTCACTGGAATTCCTATCCAATTCGGGGCATGAGGAAGCAAGTCGTACAATGACGCGCGGAGCAGAACCATGAAACTATTTGTCGGACTGGGCAATCCGGGGCAGAAATATGCCCGGAACCGGCACAATATCGGCTTTATGGCACTGGACAGGATTTCCGACGATCACGGTTTCGGCCCGTGGAAATCAAAGTTTCAGGCAGAAATCGCCGAAGGGCGGTTGGGCTCGGAAAAGGTGCTGCTGATCAAGCCACAAACCTTCATGAACCGCTCGGGTCAATCCGTGGGTGAGGCGATGCGCTTTTATAAGCTGGACTCAACCGATGTGACCGTTTTTCACGACGAGTTGGATCTTGCACCCGGTACGGTGCGTGCGAAAGCAGGTGGAGGTCACGCCGGGCATAACGGTCTGCGGTCGATCCATGACCATATCAGCCCGGCCTATGATCGGGTTCGTCTGGGCATTGGGCATCCGGGCCGTAAGGAACTGGTCTCGCCTTATGTCCTGAGTGACTTTGCCAAGGCAGATTCGGATTGGCTTGAAGACGTCTTGCGAGGGGTTTCCGACGGTGCCGGTCATTTGGCAGATGGCGATGGTGGCAAATTCATGAACGCGGTTGCATTGCGCGCTGCGCCGCCACGGTCATCAAAAACCGCTGTGGCCACCTCGAAATCGGTCCCTGCAGCTGCGCCTGAACCCGAGGCGGATACCAGGTCAGCCATGCAAAAACTGATGGACAAGTTCAAGTAAGGCCAACGATGTTGCCGCTACGTCTCAATTGCGAACTGCGCCAGTCCGCGCTCCAATGCACACCAAAAGCTGGAGGTAACATATGCGAACCCTGATGAAATGGGTGCTGCGCATCGTTTTGATGTTGGTGCTGGCAGCAGTGGTTGTAGGCTATTGGAAGCGCGAAGAGATTCAGCGCCTGATGGCTGTGAACTCTTTGTTTTCCGAAGAAAAGATCGTTCACAACTTCTCTCACATGGATGACGCCTTCCTGACTGTCGACCTGCCAAGGGGGGAAGGTGCGACATTCGAACTGCCCTACGGCCCCGGTTTTGACCTGCCCGAGGGCACGGACAAATGGATCGAAGACCGGGCCGTCACCTCGCTGCTTGTCATGCAGGATGGGCAGATCAGGTTCGAAGAATACTATTTGGGGACCGCCCCCGAGGATCGCCGGATTTCCTGGTCGGTCGCAAAAAGCTATCTATCAGCCCTGTTCGGCATCCTGATGGCGGAAGGCGCCATCGAATCGCTGGACGATCCAGTGGTCAAATACGCCCCGAAACTGCAGGGGACGGCCTATGACGGCGCAACGATCCGCAATGTTCTGAACATGGCCAGCGGTGTGACATTCGACGAGGATTATCTGGACTACAATTCCGACATCAACCGAATGGGTCGCGTCGTCGCCCTGGGTGGAGAGCTGGATGACTTTGCTGCCTCGCTGAACGAAACGTTCGTCGAGCCCGGCGAGACATGGCAATATGTCTCGATCGACACCCACGTTATCGGCATGGTTGTTCGCGGCGCGACGGACCGGTCTGTGGCTGACTTGCTGACCGAAAAGATCATTGAACCCCTGGGCCTTGAACGCGACGGCTACTATGTCACCGACGGCGCTGGCGTGGCTTTCGTCTTGGGCGGGTTGAACTTCACCACTCGCGACTTTGCCCGGTTTGGACAGATGATCCTGCAAAACGGCGAGCACAACGGCCAGCAGATTGTACCCGCCGAATGGATCGCGGAATCTGTCTTTCCCAGCGCCCCGACCAAAGCCGGAAAGATCGGCTATGGCTACCAGTGGTGGATCCCCGTCGGCGCACATGAAGGAGAGTTTCTGGCCCGTGGCGTTTATGGTCAGTACATCTATTTCGACCAACCGCGCGGTGTTGTTATCGTTTCAACCGGAGCTGATCGCAGTTTCCGTGACGATGGCGTCAACGAAACAAACATAGAAATGTTCCGCACGATCGCCCAAAATCTGTAAGGTGTGCCCATGCAAAAACTGGACAGCATAAACGTTCTGGGGGGCGTCCTTGCCCCCTGCTCCCGCGATCCACAAACCGGGTTTTTTCGGGACGGGGCCTGTAACACCTGCGCCGAAGATCAGGGCAGTCACACGGTCTGCGCGGTCATGACGGCCGAGTTTCTGGCCTATTCCAAGTATGTCGGCAATGACCTGAGCACACCGCGCCCCGAGTTCGATTTCCCCGGTCTCAAGCCCGGTGACAACTGGTGTCTGTGTGCCGGGCGGTTCTTGCAGACCCATGACGAAGGCTGCGCGCCCAAGGTTGATCTGGAGGCCACGCATCAGCAGGCGCTGGACATCGTCCCTATTGGGATCTTACGCGAAAACGCCGTGAAACCCGATTGACCTCAGGGGCAAAAAGACATCAAAGAAACCCGCCAGCCGACACTTTGTTTAGCAAGCGCGAAACCGTCAAAAAACGAGGTAGGCTATGAGCTTTATCGCCATGAACCGCTTCAAAGTCCGTTTGGGCAGCGAAGCTGAATTCGAAACCGTATGGAAAGACCGCGAAAGCCGGTTGAAGGAACTGCAAGGATTTCAGGAGTTCCGCCTGCTGAAAGGCCCCGAGGGCGAAGGGTATCGGCTGTATTCCAGTCATGTGATCTGGGACAATCGCAGCGATTTCGAGGCCTGGACCAAATCCCAACAATTCCGGGATGCGCACAAAAACGCTGGCAACGGCAAGACGCAGTCGGCTCTTATGGGACCACCTCAGTTCGAGGGGTTCGAAACGGTTCTGCACCAGAACTGATCAGGCTATGTCGCCAACACCGGATTGATTTCTACACAGCGCGCGCCAGATTTCTACACAGCGCGCGCCAGATAGCCGCGCGATGTGCGCGAGGGCGGACCAGTTGGAAAACTGTGCTCCGCCTCCAGCAGCCACCCCGCATCTTTTAGCATCTTGGCCACCTGTTGCGGTCTGTAGGACCGGTGGCGCCATTGCAGCCAGACAATCGCGTTGCACCAGTGTGGTTTGCTGACGACCAGCCACAGCTTTGCCGCCTGCGCGGCCCGTTTCCGTATGTGTCGCAAGGCGTCGGTAGCGTCATCGCAATGTTCAAGGACATGGGCGGCCAGAATGCAATCAAACCGCTCGGTTGACTGAAAATCCTCCAACCGAGATTGCGACGTTTGTGAAGTGACACCCCTTGTCGCCAATGCATGCCTGGCCTGATTCAGCATTTTCCCGGACGGCTCGAGCAGAGTGACCCGACCTTCTGGTTGAATGACCGCACGCGCCTCGGCAAAAGCGCCTGTCCCGCAGCCTACATCCAACCCGTTCCGGCCTAATTCATCTGCTGAACCGATAGACAGAAACCCCAGATAGGCGTCAAAATAGCCCAACAGACGCATCTTATCCGCCCAGCCGGGGGCTGCGGCATCGTACTTTTGATCGAGTCTTTCGGAACTGGACGCGTCTTGCATGCCATGCAGCGTGACATGAAACACCCGGGGCGCAAAGCCCCGGGCGCGTTATCCGGCCGGACGGCCTTCGGTGTCGGACATGTCAAAGTTCAGGTATTTGGCGACCGTCTGAACGTCCTTGTCGCCGCGACCGCACATGTTCATGCAGATCAGGTGATCCTTGGGCAGTTCAGGAGCGATCTTCATGACATGCGCCAAAGCATGGCTGGGCTCGAGCGCAGGGATGATACCTTCGGTTGCACAGCACAGCTGGAACGCTTCTAGCGCCTCTTTGTCGGTGATCGAGACATAGTTCGCGCGACCGATGTCATTCAGCCAAGAATGCTCGGGGCCAATACCAGGGTAATCCAGGCCGGCGGAAATCGAATAGCCTTCGAGGATCTGGCCGTCATCATCCTGCAGCAGGTAGGTGCGGTTACCGTGCAGCACACCCGGACGACCACCGGTCAGCGAGGCACAATGCTCCATCTTTTCGTTCACGCCCTTGCCGCCAGCCTCGACGCCAATGATATTTACGCTCTTGTCATCGAGGAACGGATAAAACAGCCCCATTGCGTTCGATCCGCCACCGATGGCGGCGATAAGCGTGTCGGGCAAACGGCCTTCGGCCTTTTGCATCTGTTCCTTGGCTTCCTTCCCGATGATCGATTGAAAATCACGCACCATCGCCGGATACGGGTGCGGGCCCGCCACGGTGCCGATGCAATAGAACGTATCACGCACATTGGTCACCCAGTCGCGCAGCGCGTCGTTCATCGCGTCCTTCAGCGTGCCACGGCCCGAGGTCACCGGAATCACTTCGGCACCCAGCAAACGCATACGGAACACGTTGGGCGCCTGACGCTGTACATCGTGCGCGCCCATGTAAACGATGCATTTCAGGCCGAATTTGGCGCAGACGGTAGCTGTCGCCACGCCGTGCTGCCCTGCTCCAGTTTCAGCGATGATCCGCGTCTTGCCCATACGCCGCGCCAGAATGATCTGGCCCAACACGTTGTTGATCTTATGCGCGCCGGTGTGGTTCAGCTCATCTCGTTTCAGATAGATTTTCGCACCACCCAGATGTTCGGTCAGGCGCTCTGCGTAATACAGCGGCGAGGGGCGACCCACATAGTTCGCCCAAAGATCGTCCATCTCGGCCCAGAAGGTCGGATCATCCTTGGCCTTCTCATATTCCTCTTCAAGTGACAGGATCAGCGGCATCAGCGTTTCGCTGACAAACCGCCCGCCGAAGATGCCAAAACGGCCCTGTTCATCAGGACCGGACATGAAGGAATTGAAAAGATCGTTGGCCATGGGTGTCTCCCTCGTCGTACCCGTTGTTCATAGGAGGTAGCGGATGGTTTTGCCATGGCAAAACGTATCATTTCGCGGGTCGATAGCGATGCTTCCATATCCGCAGGGCCTGCTCTTCGGTCGGCACCGCGATGCATGAGAAATGGTGGAACTCATGCGTAACGGACAACCGGTCCGGCGCCGCAAGAACGCGCCTGTGTGGTCCCGAATGGGCAAATGTCAGCATGGCCTCGGCGTCTTGCCAAACACTGAGTGAAAAGTAGAGCCCACCGTGAGGGAACATCTGCGCATGCTCGCATAATGGATCCCCTCGCGCCTGCTTCAACGCTTGCCCGGCCCGCCAAAAGAACTCTGGCGCGTTGTACCAATGTTGCAGGGAAACCCCACCAATCGCTGCAATCATCTTTGTTCCTCCCCAGCATTTTATACGGGGGAGGTCAGCGATCAGATCAATGAGCGGCGGATACGAATTCAGAAATCTTAATGGTATCTTTAACTCCCGGCGCGCTTTCGACACCCGAAGACACATCGACCTGTTTTGCGCCGGTCATGCGGATCGCCTCGGCAACGTTGTCCGGCGTCAGCCCTCCGGCCAGCATCCATGGCTTTTGCCAGTATTTCCGGCCGGCCAACAGCCGCCAATCAAAGGCCAACCCATTGCCGCCCGGCAATTCGGATGTACGCGGAGGTTTCGCGTCGATCAGCAACTGATCTGCAACCTCGGAATACAGGTCAATTGCGCTCAGATCTTCGGCCTCGGCGATGCCGATTGCTTTCATCACCGGCAAGCCAAACCTGTCGCGAACCTCAGAAACCCGCTGCGGCGTTTCCTTGCCGTGCAGTTGCAACATGTCCAAGGGCACGCTTGCGACGACGCGGTCCAGTTCCTCGTCCGTCGCATTTACGGTCAGAGCAACCTTGGCCACGCCTGCAGGTACCAGTTGTGCCAGAGACGCGGCTGCATCAATGGCCAGATGCCGTGGCGATTTTGAGAAGAAAACAAACCCAACATACCGCGCGCCAGCATCAGCCGCAGCGCGCACGTGATCAGGTGCGGTCAGCCCGCAGATTTTGACAGCTACGTTCGTCATAAAGGTGCCTTAGCTGGCTTCGTCCAGCAGAGCCAGAACGTCGTCCTTGCCCTCGTTCTGCTTTTTCTTGAGCTTTTTGACCTCACGCTCAAGCTTGCGCAATTCGCCTGTTTTGGTCGAGGCATCGCGGCGGTGTTTGTGCTCGCGCAGCCATTCCCACAGGAACCCGATGATCAACCCGGCTACAACGCCGCCCAGCACCACGACAAACAATGGCATTGACGTTGAGAAATTAAGCCCCAGCAACTCGGCCAGGGCATCCGGCATCAGTTTCAGTTCGACCATCTGGCGATTGGCCAGCGAGATCGACACAAGAACGATCCCGAGGATCGCCAGGAAAGCATATCGAAGGTAACGCATCATGGTGTCAGGCTTTACCGTTCAATCGGTCCCTTAGCAACTTGCCAGTTTTGAAGAATGGAACACATTTTTCTTCGACCTGCACAGTCTCACCCGTACGAGGATTGCGGCCGACGCGCGCATCCCGTTGTTTGACCGAGAACGCGCCGAAGCCGCGCAGTTCGACACGGTCGCCACGCGCCATGGCATCTGTCACTTCTTCGAACACGGTATTCACAATCCGCTCGACATCACGCTGATAGAGATGCGGGTTTTCGTCGGCGATTTTCTGAATCAGTTCTGAACGGATCATGAGTGTTACCCTCCCAGGCGACCGGTTAACCATGTCTATACTTCTGGACAGTATAGGAAAAAACCGTGATCGGGGGAATGTAAACTCTGTGTGCAAAGCATTCATTTTACAGCAAAGTCGTGCGATTTTTTGCTTGTTCGCGCAATTTCCGCTCCTATAGCGTGAACGACTGCCAGAATAAGCTCAAAAATCGGAACATATTGATTCGCAACAAAAACGGCCCCGCGCGTCTGCACGGGGCCGCAAATTCGGCTGGAATTCCAGCCTGAACTTAGTCGCCGGATTTCAGCGCTGCACCCAGGATGTCGCCCAGCGATGCGCCCGAGTCGGAAGAACCGTACTGTTCCACGGCCTCTTTCTCTTCGGCGATCTCACGTGCCTTGATCGACAGACCCAGACGACGAGTCTTGCTGTCGACATTGGTGACGCGGACGTCAATCTTGTCGTTGACCGAGAAACGCTCGGGGCGTTGCTCTGCGCGGTCGCGCGACAGGTCGGAACGACGGATGAAAGACTTCATGCCTTCATACTCGACCTCGATGCCGCCATCTTCGATCGCGGTGACTTCGACAGTGATGATCGAACCACGCTTCACGCCGCCCACGGCTTCGGCGAACTTGTCACCGCCAAGGGCTTTGATCGACAGCGAGATACGCTCTTTCTCGACATCCACTTCCGAAACGACAGCCTGTACCACGTCGTTCTTGTGGTAGTTCTGGATGGCCTCTTCGCCACGTTCGTCCCACGAAAGGTCGGACAGGTGAACCATGCCGTCGATGTCGCCTTCGAGGCCAATGAACAGACCGAATTCGGTGATGTTCTTGACTTCGCCTTCGACTTCGGTGCCCTCGGGGTGTGTTTCTGCAAACACTTCCCACGGGTTGCGCATGGTCTGCTTCAGGCCCAGAGACACACGACGCTTGGCGCCGTCGATTTCCAGAACCATGACGTCGACTTCCTGGCTGGTCGAAACGATCTTGCCGGGGTGGACGTTTTTCTTGGTCCAGGACATCTCGGACACGTGCACCAGACCTTCGACACCGGCTTCCAGCTCGACGAACGCGCCGTAGTCGGTGATGTTGGTGACGCGACCCTGATGAACCGAGCTCAGCGGATATTTGGCAGCAACCAGATCCCACGGATCTTCCTGCAGCTGCTTCATGCCAAGGCTGATGCGGTGGGTCTCTTTGTTGATCTTGATGACCTGAACGTTGATGGTTTCACCGATCGTCAGGATCTCGGACGGGTGGTTCACACGGCGCCATGCCATGTCGGTGACGTGCAGCAGGCCGTCAACGCCGCCCAGGTCAACAAACGCACCGTATTCGGTGATGTTCTTGACCACGCCTTCGACGGTTTGACCTTCGGTCAGGTTGCCAATGACTTCGGCACGCTGTTCGGCACGCGATTCTTCCAGGATAGCGCGACGCGAAACAACGATGTTGCCGCGGCGGCGGTCCATTTTCAGAATCTGGAACGGCTGCTTCAGGCCCATCAGCGGGCCAGCGTCGCGTACTGGGCGGACGTCAACCTGCGAGCCGGGCAGGAACGCAACTGCGCCACCCAGATCGACGGTGAAGCCACCTTTGACGCGGCCAAAGATTGCACCTTCGACGCGCTGGTCGTCGGCATATGCTTTTTCCAGACGGTCCCATGCCTCTTCACGGCGGGCCATCTCGCGCGAGATGACGGCTTCGCCACGGGCGTTCTCTGCGGCGCGCAGGTAAACTTCTACCTCGTCACCAACAGCGATTTCAGGGGCTTCGCCGGGATTCGCGAATTCTTTCAGATCAACGCGGCCTTCCATTTTGTAGCCAACGTCGATGATGGCTTGGCCGGCTTCGATCGCCAGTACCTTGCCTTTGACAACAGAACCCTCTTCGGGCGTGTCCATTTCGAAGCTTTCGTTCAGGAGGGCTTCGAATTCCTCCATGGTTGTATCAGCCATCTGGCAGTGTTTTCCTTTACATACGTTTTTACTGGCCGAGCGGTTGTCTCCGCCGGTCTTGTTTCCTGATGTCATCGGACGTGATCCGGTGCGCCCCTGAGCAAACAAACACAAAGGGCCGAGGTGACCCGGCCCTGCTCAGTAACGTCATCCGGACGTTGACCGCCCTTGTGTTGACAGCGCGCGTATATGCGGAATTCCCGCCATGTGCAAGAGGAAAGCCTTGATATACAGGGCATCGACCGCCGTCACACCCGCCGCTCCATGTCCCAAACGCGCCCGTCCCGTTGCAGCATGGATTGCTCAATCGCATTCAAACGCGAATAGGCATCATTGGGATCATTCGCTCCGCCTACCTTATGCCAAATGCGCAGCGCCGAGGCCGGACTCCACGGCAGACAAGCCGAGGCAAGCCACCATCGCAATTCGGCAGGCAACGCATCATAGGCCTGCATTGGCGATCCCGTCCGCCGGCGGCGTTTGATCCGGCTGCGCAGGTTTCGGTTCTTTCGGCGGTCAGTCATTGTGCGCTCCTTTCATCGGCGCGCACGAACCTAGGCTTTCAGGTGTCAGTGGATATCGCCATGCTCGCTCGATCATTTTGATATGTTATTACATTATCAGTATCGATATGCAACCGCTCTCGTTGGGCGCATTTCCCGATTCCTGCGAAGAATGTCGTGTTTCGAACAGCAAAGTCTGCGCCAATTGCGAAGCTTTGAAAAAGTCGGAGGATCTCATGCGTCAAGACCTGAACTTTCTCGTCATCATTTCAGACGAACACCGCAAAGACGCGATGGGATGCGCTGGCCACCCGATTGTCAAAACGCCCAATCTGGATGCACTGGCCGCGCGTGGCACGATGTTTCAGTCCGCCTACACACCCTCACCCATGTGCGTTCCCACACGGGCGGCGCTTGCGACCGGAGACTGGGTTCACACAACAGGAAACTGGGACAGCGCAACCCCCTATGACGGGCACCCGCGCAGCTGGATGCGGCAGGTGCGTGACGCAGGGCGCGAAGTCGTCTCTATTGGAAAATTGCATTTCAGGTCCAACGAAGACGACAATGGCTTCTCGGAGGAAATCCTGCCGATGCACGTGGTCGGAGGTGTCGGCTGGGCCGTTGGGCTTTTGCGCGAAAACCCACCAGACTATGATTCGGCATCCGAGCTGGCGGGCGATGTGGGCGTCGGGCCCAGCACCTATACCGATTACGATCTGGACATTACTGCCGCAGCCGAGGCCTGGCTGGCCGATCCCACGCGCCAGGACAAACCCTGGGCAGCATTTGTGTCGCTGGTCAGCCCACACTATCCCCTGACTTGTCCCAAGGAATGGTACGACCTTTACGATCCAGCTCATATGGATTTGCCGGTCGGGTATGGCAAAGGGCTGCCGGATCATGAAGAGCTGCGCAACATCGCCGCGTTCTTTAACTACGACGACTATTTCAACGAACAGAAAATGCGCGCAGCCAAGGCGGCTTATTATGGCCTGACCTCTTTGATGGATGATTGCGTGGGGCGGATCCTGCAAGCCTTGTTCGACAGTGGTCAGGCCGAAAATACGGTCGTGATCTATGTATCCGACCACGGTGACATGATGGGGGATCAGGGGTTTTGGACCAAACAGGTGATGTATGAGGCCAGCGCAGGCATTCCGATGATCGCGGCGGGTCCGGGTATCCCGTCAGGGCGACGTGTCACCACATGTACCAATCTGACAGATATCGCTTCCACCGCCCGGAACGTCTGTGGCGTCGAAGACGACGACGGCAACGCTGGTCAGCCCGGCTTGTCTCTGATCGGGTTGGCCAATGCGCCGGACGACCCCGACCGAACCGGTTTCAGCGAATACCACGATGGTGGGTCAAGAACCGGCAGTTTCATGGTGCGATGGGGCGAATGGAAATACGTCTACTATGTCGGTCAGCCCCCACAATTGTTCGACCTGTCAACCGATCCGCAAGAACAGACCAACCGCGCGCTGGATCGGGTAAATGATCCGCAGGTTCAGACCGCGCTGGTCGAAGGGGAACGCCGTCTGCGCGAAATCTGCGACCCCGAAAAGGTCAACGCCCGCGCCTTTGCCGACCAGCGCCAGAAAATCGAAGACCTGGGCGGAGAAGAAGCCTGCCGCACGGCCTTTGTCTTCAATCACACGCCCACCCCGTCCGAGCAGGAAAAGCTACGTGAAGGCCCCGCGCTTTAGCGCAGGCATTTTGCATTTCTCCAGTGGGTCCTTGGCCCGCGCAGCACAGTTTAACGCTGCCATCACCGCAAAACTGCGCGGAGCGTTCGGAACGTCTAAAACAGTTGCAGATCTTTCCGACCACTTTGGATTTCGGCAAGATTCGGCATGTTCTGGATCGCCACAGGTGCAAGTTGTTCACCCGGCATCGCGACGGTCGGTTGCATCGCTGCCGCCTTACCGAAGGCTGGGGGTTGCTCCAGCTCTCCTCGGATATCGCGCAGCAGTGTTTTGTGATCCGGCATCGCCTTGAGGATCTGAGCAAGATCCACTTTCGCGCCCTTCCACCACTGGAACCAGATCGGTTTCTTCAACGGTCGCAGACGATCACGAATGCCGGTTCCATAGCCGGTATCATAGACCTGCTTACCCAAAAGAACCGCCTGATAAACGCGGAAGTTAAACAGCGTCGCGAATTCGATATCGTGTTCCATGGGCAGGCGATGTTGCCACAATTCCAGGTTTTCGGCCAAACGATCCGGTATCTTCATCTCTGTGCGTGCGTCGATCCAATATTGGTCGTCCGTGCGGTTGCCCAATCGGTAATGCAGACAGATGAAATCCAGAACCTCGTCATAGAGATTGTTCATTTGCCGATTGTACCTTGCCCGCAGCGATGGCTCGATGTCGCGCGTGGGCAAGTGTTCTGCGAACCAGCGCACTGCATGATCAACCATATGGATTGCGGTACTTTCCAACGGTTCAATGAACCCGCCGGACAAACCGATTGCCAGACAGTTCTTGACCCACGCATTGCGCGCACGCCCGATGCGCATCGGGATCACGCGCGGTGTCAAACCCTTGCCACTGTCGCCCAACCATTCGAGATATTCTTCTGCCGCCTGATCATCCGTGCGATGCGCCGATGAATACACATAGCCCGTGCCCACACGGTTGTAGAGCGGCACCCGCCATGTCCAACCGGCGCCCAGCGCGGTAGACCGGGTGACGCTTTCGATTTTCTCTGGGTCGGGATGTTCGATCTGCAATGCCATGGCGCGGTCGTTGGGCAGGTATTCCGAGTAATCCATAAACGGCTCACCCAGAGCCTTGTTGATGATCAACCCGCGGAACCCGGTGCAATCTATGACCATCTCGATGTCGTGGCGGCCCTTACGCTCTAACATCAGATGGCTGACATTGCCCTGTTCATCCAGCTCAACCGCCTGCACCTCGTCCTGAATATGCTCGACGCCGCGCTTGGTGCAGACCTTGGAGAGCATGCCTGCAAATTTCACGGCGTCCAGATGATAGGCATAGCCGAACCGCTGTTCGAACTCGGGCTGACCCAGCGGTCGCCCCCCTTTGCACAGGCGGGCCAGATCGTCATGCGGCGAGATGGATTGCGTAAAGTCCCGATCGCCATTGCCAAAGCGCAAGAAGTATTCGGCGGCTTCCAATCCTTCCAACAACTGACCGTGGGCAAAAGGGTTCACATAATCGATGCGATTGCCCTTTGCGTCCTTGTTCCAATTGCAGAACTTCACGCCCAGCTTGAACGACGCATTTGTCTCGCGGAAAAAATCCCGCTCGGAAATGCCCGCTTGGCGCAGCGTGACCGGCATGCGCGGCACCGTGGCCTCACCGACGCCAACGGTGGCGATATTGGGGCTTTCGATCAGGCAGAGGCGCGGACGATCCTTGGGGGCCGAGGTGCGTGAAAACACCATGTCCAAGATCAGCGCGGTCATCCAACCCGCCGTGCCGCCACCTACGATGGTGATTTTACGCAAACGATTATTCATATTGTTCTGTCCCTGTTGGCTTGAGGGATTTATTGGCTGCTTCCCCTTTTTGTTTTTGAGGATTGTATGGCAGCCTTCCCTTCTGGCATGGGCAAAGCATAGCAGGTTTCCTGCATCCAGCTAGGGTCTTGGAGGCTCTGAACTGAATGCATGTTCCTGCTTTGGGCAAAGCGTCGCACGGTCACCCGCCCCCCTGGCCCAGGGCAGCACACATAGCCGCAAAGCGTTCAAGGCAGCCCGGGCCGCCGATGCACCGCAGCTTCTGCGAGGCAACTTGAAATCAGAGCAAACGCAATCCCCGGGCGCGTGTCAGATTTCCTCGCCTTTTTTCAGAAGTTCTTTGATCAGATCGCGCTGTAGATCCTGACTGTCGCCCCCTCCGAATTCCGCCGCGCCACCGGTGTACAAGGTGCCATAGGTCTTGGCGATGTTCACTGTCTGGGCCAGCCCCGAGATCAGCTGGTTCTTGTCCAGCCGCGATAGCGGATGGATGTACGCAGCCCACAAGATATCATTCGCGAGCGCGTAACGCGCGTCCAACGTACTGTCAAAATTCGCCTGCATCATGCGTTCAAGGTCCGCAGGCGACAAGTCTTCGGCGCTGCCGATCGCGACCATGGCCCGCATCCGGTCTGCATTGATATCCGTAACGACCAGCACTGTTACGTCCCCAACTTTCAGCTCGAACCCCGGTCCAAACGGTTTCGCGTCAGGATCGAGCGCAAAGATGATCTTTCCCAACCGCTCATACGTCATTGGGGGTTCCGGCTCAGGCGTCTCTTGAGCCAATGCACCACCGGCAAGGAAAATCATCAATAAGGCTAGTCGGATCATGGCATCGCTCCTGCAGGCTATAGGTCGACAATAGGGTCGAGGCGAAGACCTGACCAAACAAAGCTTGGTGAACAGTATTTCGAAGGCACCCACAGCTTTGAACGATCTGCAAGATACTCGGGGCTTTCTGCGATAGCTCGTTCAGAACCGAGTTCCTAGCTTTGGTTCAGCGGCTGGCAGACCTGCTGGCCGGATACTGAACCGGAAAGGAAACACAAATGAAGTCTCTCGTTCTTACCACCCTGATCGCCACATTGCCCCTGATCGCAGCCCCGGCCTTTGCTGCGGATGAGATCAACGTATCAAATGGTATTTCTGCTGCCGGTGCGCCGCTTGCCGCACATGGGGTCGATCTTGTAGCCCTCGTCAACGACGGCAACCCGGTCGATGGCTTTGCCACCCATTCTGCCACTTTTGACGGCGCATCTTACTATTTCACCAGCGCCGCCAACCGCGAAGCGTTCGAGGCCAATCCGGCGGGGTACCTGCCACAGCATGGTGGGTTCTGTTCGTTCGGCGTTTCTGTCGGTAAAAAATTCGACGGTGACCCGGATCAATACCTGGTAGCAGACGGTAAGCTGCATCTGTTCCTGAACGCAGAAACCCGCGCGGCTTTCCTGAAGGATGTCTCTGCCACATCCAAAACCGCTGACGATCAGTGGTCAAATATCAAAAGCATCGCGGTCGGAGAGCTGTAATCTGACAACCAAAGGCCCGCGAAATTACGATTTTGCGGGCCTTGCCTTCTTGATGATCTCAATGGCTTTTTCCAACGCGGCTTGGATGCTCAGGTCTGACGTGTCTAGCAAGACCGCGTCTTCTGCCGGTTTCATCGGCGCGGTGCTGCGTTCTGTATCCCGCGCGTCGCGTTCTTTTACATCCGACAGCACCTGTTCACGCGTGACATCGCCGCCTTTCGCGTTCAGTTCAAGATAACGACGCTCAGCCCGAACTTCGGGGCTGGCGGTGACGAAAAGTTTCACCTCGGCCTCGGGACAAATCACTGTACCGATGTCGCGACCATCTAACACAGCCCCCCCGCTCCGACGTGCGAAAGCGCGCTGGAAATCGACCAACGCGGCCCGAACCTCGGGGATCACGGCAACTTTTGAGGCTGCTTGTGCAATTTCGGCCGTGCGCAAATCGCCCTGCTCCAACTCTTCAGCGGTCAGGGCTTGTGCAGCCGCAATCGGTTCCAGTCCCTGCAAAGTCCGCCTGCCGACCGCGCGGTACAAAAGCCCGGTGTCCAGATGCGCGAAGCCAAACCGGGCCGCGACCGCTTTTGAAATCGTGCCCTTGCCTGCCGCCGCAGGCCCGTCAATGGCGATTGTGAACTGAGAATTCGACATCAAACCTACCGATTATTACGCTGCAGTTTTGCACCCAACGTCGCCATCAAAGGTTCAAAAATCGGGAACGAGGTGGCGATCGGGCCCGCATCGTCGACGGTTACACCTTTTTTGGCGCCCATCCCCAAAATCATGAACGACATGGCGATCCGGTGGTCAAGAAAGCTCTCGCACGTGCCGCCGCCAGGGACGTTGCCGATGCCCAGCCCCTCAACCGACCACCATTCATCACCTTCTTCGACGGTTACACCGTTGGCGCGCAGGCCCCGGGCCATTGCGTCGATCCGGTCACTTTCTTTCACGCGCAGCTCTTTTACACCGCCCATCATCGTGACGCCGGCGGCATTTGCCGCAACGACTGACAGCACAGGGTATTCATCGATCATCGAGGCTGCGCGTTCCGGTGGAACATCGATCCCCTTCATATTCGGCGAATATTTCGCGCGCAGATCGGCTACGGGTTCACCGCCCTCTTCGCGCTCATTCTCGTATGTCAGATCTGCGCCCATCTCGCGCAGCGTGGTGAACAACCCTGCCCGGGTGGGGTTCAGGCCGATGCCCGGCACCAGAACGTCCGACCCCGGCGTGAGCAGCGCCGCGCAGACCGGAAAGGCCGCGCTGGACGGATCGCGCGGAACGGCAATGACCTGCGGTTTCAACTCGGGGCGACCGGTCAGAGTGATAACCCGGCCCTCATCAGTGTCCTCAACTGTGATTTCCGCGCCAAAGCCCGCTAGCATCCGTTCAGAATGGTCGCGTGTGGCTTCTTTCTCGATCACCACAGTTTTGCCGGGGGCATTGAGACCAGCCAGCAGCACCGCAGATTTTACCTGGGCGGAAGGCACGGGTACCTCGTATCGCACCGGAGTGGAGTCAGCCGCACCAACGATGGTCATCGGCAAGCGCCCTCCTGAACGGCCCACCGATTGCGTTCCGAACAAAGCCAGCGGATCTGTGACCCGCGCCATGGGGCGTTTATTCAGGCTAGCATCGCCCGTAAAGGTCGCCGAAATCGGACAGGTCGCCATCGCGCCCATAATCAAACGAACTCCGGTGCCCGAGTTGCCGCAATCAATCACCTGATCGGGTTCGGCAAAGCCACCGACACCTACACCATGCACAGTCCATTCGCCGCCGCCATGGTCAGTGACCTCGGCCCCGAAGGCGCGCATGGCCTTGGCGGTGTCCAGAACGTCTTCGCCTTCCAACAGGCCCGAGATCCGGGTCTCGCCCACGGCCATCGCACCCAGGATCAGCGACCGGTGCGAGATTGACTTGTCACCGGGCACCTCTGCCGTTCCAGTCAGCGGGCCGCAGGGGTGCGAGGTCATCGGGATGGGCGTGCCGTGTCCGGACATGGGGGCTCCTGTTTTCGCTATCAGTTCAAGGCGGATTAGCGAATTGGGGCCGGTTGGTCCAGCCGCAATCAGTCTTTGCGGCGGAAGGTCAGGTAATGTGGCGTACGGCCTTCACGCAGGGCTTTCTGTTCATAGCGGGTGGAAATCCAGTCATCCCACGGCTCGCGCCAGTTGGCAGGGCGCTCGGCCAGCCATTCGAACCCGGCGCGGGGCACTTCTTCCAACGTCTGGCGCACATAGTCAGGAATGTCCGTAGCAACGCGGAAAATAGACCCCGGCTTCAGGGCGCGGGCCAATGGCTCCAGATGTTCCTGCGTCACAAAACGGCGCCGGTGGTGCCGCGTTTTGGGCCATGGGTCGGGATACAGCAGGAAGGCGCGTGAGATGCTGGCCTCAGGCAGAACATCGAACAGATCGCGCACATCGCCCGGATGCACCGCCAAATTTTCGACCCCGGCCTGACGAATCTTACCCAACAGCATCGCGACGCCGTTGATATACGGTTCGGCCCCAATAATGCCGATATCGGGGCTGCTGGCAGCCTGGTGCACAAGATGCTCACCCCCACCAAAGCCGACCTCAAGCCAGACGTCCCTGCCTCCGAACAGAGCTTTCAGATCCAGCGGATGGCGTTCGGGATTGGTTTCCCAATCCACCGCACCCGGTGACAGTGCATCAAGGTCTTCGTTCAGATACGTCTTTTGGCTGGGCTTCAGGGTTTTTCCCTTGAAGCGGCCATAGAAGTTTCTGCGCGGGCGATCGGGTATCATGAGCTGTTTTCCAAACTTGGCAGAGCGCACACCCCTTACGACAACGCGTATCCAAAGCCAATCAGTTGATCGCCTGCTCGATCTTCAAAACGTTTTGCATCATCAACGCTCATTTCATCCTGAAACGAACCCACTTTCCCGCGACGGAAGAACTGCTTGTCTTTTGGCCAATCTTTGTTCTCCAAGCCATGTTTTTTCTCTTTGTCCTTGAGAACCGAAAAAGTCGTCTGAGCCGCAATTTCCGAAGCGCGCGTAGCGGTTGCGTCAGCACCGATGAAGTCAGCTATTCGCGCAATTTGATTTTCGGCATCATCAAGCAGATCTTCATACCGCAGCAACATTTTTTCGGCGTTGAACTTATTGTCGTTCCAAGCTGCTGCGTGGCCCCACCACGTAGAGTAAACGTCACTGTTTTCATCCATCAATTCGTTCAGCGTACCTTTGAACCCCAGTGCCTTTCTGAAATGATAATATGACACCATCGCGTCGCGCCCGTCGCGAACAAGATGAATAACCTTTCTGAAATTTGGCTGAGGCAGATTGTGGGATTTCACAATCATCTGTTCGGAGTACCGCCTGACGAATCGAGACCTGTGAACATCCGGAACCAGATCTTGTACAATTTTGTCCGACGCGATCGAAGTGTCGACACCGTAGTAAAGGTTTGCGACTATAAACTGGCACCAGCTGTTGCCCGATTTGGGCCATCCGACGAAGGCGACATCAATCGGCTGAACAGCCTCAGCACTACATCTGCGAAAGCCGTCCTCAGCGAGGATGGCTTCCACTTGTTTGTCTTTCCAGTTCTTGACTAGGCGTTTAAGGCCCATCGGTGCCTCCAACTGCCTCTGGGATAACGGTCGTATCTTAAACCGTTGATTGCAACGCGTCGACCAGATTCGTCCGCTCCCAGCTAAAGCCACCGTCGGCTTCGGGTTCACGCCCGAAGTGACCATAGGCCGCCGTGCGCTGATAGATAGGCTTGTTCATCTGCAGGTGCTGCCGGATGCCGCGCGGGGTCAGATCCATGACCTGACCAACAGCCTTTTCGATTTCTGCGTCCGGGATTTCACCAGTGCCGTGAGTGTCGGCATAGATCGACAGTGGCTTGGACACACCAATCGCATAGCTCAGCTGGATCGTGCAGCGTTCTGCCATTCCGGCGGCCACAACGTTCTTGGCAAGATAACGCGCAGCATACGCAGCCGAGCGGTCTACCTTTGTCGGATCCTTGCCCGAGAACGCGCCACCGCCGTGCGGGGCTGCGCCACCATAGGTGTCTACGATGATCTTGCGCCCAGTCAGACCTGCGTCACCATCCGGGCCACCGATCACGAATTTGCCCGTGGGGTTCACGTGCCACTCAGTTTCGTTGCTCAACCACCCTTCGGGCAGTGATTCACGAATGTAAGGTTCGACAATCGCGCGGATGTCGGCCGAGCTCAGCGCTTCGTCCAGGTGTTGTGTCGACAACACGATCGAGCTGACACCGACTGGCTTTCCGTCACGGTAAACGACCGACAACTGCGATTTTGCGTCAGGACCCAGCGCGGGTTCGCTGCCATTCTTGCGCACTTCGGCAAGGCGGCGCAGGATCGCGTGTGAATACTGGATCGGTGCCGGCATCAGCGCAGGCGTTTCCGTGGTCGCATAACCGAACATGATGCCCTGGTCACCCGCACCTTCATCCTTGTCTGCAGCTGCATCCACGCCTTGAGCGATATGCGCGGACTGTTCGTGCAGCAGGTTCGTCACCTCGACGGTTTCGTGGTGGAACTTGTCCTGCTCGTATCCGATGTCTTTGATACAGGCGCGCGCAATCTCGTCGATGCGGCCCATGTAATCGTGCAGCTTTTCCTGATCAGACAGACCTACTTCGCCACCGATGACGACCCTGTCGGTCGTAGCAAAGGTTTCGCACGCCACGCGCGCTTCGGGTTCTTCATTCAGAAATGCGTCAAGCACGGCATCAGAAATCCGGTCACAAACCTTATCCGGGTGCCCTTCGGAAACGGATTCCGAAGTAAATGTGTAGTTCTGTCGGGACATGAAAGTGCTCCATTAAGGTTTTCCCATCACGCCAGGAAGCCGTTGTGATGAGCATGCAAGGGGATACGCACCATGAAACACAGCGTCAATCCGAAATTACGGTAGTTGCCTTCTGGCGTTGCGCGAAAGCAGCGCAAAAAGCGCCAGCAACACAATCAAGACCGGTGCGTCACCTATTCGTGAATACACAGTCGAGGACAGCGCCTTAGGCAATGTCGCATCGACAAAACCGGCCTGCCCCAACGGCAATGCCTCCGTAACCCGGCCCAGCGGGTCAATCATCGCTGAAACTCCGGTATTGGCCGACCGCATCATCGGCAACCCCTGCTCGATGGCGCGCATCTGAGCTTGTGCCAGGTGCTGATACGGTCCGGATCGGGTGCCGAACCACGCGTCGTTGGTGATCTGCAAAAGAATATCGGCGCGACCCGGTGCAGACAAGACGTCCTGAGTAAAGACTGCCTCATAGCAAATAAGTGGCAGGGCTTTCCCCAGCTTGCCAGCGTCCATCAGCGAAGCACCCGGTCCGGCACTAAAGCCATTGCCAGTAGTGGCAGCCATTCCGTAAACTCCGAACTGGGCCAAGATGTCGCCAAAAGGCACATATTCCCCAAAGGGCGCCAGGTGATGCTTGTCATAAAGCCCCTGCTGCCGGCCATCTTCATCCAGATAGATCATCGAATTGTAAATGCGCGGGCCGTCCCCTCTCTGAATTCCCAGAAATACGGGCGTCCCCTGCGCGGCATCGGCGATTGCAGTCAGATAAGGCTGCGCACTGCCCAGCCATGCAGGAACCGAGGTTTCCGGCCAGACAATCAGATCGGGTCGCGGGGCCGCCGCTGTGAACTCTAGTTGACGGGCAAAAAACAACGGAGCGTAGTCCGGATCCCATTTCTGATGCTGGGGCGCATTTGGTTGAATGAGGCGAACAACATTGTCAGTGTCCGTAACAGCCGGGCGCGACGCGGCATAAATCAATGTGAAACACGCGGCTCCAACGGTCAGGCCTAACGGCACCACGTAGCCGTTGCGCTGCGACAGCGCGGCCCCAAACGGCAAAGTCGCTAGCAAAGTCACCGCGCCCAGCCCATATGGCCCGAACAGAGACAAAAGCTGCGCGACCTGTGTGTCCACCCAGACCTGCGCCAGTCCCGCCCAGGGAAACCCCGTCAGGACATACCCTCGGGCAAATTCCAGCAGCGAGATTGAAATCGCCAGAAACACGGCCTGTGATACGCGATTGCCGTCAGGGCGTCGCACCAGCCAAAAAGCAAGCGCCCAAAACAGCGCGAGGCCGCCTGCCATGAATGTCAGGGCAAAAGGCGCCATCCATCCGTGACGCTGGACATCAACAAGGAACGGCTCGACAATCCAACTGAGCGCATGCGCAAAATACCCAGTCGCAAAGGCCCAGCCCAACCACGCCGCCCTCGCCCGCGTCTCAGTCGTAAGAAACAGAGGCGACAGCAGGACCAATGCGATCACTGTTGCCGGCCAAATACCGAACGGAGCAAGCCCAAAAGCCGCGACCGCGCCCAGCAGAGCTGCGGATATTAACCGCAACCAAAACGGCCAGCCCTGCGCAGGGTTCATTCAACGCGATCCGGCAACATGACACGCAGACGCTTGATCCGGCGCGGGTCGGCGTCGATCACCTCGAACTCGGGACCTTCGGGATGCAACACGACCTCGCCCCGTGCTGGGACGCGACCTGACAGCATGAAGACCAATCCACCCAACGTGTCGATCTCTTCCTCGTCTACGTCTTCGTGACTTGTCAGAGATCGCCCGATCTCAGCCTCGAACTCTTCCAACGGAACGCGGGCTTGCACGACATAGTAGCCGGGCTTTTCCTGTATCCAAAGCTGGCCTTCGTCGGCATCGTGCTCATCTGCAATCTCACCGACCACCTGTTCGATCAGATCCTCGATCGACACCAGACCATCAACACCGCCGTATTCGTCAATCACCAGCGCCATATGGCGGCGTTCGGTCTGCATCTTCGTCAACAACACGCCAATCGGCATCGATGGCGGCACAAACAGCAAAGTGCGCAGCATCGAGACCAGATCAAACTCTGAACCCGTGCCATTAAATCCGTGCGTAAGCGCAAAATCCTTCAGGTGTACAAACCCCAAAGGCGTATCAAGCGTTCCCTCGTAGACGGGAATACGGGACAGGCCGCTGTCGCGGAAAACCTGGGCCAGCTCATCCTTGCTGATTGTCGAGGGCACGGACACGATTTCCGCGGTGGGGATAGCCACATCTTCGACCCGCATTCGTCGCAGGTTGATCATGCCGCGAGGCTGAACCATGTCGACCTCATGTCCATTGGTCGCGCTGACCTCTTCGTCGCTCTGCGGCGAGAACGCGTCCACTATTCGAGAAAAGAAGCCAGCATTTTTGCTGGCATGTTCACCGCTGTCCTTCGGTTGCGCGCTCTGCGCCGCCATAGAACTGCCGTCTGTATCGCCCATAATCCTGTTCCAAATGATCGGCCAATGCGGCCACTATTACATACTATATGGGTCATCTATACCCATTTTGCCAAGTATCTCGACCTCGACCCCTTCCATCAAAGTGGCGTCGGGGTCACGGATGTGGTCATAGCCCAGCAAGTGCAACACTCCGTGAATGATCAGATGCGTGACGTGATCGTCCATAGTTTTGCTGGCGTCGGCTGCTTCGCGTGCGCAGGTGTCGAAAGAGATCGCAATGTCGCCCAGCGCGATTTCGCCCGTGAAGTCTGGCGTCGGACGGGCAGGTCTCTGCCCCGCTTCATCAGCGGCCAGATCTTCGGCTGGCCAACTCAGCACATTGGTCGGAGTGGGCTTTTCCCTAAATTCCGCGTTCAGGTCAGCAATTCGCGCATCATCGCAGGCCAGCAAGCTGACTTCGCACAGCTCGGCGTCCATATCGCAAAAGTCCAAAACAGCCATTAACGCGCGCGCGGCCAACGGTTCAAGCTGTTGCCAGCGCGCATCTTCGATCGTCACTTCCAGGTTCATCTCACCGTGTCCAAAGCCCTGTGGCCGCAATCGGGACGACTATGCTTTCTCGCGGCCCGAGTCGGCCTCATACGCTTCGATAATGGCGGCCACAAGCGGGTGGCGCACAACATCCTTGGACGTGAAGTAGTTGAAGCTGATGTTTGGTATCGTATTCAACAAACGCTCGGCATCGGCCAGCCCTGACTGAACACCGCGCGGCAGGTCAACCTGAGAGCGGTCACCGGTGATCACCATTCGGCTTCCTTCACCCAGACGCGTCAGGAACATTTTCATCTGCATCGTCGTGGCGTTTTGAGCCTCATCCAGCACAACAAACGCATTCGCCAGCGTGCGCCCCCGCATGAAGGCCAACGGCGCAATTTCGATTCGCTTTTCTTCGATCAGCTTGGCCAGTTGTTTGCCCGGCAGAAAGTCATTCAAAGCGTCGTACAGCGGTTGCATGTAAGGATCGACCTTGTCCTTCATGTCACCGGGCAGATAGCCCAGCTTTTCACCGGCTTCGACTGCAGGGCGGCTGAGAATGATCCGATCTACATGGCCGCCGATAAACATCGACACGCCAGCGGCGACGGCAAGGTAGGTCTTACCTGTACCCGCGGGGCCAATTCCGAAGGCCAGCTCATTGTTGAACAAGGACTGGACGTATGCCTTTTGCGCATCCGTGCGCGGCTCGACCAGTTTTTTGCGCGTCTTGATTTCGACCGTACCGCCTCTGAACATCTCGAGCTGGTCACCGTCGCGGCTGCCGGTTCCCGTCTCTGAGCCACCCATACGCAGCTCGCGGTCCACATCGGCCGCTTCGACGTCACGTCCGCCTTCCAAGCGCGTGTATAGCGCCTGCAAAACCTCGATGGCCTGCTTCTGGGCGTCTTCGTCACCCATCACGGCCAGCTGATTCCCGCGGCGCACGATCTGAACTGAGAGCTTTTGCTCAATATCTGTCAGATTGCGGTCATATTCCCCGCACAGGTCAATTAATAATCGGTTGTCTGGAAACTCAACAAACGCTTCGCGCTGAGGCATTTCATCTTGCGGTGGGTTTAGGGCACCGATGGCCAATCCGCTCTCCTGTCTTGGCGTTTCACCTTGAGCGTAGACAGGAAGTCTTGGTGGGCGCAAGCCACAGTTTCATTTTTTCCGCCCAAATGGCAAAACCGCCAATGCGCCTGGTCCGTGAGCGGCACCTGCTGGCGCCGCTGTTTTAGTCAGCGTGTCAGAACCGATAGTTCAAACCCAGCTTCAGACCGCGATATTTCGGTGTCGATCTGGTTGAGGTTCCATTGCCGAAATCCACGTTTTCAGCGCTGAACTGAACGTATTCGAATTCACCAGTGATCGACCAGTGTTCGGTCAGGTTATGTTCGGCTCCGATGCTGGCGGTAAAGCCGCTGCGTCGGCCGCCACTTTCGAAGAATTGAGACCCCCCCTGGACGGCCTGTCTGCTTGTTGTGTTGATGTCGCCATTCACATATCCAGCCGACACAAAATACAACACTGTACCGCTTTTGTTGGTCAGGCCATTGCGCAGCCGAATCGAGAACACGTCCGATATTTCGGACCCGCCCGTGACCGTCTGGCCGTTGATCTGGTTGGAGGCGTCATCGCTAAGCGAGCCAAACTCATACCCAAGCTCAAATCCGTAAACATAGTCGCGCCCGCCGCGCGCAGGCAAAACGCCGCGCCACCCGGCACGCACGCCACCCAGCGAACCGCTCAGGTCCAGGTCGCCAACTTCCGAGGTTCCGCCGGGGCCCGTCAGCCCAAATCGATCGTCGCCCCCGAAAGCGTACGCGCCCGTAGCACCCAGGTAAAAGGCGCTGACGTCACTGCCGAACCGTTTTGGGTTGACGACGGGAGGGTCAGAAAGACCTTGATCCAGATTGCCTGCAGCGGTCACACCGGGAAGCACCGAAACAGCGATCGCGGTGGTAAGGGCGGATTTCAACAGCCGCCCTGATAAACGTTTCAAAGTCTTCACTCGTACCCTTTCCATTCACCGACCTGCTCTTCCCGCCGGCAAGAGATGAGGTTTCCCAAAGGCACAAAACACTCGCCCCTTAAGCAACCTGATTTTTCTCGGAACATAATTCCGAGTAATAAATCAAGGGTAAATTTGGAATTAACAAAACCGTATGGTTTCCAAAATCCAAATAACGGACACGTTACCGCAACGCACCCGCCAATGAATTTGCGCCCGAGGACATAATCCGGACATCGCGCAATTCGCCCACCGCAACATCAGCGTCAGACACGTGAACCGAATGAAGATACTCGGATTTTCCGACCATCTGACCTGGCAGACGGCCCGGTTTTTCAAACAGCACTTTGACGTCCCGGCCAACCATCGCGTCCTGAATCTCGCGCTGGTGACGGGTAATCAGCGCCTGAAGCCGCTGCAGACGGTCGTCCGCAGCCTTAGGATCAACCTGAGACCGCTCAGCCGCCGGTGTTCCGGGGCGGGTCGAGTATTTGAACGAATACGCATATCCGTATTTGACCTCTTCCACCAAATCCATGGTGGCCTGAAAATCCTCTTCGGTCTCTTCAGGGAAGCCAACGATAAAATCGCCGGACATCACGATATCCGGACGCGCGGCGCGTATACGCTCGATCAGGCGCAGATAGCTTTCGGCTGTGTGGCTGCGGTTCATTCGCTTGAGGATACGATCCGAACCCGACTGAACTGGCAGATGCAGATAAGGCATCAGCTTGTCGCACGTCCCGTGCGCCTCGATCAGGTCATCGGCCATGTCGTTGGGGTGTGAAGTGGTGAACCGGATCCGCTCTAGCCCGTCGACCTTGTTCAGCTCCCAGATCAGACCGGCCAGCGTCATGTCCCCATTCGGACCAGCGCCGTGATAGGCGTTGACGTTCTGCCCCAGCAGAGTGATTTCGCGCACCCCGCGTTCGACCAGATCGTTCGCCTCGCGCAGGATACGATCGGCGGGACGGCTGACTTCGGCCCCCCGTGTATATGGAACCACACAGAAGGCACAGAATTTGTCGCAGCCTTCCTGCACCGTTAGAAATGCGGTCGGTCCGCGTTTTGCCTTGGGACGGTTTTTAAGTTTTTCGAATTTGTCTTCTTCGGGGAATTCCGTGTCCAGCGCCTTGGCACCGGTGCGCGTCTTCGCCTCCATCTCGGGCAGGCGGTGATAGCTTTGCGGGCCGACAACAAGGTCAACAATTGGCTGGCGGCGCATAATCTCTTCGCCTTCCGCCTGTGCAACACATCCCGCAACGCCGATCTTGAGGTCGGGCTTTTCGGTCTTCAAACCTTTGAACCGGCCAAGTTCGGAATAGATTTTTTCCGCGGCTTTTTCCCGAATATGGCAGGTGTTCAGCAGGATCATATCCGCATCATCGGGACTTTTGGTTTCCACGTAACCCTGACCGCCCAGCGTTTCCGCCATACGCTCGCTGTCGTACACATTCATCTGGCAACCATAGGTCTTGATGTACAGCTTTTTGGGTTCTGACATGAAAACGGCCTTTGCATTCGCGGGATCGGCGTCGTCTATACCCTACGAACGCCGCTTGCAATGGCGACGCGATTACCCGATTTTGACCCGAAACTCCAGCAAGGCGGCAGCGGACAGGCAATGCAATACGAATCTCTCGACTCTTTCTTGCAAACGGGCAAGGCCGCTTTGGCAAAGGGACCCCTCGCGTTGGTTTTTGTCGAAGATGACGTCGAAACTGATAGCACCATCCGTCACCATCTGAATCTGGGCTTCAAGTCCCTGATCGTGTTCATGCCGCAGGAATTTGCGCTGGACCCCGAACTTGAGGACCGAGTTCACCGCGTCTCTCTCAGCTGCGTCCCCCGCACCGTCGTGTTTGAGACGATCAACAAGATCATTCAGGCGGCGCCAAGTTTGTGGATGTATTACTGCTTCAACGCCGAGTACCTCTTTTTTCCCTTTTGCGAGACGCGCACAGTCGGTGAAATGCTGGCATTTCACACCGAAGAACGCCGCGACTCGATGCTGAGCCATGTTGTCGATCTTTATGCCGAGGATCTCAACGAATTCCCGAACGGCGTGGCACCTGAACACGCAATGATGGATCGCACCGGGTATTTTGCCCAGGCGCGACTGGATTCAATAAAGCACCCGAAGGAGCGACAGCTGGATATGTCTGGTGGTTTGCGATGGCGGTTCGAAGAACACGTTCCCGCACAAAGCCGCCGAATTGATCGGATTGCCTTGTTCAAATCCAAACAAGGATTGTCATTGCGACCGGATCACACGTTTAACGACGAAGAATACAACACGTATTCCTGCCCGTGGCACCACAACCTAACGGCTGCGGTGTGCTCGTTCCGGGCGGCCAAAGCCCTGAAAACCAACGCAGGATCGACTTTCGACATTCCGACATTCCGCTGGCGCAATTCGATCCCGTTCGAATGGGCGTCAAATCAGTTGCTTGAGATGGGGTTGATCGAAACGGGCCAGTGGTTCTGACGCGCATCATTGTCCCATCTGGTGTCTGATCACCGCCGCAGCAACATCGGAAACCAATCCTCGCGCAAGCGCTGGCCCGGAATCATGTCATGCCCCGGAAACGGCGGTGAGGTCCGGCCCGGCCGCTCGACATATCGCGCATCGTCACCAACCAGACGCAGTGAAAACGCGCGGCGCCGGCTATCAGAGTTGTTGCCCCGCGCGCCGTGAAGCGTTCGGTAGTTGAAGGCAACCGCGTCGCCCGGCTCCATCTCGAACTCGACAACCCGCATCCCTTCGGCATCAGGGTCCGGAGCCGGGATGTACTGGCCTTCGTCGGGAAAGAACCCATCTTCCGAAACCCAGCGGGTCGGCAGGACCTCTTTCTCCCACCGATGCGAGCCTGCCACACAGCGCAGTGTGGCTTGCGTGACCGGATCAAGCGGCGACCAAAAGCTGATCGTTTGCTGCCCTTCAACGAAGTAATAGGGCCCATCCTGATGCCACGGCGTCGCCATCGAGGTTCCGGGCTCTTTGACCAAAACGTGGTCGTGAAACATCTGCACTGTATCCGACTGCATCAAATCTGCCGCGACTTCTGCCGCCGGGGATTCGCGAATGACCGTCTGAAATTGTTCAATGCGCGACCAATTGCAATAATCGTCGAAAAACCGACCCGTCTGGCCTTTTTTCTTGTTCTCGGATGCATAAGGTCCGGGATCCGCCATATTCACTGCCACCCCTTCGCGCAGGGCCTCAACGTGATCGGCAAATAGCCCTTTGATCAGGACCACGCCGTCCCGTTGATAGGTGTCGATCATTTCGTGAGTAACCAAGGGGTGCGTCATGTCTGTCTCCGTGCCGGTGGTACGACGATCTGCACATGGATGACCCCTCTGTTCAAATAATATCTTTCTAAGGTAGATTTAATTTCATGTTATATATTTCACTTCGCCAATACGAATATGTCTGTGCTATCGGCCGCTTCGGCAGCTTGTCTGCCGCGGCGCAACAGCTGAATGTCTCACAACCGGCGCTGTCCACCGCTCTGACGCGCGTCGAATCGCATCTTGGCCATCCGTTATTTTCGCGAAAACGCGGGGCCGCGCTGGCGCTGACCCCGCAAGGACGCAGATTTATCGAAGACGCGGAAAACTTGCTGACCAATGCGGCCCGGCTTGAGAAAGCGGATCAAGTCAGTGCAACCAGGGCACAGTTGCGATTGGGGTGTTTCGTGGATTTGGCCCCGTTTTTGCTGGCCAAGGCGCTGCGCCCACTGCGCATGGCACTGCCGGATTTGACCATTTCGTACAAGGTGGACGGGTTCGAAGGGCTGATAACCGACCTGATCGACGGGCGCATAGATTTGGCGCTGACTTACGGCCTGAGCATGGATGCCGGATTTCAACAGCAGACCCTTTTCCCCATCAGGCCAAACGCCATCATGGCCCCGGACCACCCATTGGTGCGCGCGCCGTCTGTTTCGCTGAGCGAGCTGGCCGCCCATCCGCTGATCCTGTCAAACGAAGGCCTCTCATCACAGCACGTGCTTGGGCTGTTTCGGCAGATCGGATTGCGACCTTCAGTGGCACACCGGGCGGCAACACTGGAAATCCAGCGCAGTCTTGCCGCTCATCATGAGGGGGTTGCGATCAGCTATGCCACCTCACCCTCGGACCTCAGCTATGACGGAATGCCCCTTGTCAGCCGTCGAATCCTGGATGACATCGCTGCCGAACCTGTGGTTCTGGCGCGCCACGGCACGGGCCCTACAGAGCCGCACATTGCGCAGGCCGAACAGATTCTGATGGAGTTTTTAGTCTGAGTTATTTTTTCCGCAGACGGATCACCACATCGACCGACGCGATCTCAACGCCCTCGGGCGCTTCGGGCAGGCGTTGAATCACCAACTGGTCCGACGGCGCATCACTCAGGCGGCTTTCGTCTTCCCAGAAAAAGTGCGGATGATCGTGGGTATTGGTATCAAAATAGCTTTTCGAACCATCAACCGTGATCTCCTGCAGAACTCCAGCCTCACAAAACGCGCGCAGCGTGTTGTAGACCGTTGCCAGAGATACGGCGTCCCCATTCTTTTTGGCCGCGTCAAACAGGCTTTCGGCAGTGACATGCCGATGGCGACCATCGCCGACTAAAAGCTCGGCCAAAGCGACACGCTGGCGCGTTGGGCGTAGCCCCGCGTCAACCAACCAATCTGTGGCTCTGTTCTGGCTCTGAGGTGTCATCAATCCGAAACCCAATTGTTGCTGAACCATATATAGGTGCTGTGTTCGGGTAATTTCAAATGAAATTCATTCGCAAAGAATGCCGTCTGCACAACAGGATGTGACGTGCTGCTCTTGCAGGACCTTGCATACGGGTGCTAGACGAGGCCAGATATAACGAACGGACCCCTGGCAGGAGAGGCGGCAGAATGGCCCAATTCCCGAGCAGCTTTGACAAGGACGATCTGCTGAAATGCGCCCGTGGCGAATTATTCGGCCCCGGTAATGCGCAATTGCCTGCACCTCCGATGCTGATGATGGATCGGATCACCGACGTCTCGGCCGATGGTGGCGCGCATGGCAAAGGCCACATATTGGCCGAATTCGACGTCACCCCTGACCTGTGGTTCTTTGATTGCCACTTCCCCGGCAACCCGATCATGCCCGGTTGTCTGGGACTGGACGGCCTATGGCAGTTGACCGGTTTCAACCTGGGCTGGCGTGGCTGGCAGGGACGCGGCATGGCCGTAGGCGTCGGCGAGGTCAAGCTGACCGGCATGGTCCGCCCTGACCGCAAGATGCTGACCTACAAGATCGACTTCAAAAAAGCGATCCAGACCCGCCGTCTGACCATGGGTGTGGCAGATGGTATCGTCGAAGCGGACGGTGAAATGATCTATGATGTCAAAGACATGAAAGTCGTTCTGTCCGAAGCCTGAGCCTGACTGGCCCGAAATAAGGAGCACGCACATGCGTCGAGTAGTTGTCACCGGTTTGGGGGTCGTGTCCTCCATCGGGAACAATGCCCAGGAAGTAATGGCCTCTCTCAAGGCCGGAAAGTCCGGCATCGAGGCCAACGAGCAGATGGTCGAACACGGCTTTCGCAGCCAAATCGCCGGAACGCTCAAGATTGATCCGGCTGAGCATGTAGACAAGCGTACCCTTCGCTTCATGGGTCCCGGTGCAGCATACGCACATATCGCCATGAACCAGGCAATCGCCGACGCGGGCCTGACAGAAGACCAGGTCGTGAACCCGCGCACCGGATTGGTGGCCGGGTCCGGTGGTCCGTCGACCAGCGCAATGCTGACGGCGCATCAGACTGTTCTAAAAACCGGTGCGACCAAGCGTATCGGCCCCTTCGCCGTGCCAAAATGCATGTGTTCGACGATCTCGGCCAACCTTGCGACCGCGTTCAAGATCAAGGGCATCAACTACTCGATCACATCGGCTTGCTCGACCTCGCTGCATTGCATCGGCAACGCAGCCGAACAGATCATGCTGGGCAAGCAGGACGTCATGTTCGCTGGCGGCGGAGAAGAGCTGGACTGGACACTGTCCTGCCTGTTCGACGCAATGGGCGCGATGTCATCGAAATACAATGACACGCCGGACAAAGCGTCGCGTGCGTTTGACCAGGACCGTGATGGCTTCGTCATCTCGGGCGGCGGCGGGATGGTCGTTCTAGAGGATCTGGAGCACGCGCTGGCCCGTGGCGCAAAGATTTATGCCGAAGTGACCGGATATGCGGCCACATCGGATGGCCACGACATGGTGGCCCCGTCCGGTGAAGGTGGCGAGCGCGCGATGCGTCTGGCTCTGTCGACCATGCCCGAAGGGCGCAAAGTCGGCTATATCAACGCCCATGGCACTTCGACCCCGGTTGGAGACGTTGGCGAAGTTGAAGCCGTGCGCCGCATCTTTGGTGAAGGCAATGTGCCCCCGATCTCATCGACCAAGTCGATGACCGGACACGCACAGGGTGCGGCAGGCGCGCTTGAGACGATCTTCTGCCTGCTGATGCTGGACAATGATTTTATTACGCCGTCGATCAATGTCGACACGCTTGCCGAAGGCATCTTGCCCGGTGAAATTGCAACTCAAGTAGTTGAAAACGCAGGATTGGACAGTGTGATGACCAACAGCTTCGGCTTTGGCGGCACCAACGGGTCCATGATCCTGTCGAAGTATAACGGGTGAATGTAATGTCGGATCTTCTAAAAGGTAAACGCGGCCTGATCATGGGCGTGGCCAATGACCGCTCGATTGCGTGGGGCATTGCCAAGGCCATGCATGAGGCCGGTGCCGAACTGGCATTCACGTATCAGGGCGAGGCGTTCGGTAAACGTCTTGAGCCGTTGGCCCAAAGCCTGGGCAGTGATTTCATGGTGGACGCGGACGTCACGGATGACGCCTCGCTGGATCGCGCATTCGAAGAGCTTGGCGCGCGCTGGCCCACCATCGACTTCGTGGTTCATGCGATCGCATATTCGGACAAATCCGAACTGACGGGACGTTTTCTGAACACCACGCGTGCCAACTTCAAGCACTCGCTGGACGTGTCGGCGTATTCCTTCATCGAGGTCGCGCGCCGCGCCTATCCCCTGATGCAAGAGAATGGCGGCACGCTGCTGACCCTGACGTATCAGGGATCGAACAAGGTTGTGCCGAACTATAACGTCATGGGTGTGGCCAAGGCCGCGCTGGAATCTGCGACCCGCTATCTGGCCAACGATCTGGGCCCGGAAGGCATTCGCGTCAATGCGATCTCGCCCGGCCCGATGAAGACGCTGGCAGGTGCCGCAATCGGCGGTGCCCGCAAGACTTACAAGTTCTGCGATCAGAACGCACCTATGCGCTCGAACGCAACGCTCGAGGCTGTTGGCGGCACGGCCGTTTACCTCACTTCAGACGCGGGCGCATGCACCTCGGGCGAGATCATTCGCGTCGATGGCGGCTTCCATGTTCTGGGCATGCCGCAGCCCGATCACATGTGACTCGATCTTTCCCTGCCGGTGCCAAGATTTCACCATCTTTCACGGGCAGGGATATCGGCATGAGCAAAGCCGAACATATCCTTAGCAGCAACACTCGCAGCATCCGGTCACGCCGCAGAACTGGATTTCTGGGCACGCGCGGCATTGTCGCGTTATTGGCCCTGACCACCCTTTTGTTGTTTGTGTTTTTCACACAGCCGCAAATGCAGGAAACCGTTGAAGCCTGGATCAGCCTCATATCAGGCTGATCCGACTCGTTTCATGGGTCAGTTGATCGAAACGACCTCGATATCAAATATCAGATCCTGACCGGCCAATGGGTGGTTGGCATCCAGCGTGACGGTTGCTTCGTCAGCCTCGACCACCGTTACCGGAACGGCCTGTCCGTCCGGTGTTTGCATCTGCAATTGGGTGCCGGGATTCAGCGGAATATCGTCCGGAATGCCTTCGCGCGGGATTTGCTGGCGCGCTGAGGGGTTAATCGGGCCATAGGCGTCAACGCAGGCGATCTCGACCCGCTTCTTGTCCCCAATGTTCAAACCCGGCATCGCCGAATCCAAACCCGGGATAATCTGGCCCGTGCCAACGACGAATTCCAGCGGGTCACGTCCTTCGGAACTGTCAAAGACGTTTCCGTCCAACAGCGTTCCTGTGTAATGGATGCGAACCGTGTCGCCTTGTTTGATTTCGGTCATATTGGTCTCCGGCCTCTTTTGGGGTTTTGCGGCCAAGCCTAGGAGGTCACACGACATTGTAAACCCCACCCTCTTTCATGCCCGTTATTGTTGTGCAAACCTGCGCCGGACGATCAGGAGGGGACCGGATGCCAATCACAACCTGCATTTTCGATGCGTATGGAACGCTGTTTGACGTGGCCGCCGCCGCGCGGCAAGCAGCCGGGGAACCGGGCTTTGAGAAACTGCAACAGAAATGGCCCGAACTCGCCAATCATTGGCGCCTGAAACAATTGCAGTACACCTGGCTGCGCGCGGTCACGGATGCTCACGCGGATTTCTGGGATGTCACGCAGGATGGCCTCGACTGGGCGCTTGAGGCGACTGAGCTGGACGGCGACGCAGAGCTGCGGCAGCGGTTGCTGGATCTCTACTGGGAATTGCAGTCCTATCCGGAAGTTCCGGAAATGCTGCGCGCATTGAAATCGGGTGGATTGCAAACAGCGATCTTGTCGAACGGCTCACCACCGATGCTGGATGGCGCGGTCCAGTCTGCGGGTATCGGAGAGGTTTTGGACGATGTGTTGTCGGTGGAAAGCGTCGGCGTGTTCAAGCCGGACTCGCGTGTCTACGACCTTGTGCCAGAGCGTTTCCGCTGTGCCCGCGACGAGGTGCTGTTCGTCAGTTCAAACGGCTGGGACGCGGCCGGTGCCAGCGGGTATGGCTTTGTAACCGCCTGGGTCAATCGCGCCGGGGAACCGATGGACCGCTTGCCATGGAAACCTGCGCATGTACTGTCCGACCTGACGACGATTCCGCAACTGGCTGGACTTTAATGGCATTTTTCACTTCGTCAGATGACAGGCGTCTTTTTTTCGAGGACACCGGCTCTGGTGCACCTGTCCTTTGCCTTGCTGGGTTGACCCGCAACAGCAAGGATTTTTCGTTCCTCACGCCGCATCTGGGCGACATGCGGGTAATTGCGATGGATTACCGCGGTCGCGGACGCTCGGACCATGACCCGGACTTCATGAACTATAACGTCCTTCGCGAATCTCGAGACGCGATCGAGTTGCTGGACCATCTTGGTTTGGACCGTGTGAATGTCATAGGCACGTCGCGTGGGGGACTGATTGCCATGGCGTTAGCCGCCAGCCATCCCGAACGGTTGTTGAGCGTTGTTCTGAACGACGTCGGTCCGGTGCTGGAACCATCGGGCATCACCAAGATCATGGAATATGTCGGCAAACAGCCCGTGTCCAAAACATACGACCTGGCGGCGCGCGCGCTGCAACACGTCATGGAACCTCAGTTCCCCGGTGTGCCACTTGAGCGTTGGCGGCAGCAGGCGGAAGTCCAGTTCGATGAAACGGCTGATGGACTGACACTCAGCTATGACCCTGCGTTGCGCACAGCGCTTTTGGAACAGGCCGGTGCTGGGCCTGCCCCCGACCTGTGGCCACTCTTTGACGCGCTGCAGGGCATTCCGACAGGCGTCCTGCGCGGCGAGAATTCGGACGTTCTGGGCAAAGACACGCTGACTGAAATGCACAATCGCCATCCCAATCTTATATCGGCAGAATTACCCGACCGTGGTCACCCGCCATTTCTGGACGAACCACAGTCGATTGAACTCATTCGCAAGGTACTGGTCACCGCATGAGCACACTTGAAATGATCGAGGCCGCCGCTGAGCGACTCAAAGGGCATGTTCGCGAGACGCCGATTCTGACATCGCCGTTTCTGGATGAAATAGCGGGACGCCGCGTGCTGGTGAAACCCGAGTGTTTGCAACATACCGGCAGCTTTAAGTTTCGCGGGGCCTGGTCGGCCATATCGGCCCTTGGTGATGCGGACCGGCAGCGCGGTGTCATCGCCTATTCCTCGGGCAATCATGCGCAGGGCGTGGCCTATGCGGCCGCACAGCACGGGATTTCGTCGGTCATCGTCATGCCCTCTGACGCACCGCAGCTAAAAATTGACAACACCCGCGCGTTGGGGGGTGAGGTTGTCTTGTACGACCGCGCGAACGAAAGCCGCGAAGAGATTGGCGAGGCGTTGGCGTCCCAACGCGGCCTGACCCTGATCCGACCTTACGACGAACCGTTGGTCATCGCAGGTCAGGGCACCGTCGGGCTGGAACTGGCGCGGCAGGCGGCCGAAATGGGCGTCGAAACGGCAGACGTTCTGGTGTGTTGCGGTGGCGGCGGGTTGACCTCGGGCATTGCGCTGGCATTGGAAGGTCACTCGCCGTGGCTGCGGACCCGCCCGTGCGAACCTCAGGGGTTCGATGACGTCAAACGGTCTTTGGCCACGGGGCATATCCAAAGCAACAACGCCGCATCGGGCAATATCTGCGATGCAATCCTAACGCCGCAACCGGGCCAAATCACTTTTCCGATCCTGGATAGGCTGTGCGGTCCGGGCTTGTCAGTGTCCGAGGAAGATGCGCTGCGCGCCATGGCGCAGGCATTTTTGCGTCTCAAGATCGTGCTGGAACCAGGCGGGGCGGTGTCGCTTGCCTCGGCCCTGTATCGCGCGGAAGAAATCGAAGGCGATGCAGTGATCGTGGTGGCATCGGGCGGCAACGCTGACCCCGAAGTCTTTGGAAAAGCGCTGGAATACCTGACCTGACAAGTCGTTCAGGCTGGGGCAACCTGACATGTGGGCGTATGACGCCAGGGGATTGAGTCGTGCAGATCGCAGACATTGGAAACGTTCAAATCCACTATCGGATCGATGGTGATCCAGACGGCGCGCCAATTGTGTTTGCCAATTCTTTGGGAACCGATCTGCGGCTTTGGGACGATGTGTTGCCGCACCTGCCTGCAGGGCTGCGTGTGATCCGCTTTGACAAGCGCGGGCATGGTCTTTCGTCGCAACCCCCGGCCCCCTATTCGATGGGTGCGCTTGTGCGGGACGTGGAAGGATTGCTTGATTTTCTAGAAGTGCGAGATTGCGTGTTTGTCGGCCTTTCGATCGGCGGTTTGATCGGACAAGGTTTGGCCGTCAAACGCCTGGATCAGGTCCGCGCCTTGGTGCTGTCCAACACCGCAGCCAAGATCGGTATCCCTTCGATCTGGCAGGACCGCATGGACGCGATACGAAAGGGCGGGATCGAGGCCCTGGCTGATGCAACCATGGAGCGCTGGTTCTCAAAGACGTTTCGCGCATCACCCAGGCATCTGCTTTGGCGCAACATGATGGTGCGTCAGCCGGTGGATGGCTATCTGGGCTGCTGCGCGGCAATCTCCGGCACAGATTTCTACACCCCCACCAGCGGCCTGCGCCTGCCGACCCTCGGCATCGCTGGCAGCGAGGACGGATCGACCCCGCCGGATCTTGTGCGGGAAACCGTTGACCTGATCCCCGGCTCTCGGTTCGAGCTGATGCGACGCGCTGGACACTTGCCTTGCGTTGAACAACCGGCAGAATACGCGGAATTGCTGCACAGCTTTCTGACCGAAATCGGACATGTTTGAAGGAGCCTTGGTTTGGCCGATCTTCTATTAGTCCATGGGTCCTGCCACGGTGCCTGGTGTTGGCGCGATCTTATCCCAGCGTTGGAAGCGCTGGGGCACGAGGTCCGCGCCATTGATCTGCCCAGCCACGGCTCGGATCCGACGCCCGTTGCCGATGTGACGTTGGACAGCTGTCGCGACACAATTTTGGATGCGACCTCGCCCAATACAATCATTGTCGGTCATTCCTGGGGTGGCTACCCGATCAGTGCTGCGGCAGAGGCGGAGCCAGATACCATGCGCGCCCTTGTCTACCTTGCCGCCTACGTCCCGCAGGATGGTCTTTCGATGGTGGAAATGCGCAAACGATCGCCCCGGCAGACGATCCATGATGCGGTCGAAAAATCAACGGACGGCCTCTCGTATACGGTTGTACCAAGCAAGGTGCATGATCTGTTCTACCACGACTGCCCACCCGAAACCGTGCCATTCGCATTTGCGCGTTTGTGCCCGCAAGCCATCGCACCGCAGGACACCCCCCTGCGCCTGACCGGCAATTTCGACCGGGTTCCCAAGGCATATATCCGGACAACCGATGACCGGACGATCCCGACCGAATACCAGGAACAGATGAGCCGCAGCGCCCCCGCGACGATGCGTCATACGATTGACACGTCGCATTCCCCGTTCTTTGCACAACCGCAAAAGCTGGCTGAATTGTTGGACAAAATCGCAAAAGACCTGCCTTGATCACAGGTCTGAGCGCCCCCCTTACAACCTGCATTTTCTGCGGGTAAGGTCCGCCCAAATTCTCATCCTCGCGGTTCAAATGCGTCTTCCCTTTTTCTTCGTCCTTCTCACGGTCATGATCGACGCCATGGGCATCGGCCTTGTCCTTCCTATCATGCCTGAACTGATCGTCGAGGTTCAGGGCGGCACGTTGGCGACGGCTGCGATCTGGGGTGGCATCCTCAGCACCGCGTTTGCAGCAATGCAGTTCGTGTTCGGGCCAGTTCTGGGTAACCTTTCGGATGCTTACGGGCGACGGGTGGTATTGTTGGTCTCGCTGTTCGTCATGTCACTGGATTACGTCGTCATGGCGCTTGCGGGCAGCATCTGGTTGCTGTTGGCCGGGCGCATCGTCGGAGGCATTACAGCGGCCACGCATGCAACGGCGGCGGCCTTCATGGCCGATGTGTCGAAACCCCACGAAAAGGCTGCAAACTTTGGTCTATTGGGCGCAGCGTTTGGGGTCGGGTTTGTGTTCGGCCCAGTACTTGGTGGGTTGCTGAGCGAATATGGCACACGTGCACCATTTTGGGCTGCCGCAGGTTTGTCTGCCCTGGCCTTCGTCATCGGTGCATGTGTCATGCCCGAGACGGTCACCGACAAGACACGCCGGGCCTTCAGCCTGCGTCGGGCAAACCCAGTGAACTCGCTGCGCGCGATTGCTGCGTTGCCCGGTATCCGGCCGATGCTGTGGGTCTATCTCCTGTACTCTATCTCGATCTATGTCTACCCGGCAATTTGGGCGTATTTCACAACCGAGCGGTTTGGCTGGTCGCCACAAATGATCGGCGTGTCACTGGGCGTCTACGGAATCGGCATGGCGGCCGTTCAGGGTGGCCTGATCCGGCCCGCAACCAAATACTTGGGTGAACGCGTCACAATCATCTACGGTATGGCGTTCGAGCTGTTTAGCTTTTTTCTTCTGGCCTTCCTGACCAATGGGATCATTGCCCTGATGCTGATCCCAATCACCGCGATCGGAGCGGTTGTGACCCCTGCCCTGCAGGCCCTTATGTCGCGCAAGACGCCTGACTCGCAACAGGGTGAACTGCAGGGTGTGCTGACATCCTTGCACGCTTTGTCGATGGTCATCGCACCGTTGCTCATGACCAGCGTGTTCGCACAGTTCATCAAACCCGACGCGGCGATCTACCTGCCGGGCGCGCCATTCCTCTTGGCATTCGTCATGATGGTGATCTGTCTTCTTGTGTTTTCCCGTTCACGTGGGGTCATGGCATAACTACGACATCCCTTTGACGGATTCCGCCTTGCAGCGTCCCCATAAGCGCGCCACCGTAGCGCAAAGGGAGAGAGGGACAGCATGCAAACCATCAAAGCCGCCGTGTGCCGGGCGTTCGGCGAACCTCTGATCATCGAAGACATTCAAATCGCACCGCCCAAGTCAGATGAGGTCGAGGTGACGTTGGATGCGGTGGCAATTTGCCATTCGGACATTTCATTTGCCGGTGGTGCGTGGGGCGGACACCTTCCTGCCGTCTATGGGCACGAGGCTGCGGGCATTATCACTGCGGTCGGCGACTCGGCAGGTGAATTTCAGGTCGGAGACCCGGTTGTCGTTACCCTGATTCGGGCATGTGGCTCGTGCCCCTCTTGCGCGGGGGGGAAACCAACTGTCTGCGAAACGCCTTATGACAAGGTCAACGGGCCGTTGCGCACAGCAGATGGCGGACCACTGGAGCAGGCTATGGCCTGCGGAGCCTTTGCAGAAAAGGTTGTGGTCAGCCACCGGCAGATTGTCAAAATACCACAGTCGATGCCCAAAGACGTCGCCAGCTTGCTGTCCTGCGGCGTGATCACGGGCGTCGGCGCCGCCGTCAACGCCGCCGGGCTGCGGCCCGGACAGGATGTGGTGGTGATCGGTGCCGGAGGTGTCGGGCTGAACGCAATTCAGGGCGCCCGCATCGCCGGTGCACGCCGCATTGTGGCCGTGGACATCACCGAAGAGAAGCTGGCCATTGCCAAGGAATTTGGCGCGACCCACGGCGTTTTGGCCGATCAGAAAGCCCCCTGGAAGGCCGCCTACAAGGCGCTTGGGGGTCGCGGCGCGGACGCCGTGTTGATCACTGTCGGCGCGATTCCTGCCTACGATCAGGCCCCTCGTTACTTAGGCCCGGGTGGCAAGGCGGTAATGATCGGGATGCCGCATTCTGGAGATATGGCAAGCTACGAGCCGGTGGTTCTGGCCGCGCTGGGTCAGGGTTTGATCGGATCAAAAATGGGCGATGTTGTCATTCAGCGGGATATTCCGTGGATGATCGACCTTTACGATCAGGGACGCCTGAAACTGGATGAACTGATCTCGGGCCGATGGTCGCTGTCGCAGATCAACGAAGCGATCGAGGACACCAAAACCGGATCCGCCAAGCGTAACGTGATCGTTTTCGACAGGGATTAACCCGGCAGGGCAGGAGACCACCTGATGAAACTGCAAGACCTCGACATCATTGTCACAGCCCCTCCTGCGCCCGGATGGGGCGGGCGGTATTGGATACTGGTTAAAGTCACAACCGATACCGGGATCACGGGCTGGGGGGAATGCTATGCATCCTCGGTTGGCCCCGAGGCGATGCGCCATGTCATTCGGGACGTGTTTGAACGGCACATGCTGGGAGAGAACCCCGAAAACATCGAGCTGATGTTCCGCCGAGCATACTCCAGCGGGTTTACACAGCGTCCCGATCTGACGGTCATGGGCGCCTTTTCAGGACTGGAAATCGCCTGCTGGGACATCCTAGGCAAGGATCGCGACCGCCCGGTCTATGCCTTGCTTGGGGGGCTGGTGAACGAACGCATTCGAGCCTACACCTACCTATACCCCCTGCCTCAACATAACCTGAACGATTTCTGGACGTCGCCTGAACAAGCGGGCGAATGTGCCGCTGAAATGGTCCGTCGCGGGTTCACAGCCGTCAAGTTTGACCCCGCCGGGCCTTACACTGTTCGGGGCGGGCACATGCCTGCGATGTCCGATATCTCGATGTCTGTTGCGTTCTGCAAAGCGATCCGAGAGGCCGTGGGCGACAAAGCCGATCTGCTGTTCGGCACCCACGGCCAGTTCAACACCGCGGGCGCAATCCGATTGGGTCAGGCACTTGAACCCTATTCACCGCTTTGGTTCGAAGAACCGACACCTCCGGACATGATCGAAGACATGGCTCGTGTCGCGCGAAACGTTCGGATCCCGGTCGCAACCGGTGAACGCATGACCACCAAGGCCGAATTCGCGGCCGTTTTGCGGGCTGGGGCGGCGGAAATCCTCCAACCAGCGCTGGGTCGTGCCGGCGGGATTTGGGAGATGAAGAAAGTGGCCGCAATCGCCGAAGTCTTCAACGCCCAGATGGCCCCACATTTGTACGCCGGTCCGGTTGAATGGGCCGCCAATATCCATCTGGCCGCCTCCATCCCCAACCTGCTGCTGCTTGAGACCATAGACACGGCGTTTCACGATCAACTCATCAACAGCTCATTGCAGGTTGAGGCCGGATTTGTCCCTGCGCCGACCGCACCCGGCCTTGGTATCGAGGTGAACGAAGATCTTGCCCGGGCGCACCCTTTCAACGGTGACGGCCTGCATCTGCAGATGCAGGAAGAGCCCTGTGATTACGTGAACGGAAACGCCTTTCAAGGTGGTGCCCCTGCAACCGAGGGGTGACAACCCATTAGATCTTGGGGCACATTGACCCAACCCATAGATGTTAAACAGGCCACGCGTGACACTTGAAGACGAACAAACCGAACAAACCGAAGCTGCGCTATCTGAAATGAAAGAAAGCGCGGCTCGGGCCTCTGCGTTTCTGAAAACGCTCGCGCATGAGGGTCGGTTGATGATCTTGTGCCATCTGGCCGACGGCGAAAAATCCGTGGGTGAGTTGAAGGCCTTGTTGCGTATCCGTCAGGCTGCAGTCAGTCAGATGCTGGCGCGCCTACGCGCTGAAAACATTGTTGCAACGCGCAGGGACGGAAAGTCCATCTATTACTCGCTGAACAACGACGGTGCGGCGCAGGTGATCGCCGTTCTTTACGATATGTTCTGCAGCCCCGACAGCGAATAACGCTTAGTTCGATACGTAGCCCGCGATCACCTGCAACAATTTGAACGCAGTTGCGGCATCATTTTCGACCACGGCCAAGAATTCCTCTTCACCAATACGCAGGCACGACAGTTCCGTCTCGGCGATCATGCTCAGCGCCCGAGGTTCCTTGCGGATCAAACCCAACTCTCCGACCAGGGCACCGGGGCCAACCGTGGCAATCAACTGATCCACTCCGTCGGTTTGCGGAAGGTACAAACCGGCCTCCCCGTCCAGCACCACATAGGCGCCATCGGTTGGCTGATCGTCTTTGAGGAACACGACCTCTCCTGCTTTGGCATCGAACCAGCGCGCACCAAAGGCCAGCAGGCGCAGCTGTCGGCGGTCCAGCCCGGAAAACAGCGGTGTCTGTTCCAGCGCGCGCAGCTTGCGCGAAAGGTCAGCCGAGGCGGCACTGTCTTCTTCCACGTCCGCAGGTCCTTCGTCCGAGACGACCCGACCTTGCCTGATTTCCACATACATGTCGAACACGCTCGGGTTTTCAAACTGGTCGTTCAGGTAGATCACCGTGGTATCCGGCAGCAGCGCCCGAAGGTTTTTGTACACGGCCACTTTCGAGGCCATATCATAACTGGCCAGCGCATCCTCAAGGATCAGGATATCCGGCTTCTTGATCGTCGCGCGTGTAAAGGACAGAGGTTCGGCAAAAACCGCGGGCAAGTTTTGCCCGCCAAGCGACACCGGGACGTCATAGATCAGCTCAACCACCAGCGGGCGCGCGCCGTTTTCATTCAGAACATCCACGATCACTTTGCGCGCCTCGTCCGAACGGGCGCCGCCAATCTGACTGACCTTTCCGAACAAAGCGTTTTCCAGAACCGTCAATCCGGGCGCAAATTTTGTTTTGTCCAAGGGCACAAATACATCCAGCAACCGTTCCAGCAGCTTCTCGGAATGGCTATGCCGCAACTCAAGAATGCGGTCCTTGAGGTCGTCGGTGAATGCCGGACCAATTTGTTCCGCGGAAATCACAAACGGAACGGCCAGCAGGTTTGCCAGCTGTTCATCATTCAGCCCCGATACGCCCTCGTTCCGGGTTTTTTCAACCAGCTCGACCGCAGCCTCGTACGTTTGCGCTTCTAGTCCCAGTTTACGAAACAGCGGATGATCGGTGCCGTCCAGTCCAAAAATCTGGCGCAGCATTTCAATCACATCGCGTGTCAGGCTGACCAGTGTTTCGTCCAGACCAAATTCGCGCAACTGCTCAAGGAACACGGTCTGCTGCGCCAATAGCTCTTGGGTAACGGGCACTTTGGGGGTGGCGAACAACAGGTTTTCCGCAACTGGCAAGGCAGGATTATAGCTGTTGCGGTCAAAAATCAGGGCTTGCTGCTCCAGCCCTGATGCTTTCACTGCATCCTGAACCAAAGGCCGCAGTTCGACTAGTTTGCTGGCCAGCTCAGGGTGCTCGGCAGCATCAAAGACCTGCTCAGCCCCGCGCAGGAACAGCGCCGCGCCAGAACCCATCCCGTCAATCAGTTTCAACCACCAGTCGCGCACCTCTTCAGCACTGTCCAATCCCGCAGTCGTCGGGTCCAACCAATTTGCCTTGAAGGGGTCCGGGCTATTGCCGGCACGCAACGTCTCATCATATCCGGGGTCGTTTGTTTCGGTTGTCTGCGGCTTGAACCGCATCGGCATCATGACGTTATCGCCCAGCGTACCCTGGAACATTACGGGCCGTGACGAAGCATACCCAATACGGGCGGCCACGACGCTTTGATGCAACTCTGACAAACGGATATCACCGATCCGCACCCGACCCGAGCTGGGCAGAATTTCTCGCGTCAGCAACTCGGCCATGGCGCGGCGATCTTCTTCGCTGGGGGCCGCGATCCCGATGATTTTTCCACTGGGAAAGGACAGGTCCAAATCATCCAGAATCTGATTGCCGTCCATATCGCGGACCGAGACATGGTCGAGCACTATGTCACCGTTCAGCCTTGGCGTAGCCTCGGGTTCGCCATCGAACAGTTTTTCTTCATGCATTCCGGAAGGTGCAAACCGTTCCGTCACCACGTCCCAGCGCAACGACATGTCCTGTGTCTGGTTATAATAGGTCAGCAATTCCTTCCACGGCGAGCTGAGGTCCTTATACGCGGCCAACGCCGCGACCAATGCACCCAGCGAAACCGACCCCTGCAGGACCAGAAGACCACCGACCAGATAGAACAGGAACGGCGTCATTTGCGAGATGAAGTTGTTTATGAATTTCATAAAGAACTTCTTCTGGTAGATCTCGAACCGGATACCAAACAGGCGCCCCAGCTGCTCGGACACCATCGCCTGGCGGTATCGCCACCCACCATTGGCACGCAAAGTGGACGCGCCCGCCGCGTTCTCGCCGATCTGGGCGGCCAGCAAGCGAACCTCTTGAATGCGTTTTTTATTCAGAAGGTTGATCTGACGCTGCAATTTCGGAATCAACCAGGCCTGCAGCGGGATCAGCGCGACTGCCGCCAACCCGAACCAAAAGCTTTGCAGAAACAGGAAGGACAGGATTGTGATCATCTGACCGGCCTGCAAAACCGGTTGGCTGATTGCGTCCCCCATGAGCCCGCCCATCGGTTCGCTTTCGGCGGTGACCATCGACACCAGCTCGCCTTGGCTGACGCGCTCAAAATAAGGTTGAGGGAAACGTAGCGCGCGACTGATCAGCACGTACCGGAACCGGCGCAACATACGCTCGCTCAGCACGCCTTTCATGGTGTTAATGCGCATTTTCACCAGGCCATGCACCAGCACCGCAATCAGAAACCCGATACACAGAATGATCAGGAATGTCGTCTGCGGCAGGCTATAACCCCAGACGTCCACAACCGGGCTAGCCGCGCCAATAGCATCGTTGATGATGCGTTTGGGCAATTCGAGCGTCAGATAAAGCAGCGGAAACAACGTCGACGTCACGGCCAGCAGAATCAACTGGTCGCGTTTCGAGTATTTCCAAATAAACTGGAAAATTGAACGTTCTATGGAACCTGCCCCTACTACGGATCACTGAAACGATCTTGACGAAAGTGCCGTAAACCCAACACTCTGAATTTACCTTAGTCCAGCCAAAAGAGGCAAATAGTTTCCAATTTGATCAGTTAATTGCCGAGTGTGAACAAGTTCATTTGCGCAACCACAGATTAGTGCCTAGACTCCGTTTGGGACGATTTCGGGAGGACTCATTTGACTGCCAGTATAGGCGCAGTGCTATTGATGCTCTGCTTGTTGCAGATCAAACATATGTTTGCGGATTTTTTTCTCCAGACTCCGAAAATGTTGGCAGGGCGCGGTGAGTATTTCCACCTGGGCCGCGCGCAGCATGCGGGCGTGCATGTCATCGGGTCAGTGATTGTCTTTTTGATTTTTGGCGCGCCGTGGTCGTTTATTTTGATCATTGCTGCACTGGAATGGATTGTTCACTTCAATATTGATTTCGCCAAAGCCAGCTATTCAGACAAAAAGAAACTGATGCCGACGCAGGCTGCGTTTTGGCGCGCTGCTGGACTGGACCAATGCCTGCACAACCTGACCTACATCGCCATGGTCTGGGCCTGGGCTGAATTCGCGACCTAATCAGCGATTGATTCAGGCGACGTTTTCCAGGGATTGCGGACAATACGCGTCCAGCCACATTCGATCCAAATGGTCAATTCTAGCGGCGTCGAAACGTTCCTCTTCCTTCCAGTAGCGACCAGACGAAACGAAGTAATTCAGCTGAGCCTCCGCCTGCAGTGCCGCTTGCATACCCTTTGTCGAAGGCAGCGCGGCAGACATTAGGGTGTCAGTCGTCACCGAAGGAAAGACCAACCGGCTTTCGCCCTGCGACAGTCGAACCACGCGGCAGTTCTGCGCGGCACCAAACAAAGCCAACCGGGCGGATTTTGCCTCAAGCGATCGCAGCGTCACATCAGCGCGCAAAGGGTCGGCTGCTCCGTTGCCGTAAAAATGGGTCTTGCCGGAATTAGGGTAAATCATGTCACAGCCAAAAAAGGCCAAGACGGCTGGCTGAAGCGCGGCCAAGGCCCAGTAACCAGCCGTAAACGCCATCGTGCCCCCGGCATAAACAAATCCGCCAAACTTATTTTGATGCGGAACGTATTCATCCGCCTCGACGATGCTTTGACCGCGCGCCAGTACGTCTGGACGGTTGCGCACAGGGAAGTCCTCGGGATGGATGAGGAAATCCCAATCGTCGCGGATACGCCAGGCGTTGTTGATTGCAACGATGTGGGTAAACGGATCCCGCGACCACTCCCGAGCTGCAGCGGCGGCCGGTGCACTTCCAAGTATCAAAACGCGATGCGTCGGTTCGGCCATTCTGGGCCCTGCCCTTTTCCAGTTCCCCGGAAGGATAGGGCGATTTTTTTCCTTAACTACCCCAGTACAGAAAAACTGCTTTCTTCGTTGATCGGGCGCTTGCGAGAATAGAACCCGACATCAATGCTCCGCCCGATATAGGGAAGTTCATATTGCAGCGGCTGCGCATCGTGATCCGCGCCCCCTTCACAATACGCGATCAGGGCCGTCATCATCTTGCCTGCGATCGGCGCGTTTTTGTACTGGTTCCCACTTGTCCCGCAGGCCATGTAAAACCCTGGCAGGCTGGATTTGTCATAGATCGGTATCCAGTCTGTGGATGCGTCATACAGGTCCACAACTCCGCGCGTTTTGGACGGGATGCCAAGACTTGGGACGCGCTGCGCGTATCGCATGGCCTGTGTTGTCCACTGGTCGGTGAAGTCGTGGTTGTAATCCACATCATCCTCGCACCACTGATGCGGGTCACATTCCGGATCTTCCGAGCCAACCAGAATGTGGTTGCCGTGCTCGGGTCGGCAGTAGCAGGCAATATCGCTGTCCGAGACAATCGTTCCGTCGTTTTCGAAGTCAAACCCCTCGGGTGCGGGGACGTGCACAACCTCTTGCCGCAAAGGGCGGGTTTCGATCGTCATATCATCCAGGACACCCGCCATCTTGTTGATGATCGCCGAGCCGGGACCCGCGACGTTCACGACGACTTTTGCGTGGATTTCTTCGCCCGAGGCAAGTTTGACACCCGAAACCCGACCGTCGCTGGACAATATCTCGACCACTTCGGCACCAGTGCGCACTTCTGCGCCATGCAGCTTGGCAGCATCCATCAAGTTCTGCGCGGACAAAGCCGGGTCCGTGACATATCCCGCCTGCGGCCAGAACACGCCGCCCTGCATCTTGCGCCCGTTCGGGTGCCCGAATTCCGAATCATCCATCCGGCGCGCCGGCGCGAAACTGTCCTGCGAGTAGATCGGCAGGCGCTCACCGACTTTATCAGGTGACCATTCTTCGAAAGGGCAATCCAGATCGGCGCTGTTCTTCATGTGCTTTTCAAGCAAGCCATTGGCATCAGTCTTCATCACCAGACAGCCAGTCTCGCGGAATTGAGCCAGATTGGCGTCCTCGGGCAGGCCGAGGTAGTCGGCCCAATCGCGCCAATAGTGGTAACCTTCCCACGCAAACGCCGTTCCGTCGAAGGTCGAATAGTGCATTCGGACAATGGCGCATGACCCCGCGGTCGAACCGTGGCCAACCTGACTGTTTCGATCCAACGACAGGGTTTTCCAGCCTGCTTTGGCCATTTCAAAGGCAATGGCCGCGCCGATCACACCTGTTCCAATGATGATTGCGTCAGGTTGACTCATGAGACTTCTCCCTTCCAATAGCGCATTGAATACGCGCTGAATTCTTCGACTTCCTCGGGCTTGGGCTCAACCCCGGTAAAGACATAAAGGTAATGCGGAACCAGTGCGATCCGCGTAGACATGGGTTCATTCAACTGGGCCAGATCATACCCGATCTGCATGTAGTACAGTACGCGCGCGCGGGTTTCGGCCTCGACCTCGGAATAACCATAGCGCGCGAACATGGCGTGAAGCGCTTCGAGCCTGCGCGCATCCGACTGATCGAGCGCCCTCCGCACTTTGCCCGATTTGCGCGCCCAGTCCCGGACGGCAAAATCCAGAGCGGTATCAAACAATTCGGTGTTTACCACGCAACGGTGCACGTTGCAGACGGCTGCGGTTATCGTATCCGCCGGGGCCTTGGCCTGCGCGACCAAAGCGGCCGTATTTGTCGCATGCCAGCGCGCCAGCAGAGCATCCAAAAGCTCTTGCCGGGATTTGAAGTACCAATAAAAGGAGGATCGTGACACGGCCATTCGTTCAGCCAGGTTCAGGACCTTGATCTGATCTACACCGTCTGAAATCAGCACATCCATAGCCACGTTCAGCCAGTCGTCACGCGTGACCTTGATATTGCCGACCAAAGGCTCGGCTTCGGGGTCGTCCCTGTGCAGGATGGGCTTGGTACTCATTCAACTCTCCGGCGGGGCGCCGCCCTCAGCGGTGCGGCGCGCAATGAACTCGTGCAAGGCACCCATGCGGTCGCTGTCACATAAAGGCGCTTTGAAGTCTGACAGAATACTCTTCCAAACCGCGGTCGCGCGATGATTGGCATCCACCGATCCGCGTTCCGTCCAGGTTCCGAAATTGGCATAAGCATGCAGATGCGGTTCGTAGAATTCGGTGTTGTACCGCTCCATCGTCTGGCTAGAGGCAAAAAAGTGCCCGCTAGGTTCAACTTCACTTAGGGCGGTGTCGAAACCGATCTCTGCCGTGCTCGCCTGCGCTCCGGCACAAAGCTCGGCGACCATGTTCAGGACCTCGGCGTCGCAGATCATCTTCTCAAAAGAAACGGTCAAGCCACCCTCCAGCCAACCGGCCGAGTGAATGATTACCGTCGACCCTGCCATCAGACAGCCCCAAAGACCAAACTGGTTTTCATTTGCTGCCTGCACATCGTTGATATTCGACGCTGATCCGGCAGCCGACCGCCATGGCAGGCCCAGATGTCGGGCCAATTGACCTGCGGCAAGCGAGGCCTGGAAATGTGAGGGTGTTCCAAATGCGGGCGCACCCGATTTCATATCCACGTTGCTGGTGAACGTGCCATAACACACCGGCGCACCCGGCTTGGTCAGCTGTGTCAGCGTCAGCGCCGCTAACGCCTCGGCATGTGAAAGTGTGATCGCGCCGGCCACGGTGATCGGGGCCATTGCGCCCATCAGAGTGAACGGCGTGATGATTGACATCTGACCATTGCGGGCGAAATCTATCAGCCCCTGCGCCATCGGTATGTCCAGCGTGCGCGGGCTGTTCGTGTTGATGATCGTGTAACAATGTGCGCCCGCCTGAAACTCATCGTCCGACAGGCCCCGCGCGATGGACAGCATTTCAAAGCAATCCATCACCTGCGGCGTTCCGCGTGAGAAAAAGAACGGGAACTTGTCGGTCAATTCCATCTGCGCCTGCGTCGTGAAGTAGTGGCGCAGATGGGTCGGAACGTCCTGCGGTTCGACCTGAGGCGAGATCATCTGGAACACATCGAAATGATGTGTAAGCTTGAGGAACTCCAGATAGTCCTGCCCCGAGGCCGGGCGACGCCCGCGTTCAAGGTCCGTCGCGTTCGGTGCCCCTGCCCCCGGCTGAAACACCAGACTGCCCAGCTCAAGGATGAAGTCCCTGTGCCGCGCGCCAGCGTTGCACGCAATCGACTTTGGCGCTGATGCAACAGCGGCCTCAACAATGTCGCGGCCGATAAAGACCATCTCGGTGTCATCATCCACACGCGCGCCAGCCTTTTCAAATATGCGCCGCGCTTCAGGCAACAGACATTTGACCCCTAGCTCTTGCAGTGTCCGCAGGGCTGTCTCATGCATGTCTGCAATCTGATCCGCCGGGAAAACCTCCATCAAAGGAAACGGGTTTTTGAGTTGACGGTAGTTCACATCGCGTGTCGGGCCAGTGGCGGCATCGGTGCTGCGTCCGCGCCTTCGTCGCCCGCGTTCAGGTGTTTGCGACATCATCGTCAGCCCCTCATCGCTTTGCCTTGTGGATCATAGGGCGACGGCGAGATGATCCGCGCCGAGCGCTCAACGCCGACCACGTGCACGGACAATTCCGTTCCCGGCTCGGCCTTGTCGCGGTTGACCAACGCCATTGCCAGTGACTTCCCAGTGTAGTGCCCGTACCCTCCCGACGTTACAAAGCCCACGCGCTCATCGCCCGCCCAAACGGGTTCGTATCCGCTGGCGTCCGCGTCTGCGGCGTCCACTTCCAGTATTACCTGAATTTGCGCCGGACCATTGCCGTCACGTTCTGCGACCGCGGCATCTTTGCCGACAAATTCCTTGTCCCAGTCGATCCAGCGATCCATTCCAGTCATGCCCGGCGTGTAGAGCTGCGTGAATTCTGCCGACCAGATGCCAAAACTCTTTTCCAGCCGCGTCGACAACATGGCGTTGAAGCCGCATTCACGAATGCCCTCATCCGCCCCTGCCTCCAACAGCATCCGGCGAAGCTTGATGTGATCTCCGTAGCGGCAGTTGATCTCGTATCCTTTTTCGCCGGTCACCGACATGCGGGCAACACGTGCGCGCACCAACCCGATGTCAAAATCCCCACAGCCCATGAATTTGAGGTCCGAAATGTCCTGTTCGGCCAGTTTTTCGACAACCGCTTGCGATTTGGGACCGACTACGGCGAAACCGCAATATTCCTCGCCCAGATCACGAACATTGACGCCATCGATCATGTGATCGTCAAACCAGCGCATGTGCCAAGCCCGCAGGTAGTAGCTGCCCATGATCCACCATGTACCATCGCCCCAGTTCAGAACGGTCAGATCCCCCTTAAGCCGCCCATTTTCACCCAGCATAGGCGCCAGCTTCGCCCGACCTGGTGCGGGAAGTTTTGAGGCCATGATTTTGTCGAGCCAGATCTCGGCGTTCGGGCCGCTGACCTCGAACCGTGAAAAACCCGAGATATCCATAAGGCCGACGCCTTCGCGGATCACCTTGCATTCGTCGGCCACGATCTCATGCGCGTTCGAGCGTTTCAGCGTCGGTGTTTCCTCAAACCCTTGCGGCGCGAAGTAAAGCGGCACCTCAAGATCCCAGCTGACGCCCCATTTGCAGCCCGCATCCGTCATCGCGTCATGGGCTGGGGCCATTTTCAATGGACGGCCTGCAGGCAGTTGCTCGTTGGGATATGTCATCACGAAGCGACGGGAATAAAACTGGCCTGTGGTTTCACGGATGTACCGCTTGTTCTGCGCAAAATCGCCAAAACGCGCCACGTCCATCGGCCAGGCATCTGCCTCGGGCTCGCCATGGATCATCCACTCGGCCAGCGTCTTGCCGACGCCACCGCCCTGCAGAAAGCCCGCCATCACAGCGCAGGCCGACCAGTAGCCGCGCTTACCCGGCACCGGACCGACCAGCGGGTTGCCGTCAGGGGCAAAGGTAAAGGCACCGTTTACCCATGTCTTGATGCCCACGTTCTGAATCGACGGATAACGTTCAAAGCCAAGCGTCAGCTCATTCTCGATCCGATCAAGCTGTTCCTGAAACAACTCTTCGCCATAGTTCCACGGCGCGCCGTCCATCGCCCAGTGTTCATGATCGACCTCATAAATGCCGACCAGAACGCCTTTCTGATCCTGCCGCATATAGGTGAACCCTTCGAGGTCGACGGTCATCGGCATCTCGAAATCTGCCCCAGCGACCTCGGGGACTGTGTCGGTGATCAGATAGTGGTGTTTGAGCGGTGAAACCGGAAGCTCCACCCCCGCCATACGCCCCACTTGCTTGGCCCAAAGGCCAGCGGCGTTAACCACGTGTTCACAAGTGATCGTGCCCTTGTCGGTGACAACCTGCCAGCCATCGTCGGTCTGGATCAGCTCCTCGACCTTGGTTTCTTCGTAATACGCCGCGCCCCTCTTTTTTGCGGCTGTCGCATAGGCCTGTACCGTGCCAGTCGTGTCGATATGCCCCTCGCGGTCTGCCCACATCGCACCCAAAACGCCGTCGGTCGACATGATCGGGCAGCGCCGTTGCGCTTCTTCCGGGCTCAGCAACTCGCAATCGTCAATGCCGATAGACTGGAAAATGCGATAGTTCGCCTGCAGCCATTCCCACCGTTCGGGCGTGCCGGCCAACGTCAGGCCACCGGTCATATGCAAGCCTATGTTCTGACCCGATTCCTTTTCGATCTCGCTGAGCAGGTCGATTGTGTAGGCTTGCAGGGATGCCATGTTCGGGTCCGCGTTCAGCGCATGAATACCGCCGGCCGCGTGCCAGGATGAGCCCGAGGCCAACCTACGTCGTTCCAGCATAACCACATCTGTCCAGCCAAACTTGGCCAGATGATACAGAACCGAGGCGCCCACGACGCCGCCCCCGATGACCACAACGCGATACTGAGATTTCATCCTGCGCTCCCCTGCATGATTAAGGAAGGACGCTAGTGGCACTGTTCACTTCTGTCTAGACATTTCTGTACAGTTCTGCGCGAGCGAAGAAACGGCCTCGGATCAGCAGTTTCTAGAGCCGTGCGCTGGGACGGGATGCAACCTTGTCGAACCATGCCAAAGTGGCAGTATTTTCTTGTGGAATCCGTTTCTTGATCACGCGGGCAAAGTCCACAAAGACAAAGGTGGAAATGTCCGCCAGAGTGAAGTCGGCGCCTGCGATAAACGCGCTTTCGGCCAGCCGCTGTTCGAGCAACGAAAAGAAATGATCAACCCGCGCGGACCCTCGCTGAGCCAGTTCCGGGATTTGCGGGTGGTTCACCGGCCCCGGAATCGCCCTGTCGGCAAAGGCAGGATGAGTATTGCGCAACGCCTCGGCTACAGGCGCGCCGCCCTGTTGCTCAACGATGCTGTTCCACATCAGAACCTGCCCCTTCTCATCGGGTGTGCGCCCCATCAGCGGTGGCTCGGGAAACCGCGCCTCAAGGTAAGCAGCTATCCCAAGATTCTCGGTCAACGCGATGCCCTCATCCGTCACCAACACGGGAATGGTTGCGTTCGGGTTCACCGCGCGAAATTCATCGCTGAGTTGCTCACCTTTGCCGATCGAGATTTCTCGGGTTTCGATGTCCAAACCCTTTTCGGCAATGAACATGCGCGCGCGCCGTGGGTTGGGGGCCGTGGAACAATCATAAAAAAGCATCGGACTCTCCTGCCCTGTCAGCGGCGATAAATGAAACAGCGGCCCTCGACGGCCCCTTCAGGAAGGGAAACTTCGGTCAAGGTATCGAAATACATCCGGTCGCTGGACACCATCAAACCACCCTCGGCCAATAGCGGCTCGATCAATGGTGAGACAAACCTGGCGAAGTCGTCGTTCTTTTTGCGGTTGTGACCGCCCAAGTCCGCGTGGATCAGACTGGCCGTGGCTCCGAACCGATCCACCGAGGCCGGTAGTGTTTCGCGCACATCCCCCAAAATCACCCGATCTGCGGGCGGCGTGGAATCCGGATGCGACGCCACGGCGCGCTCGAATACATAAACAGGTCGACCTGAAATATACTGCACCATGTGATGATAGGTGCGCCCATTGCCCAACCCCAGTTCGAACACTGGCCCAGGCATTCCTTTGGTTTCAGAGATGGCAAAATCCAGACAGGCCCGTTGGGACACCATACGGTCGATGAACAGATCCAGGCGGCTTTGGTTGTCGGGCACGGGGAAATCTCTCCTTGATATCAGTCAGCTCATGATTTGGGGCCGACACCGCATGTGATGACAAATCCTCAAGGATTTGTGTAGGTAAATTGGCCTAAGTTTCACATTTTCGCGACAATTCGGCCCAAGAACGGGTTTGACTACACAGGCACAACCGCGCGAGACTAAGTCAAAAAACACAGGGAGTTGAATACGCCGATGTCGAACCACGGACGAACGGGTGGAAAACCCGCATGACTGCGTTGTTGTCCGTCAGAGACCTCAGCATCGGTTTTGGTGCGGGCGACTCAGTTGTCAAAGGAGTCAATTTTGATGTCGAGGCCGGGCAGACATTGGCTCTGGTTGGCGAATCCGGGTCAGGAAAAACCATCTCGTGCCGGGCAGCCTTGCGTATTCTGCCACGTGCCGCGCAAATCCGCAGTGGCACTATTACCCTGAACGATTCGAAAGGCTTCGAGGATCTGACCAAGATCAGCGAGCGACAGATGCGTGACATTCGCGGCAATCGAATATCGATGATTTTTCAGGAACCGATGCGATCACTATCCCCGTTGCACAAGATCGGCAATCAGGTCAGCGAGGTCTTGTGGCTGCATCGGAGCGCGTCCGAGGCGCAAGCCCGCAAAGAGGTCCTGACCCAATTCGAACGCGTAGGCTTTCCTGATCCGCAGCGCGCCTATGATTCTTACCCGTTCGAGTTGTCGGGCGGCATGCGCCAGCGCGCCATGATTGCGATGGCCATGGTTTCCAAGCCGGAACTGCTGATCGCGGATGAGCCGACGACCGCGCTGGACGTAACGACACAAGCGCAGGTCCTGGGGCTGATCAAGGAGTTGCAGCGCGAAACGGGCATGGCCCTGATCCTTGTGACACACGACCTTGGCGTAGTTGCCAACATGGCGGAGCAGGTCGTTGTCATGCACAAGGGCCGCGTGATGGAGGCAGGGGCAGCCGCCCCGATCCTAAGCGCCCCGGCGCACCCCTACACACAACAATTGTTCAACGCGGCCCCTGCAATTCCCGACGAAGATTCGGTCGGGCTGCCAATGCCGGATGATGACCTCATTCTACAGATGAAGGGGGTGTCCAAGACCTACACCATGCGGTCCAGTCGAGGCTGGCAGGGCGACAAGCTGATCCATGCCTGCCGAGGTGTGGACCTGAATCTGGCCCGCGGCAAAACACTGGCAATCGTAGGCGAAAGTGGTTCAGGCAAAACAACGGCTGCGCGGATCGCTCTTGGCGCAGAACTGCCCGATCCGGGTGGCGAGATTCTGTTTCGCACCGCGCCAGGCGAAGACCCGATCACTGTGCACCACATGACCCGCTCTCAGCGCACGGCCTTTCAACGCAAGGCTCAGATGGTGTTTCAGGACCCGTACAGCTCTCTCAGTCCGCGGATGCGCATTCAAGACGCGCTGACCGAGCCTATGGAAATTCACTCCATTGGTTCGACTGCCGAACAACGGGACAAAGCGGTCGAGATGCTGCAGCGTGTGGGGCTGAATGGTGATATGCTCAAACGCTATCCCCATGCCTTTTCCGGCGGCCAGCGGCAACGCCTGTCGATTGCGCGGGCGATGATGCTGGACCCGCAGCTGATTGTCTGTGACGAGCCGACATCGGCACTGGATGTATCGGTTCAGGAACAGATCCTGACCTTGCTGGAAAACCTGCAGGACCGGTTGAACCTGTCCTACCTATTCATCTCTCACGACCTTGCGGTTGTGGCGCGCATTGCCGACGAAGTGGCCGTGATGCGCCGGGGTCTTGTCGTCGAACAGGCCCCGCCCGAGACGCTGTTTTATAACCCCCGACACCCTTACACCAAGGCGCTGATTGCCGCCCAACCAGAACCCGACATCAACCGGCCCATCGACCTTAAACTGGTTGCGTTGGGCGCTGGTTCACCAGACAGTTGGGATGACACCTTCCGATTTACGGACTCCGTGATACCCTCACTGGTAGAGATGGAGCCCGGCCATAAGGTACGATGCCATGTTTAAAACCACTCGCCCGCTTATTCTGGCTGCCACGTTGGCCGCCACTTTGGTCCTGCCCGCCACGGCAGGAACACCGACCCCTCAGGAAAGCGAATTCTGGAAAGCCGAGGTCAGCGCCGGGAACCTGCCGCCGGTCGCAGAGCGCCTGCCAGCCGAACCTCTGATCGTGGATTTGGCAGCCAAAGGCCGCGAGTTTGGTGCCCCCGGTGGTACCCTGCGCACCATGGTGACCCGCTCAAAAGACATCCGCCAGATGGTCGTCTATGGGTATGCCCGACTGGTTGGGTTTGACGAAAACTACGAAATCGTCCCTGATCTGCTGGAGTCCTATGAAAACGAAGGTAATCGAAAGTTCACTCTGCATCTGCGTGACGGGCACAAGTGGTCCGATGGATCGCCGTTCACATCCGAAGACTTTCGTTATTGGTGGGAAGACGTTGCCAACAATGAAATGCTTAGCCCTTCTGGCCCACCTGACTTCCTGATTGTTGAAGGTAAAACGCCAACCGTGACCTTCCCGGATGAGACAACTATTGTCTTTGAGTGGGAAAACCCAAATCCTGATTTTCTGCAGTCGCTGGCCCAAGCGCGCCCACCGTTCATCTACCGGCCGTCTGAATTCCTCAAACAGTATCACGAGAAATTCGCAGATGCTAAAGACCTCGCCTTTCAGGTCGAAGACGCACGGGTCAAAAGCTGGGCGGCGCTGCACAACAAGCTGGATAACCTCTACAAGTTCGACAACCACGAACTCCCGACGCTGCAGCCTTGGCTGAATGCAAGTTCGGGCAAGAAGATCCGCCACAATTTCGTTCGCAACCCATATTATCACCGCATCGATTCCAACGGCGTTCAGTTGCCCTATATCGACATTGTCGAGATGGAAATCGTCGCTGCTGGCTTGGTCGCAGCCAAGACCAATGCTGGCGAAACTGATCTGCAGGGGCGCGGTCTGGCGTTTCGCGATGCATCTATCCTGAAAAAGGGCGAAGCCGGCGGAGACTACAAAACTCTGCTGTGGAAGACCGGCGTCGCATCGCAAATCGCGATCTACCCGAACCTGAACTACTCGGATGAGGTCTGGCGCGACGTTCTGCGCGATGTTCGTGTTCGGCGGGCGCTGTCCCTGGCCATCGACCGCAAAACCATCAATCAAGCGCTCTATTTCAAGCTGGCCCATCCTGGTGCGATGTCCGTTTTACCCGCGTCTCCGTTCTATGACGAGGAAAACGCAAAAGCCTGGGCGCAGTATGACGTTGAGATGGCCAATGCCCTTCTGGACGAAGCTGGCCTAGCCAAGCGCGATAAAAACGGCGTTCGCCTGCTGCCGGATGGCCGCCCGATGGAATTGATCATCGAAACCGCAGGAGAACGGCAAGAAGTTGAGAACGCGCTTCAGATCGTCACCGATACATGGCGTGAAATCGGCGTGGACCTGATCATGCGCCCACTGGACCGGGACATTCTGCGCAACCGTGTTTTTTCTGGCAACACCATGGCCTCGGTATGGTTCGGTTGGGATGACGGTATCCCGCAGGCTCACACTTCCCCCTCTTATTTGGCCCCCACGGATCAGGTGTTTCTGGCCTGGCCCAAATGGGGACAATTTTACCAGACCGGCGGCGATGTTGGTGAAGCGCCTGACATGCCCGAGGCTGAACGCCTAATGCAGCTGGCCCATGATTGGGAGGTAGCTACCACCGACGAAGAGCGTTCGGCAGTCTGGTCAGAAATGCTGAACATCCATGCTGATCAGCTTTTCGCCATCGGAATTCTGAACGGCGCACCGCAGCCCATCGTAGTGTCCAACCGTCTGCGCAACGTGCCCAAACAAGGTATGTGGGCATGGGAGCCCGGCGCACATTTTGGCATTCACCGCCCCGACGAATTCTTTTTCGCCGACTAATCAGGAGCAGCTAAATGGTAATGCTGCGCTACGCGGTGTATCGCTTTTTCACGATGCTGCTGACTTTGCTGGTGGTGTCGGTTCTGATCTTCGTGATCATCAACCTGCCGCCCGGCGATTATCTGAGCAATCAGATCGCGGAATTGCAGGCCTCGGGCCAATCCGCAGGTGTTGCCAAGGCTGAATTCCTGCGCGCAGAATACGCCCTGGATCGTCCCGTATGGGAACAGTACCTGGTCTGGATGGGATTCTGGCCCGGACCGCACGGGTTTGAGGGTCTCCTGCAGGGAAATTACGGTTGGTCTTTTGAATTCGACCGTCCCGTCGCCGAGATCGTTGGCGACACCCTATGGCTAACCGTTGTGGTCAACCTGGCCGCTATCCTGTTCGTTTATGCCGTTGCCCTGCCACTGGGCGTCCTCGCCGCAGCAAAATCGCGAACCTGGATTGACTATACGTCGGCCTTTGTTGGCTATCTTGGTTTGGCGACGCCCAACTTCCTACTGGCACTGATCCTGTTCTATTACGGACACCGCTACTTCAACCTGCCCATCGGCGGCCTGATGGACCCATCCTTCGAAGGTCAGCCAATGAGCTGGGAAAAGCTGAAGTCCATTCTTGTCCACCTGATCGTGCCGACTTTCGTCATTGGCACATCTGGCGCCTCGGCGATGATGCAGCGCCTGCGTGCGAACATGCTGGATGAACTGGGTAAACCTTATGTGGAAACGGCCATTGCCAAGGGTATGGCGCCATCGAGAATGCTGACAAAGTATCCGCTGCGCGTGGCGTTCAACCCCTTTGTTGCGGATATCGGGAATCTTCTGCCGTCGATGATATCCGGATCGGTTCTGGTGTCTGTCGTGCTTGGCCTGCAAACCATCGGCCCGACCTTGCTGACCGCACTCAAAACCCAGGACCAATTTCTGTCTGCCTTCATTCTGATGTTCGTGGCCTTGCTGACCCTGATCGGCACCATGATCTCTGATATCCTGCTGGTCATGTTAGACCCGCGCATTCGGTACGAGGGGCGTGAAGCGTGACCAAACACACCGACGGTCGCTTTGTCGACGATGCACCTTTCGACGCGGACGCCGCGCTGCAACAGTTAGAGCGCGCCGATCTGGACGCACCCAACTGGGTTCTGGTCTGGCGCAAGTTCAAAACCCATAAGCTGGGTTTGATTTCAGGCGTTTTTCTACTGTTCTGCTACCTGATGCTGCCCTTCGCTGGATTCATCGCCCCCTATGGGCCGAATGAGCGAAACGGCGAACACCTTTACGCCCCGCCACAAAGCATCAATTGGTTCCACGATGGCTCCTTCATTGGCCCGTATGTCTATCCGATCGTGGCCGAAGCCGATCTTGAGACCTTTCAGTGGAAATTCGTAGCCGATACGGAAGATCCTCGCGCAATCCGCTTTTTCTGCGAGGGGGCCGAGTACAGGCTTGCCGGGCTGGTGAAATCAGACACCCACCTGTTCTGCGCGCCAGAGGGCGCAACGCTGTTCCTTTGGGGGTCCGATCGTCTGGGCCGCGATGTGTTCAGCCGCATTCTATACGGCGCGCAGCTGTCGCTGACGGTCGGGCTGATCGGCATTTCGGTATCGTTCACCCTTGGCATCTTTTTTGGATCAATCGCCGGGTATTTCGGCGGCAAGATCGATTGGGTCATCAACCGCGTGATCGAGGTCTTGCGCTCGCTACCTGAACTGCCGCTCTGGCTTGCCCTATCGGCGGCGGTGCCCTCAAACTGGAGCCCGGTTGCTGTTTTCTTCATCATCTCGATCATCCTCGGGATTCTCGATTGGCCTGGCCTCGCCCGTTCTGTGCGCGCGAAATTCTTGTCCCTCAGGGAAGAAGAATACGTCCGTGCCGCCGAGATGATGGGTGCAAGCTCTGGCCGTGTCATCCGCAAGCACCTGCTGCCGAACTTCATGTCTCACCTGATCGCCTCGGCTACGTTATCGATACCGGCTATGATCCTCGGGGAAACCGCGCTCAGCTTCCTGGGTCTTGGCCTGCGAGCCCCGGCCGTCAGCTGGGGCGTGATGTTGAACGATGCGCAGAACCTGGCCTCGATCGAGATCTACCCCTGGACGGCAATCCCGATGCTACCGATTATCGTTATCGTGCTGGCCTTCAATTTCCTGGGTGACGGGCTGCGTGACAGTCTGGATCCATACCAGCAATGAGCTTGATTTCAGCCCTTCCCGCAACCGACGGATACCGTAAAACGGGCACTGGGGCTTGGTCCAGTGTCTATGCGGCATCTGAACTGGCGACGGCAACTTTTGGCGCGGTGGGTCAGGAACTGGCACGTCTGACGACGGCGCTGAACCTGTCGCCCAGCGCACCGGACGTGTCTGTGGATCACCGGCTGGCCTCGCTTTGGTATCAATATTCTTTCAAGCCCAACGGTTGGGAGATGCCCAACCTCTGGGATGCAGTCGCGGGCGACTACCAAACTGCGGATGGTTGGATCAGGCTGCACACCAACCTGCCCCGCCACCGGGCGGCGGCACTTAAAGTTCTTGAGGTCAAAGCAGATCGGGACGCGGTCTCTCAGGCGGTGCGGCGATGGTCCGCCAGCGAGCTGGAATCGGCAATCGTGGCCCAGGGTGGCGTTTCCGCAGCCATGCGCAGCCGGGCAGTGTGGTTAGAGCATCCGCAAGGTCGGGCCGTGTCCCGCGATCCACTGATCGGTTGGCACAGCCCGCGACAGATCAAACTGCGAGATCGATCCGAGGCTACGGCTGAGCGCCCTTTGGCAGGGCTGCGCGTCCTCGACCTGACGCGCGTGCTGGCTGGGCCGGTTTCAACGCGAACCCTCGCCGGTTTTGGTGCTGACGTTCTGCGTGTCGACCCGCCCGGTTGGGACGAGCCCGGTGTCATACCCGACATCTCATTGGGTAAATCCTGCACTTACCTCGATCTGAAATCGCCCTCAGGTTTGGAAAAGCTGAAGGAGTTGCTGTCACAGGCCGATGTGTTCGTCCATGGGTATCGCCCCGGTGCTTTGGATGCGCTCGGCCTGACCAAGGCCAAGCGCGATGAATTGGCCCCAAACCGGGTCGAAGTCACATTGGACGCTTATGGCTGGCAGGGCCCATGGGCCGCGCGGCGCGGATTCGACAGCCTTGTCCAGATGAGCGCAGGCATCGCGGATGCAGGCCGTGACTGGGCGAATGCGGACAAACCAACTCCGTTGCCGGTTCAGGCGCTCGATCATGCAACCGGCTATCTGATGGCCGCCGCCGTGCTGTCCGCCTTGGCTGAGGCCGCCTCGGGGAACGCGATCATGCTGGGCCAGCTCTCTCTTGCGCGCACGGCCGAGTTGTTGGCCATTCTCGGCAAGTTCGACACGAAAGAGGTCATCACCGGTGCCAGTCCGTCAGACTACAGCCAAGCTCTCGAAGAATCTGGCTGGGGCTCCGGTCACCGCCTGAAACCTGCTCTGACCGTTGGCGACGCCAAGATGTTCTGGGACAAGCCTGCACCTAAACTAGGCACGTCGGCTCCGGTCTGGGCCACGGCCTTCACCTAAACCAACCGCCGCGCAGTACGCGCGGCCCGGCCCAACGCTTTGGGTCACGTCTCGCCAGAGACGTCACCCAAAGAGGCGCGAGAACCCGTCAGCGATCGTCCCCACCCGGACCGATATCGTCCAGATAATCCTCGTCAATCGCCGCCTGCACCGCACCCGTCACAGCTTCGCGCTGCTTGGGTGTCAGATCCTCGGGGTCCTTGCCTTCGGCCAGGCGCACGGTGACCTCACGGTGTGCGAACTTGATGCCTTCGCGGGCGAACAATTCGCGGATATCCTGATAGACTTTCTTGCGCACCAGCCATTGATCGCCCGGCTTGGTCATGAACTTGACCCGAATGATCATCGCAGAGTCCTGCATTTCGATCACGCCTTGCGACTTCAGCGGCTGGATAAAGTTGTCGCCGATCACCGGGTCGCTCAACAACTCTTGACCCAACTTCTTGATCAGCTTGCGCACCTTCTCGACATCGGTGTCATACGTCACCCGTAACGGCAGTTTCATGATCACCCAGTCGCGGGAATAGTTGGTCAGAACTTTGATCTCACCAAAGGGGATGGTGTTCAGCGCACCCAGGTGGTGACGCAATTGGAACGACCGGACCGAGATCTTTTCGACCGTTCCCTTCACGTCGCCGATGTCGATGTATTCACCCTTGCGGAACGCGTCATCCATCAGGAAGAACGCCCCCGAAAAGATATCGCGGACCAATGTCTGCGATCCAAAGCCCACGGCCAGGCCCACGACACCAGCACCCGCGAATAGCGGACTGACATTGATACCCAATTCCATCAGGGCAATCAGCGCTATGGTCACAACAACTACGGCCAGAATGGCCCCGCGGAACAAAGGCAACAATGTTGCAAGGCGGCTTTGCCCACCTTCTCCGCCTTCATCGCCCAGCTCAGCCTCACCACCGCCGTCGTCAATCTCCTGCGCGATCTTCGAGTCGATCCCGATACGGAAAAAATGGAACAGGATATAGCCCATGAAGAGGATCACCATCACATCCAGTGCCCGCTCGATCGGCAAGTCCTCGCTCCAGCTGGCATCCGGATTCCAGATGACCACCAGCGCATATAGACCGACAACAAAAGCCAGAATACCGGCAACCCGCCGCGCCAAATCTTCGTAGGTCAGGATCGAGTGCTTGCGCATCTCGGCCTGCGGCGTTTCGATCGCTTCAACCTCGGCATCCGCCTCATCACCATCGGCATTCATCGCGTCCAGCTGGTTGTTGCGATTGAAATACCGTTCCAGAAGATAGTTCATGGCCCCATAGGCAACCACGACCGACATGAAGATGGCATAGCTGCTGGCCACGATCGGGATCGAGTTTTGATTTTCCAGCACCAGGTCGACGGCCAGTTTGAACCAGCTGAACACCATGTAAAGGATCAGCACCGGCGCCCATGCGAACGAGATTAGGCGCAGAATCCACGACACCTGATCCGGTGATCGCCCGCCGCGGATAGCGTTCGAGATGGCGCGGGCGTTGAACAGGATCATCAGGACATTGCCGATCGCACCAAACATGGTCAGGCCGCCATAGACCAAGGCGTAGACGTTATAGTTCAGCCCAAAATCAGCTACCCAAGTGGCAAAAAGCACCACGGTAATGTCGTAGGTCGCCAGCGCCGAGGCCCAAATATACAGGCGTTTGGCGTCACGATCCGAGAAAGGCGGCAGGCGGTATTGGCTCAGATACGGCGATAGAACCATACGCCACAGATCAGACACCGTACGCGACAAGAAGAAGGCGGTGAAAATTGCTGTGACCGTGAACTGGATCGAGATGTCCTCAGCCTCGCCGAAAAACACGAAACCGACGATAAGCGCCATCACCATGGCAAATATTGTGGCGCCTATCCCCATCAGGAACCGGAACACCAAAAACGGCATCTTCTCACGATAGCCTTGTGGATCTTCTTTGGATCGCGCGACGACGATTCGCTTTGCGATACGCTTGCCGTAGATTTCAATCGACAACCATCGTCCGATCAAAAGGAAGAGAACGTTCCAGAACAGGACCTCGACATAGGTCTGTATTCGGCCATCCGGGCTGGTCTGACGCAGGATGTATTCCACCTCGAAGATCGAATAAGGCAGCGCCTGAAGCCGTGAATTCATCGAGTCGCGAAATTTCGAAAACCGCTCCTGCGCTTTCATAAGCTGCGAACCGTCGCCCATCGGATCCCCGGGTGCAGCCTCCGGGGTGACACTGTTTTGCTGGCCGGAAGACACGATTTGCCCGGCGCTGTCGATGACGATCACACTGGCCCCGGCTTCGGTCGCGGAACGGATCGCAGTAGCCAGATCGCTGTCGCTGGCTGTTTCCGAGCTGCTGCCCCCGGCTGAGGGATACCCCGGTATCAGAGAGGTCTGCGCAACGGCACCGGTGACCAGCGCCAGAGTAAGGGACCAGATTACAAACGTTAATCCAGCCAGCAATGTTCGTGTCATCGGATATTATTCCAGTTCGCCATTCGTAACACAGGTTATCGAAGCCCGGTGGCGGGTTCAAATATTCAACCCCCGCAGCCTCAACATCGTATCAAGCCGTGTTCCCCGCACCATGCTATGAACAGAAGTGTTTGCAACCCGGAAAAAACTGAATATGACCAACCAGACGCTGTCATCATGACGGATGGGCAGGAAATTTGATGTAGAACAGGGCGCAGATGCGAAACCCACGGTTAGAATCGATACAAGCCGGTAACGACTGGTGGGATCAGTGATTTTGCACTCGGCTGAAAAAAATATATACGATACGGGTGCAAGCGCGCGGAGTTGCACCAGAACACTGAATTGGGCAAAGGCATGAGCCTAGGAAGACAAAACGATACAACCGGCCGTGCGCCGCGCATCTTGTTCTACAGCCACGATACGTTCGGGTTGGGTCACCTGCGCCGATCCCGTGCACTGGCTGGTGCGATGACGCAGGCTGACCCTTCGGCATCGGCGCTGATCCTGACCGGGTCACCCGTGGCCGGGCGGTTCACCTTTCCGCGTCGCGTCGACCACGTGCGTTTGCCAGGTGTGACCAAACGCGCCGACGGGTCTTATGCATCCCAAACAATTGGCATGGGCATCGAAGAAGTGACCGAGCTGCGGGCGGGTCTTATCCAGACGGCGGTTCAGCAATTCGATCCTGACGTTCTAATCGTCGACAAGGAACCAACCGGTTTCCGCAGCGAGTTGTTGCCCACCTTGGAAAATTTGCTGCGGTCCCGCCGCACCAAAATGGTCCTGGGCCTGCGTGACGTTCTGGATGAACCCGAAGTGCTGGCTGCCGAGTGGGAGCGGAAAGAAGCCATTGCGGCGACTGAGAGGTTCTACGACGAAATCTGGGTGTACGGCCTGCGCTCGATCTATGATCCGACCGAGGGCCTGCCGCTCAGCGCCGCCGCGCAGTCGCGCATCCATTGGACTGGTTATTTACGCCGCGATCTTGGGCCGATAGGCGATCCGCCGGAACAACCCTACATCCTGATTACGCCGGGAGGCGGCGGCGACGGCAAAGCCATGGTGAACCAGGTTTTGTGCGCCTATGAAAAAGACCCCAACCTGTCACCGCGCGCTGTCCTTGTCTACGGCCCCTTCCTGTCGGGCGAACTGCGGGAAGATTTCGAAACCCGTGTTGCTGCGCTGAATGGTCGGGTCACGGCTGTTGGCTTTGAATCGCAGATCGAAACGCTGTTTGCCGGCGCTGCAGGTGTGGTCTGCATGGGCGGCTACAATACGTTCTGCGAGGTGCTCTCGTTCGACAAACGCGCCGTCATCGTTCCGCGCACAACACCGCGGCTGGAACAGTGGATCCGCGCCTCACGCGCCGAGGGTCTGGGTCTTGTCAGAATGCTGGACGAAAACCGTGACGGGTTAACGGCGGACGCGATGATTGAGGCTATTCGCAATCTGCCCGATCAGCCCCTGCCTTCTCAGGCAATCCGCGACGGCCTGCTGGATGGTCTGGACTATGTCACAAGCCGCGTGGACGCGCTGCTTGGTGGGGAACGGGAACGAGCCACCGGATGACTTCAGGAAAACCCAAGCTCGCGGTGCTGGTCAAAGGATGGCCGCGCCTTTCCGAGACGTTTATCGCACAGGAACTGGTCGCCTTGCAGGACGCGGGCCACAGCTTTGACATCTGGTCCCTGCGCCACCCGACCGACATCAAACGCCACCCGCTGCATGACCGGTTCAAGGGAAAGGTCCACTACTTGCCCGAGTACCTGTACGAAGAACCTGATCGCGTCTGGGCCGCGCGCCACCTCGCGCAGACCCTGCCCGGCTATGCCGAGGCTCACAAGGTCTGGCGCACTGACCTGCGGCGCGACCCGACACATAACCGCATCCGGCGTTTCGGGCAGGCCTGTGTTCTGGCCGCCGAGCTGCCCGATGAAACGCAGGTGATGTATGCGCATTTCATGCATACACCATCGTCGGTCGCACGCTATGCCGCCATCATGCGCGGTCTGCCCTGGAGCTTTTCGGCACACGCCAAGGATATCTGGACGTCACCCGACTGGGAGAAAGCCGAGAAACTGCAAGCCAGAACCCATGGTGCCGCTTTTGGCGCAACCTGTACTGCCATCGGGGCCGAACACTTGCGAAGTTTGGCCGATGATCCGGCTCGGGTCGATCTGATCTATCATGGCTTGGACCTGAACCGTTTTCCCGATCCGCCGACCCGCGCAGCTCGGACACCGGATGGGCCGTTTCACATGCTCTCAGTCGGTCGTCTGGTCGAGAAAAAGGGCTTTGATCGCCTGATAGATGCGTTTTCCCTGCTGCCGAGTTCACTGGATTGGCACTGGACGCATATTGGAGGCGGTGCGCTTGGTGATGCGCTGCGCGAACAGGCTGAGGCCCAAGGTATCGCGGACCGGATTACCTGGAAGGGGGCCTGTGACCAACCCGAAGTGATCGAGGCGATGCGCGCCTCTGATCTGTTCGTGCTGCCCAGCCGGATCGCAGATGACGGCGATCGCGACGGCTTGCCAAATGTTCTGATGGAGGCTGCGTCTCAGCTGTTGCCGATCCTGTCGACACCGGTTTCCGCCATTCCGGAATTCATAGAAACCGGGACGCATGGCGTTTTGTCCGACGACAACCCGGCCGCACTTGCCAGCGCGATCACCGAAATGGCCGCCGCTCCTGAGCGTACTGCATCTATGGCCAACGCTGCCTATTCCCGCCTGATTGCCGAATTCCGCATGGACCCGGGCATTGCCCTGTTGTCCAAACGGCTCAGCGCATTGGGCGCGGGCAAAGACTGATGGCCCGCGTCGCTTTTTTCTCACCGATGAAATCTCCGGACAGCCCGGTGCCATCGGGTGACAGGGAAATGGCGCGTAATCTGATCAGGGCGATCGGGGCGCAGGGGGATGAGGTCAATCTCGTCTCGGACTTGCGCATTTATGACAAAACGGGCGATCCGGCGGTTCAACAACGTCTCTGCTCCGAAGTCGATGCCGAAGCCTGGCGACTGATCACGGACATGACCCACGACACGGATTTGTGGGTGACGTATCACAACTACTACAAGGCCCCCGATCTGCTGGGCCCTAAAGTGTGCGCCGCTCGGGGCATCCCCTATGTGCAATTGGAAAGTACCCGTGCGACCAGCAGGTTACGCGGCCCATGGTCCGGCTTTGCGCAAGCCGCACATGAAGCCTGCGACGCAGCGGACGTCATTTTCTACCACACGGCCAACGATCTGATCACGCTGGAGCGTGAAAAATTCGAGGATCAGCGTCTGGTCGAATTGCCGCCCTTTTTGCCAATTTCGAGCCTGCCGCCCGCTTCCTCATGTGACGGGCCGATGCTGGCGGTGGGAATGATGCGGCATGGCGACAAACTGGCGTCATACCAGCTGCTGGCGCAGGCCCTGTCGCATTTGAACGGGGATTGGGCTTTGGATATTGCAGGGGATGGACCTGCTCGGGCTGAGATCGAAGACCTTATGACACCGTTTGGCTCGAAGGTCCGGTTTCTTGGGCAACTGGATCGTGACGCCTTGCAAAACATATACGCAAATGCGTCCATCTTGGTGTGGCCCGGCGTGAATGAGGCATATGGCATGATTTATCTTGAAGCGCAGGCCAGCGGAGTTCCGGTTGTTGCGCAGAACAGGCCCGGTGTCCGCGATGTTCTGGCGCCGACCGACTACCCCGCGGTCGATGCGGGACCCGAAGCGCTTGCTGCCAGGATACAGACGCTGCTTGGCGACCCTGCCCTGCGCCGTTCGCTTGGCGAGACGGCCCGAGAGTATATATCCAACCGCCACCTGATGCCCGCAGCAACCGAACGGTTCTGGCAGGCTGCGCGGCCTTTGATCGGAGGCACCGCATGAGACAACTTGCTCTTTTGCGCCACGGTCACACCCATTGGAACCGCGCAGGCCGTATTCAGGGCCGCAGTGACATTCCGCTGGACGATGACGCGCGTAACGAATTGGCCGGATATGAACTGCCCGAGCCGTGGAACAAAGCCGCGCTCTGGTCCAGCCCCCTGCAGCGCGCCAGCGAAACCGCAGCATTGGTAGCAGGGCGAGAGCCCACGGTGTCTGAAGCCCTGACCGAGATGAACTGGGGCGACTGGGAAGGCAAGCGCGGCGTCGACCTGATTGCGGATACCGACAGCGGATATCGCCATATCGAGGATTGGGGCTGGGACTATTGCCCGCCGAACGGCGAAAGTCCGGCGGAAGTGCGGGCGCGATTGCAACCCTGGCTGGACGGATTGCAGGGCGACACCGTCGCCGTGTGTCACATCGGGATCATGCGCGTCATTCTGGCCTCGGCCTGGGGATGGAACTTTGATGGCACCGCCCCGTTCAAGATCAAGCGCAACCGCCTTTATGTCATTGATCTGGATAGTTTTCAGCCGCAACCCGAACCGGTTCGACTGCTGCGACAAGGCCCCCGCGAATGAAGGTCATGATTGTTGTCACCCACCTGTTGGGCACCGGGCACCTGAGCCGCGCGTTGACGCTGGGCCGGGCCTTTGTCGCGGATGGGCATGATACCTTCGTGGTCTCTGGTGGGATGCCTGCTCCCCAATTGGACACGACCGAAATGACGTTGTTGGGACTGCCCCCTTTGCGCTCGGATGGCACTGATTTCACCCGTCTTTTGACACAAGCCGGAACGGTGGCGGATGAGGGGTACTTCGCGGCGCGCAAGACTGCTCTGGTTGAAGCAATTCGCAGCTTTGCACCGGATGTTCTGATCACCGAGCTTTATCCGTTTGGCCGCCGGTCTCTGGCAGGTGAATTTTCAGCCGCGCTAGAGGCGGCCCGTGATATGCGCCCGCGCCCGGTAATTCTGGGATCGATCCGTGACATTCTGGCACCGCCCTCGAAACCCTCAAAGTCAGAGCGGGCGGAGCAGATTATCGCAGATTATTACGACGGCATCCTTGTCCATTCGGACCAGAGCGTTGTGCCGTTGAACGTCAGTTGGCCTGTGTCTGAGCAGCTGGAGGGCCGCCTGTTCTACACGGGTTTCGTAGCTCCACTAGCCCCAACACCGCACAAGGATGCAACCGGCAAAGGCGAAGTGCTTGTCAGCGCAGGCGGCGGTTCGGTTGGTCAACCGATCTTTCACGCGGCCATCGAGGCCGCCCGAAAGATGTCCAACAGGCACTGGCGCCTGTTGATCGGCGGACAGGATGCAAATTCGCGCATTACCGAACTGCGGAAGCAAGTGGCGGATGCCCCTGTCACTTTGGAACCGGTGCGGCCCGATTTTCGCCAGATGCTGCCCCACGCGGCGGCTTCGGTCAGCATGTGTGGCTACAATACAGCATTGGATATTCTGCAGGCAGGAACCGCTGCCGTGTTTATCCCATTTGATGATGGCAATGAGGTCGAGCAGAGCCTGCGCGCCCGCACCCTTGCGGAAATGCCCGCCATAGATGTCATCCCAAGCAAAGATTTGAACGGAGATCTATTGGCCCAGGCCGTGGGTCGTGTGATTTCATCGGAACCTCGTCCGGTCTCAGATCAGGGGTTCGATGGTGCAGCGCAATCCGTGCGCATCGCCAAGGGACTTTTGGAGCGCCGCAGATGAGTGTTGACTGGCGCAGTTTGACGGATGAGCTGGATATCTGGCGTCAACAAGGACTGGCGCTGCCTTTGTGGTGGCGCGACGATGACGCGGTTTCCACAACGCCGCAACTCGACCATTTGTCCACGATGTCAGACCACCTTGGGGTGCCCGTTCATCTGGCGATCATCCCCCGCGATGCCCAAGACCTGCTGATCGAATATGTAACTTCCCATCCAAACCTAATCCCGGTCGTGCACGGTTGGGCCCATCAGAACCACGCACCACCGGATGAAAAGAAATCCGAATTCCGCCTGCACCGGCCAATGGACGATATCACTGGGGATATCGGCTCAGGGATATCGCGGCTGCGCACCCTGTTTGCAGATCGATTGTGCCCGATGTTCGTGCCGCCATGGAACCGCATAGCGCCAGAAGTGGTTCAGGAATTGCCCGCAGCGGGGTATCGTATCTTATCGACCGCCACACCACGGTCCAGCCCGCAGGCAGCGCCTGGATTGGCCCAGATCAACACGCATCTGGATCCAATCGACTGGCGCGGATCACGCGGACTGGCCGACCAGGACATGTTGATCGCGAAAACCACTCAGCTGCTGCAAGATCGCCGCGTGGGTCGCGCAGACAACACCGAGCCCTTTGGCATCTTGACCCACCATCTGGTTCATGATGAGGACATCTGGGCCTTTACCCACGACCTGCTGAACCGGCTGCTGAACGGGCCGGGCTTTGTCTGGTCAGCCCCCCAAGCCGATTGAAAACGGAGATCTGAATGAGCCGACTGGATTCCATGCTGCGCCGCCTGACCGCACAACGTGACGGTTTGAATTGGGCTGTCGATCAGATCGCAGACACTGCGGGCGACGTGCTGGATATGGGCCTTGGAAACGGGCGCACTTATGATCACTTGCGGGAAATTCTGCCGGATCGGAGGATCTGGGTCATGGACCGCGTGCTTCAGTGCCATCCGTCCAGCACACCGCCAGCAGAGGATTTTTTGCAGGGTGAGGCCGAGCCGATGCTGCAGAAGCTGGCAGAAGGTGGACCCAGGATCGCTTTCGGTCACTACGATTTCGGGCGAGGTGTCAAGGAAGAGGACGTTGCCGAAGCCGCGCGCCTCAGCCCACTGATTGCGCAGGTGATGTTGCCCGGTGGTCTGCTAATCTCGGGCCAACCTTTGGTTGGCTTTGAACAGATCAGCGGCCCGGACACCATCGCGCCGGACCGTTACTTGTTCTACAGGGCCTGATCAGGCCACGCGCCGTCCGCGGGACCAAACGCCATTCAACGCAGGGGTGCCTTCGCGCATCCGGAACCGGATGACGTCCGCACGTGCACCCGCCCGCAACTCACCACGATCATCCAGCCCAACGACCTCTGCCGGTGTCTTTGTCACGGTTTTCAGACCGCGGGCAAAATCGCCCCACATCTCGCCCAGTTTCACAGCAGACAGCAACAATGCGGATGGCACATAGTCCGAGGACAATATGTCGAGATGACCCAGCTGCGCCAATTCATGCGCAGCGACATTGCCGGAATGCGACCCGCCTCGGATCACATTGGGTGCGCCCATCATCACCTTGATACCATGATCATGACAGGACTGCGCAGCCTCGACTGTGGTCGGGAACTCGGCAAGGGTGATTCCGTGACCGGCCGATACGCGCACCTGTTCGTCCGTCGTGTCATCATGGCTGGCCAGCATCGCACCAAACCGTTTGGCCGCCTTTACCGTCTCTACCTCGTGCAGATCACCATAGCGGTCGCGCATCGCCTTAAGGTCGGCCACGTGTTGCAGAAATCCATCTCCCTCAAGCCCCAGTTTGCCTTTCAGATAAGCTTCCAGTTTCGACAAATCGCGGAACTGCCGTTGTCCGGGCGTGTGGTCCATGAGTGAGACCAGACCAACACGGTCTTCGGGCCCAAATTCGTTTAATTCTTCGGCCAGGGTTTCCGAGCAGACCTCGGCCCGCAAATGCAGAAAATGGCTGATCTTCAGCGCATCCTGTTCCCGCAACTGCCACAGCTCACGCGACAGACCGCGCGCGTATTTGACATAGCGTTGCCCGGACGGGATCGAGCCTATCCGCATCGCGTCGAAAACAGTCGTGATCCCGGTACTGGCCAGTTCGGCATCATGGGCCAGAATAGCGGCTGCATGAGGCCAGTCGACCTTGGGTCGCGGCTGAATGTGACGCTCAAGGTTGTCGGTGTGCAGTTCGACCAGACCGGGGCAAACATAATCGCCTTCGCAGTCAATTGCACCAGCGGGAACAGTTGCGCCGGTCGCGACCTCGGCAATCGCATCCCCTACAATCCGAATGCTGCCCGCGATCGTCTCATCGGGAAGAATAAGCGTGGCATTGGCAAGTATCATTTCTTCTGTCATCTGAACTTCACAAGGTTTGAGCTATTGGGAAGGCCACGCATAGGAGGCCAATGTGACATTCACGCGATACGCGATCTATTTTGCGCCACCGGCTCAGGCCGAATGGACAAGCTTTGCGACCAAATGGTTGGGCTGGGACATGGAAACCGGAACTGAAGTTGCGCATCCAGTCATTGACGGCGTGGACGTCGCAGCCGCGACCGATGTTCCGCGAAAATACGGCCTTCACGCGACGTTGAAGCCACCATTTCGCCTGAACAAGGGGCAATCTCTGACCGATTTGCAAGACGCCTGCAAACGGTTGGCCGAAATGCAACCGCCCGTCACGCTGGACAGGCTTGAGATCGCCCGGCTGGGTCGTTTTCTGGCCCTGCGGCCCTTGGGCGATACCGACGCGCTGAACGCGCTTGCAGCGGCTTGCGTCCGCGAACTTGACGGCTTTCGCGCCCCCACGTCCGCCGCGGAACTGGACCGCCGACGTGCCTCGGGCCTGACGCCGGAACAGGACGCCAACCTGCTGCGTTGGGGTTACCCTTACGTGATGGACACGTTCCGTTTTCACATCACCCTTAGCGGAAAGCGGGACAAACCCACGCTGAAAACCGTTAAGGCCGCATTGGAGGACCATCTGGTCCCCCTGCTGCCCGCCCCGTTTCAGGTTAAGGATCTGGCGCTTATGGGCGAAGCCGAAGATGGGAGGTTTCATCTGATCCATCGCTACGCCCTTTCCGATTGAAGCCCGGCAAGGGTCGCATCAATCGTGACTTCCAGCGGCCCGGAGTTATCAACTTCGATCACACGGTTCAGGCCGTCGGGCAAGGGCATACCAGCCCGTCCCAGACGACGCGCCTGATCAGAGGCGCTTTCCCGCCCGCGTACAGAAAGGCGCTTCGCCAGCACCTCGGGATCAGCTGTCAGCGAAACCACGATCAGGTCCCCAAAAACCTCCTGCGCGTTCAACAAAACCGAACGGGACAGATTGACCAACAGCGTGTTAGCCGATTGCCGTTGGTCTTCGATTTCAATCGGGATACCATAGTGCAGCCCGTGCGCGCTCCAGTGCAACGCAAAGGCTCCATCCAGCACCATCTGCTCGAAGATTTCGACCGACACCCGGTCGAAATCTTCACCTACTTCGCCTTCGGGGCGGGTAATCACCCGGCGAACCCGCAGGAAACCCGGCGACCGCGCGACCAACGCCTCCATGACGCTGTCTTTGCCCACACCTGACGGACCAACAACCGCGATAATCGGTGCAGCGTTCATGCGGCCATTCCTGGAGTGAATTCGGACACGTTGATCTCGCGATCACAGACCCGGCTGCGCGCTTCGATATCGTGGAAGATGCCAACAATCGCCGCGCCGCGTGCTTTGGCCTCTTCAATCAAAGACAGCACCGTTTCACGATTTTGCGCATCCAGTGAGGCAGTCGGTTCATCCAACAGCATCGCAGGGTAATCATGCGCAAAGCCACGTGCGATGTTCACCCGCTGCTGCTCACCGCCTGAAAAAGTGGTCGGGCTCAGGCTCCACAGTCTTTCGGGAATGTTCAACCGCCCCAACAAACCCGCCGCCTTATCCAGCGCCGCTTGCTTGTCGCAGCCAACGGCCAACAGCGGCTCGGCCACCACCTCAAGCGTCGGAACTCTGGGAACAACACGCAGGAACTGACTGACGTAGCCAAGCGTCTCACGCCGCAACGCCAGAATTTCACGCGGTTCGGCCCTGGCAACGTCGAGATCACCGACAAGAACCCGACCTGATGCGGCCAGGTAATTCCCATAGATCACCCGCATCAGCGTTGATTTGCCTGCGCCCGAGGCCCCGGTCAGGGCGACGCATTCACCTTCGGCGACTTTCAGCGATGCACCCTGCATCACCGGAATTACGGCGCTACCCTGATTATGCAGGGTAAAACTTTTGCTGACATTGATAAGCTCAATCATAGCACTTCATCTTTTTCCAAATACTCAAACCTGCAGAACGCTGGACACGAGCAACTGCGTGTAGGCATGTTGCGGATCGTCCAGAACCTGATCGGTCAACCCGGCCTCGACCACATGACCGCTTTTCATCACCATCAGCCGATCCGCCAGCAGGCGCACGACGGCAAGGTCATGGGTGACGATGATCGCGCTCAGCCCCATCTCACGCACCAAACCGCGCAACAGATCCAGCAAACGTGCCTGAACGGAAACGTCCAGCCCGCCGGTTGGTTCATCCATGAACACCAGGCGCGGCCCCGTGACCAGATTGCGGGCGATCTGCAATCGCTGCTGCATCCCGCCAGAAAAGGCCGACGGTCGGTCATCCACACGGGATTCCTCAATCTCAACCCGGCCCAACCAGTCGATCGCACGGTCCCGGATGTCGCCATAGTGACGATCCCCCACCGCCATAAGACGCTCACCAATATTGCCGCCAGCACTGACCGACATCCGCAGGCCGTCTCGCGCATGCTGATGTACAAAGGCCCAGTCCGTACGGCCCAGCATCCGACGTACCGGTTCGGACATGGTGACCGTATCCACTGGACCATCAGCGCGGGTGTCAAAGATCACCTGCCCTGCATCGGGTTCCAGATGACCGGCCATGCAATTCAACAGGGTCGACTTGCCCGATCCGCTTTCACCCACGATCCCCATCACTTCTCCAGGGAAGAGATCAAAACTCACATCCGCGCACCCGATCCGCGCGCCATAGCGCTTTTCGATGCCTTTGACCTGCAATAGGGGGGTCATGCCGTATTCTCCTCGACCAGTCGGCCAACATGGCCCGCCTCGCGGCGAGACCGGCAATAATCAGTGTCGGAACAGACGAACATCCGGTTGCCCGCATCATCCATGATCACTTCGTCGAGATAGCTATCTTCTGCCCCGCACAGATCGCATGGGTGATCGGCCTTGGTGGCCTCAAACGGGTAATCCTCGAAATCCAGACTGACGACCTTGGTATGCGGCGGAACCGCGTAAATCCGCTGTTCACGTCCCGCACCAAACAGCTGGATCGCGTCCATCTCAAGTTTTGGGTTGTCGAATTTCGGGATCGGCGACGGATCCATCACATAGCGGTCCAACACTTTCACCGGATAGGCATATGCGGTCGAAATCGCCCCGTGCTGGCTGATGTCCTCGTACAGCTTCACATGCATCAGCCCATATTCTTCAAGGCTATGCATCTTGCGTGTCTCGGTCTCACGCGGTTCCAGAAAGCGCAGAGGTTCCGGGATCGGCACCTGATAAACGATGATCTGATCCTCACGTAGCTTCGCCTCGGGGATGCGGTGGCGGGTCTGGATGACTGTGGCTTTTTCGGTTTCCTCGGTCGTTTCCACACCTGCCGTGTTCTCAAAGAACTTGCGGATCGACACAGCATTGGTGGTGTCATCGGCACCCTGGTCGATCACTTTAAACGTGTCCTCGGGCGTCAATGTAGCGGCTGAGACCTGCACTCCACCGGTGCCCCAGCCATATGGCATCGGCATTTCACGGCTGGCAAAAGGGACCTGATAACCGGGCACAGCCAGACCTTTCAGAATGGCGCGACGGATCATTCGCTTGGTTTGTTCGTCCAAATATGCGAAGTTATACTCATTCATTTTGATGTATCACTTTGTTTTTGGTGTTTTTGTGGACGTATTTCTGTTGGGCGCACTGTTATTGGCGCTATTGGTGTATCTTTTCTTTCACTCTCGTCATGCGAAGCGACGACGTCGTGCGCAAAAGCGGGATCCAAATGGCGAATGGAGTACGGTTGGCGCGCGCACGGACTCGCCGCCCGGTAGAAACCTGCGACGCCCGTAAGGTAGGTTTGGCAATTCTTCAGCCTAGTTTGCCCAAGTGGGGATGCAGACGCAGTCCAGCTCATAAGCGACCCCTTGCACAAAGCTCGACCGCCAACGCGTTGACCCGTGCGTGGAGTTGCCAGTCGAGCAGCAGATCACCGATATTGAACACGGCAGCCATCATTCTGCAGCCTCCTTTGGCGTGATCCGTTCTTCGGCTTCGCGGCGCAGTTTGCGGACCAGTTCCAACTCGGACTGGAAGTCCACGTAATGCGGCAGTTTGATATGTTCGAGGAACCCGGTCGCCTGAATGTTGTCCGCGTGGCTGAGGACGAATTCCTCATCCTGTGCGGGGGCACCCAAATTGTCTTCGCCCAACTCTTCCCAACGTAGGGCGCGATCCACCAGAGCCATCGCGATGGATTTCCGTTCAGACTGACCAAACACCAAACCATAGCCACGGGTGAATTGCGGGGGTTCCGTCTTGGAACCCTTGAACTGGTTCACCGTCTCGCATTCGGTCAATTCGATTTCGCCGATGTCGATGGCGAAACCCAGCTCCGGGATGTCCATTTCCACTCCGACCTTACCGATCCGCAGCTCACCGACGAATGCATGGTTGCGGGCGTAACCGCGTTGGGTGGAATAGGCCATGCCCAGCACAAACCCCTCATCCCCGCGGGTTAAGGATTGCAGACGCAACGGGCGGTTCGACGGAAACTCCATCGGTTCGCGGGTCAGATCACCCGGGGTGGTGTCACTGGCGGGTTCATCCTGAATGATGTCCTCGCCCTTCAGGAATTCAGTGATATGCGGCGTCGCCTCGGTGCGGGGTTGTGCCGTAAGCGCAGCCGGAACCTCACCTTCGGCGGCCAATTTGAAGTCCAGCAAGCGGTGCGTGTAATCAAAGGTTGGCCCCAGCACCTGCCCGCCCGGCGCATCCTTGAACGTGGCCGAAATCCGGCGATCACACGCCATTTCACCGGTCTTAACCGGGTTCGAATAGCCAAATCGCGGCAATGTCGTCCGGTAGGCCCTGATCAGAAAGATCGCCTCGATCAAATCGCCACGCGACTGCTTGATTGCCAGGGTCGCCAAATCGGGGTCGTACAAGGACCCCTCGGCCATCACACGATTGACCGCCAGACCCAGCTGTTCCCGGATTTGGGCGATGCTCAGTTCGTCAATATCGGTTGCGCCGCGTCTTTCTTCAGCCAACCAGGCATGTGCGTTTTCGATGGCCGTCTCGCCACCCTTGACTGCAACATACATTGCCTAGGCCTCCACATTGATCTGAGTACTGCGCGGCAGGGCCGCCACCCGGTCGCTGCAGGTAAAAAAGAAGTCACATCCAAGCGGGTACAAAGCCGCGTTGGCCTGCAATGCCGGAGCATCCGGCAAGGACAGCCGCGCAGTGTCTTTGATCCCCGGACCACTTAGAATGGCACCTGCTTGTTGCAGCGCGTCACATTCAACAATCAAGGTGGTCGACCGATCCGGGTATTCTGCGGTACCGATACGATATGTGCTCAATGGGCTGAGCTCGGCCCAGCTCCCTACGGCAAAATCTGCACCAGCAGCCTGTGAAATGGGCGCACCTGTGTGAAAGGTCAGCCACTCGCGCAACGCATCGGTGTTGAACGCGCCCGCCAGATGGACCTTTGTCTCGGGGTCACACAAAGTCAGCAGCAAGGTTCCCGCTGCGATCGACAAGGGCTTTGGCGGTTGCGCACCCTTCAGGTCACGGATTTCTCCGGGTCGGGCCATCACGGTCATAGCGGCGCGGAATGCATGCGCGGCCTGGACAGGTGCGTTCTGAAAACCCCCGGAAAACTGGGTCTGCGCCGTCATGTGTCCTCTCCCCTTACCATGGTGAAAAACTCAACCTTCGTCGCTGCGGCTTTGGACGCCCGATCTGTTCTGTCGGTCTGCATCTGACCCTTGAGCGGCGCGATCACTTGGTCATGAACTGCACCCGCAGCCGAGGTCTGCATCAAGGCATCAATCAACGCAGCCGCCTGCGCCTTGGGCTTGGACCGGCCCTGCACGTATCCATGCCCAACCGTTCCATCGTGCAGCACCAGGGAACACCGTGTGACGGTCATTTCGCCAAGGTTGAACCGAGCACCGGTGCCACCAGTGCGCCCGCGTACCATGACGCCACCCACTTCTGGGCTGCGCAGCCATTCAAAATTCGGGCGTCCTTCGTACTTATCCCAAAGGGGCATCAGCGCACTTTCAGGCGCACGCGCCAGTAGGCCCATCCAGTCCTGCCGCGTCGCCTTAGAATTATTTGTTTGATCTGTCATCAAAGCCTCTTGGCCAGGTTGTCTACTTAGACTATACAACTAGACAAATACTACATCCCGTTGCTTGGGCTGGCAATCCGCAACCTTGTGAAGATTTGATGACATGAGAAAAACACCCGTCTGGAAAAGCATCGCGCTGAACCTGACATCCGACATTGCAGAAGGTCGCTACAATACTGGCGACCGCCTACCGACCGAGGCACAATTGGCGGCAAAACACGGGGTCAACCGCCACACGGTACGGCGTGCACTGTTGGATCTGGCGGACCAAGGTCTGGTGCATGCCCGTCGCGGCGCCGGTGTCTTTGTGGCGGCCCGTCCGACCGATTATGCCATCGGCAAGCGCGTCCGATACCACAAGAGCATCTCGGCCAGCGGTAAAATCCCCGGCAAAAAGATCCTGACACTCACAACGCGCGCCGCAGATGAAACTGAAGCGAAGGCTTTAGAAATCGCTTCAGGCGATCAGGTGAACGTATATGACGGACTGTCTCTGGCGGATGGGCAGCCGATCGGGCTGTTCCAAAGTGTCTTTCCCGCAGACCGCTTGCCCGGCATTCTTGAGGCGCTGTCCGAAACCGAATCAGTAACGAAGGCTTTGCAGCACTGCGGTGTGAAGGACTATACCCGCGTCTCGACACGCCTGACTGCGCGCGCGGCGACAGCAACACAAGCCCTGCACCTGCGATTGACCGAAGGTGCACCCGTTCTTTATTCCGTCGGCGTGAATGCAGATTCGAATGGTCTACCGGTTGAATTCGGGCGCACCGTGTTTGCCGGAGATCGGGTCACCCTGACCCTGAACGAGGACTAGGCCGCAACGACCCTCCCGCCCGTCTCGACCTCCTGAACGAGGTCTCATCCCGTTGGTCATAGCCAATGCGGGTGCGGGCACGGGAGGTTTCGGTTCTTGCCTATTCAAGTCAGCTCGTATTTTTCCAGGAAAGCCTCGGCGCTCAATATTCGGAAATCCGGCAGGGCCGCGCGCAGACGGGCATTGTCCCAATCCCACCAGGCCAGGTCCATCATCCGCTCAGCCACGCCAACCGGATAACGGTTGCGGATCGGTTTGGCCGTAACGCCGCCCACAATTGTATAAGGCGCAACGTCCTTGGTGACGACAGACCCCGAGGCGACCACCGCGCCGTGCCCAATGGTCACTTCAGGTTTGATAATTGCCGCATGTCCAATCCAGGTATCATGGCCGATCCGGGCGGCGCGACTGGCGCGATGATTGAACCAATCCGCATCATCCTCGGCATCATCCCAGTAATCTGCCGAGCGATACAGGAAGTGATGCAATGACGCCTTTTCCGTCGGATGATCTGTCGCGCCTATCCGTGTGAAACTTGCGATATTGGCGAACTTCCCGATCTCGGCATTCGCAATGTCACAGGTCCGGTCGCAATACGAATAGTCACCGAAAGCAGAGTTCACAACGCGGCTTCCCGCACCAATTTCGACAAATTCGCCGAAGGAACCACCCGAGATTTGGCAATCAGGATGGATAAACGGTTGGTCGGAACGCAGTCGCGCCATGGTTTTGTGGTCCTTAGTCATGAGTCACGGTAAAAAGAACGACTTTGCCTTTGTGTCCCTGGCTTTGCGTATCTTACCTGTCTCTCCCTGGATAAGCCGTCGGCGCAGCCAGCCCGAGAACCAGTCCATCAGCATCACCATCAGGATGATCAGGACAATGTAATAGGCAACCTCTTCCCAATCCTTCTGGGTGATGATCGCTTGCGTCAGCAACAGACCGATGCCACCGCCGGTGATCGCACCGATCACCGTGGCGCTACGGGTGTTGGATTCAAGGAAGTAGAGTAACTGACTCAGCAGCACCGGCGTCACCTGTGGGATCACACCATAGCGATAGCGTTGCGGTGCATTCGCCCCGGTGGATTGCACACCTTCGATCTGCTTTTCGTCGACGTTTTCCAGCGCTTCCGAGAATATCTTGCCGAACGTGCCGGTATCGGTCACCAGAATGGCCAGTGCTCCCGTCAGCGGGCCGGGTCCAAAAGCGCGGGCCAGAACAACCGTCCAGATCAGCGCGTCCACGCCGCGCACAAAGTCGAACACACGCCGTGTCAGAAACCGGACGGATTTGAGCGGGTTGAAATTGCGCGTGGCGAGAAACGCCAAAGGCAATGCGATCATACCCGCACCTAACGTGCCGAGAAATGCCATCAGGATGGTTTCAAAGATGGCCCATGCAACGTCTTGATGCCGCCACATCTTGTTGGTCCAAAAGTCGTTTAAGATTGCTCCAGCCTCACCCCGCGCAGCCAGTCCGGCCAATTCCGGAAACGGCTTACCATAGTAAGGGCTATCAAGCGTGAACCAGAACAGCTCCCACCCGTTGAAATAGCGAAAGACCTCGGACCGGTTGCGGGTCACGGTCAGACGCCCCGCATCCGTTGTAATCGCCATGCGGTTTTTTGAGACGTTGATCCAATCCGGCACCTCGCCTGCGGGCAGTTCAGCCTGAACACCAGCAGAACGGATCGGTGTCGCGCGAACAATGCCAAAGCCGGGGATTTCGTACTCGATGATCTTTGGGCCAAATCGGACGATGTGGCCGTCTTCCAGATCAATGACCGTAGTTTCGCCTAAACTCACCCAGTCCGGAGCCTCACCGTCGGGGTAGCGGCCTTTGCGTTCACCTTCGATCGCGGTTGAGACCTCACCAGTGCGATTGTCACGCGAAACATGCGTTTTGTAGCTGTAGCTGTCTGCGATCAGCGTTTTACCGTTTTCCCAATTCGCACGCTGGGCCATTCCAGACACGTCGAAAGCAAAGAACACGTAAACCAGATAGACAAAAACAAGCGCGGGCAATCCAAAGTTTGTCAGCCGTTTGCGGTTGAACAGACGGTCGGCCTCGGCCTTCAACTCGTCGATGGTCAGGTCAGTGGCAAAGGTGCTCATGCCAGTGCTCCTTTCTCGGAACCATGGGTCAGACGCTCACGCAGCAGGCCCGACATCTGATCGACAACAACAATCGTGACGAACAGCAGAAGGAAGATAGCTGCTGCTTCGTCATAACGCCCCTGCCCCCAGGACATCGCGTTGCGCAGCTCGTATCCCAGCCCGCCCGCACCAACAAAACCCAGAATGGCCGAGGCGCGAATGTTGATTTCGAACCGCAGCAGCGCATAGCTGACATAGTTCGGTCCAACCTGCGGGATCACGCCCAAATACATCCGCTGAGACCAGTTTGCGCCAACCGAATGAAGCCCCTCGACCGGTTTCAGAGAGGCATTTTCGTTCACTTCCGAGAACAGCTTGCCCAGCGCACCCGCCGTATGAATGGCAATGGCAATCATTGCGGGCACCGGACCACCGCCCAGCACAAAGATCAAAACCAAAGCGATAACGATCTCGGGGACCGCGCGAAAAACATCTGAGATGCGGCGGAATAGTGGAATCAGTGTGGGCCACAGTGCCATTCCGCGTGTCGACATCAACGCCAGAAACGTACCTAAAATTGTCCCGATCAGGGTCGAAGCCGCAGCGATGTTGAGTGTCTCAAGCAGCGCCGGAAAGAACTCTACCAGATTGGCAGGCAACGCGCCGATCTTTTCCCAAGCCTCGGACAGTACCTCGGCGGGGTAATCAAAGATGCGGCGCCAGCCATCTGTAAAGCTGCCTGCGTTTCGGCTGTCGGCGGTGCGAAAGCCGGCGGCCATCATCGCCACGAATACGATCAGAAGGATACCGCCATAGACCCGCTTGCGCCGGGTCATCTCGGTATAGTCGGTCCGGATCTGGTCGACGCTTGGGGACCCGGTGGTCAGGTCTGTCATGGAATACTCCTGAGTGGAAAAACGGGGTCCGGTTGTGCGCCGGACCCCGATCATTGCGCGTACGGGCTTAGTTGGACTTCAGCTTGCGCGCTTCGATGATGATTTCGTAAGCGTCGTGGGTGATCGGCATCAGGCCTTTGGATTCCCCCCCCAGAACGTTGTACATGCAGTCCGGATCAATCGAATTCATCGAGGCCAGCATACCGGTCATCTTGATTTTGACATCCTCGGGCAGTTCGGTGCGCAGAACGAACGGGCCTTCGGGGATCGGAGCGGATTTCCAAATCTCGACCAGGTCGTTCATGTCGACCAGACCGGCATCCACGGCACGGCGCAACGCACCGGACTGATAACCGTCTTCCCAGTCCCCTAGGCCGTCGGCCCATGTCACCCCACCGTCGACGTCACCGTTGTTTACGGCCACAATGGTCTGCTCATGACCACCGGTGAATTTGACTTCACCAAAATAGTCGCCCGAAGTCATGGTTGCGCCGGTTGCCTGCGGAATTTCGATTGACGGGATAAGGAAGCCCGAGGTCGAATTGGGGTCGCCAAAGCCAAAGGTCTTGCCCTTCATGCCTTCCAGCGCAGCAATGCCGCTGTCCTTGCGGGCAAATCCGATCGAATAGTAGCCATAGCTGCCATCGGTGTTGACTTTGACCAGAACAGGCTCGACCGCCTCAGGATCGCTCAGGTAGGTTTTGGCGTACCCCGATGCACCCAGCCAGGCCATGTCGATAGTGCCGCCAAGCAGCCCTTGAATGACACCGTTATAGTCCGCCGGTGCAAACAGTTTGGTTTCAACGCCCAGCAATTCCTGGGTCTGCTCGCGCAAGCATTCCTGCTTGCTCAGACGGTCCTGCGCGTTTTCTCCGCCCAAAATACCAATGCGGAATTCAGAAATCTCTTGCGCCATGGCTGGCGCGGCTATCGCAGTTGTGGCCACCAGGGCGGCAATCAGTTTTTTCATCTGTCTCTCTCCGGTTTGATGCGCCGGCCTTTCATCGGCCGGTCGATGAAAGGGTTGGGTCTGGCCTAGATGGTCGCCTCGGCTTCCATCAGCGCATTTTGGGTCGCGTCGAGTGTTTCGATCTGGGTCGAAGTTGCCTCTTCCGAGAAGCTGGCGTCGGCACCATAAATTTCGCGGGCCACGCCAGTTGTCAGTTGCTCGGGCAACCCGTCGAAAACGATACGTCCATCGCGCATACCGACGACGCGGTCGCAATAACGGCGGGCGGTATCCAGCGTATGCAGGTTAGCGATGATGGTGCGGCCGTCTTCCTCGTGGATGCGGCGCAGCGCCTGCATCACGACCTGCGCGTTCATCGGGTCAAGCGAAGCAATCGGTTCGTCAGCCAGAATGATCTTTGGGTCCTGCATCAGGGCGCGCGCGATGGCGACGCGCTGTTGCTGACCACCCGACAGCGCTTCGACGCGTTTGGGCGCGTGCGCGGCGATGCCGAGGCGATCCAGAATATCAATCGCCCGGTGGATATCTTCCATCGGGAACAGGTTGAACATGGTCGCCAGTGTCGAGTGGCGGTTCAACGTGCCATGCAGCACGTTCGACACCACATCCATACGCGGCACCAGATTGAACTGCTGAAAGATCATCGCGCAATCAGCCTGCCATGCGCGTTTATCACGGCCTTTCAGCTTGGTGATATCACGACCTTGAAACAGGATCTCGCCATCGCTTGCACCCGTTAGACGATTGATCATCCGCAACAACGTCGACTTGCCCGCGCCGGACCGCCCGATGATGCCAATCATGCATGGCTTGTCTACATCCAGCGTCGCTGCATCAACGGCCACGTTGTCGCCAAAGCGCTTGGTCAGTTTTTCTATCCGCAGCACGTGCCACCCCCAATTCGTGTTGGCGACTAGCTACAGGCGGGATTCAACGGCTTTGTGTCGGCACAGTGAAAGTTTTGTAAACACCCCTGCGCACCGAAGGCCTACCCATTGGCGCGTATCGCCGCTATACGCTGTGCCAACACGCTATCTATATGAGGCCATTCATGAGCTTTGACCGCAGCATCAAGATCGCCCCGTCGATCCTATCCGCAGATTTCGCAAATTTCGGTGCCGAGATTCAGGCCATCGAAGCCCAGGGGGCGGATTGGGTCCATATCGACGTCATGGACGGCCATTTCGTGCCCAACCTGACCTTTGGCCCACCCGCCGTCAAAGCGTTCCGCCCCCATGTCAAAACAGTCATGGACGTGCATCTGATGATCACACCGGTTGATCCGTACATTCAGGCCTACGCGGATGCAGGCGCCGATATCCTGACTGCACATATCGAGGCCGGGGCCCATACCCACCGTACTTTGCAGGCGATTCGCGCCGCTGGCATGAAGGCGGGCGTTGCGTTGAACCCCGGCACCCCGGCCGACGCGGTTGAACACCTGCTGGACCTGACCGATCTGGTTTGCGTCATGACAGTGAACCCCGGCTTTGGTGGCCAGAAATTCATCGACATGACCAGCAAGATTCGCAAACTGCGATCGATGATCGGAGACCGTCCGATCCATATCGAGATTGACGGTGGCGTCGACCCCAAGACCGCCCCGTTGGTGGCCGCAGCTGGTGCGGATGTGCTGGTCGCAGGTTCAGCCGTATTCAAGGGCGGTTCGGTCGATAACCCGGACGTCTACGGCGCAAACATCAAAGCGGTGCGTAGCGCGGCGGAATCGGCGATCTCGTAAATATCACTGCATTCGAAGTGACGCGCTAGTTCGAACGTTGCGCATCACTTGTCGCATCCGGTTGGCGGTTTTCGTACCGAGCACGCATCTTGATCGCTTGCATGAACCGTCCCTCGGCTACCAAAGCGACCAGAAAATCGCCAAGGTAGTCCTGATGCAGGCCTGCGGCGGTGGCAGAATCGAACATGCTTTCTGCTGCATCGAACCTGTCTTCAGCCAGCATCACCAGTGCATTCGTATATTGCTCAAACTCTCCATCGGGATGGAGTCCAAGCGCCTGATCAATGGCATCACGCGCCTCGTCCGTGTGGCCCAGACCTAACGCAATATCCGCATGCAGGCGGTGGTCAAAGCGGTCGGCACCCTCAAGCGCGACACTGCGTCGAATGTGAAAAAGTGCAGCTTCATAATCGAGGTCGTCCGCCAACAGGTTGGCCCGCCAATAAAGCAGATAGCTGCCCGGCCCCACCCGGCTTTCCGCCAGCTCCAACACCTCATGCGCCTGTGATCTTTGGCCTAGGTCCGACAGCGCCCGCGCCTTTCGCACGTAGCCGTCCGTGTCATCAGGTTCGGCCTCAATCACCGCTTCTGCATCTTTCAATGCTTGTTTGGGCCGATCCAGCATCAGCAGGATAAGGGACCGGCGCGATAATGCGGTCACGAAATCCGGCTTCAGTTCCAATGCCCGGCTTACATGGTCAAACGCGGCTTCCCAATCGTTCTGCTCGGACAACAGAAAGGCGACTCCGTATTCCGCATATGGATCATATGGATCGAGGTCGCTGGCGGTACTGAACATGCTCAGCGCTTCGTCCTGCCGGTGATGGTCCACCAATTTCCAGGCCAGTTCCCGCATCGCCCAAGTGTATTCCGGGTTCAGGGCCAGAGCGGTTTGCATCAACTCTTCGAAATCGGCAAAATCCATCTCTCCGGCCCGGCGCGCGCTGGCGGCCAGACCAGCCATGTTGCTTGCATTGGGCTTGCGCGATACGGCTTGCCTAAACAACGCGGTCGCAGCCGCATAATCATCGCGATTGTAATGCACCCACGCCCGCCCCTGCAGCCCAAGCTCGGCATCGGGATTCAAGGCCAGGATTTCGGCAAACGCGTCATCGGCCTGATCCATATCATCGAGATCATAGTAGGCCCATGCCAGCTTATCCAACATCTCAATACGCTGCCGATCAGACGCGCCGACATCACCCAGCCCGTGCTGGCAGACTTCGATGATACGCTCTAGTGTGTCACTCTGATCCAGGCAGGCGGAAACATAGGTTTCCTGAGAGTTCGTAAGCAAAGGCTTGGCCTGCCCTACGCCAGCAATCGCGATCATTGCTGTTAGGGAAAATCCGGTGAATTTTGTTAACAATTTGATCATGCTGCCGAAAACCTGAATGTCTGCCGCAAGAATACTGACAATTGTGAAAAGAAAAAGACCGCCCCGGGTGACGCGGCCAAAAAATTCGCCTGTGTGCCGAAGGAAGCCCCCCGCAGATCTTTCAGAGATTTTACGGAAGGGCTGGCGGTGGCAGTTTTGTTGTAGGTATCAACGGCCTTTACAATCCACGCCGAGGCCACTCAGCGCCGGCATGGAAAAGCCCGTTCGCGTTTGAACGGAAGAAAGCAAAAACAAGCAATCGAGGCGGCACGAATGCGTGATAGATCCACGCGCTTTCAGATTACGTTTGTTTCCTGTGTATTAAATTTCTCTGAAACGCACTCAAACGGTTTCCGTTTGCCATACTGGTGGATTGTGGCCATGAACGACCGTATCCGACACCAGAAAACGAGAATACCCCATGATTGAACGCATCGACACCGGCGAACGGTCCTCCAAAATTGTGAAACATAACGGCGTGGCCTACCTGACCGGGCAAGTCGCCGAGGGCGAGACGATTCAGGAACAGGTCCGAATTTGCCTCGACAAGATTGACGCCCTTCTCGAACAGGCTGGCTCATCGCGCGAAAATATGCTGTGCGTAACAATCTGGCTGGCGGACATGAAGGATTTTGCCGGATTGAACGAGGTCTGGAATGCCTGGGTTCCAAAGGGCCATGCCCCTGCGCGGGCTTGCGGCGAAGCCAAATTGGCGCGCGCCGAGCTGAAAGTGGAATTCATCGTCGACGCGGCCTACGATTAATTCCTTTCCGCACAACGCGTGCTGACCATAGCAGGAATGCAAACAAAAAAGGGCGTCCCGAGGGACGCCCTTTTCGTTTGGTATCTCGCGAGCGCTTACTCGACGATTTTCGACACGACGCCGGCGCCGACGGTGCGGCCGCCTTCACGGATGGCGAAACGCAGGCCGTTTTCCATTGCGATCGGTGCGATCAGCTCAACCTCGAACGACACGTTGTCGCCAGGCATAACCATCTCGGTGCCAGCTGCCAGGGTCACGGTCCCGGTCACGTCAGTCGTACGGAAGTAGAACTGCGGACGGTAGTTCGCGAAGAACGGAGTGTGACGACCGCCTTCTTCCTTGGTCAAGATATAGGCTTCGGCTTCGAACTTGGTGTGCGGTGTAACCGAACCCGGCTTACACAGAACCTGACCACGCTCAACGCCTTCACGGTCGATGCCGCGCAGCAGGGCGCCGATGTTGTCGCCCGCTTCGCCGCGATCCAGCAGCTTGCGGAACATTTCAACACCGGTACAGGTGGTTTTCTGAGTGTCACGGATGCCGACGATTTCGATCTCGTCGCCAACGTTGATCACGCCACGCTCAACACGGCCGGTCACAACGGTACCACGACCCGAGATCGAGAACACGTCTTCGACCGGCATCAGGAACGGCTGGTCAACAGCGCGCTCAGGCGTCGGGATGTACTCGTCCACGGCAGCCATCAGCTTGCGGATCGATTCTTCGCCGATTTCCGGCTTGTTGCCTTCCATCGCGGCCAGAGCCGAACCTGCGATGACCGGAATGTCGTCGCCGGGGTAGTCATACGAAGACAGCAACTCGCGGATTTCCATTTCCACCAGTTCCAGCAGCTCTTCGTCGTCAACCTGATCCACTTTGTTCATGAACACGACCATGGTCGGGATGCCAACCTGGCGACCCAGCAAGATGTGCTCGCGCGTTTGCGGCATCGGGCCGTCAGCAGCGTTCACAACCAGGATCGCGCCGTCCATCTGAGCGGCACCGGTGATCATGTTCTTGACGTAGTCGGCGTGGCCGGGGCAGTCGACGTGCGCATAGTGACGCGTGTCGGTCTCGTATTCCACGTGGGCGGTCGAGATGGTGATGCCACGTGCTTTTTCTTCAGGCGCGCCGTCAATCTGATCATACGCTTTGAAGTCACCGAAATACTTGGTGATTGCTGCAGTCAGCGTGGTCTTGCCGTGGTCAACGTGGCCAATCGTGCCGATGTTGACGTGCGGCTTATTACGCTCAAACTTTTCCTTTGCCATGATGGCCTCCTGTCATTGATTAGGGGAAGAGGCCAAACGCCCCTTCCCCGATTTCGCTTATGCGTATTTCGCCTGAATCTCGTCCGAGATATTCTGCGGAACCGGATCGTAGTGGTCGAACTGCATGGTAAACTGGGCACGGCCCGACGACATCGAACGCAGAGTGTTGATGTAGCCGAACATGTTGGCCAGCGGAACGAACGCGTCGATCGCGATGGCGTTGCCGCGGTTTTCCTGACCGGAAACCTGTCCCCGACGTGATGTCAGGTCGCCGATGATGCCGCCGGTGTATTCTTCCGGGGTGATCACTTCGACCTTCATGATCGGCTCAAGCAGTTTCGCACCGGCTTTGCGCATGCCTTCACGCATACCCATACGAGCCGCGATTTCAAACGCCAGAACCGAGGAGTCTACGTCGTGGTATTTACCTTCGATCAGGGCAACTTTGAAGTCGATCACGGGGAAGCCAGCCAATGGGCCGCTATCCATGACGGATCTGATGCCTTTTTCGACACCCGGGATATATTCCTTGGGTACCGAACCACCAACAACGCGGGATTCGAACGAATAGCCTTCGCCCGGTTCTGTCGGCGAGATGATCATCTTCACCTCGGCAAACTGACCCGAACCACCCGACTGTTTCTTGTGGGTGTAAACGATCTCGGCTTCGTGACCGATGGTTTCGCGATAGGCCACCTGCGGCGCACCAATGTTCGCTTCAACCTTGAATTCACGCTTGAGACGGTCAATCAGGATGTCCAGGTGAAGTTCGCCCATGCCCTTCATGATGGTCTGACCGCTTTCGATGTCAGTTTCCACGCGGAAGGACGGGTCTTCTGCAGCCAAACGGCCCAGACCCTGGCTCATCTTTTCCTGGTCAGCCTTGGTTTTCGGCTCAACCGCAATCTCGATCACCGGATCGGGGAAGGTCATCGTTTCTAGAACCACCGGATCGCCGGTCGAACACAGAGTGTCGCCCGTGGTGGTGTCTTTCAGACCTGCCAGCGCGATAATGTCGCCTGCGAATGCTTCCGTGATTTCCTCACGATCATTCGAGTGCATCATCATCATCCGGCCGATACGCTCTTTCTTACCCTTGGTCGAGTTCAGAAGCGTGTCGCCCTTGCCCAGAGTACCCGAATAGATGCGGGTAAAGGTCAGCGAGCCAACAAAGGGGTCGTTCATGATTTTGAACGCCAGGCCCGAGAACGCCATGTCATCATCCGCGCGGCGGGCGATGTTACGGGTTTCTTCTTCGTCACCGGGTTTGAAGCCCATGTAATCAACAACGTCCAGCGGGCTGGGCAGATAGTCGATCACAGCATTCAACAGCGGCTGAACGCCTTTGTTCTTGAACGCCGAACCACCCAGAACCGGAACAAACGCGATTTCCAAAGTACCTTTGCGCAGCAGGGCGCGCAGGGTCGGAACGTCGGGCTCATTGCCTTCCAGGTATTCCATCATCGCGTCGTCGTCCATTTCGACGGCCGCTTCGACCATTTTACCGCGCCATTCGTCGGCCATGTCTTTCAGGCTATCGCGGATCGGAGCTTTGATCCAGGATGCACCCAGATCTTCACCCTGCCACAACCATTCTTCCATGGTGACGAGGTCAATCAGACCTTCCAGCTCGGTCTCTGCGCCGATCGGGATACCAACCGGAACAGCACGTGCGCCGGTGCGGTCTTCGATCATTTCAACGCAGTTGAAGAAGTCGGCGCCGATCTTGTCCATCTTGTTGACGAACACCATACGCGGAACCTTGTAGCGGTCAGCCTGACGCCACACGGTTTCGGTCTGTGGCTCAACACCGGCGTTTGCGTCCAGAACACAGACAGCACCGTCGAGAACCGCCAGAGAGCGTTCAACTTCGATGGTGAAGTCAACGTGACCGGGGGTGTCGATGATGTTCAGGCGGTGCTTGGGCGAGTCAGGTGTTTCACCATCTTCGGTGCGTTCCCAGAATGTGGTGGTCGCAGCCGAGGTGATGGTGATTCCGCGTTCCTGCTCCTGCTCCATCCAGTCCATGGTGGCTGCACCGTCGTGCACCTCACCAATGTTGTGGGATTTGCCGGTGTAATACAGGATACGTTCCGAGCAGGTGGTCTTACCTGCATCGATATGCGCCATAATACCGAAGTTACGGTAATGGTTAAGTGTATATTCGCGTGCCATTTTGATAAGCCTCTGGAATTACCAACGGTAGTGGCTGAAGGCTTTGTTCGCCTCGGCCATCTTGTGGGTGTCTTCACGCTTCTTAACGGCGGTACCGCGGGACTGTACGGCGTCCATCAGTTCACCAGCGAGGCGTTCTTCCATTGTGTTTTCGTTACGGCCACGCGCAGCAGTGATCAGCCAGCGGATGGCCAGTGCTTCGCGGCGCTCGGGGCGCACTTCGACCGGAACCTGATAGGTTGCACCACCAACCCGGCGCGAGCGAACCTCGACCGACGGTTTGATGTTGTCGAGTGCTTCGTGGAACACTTCGACAGGAGCGCGCTTGATCTTGCCTTCAACGCGGTCAAAGGCGTTGTAAACGATGCGCTCTGCAACCGACTTTTTTCCGTCGATCATCAGGTTGTTCATGAATTTTGTCAGTACCTTGTCGCCAAATTTGGCGTCAGGCAGGACTTCGCGTTTTTCGGCGGCGTGACGACGTGACATATCAGCCTCTCCTTCTTATTTGGGACGCTTCGCGCCGTATTTCGAACGACGTTGCTTACGGTCTTTGACGCCTTGGGTATCTAGAACACCGCGCAGGATGTGGTAACGGACACCGGGAAGGTCTTTTACACGGCCGCCACGGATCAGAACAACCGAGTGTTCCTGCAGGTTGTGGCTTTCACCGGGGATGTACGAGATGACCTCGAACCCGTTGGTCAGGCGCACTTTGGCAACCTTACGCATCGCCGAGTTCGGCTTTTTCGGTGTGGTGGTGTACACGCGGGTACAGACGCCGCGCTTTTGCGGGCACTGCTCAAGGTGCATCGACTTCGAGCGTTTTACTTTGGGCTGCCGCGGCTTGCGGATCAGCTGTTGGATCGTTGGCATTCCGGTTATATCCCCGTTTTGCAACACATATGACATGCACGCGCGATGCGTGCGGTTAAATTCGCTGCACTCATGCGTCCACAAGCGCAAAACCCGCGAGCGTTCCCATTCCGAGGTGAACGTCGCGGTTTGTTATCAGAGGGCGCGAACGATAAAAGTGTCCAGGCCTTGACCAGTTCATTACTGGAATCGGTTGTGGGGCGGCCCCCGGCACCGAGATGACGCGCGTATATGGGGAGTCGGCCCGAGTGTCAACAGCACATACCCGCCAAGCCAATTGGCAGCGTTTTATCAAGACTTAGCTGCAGCTTCCAGTGCCACTCGCCCGTTGCCGGCAATTGCGGACTTCTGCATAGTGGCCGCGAAACTTTTCGATGGACGAAACATGCAAGTCATTGGCCTGTGCCGCTTTTCCTACCCCGCAATCGGCGGCTATCAGGTTGAACACGAAACTGTCGAAGAGCGTCGTCAATACCTGTATAACCCAGAGCGGCTGGAAGAACGGTTTCGTCTGTTTGAAACCACCACCCTGCCCGGTTTTCGGGAACAGACAGACGAGGACTTTGAACTGGTGGTGCTGATCGGCGAATGTCTTCCCCAAAAGTCCATGGACCGGCTGTATGATCTCACCTCGGGCATTAGACAGATCCGCATCGTCAAGCGTACACCAGCCCGGCACCGCCCGGTCGTCAAAGAGGTTCTGCACAGTGCCCGCACCGACCCGGATAAGCCGTGCCTCCAGTTTCGGCATGACGACGATGATGCCGTCTCGGTCGACTTTGTCGTACGTCTGCGCCTTGCGGCGATTGACGCAAGAGGACTGACCCGGAATAGCCGAACGGTCGGGCTGGATTTCAACAGCGGGTTTCTGGCGCGGTTTGGACCGGATGGCACTCAAGCTCTCCCGGTGTTCCGATCCCTTTTGGGCGTTGGTCTGGGGATGTATATTGCCGGCGGCTGCAAACACACGATCATGAGTTTCACGCACCACAAGATCGGTCGTTTCATGCCCGTGATCAGCTATCCCGACGCGCCCATGTGGGTGCGTACGCTGAACAACTTCAACGACTCCCCCCATGCCCGCGCCAGCAAGACCGAGCTGTCCCCACTGACACCGGAACAAGAAGGCGAGTTCATTGCGCGATTTGCCATTGAACAGGACAAGGTGCGGCGGGCTCACTCAGCTGGTTGAGACTGACGTTCCCGGAACAGGGTGAACAGCCCCGCACCCACAACCAGAACAGCGCCGAACATCGTGATCGTATCGGGCCAATCGCCAAAAATGACCCAACCCAACCCCAAAGCCCAGATCAGGCTGGAATACCGGAACGGCGCGATAAACCCGACGTCGCCTTCGCGCATGACCATGACGCTGCAAAGATATCCGGTCAGAACAAAGACCGCAGCTGAGGACACCATTATCCCAGCCCCCAGTGTAACCGGCTCCCACCCTGTGACTGCAGTTGCGATCCCTGCGGCCAATGTAATGGAAACCGTCGTCGCCAATGTGACCGTCAAGGAAGGAACATGCGTCGACATGCGCCGGGTAATCAGATCACGCGCGGTGACGGATGCCACGGCAATCAGAGCGTAAATCGCGTAAATACTGAACCCATCAGGCCCCGGCCGTACGATCAGCAACATTCCGGCAAAGCCCATCCCGATCGCTAGAATGCGGCGCCAGCCGATATGCTCACCAAAAAACAGTACGGCGCCCAACGTCACCGTAAGTGGCAACGCTTGAAGAACGGCCGTTACATTCGCCAGCGGCATATGTAAAAGCGCTGTCAGAAAGAAGAATGTGGCCGACAACTCAGCTAAGCAGCGTGCAGCAACAAGCCACTTGTCATGGCGCGGAAAGTTCAGGTGAAGCGCCCCAAGATGACGCGCCATCAGAAACACCAATAACGTCGCCAAGACTCCGCGGATCGCAACCATCTGAAACAGCGGCAATTCTGCCCCCCGCAACCTTGATCAATGCGTCATTCACGGTAAAGGCGGCCATGCTGCCCATCATCAGCATAGCGCCCTTCACATTCGGGGTCATAGTGGCGGATTCCAATACTTAAAAGAAACTTGGCCCATTGGCCGTAAGCCCGTGAACGATGTCAATATGCAACGTCGAGCCTGCTGATCAGCCAGGCAAGATCACCAACGTGTGGTCCATACCCGCAAGAGCTGCTTCAATGAGCGGCGCGACCTCTGCCCAATCGCCACCGGCCAGACCAGCACCGATCATCGGATAGCCGATCCGCGATGCGGGGAATGCGCGTGCAATCTTCGAAAAACAACCCGAGATCGCGTCATATTCCACAAGTCGCCCCGGCCCCTCCCAATGAAACTGGGTATAGGCATTAACCACTACAAATTCGGTCGTGCCCCGCGTGATCTGGACCGAAGAAATCGTTCCGAGTTTTGATCGGGACCCAAGGTCCGTCTGCTTGTCGGCCTCAAGCGCATCAGGGAATTCCGCCGCAATCGCCCGTGCTATCCCGGCCCCCATCGCATGGAAGCAATTGCAACCGTGAATGATGACATCAAACTCACCATTCAGCGCAAGCTGTATCAAATCACCCTTGATTGTAGGCATCATGCATCCCTTGATCAGTGGGTCGCTGTCTTCGAGACTATTCAGTTGTATCATGATCGGGCGAAAGCACACCAAGGGCAAAAGAAAAGGCCCCGCGAAATCGCAGGGCCTTTCCGTATTTCTATGATGAGTAAGTTACTCGCGGCTTTCCGGCGTTTCCACCAGAACGTCCAGCTCGTCACCGACCATATCGTCATCCATGACCGGCGCGGCCAGGGCAGCGGCCGCTTCGGCCTCTTCCCGGCGGGCTTCGATCACGACGTTGTCGCGGCCTTGCGCAACCTGGCGCACGGCCTGAGTGGCCCCACCGGTACCGGCTGGGATCAGACGACCAACGATGACGTTCTCTTTCAGGCCAACCAACTTGTCCTTCTTGCCCTGAACCGAAGCCTCGGTCAGAACGCGGGTGGTTTCCTGGAACGACGCCGCCGAGATGAACGAACGTGTCTGCAGCGAGGCTTTGGTGATCCCCAAGAGGATCGGTTCGCCCTGAGCCGGACGACCACCACGCGAGAGTGTTTTCTCGTTGGCCGCGTCAAACTCCTGCTTGTCGACATGCTCGCCTTTCAGCAGGGTAGTGTCGCCTGAATCCAGGATCTCCCACTTCTGCAGCATCTGACGCACGATGACTTCGATGTGCTTGTCGTTGATCTTCACGCCTTGCAGACGGTAAACATCCTGCACCTCGTCGATCATGTAATCCGCCAGCGCTTCGACACCCATGATGGACAGGATGTCATGCGGAGCCGGGTTACCGTCCATCAGGTATTCACCCTTCTGGATGAAGTCGCCTTCCGCGACCGGGATATGCTTACCCTTGGGCACCATATACTCGATCGTTTCCATCGACTCGTCCGCCGGTTCGATGCTGATGCGGCGCTTGTTCTTGTAGTCGCGGCCAAAGCGCACGTAACCATCGGCTTCTGCGATGATCGCGTGATCTTTCGGACGGCGGGCTTCGAACAGTTCAGCCACACGTGGCAGACCACCGGTGATGTCCTTGGTCTTGGCGCCTTCACGCGGGATACGCGCAACGACTTCACCAGCCTCGATTTTATCACCGTCTTCGATCGACAGGATCGCATCCACCGACATCGGATAGTGAACCGGGTTTCCCGCATCGTTGCGAACCGGCTCGCCATCTTCACCAACCAGAATGATCTCGGGCTTTAGGTCGCTGCCTTTGGGGGCGGCGCGCCAGTCGATCACGATTTTCTGGGTCATGCCGGTTGCATCGTCGGTCTCATCGCGGACAGCAATGCCCGAAACAAGGTCGACATACTTCGCGGTACCGGCTTTTTCGGCGATGATTGGCAGAGTATAGGGATCCCACTCGTACAGCTTGTCGCCACGGGCAACCTTGGCGCCGTCCTTGACGAACAGTTTGGAGCCGTAGCTCAGCTTGTGGCTGGCACGTTCCTCGCCGTGTTCGTCCTTGATCACCAGCTTCATGTTCCGGCCCATAACCAGGATTTCGCCTGCGGAATTGGCCAGAACCTGCGGGTTCTCGAACGAAACCACACCGTCTTGGCTAGCTTCCTGGAACGACTGCTGACCACCTTGGGCAACACCGCCGATGTGGAAGGTCCGCATCGTCAGCTGTGTACCAGGTTCACCGATGGACTGGGCGGCGATGATGCCGACAGCCTCACCCGTGTTGACCCGCGTACCACGTGCAAGGTCACGACCATAGCAGGTGGCACAAACGCCTTCCTCGGACTCACAGGTCAGAGGCGAGCGGATGCGCATCGACGCGACAGCAGCCTCGTCAATGATGTCGGCCATGCGTTCGTCGATCAACTGACCCGCGGCGACCAGAACCTCATCCGTACCCGGACGCAGAACATCATCGGCCGAAACACGACCCAGCACACGTTCGGCCAGCGAAGCGACAACCTCACCGTCGTTGACCGCAGCTTCGGCAGTGATCGCACGTTCAGTACCACAGTCGATCTCACGAACGATGCAGTCCTGCGCCACGTCCACCAGACGACGGGTCAGGTAACCCGAGTTCGCCGTCTTCAGAGCGGTATCCGACAGACCCTTACGGGCACCGTGGGTCGAGTTGAAGTACTCGAGAACAGTCAGACCTTCTTTAAAGTTCGAGATGATCGGCGTCTCGATGATGTCACCGTTCGGCTTGGCCATCAGACCGCGCATACCGCCCAGCTGTTTCATCTGAGTAACCGAGCCACGCGCACCCGAGTGGGCCATCATGTAGACCGAGTTTGGTTCTTGTTCGGAACCATCCTCTGCCCGATCCGAAGACGAGATCGTGCCCATCATCGCATCGGTTACGCGGTCGTTACACTTCGACCAGGCATCGACAACTTTGTTGTACTTTTCGCCCTGCGTGATCAGACCATCCATGTACTGCTGTTCAAAGTCTTTTACCTGACTGCGGGTCTCATCAACGATGCCCCACTTGTCATCAGGGATGACCATGTCGTCCTTACCGAACGAGATGCCCGCCTTGAACGCTTCTTTGAAGCCCATCGACATGATCTGGTCACAGAAAATAACCGACTCTTTCTGACCGCAGTAGCGGTAGACGGTGTCGATTACCTGCTGCACTTCTTTCTTCCGCAGCAGACGGTTGACCAGTTCGAACGGTGCCTTGTTGTTCGTCGGCAGCAAGGCGCCCAGACGCAGACGACCTGGCGTGGTCTCGAAACGCTTCTGTACTTCGTTGCCTTCATCGTCGATCTGCGTGACCCGCGCGGTGATCTTGGTGTGCAGGTGAACTTCGCCTGCATCCAACGCGTGCTGAACTTCGTCGATCGAACCAAAGACCTTGCCTTCGCCCGGCATGCCTTCGCGTTCCAGCGTCACATAGTACAGACCCAGGATCATATCCTGCGACGGAACGATGATCGGCGCGCCGTTTGCAGGCGACAGAACGTTGTTCGTCGACATCATCAGAACACGGGCTTCCAGTTGCGCCTCAAGGCTGAGGGGCACGTGAACCGCCATCTGGTCACCGTCGAAGTCAGCGTTGAAGGCCGAGCAGACCAGCGGGTGCAGCTGAATCGCCTTACCTTCGATCAGAACCGGCTCAAACGCCTGAATGCCAAGACGGTGCAGCGTCGGCGCACGGTTCAGCATAACAGGGTGTTCGCGGATCACCTCGTCGAGGATATCCCACACTTCGGGACGCTCTTTTTCGACCAGTTTCTTCGCCTGCTTCACGGTCGAAGACAGACCCTTGGCTTCAAGGCGCGAATAGATGAACGGCTTGAACAGCTCCAACGCCATCTTCTTCGGCAGACCACACTGGTGCAGCTTCAGCTCGGGACCGGTCACAATAACCGAACGTCCTGAGAAGTCGACGCGCTTACCCAGAAGGTTCTGACGGAAGCGGCCCTGTTTCCCTTTCAGCATGTCCGACAGCGATTTCAGCGGACGCTTGTTGGCGCCGGTGATTACGCGGCCACGACGGCCGTTGTCAAACAGAGCGTCAACGGATTCCTGCAACATCCGCTTTTCGTTGCGGACGATGATGTCAGGTGCGCGCAGTTCGATCAGACGCTTCAGACGGTTGTTCCGGTTGATGACGCGGCGATACAGATCGTTCAGATCCGAAGTCGCGAAACGGCCACCATCCAGCGGAACCAGCGGACGCAGTTCCGGCGGAATGACCGGGATCACGGTCATCACCATCCACTCGGGGCGGTTGCCTGACTCGAGGAAGGATTCAACAACCTTCAGACGCTTGATGATCTTCTTGGGCTTCAGCTCGCCGGTTGCTTCTGCCAGATCAGCGCGCAGCTGTTCGGCTTCGGCTTCCAGATCGATCTGGGCCAGCATCTCACGGATAGCTTCGGCACCAATGTTCGCAGTGAACGCGTCCATGCCATAGGCATCCTGCGCGTCCATGAACTCTTCTTCGGTCAACATCTGGCCATAAGACAAGTCGGTCAGACCGGGCTCAATGACGACATAGTTTTCAAAGTACAGAACACGTTCCAGATCGCGCAGCGTCATGTCCAGCATCAGACCGATGCGGGACGGCAGCGATTTCAGGAACCAGATGTGCGCAACGGGCGCTGCCAATTCGATGTGGCCCATACGCTCGCGGCGGACTTTCTGCAGGGTGACTTCCACACCACATTTCTCGCAGACAACGCCGCGATACTTCATCCGCTTATATTTGCCGCACAGACATTCGTAATCTTTGATTGGGCCAAAGATACGCGCACAGAACAGACCGTCACGCTCGGGCTTGAACGTCCGGTAGTTGATGGTTTCGGGTTTCTTGATCTCGCCATAGGACCAAGACAGAATCCGCTCGGGCGACGCCAAGGAGACTTTGATCTCGTCAAAGACTTTCGGCGGCGTCAGCGGGTTGAACGGGTTATTGGTGATTTCCTGGTTCATTTTGCGTCCTTACAAATTGGGATGGGATGAGTGTGGGGCGTTGCCGCCCCTACTCTTCCTCCGCATCCAGGAGTTCCATATTCAGGCCGAGGCCACGGACTTCTTTAACCAGAACGTTAAACGATTCCGGTACGCCCGCTTCAAAGTTATCCTCGCCCTTGACGATCGACTCATAGACCTTGGTCCGGCCGGCGACGTCATCCGATTTAACGGTGAGCATCTCCTGCAGGGTGTAGGCTGCGCCGTAGGCTTCCAGAGCCCAGACTTCCATCTCACCAAAGCGCTGACCACCGAACTGCGCCTTACCACCCAGCGGCTGCTGGGTAACCAGGCTGTACGGCCCGGTCGAACGCGCGTGGATTTTGTCATCCACCAGGTGGTGCAGTTTCAGCAGGTACTTGATGCCAACGGTGACCGGACGCGCGAATTGCTCACCCGTACGACCGTCGAACAGAACCGACTGACCGCTTTCCGAGAAGCCCGCACGCACCAGCGCATCGTTGACGTCAGCCTCTTTGGCACCGTCAAAGACCGGGGTCGCGATCGGGACACCGCGGGTCACGTTGCCCGCCGCCTCGATCAGATGACCTTCGTCCATGCCGGCAATGCCTTCTTCATAGACATTCTCGCCATAGGCCAGCTTCATCGCTTCGCGAACCGGGGTCAGGTCGCCGGAACGGCGGTATTCACCCAGTGCCTCGTCGATGTTCAGACCCAGACCGCGTGCGGCCCAACCCATGTGGGTTTCAAGGATCTGACCAACGTTCATACGCGAAGGCACACCCAGCGGGTTCAAACAGAAGTCAACCGGCGTACCATCGGCCAGGAACGGCATGTCTTCCATCGGAACAACCTTGGAAATCACACCTTTGTTCCCGTGACGACCGGCCATCTTGTCGCCCGGCTGCAGCTTACGCTTCACGGCGATGAAGACTTTGACCATCTTCATCACACCCGGCGGCAGGTCGTCACCACGACGGACTTTTTCGACCTTGTCTTCGAAACGGGCGTCCAGGGCGCGCTTGAGCACTTCGTACTGCTCGTTCAGAGCCTCTACGATCTGGGCGTCCTTCTCGTCTTCCAACGCCAGCTGCCACCACTGACCACGGGTCAGCATGTCCAGCAATTCCTCGGTGATCACCGACCCTGCCTTGACACCTTTCGGGCCTTTGACAGCGGTTTTACCCAGGATCAGACCTTGCAGACGCGCATAGATGTTGCGGTCAAGGATCGCCAGCTCGTCATCCCGGTCACGGGCCAGACGTTCGACTTCCTCACGCTCGATCTGCAGCGCACGCTCGTCTTTCTCGACGCCGTGACGGTTGAAGACGCGGACTTCCACGACCGTACCGTAATCACCCGGCTTCACGCGCAGCGAGGTGTCGCGCACGTCAGATGCTTTTTCACCAAAGATGGCGCGCAGCAGCTTTTCTTCCGGGGTCATCGGGCTTTCGCCCTTCGGAGTGATCTTGCCGACCAGAATATCGCCCGGTTCAACATCCGCGCCGATGTAAACGATGCCAGCCTCGTCGAGGTTGCGCAGCGCTTCTTCACCGACGTTCGGGATGTCGCGGGTGATCTCTTCCGGGCCCAGCTTCGTGTCACGAGCGGCGACTTCGAATTCCTCGATATGGACCGAGGTAAAGACGTCATCACGCGCGATACGTTCCGAGATCAGGATCGAGTCTTCGTAGTTGTAACCGTTCCACGGCATGAACGCGACGACCACGTTCTTACCCAGTGCCAGTTCACCGATATCGGTGGACGGACCATCGGCGACAACCTCGCCTTTCGTGACGGTGTCACCCACTTTCACCAGCGGACGCTGGTTGATGCAGGTGTTCTGGTTCGACCGCTGGAATTTGCGCAGACGGTAGATGTCAACGCCAGCGTCGCCCAGTTCCAGATCTTCAGTAGCACGGATAACGATACGCTGGGCATCGACCTGGTCGATGATACCGGCACGTTTCGCCTGAATCGCAGCGCCTGAGTCGATGGCCACCTTTTCCTCGATCCCGGTGCCGACCAGCGGCGCCTCGGCCCGCAGCAGCGGAACCGCCTGACGTTGCATGTTCGAGCCCATCAGAGCGCGGTTGGCGTCGTCATTTTCAAGGAACGGGATCAGCGATGCAGCAACCGATACCAACTGTTTCGGGCTGACGTCGATCAGGTCCACATTCTCGCGCGGGGCAAGGGTGTAGTCGCCGGACTGACGGGTCGAAACCAGATCGTTGATGAACTTGCCATCCGCATCCAGTGTCGCGTTCGCCTGCGCCACAGTGTGACGCATTTCCTCGGTCGCGGACATGTAGTGAACCTCATCGGTCACCTCGGCGTCTTTGACGACGCGGTATGGTGTTTCGATGAAGCCATACTTGTTCACGCGGGCAAAGGTGGCCAGCGAGTTGATCAGACCGATGTTCGGGCCTTCCGGCGTTTCAATCGGGCACATCCGGCCATAGTGGGTCGGGTGTACGTCGCGCACCTCAAAGCCCGCACGCTCTCGCGTCAGACCACCGGGGCCAAGCGCCGAAAGACGGCGTTTGTGGGTGACTTCCGACAGTGGGTTGGTCTGGTCCATGAACTGCGACAGCTGCGACGAGCCGAAGAATTCGCGAACAGCAGCAGCGGCCGGTTTCGCGTTGATCAGGTCCTGAGGCATGACGGTGTCGATCTCGACCGACGACATACGCTCTTTGATCGCGCGCTCCATGCGCAGCAGACCGACGCGGTACTGGTTTTCCATCAGTTCGCCGACCGAACGGACACGACGGTTACCAAGGTGGTCGATATCGTCGATGTCACCTTTGCCGTCGCGCAGCTCCACCAGCGCCTTGATGCAGGCCACGATGTCTTCGCGACGCAGGGTGCGCAGGGTATCGGGTGCATCCAGAGCCAAGCGCATGTTCATTTTCACGCGGCCAACGGCGGACAGGTCATAGCGCTCGCTATCGAAGAACAGCGTGTCGAACAGGGCCGAGGCCGCTTCGACGGTGGGCGGCTCACCCGGGCGCATGACGCGGTAGATATCCATGAGCGCGGTGTCACGGCCCATGTTTTTATCTGCAGCCATGGTATTGCGCATGTAGGGACCGACATTGATGTTGTCGATGTCCAGAACCGGGATGTCGGTGACGCCGGCATCAATCAGCTCTTTGACAGTGCCGCCGATCAGATCGCCGTCCTTGTCGTATTCCAGCGTCAGCTCATCACCGGCTTCGACATAGATCGCTCCGGTTTCTTCGTTGATGACGTCTTTGGCGACGAATTTTCCAACGATATGATCGAATGGAACCAGCAGGTTGGTGACAGAGCCTTCGTCGATCAATTTCTTGACGGCGCGCGGAGTGACTTTCTTGCCAGCTTCGGCAATCACTTCACCCGATTTCGCATCAATCAGATCATAAGTCGGACGGGTGCCGCGCACACGTTCCGGGAAGAACGGCGCAATCCAACCCTTCTTCTTGTCCAGCTTGTAGGACACGGTGTTGTAATACGCATCCATGATCGCTTCCTGATCCAGACCCAGCGCATACAGCAGGGTGGTCACAGGCAATTTGCGGCGACGGTCGATACGGGCGAACACGATGTCCTTGGCGTCGAACTCAAAGTCCAGCCAGCTGCCACGATACGGGATGATGCGGCAAGCAAAGAGCAGTTTTCCCGAAGAGTGGGTCTTGCCCTTGTCGTGGTCAAAGAACACGCCGGGCGAACGGTGCATCTGGGACACGATTACACGCTCGGTGCCGTTCACGATGAACGTACCGTTGGGCGTCATCAGGGGCATGTCGCCCATGAATACGTCCTGTTCTTTGATGTCTTTGACGGATTTGGCGCCGGTGTCCTCGTCGACATCGAACACGATCAGACGCAGAGTGACTTTCAGCGGCGCGCTGTAGGTCATGTCGCGCTGCATGCACTCTTCGACGTCATATTTGGGTTTTTCCAGTTCGTATTTCACGAACTCCAGAACGGAGGTTTCGTTGAAATCCTTGATCGGGAAGACCGATTGGAACACGCCTTTGATGCCTTCGCCGTCTGTGGGCACATCTGCATCGCCGGAGCGCAGGAATAGATCATAAGAAGATTTCTGGACCTCAATGAGGTTCGGCATCTCCAGCACTTCGCGGATTTTGCCGTAATATTTACGAAGACGTTTCTGGCCAAGGAACGTTTGAGCCATGTCAGATGTCACCTTTCGATGTTCTCAGCGGACAAAGACACCGTCGGGCCCCGGTGCCTTGCACATTAGAGACGACACGTCCGGATCAATTCGTGGCCACCGTCCCGAATGGCAGCCTCCCGATCCGCGAACCGCGTCTTAGAAAACACCCCCTTTATCAGAGGTCCTTTCTAAGACAGGTTCGGCTGGACCCGGAATTTTCCGGATCCAGCCAAATTTTCCGGTGCATCAGCAATGCACCTGTCGAATGGCTCAGGCCAGCTCGACTTCGGCGCCAGCTGCTTCCAGCTTGCCTTTGACTTCTTCGGCTTCGTCTTTCGACACGCCTTCTTTGATCTTGCCGCCAGCTTCGACCAGTTCCTTGGCTTCTTTCAGGCCAAGACCGGTGATGCCGCGAACTTCTTTGATCACGTTGATTTTCGAAGCGCCGGCGTTCTTCAGAACGACGTCGAATTCGGTTTTTTCTTCCTCAGCTGCGCCACCGGCGTCGCCACCGGCTGCCATGACAACTGCGCCGCCTGCTGCGGGCTCGATGCCATATTCGTCTTTGAGGATGGTTTTCAGTTCTTGTGCTTCCAGCAGGGTCAGACCCACGATGCTTTCTGCGAGTGCTTTCAGATCAGCCATTTTATCAGCTCTTTCCGTTTACAGTGTGTGTTCCAACGTCAGGGTAGTTACCCTACGCAGATCATTCAGTGCCAACCGCTTACGCAGCTTCCGCCTTCTCTTCGATGGTGGAAAGGATGCTTGCGATGTTGCTTGCAGGTGCGCCAATTGCGCCAGCGATGTTCGAAGCAGGTGCGCCCAGCATGCCCGCGATAGTAGCAATAAGCTCCTCGCGCGAAGGCATTTTGGACACGGCTTCGACGCCGGCACGATCCAGAGCGTTCTCACCCATTGCACCGCCAAGAATTTCGAACTTTTGGTTCTCTTTGGCGTAGTCCTGGGCCACTTTGGCTGCTGCCACAGGGTCCTCGGAATAGGTTAGAACGGTCATACCCGTCAGCAGGTCGGCAATGCTTTCACATGGCTTTCCGTCGAGGGCGATTTTGGCGAGCCTGTTCTTGGCAACACGCACGGAGCCACCCGCGTCACGAGCACGTGCGCGAAGGTCCTGCATCTCGGCAACTGTCAGACCGGCGTAGTGCGAAACCACTACGACGCCAGAGCTTTCGAAGATTTGGCCGAGTTCCTCGACCACTTTCTCTTTCTGGGCTCTATCCACAGTTCTCTCCAAGTTTGGGGCGATATCTCACCCCGGCTCATATTAGCCGCAGCTTTCGCTCCGGCGTTCAGGTCCGTTGTTACGGGATTGGCCAAAATGCGCCCGAGGGTTGGACCCCCCAGAATTCTTTGGTCTTACCCGTCTCAGGCAGGGAATTAAGGGGCCATATGACACCACCCACCGTCTTGGACGAAACAAAATAAAGCGCACGACGAATCGCACGCTTTACTTCGTAGCCTTACTTAGGGCAGATGGGGCCGGTTTCCAAGGGGTAAATTGCGGTTTCCGCAGGTTCGCAACAGCATCTGTCGAAAACGATTTTCACCCCGCTCGGGGCTTAGCGTGCACATAGGCGCGGATTTGCGGAATACAACGCGCAAACGCCAAATCAAGCAGGTCCAAGCATCGACTTTCCGTTGACACGGGCATCGCACTGTTATCCTGTCCGGGGACTGGACAATAACACTCAGGACTTGGCTCGTTGGCTGGAACGCTGCCCCTTTCAGACGAAGAAGATGCCCGCGTCGCTTTGTTTATCGACGAGTTTTCAAACCAGTTCCTGAAAGAGCCCATCCGCCGCTATGAATGTATCTACCGATCGCACGCGTTCGACGACACGCGATCCGTCGTGATCCTGCATACCGCAGCGCAGGCTTTCGCCCTTAAGATCGATACGCAATCGCCAGACACCGGGCGGTTGAAGAACGAATACGACCTGCTCGTCGAACTGTACCAATACTTTGAGGGAAATGAGACTTCGCGCGTTGTCCGACCCGTTTACCTCTCGCCAGGTGGTGCTTTTCTAGTCACCGAATACATCAATCGGCCAACTGCCGTTGACCTGATCTACAACAGCAAGGACGACGATCAGGTCGCCCAGGTGTACCGTCGCGCGGGGTCGTGGCTGAACGATCTTCACAGTCGCAACCCGCCTGTTCGTTACGCCTTTCGCCCCAGGTGGATGACAGACAGCCTGAAAGAGCTGATGACGGCCGTTCCCAACAAAATCGCGAACCAAAGCCGGACAATGGTGAACCTAATGCTGTCCGAAGGGACCCTCCTGAAGGGCACCGAGGACCTGCGCGTGTTTTCACATGGCGATTATCACGGGCAGAACCTGATTGTGGGACAAGGGAAAACGATTGGTCTGGATTTCACCGAAGCCCGCGACAAGCTGGCGGTCTACGATATCGTCGATTTTCTGAAGGCGGATATCTTTCGGAATGGCGGCGCATCGGGTGTCGACCGAAGCGGTATCCTCAAAAGAAACAAGGACATGTTCTTTCGCCTTTATCGACATCCTGTCAATGTTGAGGTCTTGGATTATTGTCTCCGTGGACGGCTGCTGAAAGACTGGCTGGCCTTGTGGCGAATTGACCACGAATGCAGCGAATTCGAAAGAGACAAACGGCAAAGACTGGGCGATCGCCTGCAGGTCGCATTACAACACCGTTGAGCTGGATGGATGGTCAGGCCAAATGACGGGATTGTGAGCGGAATCGCGAAAATCTTAGTTGACCGCACACTCTTGAAAAACTGTTATCCCAAACCATCGAGCATGCGGCCTTTGTCAGTTAGGGTCGGCAACAACCAATGCACAGAAGGTAAATCGCTTACATGGTTCTCCGCAGTTTTTTTGCTCAGGACAGCTCCAGTATGGTCGCTGTTTTCGTCCCAGATACGGCTGACGGGGACGACATCGTCGTCGGCGGTTCGATCATCAACAACTCGGACACACCGGACGGCACTATCTTTACCTATTCGGGCGGCACCGGAACCACCATCACCTTGGATGACACAGCTGGCAGCCCCGACGTTTTTGAAGATGATCTTCCAACGGGCCACATCATCACGGATGGCGGTGGCATTGTGACAAACGGAACGCAGGTTGAATCCGAGTCGACAATCACTGTGCGCGCTCTGGACGACGATCTCAATCCGACCGGGCCAGAGATCACAATCTATGTGTTTTCCCAGAATGGGATTACTCAGGACGTTTGGGGCTTTGCCACATCCGCCCCCTTGGACACTGGGACGTCGTATATCAAAACCGGTGGTTCGAATGCCGGGTCGTCGGCTTATACGGACTATGTTACCTGTTTTGGGCCGGGAACCCTGATCGAAACTGCCGACGGTGCCGTAGCGGTTCAAGAACTTACAATAGGCCAGCTTATCTGGACCCGGGACAGCGGATTTCAACCGATCCTCTGGATCGGAACGACCGAGGTTCATGCCCAAGGGTCATTTGCTCCGGTGGTGATCGAGGCCGGCGCTATCGGGAACACGAAAGAGCTGGTGGTTTCGCAACAGCATCGAATTCTGATCGGCTCACCTGCCACTGACATGCTTTTTGGATCATCCGAAGTGTTCGTGGCCGCCAAGCACCTGTGTGGTCTTCCGGGGGTTTCGATCCGCCCGACAGATCGCATCACCTACACCCACTTCATGTTCGACCGACACCACATTGTCCGGTCCAACGGCGCACTGACGGAAAGCTACTACTACGGCGACAACGCAAAATACGCGCTGTCGTCCCCGCAACGGTCAGAAATCCTGGCGCTGTTCCCGTCGATCGAGGATATCAGCAATGCGTTTCGACGCACCGCAGCCCCAACAATCAGCGCGCGTGAGGCCGGTGTATTACGCGCATATATCTAAGCCGTAGAAGTCAGACGCGCGCAGTCTTAAACCGCAGCTTCCGCCTGGCGCAGACTACTTGAATGCGGCCTTCACACGGACAGCCTGATCATCTTTAAGCACAAAAAAATCCCGGGCGGTTCGCACCACCCGGGATTTCATCTTCGCGTTGCAGCAATAGGGCTTATTCGCCCGAAGCGGCAGCAACATCCAGAGTCACGCCAGGGCCCATGGTCGAGCTCAGCGCGATTTTCTTCATGTAGGTGCCTTTGGCGCCTGTCGGCTTGGCCTTGGCCACGGCCGAGATAAAGGCGCGGACGTTTTCGACCAGCTTGGCTTCGTCGAAGGACGCTTTGCCAACACCGGCGTGCACAACGCCACCTTTTTCTGCCTTGAACTGAACTTCACCGCCCTTGGCTGCTTCTACGGCCGCTTTCACGTCCATGGTCACGGTGCCAACTTTGGGGTTCGGCATCAGGTTGCGGGGGCCCAGAACTTTACCCAGACGACCGACGATCGGCATCATGTCCGGGGTGGCAATGCAACGATCGAATTCGATGGTGCCGCCCTGGATGGTTTCCATCAGGTCTTCTGCGCCGATGATATCCGCGCCAGCTTCTTTCGCTTCGTCAGCCTTGGGGCCACGAGCAAAAACAGCAACGCGCATCGTTTTACCGGTGCCATTGGGCAGGCCGACAACGCCACGAACCATCTGGTCTGCGTGACGGGTGTCAACACCCAGGTTCAGAGCGATCTCGACGGTTTCGTCAAACTTCGAAGTTGCGTGGGCTTTAACCAGTGCAACCGCTTCTTCCACCGACAGATCTGTCTTGCCAGCGAAAGCTTCGCGCGCGGTGCGCGTACGTTTACCGAGTTTTGCCATCTTACTTCACCTCGATGCCCATAGAGCGGGCCGAGCCCAGGATGATCTGCATTGCGCCTTCGACGTCGTTGGCGTTCAGATCTTTCATTTTGGCTTCGGCGATTTCACGAACCTGCTTCGTGGTCACGGTTGCCACGGTCTCACGACCTGGGTTTTCCGCGCCGCGAGGACGGTTACGCTTGCCAACCGGCTTCAGACCAGCCGCTTTTTTCAGGTAGTAAGACGCGGGCGGCGTCTTGATGTCCATGGTGAAGGACTTGTCCTGATAATAGGTAATCACGGTCGGGCAAGGCGCGCCTTGCTCCATGTCTGCGGTCTTGGCGTTGAACGCCTTGCAGAATTCCATGATGTTGATGCCGCGCTGACCCAGCGCCGGACCAACTGGCGGCGACGGGTTCGCCTGACCTGCAGGAACCTGCAGTTTCATTGTACCAGCAAGCTTCTTGGCCATTTGGTTTTCCTTTCAACGTAGGCAGGACGCGTCCCACCCGGTTTATGTTGCGTGGTCCGATCCGGGATCGCGATCCCAGCAACCTCCCACGAGAGAATCTCGCCCTAAGACGATAGAGGCGGCATTTATAGAGGAATGGTGGGGTTGGCAAGTAGCTCGCACCTTATTTCCAAAGGGCGCGTTTGTGTCCTGGAGGAGCCCCTGTGACAGTTGAAACCAGCAAAACAAAATAAATAAATTGAATACATAAGTTGCTAAAGAAACGCAGGCGGGTATCTTGGTACAGCTTGGACACAGAAGAGGTGGTCAGGGATGGCATCATCTCGACTGAACAAGGGGCTATTGGTCTGCATTCTTTTTGCTATGCTGCCTGGCTGTGGCAGCAAGGCTCAGGATCAGGGCACTGAGCCGAAGGCGGTCACCCAAACCGGCGGATCCAACAGTTCTTCTTCATACTCTTCGACGGGAATTGATCCCGCCACCTATGCCGGTCGGTTTCAGATCAAATTGACTAAAGAAGTCCCGCTGCGCGATATTCCCGTTCCCTTCACTGTCTATGGTGGCCTTGAAGAAGCCAGCCCAACCCGTTTGCAACTGCGCGCCTTTATGGATTTGCGCGGATTGCAGGAAAAAGCGCCTCAAATATTGACCGGTCCTTTGGAAGAAAGCTGCAAACGTCAAATCTACCTCGAGATCCGTAACGTCACCGCCAAAGATGACACAGTGCAGATTGAAGGCTCTGCCCGAGCGCGGTTTACTACCTGCAATCGGCGTGAAGAACCTGGCTTTCGATACTTTGGGGCCACTGTAGACGCGGTCGCGGTCGCTAAGGCCGAGGTGAAGGGCCAATGCCTGACATTCAGCATCGAAGGCGTTGACCTAGATCCGCGCGGTTTTATTGGCGCTGTCTCCAATCTTTTCGGCCTGACCAACCGCATCAACGAAGCCGTCCTCGAAAAAGGCGGGGAATTTCTGGCGGCACACCCGGTCTGCCCGCCATTGCCCGCAGAGTTCACTTTACTCGACCCGATTTACGAGTCCGGAGGCACTCGGGAAATTGCGCCTGGCGGGATGGGTGCTGCCATTGTCGGATCTGCCGATGTCAGCGCCGAGACAATTATCGAAGTCCTTGGGGGGCTGAAGGAGCTTGGCGTATTGGAGTTTGCTGAATGAGACTTTGGTTAATTTTTCCAGTCTTAATGGCAGTTGTTCTGGGAGCCCGAGCACCAGACGCGCAGCAGGTAGATTTTGTCATCGACGCAACGCTGCCAGTTCGTGATACGGAATTGCCGTATACGCTTGATCTGAACCTCACCGCTGCTGCCCCTACCCGGATCGGGGTGGGTGCCCTTCTTGATCTGCGCGAAGTACAGAAAACTGTACCTGAGCGACTGGCTGAAAACGCGATAGTCGACAATTGCGGCCTGCAAGTCCGACTGGATGAATTCAGCTTTAAAGCCCAAGACGACGCGATAGATCTGGACGGGCAAGTTACCATCACGATCTTTGAATGCAGCAGAACCAGTGAGCGCGACTTTCAGCGGGGTGAACAAAAAAATGCTATCCAGGCAAACATGTCCACCGAAGCGACTGTCGAGTTGCGGGACAACTGTGCCTATTTCGAACTTATCGACCTCGTGCTCACGGCTCCCGAAGCGCAGCGCGAAAAACTCCTTGAGGACGACACGCTCGAGTCCGTCAAGAAGCTGATGTTGGCCGCCGTAGACCTTGTTTTGAACGAAACCCCTTTGTGTCCGGAACTGCCGGCAGAGCTCGCGTCTCTTGATCCGGTTTATGACACTGGCGGCCCACGAGAGATCGGAGAGGGTGGACTTGGCGTACTCTTGGACGGTTCGGTAGATGTCAGCCCGTCGACAATTCTGGACATCCTAACAGTTCTTCAACAACAAGAACTAATTCCCGGTCCACCCTAGCTGCAAAGCTCTTTCTTTCCGGTCGTGATCTTCCGCCTTTCGCCCGTGAACCTGAAAAGCTGATGCCAAAAAAGCAAAAAACGCCGCGTTGCTCCAAGCATCGCGGCGCTCCAAAATTTTCTGAAGTGGGTTTTAGCCCTGCTTCGTAACCTGTGTAAAGTCCAGTTCGACCGGTGTTTCGCGGCCAAAGATCGAAACCGAAACCTTCAGCTTTTGGGCTTCGTCGTCGACACCTTCGACCATACCGTCGAAATCCTCGAACGGGCCGTCGTTGACCTTGACCTTCTCGCCCACTTCGAACGAGATCATCAGTTTCGGTGCGTCTTCACCTTCCTGAACACGGTTGAGGATCTGGTTCACCTCGGCGTCGCGCATCGGCATCGGACGGCCCTGCGGACCCAGGAAGCCGGTGACCCGGTTGATCGAGTTGACCAAGTGATAGCCCTGATCCGACATTTCCATATGCACCAACACGTAGCCGGGCATAAAGCGGCGTTCGGTCGTGACCTTCTTGCCCCGGCGCACTTCGATCACCTCTTCGGTGGGCACCAGTACTTCGTCGATATCGTCCTCAAGGCCTTGCTCAGCCACGGACGTGCGGATCTGCTCTGCGATCTTCTTTTCGAAGTTCGAAAGAACGCTGACCGAGTACCACCGTTTCGCCATGAACCTGTCGTCCTTGTTTGCCTTCGGTGCGTTCGGAATGCCGCAAGCACCGTCATTGAAATTCTGTCACGTCACCCGGAATAAAAAGCGGCGCACAGCCCGAATCGCCGCACGCCCATTCCGAATAGTACTGTGTCAACTACTCTGACATCCCGCGCTGTGCAAGGGGGCTGTGGCGTTTCCGCCCTGCCCAATCCGGTTTAACCGAATGCGCCCAGGATCAGTTGCAGACCGCCGCGAATACCCAGATCGACCAGCGCAAAGAACACGGCGGTCAGTGCCGCCATGATGAACACCATGACCGTGGTCAGCAGAACCTCGCGACGCGTGGGCCAAACGACCTTTGCGACTTCGGCGCGGACTTGCTGAATGAACTGGATCGGATTCACTGTTGCCATTTGGCTTGGTTCTCTCTGCTAGCGGATGGGCCGGACATAACCGGGCATTGCGGCAATTTCAAGAGTGGTCAGGACTTGGGCTTGTCATCCCATTCATCGCTGAGGATACGCCGCGCGTCACCTTCGGGATCATCATACTGGTTCGACCGCACCGTGTAGATAAACGCCACAAGGCCAACCCCGCCCAAAAACAGGGAAATCGGTATGAGATAGGCCAGAACTTCCATATCAACTACCTCAGGCGCAGGGCATTCAGGGACACGGTAATGGACGAGGTCGACATCGCCAATGCCGCGATCAGCGGCGTGGCGAACCCGGCTACGGCCAAGGGTACGGCTATAATATTGTAAACCGTAGCGATGCGAAAGTTCTCGCGAATCCTTTTGGTCGCCTTCACCGCTGTGTCACAGGCATCTGCAATCGGGGACAGATCGTTGCCTAGCAATACGATATCGGACGCGACCCGCGCTGCGTCCAGCGCCGAGGCGGGCGAGATTGACACATGCGCCGCCGCAAGTGCGGCCGTATCGTTCAGCCCGTCCCCGACCATCAGAACATGGTGGCCTCGATCGCTGAGGTCTTGCACATGGGCGGCCTTGTCCTGAGGCAGCGCCTCGGCAATCCATGTTTCAATCCCAAGCTTATCTGCCAGCGTTTGAACCGCGCCTCGTGTATCACCCGAGATGAGAACGACGCTCTTTCCGCCGTCACGGAACGCCTGCACGGCTTCAGCCGCGCCCGGACGCAGTGAATCCGAGAACAGGAACGCAACCGGTGACTGCCCCGTGACGGCCAACCAAGCTGTCGTCTGATCACCCTCAGTAGCGCCGGTCCAACCGGCGCGTCCAAGACGCACGGGCTGACCTCGGTACATCCCTTCGGTCCCATACCCCGGAACCTCGACCACATCCTCAAGTCTGGCAGGCTTGATCCCGGCATCTCTGGCGGATTTGGCAAGCGACACCGACAACGGATGCGAAGACGCCTCGGCCAGCGCCAGTGCAATCTCAAGATCCGCGCGGGAATGATCCTCAAGATTGGTCAATTCCGGAGTGCCGGATGTAAGCGTTCCGGTTTTATCAAAAACGACCGTATCGACCTCGGCCAGACGTTCCAGCGCAGTAGAATGTTTGATCAACATCCCCTTGCGGAACAATCGCCCCGAGGCCGCCGTCGTCACCGCAGGTACCGCAAGCCCCAGAGCACAGGGGCAGGTGATGATCAGAACCGCCGCAGCGATGTTCAGCGCGGTTCGGATATCGCCGGAATAGATGTACCACCCCACGAAACTGAGCGCGGACAGAATATGCACCCCCGGCGCGTATAGCTTGGCCGCCTTGTCAGCCAGCGACGTATAGCGCGATCGACCGGATTCTGCGATGGCCACCAGATCTGCCATACGGTGCAGTGAAGTATCCTCACCGACCGCTGTGGTCCGGATCGTCAGCGGGCCGGTCAGGTTAACCTCGCCTGCGCAGACCGCAAGACCGGCTTCGGCAAAAACAGGTAAGGTCTCGCCCGTCAACAAAGACCGGTCGAGCTCCGATTTGCCCGATACAATCTCACCATCCACCGGCATACGGCCACCGGGGCGAACGATAATCAGGTCACCAACGGCCAGGCTTGCGACGGACACCTCTTCTTCGGCCCCATCAACTAAGCGAATGGCACGCGGCACTTCCAAAGCCGTCAGCTCTTCGGCTGCTGATCGCGCTGCGGCGCGGGTGCGATAGTCCAGATATCGGCCCGCGAGCAGGAAGAAGGTCAACGTCAGCGCGGCGTCGAAATACGCATGCTCTCCGCTAAGCGCGGTTTCCCACAGCGACGTCATGAGCGCCAACAGAATGGCCAGCACAATCGGCACATCCATGTTCAATCGTTTGACGCGCAGTGCACTCCAGGCGTTGGCAAAGAAGGGCTGTGCGGAAAAGGCAATCGCAGGCAGTGCAATTGCCGCAGATATCCAGTGAAACAGGTCCCGCGTCGCATCCGTGGCCCCAGACCAGACCGACACCGATAACAGCATCACGTTCATCGACGCGAAACCAGCCACCGCCAGTCGCATCAGCAAATCACGCCCGGCCTTGTCGGATTGGGTTGCCGACAAAGCGCCCGGGTCCAGCTCATGCGCCTCGTACCCGGCGCGCTCCAATACGGGGATCAGGTCGGCAGCGTGTGTCTCAGCGGCTGCTTTGATCATTGCACGCTTGAGCGTCAGATTGACCCTCGCGTCCTCGACACCCGGATGCGCATTCAGCGCGCGCTCGACATTCGCAATACAGGCCGAGCAGTGAATGCCGGGCAGGGATAGGGCAATCTGCACATCTTCAGGAACGGGCCGCGCTGGTTCCGCCGGTGCTGCGATGCAACCGGGGCACGCCGCCGTACCTGAGCTGAGCTGAGCGGTCATCCCCTACCCTTTCACATACAACGGAACCCGCTGCGCAAATTCGGCACCGCTGTTGTCTTTGGCCACCAGACGGATGTTCCAGTTCCCCTTGCCCAGCGCTGCGGGCGTGGAATAGGCGGTCCCGTCAAAAGTGAAATCCGGTGTGAAATCCTCTTTCACATGTGTCGCCCGGCCAACAACTGCCTGCAGCTCGGCCACCTTGACCGGCGCACCGGTTTGGTCGGTGATGTGCAGGATCAAAAGACCGCCATTGGTCTCAGCCCGGATTTCCCAACCCAAGGCCTGTTGCACCTTCAAGCGCTCGTTGAACTCCTGACTGGCGACGTAAGAGTTTTTGACCTCGAGCCCGGGAAAGGTTTTGACAGCTTTGTAGGCCAGCACGAGATTCACGGAAATGATCACCCCGAAAGCAGCGACAAAGATCGCTAGAAAGTGCTTTCCGGTAAATTGACGCTCGGCCATCTCAGTTTCCTCGTCCATTGAACGTCGTGTCCTTGTAAGCGCGCTCACCGCTTTCAATATCCTCGATCCAGATCCGAACCGGTGTCGCGTCCGCCGCTGCCGGATCCGTGTCTTTCGAGGCAATAATATAGACCCGCTGCAATTGCGCAGTATCCGCCGTGACATTCACGGTATCAAGTGGCGTGCCTTCGATCACGATCCGCATCGCGGGATCACCGGACAGAGACAGCTTGAACAGCCGTTCTTCGCCATGTTTGTTCCGCACGCGCACGTCATAGGTATTGCGGATCGTGCCGTCGGACAGGGTGACAAAGGTCGGGTTGCGAACCGGGGCCACGGTAACTTCGATGTCGGACCGGATGAACAGGGCAAACAGCAGCCCAAAGCCGACAAGTGACCAAAGGGCCGTGTACAGGATGGTCCGGGGCCGCAGGATATGTTTCCAGACATTTTTTGGAGGCTTGCCTGCCCGCTCGCTAGTTTCATCGCTCAGCGCCATATAGTCGATCAGGCCGCGTGGTTTTCCAATCTTGGCCATCATGTCGTCACAGGCGTCGATGCACAGCGCACAGGTGATACACTCCAATTGCTGCCCGTCGCGAATGTCGATCCCAACCGGGCAGACGTTGACGCAAGCCATACAGTCGATGCAGTCCCCCAGCTCGGAATCCGCAGTACGTTTACCCTTGCCGCGCGGCTCACCACGCCATTCGCGGTACCCGACGACGAGCGTATCCTCGTCCATCATCGCCGCTTGGATCCGCGGCCATGGGCAAGCATAGATACAAATCTGTTCGCGCGCGAAGCCACCGAACAGGAAAGTCGTTCCCGTCAAAATCAGTATTGTCGTATAGGCAACCGGATGGGCATTTCCGGTCACAAGGTCCCGCAGAAGTGTCGGCGCATCGGCAAAATAGAACACCCAGGCGCCACCGGTCGCCAGACCGATCAAAAGCCAGGTAGTCCATTTCGTCAGTCGCAACCGCGCTTTACGAAAGTCTAGCTTTTCCTGCCGATGCAGACGCAACCGCGCGTTCCGATCCCCTTCAATCCAGCGTTCGACAAGGATGAACAGGTCAGTCCAAACCGTCTGTGGGCAGGCATATCCGCACCACACGCGCCCCAGCGCCGAGGTGAATAGGAACAGACCGAGCCCCGCCATGATCAACAGACCGGCAACAAAATAGAATTCATGCGGCCAGATCTCGATCCAGAAGAAATAGAACCTGCGGTTGGCCAAATCCAGCAACACCGCCTGATCCGGTAGGCTGGGCCCCCGGTCCCATCTGATCCACGGGGTGATGTAATAGATCCCCAATGTGACCGCGAGAATGATCCATTTCAGATTGCGAAACGGCCCGGACACGCGACGCGGAAATATGGGTTCTCGTGCGGCGTAAAGGCTGGGTGCGGGGTCGGAATCGCTCACGGGCTGGCTCCAGATGTGGCTATATCACGGTGTCTTTTTTCAGAACACAAAGGTAGCCACTTTGACATGGGTCAAAAGCGCATCGTGCAGACACCTTTTGTCACATCTTACCAGCTTGCCGCCTGAGCCATGCAATAAAAGTTTTTGCCGCCAGTCGCAGAGGGAAATCGCCAGTAACAAGGTGATATCCGCTGTTTTCGGGCTCGCGAAACAATTCGATGATTTGGCCCGACGTGATTTCTGCTTTGACAAAATGCCGCGCCGTGACCGTTACGCCCTGCCCCGCGCGCAACCCTTCCAAAAGCAGATTGCCGGGCAATGAGATTCGCCCTGCGTTTGGCCCGTGCCCGACACCACGTCGGGCCAGCCATTTGGTTGCCTCGGTGGTGCCGAACTCTTCCAACCAGGGCAGTTCGCTGAGCTCGTCTGGCGTCCACGACGGTTTTTCCCCCACCAGATTGCGGGCCGCGACGATCACCATAGGGCTTTGCAGCAACATTTCTGTACGGACACCGGGCCATGTGCCCGCACCATAGCGGATGGCCACATCGACACCGCCGGGATCCAGGCTGACCAGTGCAGGCGACGGATCAAGCGCCAATTGGATATCCGGGTGTTCGGCCTGAAATGCAGGCAGGCGGGGCATCAGCCATGACGCGGCAAATGACGATGTCAAAGATACGTGAACCGGACGATCCTGTTTGGATTGGGTCAGTTCGACCAAGGCATCGCCAATCGCACCGAACCCAAGATGCAGTGCGCGCGCCAACCTTTCACCTTCAGGTGTCAAGGTCATGGATTTGCCGGTGCGGTCCAACAGCGCAATCCCGAGGTGCTTCTCAAGCGCGCGCAATTGCTGGCTGATGGCAGCGTGACTGACATTCAGTGAGTTGCCCGCTTCCACAACGTTCCGTGTCGCCGCAAAAGCGGAAAAAGCTCTGAGCGATGCAAGCGGCGGCATTTCCATCCAGTTCATATGTAAGCCCTGATTACATATAGGAATGCTAATTGAGTCGCATTTTGCGGCCTGAAAATCAATCCTGATGACAGAAGAAACAAAACTCAGGAGATGTCAGATGCTCTCAATCCTTGCAAAGTCATTCATGATCGCCACCCAAACACATGAGCTGGATGAACCAAAATCGTCGGATCGATCTGACAGACAAAAGCAACGCTGGTTGCCGGAAAGTCATTGGTGGAGGCAACACAAACGCGCCAGTTTCTCGCAATGCGAATAGCAAACCGAAGCCCGCGTCTGGACCGCCTCGCTGGTGATTTGTAAGGTAGAGAAGCAGCACCGGCTGTTCAGGAAACGCGCGAACAGATGGAACAGCCGGTGCCTCAACCTTCGGACGGCGAACCGTCCGAAGGTATTCTTTTGCGGTTACTGCCCGCCACCCAACTGGTGGACATAGGCGGTGACAGCGCGGATTTGCGCATCAGTCAGGCGATTTTCCCATGCAGGCATCACACCAAAGCGGCTGTTGGTCACCGTTTCTGTCAGGGCTTCCTGGCTGCCGCCATATAGCCAGATCGCGTCGGTCAGGTTCGGAGCACCTTGGGTAACGTCACCCTTGCCGTCTTCGCCATGGCAGGATGAACAGTTGTCTTCAAAAACAACTTTGCCCGCCTGCGCCGCCGCATCGTCGCTTTGCGCATTGGTCAGAGACATGACGTATTGCACGACCTGGGTGACCTCTTCTTTTTCGAGGATTTCACCGAAGGCTGGCATCTCAGAATAGCGCGCGTCGTCGCTTTCTTCATTCCGAATACCATAGGCAACGGTGGCCTCGATATCTTCCAGCGAACCGCCCCAGAGCCATGCGTCGTCCAGCAGGTTCGGGAAACCCGACGCACCCTGCGCGCCCGAGCCGTGGCACTGCGCGCACCATGTCCGGAATACCGCGCCGCCCGCGTTGACCGCATATTGCTGCAGCTCGGGATCTTTCGAGACATCCTCAAGCGAGGTGTCAACCAGTTTGGCGTTCCACGGCGCGTTGGCTTCTTCGAAAGAAACGATCTCTTCCTGCACCAATTCTCGCGATGACCAGCCAAGAACACCGGCGGTTGCGGACTGAACCAGCGGCCAAGCAGGATACATGATCGTATAGATCACGCCCCAGATAATGGTGACGTAAAAGGTCCACAGCCACCAGCGCGGCATCGGGTTGTCGAACTCTTCGATGCCATCCCAGGAGTGTCCGGTTGTGTTTGGATCGCCCGGCTGTTTTTCAGGTGTCTTGCTCATTGCCGCGCCTCCTTGGATGTGGCGGGTTTGTCGCCCCCATGGGGCGCAGCTGATTCTTCGCCCCCAAGGGGCGCTGGGGCATCTTCGTGCCGGAACGGGATGTTGGCAGTGTCCTTGTATTCTTTGCTGGCTCCGGGACGGAAAACCCAGATCACGATGCCAACAAAGAAGGCAAACAGCACCAACAGCATCCAGCTATCCGCGAATTGCCTGAGGATTGTGTATTCTTCCATCACACCCTCCTTTAGCGGCTCGGATCCGGGGTGAAGGTCGAGAAATCGACCAACGTTCCCAGCATCTGCAGATAAGCAACCAACGCATCGGCCTCGGTCAATTCCGGCTGACCGTCGAAGTTACGAATGCTGACCTTGTCACCGTACCGTTCCAACAGACCGTCATAGTCGCTGTCCGGGTCGGCCTGCGCACGGAAGTCGGCCTGTGCGTTTGCCAGCATCTCTTCGGTATAGGGCGTGCCCACAACAGCATTCGCCGCCATGACATCACCGATATACTTGCCGTCGATCTTGCGATGCTCGAGGAAGCCGTATTTCGGCATTACCGATTCAGGCACCACCGACTGCGGGTCACGCAAGTGATCAACATGCCACTGGTCGGAATAGCGGCCACCCACACGGGCCAGATCAGGACCGGTACGCTTGGAGCCCCATTGGAACGGGTGGTCATACATCGATTCAGCCGCCAGCGAGTAGTGGCCATAACGTTCGACCTCGTCCCGCATCGGGCGGATCATCTGGCTGTGGCAGGTATAGCAGCCTTCGCGGATATAGATGTCACGGCCCGCCATTTCGAGAGGGGTGTAAGGGCGCATGCCCTCCACCTTCTCGATGGTGTTCTCAAGATAGAACAGCGGGGTGATCTGCACGATGCCACCGATGGTCACGACCAGAAAGCTGAAGATCAGCAGAAGGGTCGCGTTGGTCTCGAGGATCTTATGTTTGTCGAGAATTGCCATTGCTCCGGCCCCCCTTATTCAGCCGGGACCGCGACGGTCAGGCTGGCCTCTTTGGCCGGCGCTTTCCGCACAGTCATCCACAGGTTGTAGCACATGATCACAGCACCAGCGACGAACATCACGCCACCCAGAGCACGCACCACATACATCGGGAACTTGGCAGCCACGGTGTCAGCGAACGAGTTCACCAGGAAGCCGTTTGCATCCACTTCGCGCCACATCAGGCCTTCCATGATACCGGTGACCCACATCGAAGCGGCATAAAGAACGATGCCGATAGTGGCGAGCCAGAAGTGCCAGCTGACCATCTGCAGCGAATACAGACGCTCACGCTTCCACAGGACAGGCACCAGGAAGTACAGCGCACCAAAGGTGATCATGCCGTTCCAACCCAGCGCGCCCGAGTGCACGTGACCAATGGTCCAGTCAGTGTAGTGACTGAGGCTGTTGACCGCACGGATCGACATCATCGGCCCTTCGAACGTGGACATGCCGTAGAAGCCGACCGAGATCACCATCATCCGGATCACCGGGTCGGTACGCAGCTTGTCCCAGGCGCCCGACAGGGTCATCAGGCCGTTGATCATGCCACCCCAGGACGGCATCCACAGGATGATCGAGAACACCATGCCCAGCGTCGACGCCCAATCCGGCAACGCAGTATAGTGCAGGTGGTGCGGACCGGCCCAGATATACAGGAAGATCAGCGCCCAGAAGTGGATGATCGACAGCTTGTAGCTGAAGACCGGACGCTCGGCCTGTTTCGGGATGAAGTAATACATCATGCCCAGGAAGCCCGCGGTCAGGAAAAAGCCCACGGCGTTGTGGCCGTACCACCACTGGATCATGGCATCCTGTACACCCGACCAGACGATGACCGATTTAGAACCCCAGATACTGACGGGGACGGTCATGTTATTTACCAGGTGCAGCATGGCGACTGTGACGATGAAAGCCAGATAGAACCAGTTTGCCACGTAGATGTGGGGTTCTTTCCGTTTGACGATCGTCCCCAGATAGACGGCAAGATAGGCCACCCAGACGATGGTCAGCCACAGGTCGACGTACCATTCGGGTTCAGCGTATTCCTTGGACTGGGTCCCGCCCAGAACGTAGCCGGTTGCGGCAAGCACGATGAACAGCTGATAGCCCCAGAACACAAACCATGCCAGATTTCCGCCCCACAGGCGCGCGGCGCTGGTACGCTGCACCACGTAGAACGATGTCGCGATCAGCGCGTTGCCGCCAAAGGCAAAAATCACCGCCGAAGTGTGCAGCGGGCGCAAACGGCCAAAGTTCAGATAACCTTGCGCCCATTCGAAGTTCAGCACCGGAAAGGCGAGCTGAAAGGCGATAAAGGTCCCCGCAAGGAACCCGACCACCCCCCAGAAGGCAGTTGCGATCACGCCATAGCGGATCACGTCATCCATGTACTCGGCCGAACGGTCTACGAGGATATCTGGCTCATCCGTATTTCGCAGCGTCCAGATGAACAATCCACCGGCGATCAGCATCACCAGAATTGCGTGCACCTGATACGCCAAATCGCGTGCGTAATTGGTTCCGATCGCCGCGAATATCGCGATCAGACCAAGCACGATCAGCTTGATGTAATTTGACATATTGCGTCCCTTTGCCATGCCCCGCGCGATTCTTATTTGTCGCGGAACCCTTTTGACTGGCCGTTGTTTTGTCTGACAGCGGCCAATCTTGCTTTGATCTGTATCAAAACATTAACCCGAAATCTGTGACAATCCTAAGCCTTAGACTGAGCTGCGTAGCCGCAGGTGTCTCAGCCCCGAAGACAAGAGGTCAAAATGGCGTACAAATCTCTTCTCACAGTCGTAACCGACTCGGAACAATCACAATCTGCGTTGGCGCAAATGGCCGCGCTGGCAAATGCACAGGATGCGCATGCCGAAGCATTGTGCCTTGGCGTAGATCGCAGCCAGGCGGGCTATTACTATGCAGGCGCCAATGCGCTGGTTCTGCAAGAAACGCTGAGCCGGGCCAACGCAGACGCTGAAGAACTGCTGACGCACACACAGGAATACCTAGGGAAATCCGGTATTCGCTGGTCTGCCGAGAGCGGGGTCGCTCAGATCGCCGATATCGGTCGCCACGTGGCGCATCGTGCCAGATTCTCGGATCTGGTCGTCCTGCCGCAACCCTATGGCAAAGACCGCAGCGCCGAGGCTGAGCCGATTGTCGAAGCCGCCATGTTCGAAGGTCACGCACCCATTCTGGTCACGCCGGATAACGCAACGCCATTTGAGCGCCCCGGCACCATCATGATCGGATGGAACGAAAGTGTCGAAGCCATGCGCGCCATCCGATGCGCCCTGCCCTTTCTGACGCAAGCCGATCTGGTTCGGATTGTCGTCATTGATCCGCCGCGCCACGGTCCTGACCGCTCTGATCCCGGCGGGCTGTTGTCTCAGATGCTGGCCCGGCACGGGACCAAGTGTGAGATCGACGTGCTCAGCAAAACCATGACCCGTGTGTCAGACATCCTGAACAGGCACGCCGCCGACAGCGAAGCGGACATGATCGTCATGGGAGCTTATGGCCATTCAAGATTCCGCGAAGCCATTCTGGGCGGGGCAACCCGAAACATGCTGGAACAAGCCTCGGTCCCAGTGTTTCTGGCACACTGACTGTAAGTATTTCCGATTCGGGGGGCCATCCGTTCGAACGGGTGGCCTAAACGCGTTTTATGAGGCCAATCACAAACAACAGAATGACCGCGCCGATGGTTGCGAAGAGTATCGCCGAAAACACACCACCACCGACCGAAAAACCCAGCGCCGGGAAAATCAAGCCTGCAAGAAAGGCGCCGACGATTCCGACTATGATGTTTCCGATCAGGCCGAACCCGCGGCCTTCCATGATTTTGCCCGACAGCCATCCGGCGATCGCGCCGATGACAAGCATTGCCAAAATGCTACTGAATTCCATGCCTTGCTCCTGCGTGGTTCATTCACAGGTTCAGTAAATCACGACTGTACGCAGCAGAATAGGCTTAAACCAGAAAACCGCCATCCGAGTCGTCGCCAGCCTCATCCATCAGGCGCCGCATGTCGGGGATTGTCACGTGGCGTTTGCCTTCCAATTCGATAACCCCCTCTTTCTTCAGGGCCGAAATCTGGCGGCTTACAGTTTCCAAGGTCAATCCCAGGTAATCCGCCATAGCCTCACGTGTCAGAGGAAGATCGAAAACGATCGGGCCAGGTTTTTGCTTGGGCGCAATTGAGGCGTCCCGCCGGGCAATGATTGACAGCAGGCTTGCAATCTTCTCGCGCGCGGTCTTGCGCCCTAGAACCAACATCCATTCACGCGCCGCGTCCAGCTCATCCAGTGTCATCTGCAGCAGACGGTGGGCGATATGTGGGGTGCTGCCCATCAGGGTTTCGAACGGTTTCTTGCGAAAACAGCACATGACCAAATCGGTTGTGGCCAACACGTCGTAGGGTGCTGTTTCCCGACCGGGTCGTCCAACAAAATCGCTGGGCAATAGCAGGCCGACCATTTGCGTCCGACCATCTTCCATCGTCTGGGTCAACGAGGCGATTCCCGACACAACAGAGCCCACAAAATTCATCTGATCCCCCGACCAGATAACCGTTTGGCCTGCCTCAAAGGTCCGGTAATACTTTATGCCTTCAAGCGCTTCCAATTCATCGACATCACAATGCGCACAGACGGCGCGATGCCGAATGGGGCAGTCCGAACAGTTGGTATGGTCAAATTGCGCTTTTAACATCGTTCGCGGTTCCACTTGATCTCAGTCAAGGTTTCGTAGACGGCCGTGCCTTAACGGTATCGGTATGATAGTGAAACCGCAATTATCAAAGCTTGGACTATTTGACGCGAAAGTCCCGCGTTACACAAGCTATCCCACCGCCCCGCATTTCAGCAATGATGTGGGGCCAAGTCTTTTTGGCGACTGGATTTCCGGGATCAAGCCCGGCAGTTCCGTGTCGCTGTACGTCCACGTCCCGTTCTGCCGCAGGCTGTGCTGGTTCTGCGCCTGCCGGACGCAAGGCACCCAGACCGACAACCCGGTGATCGCCTATGTGGATGTCCTCAAGGCCGAGCTGGACCTGCTGGCCGCCCACCTTCCTGCGGGTGTAACCCTTTCGCGCCTGCATTGGGGCGGTGGTACACCCACCCTGCTGAACCCCGATCTGATGCGCGACCTGGCCACCCGGATTCTTGAGATTGTCCCACTGGGGCCGGATGCAGAGTTCTCGGTCGAAATCGACCCGAATGAGATTGACGAGGGTCGGCTCGATGCATTGGCCGAGGCCGGCATGAACCGTGCGTCTATTGGCGTGCAGGATTTCGACGACGAAATCCAGAAAACCATCGGGCGCATCCAAAGTTACGACACCACCCGCAAGGCCATAGAAATGATCCGCGCGCGTGGTATCGCCAGCCTGAATGCCGATATTCTGTATGGTCTGCCGCACCAGACCAAAGCCCGGATGACTGAAAGCGTGCAGAAATTGCTATCGCTCAGCCCGGACCGGGTGGCGTTGTACGGGTATGCGCATGTGCCGTGGATGGCCAAGCGGCAACAGCTGATCCCGACGGATGCCCTTCCAACGCCCGAAGACCGCCTGGATCTGTTCGATACGGCCCGGCGCCTGTTTCTGTGGGACAAGTACGCCGAAATCGGTATTGATCACTTTGCCACGCAGGATGACGGGCTGACGCACGCACTGAACACGGGAAGGCTAAAGCGCAACTTTCAGGGCTACACCGACGATCAGTCCGACGTTTTGATCGGGATTGGTGCGAGCTCAATCTCACGATTCCCGCAAGGATACGCCCAGAACGCACCCGCGACGTCGGCGCATACCAAAGCGATCCGCGAGGGCGGGTTCTCAATATCCCGTGGGCACTTGTTCAAAGGCCAAGACATCTTGCGCGCCCGATTGATTGAAGCGTTGATGTGCGATTTCCGGATAGATACCGCCGAGATTCTGCGCGACCACAACATCACCGCCGCGGAATTGCAGGAGATGTATCAGACTGCAAACGCAACCTTTGACGGGTTGCTAAGCGTCTCTGAAGACGGCCTGTTCATCCCGCCCGAGGCGCGCGCGCTGACCCGAATGGTCGCCCGCACCTTTGACGCCTATGATCTGAGCAAGGCGGGACACAGCTCGGCGATCTGATACCGACGCAGGACAGGACTTGACGCGGAGGGTGGGTTTTCCCCACACTTGTAGGGCGGGTGGATATCCGCCCCGTGCCTGAGGCAGGCAGAGTACCAGACAGTATGTGCCGACGCGTTCGCGCTCGACCGCCTTTTTCGTGCAGCCGTTCTGCAACTTGAAAGAGGGACTGCATTCATGCGCGTTTTTTCTGTCCTCGGCCCCAGCCACTCGGGCAAAACAACACTGGTCGAGGCCATCAGCCGCCTTGATGGCCGGCCAACCACATTCGACGTTTCCGGAACCGTGCATTTGCACGGTTTTTCTTACTTGGACGAACCCTGGTGTGCCATCGACGTGAATGGTGGCAGCGACACCATGGCTTATGTAGGCCCTGCCATGGCGATCTCGGATGCTGCTGTCGTTGTCGTACCGCCCGACCCGGACGCCGCCGTGCTTTGCGCCCCTTATCTGCGGCTGGTCGAAGAGGCGGGTATTCCCTGCTTTCTGTTCATCAATCGCATGGACACCCCAAACGGACGTATCCGCGATATCATCGCCGCTCTGCAAACCTACTGCACACACCACATCGCATTGCGGCAGGTTCCAATCCGCGATGGCGAGGCGATCATCGGCGCGGTCGACCTGATCTCGGAACGGGCATGGAAGTATCAGGAAGGGCAACCCTCGGCCCTGATCGAACTTCCGCAGTCCGTCGAAGACCGGGAACAGGAAGCCCGAACCGAATTGTTGGAGACGCTTTCAGATTTCGATGATCATCTGCTGGAACAACTGATCGAGGACAAACAGCCGCCCAGCGCAGAAATCTATGATCTGGCCGCGCAGGTTCTGCAAAGCCACCAGTTGATCCCGGCCTGCCTGGGGTCTGCCAGCCACGGCAACGGGCTGACCCGTTTGATGAAAGCGCTTCGTCACGAAGCCCCTGAATTCAATATCGCCGCCGGGCGGGACGAAGCAGCCGAAGACGCGCGCGCAATTGCCGGGTTCGCGGATGTCAAAAAGCACATCGGAAAAATCATCGTGCTGCGCGGTCTGGGCAAGGGCGTCAAAGCGCATGAAGCCCTGGGCGGGGAAACGGTTGGCAACCTGACGACACTGGACGCAAAAACCCAAATTTCGGAATTGGAAGCTGGCCAGATCGGGCTGGCCGTGAAATCCGACCACCTCAACCCCGGCAACCTGTACGACAGCACCGGAACCACACCGTTACCGGAGTGGGCCGAGGCCCATCCGGCCGCCCACCGGCAAATTGTGTCGCCGGCACATGAACGCGACGATGTACGCCTGTCCAACGCTTTATCCCGACTGGTCGAGATCGACCCCGGCCTGCATCTGCAGCACGATGAACTGAGCGGCCATGCGGTTCTGGGATCGCAAGGGCCTCAGCATATGCGCCGGGTCAGCGCCAAACTGGCTGAAGACTTCGGTATCGAGATTGAGACCCAGACGGTTGAGACGGCCTATCGCGAGACCATCCGCGCACCGATCGAACATCGTCATCGCCACCGCAAACAATCCGGCGGCGCAGGACAATTTGCCGATGTGGTGATCTCGATCGCACCGACCCCACGTGGGGCCGGGTTCGAATTCGAAGAGATCGTCAAAGGGGGCGCTGTGCCCAGAAACTATATCCCATCGGTCGAACACGGGGCCAAAGATGCTCTGGTCCAAGGGCCTGAAGGGTTCCCGGTTGTGGATGTTAAAGTCACGCTCAGCGACGGCAAGCATCACAACGTCGACAGTTCTGACTATGCGTTCCGCACTGCGGGCAAGAACGCGGTTCGAGAGGCTTTGCCGCAGGCGAAACCGGTGGTCCTGCAACCCATCCTGAACGCCGAAATCCACTTGCCCTCGGATTTCGTGGGCGACCTGGTGCCTACAATCAGTTCGCTGCAGGGTCAGGTTCTGGGCTTTGAAGGCAACCCGAACACCTCGGGTTGGGAGATTTTCAACGCACAACTTCCGGCCGTGGCCGAAGGCGAGTTACACCGCACCCTCGCCAGCGCCACACGTGGAACTGGTTGGGTTAAGTTGAGCTTCGATCACTATGAAGAATTGCGTGGACCGGTCCCAAAATCTGCGGCGCGTGAAACGGCGAATGCCTGAAGGCCTTGGGCGGGCTGGTTTCAGCCCGCCGCCGCTATCAGTTCGCGGGTGTAGTCGGTCTGGGCGTTCTCAAACAGGTCTTCGGCCGCGCCCATTTCGATCACGTCCCCGTTTCGCATGACAATCACGTTGTGCGACATCGCGCGCACGACTTTCAGATCGTGGCTGATAAACAGGTAGGCCAGCCCGTATTTACGCTGAAGGTCGCGCAACAGGTCGACGATCTGAACCTGCACAGTCATGTCCAGGGCGCTAGTCGGTTCATCCAAAACCAGCAATTTGGGCCTGAGGACCATGGCGCGCGCAATGGCAATACGCTGACGCTGTCCGCCCGAGAACTCGTGCGGATAGCGGTCCATCGCAGCCGGGTCCAAGCCCACCTCGGTCATCACTTCGGTCACCAGTTCCCGCGGTGAGCGGTGCGGGTCGACCTTGTGGATCGCCAGCCCCTCGGCAATGATCTGCTGGCAGGTCATCCGCGGACTGAGGCTGCCAAACGGGTCCTGAAATACAATCTGCATATCCTTGCGCAAGCGCCGCAACTCTCGCGTCGACCAGCGGCGTACATCCTGATCGCGAAAGGTTATCGCCCCTTCGGACGCAATCAACCGCATGATGGCCAGCGCCAGCGTTGTCTTACCTGAGCCGCTTTCGCCAACAATCCCTAAGGTTTCACCGGCGCGCACGCTGAGCGTGGCATCATTCACTGCCTTCACATAGCCAACGGTACGTTTCAGGAAACCGCGCTGGATCGGAAACCAGACCTTAAGATGATCGGTGCGCGCCACTTCTTCGGCGTCGGGTGCCACAGGATCGGGGTGACCGGATGGTTCCGCCGCCAGCAGCTTGCGAGTATAAGGGTGTTTGGGGTTGTCGAATATCTCCTGGGTCGCGCCGGTCTCGACAATCTCACCGTCCTTCATCACACAGACCCGGTCAGCGATACGGCGCACGATCCCAAGGTCATGGGTGATGAAAAGCATCCCCATATTCTCGGATTTCTGAAGCTCGGCCAGCAGTTCCAGGATCTGCGCCTGAATGGTCACATCCAGGGCCGTTGTCGGCTCATCCGCGATCAGGATATCGGGCTTGTTGGCAAGTGCCAGGGCGATCATGACGCGCTGGCGTTGGCCACCTGACAGTTGATGCGGGTAGCTGTCCAGACGCTCCTCGGGATCGCGGATGCCGACCTTTGTCAGCAGTTCGACAATCCGGGCCCGTGCAGCATCACCTGTCAGACCCTGGTGCAATGCCAGCGACTCGGTCATCTGTTTCTGGATCGTGTGCAGCGGGTTGAGCGAGGTCATCGGTTCCTGAAAGATGAAACTGATATCGTTGCCGCGCACATCCATCAGGCGTTGGTCAGACGCGCCGATCATCTCTTGCCCTTCATATGTGACCGAGCCCTCGACAATCGCACTGTCACCCAGCAAAGACACTGTCGACAGCGCGGTCACCGATTTTCCAGATCCGGATTCGCCTACCAGTGCAACCGTTTCACCCCGATCCACAGTAAAGGACACGCCCTTGACTGCTGCGCTCACCTGCCCGTCCTGACGGAACGAGACCTTGAGGTTATTCACATCCAGCAGGCTCATGAAAAGGTCTTTCTGGGATCAAATGCATCGCGCACGCCTTCGAAGATGAAGACCAGTAGCGACAGCATGATGGCAAAGGTAAAAAAGGCGGTAAAGGCCAGCCACGGTGCCTGCAGGTTCTGCTTGGCCTGCAAGGTCAACTCACCCAAAGACGGGGCAGAGGACGGCAGGCCGAAGCCCAGAAAGTCCAGTGAGGCCAGGCCGCCGATGGTACCCGTCACGATAAAGGGCATGAAGGTCAACGTAGCGACCATCGCATTGGGCAGCATGTGGCGGAACATGATTGTCATGTTGCCCACACCCAGCGCTCGCGCGGCGCGGACGTATTCCAGATTTCGCGCCCGTAGGAACTCGGCCCGGACAACGCCCACAAGCCCGGTCCAGCTGAACAGGATCATCAGAGCCACAAGCAGCCAGAAACTTCGACCCAGAATGGCGAACATGATGATGATGACGTAAAGCGAGGGCGTGGCCGACCAGATTTCGATAATCCGTTGGAAGATCAGGTCCAGCCAACCGCCAAAAAAGCCCTGAATGGCCCCGGCGAATATGCCGACCAGGCTGGCCACACCCGTGACCATAAGCGTGAACAAAATCGACAATCGGAAGCCATAGATCACCCTGGCCAACACGTCGCGCTTGGTGTCATCCGTGCCCAGCAAGTTTTGCCCGTTGGGCGGCAGCGGCGCTGCACCGGGACGATCAACGCTGGTGTTGAAGGAATACGGGATCAGCGGCCAGACGGCCCAGCCACGCTCGTACCCATCCGCCTGGAATGTACCGGCCTTGATTTCGTCGATAATCCCCTCGGGATCTTCAAAACAGTCTTCGATGCCACCGCTGTCGATCAGGCACTGCACCTCGGGGTCGCGATAGATCGCCTCGGTCTGGAAATCACCGCCGAATTCGGTTTCCGCGTAGAAATTGAAGATCGGTGTGTAGAACTCACCGCGGTATTTCACGAGGATCGGTTTGTCATTGGCGATGAATTCGGCGAACAACGACAGGCCAAACAGCACGGAAAACACCAGCAGCGACCAGAACGCGCGCCCGTTACGACGGAAACTGCGCCAGCGGCGCTGGTTGAGAGGAGAAAGCGCCATTTACCCCTCCCGCTTTTCGAAATCGATGCGCGGGTCGACCAGCACATACATCAGGTCACTGATGATGCCGACAACCAACCCCATCAGGCCAAAGATGAACAGAGTGCCGAAGATCACCGGATAGTCCCGCGCAACAGCGGCCTCGAACCCCAGACGGCCCAGACCGTCGAGCGAGAAGATCGTTTCGATGATGATCGACCCCCCGAAAAACACACCTATGAAAACCGCAGGGAATCCGGCGATCACGATCAGCATCGCGTTACGGAAAACATGGCCGTACAGAACCTGACTTTCGCTCAGCCCCTTGGCGCGGGCGGTCATGACGTATTGCTTTTTGATCTCGTCCAAAAACGAGTTCTTGGTCAGCAGAGTCAGCGTCGCAAAGGCCGAGATTGTCAGGGCGATGATCGGCAGGGCGATGTGCCAGAAGTAATCAACGACCTTGCTAAACAAGCTGAGACTGTCCCAGTTGTCCGAGGTCAGCCCCCGCAGCGGGAAGATCTGCCAATAAGATCCACCGGCAAACAGAACAAGCAACAGGATGGCGAACAGGAACCCTGGAATGGCGTAGGCAACAATGATCATGCCACTGGTCCAGGTGTCGAATGTCGAACCGTCCTTGATCGCTTTGCGAATACCCAATGGGATCGACACCAGATACGCGATCAACGTGGACCACAGACCCAGCGAGATCGACACCGGCATCTTCTCCAACACCAGATCGGTTACGCTGATCGACCGAAAATAACTCTCACCAAAGTCCAGCGTAAGGTAATTACCCATCATGTCGAAGAACCGCTCAACTGGCGGTTTGTCGAATCCGAATTCTTTTTCCAGCTCTTCGATAAACTCGGGCGGAAGGCCACGCGCACCAATGTAGCGGTCATTCGTGCCGCCGGTCTGTTGCTCGATGTCACTGCCGCCGCCGGCAATCCCTTCGAACACATCACCGCCACCTTCCAACTGGGCGATGATCTGTTCAATCGGACCGCCAGGAACGAACTGAACCAGCGTGAAGTTGACGATCATGATCCCAAGCAGGGTTGGGATGACCAGCAACAGTCGTCTAAGAATATATGCTCCCATGGGGGCGGATTACCTCAAGGCGCCGGAGGATTTCAACTCGGCTTCTTTCTCTTCGTTGATCCACCAGAGGTCTTCAACACCCAATGCGTAAGGCGGCAGATTTTCCGGGTATTCGTACATGTCCCAGTAGGCAACCCAGTGCTTGCCCAGATACCACGTGGGAACCATGATCCGTTTCGCGCGCAGGACGCGGTCCAATGCGCGGACATTTGCAAACAGCTCTTCGCTGTCTTCGGCAGAGGCAATGTTATCGATCAGCGGTTCGATATCCGGGCCATGCACACCCGACGGGTTGAAGACCGAGTATGAGGCCGCTTCGGTTCCGAACTGCTGGTACAACCCGGTCGATGGCTGCAACGACCGCGGGTACCCGCCAACAATCATGTCGAAATCACGGTCCCGGCGGCGCAGGGTGAACTGGGCGTTGTCCACGCGGTTGTAGCTCGCATCAATCCCCATTGCCCGCAAATTGGAGACAAAGGGTTGAATAAGCCTGTCCAGCGTTGGCTGGTCGGACAGAAATGCAACAGACAGCACCTCTCCCTTGTCGTTGCGACGAATGCCGTCATCCCCAACAAGCCAGCCAGCTTCGTCCAGCAGTTTCATCGCCTTACGCAAGTTGCCACGGTCATTTTGGCGGGCGGCTCGGGATTCATGCGCCGAGACCGGTTCCTGGGTCAGGATGGCAGGGTCCAGCGCGTCGCCCAGCTCTTGCAATACCTCAAGCTCGCGCCCTTCGGGCAGGTTGGTCGCCTCAAGATGCGTTCCTTCCCAGAACGAACTACGTTGCTGGAATAACCCATATTGCAGGCTCTCATTCGTCCATTCGAAGTTATATGCCAGCTGAATAGCTTCGCGAACGCGGGGATCCTGAAATTTTGGCCGGTCAAGGTTCATGATGAAGCCCGACGCCGACGGTACATTTCCGTCTGCCAGTTCAGCTCGCACGACAGAGCCATTCGCAATTGCCGGGAAATCATAGGCCGTTGCCCAGCTTTTTGAGTTGTTTTCCTGCCGAAGGGTAAACGTGCCCGCCTTGAACCCCTCCATCGCAGCAATGGAATCGGCGAAATACTCAACGCGGATGGTGTCAAAGTTGTTGCGGCCTACGTTGACGTTGACATCGTTGCCCCAATAGTCGGGGTTGCGCTTGTAGACGATGCGCCGGTTGATGTCATAATCATCCAGAACATATGGCCCCGAACCGATACCCGGGTCCAGCCGCGACTTGTCCAACCGGCGGTTTTCAGGGTCTTCCTCGAACCATTTCTTAGAGAAAATCGACGTGGCCCCAACTTGAGAAATCCGGCCTCGGCGGGGGAAATCTGGTGAGAAGTAGAACTTTACACGATGGGTATCCAACGCCTCGGCCTTGGGGATCCGTTGGCGAATTGCGTCGGCATAAGATTTCAGCCCTTGGTCCAGCAGCAGATTATGGGAAAATACCACATCCTCGGCCGTCACCGGTGTGCCGTCGGAAAACCGCGCCTCGGGGCGGATGTTGAAGATCACCCAATCATAACTTTCGGGGTACTCCAGGCTTTCGGCTAGCAGGCCGTAATAGGCCGCTGGCTCGTCATAGGACGGAACCAGCAGACTTTCGTAGTGATCTGCCGACCGCGCACCAGCCCGGCCCTGCCTGGTATAGGGATTAAAGCTGTCGAACGTGCCTTGCGCCGCATAGGAGAGTTCTCCACCACGTGGCGCATCCGGGTTCACATAGTCGAAATGCGCAAAACCGTCCGGATACTTCAAATCACCGAATTCCGAGAACCCGTGTGATTTGATTATCTTTTCCTCAGCAAAAAGCTGAGTTGCGGTGACCGCGCAGAGCAATGCCCCCAATGCCAGTATGTGAAATAAGCGTCCGAAATCCTTTGTTCGCGCTAAAGCGGTAACTCGATTGGATTTCATGTGGCTCATCCCCTGCTCGTTGACGTCTTTAATATTGTTTGCGCCAGCTAAAAGACCAGCACTGCCAGTTTCAAGTTTAGAGTGCGTGAACACTTTGTGAAGATTTACTTAGACAAAAAATAAAGCCGCTGCACGGGGCAGCGGCTTTTGAATGCGTCAAAACTGAGCGAAAGATCAGTTGATGGTCTGCAGATAAGCAATCAGGTCTGCCCGGTCTTGCGGTTTTTTCAGACCGGCAAAGCTCATGGACGTACCCGAGATATATGCGCTGGGCCTAGTGATGAATGCGTCCAGCGCCTCGGGAGTCCAGTTGCCGCCATGCGCCTGCATCGACGCTGAGTAGCCGGTGAAGCCTTTGGCCGAAGCAACCGGGCGATCCACGATTGCAAACAGGTAGGGGCCTGTGCCGTTCGCGCCGTCTTCCAACTTGTGGCAGGCAGTACACTTGCGGAAAACCCTCGCGCCCTTTTCGGGGTCTGCGGCGGCCAGCATGTCTTCGAACACCACTTCTTCGCCGTCAGCGCTTTCGCCAGAGCTTTCGGTTTCGATAATATACGAGGCCGTCTCACCATGCCCATCCGCATGGTAAAGCGTTTCGGCACCCCATTTGGCTAGAAGCAGCACTAGGAAGGTGCCAAACAGGCCTGCTGCGGCCTTGGTAACTGTCATCGTGTCGAACATTGATCGCGAGTCCATTTCAGCTGTCTGCGGGGTGTCTAAGGCTTCCCCTTACAAGAGGCAAGGTATAGACACCGCGACTAAACGCCCAATTATCGAACTTGTTGCACGGAATCGACCAAATGACCAAACGTATTGCATTTCAGGGAGAACCCGGCGCCTACAGCCACGAGGCCTGCCGCAATGCCCGCCCCGATATGGAGGCCCTGCCCTGCCGGACTTTCGAAGATGTGATCGAATCGGTGCGCGTAGGTGAGGCTGAATTGGCAATGCTGCCGGTCGAAAACACCACGTATGGCCGGGTCGCCGATATCCACCGTTTGCTTCCCCACAGCGGGTTGCACATCATCGAAGAAGCGTTCGTGCGCGTTCACATCAACCTTCTTGCCGTACCAGGGGCCAAAATCGAGGATGTCACCGAGGCACACTCGCACCTGGTTCTGCTGCCGCAATGCGCCGGGTTTTTGAAAGAACACAACATCAAAGGACGTGTCAGCCCCGACAACGCACGTGCGGCCCGCGAGGTCTCGGAACAAGGCGAGGTGCATTCAGCAGCATTGGCCAGCGAGTTGGCCGGCGAAATCTACGGGTTGAACGTACTTGCCCGGCACATTGAAGACCGCGACAACAACACCACGCGCTTTCTGGTGATGTCACAGCAGGCCGACATGTCACGCCGTGGAGAACACGGCATGATCACCAGTTTTGTTTTTCAGGTGCGCAACATTCCGGCTGCGCTTTACAAAGCGATGGGCGGGTTTGCGACGAACGGCATCAACATGACCAAGCTGGAAAGCTACATGGTCGATGGTTCGTTCACCGCGACCCAGTTTTATGCCGATATCGTGGGCCACCCGGACGACCGGAACGTACAGCTGGCGATGGAAGAACTGGAACACTTCACCACGAATGTCGAGATTTTGGGCGTCTACCCGGCCGCTCAACCGCGCGGCTGAAGCGACCCCGGCTCAAGTCACAGAGAAGCTTTTGCACAGGGCACCCTCGTGCTGCCGGGAATCCACAAAGCCCATCGCCGAATAATAGGCCAAACCTTCGGCGTTTGTGGCCGAAATGGTTGCATCAATGGCCGGTAGGCCACTTTGCCGTGCCGCCAAGAGCGTCGCACGAAACAGGGCACGCCCGACACCGCACCGGGCGGCCGACGGGCGAATATGCGTTCCAATGACGCCCCACCCGACCGGCGCACCATATGGGTTGTTTTCGACCGCCCATTTCAACGATTGAAACCCCAGAACCTGTTCCTCCTGAACAGCGACGGAACATCTGATCCGGTCGGGGTCGGCCACGTAATGCTCGCGGGCAAAATCAACGTCGCAGCGCTTGTTACGCTTTCCGGCCGCTGCGATATCCTGCAGTACCTCTGAGATACCTTGGGCATCCGTCAACACCGCCTCACGAACAATAATGCTATCCATCTCGTTCCCACCAAAGCATTGGGTAATCAGCCACCATGAATGTGACGTTGTTCCATTTCCCGTGCGAACTCGGTCAGGCGCAACTGAAACTGTCGGCGAAACCGGGATTGCCCAAGCCGGAGCGATTGTAACAGCAGCCGCGCAGGCAGGGATTTGGCTGACAGGGACATATCAACGCTTATACGCGTGCGGCGCTGCGACAGGGCCAAAAGTTCGACCGTGGTGATGCCGTTCATCCCCTTGCTTGCGGCTTCGAACCGCATCAGCGAAGGCGGGTCGCATTCAGCCATCTGCACGGAAATCTGACGTGGCTTTCCGCGTAACCTGAATTCTGTCTCCCAACTGGTGCCCGGAACAACGCCCAATTCGCCCGAAATCCGCCGGACCTCGATCCCGCGCCGCATTGCGATCCGTTCGAATCGGTCAAAGTCGGCCACCATTTCGAACACCGAGTTGATGGGAGCTTCGATATCTTCGCGCACTGTAAACTGCATTGTGGTTCGGGGTTCTCTCGCTTTTCAGAACAGTATTTTGTCAGTCCAATGTATCCGCAAGCCAGTTTTGCAAAAGAAAATGCGCAATCGCACCCTTGCGGGCCGGCAGCAAAACGGGGTGTTCACCGGCAAAGGCCTGCATCATCTCGGATTTGGTAACCCACATCGCATCTTCGATTTCGACCGGGTCGATGGTGATGTCGCGTGACAACGCCTCACCCGCGCAGCCGAACATCAACGAGGCCGGAAACGGCCAGGGTTGGCTGGACAGATAACGGACCTCACCCACGGGCACCCCGGCCTCTTCCATCACTTCCCGGCGGACCGCGGCCTCAAGCGTTTCACCCGGTTCAACAAACCCTGCCAACAGCGAATACATCCCTTCCGGCCAACCCGGTGAACGTCCCATCAGCACTGAATCGCCATGGGTAATCAACATTATGACGACCGGATCGGTACGCGGAAAATGCTGCCCGCCGCAGGACGGACAACTGCGCTGCCACCCGGCCTGCGCAAGTTCGCTGGCTGCGCCGCACCGGGCGCAAAACCGATGCGTTTCGTGCCATGAGGTCACCGCTTTGGCCGAGGCCGCCAGTTCGGCGTCACGCGCCGACAAACGGGTCATGATCCGGCGCAGCTCGGCGAAGACATGGCCGTGGGGCAAGTCCGGGTGCTGTTGCTCTGACTTATCGATAAAGCCTCCGACACCGGACACGTCCAACCCATCAGCCGTCCAGCCCGAAATATCAGTGGCAAACACCGGCGCGTCATCTGATAGTCCCAGGAATACAGGCTGCTCGACGGAATCGCCCGGCCCGGTTTCGACCAGCTTGTGCGACATCGCGATCAGCCCCAACTGATCCAGCGCCTCACCCTGAACCAATACCTTACCGCGCCACAAGAGCAGGCATTTTGCATTGGGATGCGCCCGCGCCCGCGCGATCGTATCAGCATCACCGCGAATATGCGCCGCACGATCCAGCCCCGAGCTACCAAACGTCACATATTCCGCATTTTTCATAAGTTATCCTTAGGCTTGTTCGCACAGGGCTGCCATGTCGACCAATCAGTTGCAACGGTATTTCACCCCCAAATCCACAGGTCGCCATCGAATGAACACAGCTAAGCCTTGCAATTCACTGTGATTAATCTTTTTGTTGAAAATGACTAAGACAAAACTGCCAAAAGTAGAAATTTGAAACCTTCCCCTTCTCTGCCTTCGCAGACCGTGCAGATCCGAATACTGGCCACCACGGATCTTCATATGAACTTGAGGGGTTTTGATTACTATTCTGACACCCCTGAACCCACAATCGGCCTGACCCGAACTGCCAGTCTGATCCGTGAAGCCCGAACTGAGGCGCAGGCGGAAGACTCGGTCGTGTTACTTTTTGACAATGGCGATTCGCTGCAAGGAACTCCGATTGGAGATCTGGCCGCCGAGCAGGCGGATAAGCCGCATGCGCTGATGCAGGCCTTTGGCGCGTTAGAGTATGATGCGATCGGGTTAGGCAATCATGATTTCGGGTTCGATCAAGATATACTGGACCGCATCCTTTCGCAGGCCCCCTGTCCGGTGGTTTGCAGCAATGTTCATCGCCCGAGCGCCAACGAGGTCTGGCAGGATCAGGCAGTTCTAACCCGCCGGGTTGAGGTCGCGGGGCACCTAGCCTCGATAACTGTCGGCGTCTTCTCGGTCGTTCCGCCACAGACCCGGAATTGGGAATCTCATCGGCTGGGTGATGACGTCCGGATAGACGACATCCTGACCTGTGCGCGCATTAAAGTGTCTGAGCTTCGATCCCATGGCTGCGACGTGATCATCGCGCTGGCCCATACGGGGCTGGGGCCCGCCGACCCCGCGCCCGATCTTGAAAACGCGATAATCCCCCTTGCCGCGATTGAGGGCATAGACGCCATCGTCGCAGGGCACACGCATCTGACCCTGCCGGGGAAATCGCACGCTGGGCTGAAACACGTCGATGCCACTGGCGGTATGGTGCATGGCACACCCGTCGTCATGCCGGGATCTGCCGGATCTCATCTTGGCGTGATTGATCTGACGCTGACTGCCACGACTGAAAAGGGCTGGTCGGTCACTGCGCATCGCACTGAAATGCGCGCGGTATCAGGTGTTGAACCGGCAGCCGAGGACCCGCCGTTGGTGGCGTTATTTTCAGACGTGCATTCCGCAACACGAAAACGGGCCGAGGAACCGATTGGGCACACGGATCAGCACCTGCACAGCTATTTCAGCTTTTGCGCCAAGGATCGCGGGCTTGCGATGGTGGCCGCGGCCCAGGCTGCGGCTGTGCGCCAGAACCTGAAGGGTACAGTCCATGACGCGATCCCCATGCTATCTGCCGTGGCGCCTTCGAAATTTGGGGGTCGCGCCGGGCCTCGTTTTTACTCGGACATTCCTGCGGGCGTACTGCGCATGCGCCACGTGGCCGATCTGAACATCTTTCCAAACGAACTTCGTGCAATCGCGGTGTCAGGAGAGCACATCAGTGATTGGCTTGAAATGTCTGCAGGCGTTTTCAATCAGGTGAAACCCGGCGCGCAAACCGAATTGATCAATCCTGATCGAGCTGGACACAATTTCGATGTTCTGTTCGGGCTAAGCTACGTGATCGACCTGAGCGTACCGCCTCGGTTCGATGCGGATGGACATCTGGCAAATCCGGCATACCGGCGTATATCAGATCTTCGTTTCCAAGGCCACGCGGTGACGGCCGAACAACGCTTTGTTGTTGCACTGAACAATTATCGGGCCAGCGGCGGTGGGCATTTTCCGTTTATACGGGACGCCGAAATCATCAATGTTCCAGCTTTGCCAATCCAACACGCGCTGAAGGATTACCTGACCGGTGCATTGACCACGGAATCGCTGGAACAGGGCCCCTGCCCATTCCGTTTTGCGCCCTTTCCGGGGTCCTCTGTCCTGTTGAAGACCGGTCCAAAGGCACAGCGTCACCTCGCAGACATCGCAGAGTTCAGCCCAAAGCTGGCTGGCACGGAAGCCGAGGGGTTTTTGCACATTCAACTCTCACTGTGACGGGTTGTCATTTCTACGTGTCTTCCCTATATCGAATTTTGAGAGGTTGGCGCGGGCGAGCGCCTCGCCAACCTGGTCAGGTCCGGAAGGAAGCAGCCACAACGAGCCCCGCTTGGGTCGATGTCCAACCTCTCACTTACTTGAACCGTCAGCCGCAGGAGGGCTTTTATGATTGTAGCAAAAACCCTTTGGGCAGAGCGTTTCTGAGGCCGACCCTCACACCTGCCTGAACACATCACCGCTGGATGCGCGACCGCCATCCAGACGGATTGCTGTACCTGAACACAGGCAGAACAATGTCTTTTACACTTTCGGACCTGGGATGGTCCTCACACTTTGCCGCACAACATGCGGTCAATCCTTCATGCGTTCCCTTTCGCATCACAGCGGTTCACCGTGATCGCCTGATCGGCGCAAGCATCAATGGTGAAACACCGCTGCTCACCCTAAACCAGCCGACGGGCGACTTTGCCGTCGGAGATTGGGTATTGGCAGATGATCAAAACCGGGTTCAACACCTGCTGGAACGCCGCAGCCTTTTGAAACGCCGCGCCGCCGGAACCGGGGCCGATGCCCAGTTGATCGCCGCCAACGTGGATGTGCTGTTCATCGTCAGTTCCTGCAATGCCGACTTCAATCTGGCCCGGTTGGAACGGTATTTGGCTTTGGCACACCAGGCCGGGTGCTATCCGGTGATCGTTCTAACCAAGGCCGATACCTGCGCCGATCCTGGTAATTACTCCAAAGCCGCCGAGTCGCTGGCTCCGTTTCTGACCGTGCTTGCAATCAATGCTTTGGATGCCCTGGACGTGCAGCAAGTACTGTCATGGTGCTCCACCGGGCAGACCGCTGCACTGGTCGGCTCATCCGGTGTCGGCAAGACAACATTGGTCAACGCCATGACTGGTCTGGATGAGGCAACCTCCGGCATTCGCGAGGACGACGCGCGCGGGCGGCACACGACAACGGCGCGCGCGTTGCATCCGATGCAGAACGGAGGCTGGCTGGTCGATACACCCGGTATGCGGGCCTTTCGGTTGCTGGATGCGCAGGATGGCGTCGACGAGGTCTTTTCCGACATTCTGGAATTGGCCCAATCCTGCCGCTTTTCCGATTGTCAGCATCAGGCTGAACCGAGCTGCGCCGTACAGGATGCGATTGCCAACGGATCACTAGACACAGCGCGGCTGGAACGTTGGCGAAAACTGCGACGCGAAGATGAAAGGAACTCGGAAACCGTGGCGCAGTCTCGTGCCCGCGACAAGGCCTTTGGTAAGATGGTACGATCGGTGATGCAGGACAAGAAATCCCGCAAAAAGCTGTAAGTACCGGCTCAGGCGATCAACCGGGGCCATATGGCCGCATTTCGGCGCGCAAATGCGCCGATGTGGCCAACCTCGGCCAATCCAAAGTCCTTCGGCGACAACTGATGCCGGCGGGCTTTGGGACCGTAAAGATCGGCCAAGCGCCAAACCGCGTTCGGCGGCACCACCTGATCATCGTCCATTGTGAACAGATCAACGGGTGTTTCTGACGCAGCCCAACGGGCGTCTGGAAGGCTGTTGCCGATATCCGGCACGTAGTTCAGCGCAGCGGTGCACCATTTGCGCCACTGCCAGTAGACGCGTGCCGGAAGGTCCGAGCCAAAACCCAGCGCCTTGCCCGGCAGGTATCCCAATGCCTTTACCAACAGTGGCGGGTGGCCGTACCAGAACATTGTCGCCAGTGCGCGATACGGCCAGGGGTGATCGGATACCGTCACCAAACCTGAACAGACACAGATCATCCGGTCGATCTGCTCAATATCGGGCTGAATTGGCCCCAGCATTCCACCCACCGAATGTCCAATGCTCCACTGCTGGGCGGCGGGAAATCTGCGCCGCATTTCAGCGCGGGCAGCGGGCATGTCGATCAACGCCCAATCGGCCATCGTGGCCTGCGAATCGCGCAGACGCCCCCGTAGAGAGTGGCCAAAATCGCGATAGTCATAGGTTAGACAGGCCATACCCTGTTCCGCCACCAACCATCGCGCAAAATGCTGGTAATAATCGCGTGGTACGCCGGTAGCTGCATGAATCACAACCGCCACATCAGGTGCCGAGGCGGGCAAATACAGCCGTGCCGACAGGTTGGCCTCTCCGGCAGAAAACGTGAAATCTTCGGTCAAAACGACCGGAGTGTTGTCCAACATGGCGCCCTCGCAAGCATCTGAACTATTCGGTTCACATATGGCATATCGGCGCTTTTGCGCGACTAGAGTCAACAGATTTTCAAAGTGACCACGCGTCCGCTTGCACGACGAGAAACAGCCCGCTTGACTCAAGCCACCTACAACCGCTAGCGATGACGTGATGGTTCTCGTCCTTATATTGGGGCGGGATGAAAAGGGAACTCGGTGCGGTCCAGCCCGGCAATGCCGGAACGGACCAAGGCCGCGACTGCCCCCGCAACTGTAAGCGGTAAGCAATGCCGAAATACCACTGGCCGAATGGCTGGGAAGGTCGGCAAAGCAATGACCCGCAAGTCAGGAGACCTGCCATCAAAGTAAAAACCGAAACTCGGGCGGGGTGTCCGGGCAGGTCTTCAGTGCGCTGAGTTCCCTGTTCCACGTCCCCCGTTCACCGCGCGGAGGGCGCATTATGATCTGGAAGACAACGACCCACGAGTTCACCGCCACCCTGTGCCAGAAAACGGGGAAAACCTGCCCCGCATTGGCCCAAATGGCTCGGGCCTTGGCCGAGGCGATGGCAACAGCACAACCGATGACGACCAGCGAATTTGAGGTGGACGGCTCCAGCGAACTGACCCATTGCGATGAGGGCTGCACCGCACGGTTTCGCGCCAGCCCGGCCCGGATCAGGGTCTATTGCGGGGCAAACACGGTCGACTCGGCCGACACGCTGGACGATTACGCCGATATGTTGTTCGGCCCTGACTTTTCCACTCTGCCTGCTGGTGTTTTGGCGGCCTTGCCTTGCGCCATGCTTCAGGCATCGGCCCTTGCACCGCGTCCATCGCATCAGGTTGTTCAACAAGCCACGGCCTGATCCTAGTTCACCGATCACTCTGGGCCGGTTTCATGGCCCAGGCCATCTGCTCATCCGTTTCCACCGCGCATGGTCGGGCCAAGCGCAACCGGTTTAGCGCGTGGTTTGGATCTTCGCCGCATTCCACCATGAGCCTCAGCGCGACCATCCCCGACCGCCCACAACCGCCCCGGCAATGCACCAGCACGCGTCCACCGTCGGACAGCGCCTGCCGGGTCGCTGCGCTGGCTTGGGGCCAATGAGTTTCGATTGGCGGAGGCGGCGTGCCAAAATCCTCGACCGGAAGATGCACCCAGGTCGCGGACCTGCTTTGAACGTCCCGACCAAAACCGCCTGCACCGTCCTGCTGCATCTCGGCCTCAGTGGTCATGGAAATCACCAGATCGGGGTTCCAGTCCTGTATCACCCTCAGATCATCAACATACCCACCGCCGCCGCCAGGCAAGGGGGACAGCGCCAAGGTGCCTGAGCCAACAGGCAGCGCGTAGATTGCAAATTTTGCCAAAGCTTATGCTCCTACTGCCACCGGCCCACCCGATTTTCAAAGCCGGTTTATCCCGCTTACAGACGCCGTCCAAACCGAAATTCCACAAAGCCTGCTGTGGACGCGAGCGGCCCGGGTCTCTACGCTGCATTTCTGACACGAATCTGACAGAGCAGACATGACCGAAACGCCCAGCCCCGCCTATCAGGTTCTTGCCCGCAAGTACCGCCCTGAAACCTTTGCAGATCTGGTTGGACAGGACGCAATGGTGCGCACGCTAAAAAACGCGTTCGAAGCGGATCGGATCGCGCAGGCCTTCATCATGACCGGCATTCGCGGTACAGGTAAAACCACCACTGCCCGGATTATCGCCAAAGGCATGAACTGCATCGGCCCCGATGGCGAAGGCAAACCAACGACCGAACCTTGTGGCCAGTGCGAGCATTGTGTGGCCATCATGGAAGGACGCCATGTCGACGTGATGGAGATGGACGCCGCCAGCCGGACCGGTGTGAACGACATTCGCGAGATTATCGACAGTGTCCGATATCGTGCCGCCAGTGCGCGTTATAAGATTTACATCATCGACGAAGTTCACATGCTGTCGACCAGCGCCTTCAATGCGCTGCTGAAAACGCTTGAAGAACCGCCCGAGCACGTAAAGTTCATCTTCGCCACGACCGAGATTCGCAAAGTTCCGGTGACTGTGCTGTCGCGCTGCCAGCGGTTTGACCTGCGCCGGATTGAACCCGAAGACATGATCAGTTTGCTCAACAAAATCGCCGCAGCGGAAAACGCACAGATCGCAGAAGACGCGCTTGCTTTGATCACACGCGCGGCCGAAGGCTCTGCGCGCGATGCGACCTCGCTGTTGGATCAGGCGATCTCACATGGTGCAGGGGAAACAAGCGCCGATCAGGTTCGGGCAATGTTGGGCCTTGCAGATCGCGGGCGCGTTCTGGATCTGATGGACATGATTTTGCGTGGCGATGCGGCTGGGGCATTGACCGAGTTGAGCGGCCAGTATGCCGAAGGGGCCGACCCCCTGGCCGTTCTGCGCGATCTGGCCGAGATCACCCATTGGGTTTCCGTGGTCAAAATCACGCCCGATGCCGCCGATGACCCCACCGTCTCACCGGATGAACGTGCGCGCGGTCAACAGATGGCCGAGGCGCTGCCGATGAGGGTGTTGACGCGCATGTGGCAGATGTTGCTGAAGGCGCTGGAGGAGGTCTCTGCAGCACCCAACGCGATGATGGCCGCCGAAATGGCAATCATTCGTCTGACCCATGTGGCCGATTTGCCCAGCCCCGAAGAACTTATCAAACGACTACAGGATGCGCCTCCACCACCACCGAACGAGGGACCCGGCGGTGGCGTGGCCGTGCCAACTCATGCACCTGCACAGACGACATCCTCTACGCATCTCTCGGCACAACGCGGGCCTGCAGGGGCACCCACCGCAGCGCTTGCCCAGGACATCCAGGCCGCGCTGGCACGCTATCCAACCTTCGAATACGTGGTCGAACTGATCCGCACCAACCGGGACGTAAAACTGTTGGTTGAGGTCGAAAACGGTGTGCGTCTCGTCTCGTATTCCCCGGGACGGATCGAGTTCACACCGACGGACAAAGCGCCGACCGATCTGGCGCAAAGGCTTGGGTCGGCCTTGCAACGCTGGACCGGAAACCGATGGGCCGTCTCAATCGTGGCCGATGGGGACGCGGCAACAATCGCCGAGGTTCGAGACGCGGCTGATCTGGCGTTGAAAGCGCAGGCCGAACAACACCCACTGGTTCAAGCCGTTCTGATGCAGTTTCCGAAAGCGCGCATCAAACGGATCGAAACCCCTGAGCAACGCGCAGCCAAGGTCGAAACCGAAGCCCTGCCGGAGGTCGAAGACGAATGGGATCCGTTCGAGGAGGATTGATCCGAACGACCAAAGCGGAAACACTGCCGGGCCCAACGGGAGGAAAGGTCTTGCCACAGACCTCGACGACGGGCGGGAGAAGCTCTCCCCTTGTACCCTACCGGCAGCATCCGTATTTAGGCGGCAAACCGATTTGCAGGAGAAAAGCAATGCTCAAAGGACTCGGCGGTCTGGGCGATATGGCCAAGATGATGAAATCCGCACAGGATTTGCAGACCAAGATGACGGACATGCAGGAAGAACTGAACAACCTGATGGTTGTCGGCGAATCCGGTGCAGGGCTGGTGAAGGCCACCGCCACCGCAAAAGGCGAGCTGAAGGGTCTGGACATCGATCCGTCGATCTTCAACGGCGATGATAAGGAAGTTGTCGAAGATCTGATTCTGGCCGCTATCAAGGACGCGCAGACCAAAGCGGCCGAACGCTCTCAGGCAGAGATGGCAAGGCTGACCGAAAGCATGGGTCTGCCCGCAGACATGAAGCTGCCGTTCTGATAGACACTCCTGACGACCCAAAGGCCGGGCACAACTGCCCGGCCCTTTTGCAGGAGCGCACGCCGTGAGTTCGAACAGCGATATCGACAATCTGATCGATCTGATGGCCAAACTGCCCGGCCTCGGCCCCCGCTCGGCCCGCCGCGCAGTGCTGCACCTGATCCGCAAACGCGCCCTGCTGCTGACGCCCCTGTCGGACGTAATGCAGCAGGTGGCCGCCACCGCCCGCGAATGCCTGAATTGCGGCAATGTCGGCACCACCGATATCTGCGACATCTGCGATAGCGAGGATCGCGCGACCGGAGAGCTGTGCGTGGTCGAAGACGTCGCCGACCTCTGGGCGATGGAGCGCGCTGCAGTTTTCAAAGGTCGCTATCACGTTCTGGGCGGCACGCTATCTGCCTTGGACGGCGTCGGCCCGGACGAACTGCGCATTCCCCGGCTCAAGGATCGCGTAATGGCCGAAGGGATTTCTGAGGTCATTCTGGCCCTGAACGCCACCGTCGATGGGCAAACCACCGCCCACTACATCGCGGATCAATTGGAGGGACAGGTCCGTCTGACTTCACTGGCGCAGGGTGTGCCGATTGGGGGCGAGTTGGACTATCTGGATGATGGGACGATTACGGCGGCGTTAAAGGCGCGGAAGGAACTTTAGTCTTTTTTGGTATGCCTAGATTATGTTGCATACATAGAATTAGGAGCGCTTATGAAGGCAATTTTTGGGGCAGTTGCTACATTATTTTTTGCAGTTCAATGCACAACCGGGACGGCAAATGCCGAAGACGGGGTTAAACTTAAACTAATTGTTGTCTCTGACTGGCAAAAAGACCAGCTAGATGCATTCTACAAAATAGTTTCACGGAAAAGCCCGAGTATTGATCCTAACTCGAGGCCTGATCAGTTCGCTCATGCGGACGTAGCCGTTGTTATCTTGGACGAATGGAAAGACGTGGATCAACTTGTTGAAGATCCTCGCGGGCCTATCTGGCAAAAAATCCGTAACTCCCCACCAAATGTCACGCGATTTAGGCTGGTTCTTGAAAAAAAGACTGGCGGAACAACTGAGTTCATACTGTTTTCTCGAGATGGTCCCGGTGACGAGACACTCATCTGCTATGCTGATACTTAAGTTGGTATACTCAACGAGAACTCCGATGGGTCGTTTCCACCTAGCTGCAAATAAGGCAAATAGACACCAATGAGCCATGCTGTTGAGGAAAAAACTGTAAGTCGCGTGGTGCAAAAAGCTGTCAAAACGAGCCTGTTCCTTGCCCAAACAGGATTTCTAGGGCTTTCTGCCCAATTAGAACTATCAGGATGCAATCAATGACCCGCCTTCTCGCCCTCACCTTCGCCGCCTTCACCGCGACCGCCGCATGGTCACAACAACTCATCGACAAAGGCTTTGTCGAAGGCTGGAACATCATGATGGATCCCGCGCTTGGCAATGGGTGCCTGATCCAGACGATCTATCAGGACCTCTCGGTCGTGCGGCTGGGCTATGACGCGCTGGACAATCGGGGATATTTTGCCGTCTACAACAAGGCGTGGGGCGATATCAAACAGGGCGAGAGTTATCCAATCCGGTTCGATCTGGACGGCAAAAGTTATGACGCCACTGCCATCGGCTTCAATCAGCGCGATGTGCCCGGCGCAACCGTGTTTTTCACCGACCGCAGCTTCGTGGATGCGATTGCCCAGAACAAAACCATGACCGTCTATAACCCCGCGGGTGAGACGGTGATGGCGATTGATCTGAAAGGCACGGCCAAAGCGCTGGAATATGCGCGGGAATGCCAGAACAAGAAACTCTAACGAATCGGGTCGAACAGCGCGTCTTTGGCCGTACAATCGCGGATCACGTCTCGCCCACAAGGCACGGGTTCAAGGTCGCGCGACAAGCACAGGCGGACCTCTTCTATATAGCCCTGCTTGCAGGTCACAGTGATCATGTCGCGCTCAAGGCCGGGGTTGGCTTTCAGAAAGGCTTCTTCCACGACCGATGCAGGCAGTTTGACCGAGGCGTCCAGCTTGCGGAATACCTGAGGACGCTCAACCGCCTCATACGCCTGCCGGGACAGCGCATAATAGTCGGACGCGCTGAAGCCCGAGCAGGTCCCGTGCTTTTTCCACTGATGCCACGCCAGACCGGAACTGCCCTGAATATCGGTCATTTTGCGTGACATAGCGCGCGATGGCGGTGCCTCGGGCGTGCGGCAGAAGGCGGGCCAACCCTGATGGTACTGAGGCCACAGACCATGCAGGATCCAGCCATGGTCATGCCGGGTGTCGCATTGATCTGATCCGCGCGCGTCGCCTTCGCGGGCGCACCAGTTTGGCGACCAGCTGAGCGACAAGACATAATAGTCAAACTCGCCCGCCTTTTCGCCATCACCCAGCGCCGCCATTGCACCGAAAATCCACGGAACCAGCCCCAAAACAACCCAGCGCATTCGCCTCTTCCCTTCTTGTCTTGGCGCGACTATATACGGACCAAGTTCCCCGACAACGGAAACCTGCCCCAAAAAAGGGGCCGCCGAATTCCGGCGACGGGAAAGATGTATTTATAGGAGACGGGCTGATGGCAAAACCGCTTATGGCCAAGGCAACAGCCGTATGGCTGGTGGACAACACCACGATCAGCTTCAAGCAGATCGCGGATTTCGTAGGCATGCACGAGCTTGAGGTGCAGGGCATCGCAGACGGCGATGTGGCCGCTGGCGTGAAAGGCTTTGACCCCATCGCCAACAACCAGCTGACCCAGGACGAGATCGACACTGCGCAGAACAGCCCGCTGTACAAGCTGAAGCTCAAGTTCAACCCTGCCGCAAGCGGCGAAGAAAAGCGTCGCGGTCCGCGCTATACTCCGCTGTCCAAGCGTCAGGACCGTCCGAACTCGATCCTGTGGCTGGTCAAGTTCCACCCGGAACTCAGCGACGGTCAGATCGCCAAGCTGGTGGGCACCACCAAGCCAACCATCCAGTCGATCCGTGAACGGACCCATTGGAACATTTCCAACATGCAGCCGATCGACCCCGTTGCCCTGGGCCTGTGCAAACAGTCCGAGTTGGACGCGATCGTGCAGAAGGCCGCAGCCAAGAAAGCTGCCGAAGGTGGCGTCATGAGCGATGACGAGCGCCGCAAGCTGGTCTCGACCGAACAGTCGCTGGAAATGGACGCGGCGCCGAAGATCCCGACTGCCATCGAAGGTCTGGAAACCTTCTCGCTGTCGGACGAGCCTGCGGAAGAGAAAGAAGAAGAACCGATCCTCGACGCGGACAGCTTCTTCAACCTGCCCAAAGGCGGTGCTGACGACGAAGACGAAGACGATCCGCGCCCCTAAAGCACAGACAGCCCCGGCCTGAACGGACCGGGGCTTTTTTTTACGAGAAAACCATGCTGAACGTTCTTTCCAAACTATTTGGACCGCATCGCGCCGTTTCGATCTATGCCTTCCTGAAGACCTGGGGTTTGCCCGTGGCAGGCGGTGTTGGTCTTGTTGCCGTCGCTGCTGGTTTGCTGATCTTCAACGACAGCGGCGAGCACGAGCATGAGGCATTTATGACCGTCAACGTCCTGTCAGCGACACCCATCAACGGGGACCTCAAGAACGGCGTCATTGCTTCGGTCCGGCTGCCGGACGGGTCTGCGACCTCGGTCACTTCGACCGAAGCTCCGGTCTCACAAACCGTTGGCACCACGGCCTGCATTGAAAAACGAGTGTATGTTGACAGTGGTGAAGCCCGGTATCGGTTCAAACTGCCCCGCCACTGCGAAGCAGGATAAGAAAAGCCGCCCGGCAAGTGCACCGGGCGGCTTTGGTTTCAGATCATCTGGAACAGAATGCCAGCGGTGATGGCCCCAGTGATCCCCAGCCCCAGATAGGTCGCAAAGACCCGTGGTTTGACCAATGACCAGACGGCGGCCATTGCTGGGATCGAACTGACGGCACCCGCGACCATGAAGGACATCGCGGCCCCTGCGCTCATCCCCTGTTCCATCAGGCCAGCCAGCAGCGGCGGTGCGACGTAGGAATTCAGGTAGGCAGGCATGCCGACAAGCGCTGCGATCACGATGGGTACAACACCTTCGCCGCCCACCACGCGCGCGATCAGATCGGCGGGTACATAGCTGACCAACAGCGCCTCGAGCACATAGGCCAGAGCCAACCATTTCAACAGGAACAGGCTGTTGTGAATGAACTCGGACCGGAAGCGCTGACGGCGCTCGGGTTCCTGCCAGAACTTCCAGACAGGTTTGTCCTCTGTTTTAGGTCCGCAGCCGCAGCCAGCCGGTTTGTATTCGCGCAGAGGCTGGGCAAACGCACCACCTCGCATCAGGGCACGGACGGCAAAGCCACCAAACAGACCGAGTGCGACCGCTGCAATGGCCTTTCCGATCGCAAATGGCCAACCCAATGCACCTGCCGTGATCAACAGGGTAGGTGGATCAATCAAGGGCGAGCTGAGCCAGAATGCCATAACAGCCGACAAAGGCGCACCAAGCGCCAGCAATCCGGCAATGAACGGAATGACTTCGCAAGAACAGAACGGAGCGAGCCCGCCGAAGACCGCGGCCAGAAAGATCATCCGCGTCTCGCGCCCCTCAAAGGCGCGCGCGACCATCACCTCGGCACCTGTCGCCTTGAGGTAAGACAGCAGCAAGACGGCGAACAGAATATACTGGCCAGTATGGGCAAGGGCTTTGCCCGCAAAGGTTACGACCTCTCCCCAATTGCCGGGGTTAAGGACGGCCACAAGCGTCAGAATGGCCACGATCACTGCCCATGGGGTCTTGATCAGATCAACGGCCACCTTTGCCGGTGCCTTTGGGTTTTGTGTCAGCTCAGCCATCGTTCGCAGCCTTTCCCACTTCGTCCGCGCAGCATTCGCTAAGGATGAACTGCGCGAGGCCTCTCAATTCTTCGTAATTTGCGCGGTTGATCGTGGCGCGCCCGATTTTCTCTTGCTCGACGACCCCGCCGGCTGCGAGGAAACGCAGGTGGTGGGCCAATGTCGAAGGCGCAATGCCTGTGCGGTTCTGGATTTCCCCAACGGTCAACCCAGCCTCGCCAGCCCGAACCAATGTCTTGAGAACCTTCAGTCGCGCTTCAGAGCCCATGGCCGAGAATCCTGCTGCAGCTGTTTCCCACATCTGACTCCTCCATTAAACTAGGTTTCTAGTTTTTTAGATGAGTCGTTCTTATTCGTCAAGCGCCTTGTTCACGAATTCTCGAGGCGAGATTAAGTCCAGATTGCCCTCACCTTAAGTCCACCCTATAAGGCGCTATGGGAATATCGGTCGACACATTCTTTCTGGAACTGAACGGACAAGGCACGCTGCAGGCGCAAATCCAGCAGATGATTGCCGAAGGCATCTTGTCTGGCAGGTTCCACGTTGGGGAAAAGCTGCCCTCGTCTCGCAAATTGGCGGCGCATCTGGGTGTTAGCCGGATCACGGTGACACTGGCGTATACGGAACTACTGGCCAATGACTACCTGACTGCCAAAGGCCGGTCGGGATATTTCGTGTCGCAAAACGCGCCCGTGCCACCCAAGTATTCGCCTGTTCAAAAACGCGATGAAAATGTCGACTGGGACACGGCCTTGGCACGCAGGTTCTCGGATGGGGACGTGCTGCCCAAGCCCAGTAATTGGCGCGATTACAAATACCCTTTCATCTATGGTCAGGCAGATCGGAAATTGTTCGACCACGCCAACTGGCGTCTCTGCGCGGTCCGTGCGTTGGGTCACAAGGATTTTGCATCTCTGACCGGGGACTACATGGATCAGGATGATCCGCTGCTGATTGAATTCATCGCCCGTCACACGTTGCCGCGCCGCGGAATCGCCGCTCGCCCCGAAGAGATCCTGATCACCATGGGGGCTCAAAACGCGCTGTGGCTGGCCTCACGCATCCTTTTGAACCGCAACCGCACGGCCGTGATCGAAGACCCATGCTATTATGCGCTGCGGGATTTGCTTAATCACTCCGACTGCAAGGTTTCGCCACTGGCCGTCGACCGCGACGGCCTGACCCCGGACGCGTTGCCGGATGAAACAGATGTGATTTTCACCACCCCCAGCCATCAGAGCCCGACAACCGCGACCATGCCTGTTGATCGCCGCCACGAGTTGCTGAAACGCGCCCGCGAACTGGACGCTATGGTGGTCGAGGACGATTACGAGTTTGAAATGGCCTTTCTGGGATCCCCGTCCCCGGCCCTCAAGTCAATGGATCGCGACGGACGGGTGATCTATGTAGGCAGCTTCTCGAAGTCGCTATTTCCCGGATTGCGCCTAGGCTACATTGTCGGGTCCGAACCCTTTATTCGCGAGGCTCGCGCTTTGCGTTCGTTGGTACTGCGCCACCCGCCGGGCCATATCCAGCGCACTGCGGCCTATTTCCTGTCGCTGGGCCATTATGATGCTCAGATTCGGCGTATGTCCAAGACCCTCGCCCGGCGCCGCGAAGCGTTGGATGCTGCAGTCGAACAGTACGGGCTTACCGCTGCCGGACGCGGAATCATGGGCGGCTCGTCGCTTTGGATGTCGGCCCCCGAGCGTGTGGACACGACCAAACTTGCCCAAAAGTTGCAGAGCCAGGGCGTCCATATCGAACCAGGCGCCCCGTTCTTCAACGGGTTGCACCGGCCGCGCAACTTCTATCGCCTTGGATACTCGTCCATTGGCCGAGACCGCATCGGGCCGGGCGTGAAACTGATCGCGGATGCCATCCGGTCCGCCTAGCACGACTCTGGACATATCCCGCCTAACGTTCTGGCCCTAACGCCGCTTCGCCCCTTGCGCCAAAACCGTGTCAAAGGCGGGTGCTGTGCCCGAACCTTTCTTCAATTGTGCGGAGAACACTCAGATGAAAATGACCACAGAAGAGGCCTTTGTTAAGGTTCTGCAAAAGCACGGGATCGAACATGCGTTCGGAATCATCGGCTCGGCCATGATGCCGATCTCGGATATCTTCCCAACCGCAGGTATCAATTTCTGGGACTGCGCCCATGAAGGTTCCGGCGGCATGATGGCAGACGGCTACACCCGCGCCACCGGCAAGATGTCGATGATGATCGCGCAGAACGGCCCCGGCATCACCAACTTTGTGACCGCCGTCAAAACCGCATACTGGAACCACACTCCGGTTTTGCTGATCACGCCGCAGGCGGCCAACAAGACCATCGGTCAGGGCGGCTTCCAGGAAATGGAACAGATGCGCATGTTCGCGGACTGCGTTGCCTACCAGGAAGAACTGCGCGACCCCAGCCGTATCGCCGAAGTTCTGAACCGTGTCATCCTGCAAGCCAAGCGCGCCTCGGCGCCTGCTCAGATGAACATCCCGCGTGATATGTGGACCCAGGTTGTCGACATCGAACTGCCCAAGATCGTCGAATTTGCCGCAACTGCTGGCGGCGACGAAGCGCTGGACGAAGCGGCTGCCCTGCTGTCCGACGCCAAATTCCCGGTCATCCTGAACGGTGCCGGTGTTGTTCTGTCCGGCGCGATCCCCGCATCCGCCGATCTGGCCGAACGTCTGACCGCTCCGGTTTGCGTTGGCTACCAGCACAACGACGCCTTCCCTGGCTCGCACCCGCTGTTTGCCGGTCCTCTGGGCTATAACGGCTCGAAAGCCGGTATGGAGTTGATCTCGAAGGCTGACGTTGTTCTGGCTCTGGGCACGCGTCTGAACCCGTTCTCGACCCTGCCCGGTTATGGCATCAACTACTGGCCGACTGACGCCAAGATCATTCAGGTTGACCTGAACCCAGACCGCATCGGCCTGACCAAAGACGTCAGCGTCGGCATCGTGGGCGACGCCAAAAAAGTGGCCGAAGGTCTGCTGGCACGTCTGGGCGACAACGCCGGTGAAGCCGGTCGCGAAGACCGCAAGAACCTGATCGCCACCACCAAATCGGCATGGGCGCAAGAACTGAGCTCGCTGACCCACGAGAACGACGATCCGGGCACCACCTGGAACGAGCGTGCACGTGCAGCCAAGCCCGACTGGATGAGCCCCCGCATGGCATGGCGCGCAATTCAGTCCGCCCTGCCGACCGAGGCAATCATCTCGTCCGACATCGGCAACAACTGCGCCATCGGTAACGCGTACCCGTCCTTCGAAGAAGGCCGCAAGTACTTGGCACCTGGCCTGTTTGGCCCCTGTGGTTACGGCCTGCCTGCCGTTGTTGGCGCGAAAATCGGTTGCCCGGACGTTCCGGTTGTCGGTTTCTCGGGTGACGGTGCCTTTGGTATCGCAGTGAACGAACTGACCGCGATTGGCCGCGAAGAATGGCCAGCCGTGACCCAGATCGTTTTCCGCAACTACCAGTGGGGCGCTGAAAAGCGTAACTCGACCCTGTGGTTCGACGACAACTTCGTTGGCACCGAACTGGACCAACAGGTCTCTTATGCCGGTATCGCAACCGCATGTGGTCTGAAAGGCGTCGTTGCACGCACCCAGGACGAGCTGACCGCGGCCCTGAACCAGGCGATCATCGACCAGAAAAATGGCATCACCACCCTGATCGAAGCCATGATCAACCAGGAACTGGGCGATCCCTTCCGTCGCGACGCCATGAAAAAGCCGGTCCGTGTTGCCGGTGTCGACGCGGCTGACATGAATTCGTCGGCCGGGGCATAATCGCGTGAAGCCATTGCGCACAATTCTCGGAGCTGCCAGCAGCTCCGACAAGATCATCGCCCTCGCTGAGGGCGATGATCCACGTGTTGTTGAAGGTGCTTTGAAGGCCCGTAATGAAGGTGTTGCGCGCATCATTCTGGTTGGTGACAAAGCCAAAGTAACTGCCCTGCTGGCCGAACAGGCTGGTCAGGATGTCGACGGCATCGAAATCCACGATCCATCGGACTCTCCCCATGCCGAAGCGTTTGCAGCTGAGCTTTTCGAGCGGCGCAAGCACAAGGGCATGACGCCTGAAAAGGCCGCTGAAGAAATCAAACACCGCCTGAACTATGCCGCGATGCTGGTTCATACCGGGAATGCCGACGGAACTGTCGGCGGGGCTGTTGAGACCACATCGGCCACAGTGCGCGCCGCTTTGCAGATCATCGGCAAAGCGCCCGACGCGGCCATGGTTTCCAGCTTTTTCCTGATGCTCTACTGCCGGGATCATCACACAGTACGCGGCGCACATATCTTCGCAGATTGCGGTCTGGTCGTTGATCCGAACGAACAGGAATTGGCCGAAATCGCCCGGGCATCTGCCGCGTCTTTCAAGGCGCTGACGCATGAGACACCCCGCGTTGCGATGCTGTCCTTTTCCACCGGCGGCAGCGCCAATCATCCGAAAGTCACGAAGGTCAGCGAGGCCACGCAGATTGCAAAATCGGCCGACCCCGATCTGTTGATCGACGGCGAGCTGCAGTTTGACGCCGCATTCGTCCCCGAGGTGGCTGCAAAGAAAGCCAAAGACTCGCCCCTGCGCGGCGAGGCAAATGTCTTTGTGTTCCCGAATCTCGACGCAGGCAACCTTGGCTATAAGATCGCGCAGCGTATTGGGGGTGCCGAAGCAATCGGCCCGGTCCTTCAGGGGCTGGCGAAACCGGCCAACGACCTTTCACGCGGATGCTCCGCCGAGGACGTTCTGCACATGATCGCGGTTACGGCCGTGCAAGCAGAAACATCCAAAACCCGGACAGACGCCTCGTAAATCCGGCTAAAGCGAAATACTGTTCCGATTGATCTCTGCTCATGAGAATAATCGGATCAAAAGCCACAGGGACCAGAAATGAACCAGCCAATCATTAATACCTCTCCCAAGGTCTCTGACGAGGTCAGAAAAACAACGTGCTACATGTGCGCCTGCCGCTGCGGCATCAACGTACACATGAAAGACGGTAAGGTTGCCTATATCGAAGGCAACCGCGATCACCCGGTCAACAAGGGTGTTTTGTGCGCCAAGGGCTCGGCAGGGATCATGCAGGTCAATGCCCCGTCCCGCTTGCGCGCGCCACTGAAACGCGTCGGTCCGCGTGGTTCGGGCAAGTTTGAAGAGATCAGCTGGGACGAGGCGCTGGACATCGCCGTTGGCTGGCTCAAGCCTATCCGCGAAGATAACCCAGAGAAACTGGCGTTTTTCACCGGTCGGGACCAAAGCCAAAGCTTTACTAGCTTTTGGGCGCAGAATTTCGGCACCTGTAACTATGCAGCGCACGGTGGCTTCTGCTCCGTCAACATGGCTGCAGGCGGCATCTATACGATGGGCGGTGCGTTCTGGGAATTCGGCCAGCCTGACTGGGACCACACCAAGCTGTTCATGCTGTTCGGTGTTGCCGAAGACCACGACAGCAATCCGATCAAGATGGGCATCGGCAAGATCAAGGCCCGTGGCGCACGGGTGATCGGCGTCAACCCGATCCGCTCGGGCTATAACGCGGTGGCTGACGATTGGGTTGGGATCACTCCTGGCACCGATGGGTTGTTCATCCTGTCGATGATCCACGTGCTGATGAAGGCCGGCAAGATCGATCTGGACTATCTCAGCCGTTACACCAACGCGCCGGTTCTGGTCGACGCCTCCGAAGGCCCCACCAAGGGTCTGTTCCTGCGCGATGGGAATGGCAAGCCACTGGTTGTTGATCGCAACACGGGCGAGCTGACGGCGTTTGACAAACCGGGTGTCCGCCCCGACCTGTCAGCGACCTTTGAGAAGGATGGCGTTACCCACCGCCCCGTGTTCCATCTGATGGCGGAACGCTACCTCAGCGACGAATACGCGCCCGAGAAGATCGCCGAGCAATGCGGCATCCCCGCCACCCGTATCCGCGCCATCGCGGGTGAGCTTGCCCGCGTTGCCTTTGACGAGGCGTTCGAGCTGGAGCGCGAATGGACTGATTTCCGCGGCGAAAAACACACCAAGATGATCGGTCGCCCGGTTGCCATGCACTCGATGCGCGGTGTCTCGGCCCATGCCAATGGCTTCCAGACCTGCCGCGCACTGCACGTGTTGCAGATCATCCTCGGCACGGTCGAAGTCCCCGGTGGTTTCCGCTTCAAACCGCCCTACCCCAAACCGGTCGAGGCGCACCCGAGACCGCACTGTAAGGTGACCCCGAATACGCCGCTGGATGGCCCGCATCTGGGCTTTGTCCAAGGGCCCGAGGATCTGGCGCTGAAGGCAGACGGCAGCCCGGCGCGGATCGACAAGGCATTTACGTGGGACAACCCGATGTCCAGCCACGGGCTGATGCATATGGTAATCTCGAACGCACATGCGGGCGATCCCTACAAGATCGACACGCTGTTCATGTACATGGCCAACATGTCCTGGAACTCATCCATGAACACCAAAGGTGTCATGGAAATGCTGACGGACAAGGATGAGAACGGCGATTATGTGATCCCGCATATCATCTACTCCGACGCCTATTCGTCGGAAATGGTGGCCTATGCCGACCTGATCCTGCCGGATACCACCTATCTGGAGCGCCACGACTGTATCTCGCTACTCGATCGCCCGATCTGCGAAGCGGATGCTGCAGCCGACGCAATCCGCTGGCCGGTGATTGAGCCCGACCGGGATGTCAAAGGCTTCCAGTCAGCGCTTGTCGAACTGGCCAACCGCTTGGGCCTGCCGGGCTTCACCAATGAAGACGGCAGCGCCAAATGGACAGATTACGCCGACTATATCGTCAATCACGAACGCAAGCCCGGCATCGGCCCGCTTGCCGGTTTCCGTGGTGAAAACGGCGATAGGGAAGGCCGCGGCGAGGTCAACCCTGACCAGTTGAACCGCTATATTGAAAACGGCGGCTTCTACGTGGCCCACATCCCCGAAGGCGCGGATTACTACAAACCATGGAACGCTGCCTATCAAGATTGGGCTGTCGGCATGGGCATCTATGACAGCCCGCAGCCATACCTGTTCCAGCTCTATTCCGAGCCGATGCGCAAGTTCCAGCTTGCTGCCGAGGGACATGGCGAACGTCAGCCGCCGGAACACTTACGGGAACGCATCAAAGAGACGTTGGACCCGATGCCCATCTGGTACGAAACCGACCAGACCGGCAACGAAGGCTTCACTGTCAACGCTCTGACCCAACGCCCCATGGCGATGTATCACAGCTGGGGCACCCAGAACGCATGGCTGCGCCAGTTGCACGGACGCAATCCTTTATATGTTCCGACCAAGCTGATGCGCGAGAACGGCCTGCAGGACGGTGATTGGGCCAAGGTGACCTCGCCACATGGCGAGATCACGGTTCCGGTCATGGAAATGGCGGCCCTGAACGAAAACACCGTCTGGACCTGGAACGCCATTGGCAAACGCAAAGGTGCATGGGCGCTGCAAGAAGACGCGCCCGAGGCCACCAAAGGGTTCCTGCTGAACCACCTGATCCACGAGCTGCTGCCGCCCAAAGGCGATGGTCTGCGGTGGGCCAACTCTGACCCGATCACCGGTCAGGCCGCATGGTTCGACCTGAAAGTGAAGATCGAAAAAGCTGACCCACCAACGGATGCGGAAAGCCAACCGGAATTCCCACCGATTGAATCTCCGGTCGGAACTGGACCGAAGGATTTGGCATGGAAGGTAGGCAAATGATCCGATCCCTGCTTCATCTGGCTAAAAGTATCCCGGGGTCTGGGGCAGCGCCCCAGCCCGCCCTCACCACAAAAGCGGAGGCAAGGTAGTCATGACCCAGCTCCCCACATCCACCGACCGCAAGATGGGTCTGGTCATTGACCTGGACACCTGCGTTGGCTGCCACGCCTGCGTCATCTCATGCAAAGGCTGGAACACCGAAAACTACGGCGCACCGCTATCCGATCAGGACGCGTATGGCGCCAATCCGTCGGGCACTTTCCTGAACCGGGTGCACTCTTACGAGGTGCAGCCTGCGGAAGGTCATGCCCAGCTGATCCACTTCCCAAAATCCTGCCTGCACTGCGAGGACGCGCCTTGCGTCACCGTTTGCCCCACAGGGGCTAGCTACAAGCGGGTCGAGGACGGCATCGTTCTGGTCAATGAAAGCGACTGCATCGGTTGTGGCCTGTGCGCGTGGTCCTGCCCCTACGGCGCACGTGAACTGGATCAGGCCGAAGGGGTGATGAAGAAATGCACCCTCTGCGTTGACCGTATCTACAACGAAAACCTGCCCGAAGTAGACCGTGTTCCGTCCTGCGTGCGTACCTGTCCCGCAGGGGCACGTCACTTTGGCGATCTGGGCGATGCGGACAGTGATGTCAGCAAACTGGTCGCCGAACGCGGTGGCATGGACCTGATGCCGGAAATGGGCACCAAACCCGTCAACAAATACCTGCCGCCACGGCCCAAGGACAACGTCGAAGATCAGATCGACATCCTGGCACCGTTGCTGGCACCGGTCGCTGAAGAGCCCAAAGGGTTCCTTAGCTGGCTGGACAAGACCTTGGAGAAGCTCTGATGCATCCAGCACCTTCCGTCATCATTTTCACCACCCTGTCGGGTCTTGGCTTTGGACTGTTGTTCTTTTTGAGCCTCGGTCTGCCAGACGTCTCTGGCTGGGTTGCTTTCGTCTTTTTTGCTATCGCATACGCCCTTGCCGTCGGCGGTCTGATGGCGTCCACCTTTCACCTTGGCCATCCCGAACGGGCCTGGAAGGCGTTCACACAATGGAAAACAAGCTGGCTCAGTCGTGAAGGCTGGTGTGCGGTCATTGCCCTTGTTGTCATGGGGCTTTATGCGATTGGCGTTATCTTTCTGGGCCAACGCTGGAGCCTTCTTGGCTGGATCGGTGCCCTGTTTTCGCTACTGACCGTGTTCACCACGTCGATGATCTACACGCAACTCAAAACCATTCCCCGCTGGAATATGAACCTGACTCCGGCCATGTTTCTCAGCTTCAGCCTGGCAGGCGGTGCACTGCTGGCCGGGCAGGTCCGAGTGGCGCTGCCGCTGCTGCTGATCGCCGCGCTGGTGCAGATCCTGTATTGGAAAAAGGGCGACAAAGCGCTGGAGGAGTCCGGCACAAATCTGGGCACGGCCACCGGATTGGGCGATCGCGGCACCGTGCGTGCATTCGAGCCTCCTCATACCGGCACCAACTATTTGCTGCGTGAATTCGTTCACGTCGTTGGCCGCAAGCATGCTGAAAAGCTGCGCATCATCTCGTTTGCGTTGGCGTTTGTTCTGCCGGTTATCCTGCTGCTGTTGCCATTCGGCCATCTCTTCGCGCTGCTGGCTGTGCTGTCCCATCTGGCCGGTGTTGCGACGTCACGCTGGCTGTTCTTCGCACAGGCCGAGCATGTCGTCGGGCTGTATTACGGAAAACGATAGGGGGCTCTGCCCCCGTCGCGGCAAGCCGCGACTCCCGTGGGATATTTTTGGCCAGATGAAGCCTAGATCCGGAACAAAAAAAGGCGGCGCTCGAGGTTCGAGGCCGCCTTTTTTTCTTTTTGAATTCGCCTTAGATAAGGCCTGCGTGCTGAAGCGCCGCGTCGATCGCCGACTTGGTGCTGCCATCCAGCCCTGACAGGGGCGAGCGGACTTCTTCGCTGCACAGACCCAATTTGCTGAGCGCGTATTTGGCACCCACCAGGCCTGGCTCGATAAAGATCGCTTCGTGCAAGGGCATCAGGCGGTCTTGATACTCCAACGCCTTGGCGTAATCGCCGTTCAGCGTCGCCTGCTGGAATTCGGCACACAGTTTGGGCGCGACGTTCGCCGTGACCGAAATACAGCCAAATCCGCCATGCGCGTTGAAACCAAGCGCCGTCGCGTCCTCGCCGGACAGCTGGCAAAAGTTCGGGCCGCAGGAGGCGCGCTGTTGGCTGACGCGAGCCAGATCTCCGGTCGCGTCCTTCACACCCACAATGCGCGGCAGTTTCGCCAACTCACCCATGGTTTCAGGGGTCATGTCGATGACCGAACGGCCGGGAATATTGTAGATGATGATCGGAATATCCGCGCAATCATGCAGCGCACGGAAATGCATCAGCAGACCCTTTTGCGTGGGCTTGTTGTAATATGGCGTTACAACCAGAGCTGCATCCGCACCCACTTTCTGCGCGAATCGCACAAACCGGATAGCCTCAACAGTGTTGTTTGACCCAGCACCCGCGATCACAGGTACGCGACCAGCCGAGGCCCTTACAACCTCATCCACAACAGTTTCATGCTCTTCGTGGCTCAGGGTGGGGCTTTCGCCGGTGGTGCCAACGGGAACCAGCCCCGTAGAGCCTTCCTGAATCTGCCATTCCACCAAGTGTTTGAGCGTCTTCAGGTCCAACTCGCCGTTGCTAAACGGTGTGACGAGGGCTGGCATAGAGCCTTTGAACATGACACGCTCCTTAGGTGCAGTTTGTAATTTTTACGCCTCGGTTTGCCAGAAATCTGTCTTTCTTGAGTTGAACCCGACGGCGCAAGCTTTATCCTGAATGGCTGTATCCTTGGTTGGTTGGGAAATGCAAGGGATGACACGCTTTCTGGCGTTTTTGACGGTCGTAATTCTGATTTCGGGCACACAAGTGCGGGCCGACGCCGCAGGTGATCTGCGGGCCGGCATGAATGATATGCGCAAGGGGGACTGGAATGAGGCCCTGCGTGTATCTGGTGCGCGGGGTTCAGTGTCTCGGGACATCATCGTTTGGCACTGGCTGCGCGAAGGGTTTGGCAGTTCGGGTGACGTTCTGGTGTTTTTGGACCGTCGTCCAGACTGGCCGGGTCTGGCCTGGTTGCGGCGCAAAAGTGAGCCCGCCTTTACTGGCGCTGATCCGGACCGCGTTCTAAAATTCTATGCCGAACGGCCGCCGCAAACCGCAGAGGGTGCGTTGAACTATGCAGTCGCATTGAAGGCAAAGGGTCGTCAGGGAGATGCAGAGGCTGACATCGTCGCGGCATGGCGGACCATGCCAATGGGTTCGGGTCTGCAAAAAGACTATCTTGAGAATTTTGGCAAGCTGCTGAAACCCCATCACGGTGCCCGTCTGGACCGGATGCTATGGGACAACCATCTTGTCAGCGCAGGTCAGATGCTGCCGCTGGTCAGCGCCGATCAGCGCAAACTGGCTGAGGCGCGGATCGGCCTTCAGAAACGGCAACCCGGCGTCGACAGCAAGGTGGCGGCGGTTCCGAAATCGCTCGGCGATTCACCGGGCTTGGCTTTTGACAGGTTCGTCTGGCGTGACAGGAAAGAGCTGGACGACAGCGCGATTGACTTGATGCTGGCGCGCTCTACCGGCCCTGATGCGTTGGGGGAACCTGACAAATGGGCCGAAGGCCGCCGCCGGTTGGCCCGGCTTGAGATGCGGAACGGGGACCAGAACCGCGCCTATCAGATTGCTGCCAATCACCACATGACGCCTGAAATGGGCTATGGCTATGCGGATCTGGAGTGGCTATCCGGGTTTCTGGCCTTGCGGAAGCTGAATGATCCGGCGACCGCGATCCGGCATTTCCAGAACTTCTCGGACGCGGTGAAATCGCCGATCTCGAAAGGGCGCGCCGGGTATTGGTTGGGCCGTGCCTATGCGGCCCATGGTGACGCCGAAAAAGCCTATGACGCTTATGCGATGGGTGCGGATTACCAATCCTCTTTCTACGGCTTGCTGGCTGCAGAGCAGATCGGGCGTCCTTTCGATAGTGAACTGGCCACCCCCCGCCGGGCGCCACACTGGAAACAAGCTGAGTTCTCCAATTCAAGTGTGCTGGAGGCCGGGCTACTGCTGCTGAAAGCTGACGAAGACACCCTTTCTGAGCGATTCCTGACTCATTTGGTGGAAGGGCTGGACCCGGTTCAGGCCAATCAGTTGGGCGATTTGGTGATCGAGTTGAAGCAGCCGCATCTGGCCGTGATGATCGCCAAACGCGCTGCAACAGTCGGCCTGGTTTTGCCAGCCGCCTATTACCCGGTGCATCCGGTGGCCGACATGGGTTTGCCCATGGCCAAAGAAATGACGCTGGCCATTGCCCGTCGGGAAAGCGAGTTTGACCCCGTTGTGATCAGCGGTGCCGGTGCGCGCGGGCTGATGCAGGTCATGCCGGCAACGGCAAAGCTTGTTGCCAAGGAATTGGGTATCCTAAGCGGCCACAAGACGATCAAGCTGACTTCGGATTGGCAATATAATGCCAAGCTGGGTGCCAATTACCTGTCCGGTCTGGCCGCTGATTTCAACGGAAACGTCGTGATGATGGCTGCCGGATATAACGCAGGTCCACGTCGGCCGATGTCGTGGATGGATCGCTATGGCGACCCGCGCGCAGGTGAAATCGACGTGGTCGACTGGATTGAGGCGATCCCGTTCAGCGAAACCCGCAACTACGTGATGCGTGTGTCGGAAAGCCTACCGGTCTATCGCGCCCGTCTTGGCCAACCTGCCTTGCCGATCCCGTTCTCGCAGGAACTGGTCGGGTCAACGCTGGCGTCTTTCGCGCCATAGGGTGAACAGCCCGGCGGCGACAACCAGCGCTGCGCCTATGACCACTTCAGGGCGCAGCGTTTCACCAAAGACCGAGATTCCCAGGATCGCGCTCCAGACCAGGTGGAAATAGGCGAAGGGCTGCACCGCGCTGGCCTCGGCCATCTCATAGCATTTGATCAGCAACCAGTGCCCCAGAACGCCGCTCACGCATAGCAGCGCCATCCAGGCCCAATCCGTCTGTGCCATCGGCTCCCAGAACCACATTCCCACTAGCGTCATGGCGACGGCACCACTGACGCCTGTCCAGAAAAAGCTGGTGGCGGAATTGTCCCGGCGGGACACGTAACGGGTCAGCAAACCATAGACTGCAAACATGAAAGCCGAGATCAGCGGTACAATGGCCCAAGGGTTAAAGACACCTACGCCGGGCTGCAGGATGATCAGAACACCGATGCACCCAACGCCGATCGCGGCCCAGCGTCGCCAGCCGACCTGTTCGCCCAATACCGGCCCGCTGAGAGCGGCGATCAACAACGGGTAGCAGATGAAGACAGCCATCGCGTCGATCAGGCCCAGCACAGTAAAACTGAACACCGCGACGCAGATTTCGGCCGCCAACAGCAGGCCACGAAATATCTGCAGCTTCAGCTGGCTTGTCTGGGTAGTGGCCTTCAATCCGCCGGGCGCACGTGCGGCCAAAGCGATGACAAAGGCGGCGAAGAACCAATAGCGGATCATCACGACCATGTATGTGTTGTATGTTCCCGCTAGATGGCGCGAAATACCGTCCTGCAGTGCAAAGACGATGGTCGCCCCGACCATCAACGCAATCCCGGCGCGAGTATTGTTCTGCTGCGTCATGATTTGACCGCCCGGGTCATGTGGCGCTTGCGGCCATAACCGGGTGTGCGCGTAATAGTGAAACCGGCATCCTCAAGCCCCCGCCGCACGAACCCGGCGGCGGTATACGTCGCCGCCGTTCCGCCAGTGGCCGTGTGGTCGGCGACCTGCTGCATCAGGTCTGCACCCCATAATTCGGGGTTCTTAGCCGGAGAAAACCCATCCAAAAACCACGCATCGGCGGCACCTTCCCATGCTTGCAGGGTTTGTCGCGCATCGCCTTTAACAACCTCAAGCCGCAGGGTGCCCAAATCACATGTGCCGCCCTCCCATTGCGCAAGGAACCGGTCAGACCAAGGCGCAAGTTCAGGAAAGGCCGCCAGCGCTCGGGACATGTCCGCGGGCCTCATCGGATAGGCCTCAAAACTTGTAAAGGTCAGGGGCGTGGTCTGGCCCGATCTCTCCCATTCGGACCAGACGGTCAGCATGTTCAATCCGGTGCCAAAACCCAGCTCTGCAATGTGAAACCCCGGTGTAAACCGTACGGGCAGGTCATTGCCTGCCAGAAACACATGGCGCGTCTCTTCCAACCCGTTCTGCAACGAGTAGTACGGATCGTCGAAACGGTCCGAGACGGGGATCTGATCCTCTGTCCACGTCAGTTCGGCGCGCTGGTCTGCCATCGGGGAATCCTGTAGCTAAGCGGCGCGACACTGAACAAGGTAAAGGGGAATGGCAATGGTCGATGTGACGGTGCGTGGTGCAGGGATTTTCGGCCTTTCCATCGCGTGGACCTGTGCGCGGCGCGGCGCAAAGGTGCAAATCGTCGATCCCTTTGGCCCCGGTGCTGGTTCCAGCGGTGGTCTGGTTGGCGCGCTGGCCCCGCATGTGCCAGAAAACTGGAATGCCAAGAAGGCATTTCAGTTCGACAGCCTGATCATGGCTGAACCGTTCTGGACACAGGTCGAGGCCACAGGCGGCGTTTCACCCGGATATGCGCGGCTGGGCCGGTTACAACCCATCGCCGACACCCGAACGCTGGAACTTGCCCATGCTCGCGCCGAAACGGCGGCTGAACTGTGGCAGGGTCGGGCTGAATGGCGGGTTGTTGAAACAGCCGCAGTCGGCGCATGGTGCCCACCCAGCCCCACTGGTTTTGTCATCCATGATACGCTGAGCGCCCGCATGCATCCGCGCCGGGCCTGTGCGGCCTTGGTTGCGGCATTGGCTGTGATGGGCGTCGAGGTCGTAGCCGACGCACCGGATCGTGGGCAGGTTGTCCATGCAACCGGGCTTGCCGGACTTCAGGAACTGAGCGAGGCGTTTGGCAGAACAGTTGGCAACGGTGTCAAGGGTCAAGCCGCGCTGCTGCGGTTTGATGCGGGTGAAGTCCCGCAGCTGTTTGCAGACGCGATCCACTTCATACCGCATGCGGACGGGACATTGGCAATCGGATCGACCTCGGAGCGTGACTATGACGATCCGACCAGCACGGACGCGGCTCTGGATGACGTTTTAGACCGGGCGATGCGGGCCGTTCCCGTCCTGCATGGCTCAGAGGTCATCGAACGATGGGCGGGTGTACGGCCGCGCAGCAAAAGCCGCGCACCGATGCTTGGCGCGCACCCGGTACACAAAGGTCAATTCATCGCCAATGGTGGTTTCAAGATCGGTTTCGGTATGGCCCCGAAAGTAGCCGCGGTCATGGCGGATCTGGTTCTTGAGGACCGGGACGCAATCCCGGGTGACTTCAGACCCGAAGCATCACTCTGATCGCGGGACGGCCTCGGCGGACATGCATTGCCGCCCATCAGGTCCGCGCGCCCACATCGCTTGGCCATTCCGGCACAAGGTTGCCGTTTCAAAGTGCATCAGCGGCGATGACGCACGAAATGAGAAATGAGCCAAGGGACCTGCCATATCCTCGGCAAACAGCATCAATAATTGTGCCAGCAGCGGGCCATGAACGACCAGACCGTCATACCCTTCGACATCCCGCGCGTAGTCCAGATCGTAATGGATATGGTGCCCATTGAAGGTCAGCGCCGAGTATCGGAACAGCAACGTGCTGTCGAAGGTGACGTCTCGCCTGTCGGTTTCATCGGTACGGGCCATAGGTGACTTGGGCTTGATGTCAGTATCCGAAGGGTCAGGCCTATAAACCAGATCCTGCCGTTCGCTCAGACACAATTGACCGTCCTGAGAAATCTCGTGTCGCAGGGTAACAAACCCCAGCGGTCCCGTCCGTCCGGTTTTTGTTGCCGCACTTTCAAGAACAGACCGGCGCACGGCTTTTGAACCCACGACCAGCGGAGTGTGAAACTGCAATCGTCCCCCGGCCCACATCCGACGTTGCAAGCCCATATCGGGGATTAGGCCGTCCCCAACCTTTGGATGCCCGTCCCGTCCCAAACTGGCAGGCACCTGAGGCGACCAGAAATACAGCTGGTGAAAGAATGGCGGCAGTTGATCGCCTGCTGCGACCCTGTCGTTAGATCCAAGCGCTGCCAGCAGCGCGGAGGCGCGAGCCGGGTCCATCACATCTGTCTGTATATCCTCATTCATGTCGGCAGATTATGCAGACGGACCTGACCCGGCAAGCGGCGTCTTGATCTTAGAACCCGGCCTCGGCCCGCAGTTTCTGCATCAGCGTCCGCAGAGAACTTTCGTAACGGTCGCTCAGCAATTTGCCCTGCTCGTCAAACTCGTTCGAGCTGCTGGCCAGGTGGATTTCCGGTCCCTGCAGGATGCGTGGTTGGAACGGAACCATGTAGCCGCGCAGAACCATCTGTGCCCGTTCGCCACCTGCGCGTCCTGCGGCGGCCGACATCACGGCAACCGGTTTGTCGGCCCAGGGGCGGCCATCGGTTCGGCTGACCCAGTCCAACGCATTCTTCAGAACACCAGACGGACCCTTGTTGTATTCCGGGGTCGAAATGATCACGGCATGGGCTTGAGCGATCTGATCGGACAGAGTTTGTACGGCTTCGGGGATGCCCTCGCCATCTTCAAGATCACCATCATAAAGCGGCAGGTTCAGATCAGCTTCGATATGCGTTCCCGGCTCGAACAGCCGTGCCGCTTCGCGCAGCAATTTGCGGTTGGTGGCACTTTGGCGCAATGAGCCGGACAGACTCAGAAGGATGGGTTCAGACATTGGGAAACTCCGCTTTGGTGTTTCCCAATAGCTAACTCAACTTTCGGGCGCACCAAAGACCGGATAACGCGCAGTCAATGTGCAAAAAATGGGCACCTGAAAGTGCCCATGTCGTTATGTGTTTCCGTTCGGAATGATCTCGATGTCGACCCGACGGTTCTGGGCCTTCCCCTCGGGCGTCAGGTTTGACGCAATTGGGCGGTTTTCGCCCTGACCGATGGTTGAGATGCGTGCACTGCTTACGCCATTTGCCTGAAGAATATCCGCGACAGACCGCGCCCGGCGTTCAGACAGGCCCTGATTATATGCGGCGTCGCCGTCGCTGTCGGTATTGCCGATAACCTGCACGTTCGAGTTGGGATAATTCACCAGATTCTGCCCCACCCGGACCAGATCGGCCCGCAGTGCCGGGCGCACGGTCGCGCTGTCGGTATCAAAGGTGATGTCATTCGGGACGGTCACAATCAGCCGGTCACCCGCGTTCGTAACGATGATGCCCTGATTGGCCAGTTGCTGACGCAGTTCTGTGGCTTGCCTATCCAGCTGGTTGCCGATCAGGCCACCCCCTGCCGCACCGATCGCACCACCTGCCACCGCGCCCAAAAGCGGATCAGATCCATTGGCAATCGCACCGACACCTGCGCCGATCAGACCGCCGAGGAGTGCACCCTGCTTGGCGTTCTGGTTCGGGTCCGAGGGCAGGTTCAGTGTGCCGGGGTCCGTACAGGCCCCCAAAAACATGGCCGAACACAGCCCTGCGGCAAGAACACTCTTGGAAATCGTCATGAATTCACCTTCTGCTCAGGGGTCCGTTCACCGGACCCGCTTTGTTTGGCGCAGTATATCGCGTCACCTCAACATAGGCTCAAGCAACAATCGGGTGAAGTCGGCAAATTACCGCCGTTCAACAGGATCCAATTGGTTCTGGTCTTGCCAGATCGCCCGTAGAGGCTCCCCCTGCCCGCAGAAATGATCGTCTGTCACGTCACAGGCCCAGATGCGATCCGTACGAAAATGGCGGAATCCATTCCTCAACTCACACCACGCCGCCAACATCGTGCATTCGATGTGGTAGATCAGGGCGACGGGCCTGACGATCCGCTCAGTTCGTTCACCTTCGGCATTCACATAGGTGATGCGAATTTTGCGTTCAGAGCGGATGGCCTCGCGATAGTTTACGACGGGCACGCACCCCTTGGCCGGATCATCCATTGGCGCGCCCCATGGGGCGACCTGCAGCCAATCCGCAGGCGCGCGCAAAGCGTCGATCTTGCGGCACACCCGATCCGCAGCCTGTTGCAGGGTGCTGTCCCCTGTGCGCGCCAGCATCGACAACCCAACCCACAGTGCTTCGACCTCTTCGGCATCGAAATTCAACGGTGGCAAGTCGTACCCGCGCCGCATCAGGTATCCCACCCCGGCTTCCCCCTCGATCGGGGTCCGCTGTGCCTGCAAAGCGGCGATATCGCGATAGACGGTACGCGCTGACACTTCGAGCTTTTCTGCCAGTGCCTCGGCCGTCACGGGCACATCGGCCGAGCGCAGGATCTGGATGATTTCAAACAGGCGGGTCGAGCGGCGCATTGGGTTCTCCAGGCAATCTGCTGACACACTAGCACACGCCACTGACAGGGTGGTGTCAGGAGTGATCAGCGATCTTTGGAAAACAAACCAAAGGAGGTCGACCATGCCATACCTCGACAATCACGTAATGATGACATTGAAACTGGACCGCTGGGCGCAGGATCACACCTTGCGCGCGTTCGAGATCGAACGTGAAATCATGGCTGCCCGTCAGCCCTGCGCGTCGCGCAAACGGACCAAGCGTTTCTCGCTGGGCAACCTGAAGATGCTGTGGACAAGCACGGCCTGAGGTCAGAAATCAGCCGGGGCGCGGAATTTCATCGAAACTCCGCCCTCGGGGCTCTTCAGACGCAATTCCTCAGAATGCAGCATCAGACGCGAGAAATCGCGCGCAGGTCCGTCTGCGTAGAAAGGGTCGCCCAGAATCGGGTGGCCCAGCGCCAGCATATGAACGCGCAGTTGATGCGACCTGCCCGTTTTTGGGAACAATCGGACGCGCGTTGTCTCACCTTCGAATTTCACAAACCGCCAGTCGGTGACAGCGGGCTTGCCGGTCTCGTGACAGACCATCTGACGCGGGCGGTTGGGCCAATCCACGATCAACGGCAGATCGACGGTTCCGGACTTTTGGGCGATGCGCCCCCAAACGCGCGCAACATAGGTTTTGCGGGTCTGGCGCTTTTCAAACTGCATGCTCAGATGCCGCTGTGCGTGCGGTGACTGGGCAAACACCATGACACCCGAGGTATCCCGATCCAGCCGGTGCACCAGAAGGGCCTGCGGAAATGCCGCCTGCACCCTGTTCATCAGGCAATCGGCCAGATGCTCGCCACGCCCAGGTACAGACAACAACCCCGAGGGCTTGTTCACCACGATCAGCTGCGCATCCTCATGCAGCACTTCCAACGGCGTATTCGGGGGATCATAGGTCTCGCTCATGCGCGCCTGCCTATCGCACGGCGTAGGTTCCCGCAACGTCGGCCTTGCCTGAACGGATCGGTTCAGCAACTCTCAGACCCAAAGCGGAGGAGAATCCATGCACCCCACAATCGAGCGCATGCAAGACGTTGTCGCCAAGGGCGATGAAACCCTGATCCACGAATTGCTGGCCGAAGACGTACGGTTTTCCCCGCCAACTTACTTCAGCACTTGGACCGGACGCGAACCGGTGGCGGCCGTGCTGGGCCATGTGGGGCAAGTGTTTTCCGACTTCCGCTATCGCCGGATTATGGGTGAAGGCAAGGATTGGGCGCTGGAGTTTCAGTGCAAGGTCGGGGATTTGGATGCGGTTGGCGTCGATCTGATCACCCTGAATGACGCCGGTTTGATCGAAAACTTCGAAGTGGTCATGCGCCCTTATAAGACCATTGGTGCCCTGCGTGAGGCGATGATGGCCCGGGTTATGACGGACGCCCGCTTCCTCGAATACAAAAACGCGCTCAGCTAACCATGACTGCCCCGATTGCCGCAGATCAGATATTGCGTGTCCCGCTACTGCCGGTTCTGGCAGCACAGGCGATTTCCGTGCGTCGTAACGCTCAGCTGCTGCCCGAACCGTCCGGCCCGCGCCAAGGGCGCGAAGGGCGCGGCCCCCGGTTGCGGCTGCTCATCGCAGGTGACAGCTCGGCAGCGGGTGTGGGGGCGGGGCGACAGCAACAGGCGCTTTCGGGGTTTCTGGTGGCGCGGTTGGCCCGCCATTACAGCGTAGAGTGGCGACTGGAGGCGACAACGGGCCACACAACACAGGATACACTGGAACGATTGAACCGCCTTGAAGGCACCTATGACGCCGCTGTGACAGCCTTGGGTGTAAACGACGTCACGCGTGGAGTATCCCGGCAAAAATTCACGGCTTTGCAGACCCAACTTCTGGATCATCTGACGAGCAAACTGGGTGTTCGCCATGTCGTGGTTACCGCCGTACCGCAGATGAACCGTTTTCCGGCCTTGCCCCAGCCGCTGGCCTGGGCACTGGGGCGACAGGCGGCCCGGCTGGATCAGGGTTTGCAAAAGGCCGTTATGGCATTTCCGCAAGCCCGGCACCTGTCATTGGAGTTTCCGGATGACCCGGCACTGGCTGCTCCGGACGGATATCACCCAAGCCCCAAAGCCTATCGCTTGTGGGCAGAGGCCGCGGCCGACTTATTGCATCAGCGCTGACGCCGCATCTGACGAATCATCGGGATCGTATAGACCACCAAAGCCGCCCAGATCAGCGGGAACGCGATCATGCGGCCCCGATCGATCTGTTCACCGAACACAGTAATCGCAGTGATAAAGATCATTGTCGGCGCGATGTACTGCAGGATTCCCATTGTGGACAACCGCACCAATTTGGCCCCGTTGGCATAGACCAGCAGCGGAACAGCGGTGACAATGCCGGCACAGGCCAGCAGCATGGTGTCCCCAGCGGCAGCGCCAAAGTGGCCGGTTCCTTTTGCCCCCAACCAGGTGATGTAGACCAAGGCAGGGATCAGCAGGATCAGAACCTCAAGCAGAAAGCCCTGATTGGGACCGATGGGCAGCGAGCGTTTGAAGAAAGCATAAAAACCCCAACTGACCGTCAGGGCCAGCGCAGCCCACGGCAGCCGACCCGCTTCGACGATCAATACCAGCACACCCAAAGCAGCTAACCCCACCGCCGCCAATTGCGTACGATTCAAAGGCTCACGTAACAGGATTGCTCCTAGTGCAATGCTGAACAGCGGGTTGATGTAATAGCCCAATGCTGCGTCCAATGCGTTACCGCTGGCAATCGCCCAGACGTAAATGGCCCAATTCACCGAGATCAAAGCCGCTGTCAGACAGGCCATGCCCAGCATTTTCGGGTTTTGTAAGGCAGCCTTCAAATCCCTGGTTCGCCCTAGCGCCACCAGCAACAGCCCAGCCACAGGCACCGACCATACAATCCGATGCGCCACGATCTCGACCGGCCCGATATGCGCCAGAGCTTTCATGTAAAGCGGCAGGAAACCCCATAGAACGTAGGCGGTCACCGCCAGAGCCAATCCCTTTGGCGTGTCCTCATTCTGGGGTGATGTTGCGACGTCCGCCATCATGGATCTCCGGGTGATACCGTTTGTCTATACGGCTGTTCCGGAGGGTTTGGAAACTGCGAAAACCGTGAACGGTCGCATCAAGAAAATTGATATGTACCAATAAAACGGGGCGCCGAGGCGCCCCGTGTGTCGAACCTTGGCGTTAAACTTTAACGCGCTCGGATTTTGGGTCGTACATCGGCTTGAGCGACGCCTCGGCTTTGACTTTGACGCCGCACACATCAATCTCGTACGTCGAGGCCAACACGTCAGCGGCCTTTTCGCCTTCACAGGGCACATAACCCAGACCGATCGCGCCGCCCAGAGTGTGGCCATAGTTGCCCGAGGACAGATAGCCAACATACTCGCCGTCCCGGATGATCGGCTCGTTATGGAACAACAGCGGTTCCGGATCGGTCAGCTTGAACTGAACCAAACGGTTATGCGGTCCGCTTTCCTTGCGCGCGATCACCGCCTCGCGACCAATGAAGTCGCTGCCCTTGTCAACCTTGACGGCAAAGCCAAGACCGGCATCGACCACATGGTCCTCGCAAGTGATGTCGTGGCCGAAGTGGCGGAAGCCTTTTTCGATCCGGGCGCTGTCCATCATATGCATCCCGCACAGTTTTAGCCCCATATCCTGACCTGCTTCGTGCAGGGTTTCGAACACGTGACCTGCCATGTCAGACGAGACGTAGATTTCCCAGCCAAGCTCTCCCACATAGGTCACGCGGTGTGCTCGAGCCAGACCCATGCCAATCTCGATATCCTGCGCGGTGCCAAACGGATTGGTCGCGTTGGTGAAATCGTTGGGCGAGACCTTTTCAAGCAGCGTACGCGCATTTGGACCCATAATGGCCAGTACACCCTCACCCGCCGTGACATCGGTGATGACGACGTTAAAGTTGCCCGCATGGCGCTGCATCCAGGTCTGGTCAGCCAAACGGGTCGCTGCCGGAGTGACCACCATATATGCGATCTCGGTCAGGCGGGTGACGGTCACGTCCGCCTCAATCCCGCCTGCGCGATTAAGGAACTGAGTATAGACAATCTTGCCATTCGGGACCGAGTAATCGCTGCCACCGATATAGTTCATGAACGCTTCGGCATCAGGACCGTCGACGCGGATCTTGCCGAACGACGACATGTCGTACATGCCGACATTCTCGCGCACGGCTTTATGTTCGGCAGCCGAGTTCTCAAACCAGTTCTGGCGTTTCCAACTGTATTGGTATTCGCGCTCCTGCCCTTCGTTCGCGAACCAGTTGGCACGTTCCCAACCCGCCAACTCGCCCATGACCGCGCCCAGTTCCAGCAGGTGGTGGTGGAACGGGGTCCGACGCACGCCGCGCGCGGTGGCTTTTTGGCGATAGGGATAATGGTCAGCGTATAGCAGGCCTAGCGTCTCTTTCGAGCGCTCAAACAGGTACTGCTTATTGCCCTGGAACGGCTGCATCCGGCTGATGTCCACGTCTCCCAGATCGAACGGTTTTTCACCGCTGTCCATCCATTCGGCCAGCGCCATGCCAGCGCCACCGGCGGACTGGATGCCGATTGAGTTGAAGCCCGCCGCGACCCAGACATTGTCCATCTCAGGCGCGAGGCCCAGATGATAGGCGTCATCGGGGGTAAACGACTCGGGCCCATTGAAGAAGGTGTGAATACCCGCTTCGGCCAGCATCGGCATACGTTCACACGCAGCTTCGAGGATCGGTTCGAAATGGTCGAAATCCTCGGGCAGCTGGTCGAATTCAAAGGTGTCAGGAATACCGCCCATCGCCCAGGGCTTGGCATTCGGTTCAAATGCACCCAACAGGATTTTGCCTGCGTCCTCTTTGTAATACGCGCATTCATCAGGAACGCGCAGAACCGGCAACTGCGTCAGGCCCTCGATGTTTTCGGTGACGATGTAGAAGTGTTCGCAGGCATGAAGCGGGACGTTGGCGCCAGCCATACGGCCAACCTGATGCCCCCACATACCGGCGCAGTTCACCACCATGTCGCATTCGATGTGACCAGATGCGCTGCCGTCATCCGCGACCCAGTCAACGCCGGTCACCTTGCGGCCCTGCTTGACGATGTCAGTGACTTTTACGCGTTCTTTGACGATACCACCGCGTTGACGGGCCCCCTTGGCCAACGCCAAGGCGATGTTGGCCGGATCGCCTTGACCGTCCAACGGAAGGTATACGGCCCCTTTGACGCCTTCGAGGTTGATGTGGGGATACAGTTCCTGAACACGCTCATTCTCGATTTCTTCGACCTCGACGCCGAAAGCGCGCGCCATGGCTGCCTGACGGTAGATCTCTTCTTTGCGCTCTTCGGTTAGCGCAACAGTGATTGATCCGCAGCGTTTAAAGCCTGTGGCCACACCAGTTTCTTCCTCGAGCGAGCCATAAAGTTCCTGACTGTATTTCGCCAGTTTCGTCATGTTCGCCGTTGCGCGCAGCTGGGCGATCAGACCCGCCGCATGCCAGGTCGTGCCGCTGGTCAGCTGCTTACGCTCCAGCAGGACAACATCTTTCCAGCCTTTCTTGGTCAGATGATACGCCACCGAACATCCGATGACACCGCCACCGATGATGACAACACGGGCCTTGTTTGGAAGATCAGCCATTCTCATGATTCCGATTTATGAGTTTCCACCCAAAATGACATGGAAGAGCGACACAGAATGCACGAAAAACGTCAGTCCATTCGCAAAAATCAACGTTGTTTGAGTTGCCGTTTTTCGCGTCTCAGCACAAAGGGTGTCACGCCGAAAAAGCTTTTGTAGACCGACGAGAAACCGTTGGGAAACCCGCAGGCAAGACCAATTTCGCGAACGCTCATCGTTGTGTTCAGCAGCAAGTTATTGGCTTTTGCCAGCCGCATTTCGCGGTAAAAGCCATTGGGCGTGGTTCCGAAATAGTTCTTGAACTTCCGTTCCAGCGACCGGTTCGAGAGCATTAGCGCTTCGACGATTTCGTTAATCGGCAGCGGGTCTTCGATATTGGCCTGCATCACCTTGATGCACTGGTCCAGTTTGGCGTCACCCGTGGCGGTGGTTTTTGATCCGGAAAATGGCTGGAGCGACGAGAAGTCCCGGATGTTTTCGTGCAGCATGATGTCGGCCACCGTCATTCTGGTAGGCCCGGAAATGTGACGCCCGATCACCGCCAGCGCGACATCGATAGTCGCCTCCATCCCCGCGCAGGTCACCACGGCGCCCTGCTCCGTTGCAATCGACAGTTTGGCCTCGAACTGAGCCCGACGCTCACGCAGGAAGGAGGCGTTTTCCCAATGGGTCGACATGTCCTCGGTCCCCTGCTCGTCGATGTAGCGGCTTGCAGCTTCGGACAGTAAAAAAACCTGTGCACCGCGGAAAGTATAATCCGACACAACACGCCCCAGCGACAGATCAGGATGATCGGGGTCGGAATTTCCGATGACGAACAAGTAGTCCGCGTTGGGCTGCGACGGAATGCGGTCGGTCTGGATTGTTGCCTCGCTGCTGCTGGCGACCGGGCCACCCCTGAGAGAGCGATAAGCATAAGTGAATGGCGGACTCGGGCAAACGCGGTTGGCCAGCCGCAGCACCTCAACCAATGACGCCAGTTCCAGCAGCACATAGCCCGGCGCGACAACGATGTCGAAATGTCGCTGCGCGTTAGAAGCCGGGATGTTCGACGGCGATGGCATCACTTTCCTCTCAGACAATCCGGTGCCCGGCGGACCGCAATCGATCGGCAAGGACCTCAATGTGGTCCGGCCCGACTTCGCAGCATCCGCCAACAATCGTTGCCCCCTGCGCTACCCATTCCATGGCATGATCGGCATAAGCCTCGGGTCCAAGATCGTGGCGTTGTGTCAACACGTCGACAGTCGGCGCGTCTTTCAGAAAATCCTGTGCAATCCCGGTGAACCCGTTTGCATAGGCCCCAAATGGCCGCCCCATCGTGGCGATGACCTTCAGCGCAGCAGGAACGGCCTCGGGGCGGGAACAGTTTATCAGAACAGCGTCAGGGTTGAACCGATCCACAAGAGGCGCAATATCGGCAAGAAGTTCACCGGACCGCAGCCGTGTTCCGTCATCATCCATCACAGAAAGCGCCAGCCAGACCGGTTTGCCTGCCTCAGCCGTGCCGCGCAGGGCCCCTTCGGCCTCTTGCACCGAGGAAACGGTTTCGATCAGGAATAGGTCGACGTCATCGGACATGAGGGTAACCAACTCGGCAAACTTTTTGGCGGCGTCTTCCACATCAGGTTTCAGATCGGGGCGATAAGACGCCAGCAAAGGACCTAGCGCCCCGGCGACGCGCCCGGAACCGCCCGTGCGTGCGAGGTTCGCCTGGGTAACCGCAGCACGGACCAGGTCGGGCAGTTGATCCTCCATATCCAGACGCTCCAGTCGAGAACGATGGACCGCGTAGGTGTTGGTCGTTGCGACCGTCGCACCACGGCGGAAGTACTCGGCATGGACCTCCTCCACCAATTCAGGATGGTCGATCATCACGCGCGTCGACCACAGCGGCGTGGGTTTGTCCCCACTGCGTTTGACCAGTTCCTGCCCGATCGAGCCATCCAGAAGCGTGATATCCGCCATTTGCCAACCTCCCTACGGAATTAGAACGAGCTTTCCCGGCAGCGCCTTGGACTGAAAATCCTCTTGCGCCTTGGCGATGTCTTTTAGTGGATAGGTTTTGGCAACCAAAGGTTTGATGCGGCCTGCATTCATCATCTCGACAAGACGACCAAAGACTTCAAATGCCTGATGTGTGCAGCCATGAATCGTGATGTCGCGCAGGTAGATCTCGCGCAGGTCAGCCTGCACTATCGGTCCTGCGATTGCCCCGGAAACGGCATAATGACCGCCGGGTTTCAGGGCCAGAATCAGGCCGGGCCATGCCGGGCCTCCGACAACGTCGATCACGACGTCGAACATGTCCTTGGGCAGCGGCGCGTTGCGGTCAAAAGTGTCCACGGCCCCCTGCGCTTTGACCACCTCGGCCTTGGTTGAACCCGTAACGCCCCAAACTGTCGCCCCGCGCAGCGCCGCCAGTTGCACGGCGGCAAGGCCCACGCCACCCGAGGCACCGGTAATCAGCGCCTTATGCCCCGCGGTCACGCCAGCGCGGGTCAACAGATTTTCGGCTGTGCCAAATGCACAGGGGATGGCGGCGATTTCGACATCTGACAGGGGTGAGGTCGTCACGTCATACAGGTCGTCGGCCTGAACCAGACAGTACTGCGCAAACGCGCCGTCGATTTCATAGCCTAATGCGATAAAGCCAGTCGGATTGCCGGGACGCGGGCGTGGCAGGTTGATCGGGCCGGTCACCCGTTGCCCGGCCTGAAACCCGGTCTCTTGCCCTGCCAATTCGACTATCCCACACAGATCGCCACCCTGAATGCGCGGAAACGCCAACGCACCTCCCCAGCCTCCAGCATCAACATCCTGATCAACGGCGTCCGTTGCCCCGGTCACGTCCGAGGAATACCAGCCGACCCGTGTATTGATGTCCGTGTTGTTTACCGCTGCTGCCGCGACCCGAACCAGAACCTGCCCCGGTCCGGGCGTTAGGACCGGAATATCCTCGCGCCATTCCAGCGCTTCGGGACCGCCGTGGCGCGTCAGGTAAACGCCGGACATTTTCGTGGGCGTGGTCATCTTCAGACCCTGTCTTCCGGATGGGCTGGAACCGGCCCCATCGGCACAATGTCATAGCGCGCGTTCAACTCGGCCATTTTCGCCTCATCTGCAAAGTCTGCCTCAGTCATTGTCGCCAGTTCGGCCAGAAACCCGTCGAACCCCGAGGGCTGAAAGATCATCAGCATTCTGGCGGGCGCGCCATCGGCGACACGACACGCATGGGGTACTCCGGGCGGGACATGCATGGTTGTGCCCGGAGTACAGCGATGCCAGTCGCCATCAACGTAGAAATCCACCGCGCCTTCCAGAAAGTAGAAAGTCTCGGCGTGGGTATCATGGCGATGAAGGCCAAGCGCGAAGCTGGCCTTCAGATTGTCTTCCATGAGCGTGTATGCGCCATCGGTATCCTGACCAGACACCTTCACAAAGGTGTGGTCATTTTCCCAGTCATAGTTGGGACCCTCACCAGGTCCCAGTTTGGCGTATCGTTTGCTCATGGTGGTCTCCGTGAGAATTTAAGCGCGCAACCGCTCGTTCTCGGGATCCCAGAGCGGCTGATCCTGCTCTACCACGGCGCGGCACTTTTGGCCGTAGATTTCGACCTCAAGCTCGGTGCCGGGGTTGGCAAGCTCGGCCTTGACCATGCCCAGCGCGATGGACTTGCCGACGCGGTAACCCCATGCGCCCGATGTGGTCTCGCCCACGATCTCGCCGTTCTGCCAGATGCAGGACATGTAGGGCGCATCGCAGTCGCCGGCGTCCACGGTAATGGTGACAAAGGCCTTTTTTACGCCCTGCTGCTTTTCGTTCAGGATCGCGGCCTTGCCGGGGAAGTCCTGCGGCTTGTCCAGCTTGACGAAGCGTTCCAGCCCGCCTTCCAGCAGAGAGTAGTCGGTCGACAGGTCACCCTTCCATGCCCGGTAACCTTTTTCGATACGCAGAGAGTTCAGGGCGTACATCCCGAACGGCTTGGCACCAGCGTCGACGATTGCGTCATAGATCGCAGGCATATGCTCGTTCAGGGCATGCACTTCCCATCCCAGTTCACCGGCAAAGGAAACGCGGATCAGGTAGGCGGGCTGGCCTGCAACGGTGGCGGACTGGTGGGTCAGCCAACCAGTGGTCAGATCGGCATCCGTCAGGTTCGACAGGATCTCGCGCGAATTCGGGCCCGTGACGATCAGAGTGTCGCGTGTTGTTGTCACGTCCTCGATCGACACACTGGCAGGCATAGCATTCATCAGGATGTCCCGATCATGCCATTGCGCGGTGGCGGCAGTGATCATGACGAATTCGTCCTCGCCCAGACGGATACAGGACATCTCGGTCAGAATGCGGCCACGGTCGTCAGAGACATAGATGAGGTTCATCCTGCCGACCTTTGGCAGTCCTCCGGTTGCGAGGCCACGCAACGCCTCAGCGGCGCCTTCGCCCTTGACCATAAAGCGCGAGAAGCCTGGCAGATCCAGCACTCCACAATCATCTCGCACGGCCTCGCATTCTTCTTGGATCCGCTGCTCCCATGGGCCGGATCGGCCCCAGGTATGGGTGGCATCAAGCGATGTGTCGTCGCCCGGCATTGCGAACCAATTGGCCCGCTCCCATCCGTTATAGGCACCCATTACGCCGCCCAGCGCTTTGACCTTGTCATGCACCGGCGACAGTTTCTTGTCGCGTGCGGCAGGCCATTCATGATGGGGGAAGTGCATGGCGTATTCGTTGCCATAAACTTCCAGACCTTTCTGGTTGCAGTAGTCCTGATCTGTGTAATCGGTGTAGCGGCGCGGATCGACGGCCCACATGTCCCACTCGGTCGCGCCATCGACGATCCATTCGGCCAGCACCTTGCCTGCACCACCGCCCTGCGCGATGCCGAAGGTGAATGTGTGTGCCTCGAACGCGTTTTTCACACCTGGCATTGGGCCGATCAGCGGCAGGCCATCCGGTGCATATGGGATCGGGCCATTGATTACACGGCCAACGCCCGAGGTTGCCATCAGCGGAACCCGCTCCATCGCATCGGTAACGATGTCTTCGATGCGGTCCAGATCGTCATTCCACAGCTGGAACGAGAAATCCTCGGGCATAGCGTCGTCTTCGGTCATCCAATGGCCCTTGCAGTTAGGCTCATACGGTCCAAGGTTGAAGCCATTCTTTTCCTGCCGCAGGTAGTACGAGATATCCACGTCACGCAGCAGCGGCAGCTTCTTACCACCGTTCGCTTTGGACCATTCTTCAATTTCTGGAACTTCGTCCGTCAGCAAATACTGATGGCTCATGACCATCGCCGGAACGGTGCGGCCGCCAAAGGGCTTGAACCACTCGCCGACGCGTTGCGCGTAATATCCGGCCGCATTCACTACGTAATCACAGGCGATATCGCCCTTGTCGGTGTGGACGGTCCATGTGCCATCGGCGTGCTGAGTTACGCCAGTTGCCGGGCAGAACCGAATGATCTTCTGACCCATGTCACGGGCACCTTTGGCCAGCGCCTGTGTCAGTTGGGCCGGATCAATGTCGCCATCTGTCGGGTCGAACAAAACGCCTTCAAGATCGTGCGTTTCCAGAAACGGATAGCGCTCTTTAGCTTCTTCAGGCGTCCACATCTCCATCGGGATGCCTTGATAACGCCCCATCGCCATGGCGTGTTCGAACTCTTGCATCCGCTCTTTGCTATGCGCCAGACGGATCGAGCCTGAAACGTGGTAGTTCATCGGATAGTCGACCTCTTCGCCCAAGCGCGAATACAGCTCGGTCGAGTACCGCTGCATATTCATGATCGCCCATGAATTCGAGAAGGTCGGAACGTTACCAGCCGCGTGCCATGTCGAGCCTGCGGTCAATTCGTTCTTTTCCAGCAGCACACAATCAGTCCAGCCCTTCTTGGCCAGATGATACAGCGAGGAGGCCCCCACCACACCGCCACCGATAACAACCACGCGGGCTTTTGTCGGAAAATCACTCATGCGTTTTGATCCCTGTTACTGTGCCCGTTGGGGCAGATCGTCTGTGATGTCGTAATAATCGCCCTTGTCGGCCACAAAGATGTGCCGGGCGAGCTGAAGTCCGGTGGGCGTATCGAAGGCCCCCATGGAAATCGAAATCGTGTCCTCGTCATTGTGTTGCCAGAACAGGAATGAGCCACATGCGCTGCAAAAACCCCGGCGCGCGGTGTCCGAGGTACGGAACCACGTAAGCGTATCGCTTGCGGTAAAGCTCAAGTTATCCTGATGCGTCCAAGTCGAAGACCAAACATGGCCGGATTGCTTGCGGCATTGACCACAATGGCAGGCCGAGGGAGGCGACAGTTCTCCGTCAATCCGGAACGTGACAGCGCCGCAGAGGCAGGAACCAGTTTGCATATATTTACCCCTTTGCTGTGGGCGTGGAGCTAGTCCCCAGCAACACGCCATAGATAATGAAACAGGCGGCCATGACACGGCGCACCCATGTGTTGAACACAGCGCCCAGCGCCGCTTTACCCATCAAAGCGCCCATCAGGGTGAACCCGGTATAGCTGAGCGTGGTGATGATCAGCGCCGTGGGCATGATGACGACCATCTGCTGCCAGATCGGCACATCTGGTTGCACAAACTGCGAAAAGGCGGCGAGATACCCTGCCACACTTTTAGGATTGATCGTCGCGACCGCCAGTGCGTGTAGATACACGTGACGCGCGGGGCGTTCGGTAATTGGCACCGGGCGGGATGCATTCATCCATCCGCGAACCCCAACCCAGATCAGGAACGCTGCCCCCACCACTTTGGCGATGAAAAACCCGGTTGGGGAGGCTGTGATCAACGCGGTCACACCCAGCGCTGACAGGATCAAAAACGCACTGGCCTGCGTCAGGATCGCCAACACACCCAGCATCGCTTTGGGAAACGGCAGGCTCATCCCGTTCGAGATGCAGTTTGCCGCATTCGGACCCGGAGTGGTGACGAACACCACCCAGAACAATGCGAATATGGTCCAGGCCTCGAAACTCATCAGTACACCGGCGGGGCGATCACCCAGATGGCCACGGCGGGCTCATCGTAAGGGTTCGACCATTGATAAGGTTGGTGTTTAATCCGAAAGCTGTCGCCCGGACCCATAAAAAACCGACGGTCTCCGATCGTCAAATCCAGCCGGCCCGACACCATGTACCCGACCTCCTGCGTCGGTCGGTTGGCGGGCGTTTGCATTTTTGAGCGTGGTTTGAACGTCGAGTGCACCATCTCGAAATCATCGGTCAGGTCGGGCGAAAGCAGCTCTTCGATCAACCCTTCCTCGCCCGAGCCCATTGGGCGGCGCGATCCGGCACGCACGACATAACCCTGTTCGTCCGCAGGTGCCGAAGAGTGCGCGAACAGCATAGACATCGGAACGCCCAAACATTCGGCGATCTCGCGAAGGTCCGAAATTGATGGATCCGACATGTCACGCTCGACCTGGCTCAACCAACCGACAGAGCGGCCAAGGCGCGCTGCAATCTCGCTCAGCGTCAGCCCGCGCGCTTTGCGCAATGCGCGAAGGTCGGCTCCGAGTGTGGCACTGTGCGGGGCTTGGCTGTTCACTGAACGCTCCGAAATTTGGTGAAATTTTCTCCTCGTTTTTCACGATGCATTGATTCCGTGAAAAAACCAAGAATTTTTTCACTTGGGTCCACGGCATTGTTTGGATATCCGTCAACCATGTGGATTGCGGTGGTTTATCTGTGGGTCGTCAACACCCTGACTTTGCTTGCCTTTGGCTGGGATAAGCTGCGGGCAAGACGGCGGAAAAGGCGTATCCCGGAACGAAAATTATTGTGGTTGGCGGCGCTGGGCGGCAGTCCAGGCGCATTGCTGGGGCGGTGGATTTTCAGACACAAAACCCGCAAGCGGCTGTTTTCATACTACATCTTTGGGATTTTCGGCGCACAGGCTGTGCTGGCCTATCTTCTGGCGGCCTTGGAATTGCCCAGCCTGGTCTAGCGCGAAAATTCCATCAGGGATTAGGTGCTAACCATTTGGGAAACTGTCTGCTACACTCCCATTCTATCTGAATATGATTATTCTTACGCATTCGCAAAGGGTTGAATGACAAATGGACAACGGTATCGGCTTTTTCGACATAGTCTGGTCAATCTTCTGGCTGTTCCTGATGGTGGCCTGGTTCTGGGTGATGATTTCGGTTGTGGCCGATGTCTTCCGCTCCAAGGACCTGAGCGGCGGTGGAAAGGCAGTCTGGATCGCCTTTGTCATCCTGATTCCATGGATGGGCGTTCTGGCCTACCTGATCGTCCGCGGCGACAAGATGCACCAACACAATGCCGAGGCTATGAGCCAGATCGAACAGGCGCAAAAGGACTATATCCGCTCGGTGGCCACCGTATCTGCTGCGGATGAGCTGGAACGGCTTGCTGCGCTCAAGGAAAAAGGCGTTCTGACGGATGAGGAATTTGCGGCGCAGAAAGCCAAGCTTCTGAGCACCTGATAGGAAGCACACTCTAATCAAAATGGCCGGGGGTACGCCCCCGGCCATTTTTACTTGGCGAATACGCCGGCTAGAATTTCGCTCAGTTTCCTTTCGTCTTGTTCATTGAACGCGTTGGGTTGATCACTGTCGATATCGAACACCGCAATGACGTCACCGGCGGCGTTGTGCACAGGCAGCACCACCTCGGATCTGGTCGAAGATGCGCAGGCGATATGGCCCGGAAACGCATCCACATCCGGCACCAACTGTACCTCGCCCGTACGGGCGGCAGCGCCACAGACACCGCGGTCGAACGGGATGACCAGACAGCCGTGCCCACCTTGATAAGGTCCAATCTTCAAAAGCCCCGGCTCGGTGACACGGTAGAAACCTGTCCAGTCAAATCGATCATCGGAATGATGCACCTCGCACGCGACCGTGGCCATCAGGGCCACATTGTCGGTTTCACCCTCGGTCAGTGCGGCGATGGTCTTGGCAAGTGTATCGTAATCAGCTGTCATGTCGGAACTCGTGGCAGGTTTGCACCGGAGTATTTGGAAAAAGGTGAAGCGTCAAACGCGTTCGATGGCTATCGCCGTGCCTTCGCCGCCGCCGATGCAGATCGCCGCCACCCCGCGTTTCAGGTTTCGCTTTTCCAACGCGTTCAGCAGCGTGACCATAATCCGCGCACCCGACGCACCGATCGGATGCCCAAGTGCGCAAGCCCCGCCGTTCACGTTGACGATATCGCGGGGCAGACCCATCTCGTGCATGAACGCCATCGGCACGACCGCAAAGGCTTCGTTAACCTCCCACAGATCGACATCTTCCTTCGACCAGCCGATGTTGGTCAGCAGTTTCTGGGCGGCCGGTACTGGTGCCGTCGTGAACAGTCCCGGCGCTTGCGCGTGACTGGCATGGCCGACTATACGGGCACGAACGGTCAGTCCCTGCGCTTGGGCTGCGTTCTCGGATGCCAGCACCAATGCGGCGGCACCATCCGATATCGAAGAAGAGTTGGCCGCCGTGACAGTGCCATCCTTTCGAAACGCTGGCTTGAGCGTCGGGATTTTCTCAGGCCGCGCCGATAATGGCTGTTCATCCGTGGCCTGCGTGACCTCACTCTTGCGGGTGCGGACCGTAACCGGCGTGATTTCATCCGCGAATGCGCCGTTTTCCTGTGCGGCCAGCGCATTTGACAATGAACGCAGCGCATATTCGTCCTGCGCTTCACGTGTAAACTGATAGGCTTCGGCACAGTCTTCGGCGAATGTGCCCATCAGGCGACCTTTGTCATAGGCGTCCTCGAGCCCGTCCAGGAACATATGATCCATTGCCTGCGTATGACCCAATCGCGCGCCTTCGCGCATTTTGGGTAAAAGGTATGGCGCGTTCGTCATGCTCTCCATCCCGCCTGCGATCATTGTATCGGCATGCCCTAAAGCGATCTGGTCATAGGCCATCATGGCCGCTTTCATGCCCGATCCGCACATTTTGTTCAGCGTTGTGGCGGGAACGTCTTCGCCCAACCCTGCCGCAAAACCGGCCTGGCGCGCGGGCGCCTGCCCCTGCCCGGCCGGCAAAACACATCCCATAAGGACTTCGTCAACGGTTTCAGTACCGGCCCCTTGCAACGCTGCCCTGATGGCGTCGCCGCCCAGATCGGCCGCTGTCACGGTATCGAACATCCCCTGAAACCCACCCATCGGGGTCCGCGCCGCGCCGGCGATAACGACTTGCTTCATCTGGATGCTCCTTCGCTTTTCTACTGAGATGGATACCGAATGGTAAGAATTGCCGTCTAGCGTATTTCTACGAGTGATTATCAGTTTAGAGAACCCGCGCGCATGGCCCTGACCAGTAAGATAACAGACACGACGCAGATCATTACCGTGCATTCGGACCGGATTGATGCTGCAATGGCCATTCAGTTCAAGGAAGACATGCGCAATGAGGCCGAAGGTGGCGCGCCGCGTGTGGTCCTGGATCTGACGGGGGTGGAATTCATCGACTCTAGTGGCCTTGGGGCTATCGTCGCGTCGATGAAACAACTGGGCAGTGACCGCAGGTTGGATTTGGCCGGGTTGCACCCGTTTGTCGAAAAAGTGTTTCGGCTGACCCGCATGGATACGGTTTTCAACCTCTATCCTACCCTGGACGACGCTCTGGCACCGTCGGCGGAATGACTTCACGAATTGAATAGGCGCGATGTCGATGGGGAACGGGAACTGCTTGGATCTGAGCTTTGCTGCAACCGAAACCGAAGCCAGTGTTGGCATCGCCCAGCTAAGCAAAGGGCTGGAGGCGCAGGGTCTACCGCCACACAAGGCGAGCGACGTGAAAATCGCTCTGGCCGAGGCGATCAACAATGTGGTCGAGCATGCCTATGCGGGCGTCACTCCGGCCAAGGTCCGGGTGCATTGTCGCCTGCACCAAAACTGGCTGGACATTTTGATCTCTGACACCGGGACTCCCTTGCCTGGATTTCGCGTGCCCCACGGTGTGCCCGCGCCTTTGGGATCGACACTCGACGAGTTGCCCGAAGGCGGGTTTGGCTGGTTCCTGATCCACGAACTGACCAGCGACATTCGCTATGAACATCGGAACGGCTGCAACCGGTTGTCCTTGCGGTTTGACTTTCCCAACCCGACCGCCTGACCCAAAATCGTCACATAAAGGCCCTGATCGCACCATTGCCGCGCCGCAAACAAAGGGCAAAAAGGTATCCGTAGCTCAGATAGCTTCCCTCGGCGCCTCGTGTCACAGCCCCCACCCAGTGAACGGCGCCGAGGATCTTCTCCTTGATGTGACTAGACAATCTCTGACCACGCTTTACCTTCGGCGCGGTCAAAGGGAGAAGGCAAAGCTATGCGGGATTTTCACACTCCAGGTCGGTCCGAAGTTTTGGCAACCGAAGGAATGTGCGCCACATCACATCCTCTGGCCGCGCAGGCTGCGGTGAGTATTCTCCAACAAGGCGGCAATGCCATGGACGCCGCCATCGCAGGTGCCGTGCTGCTGGGTATTTGTGAACCGCAGATGACTGGGATCGGCGGTGATTGCTTTGTTCTGTTCAATCGCGCGGGCGAAGATCAAATTCGGGCTCTGAACGGGTCTGGCCGTGCGCCAGCAGCGGCGGATACCGATCGGTTGCGGGCCGAGGGGCTGGATTCAGTGCCATTAAACACGCCCGACGCCGTGACCATTCCCGGTGCAGTTGATGCGTTTTGCCATTTGGCAGAATCCGAAGGAAAGCTTGGGCTGGACGCAATTCTACAGCCAGCCATACACTATGCCGAGGTGGGTGTCCCGGTTGCACCCCGCGTCGCCGTTGATTGGAAAACGGGGGCTGCCACGTTACAGGGCGCCGCGCGCAGGCACTACCTGACTGACGGCGAAGCGCCAAAAACAGGTCAGGTCTTTCGCGCGCCAGGGCAAGCCGAGGTTTTGCGCCAGATTGCGCGCAATGGCCGTGATGCTTTTTATTCCGGTGAAATTGCACAGGATATGATTGACGCCCTGACGGCATTGGGTGGTGTTCACACGGCCGAGGATTTTCTGGCCACGCAATGCACAGAAACCCAACCCGTCAGCGGAAACTACAACGGCATCGATCTTGTCGAACACCCGCCCAACGGCCAAGGTGCGACTGCAATCCTGCTTTTGAACATCCTAAAGAACTTCGATCTGGCCGGTCTTGACCCATTTGGCCCAGAACTCATCCATCTTGAGGCCGAGGCCTCAAAACTCGCCTATGACGCGCGCAATCGGTTCATTGCGGACCCCGATCACACAACCCACGCTGAACGCTTCCTCGACCAGAGCGTGGCGGATAAGCTGGCCGCGTTGATTGACCCCAAGCGCGCCATGCCAGCGGCGGCCCCACTAACCGAGTCCATTCACAAGGACACGGTCTATATCACGGTTGTTGACCGGGATCGGATGGCCGTTTCGCTGATCTACTCCATATTTCACAGCTTCGGATCTGGCATCGCATCGAAAAAATACGGGATTTTGCTGCAAAACCGCGGCTCAGGCTTCAACCTGAGCGCCGGTCACCCAAACGAGCTTGGCCCGGGCAAACGCCCGATGCACACGATCATTCCCGGTATGCTTAAACGGGAAGGACGCGTGCTCATGCCATTTGGCGTGATGGGCGGCGCTTTTCAACCAACTGGCCACGCACGCCTATTGTCCAACCTCACGGATCATGGGTTGGGTTTGCAGGCCTCTGTGGACGCCCCGCGCGCCTTTGCAGACGGCGGCGTTCTGAAACTTGAACGCGGAATTCCGCCCAGCACATCTCAACAATTGAGCGATTTTGGGCACAACGTTCAGGTTCCAGAAACGCCACTTGGCGGGGCGCAAGCAATCCGAATCCGCACAGATGGTGTTCTGGAAGGCGCAAGCGACCCCAGAAAAGACGGTTGTGCGTTAGGTTATTGACCACCAGGGCGCGCAATCTGGCGCACCAAATCACTTAGTTCAAATTAAAGTGCAGCGGGTACGCGCCATTCTCGAAAGGACCGAACATGTCAGGAATATCAGGATGCTCAACCGGTTCCCCCGATTGGTCCGCAACCAGATTTTGTTCTGAAACATAAGCCACATAGAAGGATTGATCGTTTTCTGCGAGCAGATGGTAAAACGGCTGATCCTTGATGGGGCGGCTGTCCTCGGGAATGGCCTGATACCACTCTTCTGTGTTGGAAAATTCCGGGTCCACGTCAAAAATCACCCCTCGAAAGGGATGCTTTTTATGGCGGACCACCTGTCCCAGGCGGTACTTGGCATTTGTCTTCAGCATTATCTCAGCCCCCAGAGAACTTTCTACCTCTTTCCGGGCCGGAATGCCAATCATTGATCGGAAATTAAAGGAAACAGTCTGTGAACATCTTACTGACAGTGTTCGAAATTGTAGCGCCGGTTTTCCTGCTGGCGGGCATTGGATTCACCTGGGTCAAACTTGGTTTTGAGTACCGTTTGGAGTTTGTGACGCGCCTTGCCGTGACGCTTGCCGTGCCCAGCCTGATATTTGTGGCACTGATGCAGACCGAGATCCCGGCAGGAGAGTTGACCCGTTTCACACTGGCCGCAATTGCGGGACATGTTGGCCTTGCTGTGGCCTTGGGCGTTTTCGTTCGATTTTCAAACCTGGACCGCCGCACTTACCTGTCGCCGCTTATTTTTGGGAACACGGGCAATCTGGGTTTGCCGCTGTGTATTTTTGCGTTTGGTCAGGCAGGCCTTGGTTTTGCAGTCATTTTCCTGGCCATTACCGCCCTGTTTTCCTTCACCTATGGAATTTACCTCGTCGCTGGAAAGGGTGCATTCGGCAAAGTTGCGCGCGAACCGATGGTTTGGGCAACCCTGCTTGGGGCCTTATTCCTATGGCAGGACTGGGAAACGCCATTGTTCCTGACCAATACGCTAGAGCTGCTGGGCCAAATGGCCATCCCTATGATGTTGATTACAGTCGGTGTGGCAATTGCAAGGCTGACGACGCGCAAATTGAGTCAGGCGATCTGGCTGTCTATCCTGAAGCTTGTGGTCTGCTTCGCCCTTGGCTGGGCAATAGCCCGCTTCTTTGATCTGGATTCAACCGCCTTCGGCGTACTGGTCCTTCAGATGTGCACCCCGGTCGCAGTTACATCGTACCTACTGGCCGAGCGGTTTGACGCGGATTCGGACGCGGTTGCAGGGATGGTCATGGTATCAACTGTGCTGTCCGTGGGCGCTTTGCCTATAATTCTAGCCATTGTCCTATGACGATTGTGATTTCCTAAACGCTCAATTTGCGCTAGAATAAAGAAAAAAGGCACGAGGCACATGAGCAGAATTCTTTTCGTACTCTTCGGGGTGCTGCTTTTGGCATCCTGCGGTGGTGGGTCCAAACAGCCACCGAGCAGATTGAATGACGCGTGCAGCATTGCGCGCGAACGGCCTGATTTTATCAAGGCGTTCAAAAGCACCGAACGGAAATGGGGCGTCCCAATTCACGTTCAGATGGCGACAATCTATCAGGAAAGCCGCTATAAGCACGACGCACGCACACCGCACCAATACGTTCTGGGTGTGATCCCTATGGGCCGTCAAAGCAGCGCCTACGGTTTCAGTCAGGCGCTGGACGGCACCTGGGATGAATACCGCAAAGAGACCGGCAAACGGCGCGCCAAGCGGGACCGCATCCGCGATGCGTCAGATTTCATCGGCTGGTACATGAACAAAAGCCAACAGCGGAACGGTATTCACCCCACAGATACCCGCAACCAGTATCTGGCCTATCACGAGGGGCACACCGGCTTTGCCCGCGGCAGCCATAACAGCAAATCCTGGCTGTTGAACGTCGCCAATGACGTCGACGCACGCGCCAAGCTTTATCAGGCGCAGCTGGCCAATTGCCGCTACTGACAGAATTGCGGGTCAGCGATTGCCTGACCCGCTTCTTTTTGATCTGGAAAACAGATCGTTGCTGAGATTTCCGCCGGTACTCAACTGCCCCAGCAGAACGGTCGTCTGACTACCGGCATTGTCGTGAATGACCCATTTGCGCAGCTCAATCGGGTCCCCCGTGAACATCAGCTCAATCCGTCCGGATTCGGGGTTCTTTGGGTCCCGAGCGGTAACAACCGTGGCCGTCCCGTCAAAATCATGGGCGACCACCATATTCGCCTGTCCCAGATTGACGTTGCGCGCCAGCACCAGCGACAACGGCGTACGTTTTAGCGGGTACTGCTCCGGCGGTTGGTTCGATTTCGGATCAAAGATCTGCACCGTACCTGCGCGCGCCAGAACCACAGCGCTGTTGGGCGGGTCATATTCGAACCGCATCTTACCGGGGCGTTCCATCCACAGCTTTCCGGTACTCAGGGAACCGTCATCGTTAACTTGCGTAAACGTGGTCTCAACGGTTTTGAGGCCATTGAGGTAGTTTGAGATTTGCGACAACGGCAGCTTTTCAGCCGCCCAGGCCGCAGGCGCGGCGAGTGTCAAAGCAAGGGCAAAGGTAATCTGTTTCATAAGTCCCCAGATAAGCGCTCTGCCCTTGTTATTAAATATCCTATTGTTCAGGGACGAGGATTTCGCGTTTCCCGACATGATTTGCCGACGAAACAATGCTTTCATCCTCCATTTGCTCAACAAGTCGCGCAGCTTTGTTGTAGCCAATGGCAAGTTTCCGCTGAATGTACGAGGTCGAGCATTTGCGATCCTTGATCACAATCGCCACAGCCTGATCGTAAAGCGCGTCTTCGCCGTTGGTATTGCCGCCCGTGTTCAGGCCCAGAACCGCATCAATGTTGTCCGCTTTATCCTCAGATGGGCCGTCCAGCACGGTGTTCACATAGTCTGGTGGGCCGAACTGTTTTAGGTGGTTTACGATCTCTTCGACCTCTTCGTCCGACACAAACGGACCATGACAACGGGTAATCTTGGCACCGCCGGCCATGAAAAGCATATCACCCTGCCCCAAAAGCTGCTCGGCACCCATTTCACCCAAGATCGTGCGGCTGTCGATCTTTGAGGTCACCTGGAACGAAATCCGGGTTGGGAAGTTCGCCTTGATCGTACCAGTAATCACATCGACCGAGGGACGTTGCGTGGCCATGATCAGGTGAATACCCGAGGCCCGCGCCATCTGCGCCAGACGCTGGATGCAGGCTTCGATTTCTTTGCCCGCGACCATCATCAGGTCGGCCATCTCGTCAACAATCACGACGATGTAGGGCATCGCCTCGGGCGCGAATTCTTCAGTCTCGAACGTTGGCTCGCCGGTTTCGTCGTCAAACCCGGTCTGGACGGTGCGGCTGAACAATTCTCCTTTGGCCAGCGCGTCTTTTACGCGGCCATTGTAGCCCGCGATGTTGCGCACGCCCATCTTGGACATCTTGCGATAGCGGTCTTCCATCTCGCCCACGACCCATTTCAGGGCGACAACCGCCTTTTTCGGGTCGGTCACAACAGGCGAGAGAAGATGCGGAATGCCATCATAAACGGACAGTTCAAGCATCTTGGGGTCGATCATGATCAGGCGGCATTCATCCGGCGTCAGCTTGTACAGCAGCGACAGGATCATGGTGTTGATCGCGACCGACTTACCGGAACCGGTCGTCCCCGCAATCAGCAAGTGAGGCATCTTGGCCAGGTTTGCGACCATGGATTCGCCGCCGATATCCTTGCCCAGCGCCAGCGGCAGCGCGTGGTTGCCATCGCCGAAATCACGGCTGGCAAGGATTTCGCGCAACACCACCATCTCGCGGTTTTCATTCGGCAATTCAATCCCGATCACCGAGCGCCCCGGCAGGGTCGAAACACGTGCCGACAGCGCCGACATCGAGCGCGCGATATCATCGGCCAGACCGATAACCCGGCTGGCTTTCAGGCCCGGAGCAGGCTCTAGTTCGTACATGGTAACAACCGGGCCGGGGCGGACGCTGGTGATCTCACCCTTGACGCCATAGTCGTCCAGCACGTTTTCCAGCATGCGCGCGTTTTCTTCCAACGCCTCGTCGCTAAGGTGATGGCGCTGAATGCTGGAAGGGTTGGACAGCAGGCTCAAAGGCGGCAGCTCGAAGTCTGAATGCCGGTCTTCAAAGGACAGCCCAGGCTGTGCTTCGGCCTGTGCACGACGCGACGGCGCAGGCGCGCGGCGCACAGGCTGTGCCACCACGGGTTTGCGCGGTTCGGCCACTGGAATTTTCATCGCAGGAAGCGGGGCCGGTTCGGGCTCGGGCGCGTCTTCAAATACGGCCTCATCCTCATAGACGGGCTCGGGCGCAAAGTCCTGATGCAGGGGTTCCTGCTGCCATTCGGGTTCTGGCTCGGCTGTCAGCATCGGCTCGGGCGGCAGATCGTCCGAAGTCATCGGCGGCTCGGGCGGAAGCTCCTCTCCGCCTCTGGCGTTCAGGATCAGCGGGTCCGGCCCCCGGCCACGACCTTTGGTCAAAGGCAGGGTTGGATCGACCTCTGGCGCCACTTCACCTGCGGCCACTTTGCGATTGCGCACGGCTGCCGAAATCTTGGACTTGATACGATCTTCACCCGGCATTTCATCGAATCCGGCAACCGGTTCGCGGGCGACCAGTTCAGGTTCCGGCATGGGGTCGGCCCGGCGGATCAGGCTGGGCATCCGCGCCAGCAGACCTGGTTTTGCGGGTTCGGGCTCTTCGAAATCCGGCTCTTCGAACATCGGATCGGCATACGCCATATCATCGTCAAACACCGCATCGGTGGCCTCTGCGCGGATGGCCTTACGCTCTTCCCACTGTGCCCGGCGATCTCGTGCCGCCTGTGCGGTCACCGACGCACTGCGACCCAAGAGGTTCATCAGCATGTCATAGGACATCACAAGGCCCAACAAGAAGGCACGCGCGCCTTTGCGCACGTCGGCTTTTGTGAACCCAAGGACAAATGTACCCAGCACCAGCATGCCCGCGGCCATTGCCAGCGACATCAGTTTGACCATGAAATGGGATGAGATGGGCAGCAGCGTCAGCAACGCGCCCATGACGGTATCACCAAACAAACCACCCAGCCCAAAGCTGTGGGTCGTGCGCCAGGCCTCGCCCGGCACCAAAGTAGCGGCGTAGACTGAAACGATGGCAATCCAGATCGGCGCAAAGATCAGGCGGGCCACCGCTCGGTCCTCGCCAAAATGTCCGGCAAAGCGTATGCCCCAACCGATCAGCACCATTGCGATGCTCCAGCTGCCCCAACCCACGATCATGAACAGCGGCGCGGCGATCGACGCCCCAATTCGCCCCATCCAGTTTTGCACTGGCGCGTCGGTCGACACCATCCAGTTCGGATCATCCGGCGTGTAGGACCAGATCATCGCCGCCGAGGCCAGCCCCAGTAGGATCAGGGCGATCCCGATCAGTTCCTTGCTACGCCTTTCGATGGCGGCCTGGGTCGTACTGTCCAGCAATGGATCGCGGTTGCGCGCGTTATATGATGCCATTTTGCCCTCGTACCTCACGAATAGATGCAGTCACGGAGCGTAATCAGCCCCTGCCGCAACTCTGTTTTTGGGGCCACCATTGCGACCCGGATAAATTGCTCGCCCGGGTTCTGCCCCGGATCACCTTGAGAAAGATATGCACCAGGCAGAACCCGCACTCCGGTCTCCTGCCACAGCCTTAATGTGGTTTCCTCGCCATTTTCGACCGGCAGCCACAGGAAAAACCCGGCTTCAGGCGACATATAGCCCTGCACGCCCGCGAAAACCTCATCCGCGATCGTGTATTTTTCCTGATACAGCGCGCGGTTCTCTACAACATGCGCCTCATCTGCCCAAACTTTTGCGGCGGCAGCCTGCAAAGGCAACGGCAAAGGCGCACCTGCGTAGTTGCGTAGCTGCTTGACCCTCTTGATGGTCTCGGGACCACCGGCGATCAGGCCCGAGCGCAGACCAGCCAGATTGGACCGCTTTGACAGTGAATTGAACAAAGTGATCCGTTCCGGATCGGCCCCAAGTTCCTGCGCGACGGTCAGCACACCGGTTGGTGCCGTGTCGCGGTAAATCTCGGAATAACACTCATCCGCGAAGATGCGGAAATCATAGGTCTCAGCCAGTTTGATCAGTTCGACCCAATAGTCGCGCGAGGCGACTGCACCCTGCGGATTGGCAGGAGAACAGATATAGGCCGCCACGGTGCGGTTCAGAACGTCCTTTGGTAGCCCCGAATAGTTCGGCAAGTGACCTGTGGCGGCAGTTGCAGATACGAATACAGGCTCGGCACGAACCGACAGCGAGGCCACCATATAGACTTGGTAGAATGGATTCGGGCACAGAATGACGGGCTTTTCACCGTTTTTCTGCTCGGGGCACAGCGCCATCGCGGCGTTGTACAAACCTTCGCGCGTGCCGTTCAGCGCCATCACGTTGGTGTCGGGGTCCATCGAAACGCCATAGCGGCGATCAATCCAGTCAGTAATCGCCAACCGCAGCTCGGGCGACCCTTCGTTTGGCGGGTATCCCTTAAACCCGGCCGCGTTTTCTGTGATCACATCGGTGACCCACGCCGGGAAATCATGCATCGGCGCACCAATAGTCATGTGAATCACGTCAGCACCCGGCTGGTGATGATCCAACAGGGTGCGCAAACGCGGGAATGCATATTCCGGTAGGTCCGAAAACCGTTCGGGGAAATTCATAACTACTGCCTCAATACCGGGATCATTTCGCCCCGTTTTACAGGCAGACTACAGATCGCACCCGGTTTCGTCCAGACAAAGAGGTGGCGAATCAGGGGATTGTGGCATTCAGGCCAACGCCGCCTCGGTGGCTGATCCCAGCCTTAGCAGGGCCTCTTCCGAGCCCGGATAGCCCATCATCATCACGCCACATCCGGGGGCTCCGGTCGGCAGCGTCAGCGCAGCCAGCCCCATCAGATTGCCAATACGGGTGTTGCGCAGGGCCAGCAGGTTTTCCGTGACGTAGTAGTCATGGTCATTCATCAGCCGATCCAGATTCGGCGGCAGAATGGGGGCCGTGGGCGCGAGCACCGCATCAAACCCGGATGTGGCGGCATCCCATGCAGCCCGACAGGCTTTCAGCCTGGACCAGGCCGCGATGTAATCGGCACCGGTCGCGTTTTGACCCGACCGAAACCGTTCCAGAATCTCGGGATACATGGCGTCAGGGTTGGCTTCGATCACATCGCGCCACAACCCATAAGCTTCGGTCGTGTACAGAATGCCGGACAGCGCCATGGCGTCGTGCAACTCAGGAACCTCCAGCGGAACGATCTCGGCACCCGCCTTGGCGAGCTTTTGCAACCCATCCTCAAAGGCCTTGCGCGGTTCATCCCTCAGCTCGTCCTGCGCCACAGTCTGAAGATTGGCAAAACGGCGGCCTTTCAGACTGGCACCGCGAAGATCCGGTGGAGAACGCCCTTCGAGCAAGGCCAGCATATGGGCCGCGTCTTCGACTGAGCGGGTCAGTGGGCCAACAGTGTCGAACCGCAGACACAAGGGCACTGTTCCCTCAAGGCTGACGCGCCCGGCGGTGGTTTTCAGCCCAACCAGATTGTTCCAGGCCGACGGAATGCGCACCGACCCGCCCGTATCCGAACCGATCCCACAGGCGGCAAGCCCCCAGGCCACCGATGCTGCCGCGCCGGAGGAAGAGCCTCCGGATACCGCGTCTTCATCGTCAATGCATGGGGGCGTTCCAGTGATCGGGTTCAGGCCAAGGCCTGAGAAGGCCAGCTCGCTCATATGCGTCTTGCCCAGACAGACCGTGCCCATGGCGGTGGCGTTACGCACAACGACCGCGTCCATTTCGGGCACCCGGCCTTTCAGCAAGGCCGAGCCTGCCTCAGTCGCCGTGCCGGCGGTGTCGAACAGATCTTTCCAGCTGATCGGCACACCATCCAGGAGGGACCGCCGCAGGCCCAGATTGGCGCGCTCCTGCGCAGCCTGTGCCTCGGCCCTAGCACGATCATGCGTAACGCGGGCATAGATCCTGTCACGGTGCGGATGCGCGTCGATGGCGGCCAGATAGGTCTCGGTCAATTCAACTGGATCGATCTGTCCCATGCCGATACCCCGACCCAGATCACACGCCGTCATGGTCAGCCAGTCCTGCATCCCCGCCCCCTCTGGAAAAAGCACTTTGGAGGACGGTAGCGACAGGACCGCACATGGACAATCCCGAAAGGGCGCGCATATTGCAGGCATGGAACACAACTCGGACATCCTGATTGTAGGCGGCGGCCTGAACGGCCCGGCCCTGGCACTGGCACTGGCCCAGACGGGGCATTCCGTCACCGTTATCGACGCATTGGCCGAAAAAACGCGGAAAAACGCGGCTTTCGACGGGCGCGCCTATGCGCTGGCGCTGGCCTCGCAGCGCCTGCTGGCTGCGGTTGGCGTCTGGGACATAGTGGCAGACCATGCCCAGCCCATGCTTGAGATCAAGGTCACTGATGGCCATTCCGGCGCTGGTCCATCTCCATTTTTCCTGCATTTTGACCATGCCGAGATTGAAGAAGGCCCGATGGGCTACATGGTCGAAGACCGCCACCTGCGCCGCGCGTTTCTGGACACAATGGCCGAACAAAGCAGTATCACGCAGATCAGCGGTAAAACGGTTATTGGACAAGCCACCGACGATTCGGGCGTCACGCTGACGCTGGATGATGGCACAACCCTGACCGGCGGGCTGTTGGTTGGCTGTGATGGACGCCGCAGCGGCACCGCCGCGCGTGCCGGGATCAAGCGCACCGGCTGGGATTACGGCCAAACCGCGCTGGTTTGTGCCATCGAGCATGACCTGCCCCACAATGGCGTGGCGCATCAGTTCTTCATGCCCCCGGGCCCCTTGGCGATTCTGCCACTGACCGGCAATCGCAGCTCGATCGTCTGGAGCGAACGCTCTGAGATGGCCAAACGCATCAACGACATGCACGAGGCGGATTACCTGCAGGTATTGCGCCCGCGTTTCGGTGATTTTCTGGGGGACATCCGTCTGCAGGGTGACCGGTTCACCTATCCGTTGAACCTGACCATCGCCAATTCCTTTATTGGTGACCGCATGGCGCTGGTAGGCGACGCGGCCCACGGCATGCACCCAATCGCGGGTCAGGGTTTGAATGCAGGTCTTCGCGACGTAGGCGCTCTGGCCGAAGTTCTGACACTGGCTGGACGGCGCGGCGAGGATATCGCATCAGTTCTGGTACTGGAGCGCTATCAGGAATGGAGACGGTTCGACACGGCGGCGCTGGCCATGGCGACCGATGTGTTCAACAAGCTGTTTTCCAACGATAACCCGATACTGCGCTTCGGGCGCGACATCGGGATGGAGATCGTCGGTTCTATGCCAGGACTACGTCGCGGCTTTGTACGCGAGGCCGCCGGGCTAACCGGAGATCTGCCGAAACTACTGCAAGGGCACGCGATTTAATCCAGCTGCCGGGCTTCGTCCACCAGCATCACCGGGATACCGTTGCGGATTGGAAAGGCCAAATTGGCAGCTTTGGACACCAGTTCCTGCTTTTCGGCGTCGTAGTGCAAGGTGGTGTGCGTCTGCGGACAGATCAGCGCCTCAAGCATGTGGCGGTCAAAAGGGTGTTCGGCGTCGCTCATTGCAGTTTTTCCTCACTCGATCCGCCGCGCATGGCGAATTCAATCAATGTCACCAATGTCTCGCGGCGCGTGCGAAGGCAAGGTGCCTCAAGCAACGCCTGTTTATCTTCGGGATCGAAATCCATCAGCATCGACAGGGAATTCACTAACAGCTCGTCATCAGCGTCCTTCAACGTGTCCCAGTCGGTCGAAAGCTGACGCGAGGAAAAAAACCGTTCAAGAAGATCTAAGAATCGCGATCGGTCGAACGCATTGTCTGCTTCGGCCTTACCGAGATCGCGGTCAAACCCGTCCCATGAAACTGCACAGCGGCGATAAGGCGTAAACGCATCCAACTCGGACTTGATCCGAAACCGCGAGACACCGGACAGTGTAATCAGGTACCGGCCGTCTTCGGTTTCAGAGAATTGCGTCACACGCCCGGCACAGCCGATTTGATGCAGTTTGCTTTCGTTGGACTGACATGGGTTCGGCTGGATCATACCGATCAGCCGTTCAGGTGTTTTCAGCGCGTCGTCCAGCATTTGCAGGTAGCGCGGCTCAAAAATATGCAGCGGCAAGCGGGACCGGGGCAGCAACAGCGCCCCGGGCAATGGGAAAACGGATACCGTTTCCGGCAGATCAGCGGGATGCATCATGTACCCGAGTGTAGCCCTGATCAGGATTTAGGCAAATATCATCGAGCTGAGCTTGCGCCGCCCGTTCAGAACAATCGGATCATTGGGCTTCAGCGCGTCGAAAATGGTAAACATCTGCGCCTTTGCTGCGCCTTCATTCCACTCGCGGTCGCGGCGGAACAGTTCCAGCAACTGCGTAACAGCCTCTTCAACTTCACCATTGGCGTGCAGCGCCTGCGCAAGATCGAACCGCGCCTGATGATTGTCGGCATCGGCCTCGACCGCCGCTTTCAGCTCACCCACCGGGCCTGCATCGGCCGCTTGTTTCGCCAGCTCAAGCTGGGCATGGGCTGCTTCAACCTCGGCCGAGGTTGAAATCTCTGCGGGTGCGCCATTCAAAATGGCCTCGGCCTGCTCCAGATCGCCTGCGGCAATATGGGCGCGCACCAGACCGCCATAAGCGGCGGCGTGGTTCGGGTCTTCCCCCAGAATGGCGGAAAAGGTCTGTGCGGCGTCGACGGCTGCGCCATCGGCCAGCATTTCTTCGGCAGCCAGAACAGCGTCATCCAGCTGCCCCCCGGGGCTTTCACCACCTGCGGCCTCAATCACCCGGTCCACGAACGCCTTGATCTCGGACCCTGGAACGGCACCCTGAAACCCATCAACCGGCTGTCCTTTATGGAACGCGTACACCGTCGGGATCGACTGAACGCGCATTTGAGAGGCGATCATCTGCGCCTCATCCACGTTGATCTTGACCATCTTCACCGCCCCTTTGGCGGCGGTCACAGCCTCTTCCAGCAACGGTCCCAGCGTTTTGCACGGACCACACCAAGGTGCCCAGAAATCCACGATTACTGGGATTTCCTGCGAGGCCTCGACAACATCGGCCATAAAGGTGGCCTCGGATCCGTCCTTGATCAGATCGGCAGTATCAGGTTCGGCTGCGGCGTTCAGAAGGTCCATGGCATTCACTCTTTCGTTCGAATTTGGCCCCTATATGCAACTGCAAAGGGCAGAAACCAAGGGGAGAGTTGCAGGATCAAAGGTCGAATGTCGCAAAGACCGGTGCGTGGTCGCTGGGTTTTTCCCACCCGCGCGCATCGCGCAGAACGCGGCTGGAGTGCCCCGCGTTCGAGATATCCTGCGTGGCCCAGACATGATCCAGACGCCGCCCCTTGTCGGCTGCGTCCCAATCGCGGGCGCGATAGGACCACCAACTGTACAGCTGCCCCTCGGGGACGTCCTGACGGGTTATGTCCACCCATCCGCCCGCGTACTGCGTTTCGGCCAGCGCCTCAACCTCGATCGGTGTGTGCGAAACGACCTTGAGCAGTTTTTTGTGCGACCAGACGTCGTCCTCGCGCGGTGCGATGTTCAGATCGCCAACCAGAATGGACTTTTCGGGCTTTTCGGCATGGAACCAGTCGCGCATATCCGTGAGGTAATCGAGCTTCTGCCCGAACTTCTCGTTCTTTTCACGGTCCGGGATGTCGCCACCGGCGGGGACGTAGAAATTGTGAATGGTGACACCATTTTCCAACCGCCCAGCGATGTGGCGGGCGTGGCCGAGACCGGCGAAATCCTTGTCACCGACCTCTTCCATCGGCAGGCGCGACAGGATGGCGACGCCGTTATACCCCTTCTGGCCCCTTGCAACCATGTGGGTGTACCCCAGTTCGGCAAATCCTTCGGTCGGGATTTTCTCAACCGGAGACTTGCACTCCTGCAAACACAATACATCGGGAGCTTCTTCCTGCAGTAATTTCAGCACGATAGGCTCGCGCAGGCGGACCGAGTTGATGTTCCAGGTGGCAAGGGTAAAGGGCATGGGGGATTCCTCTGTCGCGGTTGGTCGGAGGTTAGCGTGGTGAGGGATGGGGTGCCATAGGAAACGATCGAGGAAGAGCAGCTAAGCGGACAAACCTGCCGTTCGTTGAGGTAACTCTCCAGATTTAGCCAAACTTGGGAGATTGGGCCAAAGATCACTGTTTTCTCCACCAAGACGCATTACAGTCGGTCACTCGACTAAAAGACAAGACCGCTTATGGATCTGTAACGCTAATTTCGCTTAAAGCTTCACCCGCAGCACTGCTAGGCTGGCTGATACCAAAAATAGTGCTCAGAGTGACGGCCACGTCTACCGTGGAAACCGGACGGCTGACGCGAGTTGGCTTGATACCTGGACCAGCGAAAATGATTGGAACATGCGTGTCGTAGCGCCAAGGCGATCCGTGCATTACGGCAATTGGACCTTCCTCGAAGAGAAATGAATAAGGTGTCTGAACAACGTAAATGTCGCCAGAACGTGTCGGGTGATAGTTTCGCCGAATGTGCTCCTCAAGGGTATGCCCTCGTTGTTCAGCAAACGGTTCAGTTGGCATCGCAAGCTCAATGCCCGGTGCAGCCATCAAGTTTTCGACGATGCGTCGCTCGATAACACGCCTATCGGCGCCTGACGCTTTAATGGCGGCATTGTCCAGATATGCGTAAGGACGAAAAAAGAACTGTATTGCGGATTCCACTCCGAACTCATCGGCGATGACCGAATTCACATCTATCATCAATGCTTCGGTGGAGTTACGGAATGTCGAAAGCCCGGCTTCGGCCATCTCTTCTGGCGCTTCCGGCATGCCATGATCGGCGGAAAGAACATAAAGCACATTCGCACGTCCAACCTCTCGATCCATGAACTCAAAGAAATCAGCCAGTGTCTCATCCAAACAACGCACCATTTCTTCATTTTCTAGGCTGGATGGTCCGAAGAAATGGTTGGTTGCGTCTACACCTGAAAAACTGATGCTTAGGTAGTCTGGCCATTTATCATCACCAAGCCCCTCCTCTTTGACTACAGTTTTTGCAAAGTCGGCCGTAATCCGGTCCCCATGCGGCGACAACAGAACCTGCGTGTAATATAGCCCGTCATCCGGAGTCCCATAGAAATGGGGGAAAGTGCGACCGAAAGTGCCAAGGTTCGTTACGAAGGAGCGTTCCTTTCTTTCCATTAGGTACGGTGCGTCTGAACACTCCGGCCACCATTCACTTTCGATCTTCGCATCTGCGGGGCGTTTGGAATTCCAATCGAGAACCCAATCTGGATAAGCGTCATAGTAAAATTTACTTGTTTCAAATGCCCCTGTAGCCGCCGACAGCCATAGAGCTTTTCCAGAATGCCCTGCCATTGCAACCGCCGAACGGTCTTTACCAGATACGGAAAACACTTTTGATCGACCGGCATTTGCTTTCACCAGCTCGTCTCCGAACGTCGTCGCCAACAAGTTAACGGGAGAACGGCCCGAAGTCACTGCAGCGGCTTGTGTCGGGTCGACTTGATCAAGGTTTCCACCGAAGCCTGGAACCGGCAACATCGGGTAGTCCGGATCTTCAATATTGTATCCCAATCGCTCTTCAGCCCTGTTGAACCAGGCATTGCCAATCATTCCATGCTCAGAGGGATGGGCTCCTGTAGCGAGTGTCGCGTGGCCAACAATGGTTTCGGTGTTGGCGTGACGATGATGAGCGTCGGTGTACCAGACGCCGCTTTCCATAAGCCTTTTGAAGCCGGCCGCGCCGAAGGCGGCTTCATAACGAGAAATCAAGTCTCCGCGCAGTCCGTCAATTGTGATTTGCACAACGAGTCGGATGTCTTCCGTTGCACTAGCTGCCGTCGTGGAAATTGAAAAAAGGAGTGTTGAGACGATGGCAAATGATCGCTGCATTTATGACCTCATAGAACTACCCAATTCTCTGAATACCAGCATCTGGGTCCACCGGCTACTGAGGGTCACTAAAGATGCGTTTTTGAACTTCCGCTTTGGGCTCGAACCGGACATTCGTTCACACCTGCCGCCCCAAAAAAAGGCCGGGCCATAAGGCCCGGCAGTCCAACAGGGAGGTGCATGTCATAACCCGGACATGCGCGGGTTGGGAGTACTCTAATTACACATCCAGAGTATCACTTTGATCCACGTCAATCCACCCGGAGTTACGAGACCAAGCGATATCCGCCCGATTCTGTGACCAAAAGGCGCGCGTTCGATGGATCAGGTTCGATCTTTTGGCGCAGACGATAGATGTGGGTTTCCAGCGTATGTGTGGTGACACCGGCGTTATAACCCCAGACCTCGTGCAGCAGGACGTCGCGGGCGACCACGCCATCTGCCGAGCGGTACAGGAACTTGAGAATGTTGGTTTCTTTCTCGGTCAGGCGGATCTTTCGATCCTCTTCGGTGATCAACATCTTCATCGCCGGCTTAAAGGTATACGGCCCCAACACAAAGACCGCGTCTTCGGATTGTTCATGCTGGCGCAACTGCGCGCGGATGCGGGCCAGCAAGACCGGAAATTTGAACGGCTTAGAGACGTAATCATTGGCACCGGCATCCAAACCCAGAATGGTATCTGCGTCGCTGTCATGGCCGGTCAGCATCAGGATCGGGCTTTTGACGCCTTGTTTGCGCATCAGACGGCACAGCTCACGACCGTCCGTATCCGGCAGACCGACGTCCAGAATGACCAGATCGTAAATCGCCTCGCGTGCGCGCTCCATGGCGGATTGACCGTCTGCCGCTTCGAACACGTCGAAATCCTCGGTCATCACGAGTTGCTCGCTGAGCGCCTCGCGCAGATCTTCATCGTCATCCACCAGCAGGATTTTCTTGAGCTGAGCCATGTCCGGTCCTCCTAAGCCTTTTCCACCATTTGCGTGCGGAAGATGCAATCAACAAGATTTACTGCAATGGTCTCACGCCCTCGTGTCTGACGCAGAGGAATTGTTTCACTTTTTCTTCTGTTCGGGTTAGACGAAGACCAACACGTTATAGGGTAACATAGATGAGTCTTATCCCCGATATCTCGGAATTACTGGCACGGGCCCGCGCGGATTTGCGCATGGGCGTTCCAGTCGTATTGACTGATGACAGCGGATTCAGCGTCATAGCGATTGCGTCTGAGACATTAAGTGCGCAGCGGCTGGCCGATTTGCGGAGTTTCGAAGGCCAACCCGTGGTCGCAGTTACCGTAAGACGCGCCGAAACGCTGAAGGCGCGCGCCTATGATGGCGATCTCGCACGGGTAATCATCCCATCGGACACTGACATCGCATGGGTTCAGGCCGTTGCCGACCCCTCGGATGATCTGAACACCCCGATGAAGGGCCCCCTAATGTCCGAACGTCAGGGTAGTGCCAATCTGCACCGTATTGCCATCGCTTTGACGAAGTCCGCACGCCTCTTGCCGACCGCCGTGGTGGTTCCCATTGATGACGGTCGCGATTTTGCGGTGGCACACGGCCTGACCTGCATCGACCATACCCGCGCTGCACCGCATCTGGCAGATCGAAGCGCCCTGCACGCGATTGCAGCCGCGCGCCTGCCGATGGAAGTGTCCGAGGCCGGTCGGCTGCACGTTTTCCGCCCCGAAGATGGCGGAGAAGAACACTATGCCGTAGAAATCGGTCGCCCGGACCGAAGCAAACCTGTGCTGGCCCGTTTGCATTCGGCCTGTTTCACGGGCGACTTGATGGGCAGCTTGAAATGCGATTGCGGGCCCCAGTTGCGCGGAGCGCTGGCCCAGATGGGGTCTGAGGGCGCGGGCGTGTTGCTGTATCTCAACCAGGAAGGGCGCGGTATCGGCCTTGCCAACAAAATGCGGGCCTATTTCCTGCAGGATCAGGGCTTTGACACGGTCGAGGCCAATCACCGATTGGGATTCGAAGACGATGAACGCGATTTCCGACTGGGCTCGGACATTCTGAAAGAACTTGGTTTTTCGTCGGTTCGGTTACTGACAAACAACCCGGCGAAAATCGCGATGATGGAACAGACAGGCATCGCAGTGACCGAAAGGGTGCCGCTGAAAGTGGGTGAAACGGCCCATAACCGGGGATATCTGGCAACCAAGGCCGCGAAATCAGGCCATTTGCTGTGACCCCCGACGATCTGGTTCTTACGCCTCACGGTGTTCGGTTTGCCGGGCGTCTCTTTCCGTGTTCGATCGGAAAAGGCGGCCTGACAGATGACAAGCGCGAAGGCGATGGGGCAACGCCAATCGGGGTACATCACATTGTCGGCATGCTGTTTCGGCCGGACAGGCTCACTGCTCCGGCCTCATGGGCCATCCCCATAGGCCCCGGCGACCTTTGGTCTGATGACAGCGCGGACAGCCACTATAATCAGATGGTCAGCGCGCCCTATGCGCCCAGCCACGAAAAGCTGCGGCGCGCGGATCCTTTGTATGATCTGGTGCTGATCACCGACTGGAACTGGCCTAACTCTGTGTCAGACCGGGGATCAGCCATTTTCCTTCACCAATGGAGACGCCCCGGCTACCCGACCGAGGGCTGCGTCGCGTTTCGCCGAGACCATCTGCATTGGATCGCGCGTAGAGTTTCCCCCGGAACGCGTCTGATTATCCCGCAGGTTTGACCCTCTCGCCAAAGATGGCGGACCCCACGCGCACGTGGGTGGCACCCAACGCAATCGCCTGCTCGAAATCACCGCTCATCCCCATCGACAAGCCCGGCAACCCGTTGCGTTCGGCAATTTTGGCCAGCAACGCAAAATGCAGCGAGGGTTCTTCTTCAACTGGTGGAATTGCCATCAATCCCTGAACCGGCAAATCCAGTTCGCGGCACTCGGCGATGAAGGCGTCCGCATCTGCCGGCATGATCCCTGCTTTCTGTTCTTCTTCTCCGGTATTGACCTGGATGAACAGATCCGGACATTGGCCAAGCTCTTGCGCCAGCCGCGCCAGTGTTTTGGCCAGCTTGGGCCGATCCACCGAGTGAACCGCGTTGAACAGCTCCATTGCCTGCCGGGCCTTGTTGGTTTGCAGCGGTCCGATCAAATGCAGGTCTATCCCTGAGAATTTCTCCTTAAAGCCCGGCCATTTTTCGGCCGCTTCCTGCACACGGTTTTCCCCGAAACAGCGGTGGCCATGGCCTAGCACAGCCTCAACACGTTCATTCGGCTGGACCTTTGAAACCGCGATCAGCTTTGTCGATCCCGCAAGTCGTCCGGCGGCGGATTCGGCCTTGGCGATGCGGGCAGTGATGTCGTGCAGCGACATGGATTTCCTCTCTCTGCTTTGGGGCAGGAAAACACCAAGTCCGCTCAAAAGAAAAGGGCAGGTCCGAAGACCTGCCCTTAAACTTTGTGGTTTAGCTCAACTTAGAAGTTGAACTGAGCACCGAAGTCGGCACGTACTTGGCTGTCGCCGTCGCCACGCTTCTGTTGGCCGAGACCACCGCGCAGCGATGCACCGCCGCCCAGGTCGTACTTAACGCCGATACCATATTGCTGGTTGTCGTCATCCGCCGAACCGTCACCGTAAGCGGCGGTCAGAGTGGTTGCCGCGCCAAGGTTGTAGGCCAGCGACAGACCGTATGCGGTGCCGTTGCGATCGTCGTTTACAACGTCATCGTCAGCTACAAACACAGTACCCGAGAAGTCACCGAATTCTGCACCCAGGGTCAGAACGGTCAGCGACTGCTTTTCGCTGCTGCTGTTCACGTTCGCCTTGGTCTGACCATAGGCCAGTGCAGCGGTGATGTTGTTGAAGTTGTAGGTTGCGCTGATGTCCCAACGGTCTGCGTCCTGCGCAACACCGTCAAAAGCAATAGTTGCCTGGTCATATGACGCGCCGAATGCGAAATCGCCAACTGCGTACTGGAAGAACACAGCGTTCGAACCCGAACCGGTCGACGAGTAGGCCAGGAAGCTATAGTCAACGCCCGAGTACTGACCGATGAAGGATTCCAGGCCAGGCTCGTTACCGTAGTAGTTCGCCAGGTTGTCGAAGGAACCCGCAACGTTGCCGGCGTCAACACGCAGACCACCGTAGATGACCGAGAAGCGTGCGCCGTTCAGGCCAGCCGAGTTGGCTTCGCCGGTGTCGGCGTTTTCGTCAGCCTGCAGACGAACACGAGCCGAGAACTCAACGCCGCCATCGGTTTCTGCGGTGCCGTCGATGTTCAGACGGAAACGCGAGACCAGGATGGTGCTGTCGGTTTCGACGTTCGCGGTGCCATCAGCAATGATGTCGCCGTTTGCGTCTGTGGTGAAGTTGTTTACGTCACCGGTACGGTCTTCAAGGTAGCCAATACCAAAACGACCATAGCCGCTGAATTTAACGTCGGCCGCTGCAACACTTGCGGTTGCGATCAGAGCGGTCGATGCGAAGAGAACTTTTTTCATCTTGTTTCCCTCGGTTTCAAAAGTTTTTCTACTCGACACATGCCTCAGCACATGTCTCAGCACGGGAACCGTTTCGCTCGGATTGCCCCCAAAGCGCAAGCTTGCCTTAAATGTGAAGGGTGCATTGACCCCAAATTGGTGCAAGGATGCCACAGTCGATATTTGGGGATTAAACTGCCGTCCACACTGACATGTGTAACAAGAATAGGGTTGTTGCTGAACTGGACCTTGTCTAGGAGTAACACGTAACAAAGTAGACCAAGTGAAACAGGACCAGTCGACAATGCGCCTGCAGACGATTTTCGGTTTGACCATAATGACTGCTGCCGTGTCGGCCTGCGGACAGAATCAGAGTGCGGCTCCGAATCCCGCATTGCTGTATACAGATAGCACACGTACAGAAGAACGAGAGCTGAATGATCCAGAACGCTCAACAATCTGGGATGTGTTCAACCGCGGGAATGCTGAACAGATCGTCAATGTGAATCGGTATTTGTGGGCCGCCTCACTGGATGTGTTGAATTTCCTCCCAATTCAGGAAGTTGATCCATTTACCGGCGTGATCGTAACCGGTTACGGCACGCCGCCTGGTGGCGGACGTTCTTATCGCGCGACCGTGCATATAAGTGACCCGGCTCTGGCGGCGCGGTCGCTTTCGGTGGCACTGCAAAGCAGCGGAGGCGCTCCGGTCAGCGCTGCAACGGCGCGGGCGGTCGAGGATGCGATCCTGAACCGCGCACGCCAGTTGCGCATTGCGGACAACAAACTCTAGCCACCCGCCGAAAATCACAATATTACCACGCCGGGCTCACGCCCGGCGTTTTCATTCACGAAGGACCGCACAATGTCGCGCTACTCGGCCACCGAAATCGAAGCAAAATGGCAGGAAGCCTGGGACAAGGCCGGGATCTTCACCGCCGACCATAAGGCGGACAAGCCGAAATATTATGTGCTTGAGATGTTCCCCTACCCGTCAGGCCGAATCCATATGGGGCATGTGCGCAACTATACGATGGGCGACGTCATTGCGCGTCACAAGCTGGCGACGGGGCATAACGTGCTGCACCCGATGGGCTGGGATGCTTTTGGGATGCCCGCAGAGAACGCCGCCATGGCCATTGGCGGCCACCCGAAAGACTGGACATATAGCAACATCGCCGACATGCGCGGACAGATGAAGCCACTGGGCCTGTCGATAGACTGGTCCCGCGAATTCGCCACCTGTGACCCCGAATATTATGGCCAGCAGCAGGCTCTGTTCCTCGATATGCTCGACACTGGGTTGGTTTACCGCAAGAACGCCGTGGTGAACTGGGACCCGGTCGACATGACCGTTCTGGCCAATGAACAGGTGGAAAATGGACGTGGCTGGCGCTCGGGCGCGCTGGTGGAACGGCGCGAGCTGACCCAGTGGTTCTTCAAAATCTCGGACTATTCCGAAGAATTGCTGGATGCGCTTGATACGCTGGAAAACTGGCCTGCCAAAGTGCGGCTGATGCAGGAAAACTGGATCGGCAAGTCGCGCGGCCTGCAATTTGGCTTCGAACGTACTGATGGTGGTGAGCCGATCACCGTCTATACGACTCGGCCCGATACGCTGTTGGGCGCGTCCTTTGTTGGTATTTCGCCGGATCACCCGATTGCCAAGCAGCTTGAGGCCGAAAACCCCGAAGTTGCTGAGTTTGTTGCCGAATGCCGCAAGGGTGGCACCACGGAAGAGGCCATCGAGACGGCCGAAAAGCTGGGTTACGACACCGGCATTCGCGTGCGTCACCCGCTGGACCCGAACTGGGAACTGCCGGTCTGGATCGCCAACTTCATCCTGATGGATTACGGAACTGGCGCGATCTTTGCCTGCCCCGCGCATGACCAGCGCGACCTTGATTTCTGCCGCAAGTATGGCCTGCCGGTCATCGACACCTTCTTTGCACTGGATGACGATACGCCGGTCGACAAGATCGCCTTTGTGCCGCCGAAAACTGAAAAAGTCCGCTGGGTGGACCATTTCGCAGGCCTGACCGAGGCCACTGGGGATGAGGCGATCAACGCCACCGTCGATTTCGCGGAAAAAGCAGGCTGGGCTGAAGGCGTCACAAAATACCGTCTGCGCGACTGGGGCCTGAGCCGTCAACGCTATTGGGGTTGCCCGATTCCGGTCGTGCATTGCGACAAATGTGGCACCGTGCCCGAGAAGAAAGAAAATCTGCCGATCGAATTGCCTTACGACGATGGCAACGGCAAACCCATCGACTTCTCGATCCCCGGCAACCCGCTGGACCGCCATGCCAATTGGCGTGACACGCCTTGCCCATCCTGCGGCGCGCCCGCCAAGCGTGAAACCGATACGATGGACACTTTTGTCGATTCGTCGTGGTATTTCGCCCGTTTCACCGCGCCACGCGCTGACACGCCCACCGATCTGGCCGAGGCCGAATACTGGATGAATGTCGACCAGTATATCGGCGGGATCGAGCACGCGATTCTGCACCTGCTCTATTCGCGCTTTTTCGCGCGGGCGATGAACATCACGGGTCACCTGCCGAAGAAAGCCATCGAACCGTTCAATGCGCTGTTCACGCAGGGCATGGTCACGCATGAGATCTATCAGACACGCGATGCCAATGGCCGGCCGGTTTATCACCTGCCGGAAGATGTGACCGACGGGAAACTGGCCGACGGCACCGAGGTTGAGATCATCCCTTCGGCCAAGATGTCGAAATCCAAGAAAAACGTGGTCGACCCGGTCAGCATCATCTCGGCCTTCGGCGCAGATACCGCGCGTTGGTTCGTCCTGTCCGATTCGCCGCCTGAACGGGATGTGGAATGGACCGCATCCGGGGCCGAGGCTGCGTTCAAGCACCTTAGCCGTGTACATCGGATCGCGACGGAAATCGCCGAATCGGATGTTCCGGCCAATGCCGAGGATGAAATCCTGCTGCGCGAGATGCACAAAGCCATCCATGACGTCACAGGCGGAGTCGAATCTTTCGGCTTCAACGCCTCAATCGCCAAGCTTTATGCTTTCACCAACACGCTGGCCAAATCCAAGGCAGGCACCGCAGCCAAGCGCGAGGCCGCCAAAACACTGGCACAGCTGATGTCGCCGATGACCCCACACCTGTCCGAGGAACTCTGGCAGCTGCTGGGTGGCGAAGGGCTGGTTGCCACGGCGCCATGGCCAATTGCGGATGCAGCTATGCTGGTGGACGACACCGTAACCCTGCCGATCCAGATCAACGGCAAGCGCCGCGCGGAAATCAGCGTGGCCAAGGATATGCCCAAGGACGAGGTTGAAAAAATCGCGCTGAGCACCGAAGCTGTGCAAAAGGCGCTGGATGGCGCTACACCCAAGAAAGTAATCGTTGTACCGGGCCGGATCGTGAATGTCGTCGTTTAACCGCAGAACCTTGTTGCTGATGCCGTTGGCGCTTGCCGCCTGCGGGTTTGAACCTGTGTACGCTCCGGGCGGATCGGGCTCGGCCCTTTTTGGTCGCGTCGAAGTGTCGGCACCAAACACGGTCACCAGCTTTCTTCTGGTCGAAGATCTGGAACAAAAGCTTGGCCGTAGCGCAACATCCGGCAGTGAATACAGTCTGGACGTTTCCGTCGCGACCCAGACGGTGGCGGCATCGATCACCTCAACGAACGAAACCAACCGTCTTATCATCAACGGGACTGCCAACTATTCGCTTAGATCGAAAGCGACGGGGCAAGTTCTTGCCTCGGGCTCGGTGACGGACTTCGTGGGGTATTCGGCTGCTGGGTCCACCGTATCCACCCTGGCTGATGAGCGGGATGCTACGCAGCGCCTGATGGTGATTCTGTCCGATCAGATCATCAGTCGGCTGTACGCCACGCCGGATCTGTCTTCATGAAGCTGAGCCCGCGCGAGGCCGAGGGATATTTCTCGAGACCCGACGCGGACAAGACCGGGCTGTTGATCTACGGTGCGGATGCGATGCGCGTAGCGCTAAAGCGGCAACAGGTTTTGGCCGCTCTGCTGGGCGCCAATGCAGAAGAAGAGATGCGGTTGACCCGCCTGCCCGGAAGCGATCTGCGTGGCGATCCGGCCTTGTTGCTGGATGCCGTAAAGGCAGTCGGGTTCTTTCCCGGGCCACGCGCTGTATTCGTCGAAGACACAACCGACACGGCCGCCCCCGCAATCCTTGCCGCACTGGAGGATTGGGTGGCTGCCGATGCCCAGATCATCGTCACCGCCGGGCAGCTCAAGGCCAGTTCCAAGATTCGCAAAGCGTTCGAATCGCACCGCTCGGCCTATGCGGTAGGTATCTATGACGACCCGCCATCCCGGGCCGAGGTTGAACGAGTACTTTCTAAGGCCGGCTTGCAGAACATCCCGCGTGATTCGATGGCCGCGATTGCTGAGCTGGCAACCGGTATAAGCCCCGGTGACTTCACCCAAACGATTGAGAAACTGTCGCTTTACAAGCGCGGAGACAGTTCCGATCTGACCATTGAAGACGTCGAAGCCTGCGCGCCTCGTTCGACCGAGGCCGCCCTGGACGATGTGCTGAACGTGGTTGCCGATGGTCGCGCGGGTGAAATCGGCCCGCTGATCCGACGTTTGCAGTCACAGGGAACCAATGCGGTCAGCCTGTGCATCGGCGCGACAAGGCACTTCCGCACTTTGTATGCCTGCGCATCCGATCCGGGCGGAGCAGCGCAGGGCATCGGAAAGCTGCGCCCCCCGGTTTATGGGAAACGGCGTGACCGCATTCTGCGCCAGGCCCAGGGGTGGGGTGCGCCAAAACTGCAAACTGCGTTGACGGTTCTGACAGATACCGACCTGTCGCTGCGCTCGGCCGGGCGAACGGCACCGGCCATGGCATTGGTCGAACGCGCCATGATCCGTCTGGCGATGCTGGCGCGAACCCGCTAACCGCTTTGATCCAACCAATGTGCCGCCGAACGCCCAGCCCAACTGCCGGTCGCCAGGCAGGCCGTCAGAAGGTACCCCCCGGTCGGGGCCTCCCAATCCAGCATCTCTCCCGCGCAAAACACTCCGGGACATGCGGTCAGCATGAGCCCTTCATTAAGCGCAGCACGTGGCACGCCTCCTGCTGTGGAAATGGCCTCGTCCATAGGACGCAAGCCCGCGTGGGTGATCTGCAGATGCTTGATCACGCTCACGTCTAGCGACCGGATCTGGCCATCGCGCTTGGACATTTCATGAAACAGGGCGACCTTTTGCGGAGACAGGTGCAGAGATTTCTTCAGCCACTGCGACAGGGTCGTTTTCGATTTCTTTGACGCAAAACGACTACGCAACGTATCGGCATCCAAATCCGGAACCAAATCGACAAAAAGCGGCGCTCTGTCACGCAAGGCAGGGGTCAGTGAGTACAATCCGCCCCCTTCCAACCCTTTCGCCGACACCGCAGCCTCGCCGCGGCTCTCCAACTCTCCGGCCCTCCACCGAACCGATTTCAAAGCCGCGCCAAAATGCGGCTGCATATGGGGGCTCCAATCTACGGAAACGGCTGAATTTGCGGGTGCGAAAGGTGTGAGGGGCACGCCTTTGTCTTGCAGCACCGATGCCCATGCTCCGTCTGATCCCAACCGCGACCAGCTTGCCCCGCCCACCGCAAGAACGGTCACATCGGGGAACTGCTTCTGCCTGCCATCAGCCGTATCAAAAACGGCTTGGGCACCGTCCCAACCAACCCACCGCCAACGTGTTCTGACCTGCACACCCTCCTCTGCCAGCCGTGCCAGCCACGCCCGCAACAGCGGAGAGGCTTTCATCGACGTCGGAAATACCCGCGCGGTCGAGCCGACAAACAACTCTTGCCCCAGCCCTTGCGCCCATGTTTGCACGTCCGACGCATCGAATTCGGCAATCATTGGTCGCAACCAGGTCGCGGCCTCACCATAGGACCTCAGCAAAATCTCAAACTGTTCGTCCTTGGTCAGGTTCAGCCCGGACTTTCCCGCCATCAGGAACTTTCGCGCAACCGAAGGCTTGGCCTCTGCCACAACAACAGAGTGCCCGGCTTTGGCCAGTTCCTCGGCTGCCATCAGGCCTGCGGGTCCGCCGCCGATCACCAGTGCCTGTGCCATCCCTGCCCTCTTGCCTTTCGCGCCACCTGACGCAACCTTACCCTCGTCATGACGAACAGCGATCCGATCTGCCCGCTCTGCAACCGCCCGATCCCGGACGGGGACGGGGACGGGGACGGAAGCCTGCACCATCTGATCCCAAAACTCAAAGGGGGCAAGGGCGGACCCACCGTCCTGCTGCACCAGATCTGCCATAAAGAGGTGCATGTATCCCTGACCGAGGCGGAATTGGCCCGTGAATTCAACACCGTCGAGGCCCTGCGCGCCCATCCGAGGTTGGAGAAATTCCTGAATTGGGTTCGCAAACGCCCGCCCGGCTTTCGCTCGAAAGTTCCGGGCAAGCGTCGAGGTCGTTGATCAGCCGGGATTAACCGGGTCGCCAAACGCGTCCCGCGTCGGCGCGGCAAGCCCCTGAAACTCCAAACCGCGATAATCGGGCACATTGGCAAACCTGACGCCTTTGACGTGTTGGAACTCCAACGTTGTGTAGGGGCGTTTCCACAGCCATTCGCGATTTTCTACTGACCAAGGGTCTGGATTTGGCGGAGCCTCGTCGGTGAACGCGAAAAAATGCAGATCAAAGTCGTATCGCCCAATGTCCTGCATCGAAAGCAGGCGCATGCCCTTGCCCCGGCAGAATTCATCCTCGGCTTCTATATTTCCGGTGCGCAGGGTGATCTGGCCGATACAAGCCTGCGCAAACGGATCGCTCGGGTCTGCCGCGTTTGGCGGCCGGTTCCCTTCAAAATCGTGCTGAAGCAGTTCGATCACGAACCCTTCGGGGTCTTTGAGGTGACACATATACCCAATGTCCAGAAACTGTTTCGGATCTGATACCTCAATCCCCTTGTCGCGCAGGAATGCGGCCGCCAGATCGACATCCGGTACGGTGATGCCGATCTTCCAATAGCGTTGTCCGGTGTCATGGGTGTATCCCCCGCCGCCAGGCATCAGCAGCAAATCGGCGTCCTGCCCCGGATAGCCAATGCGCAGGCTCACTCCTTGAGTTTGCACCGACATTCCAAGAACGTCCGTATAAAATTTGCCCAGTTGTTCAGGATCGGCGACGCGCAATCGCAGGCCAGACAGCCTCATCGACACAGCCTTGCGATACCCGCAGCGATCTTGGGATCGGCGGCGGTGCTATCAGCAACCAGTTCACGCGCTGTCTGCATCAGCGCATCCGGCGCCACCATCCGGTCCACCAGACCAAAGGTATAAGCCTCATCCGCCGTGATCTTTTGACCGCCCATCAGGATCATCTTGGTGCGGGATGGCCCTATCAGGGCTGACATGCGCGCGGGATCAGACGGTTGCGGCAGAAAACCCAGTTTCATTACAGGATAGAAAAACTTGGCGGATGGGACCGCAATGCGAATATCGCAGGCCAGCACCATACCGTTCGCACCCCCAGCCAGGGTGCCGTTCAGCGCAGCGACCGTCAGGCATGGCAGCGCAGCGATTGCGCCCGACAAACGCTCCCATACATCCGAAGTTGCAAGACCCGCGCGGGCCTCATCCAGATCTGCACCGGCACTAAACACTTTGCCGGCCCCAGTCAGGATCAACGCGCGTGCCTCGGTGGCGGCTTCAGCAATCTCGGCCAGTTCGGTCAGCATCGCCCCTGTGAGCGCATTGGCTTTGCCGGGATTGTTCAAGGTAACAATCCACAAACCGTCTTCTTTGCTTAATTCGATCACGTCAGCCCTACCCTTTGTCGAATATCTTCACGCCGCAGCGAGATTTCGGTTCCCAAAAATTCATCCGCGTCTGCGGTACACATCCACAACAGCGCCTTGGCTGGCCAGTCGGCAGGGATATGATCGCTCCAATCCAATTGGCTGACCGCGTTAATTCCGCTGGTCTTGATAACCCGCTGCATATCGGTCGCCACGGTGCCTGGAGACAGTCCCATGGCGCGGATTCCGTGTATGGCCTCCTCAAGGTGCAGGCATTCCGTCAGCATCTTCGCTCCGGCCTTGGACGCGCAGTAATGGCTCCATGCCTCAATCGGGTTCGAGGCTGCGCCGGATGATACGGTCAACACAGTGCCCCCACCTGCGGCGCGCATGATGGGCAGGGCCGCGCGCATTCCGTGAAACACACCCTTGAGGTTGATATCGATCGCCTTGTCCCAAGCCGCAACATCCGCGTTCGAAAGATGGAAGATCGGATCAATGACACCGGCGTTCCCGATCAAGACATCCAATCCGCCAAAGCGGTCGACGCAATCTGCCACCGCCTGTTCAACCTGCGCAAAATCACTGACGTCACATTCCAGCGCGATTACATTTTCGCCCAGCGCGGATGCCAGTGTGGCGATTTGATCGCGGCTGCGCGCGACCAGTGCCACGTTCGCGCCTGCTGCGGCAAAAACGCGCCCTGCCTCTGCTCCGATGCCGCGGCTGGCCCCGGTTATCAGTACGGTTTTCCCCTGCATTTGGTTCCTATACCTCCAACGGTTTGAATTTGTGTGAATGCTTACCGCGCGAATGGGTAAAGGGTCCAGTCCTTGCCCCTTGACGCCCGCCGTCACAAACACGACGATGCCCGCAAAATTATCTAGAAGGGTACTGTAATGTCCGTTTTCCTTCGCCGCAGTTGCGGTGCTGTTTTGGCTTATGCCGTTATCACACAAGGCGCACTTGCCGATCTGACCACGCAGGATGTCTGGAATGACTGGAAAACCTATCTGGGTCAGATGGGGTACACCGTTTCGGGCGACCAGACCGTTGCAGGAAATGTCACGACGATTGCCAACATGGCCATGTCCATGGACTTACCGGAAGAAGAGGCAACTTTTCAGATGGTCGTTCCAGAAATGACCCTGACGGAAAATGGCGACGGTACGGTCAGTATTGGTTTCCCCGAGAATTTTCCGATGACGATTTCCGGAGAGGGGGACGGCGAAAAGTTCTCGGTCAATGTCGATTATTCGCAGAGCGAGATGACCATGGTTGTTTCGGGCTCCAAGGATGAGATGACCTACGACTATTCGGCCGATGCGATAGGCATCAAGCTGGATGGCCTGACTGTGGACGGTGAAAAGATGCCCGCTGATGCGCTGGCTCTCAGCCTGAACATGACAGATCTGGCTGGCAGCTCGGTGATGAAAATTGGTGAGAACCGTGACATTGATCAGAAGTTCACTGCGGGCGGGATGACCTATGATATGGCATTTCAGGACCCGGACAGCGGCGACACGGCCAAGGTCGACGGCTCGATGAGCCAGCTGGCGTTTGAAGGCACAAACGTTATCCCGTCTGAATTCGACATCTCGGACCCGCAGGCCTTCTATAAGGCGGGCTTCTCGTTCTCGGGGCTGTTCACCTACGGATCCGGCCAGAACGCGATTGCAGGCACCAGCGAAGGCGAGGCATTTTCGGTCGGAAGCGAGTCCCGGGGTGGCAAATTTGGCGCCAGCATCGACGCCGAGCGTCTTGCCTATGACATCGAGCAGAACAGCGCGAAAGTTGCAGTGACGACGGCCGACCTGCCCTTCCCGATCGAAATCGCGATGGAGAATGCCGGGTTCAAGTTTGAAATCCCGGTGCAGAAATCCGAGGAAATCCAACCGTTTGGCTTCGCGATGAACCTAAGCGACTTCACCATGTCGGATATCCTGTGGAGCATGTTCGACCCGGCAGGTGCCCTGCCGCGCGACCCGGCGACGATTGCGCTGGACACCACCGGAACCGCCAAGGTTCTGTTGAACATCTTTGATCCGACCGCAGTCGAAAACCTGGATACATCTGACGCAGCACCGGGCGAGTTGCACTCGCTGAAGATCAACGAACTGCTGGTGTCTTTGGTCGGAGCCAAGCTGACCGGTGAAGGCGATTTCACCTTCGACAACTCCAACGTCTCAGAGTTCGACGGAATGCCCACGCCGACCGGCGTTGCCAAGCTGAAACTGAATGGTGCCAACGCCCTGATCGACAAGCTGATCGAGATGGGTCTGGTGTCAGACAGCGATGCAATGGGCGCGCGGATGATGATGGGTCTGATGGCCGTACCGGGTGACGAGCCCGACACGCTGAATTCGGAAATCGAATTCACTGCGGACGGTCAGATTCTGGCGAACGGCCAGCGTATCAAGTAACACTTCGGGAAGGCGGCACGGCTGCCTTCCCAATCCTTCGCCCGTGGTGCGAACTCCGGCACCGGGCGCATCGTGCCGAATTCCCTTTCAATAGTTTGCTCAACCTAAAATAGCCGCAGGCCTTGCGAGACCGACGGTCCAAGGCTAGGTCGAAAGCACACAGACCGGAGGCCTCATGACCCGCACACCCGAAGAAATCAGCCATAATCTGCTGGACGCGGCCCGCAAAGCCGGGGCCGAAGCGGCGGATGCCATCGTTCTGGATGGCTCATCGGTATCGGTTGAAGTCCGCAGTGGCGCGCTGGAGCACGCGGAACGGTCCGAAGGCACCGACCTGGGACTGCGTGTGTTTCTGGGCAAGCGGCAGGCTATCGTCTCAAGTTCGGACAGTCGCCCCGAAACGCTGACGGCGATGGCGCAACGTGCAGTGGCCATGGCAAGCGAAGCTCCGGAAGATCCTTTTACAGGGTTGGCCACACCCGACCAGCTTGCAAAAGACTGGGATATCGCGGCGCTGGAACAATTCGACCCGACGCCGGAACCATCGGCGGATGCGCTTTTGCAGGATGCGCTGGCTGCCGAAGCTGCCGCATTGGCAATTCAGGGTGTGTCCCAAGTATCCGACGCAGCGGCAGCCTACGGCACCCACCGCGTGCATCTGGCTGCCACAAATGGCTTTTCCGGCGGGTATTCCCGCAGCAGTCGCTCGACCTCTTGCGTTGCTATCTCGGGCGAAGGCACGGGGATGGAACGTGACTATGACGGCGACAGCCGCACGTTCCAAAGTGACCTGCGCAGCCCTGATGAGATTGGCCGCTCGGCAGGTGAACGCGCCGTTGCACTGATTGGGGCACAAAAACCCGCGACAGGCACATTCCCTGTTCTGTTTGACGAGCGGATTTCGTCTTCGCTGATCGGTCATCTTTTGGCCGCCAGCAACGGCGCCGCCATTGCCCGTGGTGCGTCATGGCTGAAGGACAGTCTGGGAGAGCAGGTCCTGCCTGAACACCTGTCACTTATCGAAGACCCGCACCGCCCACGTATCTCAGGCTCTCGCCCCTTTGACGCCGAAGGTTTGCCAACACAGCGAAGGGCCGTTGTTGAAAACGGAGTGCTGACCGGTTGGACGCTGGATTTGGCCAGCGCACGAAAACTGGGCATGACCTCGACCGGGAATGCGGCGCGTGGCGTGTCTGGCCCTCCGTCGCCCAGCAACTGGAACCTGAGCCTGACCCAGGGCACGCACAGCCGGGACGATCTGCTGCGTGACATGGGAACGGGCCTGCTGGTGACCTCGATGATCGGATCGACGATCAACCCCAATACCGGCGACTACTCACGTGGGGCATCAGGCTTTTGGGTCAAAAACGGGGAAATCACCCACCCCGTCAACGAATGCACGATCGCTGGCAACCTGCGTGACATGCTGAAACGGATTATTCCGGCAAATGACTCACGCACGTATTTGTCCCGCGTGGTGCCATCGATCCTGATCGAAGGAATGACACTTGCCGGCACCTGACCTGCAACTGCTGATTGACGCCGCATTAGAGGCCGGAAAGATTGCCACTCGGTTTTCGGGGACCACGGCGCAACGCTGGGATAAACCCGACGGGGCCGGCCCGGTGACCGAAGCTGATCTGGCCGTCAACGCGATGCTTGAGAAAATGCTGCCCGCAGCGCGTCCGGGGTATGGCTGGCTTAGCGAAGAGTCCGAGGATTCAGCTGACAGGCTGTCGAAAGACCGTGTTTTCATCATTGATCCCATCGACGGCACCCGCAGCTTTGCCGAAGGCTCGCGGACATGGGCCCATTCATTGGCCATCGCCGAACAGGGCGAGGTGACAGCCGCTGTAATCTACCTGCCTTTGCGAAACCTGCTATACGCCGCAGCAAAAGGTCAGGGTGCTACGCTCAACACCGAAAAGATCCGGGTCAGCGAACTCGGTGTGTTGGAAAGCGCCCAGGTTCTGGCCGCGAAACCCAACATGCAGCCACAACACTGGCGTCAGGGGCAGGTGCCCGAGTTCAAGCGAAACTACCGGCCCTCGCTGGCCTATCGCATGGCCCTTGTTGCACAGGGTCGATTTGACGGGATGATGACCCTCAGGCCCAGCTGGGAATGGGACATCGCCGCCGGTGATCTGATTATACGCGAAGCCCTCGGCAGGTGTTCGGACCGCGCTGGGCTGCCTCTGCGGTTCAACAATGCAATTCCGCGTCTGAACGGTGTGATCGCTGCCGGTTCAGGTGTTTATGGGCTACTGTCGGAACAACTCGAGCCGGAAAGCCCTGGAATCGCACCATGAGCAAGCCGCGCTCGTTAAGCCTTGCCGCCTATCGCGTGCTGTCCTGGGGTATGCAGAATACCGCCAGCAACGGCGATATTGCGCGCCCGGAGGGCGAGGTTCTGTGGATTCACATCAACGCTTGGGAACGGCACCGCGCCATTGTCGACTTCTGCCAAAGACTGCAGCAGGCGCGCGCCACCCTATCGGTGGTTCTGACCGCGCCACCCGATGCAGATCTGACAAGATGGGCCAGCAGCGGATACCCTTTGGTCAACCTCCCCACCGAACAAACCGGGGCCGCGCGCGCGTTTCTGGACCATTGGCAGCCGGATATCGGAATATGGGTCGGTGGCGGCCTGATGCCAAACGTGATCACACGCGCCGAGGAACGCGGGATTCCCCTGATGTTGATCGAAGCGCAGGCGGACGTGAAAATCGCACGGGGCGGCCGTTGGTTACCCGATATCACAAGATACACGATTGACTGTTTTCAGACGATCCTGTGCACGACACCGGAAATCGCCCGTCAAATTCGGCGGCTGGGCGTCGCTTCGAACAAGGTGCAAGAGGCACCGCCCCTTCATGTCAGCCCAAACCCGCGCCCATGGCCCGAGGACGAGCTGATCGAAGTGAACCATGCGCTGTCTGGCCGACCGGTCTGGTTGGCGGCGTGGGTCCAGGACAAAGAGTTCATCTCGGTCCTCAGCGCGCATAGGCAGGCAATGCGCATGCTTCCGCGTTTGGCATTAGTCTTACAAGTGGCCGACATTACCGAAGCCGAACCGCTGCACCGGCGGCTTGAGGCGATGGATCTGCGCTGCACCAACTGGGATGAAAGCGGAACGATCGAGGATATGACTCAGGTGATCCTCTCCGCCGTGCCCGAGGATCTGGGTCTTTGGCAGCGGGTATCGCCTGTTACCTTCATGGGCAGCTCTCTGGAACGCGGCGCCGGGGGCGCGGACCCGCTGATCGCTACGGCGCTGGGCTCTGCCGTGATCCACGGCCCATTTGTGCACAGCCAACAACAGCTATACGATCAGCTCGACAGGGCGGGGGCCGCGCGCACGGTCAGGTCCGCCACCGAGCTGGGCGATGCAGTGGTGGAACTGTTGGCGCCGGATCAGGCCGCCAATATGGCGCTGGCCGGGTGGCAGATCGTAACCGAAGGTGCGCCGCAGGCGGATCACCTGATCGACATGATTCAGGACTACCTGGATCAGCGGAGTGCAGACGATGCGAGCACCTGATTTCTGGAATACCGCGCCGGATCGGCTGGACCTGCGCGCTCGAATGCTGGCACCGCTTGGGCGGCTCTACGCCGGCGCTACGGCGCGTCGGGTCGCCTCGGAACCCGGTGTTAACCCGGGCGTTCCTGTCATTTGCATTGGCAACCTGAACGCGGGCGGCACCGGCAAGACCCCGACTGTGATCTGGATGATCGAGCAATTGCGCGATGCCTGGCATGAGACACATGTGGTCACGCGCGGCCATGGCGGCTCGCTCGAAGGGCCGGTGCGCGTGGACCCCGGCAAGCATACCGCGGCGCAGGTCGGGGATGAGCCCCTGTTGCTGGCGGCTTTTGCCGATGTCTGGGTCGCCAAAGACCGCGCTGCTGGGGCAAAGGCAGCCGCCGCAGCGGGTGCCACGGTCATCGTGCTGGACGACGGCTTTCAAAACCCCTCGGTGGCGAAGGATTTCTCGGTCATTGTGGTGGACGCAGCACGCGGGTTCGGAAATGGGCTGTGCTTGCCGGCTGGCCCCCTGAGGGAACCGGTGGAAGTAGGGTTACAGCGCGCTGATCTGGTATTGTCCCTCGGCGAAGCTGATGCCCAAATCGAGTTTGCCGAACGCTGGGGGAAAAAACTGTCCGTCCCACATGCGACCGGCGCCGTTGAGCCGTTGCAAACCGGCATGGATTGGAGCGATACGCCCGTTCTCGCATTTGCAGGCATCGGACACCCCGAGAAGTTCTTTGCCACTTTGCGCCAACAAGGCGCGACCTTGCTGCGGGCCGAAGCGCTGGACGATCACCAGCCGCTGACACCCGCCCTGATGACCCGTCTTGAAAACGAAGCCCGCTTGTTGCGCGCGCAAATGGTCACCACGGAAAAAGACGCCGTTCGCCTGCCCGCTGCGTTTCGCAGCAAGGTCATCACGCTTCCGGTTCGTCTGAAGGTCGATGAGGCGGACAAGGTCAGGCAGATGCTTTTGCAGATCGCCCCGTCGCCCTGAAGGACGACCGGCCCGGATTGAGCCGGTCGTAAAAGCAATTAGCTGCCCAGTTCGTCTTCGATCAGCTTTTTGAAGCCGTCATAGGACTGATTCTCGACCGGATTGCCATTCACGATGAAAGATGGCGTCGCCTGAATACCGTCGCGCTCGGCATTTTCCTGATACCAGGCGACCAGCGTCTGCGCACGGGTGCCGTCCTGCAAGCAGGCCTCAAGCTGATCATTGTCGATACCAGCCAGACGCCCGATCTTGCGCAGCTCGTCCACGATTTCCGCCGGGCCACCGGCTTTGGTCCACTCGGACTGACCTTCGTAGATCAGGTCAGAGATGCCAAAGAACTTTTCGGGCCCGCCGCAGCGCGCAACCATCGACGCCCACAGGCCATAACGGTCAAAGTAGACCTCGCGATAGATGAACTTCACCTTACCTGTGTCGATGAAATCCTTCTTGAGCTGCTTGTACGCTCCCGTGTGGAAATTCGCACAATGCGGGCAGGTATAGGACGCATATTCGATGATTTCGACCGGTGCGTCTTCGGCGCCCAGAGTCATCTCGACGATGGTCGAGGTGTCCAGATCGACCTCTTGCGCCTCGGCGCTGCTGATCAGCGGATAGGCGGGGTTGGAATTTGACAGCGACAGCCAATAGCCGCCAGCGGCCACGGCGACGGCCGCACAAATTCCGGTTGCAATACGGCTCATTTCTCAGCCCTTTCTCAGCGTTTTTGCTTGGATAAAACGTTACGGCCCAGACGTTCAAGGGCTGCGCGCAGATCACCATCGTGAACTTCTTGCGCAGTGCGGTCCGCCTCGGCTGCTATTTCTGGTTCGATCTTGGGTTTCGCTTGTTTGGGCTTGTGGTCGAAACTGGCCTGCCCCTCGGCAAATCCTGTCGGAGCGGTCTGGGTGATGCGCACCCGGCTGATGGCGTTATAGCCATAGACCGCGTTCACCTTGCCGCGCAATTGTTCCTTCTGCATCTCCAGCATCGGGGCCTGCGGTCCGGTTGTCAGAACCGTCAGCGTGGCACCAATGCCACCCTTCCCGTAACCCACTTTTACCGGTCGCGCGATAGCGGCCATATCCTGTCCTACGATTTCGGACCAATGGGTCAGCAGGCGTGATACGGCAAAGCCCCGGCTTTCACCGGCGCGCCTGATCTGGTCGTTCAGCAATGTCGCGGTGCGTTTGAACCCGCGGGTCGAAGAACGTCTGCGCTGCATCTGGTTTCCAACTCCTGCGCCGCTATTGTAAAGGGCAGGACAACAGGCGCCAGCGAAACCCGACAGGGAGATAGATAAAACTTGCGTGACTCCGGTGAATTTGACGTGAGCAGTGCGCTGCTGGATTGGTACGACCGCCATGCTCGCGAGATGCCTTGGCGCGTAGCCCCCGCCGATCGGGCTGCGGGCGTGATGCCCGACCCCTACCGCATTTGGTTGTCCGAAGTCATGCTGCAGCAAACCACTGTTGCGGCTGTGCGCGACTATTTCGTGCGATTCACAACCCGCTGGCCAACGGTCGAAGCGCTGGCCGCCGCCCCGGATGATCAGGTTATGGGGGAATGGGCTGGTCTGGGATATTATGCGCGCGCCCGGAACCTTCTGAAATGCGCCCGGGTCGTGGCCGAACAACATGGCGGGCAGTTCCCGGATACTTACGAGGCGCTCCTGAAATTGCCGGGCATAGGGCCCTATACCGCAGCCGCAATTTCAGCCATCGCTTTCGACCGGCCCGAAACCGTGCTGGACGGTAATGTCGAACGGGTTATGGCCCGTCTCTACGACATTCATGACCCGCTACCGGGATCAAAACCATTGCTGAAAGACAAGGCCGCCGCGATGACGCCCACCACCCGGCCCGGCGACTACGCACAGGCGGTCATGGATCTAGGCGCCACAATCTGCACACCAAAGTCTCCAGCCTGTGGAATCTGCCCTGTCCGCGATCCGTGCGCGGCGCGCGTGGCAGGAACGCAGGCCCAGCTGCCACGCAAAACACCCAAGAAACCCAAACCCACACGATACGGCCATGTCTATATAGCTCAGGGCGATAACGGAGCCTTTCTGATGGAACGTCGTCCCGACAAGGGCCTGCTGGGTGGTATGCTGGGCTGGCCGGGATCAGAATGGTCAGACGGCCCGGCCGAGGCACCGCCCTTTCCGTGCGAATGGCAGGTGCTGCCGGGTGAGGTACGCCATACCTTTACCCATTTTCACCTGATCCTGCACATCTGGACGGCCACGCTGCCGGTCGGCTGGTCGCATGATGACCTGATTGTCATGGACAAACACGTATTCCGGCCCAGTGACCTGCCTACCGTTATGCGTAAGGCTTATGATCTCTGGCGCTCTACGTAACCCATTGTGCGGCACCGCGTGCCAGGTCTAATCTGCCCGCAGTTGTTCGGAGCGCAAAGATGATGGCATCAGACAGTCTGTCACGCTGGCAAGCGGCCCTACCGTTCTGGGTATCCTTGCTGCTGATCCCAGTCATCTGGCTCACCGCCTTTGCCGGTGGCTGGTGGGTCTTGCTTGTGCCTCTTTCGACCTGGTGGGTATTTGCGGTTCTGGACCGATTAACGGGCCTGAACCTTGAAAATGCCGATCCGGACACGCCGGACGGCGGTCTCAAGTGGTACATTCTGCTGACCAAGGCATGGGCCCCGGTTCAGTTTCTTACTTTGTTTGGGTTGCTCTGGTACGCCACTCATACCGATCACCTGTCTGTTTTGAGCAAGATTGGATTGTTCTTCGGGATGGGTGTGATCTCGGGCACCATCGGGATCAACTACAGCCATGAACTGATGCACCAGAAAAGGCGGTCAGAACGTTGGCTGGGTGATATTCTACTGGCCATGGCGTTGTATTCTCACTTCCGGTCCGAACATCTGCTGGTTCACCATCGCTATGTAGGAACGCCCCGCGATCCCGTCACTGCGCGGTACAACGAAGGATTTCACCGCTTCTATCCACGCGTCCTGTGGCAATGCCTTGTGTCCGCCTTCCATGCAGAACGGGATAAACTGGCGCGCAAGCAACGTCCATGGACCGATTTGGCGAACCCGTTCTGGCGCTATTGGGCGCTTCAGGCAGGCATGCTGGTGTTGGCTTTCTTGGTCGGTGGATGGTCAGGCCTTGCCCTGTTCCTGGTGCAGGCGGGCGTCGCCATATGGCAGCTAGAGCTGGTGAACTACGTCGAACATTACGGCCTGACCCGCAAACACCTTGGCGATGGCAAGTACGAGCATGTCCAGCCGCGCCATTCGTGGAACGCTTCGCAAAAAGCGTCGAACTGGCTGCTGATCAACCTGCAGCGTCACTCGGACCACCACTACAAACCCAACCGGCGCTTTCCGCTGCTGCAGCATCATTTGGAAGATGCGGCCCCGCAACTTCCCTATGGCTATCCGGTTATGACCATCGCTGCGATGGTACCACCGCTTTGGCGGCGCGTCATGAACCCCCGCGTTCGGGCTTGGCGGCGGCAATACTATCCCGAAGTCACCGATTGGAAGCCGTACAACAGATCTCTCAACCCGTTGCCGCGTTCGTGACCGCAGCGCGCGCCCGCGCGCTGCCCGGCCCAACGGAATGACGCGCATCTTTGATGCGTGGCAGACCGGCGGGAGCCGCCCGTCCTACTGCGCCCAGATATCCATAGTGCCCTGCACCCCGCGGACCGGCTGGTTTTCATACTTCACAAATCCTGCTGTCAGGTCGGCGGCGCTATTGCCCTCCTGCATCACCTGTGCCCGGACCGCGTCACTCAGCACCACGCGGACACCAAGATCACGCGTCATCGCCTCGAGCTTGGCAGAGACATTCACTGCATCCCCAATAACCGCGAATTCCAGTCGGTTCGCTCCGATATCTCCCAGTACCACCGAGCCATAGTGAACCCCAATTCCTACACGAATTTCCGGCTCACCTGCCCGTCGCCGCTCCAGGTTCCAGCGATCAATCACATCAATCATATCGCGTGCGCAAGCCACCGCGTTACTGGCATCCAATGGGGTCGTCACCGGCGTACCGAATGTGGCCATCAGCCCATCCCCAAGATATTTGTCCAACGTGCCGTGATGGCGAAACACTTCGGTTTCCATTCGCGCGTGAAAGCCGCGCAAAACTTCAATGACTTCATACGGGTCGCGCCCGGCCGCGAATTTGGTGAACCCCACGATGTCGATGAACAAAACGGCGATGTCTTCTTTGCGAACCTGCTTGAGCGGCTCATCATTCTGGCTGAGTTCGTCCACGACGTTCGGAGAGAAATATCGCGACAGGTTTGCACGCTCCCTCTCAAGCCCGGCATTTGTCATCAACAATCGATTGAGCCGCCGCATAGAGATACCAAGCGTAACCGCAACCATCAGGAATACGATCACCTGCTGAATACGCTGAGGGACCATAAAGCTGTTGGGATCCAGCAGTTCCGCAACATCCGGATATCCGGCCAATGCCTCGTACACGCGCTCACTGATGCCCGGAATTGGCGTAGCCACCCACCAGGCGATGATCCAGCCTACCGTCCACATCGTCGCCGTCCACGTGCCGATAGCCACGACCGTGCGCCACGAATAGGCCAGAGTTCCCGCGGCCAGAATGATGAAGAAATACTGGAAGTTGTCGAACCGGTATTGCATTGCCAGCGGTCGAACATCATCGCTGAACGGGTTCGGCACGATCATCCCCAAAGTCATGATCAGCAAGTCGACGAAGATCAGCAAAAGCTCGACTCGTGACTGGCCCACGCTGCCAGCCCGCCGGATCAACCAACCATTGGCGCAAATCAATAACAGGATGAAGTGATACCACAGAACGTCCCAATGGGGGTTCAGGTAGATCAACAAAATGCCGGTAAGGCCCATCGCCACCCAGCGAGCTCGGACGGCCAGTTCCAACCCTTCACGCTTGTGCCGTTCCAGCGCGGCCTCGGTGTACTTGTTGTCCAGATCATACTTGTCTGGCTGTGTTACAAAAAACCGCCCAAATCGGGATTCGCTGGCTGTTACATCCGACATTGCCAAGGTTCCTTCCGTGAGCAGCAGGACAAGGAATCTCATATCGGAACTGAATGAAGAATAAAACAAAAGACCCCGCCGAGATCGGCGGGGCAAGGCGTAGTGCCTTGTGTCAGGCCACAGGCACCGGCGGTATTCTTGAAATCAGTTGTGCATCTCGGCCCGGATCTGCTGACGCAAAACGTCGATCGGCACCGTTTTGCCATCGCGCTTGAAGCACCAATAGGTCCAGCCATTGCACGAGGGCGCGTTTTCCAGATGTGCCCCGACCTGGTGGATCGAGCCTTTGACGTTGTCGCCAACCAACGTTCCGTCAGCCCGAACCTTGGCCTTGTGGCGTTGGTTCATGGAATAAAGCTCTTCACCCGGGCGTAGCATGCCGCGTTCAACCAACTGACCGAAGGGCACGCGCGGCTCAGCGCGTTTGCTGGCGCTGACTTCCAGCGCCTCACGGTCGAACTTGCGGACTTTGGAAATCCGCTTCTCGGCGACCTTGCGATAGCTTTCCTCGCGCTCGATCCCGATAAATTCGCGGCCCAGCATCTTGGCTACGGCACCAGTGGTACCCGTCCCAAAGAACGGATCCAGAACAACATCGCCCGGGTTGGTCGAACCGATCAGGACACGGTGCAACAGGGATTCCGGCTTTTGCGTCGGGTGCGCCTTGTCGCCGTTCTCATCTTTGAGGCGCTCATGACCCGTGCAGATCGGCAGAACCCAGTCGCTGCGCATCTGAATGCCTTCGTTCAGTGCTTTCAGGGCTTCGTAGTTGAAAGTATATTTGGCACCTTCGCGCTTGGACGCCCAGATCATCGTCTCATGCGCGTTGGTAAGCCGCTTGCCGCGGAAATTCGGCATCGGGTTCGACTTACGCCAGACAACGTCGTTCAGAATCCAGTATCCGGCGTCCTGCAGTGCCGTACCGACGCGGAAGATGTTGTGGTAGGACCCAATCACCCAAATCGCACCATTGGGCTTGAGCAGACGATGCGCCGCTTTTAACCATTCGCGGGTGAACTGGTCATAAACACCAAAACTTGAAAACTGATCCCAGTGATCATCGACCGCATCAACCTGGCTGTTGTCGGGGCGGTGCAACTGGCCTTTTAGCTGCAGATTATACGGGGGATCCGCGAAAATCAGGTCAACCGACTCCGCGGGCAGACTGTTCATCACATCGATGCAGTCCCCGGATATAATCGTGTTTAAAGGGAGCGCTGTTGCGCCCTTTTTGGTTGTCGTTGTCATATCTCTGCCTCAAGTTCCACGGCGCTTTTGCGCTCATTTGGTTGAGACAAGGATGAGTCAAAGTCGATTCGCCGTCAATTTCTTTTTTGAATCAGCAGCTTACGATTTACTCTTGATACAAGATATTGTGTACTGGCTTGAACGAACGCCTATGATGTGGGGTCACACCAAGTTTTTGCAGCGCTTCCCTGTGTTGTTTTGACGGATAGCCTGCGTTCTTCTCCCATCCATAGCCGGGATGCTGTTGCGCCAAATCCACCATCAGTTGATCGCGCCAGTTTTTGGCAATGATCGAAGCCGCCGCAATCGACACGGAATGCGCGTCACCTTTGACCACCGCCTGCGCCGGGATCGTCAAACCCCGTGGGATCATGTTTCCGTCGATCAGCAGATAGTCGGGCGGCGGATCCAAGGCCGCAACCGCACGTTCCATCGCCAGATGCGAGGCACGCAAGATGTTGTGTTCGTCAATCTCGGCAACCGAGGCTTCAGCTATCGCAAAATCGGCCCGGTTCCGTACTTCGACGTCCAAAACGGTACGTCGTTTCGCCGTCAGTTTTTTGGAGTCGTTCAGCCCCTCGGGAATATCTTCGGGGTTCAGGATCACGGCGGCGGCAACCACTGGCCCGGCCAATGGCCCGCGGCCCACCTCATCCACACCGGCAATGCGCAGATACCCTTGCGCCACTGCCGCCTGTTCAATCGAATAATCTGGCGTTGTCATACCAACCGAAAACCGCGTTTCGCGCCCCACCGCAAGACAAAAAAGAGAGGGCGGCTTGTGCCACCCTCTCCTGCGCGGCGCTTCTGTGGCGCCGCTCCTGCTCGAAAGTGATTACTTGTAAACGACGCGGTATCCCTTCTGGCGCAGGCATGCGGGTTCATATGCCCGGTTCACCTTATTGCCGTTCCAGAAACCGACCTTGCACTCTTGCGGCAGGCTGTTGGCATGTTTGTAGTGCTTCTTGAGGCATTTCGGTGCCAGAAGCGGGTGATTGTTCGAATAGGCGCTAAACTTGCGCAGGCATTTTTGCGGCAAATCATACCGCGCAACGTGTTGTGGCAAGGGGCGCACTGGGTAACTGGGCTGGGCCACATAAGGCTGAGGCGTGTAGGTCTGATGACGCGTCGTCCGGTCCTTGCGTTTTTCCTTGTTGTAGTAGTGGACCCCGGCACCGATGATCGCGATGGCGGCAAGCCCGCCAAGGATGTCCTTGGCATCCGCCGCCCGCGCCTGCGAGGCTGAGACGCCGGTGATGGTGATAGCGGTGGCAACGATAAGGGCGATGAACTTCCGGTGCATAATGCGTGTCCTTCCTGGTGTTTCGGGGCGATCCGGCACAGACCGCAAACGTGATGCAACAACACTGGGTCCGCTCCCTTCAGACAAGCAATAACGGGCGGTTGTTATCCGATATCACACCCCTCAAACCCCTTATGTTATTGAATATCGTGCAAACCCATGCGCAGGATGCAGCCTATGAAACCAATCCTCTCTTCTCTGGCCGTTGCGGCCCTGATATCGCTTGGTACTGCTGCGTCGGCAGAGTGCTATGCGGATTACAAGGCCAAGCAGGATAATCCACTGCGGCTGCATTACGGCGTGATGCAGGTTTCGGCCTGTGACAAAGGCCAGGCTCAGCAAGAAGCCTCAAAACGCCTCAGCGCGTCAGGCTGGACATTGTTGAATGTCATGTCTGTTTTTGGGCCAGAAGGGTTGGATAAAAGGAAGGCCAATGCCGGACAATTCTATCTCCGTTACTGATACCCGGCGATCTGGCACAAGACTGGTCGGCGCAGGAATAGTGGCGATCGTACTGATTCTTGTCACGGCCGCCATCTTTCTGTTCTGGACGCTACCGGACGCCAACGCCTTTAACGCGCGTGTCGAACGGCTGTTTGTCGAAAGTGATCTGACCTCGCAGACCGAAATCCGGCTGTTGGAGATTTTGGCCCAGTCCGGCACCGCCTTTGCCGATACGCTATCCAGCTACCGCATGGTGATTTTCGTGCTGCTGGTCTTTGCCAGCGCCATGCTTGTGACGGCGCTGGTGTTTTTGGTGATGTTGGTGATGCTGAATCGACGGATGGCACAGATCGAGCGCACGGGTATTCAGGTCACGTCGCTGCTGATCAGTCGCGAGGAAAACACCGTCTATCTGAACAACATGGACTTTAAGCTGACCCCAGCTGCGATGGAGACCCTGTCTGTCCTCGCCGAATCCCGACTGGATGACGAGGTCCTGTCCGGCGTTCAGATCGAAGCGGTGATTTCGGGCAAAAGCGCCGCCGATTGTGACGAAGCCGCTGGTGCGACGCGGATCAAAAGGTTGCGCGATGCCTTGGGCAATCAGATGGTCAGCGAATTGCTGGTTAAGAACATCGCCAAGAAAGGCTATATGTTGTCCATCGAAAAAGACGTGATCCAGATGGTCTGATCCAATCGGGCCGCACAGCTATCGTGCAGAAAAATGCCGAGGCTGCCCCTTGGAAAACCTCTTCACAAGGCCCATCCTATAGGGACCCCGCGCCAGGGAGGATGAAGATGAACGTCCACGCCACAGCAAGACCAAAAGGCTATGGAATCTCGGTCGAACGGTTAGATGGTAAGATTGCGATTTACCGGGACCAGACCCTTTTAGCCGAAAGCAGCAACGCCAAAGTCATGTACGAAACACGGCTGCCGCCGACGATCTACATTCCGCGCGAAGACGTGCTGGTGGATCTCAGCGACGAAACCGAGCTGCAGACTTTTTGCCCCTTCAAGGGCACCGCAACCTATCACGACGTCATTCTTGGCGGCGAACGGCTCGCCAATTCCGTTTGGGCCTACGAAGAAGCCCTCCCCGAAAGCGCTGCCATTCAGGGGCATATCGGTTTTTTGCCCAATGCTTATTCCCGGATCGATTTGGGCGACAACCAGCTGCGGGAACCCCAAGACGGCAATATCAGCGGCCCCTTGATCGATTGGCTGATGCGTGGGGCGTCCGCAAACAACACGCCTGAGGCGTTCACCAAAGCGCTGGCCGAGAAAATGCTGGAACACGGGATTGCCATTCAACGCCTCAGCATTCTGACATGGTCCCTGCACCCTTTGATCGCCGGTAAACACTATATCTGGGAAAAAGACGAGGCTGAGATCTCGACCAATGTTCCGACCTATGAAATCCACGACCACCCAGCGTACATCAACAGCCCGTTGCGCCATGTGTCGAACGGGCTGGGCGGTGTGCGTCAGCGGTTGAACGCCGAAAACCCCCACAACAGCTTTCCGATCATGGAAGACCTGCGGGAGAAAGGGGCAACCGACTATGTCGCCATGCCGCTGCCGTTCTCGGATGGGCGGACCAACGTTCTGACCCTGACCTGTGATCACCCGGACGGTTTCACGACCGAAAACCTTGGGCTGGTGTTCGAATGTTCGCTGGTCATCGCCCGGTTCTATGAGGTTTTTATGCAGCGCGAAAACGCGCAGGTCCTGCTCGAAACTTATGTCGGCAAACGCTCGGGCGCGCGTGTTCTTGGGGGTGAAATCCGGCGCGGTGACGGCGATGAAATCGATGCTGCCATCATGTTCTGCGACCTCCGCAATTCGACCAGCCTTGAGGAACAGCTTGGGCGCGAGGCGTATATCAACCTGTTGAACGACTTTTTCGAAACCGTTTCTGGCATCGTGCATGAAAACGGCGGCGAGGTCCTGAAGTTCATAGGCGACGCTGTCCTTGCCGTGTTTCCAGCGGGCGAGGATGCAAAAGCTGCCCGCGATAATGCCCAGCGCAGCGCCATCGATATCGTCGAAAAGCTGGGAGAGCTGCGCCAGTCAGGATCCGATGCGCATTGCGATTGCTCTATCGGCGTTGCCTATGGGCGCGTGACCTACGGCAATGTCGGCTCGCGCGAACGGCTGGACTTTACCGTGATCGGACAAGCCGCGAATATCGCTGCGCGTCTGGGTGAATACGGAAAAACCAAAAACCACAGGATTGTCGTGTCTGCCGATATTTTGCCTGCCTGCGCCAACGCTTTGCCGCTTGGCGACGTCAAGCTGCATAACGTGTCGCAACCGGTCGAGTCATACGCTCTCAGAACTTCCGCGGATGCCGTTCTGAACGCTTGATTTCCGCGATCGGTTTGCATGTTTCAAAGCGTTGAGTGTTGGGATTTCTGATCAAGGTTCGGGCGCGTGACCAAGGGTTTCCATGCCTCACCCGCCGAGCAAAATAAGCGCGGTCTGCGCCGGGGAAATGATGCTTTCAAGCTGGGCGATCTGACTGCGGGCAAGGAACTGATCTGTCAGTCGCCCGACCACGGCCTCATCCTTGAACTGGGTCAGGTCGTCGGACCCGGTCAACCCTGACAACCTGTCTTTGAATACTACCAACTGTCTGTCGATGTTCAACTGGCCAAAGCTGGACGGCAACCCAAGTGCCGTTTCCATCATGCGCCGCAGCGGTGGCAGGCTCATCAAATCGAACCACTTGGTATCTTTGCTGCCCGCCTTTTGCGCCAGATCACCTAGCGCATGCTGGGCATACAAAGCGATACGCATCGTTTCATCTGACTCGCCCACCGCGATTTCAAAACGCGACACGACATTGTCGCGGGTAATGTCCTCCATGTTGGTGATCAGCCCGGTTTTGCGTACCTCGCCCGGCCCCAGCCCAAACGCCTCGGAAAACTGACGATACCTTTTGTCGGACAGTCGGTTGGACAGCGCATCCTGTGCCTTGGTCCCGTCGGACAGGATTTTCTGGATGAAGTAGCGATTATCCAGGTCAGACTCCAACCCAAAGGCGCCAAGCGCGACCTGCAACAGCCGGCGGTCGGACACCAAATCCTCTGCCGTTTGGACCTTTTTGATGTTTTCCAGAAAGTACTCGCTGTCCCTTTTATTGACGGAGGATGAGGAAAAGCTGTCGATCTGAGCATCATGGGTGCGCTGCAAAAATCGCCAACCGACAATCCCGCCCGAGGGTATGACCGGCTGGAAAGTCATTACTGATAGGCCATCAGGCGCTCTTCGCGCGGCAGCAGCGCGCGCAGGGCCTTGAGGCATTTGTAAAATTGCTGGTCCAGCAGTGCTTGGGTTGCCTCGGACAGAACCCGGCGGCTATCGGCGTCGTTAAAGACCTGGCTCAGCTCTTCGACGCGCCGCAACAATTGTTGGCGGGCCTGATCAGGTTCCATATCGCCAGACAGCACCAACTGAGCGGCGTAGCAGACGCGTCGAACCGGCGTATTTACCTGATCCGGGTGAATCGCATCCCGCAGGCGCAGTACGTTCGCCTCGGGCGTCATGATCGAAAACCGACTGCGCCGATCGCCATTTTCAACGACCACGCCGTTGATCAAAACCCGTTCTTTCGGTGCCAATTTCAAAACCAATCCCGCCATCAAGTCGCCCCCATTTGGCGAAGGCCACGCAGAACTGCCATGTTGATCTCTAACAAAGGTTCAACCGAGGCTTTGTTCCCAAGTACCTGACTGCTGTGCTGTTCGGTAAACTCGGCCAGATAGAATATCCGCGCACGCAGATCGTTGGGCAGCGCATTGTCAGAGTCGGTGACACCACTGGCCAATACGGTCCACAGGCGCCGGTTTTCATGCAGAGCCTGCACAAATGCGCCGAAATCGGACTGCTGACGGGCCGCGGCGGCCTTGAGCCTACGTGTGATTTTCGAAATCGCTTCGTATTCAGTGTCGCGCGGGGTACGCGTTGGCGCGGCGGTCTGTGCATATGCTCGTTGTGCAAGGGCTTGCGGTGTCACGTGAAATCCTCCCAGTAATCCGCCATTCGGCGGTTAGAATCAGGGCGCGTCACCGCGCCCCGACCATGGTTCTGAACTTAGCGGAACAGAGACAAAATCGATTGCGGTGCCTGATTGGCAATCGACAGCGACTGGGTGGCCAGCTGCTGCTGAACCTGAAGAGCCTGCAGACGTGCCGAGGTCTCTTCCATATCCGCATCGACCAAGGCGCCGATCCCGGATTTGAACGAGTCCGCCAGGTTCGAAATGAACTCTTTCTGCGTCTCGATCCGACCCTGCGAAGAACCGAAAGCGGCCGATGCGTCGATCGATGTGTCAATCAGCGTTTCGATTGTGGCCAACGCGGCCGTTGCGCCGGCACCGGTCGAAACATCAATGCCGGTCAACGCGCCAAGACCGCCCGAACCCGCGTTCACGTACTGAGCCGAGAACGATATGTCAGTGCCGGTCGCATTGGCAACGGACAAGGTGCCTGCCGTGCCCGAGTCGTAGTCGACCGTCAGACCCGAGATACCCAGCTCTTCAATCTTCGCCTTCAGGCCTATGGCAACAATATCACCGGTGGTCGCGGCAGCCGCATCTGTTGCGGAAACCGTGTAGGACACGACCTGATCGTCGATCGCCACGACAACTTTGTCTCCAGCCGCAAACGCGCCACTGGATTCGTCTGTCACCAGCGCCGCTGCCGAAGTTGCACCGTTGTCAATCGTTGCACCCACGCGGTCATTACCGGTGGAAGAGCCGGTCGATCCGTCAAAGACCTGTGCCGCCGTGTACCCACCGGTCGAAAGGTCCTGACCCGCAACAGTGATGGAAGACGCGGTTACGTTGCCTGCATTGTCCCGGTCAAGGGACGCGAGGATCGAAGCGGATCCGGCTGAACCGTTAACCAGGTTGAGACCGTTGAATTGCGCGGCGTTCACCACCGAGTTGATCTGGCCCTTCAACGCGGTGACATCGTCGTTGATCTTGTCGCGATCAACATTGTCTTCCTGTGCCGCAACGATCTTGCTTTTCATCTGAGACAGCAGATCAGTGACCGTTTCGGATGCGTTGCGCGCAACCGCCACGGTGGATTCACCCAGGGCCAGGCTGTCCTTGATCGCGTTAAAGCCTTTGACATCCGACTCCATGACCTTGGAAATCGCCCAGACGGCCGAGTTGTCTTTCGCAGTCGCAACGTCCTTACCCGTCGAGATCGCGTTCCGCGTTGCCCCAAGATCCTTGTTGACCGACTTGAGAGTTTGCAGCGCAACCATGGCGCCATTGTTTGTCAGAATGCTGGACATTAGCTTTCTTCCTTTTTCGTTCGGGCCCTTTGCGCCCATGCTCACCCCGCCACTGGTGCGGGCTTTGACGTCTTTCTGATCGGTGCGATCCGCCGTCGGGCTGTTCGCGCCACCTGATTTGTCCAGGTGCCCGAACACCTTTGACGTCGATCCCCTAACGGAGTGCTAAAGCGAGAAGGTCAGAAACCTCGGATTTGAATCAAACCCGTATCTATGCCCGTTTTTCCAGCTTGGCTTGATGGCGGACGGCAAATTCGCTGCGCTGCCCGTCCGCACCATAGGTGCTGAATTCCTGCCGCACGCGCCGCAACTCGGCCATGCGGTTGGCCACAGCGCGAATCCCTTCGGCGGCGCTGTTTAGCAACGCCTGATTCCGCTCGACCTTTCTTTGCAGGCGGATCAGCTCATCACTATCAAGGACGTCAAGATCATTGATCGCACCAATCAGCTTTTCCTTTTCCGGAGCCGTATGATGCAGGCAATCCAGATCGCCCTGCACCAGCGCGTTTCGCTCAAGCTCAAGAACGTCTTCGAGTGATTTTACTAGGTCGGATTCAGACGTCTTTGGCATCGTTTTTCTCCATCATGGATTGGAACAGGATTTCGGACAGGCCAACGCCACCGGATCTGGCCAGCGCACGGGCCTGATGCTGAACAAGAAATGAGGCAAACTGATCTTCACCCGCACCGCCGCCAAAGGATTGGCGCGCTTTGCCCAGCCCGGCGGATTTCAGCATCTCACTCAGAAACGCGGCCTCTAGTTCAATCGCCGCCTCCCGCAATTTCTGGGAATAGGCGGGGGGGTGAGACGGGGAAAGAGGCGGGGAAACCTTCATTGCTATCTCCAAAAATTACATCGAACTTTTTCGATCAAAAGCGAAAGCAGTTAAAATAAACGTAACTTCCTGCAGGCAGGTTTCCGGTCACACAACCGGAGTCGGAGCAAAATGCCCAACCCTCTTTCAGTGATGACATCCTCGTCGGCCGCAACCGCCAAACCCCACGGGGTCAATCCCGAGCAGGGGGATGAAAACGGCGCGACGTTTGAGGCCGTGCTCAATCAACACAAAGGTGAGAACAAGGAAGAAGCAGCCGTTCTTACAGGCGCTGAACCTGAACAGGACGTCGACGTTGAAACGGACGAGGCTGTCTTGCTTGAAAATACAGAAGTGCCCGCTGATCCCACCCAGAGTGAGCGGACACCCCTTCTGGACACGCGTCTTGAAGTGAGCACAAAACGCGATCCCGCCGAAACACCCGTGTCAGCTGCGTTACCCGACGCGCGCAGTCCGAAAGTGCCTGAAACCGAACAAACCGGCCAGGCCAACACGGTCGATGGACTGGATGCAGGCATCAATGAATCGCGCAAAGTCACCCCGGATTTTCGGCACAGCGCGGTTTTGAGTCCTGCGTCACAACCAATAGCAACGCGGGCAAAGGCGGACCTCGCGACTTCTGTGTTGCAACCTGTGGGCATATCCCCAAAAGTGACCGCAGACCTGACCGTTCATCCAGCGCAGCACCAGCGTGAAACGCAACGTCCGCCGCAAAGCAATCTTGCCCCACCGCAAACGACCAACCCGGATCGCGCACCAAGCATCGCTCAATTGCAGATGTTCGCGCCGGAAAAAACCCGTTCTCAGGCTGACGTGCCAGCATTTCACGAGGTGGAAGACATTCACCCCCTCAGGGCAGATTCGCCCGTTTCGGCGGGTCGGGACTCGGTATCTTCTGCGCAAGTCATGGCTCAGACAGCCCGAGCCGAGACAGCGCGCGCCGTTGCCGGGCAAATGGCCGCTGTCATCAATGCTCAGCCAAAATCCGGTTCCGTTGAAATCGCGCTGAACCCCGAAGAACTGGGGCGGGTTTCCATCATGTTGAACGGCCGCGATGACGGATTGCATCTGACAATTTCCGCCGAGCGCCCGGAAACCCTGGAGATGATGCGGCGTCATTTGGCGGTGCTGGAGGAAGAGTTCAAAAATTTTGGCTTAGGCGATCTGTCATTTGACCTCGGGACATCCGAAGACGCCGACCAGAACCAGGCCGGCCATCAGGAAGGATCGCCTGCTGAGACCGCGCAACTCACCGATTCCTCTTCAAACGCGTCACCCATTCCAAAAACCGGCCCCGTTGGCCGCATCGACATGAGGTTGTGAAATTGATTACCCCGACCCAACCCAACGCCCAACCGTCAGCCACAGCGCAATACAAAGACGCGCCAAAGCAAACAGGTCTGGCTTCAGACTTCGAGACATTCCTGCAGATGCTGACCGTACAGGCCCAGAATCAGGACCCTTTGAAACCTTTGGATGCCTCGGAATATGCATCGCAACTGGCGCAATTCTCGATGGTCGAACAACAGGTTCAGACAAATGATTTGTTGGCGATACTTGGACAGGCGCTGGGTGGCGCAAATCTGGATAGACTCGGCAAATGGATCGGGATGGATGTGCGGGCACCCTCGGCTTTCCAATATGAGGGCGAGCCCGTGACGCTGTTTGCCACACCTGCACCCGCGGCTGACAAGGCGGTCATAGTCATCCGCGACAGTGACGGTGCCGTTGTCGATCGTGTGGCTGTTTCCACGACCGACGATAAAACAGTTTGGACTGGTCAGGGAAGCGATGGGCAGCCTCTGGCGGCGGGAAGTTACTCGGCCACACTGGAAAGTTATGATAGCGACGAACTGTTATCGACACAGGTGGCAGAGACCTATGGCGAGGTTGTCGAAGCACAGGTTACGGACAATCAGGTTATGCTGACCCTCGAAAGCAGGCAGGTTGTCGCCGCCACGACGGTGACCGGGGTCAGAGCCGGAACTTGATCTGCCGGGCAGGACAGTTCAAACCTTGGCAGATTCGACTCGCTAACTGCATTGGTGACACTCCTGCCTGCCCCAACCCGCCCCCCTTCTGATCTGGTCGACGATCTGCGTACCCGAGGCTTAGTTCAGCCCGGCGCAGAGTTTCAGACGTTGTATGGGGGGCGCACAAATCAGGTCTGGAAAGTACTGGGTGGCAGCGGTGACAAGGTTCTGAAGCTGTATCGCGCAACACCGCGCAATCCGCTGTTTCGCAACGACCCGGAACTCGAAGCGCAATGCCTGCGCGCCCTTGAGCCCACCGGATTTGTTCCCCGCCTGCGGGCGACCGGAACACATGATACAGGCCATTGGGTGTTCTACGATCATGCCCCGGGATCACCGTGGCAAGAAGGGTCTGAAGGTGTCGCCGGTTTGCTGCGTGAACTGCACAGGCTTGAAGTTTCGGTCCAAGCGCCGGATGGCTGCAATGGCAGCCGGGACCTGGCTGAACATGCCGAACGAATTCTCAGCGTCTGCACCTCTGATACACGAGCACGGCTCGCGCAGCTGCGCCCAAAAGGCCATGTGCCCGCGACCACACACACATGCCTGATCCATGGCGATACCGTGGCCGGAAATATCCTTGTCGCGCCGACCGGCATAACCCTGATCGACTGGCAATGCCCGGCTTGGGGCGATCCGTGCGAGGACATTGCAATGTTCCTGTCCCCGGCCATGCAACGGCTTTATCGGGGCGCACCCCTGAGCGTGACCGAGGAAGAGCGGTTTCTGGCAGCATATGGTCACGATGAAACTGTCGCGCGATACCGGGATTTGCGCCCGTGGTATGCATGGCGCATGGCTGCCTACTGTTTGTGGCGCATCGAAAACGGGGCTGCGGATTATGCCCAAACGCTCGAACTGGAAATCGCCGCGCTTTAGAGCGATAGCCGATCCGCGATTGCCATCGCAGCATAGGCGGCCGGCATCAAGGCGCGCCGACAGAACCCAAGGGGAAACCGTCCCGGCCGCTGTGCAATCGGCGCGGGCAACTCAGTCTGTTTATCCAAAACCACGCGGGCAAGGGCGCGCCCGCAATACGTCCCCATGGCGACGCCGTTCCCGTGATAGGCAAAGGCGGCAAACATTCCGGGTTGATCGGGAACTGGCCCGACATAAGGCGTCAGCTTGCGCGACAGGCACACCATTCCAGACCACATATGGGTCACATCCACATCTTTCCACTCCGGAAACATGTCCTGAAAGTCCCGGCGCATTGTCCGGCGAATGGAGGCCTCGGCCCGAGGGGACGACCACAACCCTCCGCGCATGCCGAACAGGAACCTCCGATCAGGCATCAGGCGGAAATAATGCAGCAGGTTTCGGGTGTCATAACACATTTGCTTCGAAGTCCACCCTTGCGCTTGCAACTCAGCGTTTGACAATGGCCGGGTCACCAGAACCGTGGATTGCGTGGGCATGTAGCGTCCCGACAACCAGAGCGGCATATCCTCGCTGGAGTATCCGTTCGTACAAATCAGAACATTCGTGGCGCGGGTGTGACCTGATCCGGATTCAATATCGAACCCGGCCTGAGTTTTACTGATGGTTTCAACCGGCGATTTCTGGAAAACCTGTACGCCCCGCGCCTTGGCGGCACTTGCCAAGCCAAACAGATACTTTCGAGGGTTAAGAGCGAAACCAACCGGATTTGTATAGGCACCATGAAAGGAACCGCCCAGACCCAGGCGCTGCAGGTCATCAGAATCGTGCAAGACACCTGATGCTTCTGCGTTACGACGTAGCTTTTCCATCGCCCGTGCCGAATGGGCCAGTTGGGTTTCCCCTTTCGAATGGGTATCGGCGTCGATCTGATGCTGTTCCAGCAAATCTGCGACAAGCTGAACAGCGTCTTCTTCCGCTTGTTCGTAAGACTGTGCAGCCTCAGCACCAAACCCACGGACCAAAGACCCATGGCTCAGCTTGGACCCTCCGAGACAGCAAAATCCTCCATTCCGACCCGAGGCACCCCACCCCGGGGTTGCGGCCTCAAGAACCGCAACTTTCACACCTGCCTCGGCCAGATGCAGGGCTGCCGAAAGCCCCGTGAAGCCGCCTCCGACGATTGCGACGTCAACGTTCAGATCACCTTTATGGGTCGGCCAATCAGGTGCCGAAATTGTCTGATCCCACCAGCAGTTCTGACGGGGACCAGGCCCATAGGTATAGTCCGGAAAAAGACGTTTCATTCGGTGCGCGCAGCGGCAAGTTCATCCTGCTTTTGCCGCACCATTGCGCGTTTCGTCACCAGCGAGGCGGTTATGACGCCCACGGTAACAACTGCAATCATGATGGTGGACAGCGCGTTGATCTCGGGGCTGACACCCAGACGCACGGCCGAGAAGATCTTGATTGGCAGCGTTGTGGCCGACGGGCCCGAGGTAAAGGACGCGATGACCAGATCGTCCAGCGATAGGGTAAATGCCAGCAGCCAGCCTGAAATCACTGCGGGCGCAATGATCGGCAGCGTCACAAGACGGAACGCCTGCGCTGGCGAACATCCCAGATCCAAAGCGGCCTCTTCCAGCGACTTGTCAAAAGTCACGAGGCGCGAGGATACGACGACCGACACAAAGCACATCGAAAAGGTCGTATGGGCCAGAACGATGGTCAGAATGCCCCGATCCAGTCCAATACCGATAAACAACAGCAGCAGCGACAGGCCGGTGATCACTTCGGGCATTACCAGAGGTGCGTAAATCATACCAGAAAACAGTGTCCTGCCGAAAAACCGCCCGCCACGGACCAGAACATATGCGGCAGCGGTGCCAAGAACCGTGGCCAATGTGGATGAGAACACCGCAACGCGTATCGTCACCCAGGCCGCGTTCAGAAATGCCTCGTTCTGGGCAAGCTCGCCGTACCATTTGGTCGAGAACCCCGCCCATACTGTGACCAGCTTGCTTTCGTTGAAGCTGAAGATGATCAGGATGACCATCGGGATGTAAAGGAACGCAAATCCCAGTGTCAGAGACACCGCGTTGAACCAACTCAGCCTGTTCATTGCTCGGCCTCCGTCTGTTTCTGCTGGTTGCGCTGGAACAGCACAATCGGGATCACGAGGATCAGCAACAACACAACGGCAACGGCACTGGCCACCGGCCAATCGCGGTTCGAGAAGAACTCTTCCCACAACACCTTGCCGATCATCAGCGTGCTGGACCCGCCCAACAGCGACGGGATCACGAATTCACCGATCACCGGGATCATCACCAGGAAACAGCCGGCGATGATGCCGGGACGCGACAGCGGTATAGTCACCAGCCAGAACGCTTTCAGACGGGAACAGCCCAGATCTTCGGCTGCTTCGATCAGGGATTCATCCATGCGCTCCAACGACGAATAAATCGGCAGGATCATGAAGGGCAAATAGGTATAGACGATACCGATGTAGACGGCTGTGTTGGTGTTCAAAATGGTCAGCGGGGTCGAAATGATGCCCAGCCACAACAGAATCTGGTTCAGATAGCCTTCATTGCTGAGAATTCCCATCCACGCGTAAACGCGGATCAGGAACGAGGTCCAGAAAGGCAGGATCACCAGCATCATCAGCGTCGGACGCCATTCGGCTGGCGCGCGGGCCATCCCATAGGCCATCGGGTAGCCCACTAGCAACGTCAGAACGGTCGCAATCAACGCGATCTTGACGCTGGACAGATAGGCTTTCCAGTAAAGGTCATCTTCGGTCAGCCAGACGAAGTTTTCGAAATCCAGCTGGCTGAAAAAGTCGGTTATCCCAGCCCAACCCTGCGACAGATCCAGAGTCGGCGTATATGGCGGGATCGCCAGCTCGACGTCCGACAGCGAAATCTTCAGAACGATAAAAAACGGTATCAGAAACAGGGCCAGCAGCCAGACATAAGGAACAGCGATCAGAAGGGCGCGGCGCATCAGTTTGCCAACAAAACCGCAGCCGTTGCCGTCCACGACAGCCAGACCGGGTCTTCCCATGTAAACGAACGGCGCGAGATTCGGCGCGTGTTGGCCGATTGCGCCTTGATGATCGTGCCATTCGGCAGTTCCACGTAGTAGGTGGACAGGTTGCCCAGATAGGCGATGTCAAGCACCTTGCCCTGTACCGCGTTGATGGCATCCGCCGGGCGATCGGCCGAGATCGTCACTTTCTCGGGGCGGATCGCAAGATGGCAGCTTTGCCCGTTTGTAAATTCTGTCGACGAGGTTGCCGTCAGCGGCGACTGCCCTTCGGCCCAGTCGATCTGATAGGCTTCATCGCCGTTCGCGGTCGCCCGGCCTTCGATGATATTCACATCCCCGATAAAGTCAGCGACATAGACCGAGTTCGGGTTTTCATAAATCCTGTCCGGCGTCGATACCTGCATCAGCTTGCCCTGATCCATCACGGCGACGCGGCTGGCGACAGTCATCGCCTCTTCCTGATCGTGGGTTACGATCACAAAGGTGGTGCCGGTCTTTTCCTGAATATCCATCAGCTCGAACTGAGTGTCCTGCCGCAGTTTTTTGTCCAGCGCACCCAAGGGTTCGTCCAGCAACAGCAGTTTAGGCGCTTTGGCCAGTGACCGTGCCAGCGCTACCCTCTGCCGTTGGCCACCAGAAATCTGGTGCGGTTTGCGGCGGGCGAATTGCTCAAGCCGGGTCAGGCGCAACATCTCTTCCACGCGGTCTTCAAGATCCCGCTTGGGCATGTTGTCCCGGCGCAAACCGAAGGCAATGTTCTCCCAGATACTGAGGTGAGGAAACAGCGCATAGGACTGGAACATCATGTTCACAGCCCGCTTGTTTGGCGGGATCGGGTCGATGTCCTGCCCGCCCAGCATGATGTGCCCTTCGGTTGGTTTTTCAAACCCAGCCAGCATCCTCATCATGGTCGTTTTGCCGCAACCGGATGGGCCGAGCAAAGCAAAGAACTCCTGTTCGAATATGTCCAGTGACAGGGTGTCGATCGCCGTGAATCCGCCAAAACGCTTGGTCACATTCTGGAATTGGATCAATGGTTTCGCCTGTGGATCTTCCCACGGCGCAAAGACGTTTGTGTTCAAGGCGGCCCCCGTTCGACGGTCTGATTGAAAGGGCAAGGCGGTCGGGCCGCCTTGCTCAGATACTTCGGTTCAGGTGCCCGATTTGATTTTGGTCCACAGGCGGGTCACGCTCCGCTGCGTTTTGACCGGATAAGGCGTAGTGATGTAGAGATTCTGCATCGTGGCATCACTCGGATAAATTGCCTGATCACCAATCACGTCTTCCTCAAGGAACTCCTGAGAAGCCTTGTTGCCATTGGCATAGTACACATAGTTCGATGCGGCAGCCATGTTGTTGGCGTCCAGAATGAAGTTCAAGAACTGGTGTGCGCCTTCCGGGTTCGGAGCATCCGCCGGGATGGCCATCTGGTCGAACCACATCAGCGAACCTTCAGCGAATGGGTGGTATTCAATTTCCACGCCATTTTCGGCCTCGGCCGCGCGATCTCGCGCTTGCAGGATGTCACCTGACCAACCGACAGCTACGCAGATATCGCCATTTGCCAGCGCGTTGATGTATTCCGAGCTGTGGAATTTCTGGATATGCGGGCGAACGCCAGCCAGGACTTCTTCGGCTTTACCGATCACATCGGTGTCATGGCTGTCCGGATCTTCACCGATATACTGCAGCACCATCGGAATAATCTCGGCCGGAGCGTCCAGGAAATGGACGCCGCACGAGGCCAGCTTTTCCATATTCTCCGGCTTCAGAACCAAGTCCATGCTGTTCAGAGCAACGTCGTCGCCCAGCACTTCCTTAACCTTACCAACGTTAACGCCGAGGCCGGTCGTCCCCCACATGTAGTTGATCGAATAGGCGTTGTTCGGGTCATAGCCTGCGGTACGTTCCTGAATCACGTCCCATAGGTTTCCTGAATTCGAAAGCTTTGCTTCGTCCAGTTCCTGAAAGGCGCCAGCCTGAATCTGACGCTGTAGAAACGTGCCCGACGGCACAACCACGTCATAGCCTGATCCACCGGCCAGCATCTTGGTTTCCAGAACCTCGTTGCTGTCAAACACGTCGTAGATCAGGGTCAGCCCTGTCTCTTCTTCGAATTTTTTCAGTAGATCCTCGTCGATATAGTCGGACCAGTTGTAGACGCGCACCTCTTCGGCAAAAGCCGCCGAAGTCCCCAGCGCGACAATCGCTGTCATCGTCAGCGTTTTGATTGACATATTTCTCTCCCTGCAAGTGTACGGGTATTCTCCCGTTTTTTTTGATTTGATCAAGTTTTGCGTTTTCCCCCGATCCATCGTATGGTTTCACGAGGTCAGGCGTCTGGCAAGTCGACACCACGCGAAACAGGGTAAACCATTTGGATTTGATCAAAAATAAAGCATCCAGCTCGAAGGTGGATGAGGGAAAAAGACCGGCGCATGAACAGGTGTACCAAACCCTGAGATCGCAGATCATGTACGGTGATCTGGTCCCGGGACAACCGGTCACGATACAGGGTTTGACCGAATCGCTCGGGGTTGGGATGACCCCCGTCCGCGAGGCGATCCGGCGGCTGATTTCGGACGGCGCGCTGGTGTTTCAGGGCAATCGGCGCGTCAGCGTGCCTTTGTTGTCGGGCACCGATGTCGAGCAGATGATTTTTGCCAGAATATCAATAGAATCAGAGCTTTCCAGACGGGCAACCGCGAATCTAAAACCTGCTGATATCGATCAGCTCGAGAAGCTTGATCAGCGATTGGATCAGACCATCACAGACGGCGACGTCAGTGGTTATTTGCGCTTAAACCACCAGTTTCATGAAACGCTCTACACGCATGCGGATGCTCCGATTCTCAACGATCTGGCCGAGCGGCTTTGGCTGCGGTTCGGCCCCTCACTACGCGTTGTCTGCGGACGTTTCGGAACACATAGCCTGCCGGATCGGCACAAGGACATCATCGCAAGCTTGCGGGCGAAAGATGCGGAAAAGGTCGCGAAAGCAACCGCTCAGGACATTGAGCAGGGTATGGAATTGATGTCGGACGCTTTGATCTCCGCCTGATTCAGGTTGATTCGATTGACACGAAAAAATTTGATCATATTGTGACGGGTAACCGCCTTTTGCAGGAGATTCTCTGATGTCGACCATCACCAATCACATGCCTACCGCCGAATTGCAGGCGCTGGATGCGGCGCATCATATGCACCCGTTTTCGGCCAACGGATCATTGGGCGAGGAAGGCGCGCGCGTCATCACTCGTGCCAAAGGCGTGTACCTGACCGATAGCGAAGGCGAAGAGATTCTGGACGCCATGGCAGGTCTATGGTGCGTCAATATCGGTTACGGTCGCGATGAACTGGCCGAGGTTGCTGCCCGCCAGATGCGTGAACTGCCCTATTACAACACGTTCTTCAAAACGACCCATATTCCGGCCATCGCTTTGGCAGCAAAGATCGCAGAACTGGCGCCGGGGGATCTGAATCACGTGTTCTTCGCGGCGGGCGGGTCCGAGGCAAATGACACCAACATTCGCCTGGTGCGCACCTATTGGGCTGAGAAGGGTCAGCCGGACAAGAACATCATCATCAGCCGCCACAATGCCTATCACGGGTCCTCCGTCGGTTCGGCCTCGCTGGGCGGTATGGCGGGCATGCATGCGCAGGGCGGCATCCCGATCCCGAACATCCACCACATCAACCAGCCGAACTGGTGGGCCGAAGGCGGCGACATGGCGCCGGAAGAGTTTGGCCTGGCCCGCGCGCGTGAGTTGGAAGAAGCCATTCTGGAACTGGGCGAAGACCGCGTCGCGGCCTTTATTGCCGAACCCGTGCAGGGTGCGGGCGGGGTGATCGTTGCCCCCGATACCTACTGGCCCGAGATCCAGCACATTTGCGACAAATACGATATCCTCTTGATCGCCGATGAGGTGATCTGTGGATTTGGACGCACAGGCAACTGGTTCGGGTCCGAAACAGTTGGTATCAAACCGCATATTATGACGATCGCCAAGGGGCTCAGCTCGGGCTACGCACCCATCGGCGGGTCCATCGTGAATGACGAGATTGCCGCGGTGATCGGCGGCACCGAGTTCAATCACGGCTATACCTATTCCGGCCACCCGGTTGCGGCGGCTGTCGCGCTGGAGAATCTGCGCATCCTCGAAGAAGAAGGGATCGTCGACCACGTCCGCGATGTGGCCGCACCCTATCTGAAAGAGAAATGGGAGGCACTGGCCGACCATCCACTCGTCGGAGAGGCCAAGATTGTTGGCATGATGGCCTCGATCGCGCTGACGCCAGACAAGGCAAGCCGCGCCAAATTCGCGTCGGAGCCCGGTACGGTCGGCTACATCTGCCGCGACCGTTGCTTTGCCAACAACCTGATCATGCGCCACGTGGGTGACCGGATGATCATCTCACCCCCGCTGGTCCTGACCCCTGCGGAAATCGATGAGATGTTCGTGAGGATTCACAAGTCACTGGACGAGGCGCAGGCCGAGATCATCGCGCAAGGGCTGATGAAGGCAGCTTCGTAGTCCAGATTGCTGCTTTTCAGGTTTGAGGGGTGCATTAAAATGCGTCCCTTTTCACTTTCTGTGTCGCAATTGCCCGTCAATCGATCCAGCTCAATTGCTGAACACAACTAGATTGAATCAAATCGAGCGACAAAAAGAAGTAATTATGTATCGCGCGGCAACAATAAATCTTTCGCGCGATAAATATCTTGATTTGATGTGACTCAGATTCAAGTATGCGAATGCGACTCGGTTACTTGTATTACCTCTACCGGCGTCGCGACCCGCTCTACTGCTGGGTCCACCTCCCGTCTATCGTAGTGAGTGCCGATAGTCGGGAGGTTGCACAGCCAATAACTGAGAGTGTAATTGCGATGCATACTCAGGCAATAGATCAACGCCCTTCCATTGTCACCGCAACGTTTCCAAGAGGTTCAGGCTGGCATATCCGTCTGGCAGCAACCCCTGCGCCAATTGATACGCCCGAACAGCTTTGACCGTGTTTGGCCCTGTGCGTCCATCGATGCCTTGGGTATCAAATCCAGCCTGGGTCAGACGGGATTGCAGTTCCTTTTTCTCGGTGAAACTCAGCACCCTGTCACCACGCGGCCATTCGGTCAGGAACGACCCCCATCCGGCCAGACGGTCAGACAGGTGTCCTATCCCGATCACATAGGCGTCGGCACCGTTGTATTTCTCAATCACCTTGAAATTGTCAAAGATCATCAGCGCGACGCCCCGCCCTCCGGCAGGTAACAGGATCGCCGCTTGCCCGTGATCCGAAATGTGGGCGCCACTCGCCGCAACCACACCACGTGCGGCCCATAGTGAGGGCATCAATGTGTGATCCCGCCTTGCGGTGGAGTAGTCGAACCCTTTGGGCAGGGTCACCTCGACGCCCCACGGCTGCCCCTTAGTCCACCCATGCCGCGCCAGATAGGCGGCGGCCGAGGCCAGCGCATCGGTTGGATCTTCCGACCAGATATCGCGCCGCCCATCCCCGTCGAAATCAACCGCGTGGTCCAGAAATGAGGTTGGCATGAACTGTGTATGCCCCATCGCCCCGGCCCAGCTACCCATCATGTTGCGCGGGCTGACGTCGCCCGCCTGAACGATCTGTAAGGCAGCGATCAACTGGGTTTCGAAAAACCGCGCGCGCCGCGCGTCAAACGCCAATGTTGCCAGAGATCGGATGGTGTGGTCGTTGCCCCGAAACGTTCCGAACGACGTCTCAAGCCCCCAGATCGCTGTCACAACCTCTTTTTCGACGCCGTACTTGGCTTCGATGCGGGTCAGCGCGTCGCGATGGCGCTCCAACCCCGCCCGGCCGTTTCTGATGCGCGTGTCCGAGACGGCAGAATCCAAATACTCCCAAATGGGTTTCGAAAACTCTGCCTGGTTGCGGTCGCGTCTGATCACGTCCTTATCGTAGGTCAAACCTGCCAGCGTCCTGTCCAGTGTTGAGGCTGATATCCCCTGCTCGGACGCCCGTTCACGAAATGCTCCAAGCCACGCCTGAAACCGCGCGTTTCCTTCCGTCGACACCCGGTACTCCTTAGCTGAGGGTCGTAAAGCTGGCCGGATCGATATCGCCACGCCAGCTGACGCCAGCTGTATGGCCTGTGACCCGCCCAGAGTATTGATAGATTCCGCCTGCACAATGGATGCCCATAATGCGGCGGTCATAACGCCACCTATGCATTTACGCATTCCGAATTTTCCTGGTTACTGCTCAACCTCAGAGTACCGCATAATTTGCGTTTTCCAAAGCGTTCAGCTTGACCCCTCGCGATCTTTTGCTTCGTGTTTAGCTCGAATCTGGGCAAGTGCCTCACGCAGCAAAGGGATGCGGTTTGGCCTAAAGCTTTCGCCTGTCACGGACATTTCGCGTATCCGGTCCAGCCGAAAGACGCGAAAGTCCTGCCTCAGATGGCACCAGGAAATCAAAACGCTGGCGCGGTCCATATAGACGATACTCAGCGGGTTCACCTTGCGGCGCGTGTCATCGCCCTTGGCATCAGTGTAGGCAAACTCGATCGTGCGTTCGTCCCATGTGGCCTGCCGCAAGTCAGCCACCGCGATGGTGGGCTTGGCTGGGCGATCAAAGCGCGTTGCTGTCAGCACTGCATGGGACAGGCGGTGTGATTGGCGCTGTGGCAATCGCCCCTGCAATTTGCGCAACGTATTGCTGGCGGCGTCTGCCAACCCAGGATCACCAATGGCCTGAACCTCTCGCAGCCCCAAAACCAGCGCTTCAAGTTCATCATCTGTGAACCCAAGCGGCGGCAGGGTTGCGTCTTCGATCAGGGTAAAGCCAAAACCGGCCTCACCGTCGATCACCGCTCCAAGCCCACGCAACGATTCAATATCGCGATGGACTGTGCGCGGCGAGACACCCAGATCCTGCGCCAGTTGTTGGGACGTCTTCGGCGAAGGACCAGAGCGCAAGGCTTGCATCAATTGGAACAGGCGGGCGGTTCGGGACATAGTGCAGATTAATCTAAACCTGATGACAGAAACTGTCATCAGGCAAAGCTATTCCTCGGGCATCCCGAATTTGGAGCCTCCGATGTTGACCCTTATGATTTACCCTTCGGCCTTTGGCCTGTTCAGCGCCAGCCCCTTTTGCGTCAAGGCCGCTTACATGCTGGAACATGCGGGCCAGCGTTGGCAGCGGTCTGATATGTTGGACCCCCGCAAGATGCCCCACCAGAAACTACCGGTTCTGCGCACGCCAGAACGCCTTGTCCCCGATAGCGACCTGATCCGCGATTGGCTTGAGGCGCAGGGCGCAAACTTCGACGCCGGGCTAAGCGACATACAAAAGGCGCAGGCGCGGACGCTGATTCGCATGGCAGAAGAACATATCTATTTTCAGGTCGTCCAGGACAGATGGACCAATGACGAGGTTTGGCCAATTCTGCGCAAGACCTTCTTTTCGGTTATTCCTGCGTTGATCCGAACGCCGGTGTCGAACTCAATCCGGAGAAAGGTCGTCCAGGGATTGGTGTTTCAGGGTGTCGGCCGCTTCTCTCCCACTGAGCGTCAGGATCGATTGGAGCGGGACCTTGAAGCGATATCCGCTTATTTGTGGCAATCGCCGTACCTTCTGGGCGACCGGCCAACATCAGCAGATATGAGCGTTGGGCCCATGTTGGCCGCAATGCGCGCAACACCGGTGGAAACCCCGCTGACCCAGCGGATCAAACAGGATAGGCTGCTCAACGACTACGTGGACCGAATGGAGCAGGCGATACCGCTGCCATGACACCTTTTGACGACCCTGCGGTACAGACCGCCTTTGAAGCGTTTCCCGAAGACACCCGTTCGGGTGTCCTCGTCTTGCGCGAGCTGGTGTTTTCAACGGCCAGGACTTTGCCTAAAGCCCAGCCATTGAATGAAGCATTGCGGTGGGGTCAACCCGCCTATCTGGCGCCCAAGGGGTCGACCATCCGGCTGGGCGGGCACAAAGCGGCATCGTTTGCCCTGTTCGTGCATTGTCAGAGCCGACTAATGGGTGATTTCACCACTGCCTTCCCCGGCGAGGATCGGTTGGACGGCAACCGGGCCATCCTGTTTGATGACCCGGATCAGATTGATGAAACCCGTCATGGCTGGCTGATCGCACGGGCGCTGACCTATCACCTTTGACGACGTTTGCGTTCGACCTTGCGCTTGATCTTGTCCTTCTTGCGCTTTGTACTGACCGCCTTACGCCGTGCGCCCCCCCGCTTAGCGGGCCCGCCTCCGCGCGGCAGGGCTTGGTCATCGATGGACAGCAGCTCCAACTCAAGCCCGCCGGTAACGGGCGTGGCCTCGGTCAGGCGAACGGTGACACGCTGGCCGATGGCAATGATCAGCCCTGAGTCCGATCCCATAAGCGTGCCGGCTTCGCGGTCGAAATGGAAAAACTCGCGCCCCAGTGATCGGACGGGCACCAGCCCATCCGCGCCGGTTTCGTCCATCTTCACAAATGCACCGAACCGCGCGATGCCGCTAATGCGACCACTGAATTCATTGCCCACACGCTCGCTCAGATAAGCGGCAAGGTAGCGATCCGTCGTGTCCCGCTCGGCCATCATTGAGCGGCGCTCGGTGTCCGAAATATGCGTGGCCGTTTCATCAAGGCGCGCGATCTCATCCTCGATCAGCCCGTCGTCGCCCCAGCCATGCGCCGTGATCAGTGCGCGGTGCACGATCAGGTCCGCATAACGACGAATGGGAGAAGTGAAATGCGCATAGTTCCGCAGCGCCAGACCGAAATGTCCGAAGTTTTCCGAATTGTAATAAGCCTGTGCCATCGAGCGCAGGGTTGAAAGGTTGATCAGCTCTGCATCCTCGGTCCCGGCGGCCGCGTTCAGCAATGCATTCAGGTGCCGGGTCTGCAGCACCTGACCCTTGGCCAGATTGAGGCCCGCAGCCTGCGCGGTTTCCCGCAGGCTTTCCAGCTTTTCTTGCGCCGGTTCCTCATGCACGCGGAACAGCAACGGGCGGCGCTTGGCGATCAATGTCTCGGCGGCGGCCACATTGGCGAGGATCATGAACTCCTCAATCAGCTTGTGCGCGTCCAGCCGGTCGCGGAAGGCCACGCTTTGGACCTCGCCAGCATCGCTGAGAATGATCTTGCGTTCGGGCAAGTCCAGTTCCAGTGGTTGCCGTTCTGCCCGCGCTTTCTTAAGCGCGGCATAGGCGGCATAGAGTGGCTTCAACACAGGCTCTAACAAAGGCCCTGTGCGGTCGTTTGGATTGCCGTCGATAGCGTCTTGAACTTCGGCATAGTGCAGCGAGGCGGCCGAGCGCATCAGACCACGTACAAAGCGATGACCAATCTTGTTTCCATCCGCATCGATTTGCATCCGAACAGCGATACAAGCGCGCGGAACGCCTTCGTGCAGCGAACACAGGTCTCCAGAGAGGCGATCCGGCAGCATTGGCACCACCCGGTCCGGGAAGTAGCTGGAGTTGCCGCGCTTGCGCGCCTCACGATCCAGCGCGGTACCGGGCTGCACATAGGCGGCAACGTCGGCGATGGCGACCCAGATCACATGCCCGCCAGGGTTCTTGGGGTCATCGTCGGCATGGGCATAACAGGCATCGTCATGATCCCGCGCATCTGACGGATCGATGGTCAGCAAAGGTATATCCCGCAGGTCTTCGCGGCCTTTTAGACCAACCGGTTTGGCCTTATCGGCTTCGGCAATCACCTTGTCGGGGAAATCATCCGGAATGCCGTGCTGATGAATTGCAATCAGTGACACGGCCTTGGGCGCCGATGGATCACCCAGCCGTTCCACTATACGCGCAGGTGGCAGGCCCATGCGATTCTTTGGCCCGGCCTGTTCAGCCTCGACCAATTCTCCATCCTTGGCACCCAATACGGCCCCATCAGCAACCAGCCATTCGGTTTGGCCAGCCTTGTCGATCGGCACGATCCGTCCGCCTTCCGCCCCTTTGCGAAAGATACCTACGATCTTGCGCGGGTTCGTCCCGACACGTCGGATCAGGCGTGCTTCGTAATTGTGGTCTTCTTCATGCACAACCGTGAGGCGGGCCAGAATGCGGTCGCCCTCGCCCAGTGCCGGATCACTGGCACGGGTGATGAGCAGAATGATCGGCTCGACCCCCTCGCCATGCCATTCCAGGGGGCGCGCGAAAAGGTCACCATCCGAGTTCGGGGCCTTCACCTGCAACACGCTAACCGGTGGCAGGCGATCCGGATCGCGATAGCTGCGCTTGCGCTTTTCCAGATGCCCTTCGGCCTCAAGCTCTTTGAGGATGCGTTTCAGGTCAATCCGATCCGCGCCTTTGATGCCAAAGGCTTTGGCGATATCGCGTTTCGAGGTCAGGGTGGGGTTCGCCGAGATCCAATCGAGGACCTCCTGCTTGGTAGGTATGCGAGTCATATCTCCGGCCTATCACGGGTATGCGACCGCGTCATGACCAAAAAGTTCAGGGCATCAAGTCGGCCACCGTATCCACGTCGCGCAAATGGTCCAGCAATCCGACGCGGCACCTCGGAACTGAGGCCAGAGTGTCAGCCAGCGCGGTTTCAGTAGACCAGCGTACTTTACGGAACAGGCTTGTCGGCAACGCCTTGTACCGCTGAGCCCCTACCAACCAATAGCCACCGTCCGGCGCAGGGCCAAATACAAATTCCGACTGTCCCAATTCCTTGAAGGCTCGTGCGATATGCTGGGATGTGATCCCGGGAATGTCCGCGCCGATCAGACAGACCGGTCCCTGCGGCATGCCGCGCAACATGCGCCCCATGCGGTCGCCCAGATCGCCTCGCCCTTGCGCCGCGCGGGGCAGATCAACGGGCCAGATGCGGCTGGTCAGGCCTTCCCGATCCGGGGTAACTGCCAGCACAATCTGCCAGCGTGGGTCCCGCAATCGCCGGATCAACGCGCGCGTCTGGTGACGGAACCACCACGCCGCGCCAACCATGCCAATGTCACGCCCCAGCCGCGTCTTGACCCGTCCCGGTCGGGGTTCTTTCACCATGATGACCAATGTGCGTTGCATGCTTCAGGCGAAATAGTCCCAAAGGATGCGCGTGTAGATCGCCTTGAGCTGTTCGATCTGCGCGACCTCAACACATTCATCGACCTGATGCATTGTTCGGCCGACAAGGCCAAACTCAACCACCGGGCAATGATCTTTGACAAACCGCGCATCAGATGTGCCACCTGTTGTCGACATCTCGGGGCGCACACCGGTTTCGGTCTCGACCGCTTTCGCGACCAGATCAGACAGGGGGCCGGGTGGGGTCAGAAAGCTCTCGCCTGAGATCTTGATCCGGACGTTGATCGCGACATCGTAGGTTTCAGCCACGGCTTTGGCTTCCGCTTTCAGCCAATCGCTGAGGCTGGCACCCGAATGCAGATCGTTAAAGCGAATGTTCACCGCCCCGGTACATTGCGCGGGGATCACGTTGGTAGCTGCGTTGCCCGTGTCAATACTCACAACAGCCAGGGTTGAGGCATCGAAATGGTCCGATCCCTGATCCAGTTCCTGGCTGGCTAGCTGATGCATCAAACGCGCCATGGCGGGCAAAGGGTTCTTGGCCCGGTGCGGATAGGCCGAATGCCCCTGCACACCGGTCACCGTGAACCAGGCGGTCATCGAACCACGCCGCCCGATCTTCATCATCTCGCCCATTGTGTTGGGGCAGGTCGGCTCGCCCACCAAACAGGCAGACATGCGTTCTCCGGCCTTGGACATGTAATCAAGCAGTGCCGTGGTGCCGTCCACCGCGTCCGCCTCTTCATCGCCGGTGATCGCAAGAATAATCGCCCCGTCCGGGGGGGTGTCGCGCACGAAATCCACGGCGGCCGCCGCAAAGGCCGCCACGCCGGATTTCATGTCCGTGGCCCCGCGCCCATACATCACACCTTCGCGGATTTCTGCACCGAACGGAGGCATCGTCCAGGCCGCTTCGTCCCCCACTGGGACAACGTCAGTATGCCCGTTGAACCCAAAGCTGCGCGTATGGTCTTTCGCCCCCCAGCGCGCGTACAGATTGCTGACATCGCCCCGGTCCACGCGGGTGCAGTCGAAGCCTGCGTCGGACAGAAGCTTCTCCAACAACACAAGCGCGCCACCTTCCTCAGGTGTGACTGATGGGCAACGGATCAGGTCCGCCGTCAACTTCACCGGATCTGTCATTTCTGGGCCCTTTTGGTTGGTTCAATCGCGGGATCGTGCACAGATTCAACGAATTGGACCAATTGCCAACCCCTCGCCACCGGATTCCGGGCGCTTTTTTTTGCGAGTCTTGAAATGACACCCCAATAAAACATGGCGGTTTACCTTGCGGCCACCTTGCCGTGCCTTTCAAATCTGCGTTAGAGGGCCGCGAAACAGGTGAATTGACGATGATACGTGCGCTTCTCGTTTGGATCTGCCTGACTTTCGCCGTTCTTGCACAGCAAAGCCAGGCGCAGACGCTTTCGGTCACGACCGTGACCCGCCCCCCGTTTTCCTATGTCGAGGACGGGGCCCAAACCGGTTTTTCAATGGACCTGTTGCAAGCCCTGTCTGAGGCATTGAATTGGGACTACTCAGTCACCAGGGTCGAGGCGTTCAGCGATATGCTGGGTGCCGTGCAGGATGGAAACGCGGACCTGGCTGTGGCCAATATCTCGATTACGGCTGCGCGAGAAACGCAGATGGACTTCAGTCAGCCCATATTCGAGGCCGGCTTGCAGATCATGGTGCCGTCGGATGCAGCCCGCAGACCTTCGCTGCTGCACGCTTTGCTGTCTGTTGAATTGTTCATCGCCATCGGTCTGGCCTTTGCAATCCTGCTTGGCGGAGGGATGCTGATGTGGGGGTTTGAGCGTCGAGCCCAGCCCTATTTCGACCGCAAGCTGAATGAGGCATGGTTCCCGTCTTTTTGGTGGGCGCTGAATCTTGTGGTCAATGGAGGGTTCGAGGAACGCATGCCACGCACTCCGTTCGGACGGTTGCTGGGCGTGGTTCTGGTTGTGTCCTCGCTGTTCATCGTATCGGTCTTCACGGCGCGCATCACGTCAGTCATGACCGTGGATGCCATCAGCGGCAACGTGAACTCGGTCAACGATCTTTATGGCAAACAGGTGGGCACAATCTCGAACTCGACTGCGGCAAACTTCTTGAACCGGCGCGAGATCGAATTTTCCGGTTATGAAAACCTGGATGATGTGCTGACCGCATTCCGAGATAAGGAGTTGGACGCCGTTGTCTTTGACGCGCCGATCCTATCCTATTTTGCAGCGCATGAAGGTCGCCGAATCGCATCGATGACTGGCGGTGTTTTCCTGCGAGAGAATTACGGGATCGCGTTCCCAACCGGCTCGCCATTGGTCGAGGACGTGAACCAAGCCCTGTTGGCGCTGCGCGAAGACGGCACCTATGATGAAATTTACCGCAAATGGTTCGGGGTGCGGAACTAAGCCGGTTCTTCATCCCCGAAAAACGGCGTCATTTGCGCCACGATAACGGCGTTTTCGTCCAAGGCCCGCTGCATCAGGTCGCGTTCGTCCGGATCGATGTCATGCCCCTGCGCCTCACGCTCGGCCAGAGTTCCATAGCCGGTGACGTCCAGTGGCGCGGTGTCGGCCTGTTTCAGGATCGCCACAGTTTCACGTACCGCTTCGGCCTCATCCACCCCACTGGCAAAACACATCAGCGCTGCTCCGGTCGCGCCTTCGGGCAAGCCGTCGCCTTCTTTGCGGCCAATCTGAACGAGCAATGTATAAACTTGCTGACGGGACGGTTTCTTTTGCTTTTCCATGCAGGGGGCCATAGCTGCGCGTCTGCCCTTGGTCAAGCAGCCGGGAATTGCGGGAAGCCCCCAGCGCGTCCATAGTACCCGCGAAAACCCATTTCAAACTGCAAAGGATTTTTAATGGCCTATCCTGATTTCATCACAGATTTCCCAAGCCTCGACGTCCCATTCCCCGAGGACGTGGTGCAAACCGCCGTCATCCGGTCAGATGCGGGTTTGGTCGCGTTCTTCACCTTCCTCAAAGATTTCGAATTGCCATCGCATTCGCACAAGGCGCAATGGGGCACAGTGGTCGAGGGCGAAGTTGAACTGACAATCGGCGGGGAAACCAAGACCTATCGCCCCGGAGACAGCTATTCGATTCCGTCGGGTGTTGAACATGGCGGAAAAATCAAGGCCGGAAGCCGCGTGATCGACGTGTTTGAGGAACCCGACCGCTATCCAGTCAAAGGGTAAACAAAAAAGGGCTGCAGCGAGATACGCTACAGCCCCATTTCATACCTGCACTTGCTTTAGTCGCGCAGCAATTCGTTGATCCCGGTTTTCGAACGGGTTTTCTCGTCCACGCGCTTAACGATCACGGCGCAATACAGGTTGACGTTGTTCTTGGACGGCATCGAGCCCGCGACAACCACCGAATAGGGCGGCACTTCGCCATAAGTGACTTCGCCGGTTTCGCGATCCACGATCTTGGTGGATTTGCCGATAAAGACGCCCATACCCAAAACCGAGCCTTCGCGCACGACGCAACCTTCGACCACTTCGGACCGTGCGCCGATAAAGCAATTGTCTTCGATGATGGTCGGGCCGGCCTGCATCGGTTCCAGAACGCCGCCGATGCCAACACCGCCTGACAGGTGTACGTTTTTACCAATCTGCGCGCAGGAACCCACGGTAGCCCAAGTGTCGACCATGGTGCCTTCGTCGACATAGGCGCCCAGGTTCACGAAAGACGGCATCAGAACCACACCGGGTGCGACATAGGCCGATTTGCGCACAACGCAGTTCGGCACTGCGCGGAAACCGGCTGCGCGCCACTGGTTTTCACCCCAGCCGGCGAACTTGCTGTCCACCTTGTCCCACCAGCCGCCGTCCTGCGGGCCACCGGTCTGAATTTCCATATCCTTGATGCGGAAGCCCAGCAGAACCGCCTTCTTGGCCCACTGGTTCACATGCCAATCACCGCTGTCCAGCTTTTCAGCTACCCGCAGCGAGCCGCTGTCCAGTGCGGCCAGCGTATCCTCGATCGCTTCGCGTTGTTCGCCGGTGGTGGCGGGCGTAATAGTGTCGCGCGCCTCCCAGGCGGCTTCGATAGCGGTTTCCAGTTGCGCGTTGGACATCGGATGGCTCCCTGCAGAATCTGTTCACGTTTGTTTGGCCTATACGCAACTGCACCTCGCGGTGCAATGCGACGCAGGAGGTACGATTTGCGGCTAGGTTGACCTGTGATCAGCTTGCGCGGCGGATATGACGCGTCAGAATGGCCGTCGCCGTGGCCGCGTCCTTGCGCTTGAGCGCCTGAACGATGGCTGCGTGGTCACCATCCGCACGGTGTACCCACTTGGGGCGCCAATGGGCAAACAGGTGGCGCGCGCCGGCGATATGCAAGTCATCAATCGCATGCAGCAGGCGTGGCAACCCGCATGGCGTCAGGATCGAGCGGTGAAAGGTACGGTTGCACGCTTCCCACTCGGGCATCGTTTGCGCAGCATCACAGGCGATCCGGGCATCATCCGCCTCTTTAAGCGCGCCAGGCGTCATATTCTGTACCGAATGCTGCAAGGCGAGAGATTCCAACGCGACGCGCATTTCAACCACTTCGCGCACTTCTGCCGGGTCGAGCGCTGAAACACGCATACCGCGGCGCGGCTCACTTTGGGCCAACCCGTGCGCTTCCAGACGTAGCAAAGCCTCGCGCACAGGTACATGACTGGTCTCAAAGGCCCGCGCGATGTGATCCTGACGCAGCTTTTCGCCGGCAAGCAATTCGCCGGTGATGATCTTCTGTCTAAGGTTTTGGTAGATTGTGTCGGCGATCGTAGTGGTCATAGATTATCGATAAAATCCTTAACCACCTTCCACAAGCCGATAATTCACCCCATCAGCGGGTCCGGGGCAATATTTCCCCCGCACACCAGAACCGCCACGCGTTCGTCTGGTTCTGGTTTGTATACACCTGAGGTCAAAGCCGCCAACGCAGTCGCCCCGGCCGGTTCGACCAATATGCGATGGGTCTGCCACAGCGCCTTTTGCGCGTCGGCAATCGCCTCGTCTAAGACAAGAACAGATGTCATTCCTTGCGCAAGATCGAAACAAATTCCTCCGATCCGCCGCGCGCCCAGCGCACTAGCTGCAATCCCCGAGACCGAGACATCCACCGGTTCACCCGCCTGCAGCGCCGCGTTCAGCGCGCAGGAGGTTTCAGGTTCGACCGCTACGACCTTGCGCGTGCCATCAAACCAACCCAAAGCCCCGCCAATCAAGCCACCGCCGCCCACGGCCACCAGAACGGTGTCCGCCTGCAGCCCCTGTGCCTCCCATTCGGTAAAACACGTGCCCTGCCCTGCTACGGTTGCCGGTGCATCATAGGCGTGGATTTGCATCGCCCCGGTCGCAGCCTCATGCGCTTTGGCCTCGCTCAGCGCGTTTGCGTATTCACCCTGTACAACTGTCAGATCTGCGCCCGTCTGTTCAATCAGGGCGATCTTGGATGGTCCGGCAAGGTCTGGCACGAAAATCTTGGCCGGATATCCCAGCGTTTGTGCCGCATACGCCGCCGCCGCACCGTGATTGCCTCCCGAAGCCGCCACAACGCCAGCCTCGGGCACGTCCAAACTGAGCAGCGTATTAAACGCCCCGCGCGCTTTGAAACTGCCCGTGTGCTGCATATGCTCCAGCTTCATTTCGACCGGATAATCCAATCCGGGCATGCGGCTTTCAATCACCGGGGTCACCTGCGCATAACCATTGATCCGTTCGGCGGCGGCGGAAATTTCACTCTTCCAATTCATTCTTGTTCTTCCGTGACTGGCACTCTGCCTGCGAACCCTATAGCTGTTTTGTGAACACGCAAGCAGGGAACCATCACACATGAGAGAAGACCGCCTCAGCCCTTTCCGCGACGCCCAGACTGACCGCTCGACCGCGAGCGAGGTGCCGGACACGCCGCAGACGCGCTCACCCGCCTATCGCCTTGCCTTTGCAGACGATGATTTCCTGTGCCGGGATGAGCTGCGCCCCGTGCGTCTGCAGCTGGAATTGCTGAAGCCCGAGATGATCATGACCGAGCGTGAGATCACCTCGACCGTCGTCATGTTCGGTGGCGCGCGCATTCCTGAGCCGTCGCAGAAACACACTGCACGAACGCAGACGCTGGCCAACCTGTCGCAATATTACGACGAAGCGCGGGAATTCGCCCGTCTGATGACTGAAAAATCCAATGAAACCGGCTGCCGCGAGAACGTGATCGTCACCGGCGGTGGCCCCGGCGTGATGGAGGCCGGAAATCGCGGTGCCCAGGATGCTGGCGGCTGTTCCATCGGTCTGAACATCGTACTGCCGCACGAGCAGGCGCCGAACCTGTATGTAACGCCCGATCTCAGCTTTAATTTCCACTATTTCGCCATTCGCAAGATGCATTTCCTGATGCGCGCCCGCGCAATCACCATCTTCCCCGGCGGCTTCGGCACGATGGACGAGCTGTTCGAGTCGCTGACGCTGATCCAGACTGGCCGGATGGAACGTGTACCGTTCCTGCTGTTCGGTCGCGATTTCTGGGAAAAAGTCATCAACTGGGAGGCGCTGGCCGATGCGGGCACCATCTCGGACGAGGACCTCGACCTGTTCCGCTTCGTGGATACCGCGCAAGAGGCGGTCGATACTATTGAAAACTGGGAACCGGCCCCACCCCGCGATGAAATTCCGGGGCGCTGAGACATGAAGCCGCCTAAGACCGGTGAGATGTTGCACCTGCGCGGGAACGCGCTGAACAAGGGCGATCCGGTGGCCCTGCCGCTGACGCAAAGCAGCATGTACCACCTGCCCGGCGCACCGGAGGGGCATCCGACCTATGGCCGGGTCGACAACCCGACCTGGGTGCATCTGGAACACGTGCTGTCCCATTTGGAAGACGCGCCCTGTCTGACCTTTCCGTCAGGTATGGGGGCGATCTCTGCGGCTTTGTTCGCGACGGTCAAAGCCGGGTCCCATATCCTGATCCCCTCGGACGGGTATTATGTCACACGACTGCTGGCCGATCGGTTCCTGTCCAATCTGGGCGTCTCGGTTACCGAGCGTCCGACGACAGCGTTCGCAGAGGGCGGGTTTGACGGCTTCGACGTGGTCTTTTTGGAAAGCCCCTCGAACCCCGGTCTGGATATGATGGACTTGCCTGCGATCGCCACTGCCGTTCGCGCGGCGGGCGGTCTAACGATTGCCGACAACACAACGATGACCCCACTGGGTCAACGCCCGTTGGAATTGGGCATCGACGTGGTGGTCGCTTCGGATACCAAGGCAATGGGCGGGCATTCGGACCTTCTGATGGGTCATGTCGCCAGCCGTAACGCGCAGATCATGGAACGGGTCGAGGAATGGCGGCGCGTTTCCGGCGCGATCCCCGGCCCGCACGAAGCATGGCTGCTGCATCGCGGGTTGGAAACGCTGGACGTTCGTTTCGACCGGATGTGTGCATCGGCGCAAGTGCTCGCGGAACGGTTGGCAGAACATAAGGCCGTGAAACAGATCCGCTATCCCGGCCTGTCAGGTGACCCTTCCTATGCCCTGGCCAAGGCGCATACGTCCCGGTTCGGGTTCTTGTTGTCGATCACGTTAGAGACCGAGGAAAAGGCCGAAACTTTCATCAACACCTGCCCGATGCTGCGACCGGCCACATCGTTCGGCGGTGTTCACAGTTCTGCCGAACGACGCGCACGCTGGGGCGATGACGTCGATCCGGCCTTTATCCGTCTTTCAATAGGTTGCGAACCGACGGATGAACTGTGGCAGGCGATGGAAACCAGCCTGAACGCGCTATGATTTCTTCTTTGGCTCGCGCAGTTCAGTGAACACATAGATCGGCAGCACAATGCTGGCGATCAGTGCCCCCAACCAAACAAGCAGAGTCGCCGCCAACAGGTTGGCAACGCCGCCAACGGTCAACCCGGCCGTAATCAGATCAGTCACCAACAGGCCGACAAACGTCACGATCAAGGCAATCCCACCCTTGATGGAGGGGGCTTTTTTCTCACCCAGTTTCAGGATCAGCGGCTCGGCCACCACCTGCACCAGAGTGAACACGATCACCACGACGATGAATGATATCGGCTTGATCGCAAACCCCGACAACAACAGCGTAGCAAGCAGTAGCCCTATGGCATTGCCGGCCAAAAGGGCCAGTGCGGACTTGATTCTGCGCGTCATGGGGTTCTCCGTGAATGTTCAGTTAGAAACATGCAGATATTAACAGGCTCGCGCGATTTTGCGAGCGGTTTCAAAAGCCGCTTTCTTTTGGATCATTGAAATCGCATGATAAAACACATTCATCCTGTTCAGACCGACCTGCGAGAGGTGAGATGAGCGACGATCCCTATACCATCCTTGGCGTCGCCAAAGACGCCAGCGCCGCCGAGATCAAAAAGGCTTATCGGCGCATAGCAAAAGAATGCCACCCGGACCTGAAACCCGGGGATGCCGAGGCCGAAGACAAGTTCAAGGCGGCTGCGTCCGCCTATGACCTGCTGAAAAACCCGGAAACACGTGAGCGATACGATAATGGCGAGATTGATGCATCGGGTCAGGAAAGGCCACAGCAGCAATATTATCGTGAATATGCCGAGGCCGCCGGAAATCCCTATCGTGGTCGAGCGGCAGATCCGGATGACATGTCCGACATCTTTGCCGAGTTCATGCGGGGCCGGGGGGGGCACCAGCAGCGTACGCACGAATTCCACGCGCCGGGTCACAACCGCGCTTATAACCTGCAGATCAGTTTTCTGGATGCAGTGTTCGGGGCCAGCCAGAAGCTGACCCTGCCCGACGGCGACCGGATTGAGGTCAAGATCCCCGCTGGCATCACCGACGGGCAGACCATCCGCCTGCGCGGCAAAGGCGACGCGGGGTTTGGTGAAGGACCAGCCGGCGATGCGTTGGTAACTGTATCAGTGGCAAAACATCCGGTTTTTGATCGTCGAGGCGACGATATCCATATCACCCTGCCGATCACGATTGATGAGGCCATTCTGGGTGGCAAGGTGCCCGCCCCCACCATAGATGGCGGCGTCAACGTCAGCGTTCCGGCTGGCACCAGCAGCGGCAAAACCCTGCGACTGCGTGGCAAGGGAGTTAAGAAACGCGGCTCGCCCGATCGTGGCGATCAGTTGATCGAACTGACGGTCTCGATGCCGGACCAGATTGATGATGATCTGAAGCAATTCATGGAGACATGGCGCGAAACCCACAGCTATGATCCGCGGAAAGGAATGCCGTCATGACCCGCACCCTGACCGAAGAGCAGCTGATCGCAACCGTCACGCGCCTGACCTCGACCCGCCTGACCGAATACCTGGCTGCCGAGATCGTCATTCCCGAGCAAACCGAGCAGGGGCTGGTGTATCACACCCTCGACGTCGCGCGGCTGGAACTGGCGTGCGAATTGCACGACCAATACGAGATGGAGCCTGATGCGCTGTCGATGATGATCTCGCTGATCGACCAGATGCACGGCCTTCGGGCCGAGTTACGAGAGGTTCTGAATGCGGTAGACACGCAACCGGAGCCGGTGCGTCAGACATTGATCGAGGTGATCGGAACGGCGCGGTTCGGTCGCAAGTGACCCGCGCTTAGTTGCCGACAACATACTCTTCGGGAACGAAGAACGTGTAATCCCGATCAGCCACCGCTTCGTGGCAATCATGGCAATAGACGACAGCGTCCGAACGCGCGCCCATCGTGTCACCAAACAAAGACCCGTCCGGCATGACCATGATATAGCGCCAGTCCGCCGTTTCCGGGCTGGTGCCTTCAGCGAGTTTTTCCATCACGAACAAAGCCCCGGGATGGACATTGCCCTCGTCCGTGACCGTGACGCTGTCCTTGGCCAGCACTGACCCCATCGGCAGCTTTTCACCCTCGGCCAAAGTGCCATAGTTGTGCGCCATTCGGTTGGCATAGCTGTTCACATAGCGCTGCCCATGGGTTGCCGAGATGTAAGGCGCGTCGTTGAACAGCGGCCATGCCTGATAGTTCATCAGCAAATCCAACTGCGCGGTGGCATAGCCCCGCTCCATCCGGCGCTGCAGGGACTTGTAGATGCCCAAGGCTTCTTCTTTGGACAGCTCAGCAGGATTTTCAATGGCAAGGTGAGCATCCTCACCACTGGATTGAGCGCCAGCCTGGTGCACAGCAAGACCCACCACAAACAAAGCCACAAGAGATGTCGGAAACAGTCTTATAAATCGTACAAACATGTATTTGGCCCACCTGGTTCAAAAGGTTCGCCTGAACGCCGCAAGTTACGTGTAAAATGATAGCGGCCATGAACAAACGCGCCACGACCGGAATGCGACTCTCACTGCTTTGTGCGCAAGCGTGAGGCCAAGGCAGCCGGTTTCAGCCCCCAAAACATATCAAATGTTGCATACAAATAACAGCGGCCAGAACATTAATTTCTTGGCGTAGTTTGCGCGAAAGTTGGGTGTGTTAGCTCTGCAATCCCGCTTCGGCTTCGATCTGCTTGCGCGACTTGCGCGCGCGCTCTGTGGCCGATTTTAACTGACCACAAGCCGCCATGATGTCCTCGCCACGCGTCTTGCGAATGGGAGAGGCATAGCCTGCCTGATAAATGATGTTCGCAAACGCCCGGATGCGGTTGTTCGAGCTGCGCTTGTAAGGCGCGCCGGGCCATTCATTGAACGGAATCAGGTTGATCTTGGCGGGAATGTTGTGGCTTTTGATGTGGTCGATCAGGCGATACGCATCTGCGTCGCTGTCATTCACACCATCCAGCATCACGTATTCAAAAGTAATCCGCTCGGAATTGGACACCTTGGGATAACTTGCCAGCGCCTGCAGCAGCTCTTGGATGTTCCAGCGCTTGTTGATGGGCACCAGAAAATCGCGGGTTTCATCCGTTGTCGCGTGGAACGAGATCGCCAGCAAACAGCCGATCTCGTCAGCTGTGCGCGCAATTTCCGGCACCACGCCGGACGTCGACAAGGTGATCCGACGGCGTGACAGAGAAATGCCTTCGGGGTCCATGGCTATCTTCATCGCGTCGCGCACGTTTTCGAAGTTATAAAGCGGCTCACCCATGCCCATCAGAACGATGTTCGACAACAGGCGGGTTTCGTCCTTTGGCGCACCAGGGGTTGGCCATTCGTCCAGATCGTCGCGGGCCATCATCACCTGACCGACGATTTCCGCCGCCGTCAGGTTCCGCACCAGTTTCTGCGTGCCCGTATGGCAGAAAGAACAGGTCAGCGTGCAACCAACCTGAGACGAGATGCACAGTGTCCCGCGATCCTCTTCGGGGATGTAGACAACCTCAACCTCATGGCCACCCGCGATGCGGCACAGATACTTGCGCGTGCCGTCCTCGGACACCTGCCGGGTCACGACCTCGGGGATTTCAACAACGAAATTCTCAGCCAGTTGCGCACGATAGGCTTTGGCGAGGTTGGTCATCTCGGCAAAATCGCGCACGCCCCATTGATAGATCCACTGCCAGATCTGCCCGGTCCGCATCTTGGCCTGCTTTTCCGGCGTACCATGTTCGATCAGAGCGTCACGCAACTTATCACGGGTTAACCCTACAAGGTTGATCTTCCCCTCGGGCAATTTGCGGGGGATGGTCATGACATCTTGAGTGATCGGCGCTTTGGGCGACATGTTGCTATCTCAACGAATTCGGGCTTGGGATGCGCCTCTATATAGGATCGCGCGCAAAGATCAAAAGAATTCGTATCATTTATTTTGCCATGCGCAGCAATTCATCCACACGCGCCCGGCCTAGATCGACACGGCAGGACGCAATGGCAATACCGGTGCCAGAGCCGCCACCGTATGAAGCACCCACAGCTTCGCACTGCGCATCGCGATACCTGCCCCATGCCTCTTGCGCAGCCTCAAGCGCCGGTTGTGCGACCACACGGCCTGTTACCTCGTCCAACTCGACTGCGGACTGCACGGCAAAGCCGTAGCTTGCCTCAACAGCCATGTTCACGCGTTTCTCCATTTCCCCAACGCAGGTTCCGATTTCGACCTGCGAACCTGCGTCGAAACATTCCAGGCTGGGATCTGCCCACGCGGCCGAAGAGAAAAGCACTGCAATCAATACGTAACGCATTATCCGTTTCCACATATGAACCCTTGTATGTGGCCACCGTAGCACGCGTTGCGCCGTAGTCCCAATTGCAAGTCGGCCGCAAAGGCCAAGCCGATGCGACCGAACTATCTGCATTACGATTTCGAGGAATCAGATCAGGCAAACATATCAGATCCCTGCTGGCAGGATGTCGCAATCATCCGCGTCCAAAGTTTGCACGGGATCTTTCGGACCGCATTGCTCGCCGGATACCGGATACATTTCGTTGTTTTTTTCACATGCACTCAGAAATACGGCGGCGACCACCAACACAGCAGCAAGAGGTTTGTTCAGCATGGATAAGCTCCTTCCAAATATTTGAACTGATTGGTTCAGAAAAATGGATCGCTTGCCTTGATGCGGATCAATTTGGGGGGGGTAGACGTGGCGTAAAGATCAATTGGCATGCACGATCGCCTACGAAAAAGCCCCGCCAAATGACGGGGCTGCGTAAACCTGTTGTCCTTGCTTATTGGGTGCAGCGCTTTTCGGCGTCTTCGATCGCCGCACTGAAACCCAGCAGCGAGAACGTGTCTTTGGTCTGGGTTCCGCGCTCGGACCGGGCGATCAGAACGGCCTCGGTGCCGCGCTTCATCGCTGCGACGACCTTCAGGTCTTCGCCTTCGGTTGCCGGCCAGGCCCATTCACCTTCGGTGATCAAAGCGAACTCGGTGCCGTCAATCTCAAGGGTGACCGTCGATCCTGCCGCGAAAGGATAGCCGCCGGTAAAGGTCACCTGACCTTTGACTTCGGCATTCGGGCGGTAGAACACGAACAACAGGATGTCGCTGCGGCGCACCGAAACCACGCGTCCACCTTTTGTGTTCACAGTCTCTTTGGGCGCGGATACGCTCCAGCACTCTGTGGGATCTTTCTCCACAAAAACGCTCCAGTCGGTCTTCGCAGCAACCCGATTGGTGCTGGTCGCCTGCTGAGCGATTGCGGTTGTGGCCATTCCTGCCACGCACAGACCCGCAATTGTGCGGACGAGTTTTAATCCCATCTGTCCAGCCTCCTAGCTCGACCTAATACCTCATACCCATCGAGACCGCATTCGAACTCTGTCGGTTCGTCTGTAAGTTGCGTATTCCGATGATTGTCGACATACACACACTAACGCAGGTTTCGCCACAGGCGAAAGGGCGATTGGCAGATTTTTGCGCATATAATGGAGGGGCCAGATGACGCAGCCGGTACCAATGACAGAACTATGGCGAGGCCCCTTACTGGAAAGCCTGCATCTGGGCCACGCAGTGATCTGCGACGACAGCGGTCAAATCGTACGCAGCTGGGGTGATCCGGACGCGGTGATTTACCCCCGATCGTCTGCGAAAATGATCCAGGGGCTGCCGCTGATCACGTCGGGTGCGGCCGCCAAATATGGCCTGAATTCCGAGCATCTGGCCCTCGCCTGTGCCTCGCATAGCGGCGCACATATCCATACTGACAGGGTTACTGCCTGGTTGGATCACTTGGGTTTGACCGAGCACGATCTGCGCTGCGGTCCGCAAGAACCGCAGGACATGGCCGCGCGCGATGGGCTGATCCTTGCCGATGACACGCCCTGCCAGATCCACAACAACTGCTCGGGCAAACATTGCGGGTTTCTGACGGTCGCACAGCACATGGGCGCGGGACCGGAATACCTTGAGATCGACCACCCCGTACAGCAAGCCTGCCTGTCCGCGCTGGAAGAAACCACCGGGGAAACCAGCCCTGCTTATGGGATCGACGGATGCTCGGCCCCGAACTTTGCGACGTCACTGGTGGGACTGGCGCGTTCGATGGCGTGGTTTGCCTCAGCCGCTGACCGGTCGGACCGTGCCAGCGACGCGGCGCAACAGCTTACGGCGGCCATGATCAAGCACCCCGAACTGGTGGCGGGCGAAAGCCGCGCCTGTACCGAGCTGATGCGCGCTATGGACGGTCGCGCCGCAATCAAAACCGGGGCTGAGGCGGTGTTCATTGCCATCATCCCGGAAAAACGAATGGGTGTTGCGCTGAAAATCACTGATGGCACGACCCGCGCCAGCGAATGCGCAATCGCCGCGATTCTGGTAGGCCTTGGTGTGCTGGAGACCGATCACCCGGCCACCCGCAAATTCATGAACGCCACGCAATACAGCCGTCGCGGGCTGGAATGCGGCGAGATCAGACCTGCGCCGGGCTTCCCCGGCTAAAGATCACATCTCGATTTCATGCACCTCGGCCACCTCGACCGAGCCTGAACCGTTGACCACCATGGGACAGCCCTTGGCCATTTCGGTCGCGGCATCAATGCTGTCGGCCTTAACGACGGTAAAGCCGGACGCTGGGTTTGCTCCGCCATTGTCGACGACACTGCCGTTGCTGACCGTATAGGACTGACCGACCGGGTTACCGGGAATTTCCAGCGCCTCGCCCATGCCTTGGAACCATGCGCCCCACGCGGCCATGGTTGCTTCGACTTCGGCGGGGTCTGTTGGCGTGGATCCACCGTGATAGACAAACAAAAATTGTGGCATTTTATTTCCTCCGTGATGAAAACCTACTGAAATTGTGCTTCGAGCTTACTCAGCGACGACGTCCAACCCATGTTGTGGTTCGCCGCAGCATCGGCATCGGCCAGTTCGCGGTGTTCCACGACCAGCTGTGCACCATTATCCGTTGCGACAACCGAAAACGTGACGTGGCTTTCCGCCCCGCGCTGATCCTGATCGTCATGCCAGGCCCAGGTGAACCCAACCGAATTGGGCGGATCAACATGGGTGACATGACCGGACACTTTGAATGTCTGGCCTTCTGCATTCTTCATTATAGAATACCAGGGCCCCTTGCGTGAGAAATTCAGGTCATGCTCGGGAACATGCACCCCTTCGGGGCCCCACCACTGCAACAACTTCGCCCCATCGCTGATCCAGGCAAACAGGTTTTCCGGGGTGGTCGGGAACTCACGTTCCAGTTTCAGGTCGGCCATGAGTTTTCCCTTTCAATGAGGTCGCCCAGACGATCAAGGCTGTTTTCCCAGAACTGACGTTTCGAAATCGTCCATTCGGCAATCGCCCGCAGCCCGTCAGGCTGGACAGAATACATCCGCTGGGTGCCGTGGACGCGCTGTTGCACCAATCCGGCCTCGCGCAGCACTTTCAGGTGGCGCGAAATTGCAGCGCCCGACATGCCGCGTCCTTGGATCAGGTCGCCAGCAGGCATCTCTCCGTCCTGCATCAGTTGCTCAACAATCGAGAACCGAGTGGAATCGGACAAAGCAGAAAAAGCGTTTATCAGAGTGTTCATAGCTTTTATTTAACACGTGCGTTAAATAAAGGGAAGGCCTTTAGCTGGGCACAAATTCCGAGCGGCTATAACCCTGTACATACAGCAGTGCCGTCAGATCGCCATGGTTGACCCGAACCTCGCATTGCTCGGCAACCGTGGGCTTGGCATGCAGGGCAACGCCCGTTCCCGCCCGGTGCAGCATCCCCAGATCGTTGGCACCGTCGCCTACGGCAATAACGTCTTCTTCACGCAGACCCAGTCGCGCGGTGATCTGTTCCAAGGCATCCACCTTGGCTTGTCGCCCCAAAATAGGTCGCGCCACATCCCCGGTCAGTTTTCCGTCTTGGGCCAGCAGGGTGTTGGCACGGTTCTCGTCAAAGCCCAGCACCTCGGCCACTTTCGCGGTAAACGCCGTGAACCCGCCCGAGACCAAGGCGGCATAGCTTCCGTTCTGGCGCATCGTTGCGACCAGTTCCTTGCCGCCCGGCATCAGAGTGATGCGCTCGTCCAGTACTTTGCCGATCACCGCCTCATCCAGACCTTTCAGCAGGCCAACCCGTTCGGTCAACGCGCCTTCAAAGTCCAACTCCCCATTCATCGCACGTGCGGTAATGTCCTTGACGCGTTCCCCGACGCCGGCCTCATCCGCAAGTTCGTCAATACATTCCTGTTGGATCATGGTGCTGTCCATATCGGCCAACAGCATCTTCTTACGGCGGCCTTCGGCCGGTTGGACAACCAGATCAACGCTCATTTGCTGCAGGTCCGCCCAGACATCCCACCGGTTGCCCGGCATTTCGCTAAGATGGAACTCTGTAGCTTCATCCGGGCTGAGCCACACGATTTCATCGCCGCCCCAGGCGTTCCGCAATGACTCGACCAGTGACAAATCCAGATTAGACACATCGGGGTTGGTCAACAGGGTGACAACGTACATATTCGATCTCCGGCAAGCTCACCTGCGCATATCGCAGGTGCAGCATTTTCGCCAGAGTCTGTTTCGAACTAGCCCAAAATACCCGGCAGACGCAGCCCGTGAGCCCGCGCGCAATCCTTCGCGACGTCATACCCAGCATCCGCATGGCGCCAAACGCCCGAGGCCGGGTCATTCCAGAGAACCCTCTCCAACCGACGCGCGGCATCTTCGGTGCCATCGGCACAGATCACAACACCCGCATGTTGGCTAAAGCCCATCCCGACGCCACCACCGTGATGCAGAGACACCCATGTCGCCCCGCTCGCTGTGTTGATCAGCGCATTCAGCAACGGCCAATCACTGACCGCATCCGAGCCATCCAGCATCGCCTCAGTCTCGCGGTTGGGGCTGGCCACCGATCCCGAGTCCAGATGGTCGCGTCCGATCACCACCGGCGACTTTAGCTCGCCATTGGCGACCATCTCATTGAACGCCAGCCCAGCCCGGTGTCGGTCACCCAATCCAATCCAGCAGATACGCGCAGGTAGACCCTGAAACGCGATCCGCTCTTGCGCCATGTCGATCCAGCGATGCAGGTGCTCATTCTCGGGGAACAGTTCCTTCATCTTGGCATCGGTTTTGTAGATGTCCTCGGGGTCGCCCGACAGAGCACACCAGCGGAACGGGCCGATGCCTTTGCAGAACAGCGGGCGGATATAAGCGGGTACAAAGCCGGGGAAGGCAAAGGCGTTCTCAAGCCCTTCGTCCTGCGCGACCTGCCGGATGTTATTGCCGTAATCCAGCGTCGGAACGTCCGCATTCCAGAAATCCACCATCGCCGCAACATGCTGCTTCATCGAGGCACGAGCGGCTTTTTCCACCGCTTTAGGCTCTGCTTCACGCTTCTCACGCCATTCGCCCATGGTCCAGCCCAATGGCAGGTAGCCGTTGATCGGATCATGCGCGCTGGTCTGGTCGGTGACGATATCAGGACGCATCCCACCCGCCTGCATCCGAGCGTAGATCTCAGGAAAAACCTCTGCCGCATTGCCCAGCAGACCAACGGACTTCGCTTCGCCCGCCTTGGTCCAGCGGTCAATCATCTCCAGCGCTTCGTCCAGCGTTTCGGCCTTTTCGTCGAGGTATTTGGTCCGCAGGCGGAAATCGATGCTGTCCGGGTTACACTCAACAGCCAGACATGAGGCGCCTGCGAACACGGCCGCCAGCGGTTGCGCGCCGCCCATTCCACCCAGACCTCCGGTCAGAATCCACTTGCCTGTTAGGTCACCGTCGTAGTGCTGACGACCTGCCTCGGCAAAGGTCTCATACGTGCCCTGAACGATACCCTGCGTACCGATGTAAATCCACGAGCCAGCGGTCATCTGGCCGTACATCATCAGGCCCTTCTTATCGAGCTCGTTGAAGTGATCCCAGGTCGCCCAATGTGGGACGAGGTTGGAATTGGCGATCAGCACCCGCGGCGCATCCTTGTGCGTGCGGATGATCGCGACCGGCTTGCCGGACTGGACGATCAGCGTCTCATCTTCCTCCAAATCCTTCAAACCCGCAACTATAGTGTCGAAATCTTCCCACGTGCGGGCCGCGCGGCCGATGCCACCATAGACGACCAGTTCGTGCGGATTCTCGGCGACATCCGGGTGCAGGTTGTTCATCAACATCCGTAGCGGGGCCTCGGTCATCCAGCTTTTGGTGTTCAACTCGGGGCCGGTCGGCGGATAGATGTCGCGGGTGTTTTTGCGCGGATCGCTCATTTCTGGGCTCCTTGTCTGGTCAATGCGCCCGAGAGGGCAAGATCGTTGAGGCGGGTCAGCATAGTTGTCAAATGATGGCGCAGTTTCGCAGCGCGGTCCTCGCGCCATGTCCATGGGGGTGTCTCGTCCATGTAAGCCCGCTGCGCGATCTCCATCTGAATGGCGTGTATGCCCTCCGAAGGGCGACCATAGTGGCGGGTGGTCCATCCCCCGCGAAACCGGCCATTCAGGACCGAAGTGAACCCTTTGGCCTTGCAGGCCACGTCGTGCACGGCTTGCTCAATGGCCGTGTCACACGTCAGCCCATCATTGGTTCCAGTGTTGAACACCGGCAATTCACCTTCAAATAGAAACGGGATGAGCGACCGGATCGAGTGGCAATCAAACAGGATCGCCACACCGTGCCGATCCCGCACGCGGTTCAGTTCATCCAGCAGGGCAGCGTGATAAGGTGCGTGATATATGCGCCGTCGATCTTCGACTTCATCCTCGGACGGTGATTGCCCGTTATTCCAGATCTGCCGCCCGTCGAAATCGGTTAGGGGCACAAGGGTGGTGGTATTCTGGCCCGGATATAGCGAGGCGCCGAACGGATCACGATTGGCGTCGATGACATAGCGATGAACATGCGACTGAACGACCGTCACATTATCCAATATCCCTTTATAGAGCCTATTTATGTGCCAGTCCGTATCGGCCAATCCGCGCCCGGTGTCATTCAGGCGGGCCGTTATTTCGTCTGGCACATAAGTTCCGCCATGAGGCTGCCCCAGCACAATGGGACCGTCCCCGCGCTGAACGCTGGACACCTGCATCAGAACAGCCCCGGCATCTGGGCACCCACTGCCCCAAGGATGTCACCCTCAGCCACCAAGCACTTGGACGTTTCCAGATCGGGTGCCAAATAGCGGTCTTCGTTCAGTGTTGGGATCTCTGCCCGTACCCTATCCATGACCCGTTGCAACGGTTCGCTGGTTGCCAGCGGTGCGCGGAACTCCACCCCTTGAGCGGCACAAAGCAACTCAACACCAAGAATGTAGTTCAGGTTCTCGACCATCCGCGTCAGACGCCGCGCGCCATGTGCAGCCATCGACACGTGATCCTCCTGGTTGGCCGAGGTCGGTGTACTGTCAGTCACGCAAGGATTGGCAAGGTGCTTGTTCTCGCTCATCAAGGCGGCGGTCGTGACTTCGGCAATCATCAGACCCGAGTTCAGGCCGGGATCAGGCGTCAGGAACGGCGGCAGATCAAAGCTGAGCGTCGGGTCGACCATCAAGGCAATGCGCCTCTGTGCAATCGCGCCGACCTCGGACACCGCCAGCGCAATCATGTCTGCGGCAAAGCCAACCGGTTCGGCATGGAAGTTCCCGCCTGAAACGATGGCACCCGCCTCAGTCAGAACCAGCGGGTTGTCGGTGGCCGCGTTCGCCTCGATCTCAAGCGTGGTCGCCGCTTGGCGCATGACATCCATGGCCGCGCCGGTGACTTGCGGCTGACATCGGATGCAATAAGGGTCCTGAACGCGTGTGTCGCCATCCCGGTGGCTTTCGCGGATCTCGGACCCGGCCAGTGTGGCGCGCATGGCGCTGGCGGCCTCGGTCTGTCCACGGTGCCCACGCAGGGTATGGATTTCGGGCTGCAAGGGCGCAGTCGACCCCATGATCGCATCCGTCGACAGGGCCGAGATGACCAGCGCGCTTTGCGCTGCACGCCAGGCTTCGAACAGGCCAGCCAGCGCAAATGCAGTCGAAAATTGCGTGCCGTTGATAAAGGCAAGCCCTTCCTTTGGACCTAGTTGAACAGGCTCTAATCCAACTGATTTAAGCGCTTCTTCGCCTGACAGGATGGTACCGTCAACCTCGGCTTCACCAGCGCCGATGACTACGGCTGTCATATGCGCCAGGGGCGCAAGATCGCCCGAAGCCCCAACCGACCCCTGCGCGGGAATAACCGGGGTCACACCCTTGGCCAGCATCTGCTGCAACAGCTCGATCAGTTCCCAACGCACGCCCGATGCCCCACGGCCGAAAGACAACAGCTTTAGCGTCATCATCAGCCGGGTGATACGCCGAGGCACGGCCGAACCAACGCCACAGCAATGACTGAGGATCAGGTTGCGCTGAAGGGTCGAAGTATCCTTGGCCGCGATCTTGTGGCTGGCCAGCTTGCCGAACCCGGTATTGACGCCATAAACCGGGTCTTCCCCGGCCGCAGCTTCGAGAATGCGTTTGGATGCGGCCTCTACCTTGGGTTTGCACCCGTCATCCAGCGATACTGCGGGCTGTGACCAATACACTTCGGACAGATCCGACAGCGTAACCTGACCGGGCACAAGCGACAGGGTCTTCATTACAAACCTCCGAAAATGCGGGTGTGCAGCGGGTTGAAGCCGATCCGGTACGACAGCTCAGCCGGGTGCGTGACATCCCAAACAGCCAGATCCGCGCGCTGGCCGGCCGCTATAGTGCCAGTGTCAGTCAGGCCCAAGGCTTGCGCCGCATTGCGGGTCACGCCAGCCAATGCCTCTTCCGGCGTCAGGCGGAACAGGGTGCAAGCCATGTTCATGGTTAGCAACAGCGACGTCAGAGGAGACGAGCCGGGGTTGCAATCCGTCGCCAGCGCAATCGGCACCCCATCCTGGCGCAGCAGTTCAACCGGCGGCGCCTGCGTTTCGTGCAGCGTATAGAACGCCCCCGGCAACAGCACGCCCACGGTTCCGGCCTGTGCCATGGCGGCCACGCCAGCCTCGTCCAGATATTCGATATGATCTGCCGACAACGCCCCGTACGAAGCCGCCAGGACTGCCCCTCCAAGGTTCGAAAGCTGCTCTGCATGCAGCTTGACCGGAAGGTTCAGTTCTTTCGCCACATCAAAGACCAGAGCGATCTGAGACGGATCAAAGGCGATCCCCTCGCAAAAGCCATCAACGGCATCCACCAGCCCCTCTTCATGCGCCAAACGCAGAGTCGGGATGCACACATCGCGAATGTAGGCATCGGCGCGCCCCTGAAATTCAGGCGGCACCGCATGTGCTCCTAGAAAACTTGTTTTCACTCGCACCGGGCGCACGTCGCCGATCCGGCGCGCAACGCGCAGCATCTTGAGCTCTGTGTCGGTGTCCAGACCATAGCCCGACTTGACCTCGATGCACGACGCGCCCTCGGCCAGCAGGGCGTCCACTCGCGTCAGGGCATCCTTTAACAGGGCCTCTTCGCTGGCCGAACGGGTCGCAGTGACAGTCGACAGAATTCCACCACCTGCGCGCGCAATCTCTTCATACGAGGCACCATTCAGGCGCATTTCGAACTCGACCGCCCGGTTGCCGCCAAAGACGACATGGGTGTGGGCGTCGATTGGCGCCGGCGTTATCAGACGGTCGCCATAATCCACGGTCGACCAGTCAGAATAGTCAGCAGGCAGCGCATTCCGAGGCCCGATCCAGGCAATTTTCTCACCATCAACAGCAAGCGCCGCGTCCTGAACAATCCCATAAGGTTCGGCGCCATTGTCCATGGTCGCCACCCGCGTGCACAAAAGGACAGATTTTTTGGCCATATCGATTCTTTTGGGCTCCCTTTGTCGTTAGATTTTTCGTATACGTATAAAAGTTTAAAGTCTACACAAAATGGAATTACGATGACCATCCATGCGAAAACGGCTTTATTAGGCTCTGATTGGGTCAGTAACTTGCGGGTAGAAATCGCGCACGGTCAGATCCAAAGCTTGGAATCACAAGCGACCGCGCGATCCGGAGACACTCAGGTTGATGTCTTGCTGCCAGCCTTGGGAAACCTGCACAGCCACGCCTTTCAGCGTGCTATGGCCGGTATGACAGAAGTGCGCGCTGCCGGGCGCGAGAGCTTTTGGACCTGGCGCACCCTGATGTACCGGTTCCTGGACAGATTGACGCCAGATCACGTAGAGGCCATTGCCGCTTTGGTCTATCTGGAGATGCAAGAAGCCGGATATGCCTCGGTCGGTGAGTTTCACTATGTCCATCACCAGCCGGGCGGCGGGCGCTACGACCACGTGTCGGAGCTGAGCCAGCGCATATTTGCCGCAGCCAGCCAAACTGGAATCGGGCTGACGCACCTTCCGGTTCTCTACACCTACGGCGGTGTCGAACAACAACCCTTGGCGGGTGGTCAGCTACGCTTTGGCAATTCTGTGGATCAGTTTCTGAACCTGGTTGAGGAATGCCGCTTGGCCCCACCGCATGCGGATTCTGTGATCGGCATCGCCCCGCATTCTCTGCGGGCAACATCGCCTTCGGACTTGCGCAAGGTTCTGAATGCCACTTCTGATGGTCCCGTCCACATCCACATTGCCGAACAGCTCAAGGAAGTGGCCGATGTCGAGGCCGCGCTTGGACAGCGCCCAGTTGAGTGGCTGCTGGACCATGTCGACGTCGATGACCGGTGGTGCCTTATCCACGCAACTCATATGACAGATGCCGAAACACGCGCCGTTGCGCGTTCGGACGCTGTTGCCGGGTTGTGCCCGATTACCGAGGCCAATTTGGGCGACGGTATATTCAATGGGGCTGTTTACGTCGAAGAAAGTGGTCGATTTGGCGTCGGATCAGACTCTAACGTGAGGATTTCCCTGCCCGAGGAACTGCGGACTTTGGAATATTCCCAACGCCTGCGTGACCATGCGCGGACGGTTTTGGTCAAAAATGAAGGCTCAGTCGGTCAGGCGTTGTATACAGGTGCCGCACAAGGGGGCGCGCAGGCACTGGGACGAAACGCCGGGGAAATCGCCGTCGGTAAGCTGGCTGACCTTGTCGCGATCGACCGATCTCATCCCACGATCTGCGCACTGACTGACGAACAGGTGCTGGACGGTCTGTGCTTTGCAGCGCCGGATGGGTTGGTGACGGATCTTTGGTCAGCGGGGCGCCACATGGTGCAGCAAGGCCGCCACATCGAACGGGATCGGATCATTCCCGCGTACCGGTCGGCGATTGCTGATCTTGTGGCCGACGTCTAAACGAACCTATTCAGGTAACCAGAGGCACCATGACCCAACCGAACGAAACCACCAGCTACAGGGACATCAAGGAAACCGTGCTGGCGCGCATTCGGTCGGGTGAGTGGCAGCCGGATTCGCTGCTGCCCAACGAGCAGGACCTGGCCCTCGAATTCTCGTGCACCAGAACGACCGTGAACCGCGCAATGCGAGAGCTGGCGGACGAAGGGTTTCTGGAGCGTCGCCGCAAAGCCGGTACACGGGTTCTAAGCGCGCCGCAAAGGCAGGCCCGTTTCACGATCCCCATGGTGCGGGACGAGGTTGAGGCGTTCGGCGGAATCTATCGTTATGCGCTGGTCTCGTCAGTTGCTGGCCATGCGCCAGACTGGCTGTGCGCTAGACTTGCACTGAAACCGGACCAACACGTGATGCACGTGCGCTGCATGCATTTTAACGGCAATACTCCGTTTCAATACGAAGACCGATGGATCGTCATAGACTCGGTTCCGCAGGTGGTGAACGCGGACTTCGCCTCAATAGGACCGAATGAATGGCTTGTGCAAACCGTTCCCTTCACCAATGTCGAGCTGAGCTTCCTGGCCAGTCGCGCCGATGATTCGGTGGCCGCGTTCCTGGACCTGCCCATCGGCGAGCCGGTGTTTACTGGCGAACGGATCACGTGGCTTGAGGGCCAGCCAGTCACCTTTGCAAAGATGTACTTCGCCGCCGGTTATCGCATGACCACCCAGTTCTGAACCTGAACGCGATTTCTGCTTTACCGTATCCCTAATCCACGCCAGATTCAGCGTAATCTGATCCTGCGAGAAGGAAGTATGGGATGGGTAACCCGCTCTATGATCGGTTGTTTGGTATCCATGCGGGCAAGGATACGCCGTTCCTTCACCTGCCTGACGGCCAAACCATCACCCATGCAGCTTTTCTGGACATGGCGTCGCGGATTGCAAACGCGTTGAACGGGTTTGAGCTTGAGCCCGGAGACCGAGTTGCTGTTCAGGTGGAAAAGTCACCTGAAGCGCTGGCTCTCTATGCGGCATGCGCCCAAACCGGTTTGATTTTTTTACCTTTGAACACAGCCTACACATCCGGCGAGCTTAGCTATTTCATCGAAAACAGTGGGGCTGCGCTGGTGGTCTGCGACACCGCCAAACAAGCGGAACTGACGCCCATCGCCGAGGCGCAAAACGCTAGGTTAGAGACGCTCAACGCCGATGGCTCGGGCAGCTTGATGCGGCGGGCATTGGGCATGCTACCCGCGTTCGAGCCGGTTAAGCGGGCAGAGCATGATCTTGCCGCATTCCTCTACACCTCTGGCACAACCGGGCGCTCCAAAGGTGCGATGCTGACGCAAGCCAACCTGGTATCCAATGCCGAGACTCTAGTGCGGGAATGGCGGTTTACGCAGGATGATGTACTGCTGCACGCCTTGCCGATCTTTCATACCCACGGACTGTTTGTAGCGACGAACATTATTCTGGCCTCGGGCGGGTCTATGCTCTTTCTGCCGAAATTTGATCTGGATGACATCCTGCGCCTGATGCCCAATGCGACCTCAATGATGGGCGTGCCGACCTTCTATACCCGGTTGCTGGCGGATGAACGGTTCACCGGTGATCTGGCCCGGCACATGCGACTGTTCATCTCGGGTTCGGCCCCCCTGCTGGCCGAAACACATGAGCGGTTCGAGGACCGGACCTGCCACCGCATCCTGGAACGCTATGGTATGACAGAAACCAATATGAACACCTCGAACTCTTATGACGGTGAACGTCGCGCGGGAACTGTCGGGTTTCCACTGCCGGGTGTCGAACTAAAGGTAACCGATCCTGAAACCGGCGAGGCATTACCGCAAGGCGAGATTGGAATGATCGAAGTGCGCGGACCAAACGTCTTCGAAGGCTATTGGCAAATGCCGGAAAAAACCGCCGCGGAGTTGCGCGAAGACGGGTTCTTTATCACTGGTGATCTCGGGCGCGTGGATGCGGATGGTTACGTACATATCGTGGGTCGCGGCAAGGATCTGATCATTTCGGGCGGGTTCAACATCTACCCCAAAGAGGTCGAGCTGGTTCTGGACGACCAGCCCGGTGTCCTGGAAAGCGCCGTGATTGGCGTACCACACCCCGATTTCGGCGAAACCGTTCTAGGTATTCTGGTGGCCGAGCCGGATAGTTCTCCTGACCTTGATGCCATTCTGGCCAACATTCAGAACCAACTGGCGAGGTTCAAACATCCCCGCAGGCTGATCGTTGTTGATGAACTGCCGCGAAACACCATGGGGAAAGTGCAAAAGAACGCCTTGCGCGAGCACTACAAAGACCTGTTTACCGCGGATTAGGCTCTAACAGGACCCGGCCGGCGTCCGTCAGCAACCAGCACGTGCGCCCTTCGAACACAGCTGTGGCCAGCGGTCGGCCATAGCCAGCCCCCGCGTCCAGATTGATCCGGTTTCCACAGTGCTCCGCCGCATCCACGGGGGTGTGCCCATGCACGATCAGCCAGGGGTGCGGGCTGGATTCGTTCAAGAACTCTTGTCGTATCCAAACCAGATCATCCTCGGATTGCTGCGCCAAGGGGATACCGGGCCGGATGCCAGCGTGAACGAATAAAAGCTCACCCTCTTGATGATAGGCCGGTAGAGCATTGATTAAATCCAAATGTGCCGGCGGCACAGCGGCGCATGCCCGTTCGTGAACCTGAAAGATCCGGTCATTGTCAGTGACCTCGACACCGTAGGATGCCAGCGTCTCTTGGCCCCCAAGCCGGGGATTCAGCCAGTTCAAAATGATCGGCAATTGCTTGTCTGCGATCTCGCAATCCTGCACGAAACGGACCATCATCCGGTCGTGGTTGCCTTTGACCATGACCCAGTTCCGCCCCGCCTTGCTCCCTTCGATCAGCAGATCCAGAACCTCGCGGCTGTTCGGGCCACGATCCACATAGTCCCCCAGAAAGACAACGCGCGCATCCGGCCCGCCATCCGCCTCAATCCGGGATAGCACGTTTTGCAGCATGCCCAGTTGCCCATGGATATCGCCGACCGCGTAAATTGGGATGCTCAAAACGCTACCTCTTGGAATATGTCAGGCACTTTGTGCAACAACTCGATTGCAGAAAAAAGGCAATGCCCGCACATTTTTTGCACGGGCATCACCAAGGTCACAATTTTCGGGCCAAAACTCAGGCCACGTCAAATTCCAGCGGTTTGATCTGTGTGAATAGCCCCGTTTCCGCCAGTTTCGCCCGCGCTTCGGCTGGAACAGGTTCGTCCACGTACAGTAAAGCAATCGCTTCTCCGCCCGCTTCGGCACGGCCCAGCGTAAAGTTAGCGATGTTCACGTCGTTCTCGCCCATGGTCTGACCCAACGCGCCGATGATACCCGGAACGTCTTCGTTGGTGGTATAGAGCATATGGGCACCGACCTCGGCGTCGATGTTGATGCCTTTGATCTGGATAAAGCGCGGTTTGCCATCGCTGAAAACCGTGCCCCCGATCGAGCGTTCGCGCTTGTCGGTTACCACAGTCACCTTGATGTAGCCGTCAAAGACACCGGTCTTGTCCTGATTTGTGGTCGATAGCTGAATCCCGCGCTCTTTCGCTACAACCGGGGCCGACACCATGTTCACTTCCGGGTTGAACTTTTTCATGATCCCCGCAACCACAGCGCAGTTCAGGGCAGCCAGGTTCATCTCAGCCGCGACACCGTCATACAGGATGTTGATTGCCTTAACCGGTTCATCGGTCATCTGACCAATGAAACTGCCAAGGTGACCGGCCAGCTTGATCCATGGACCCATGACCTTGGCCTCTTCGGCGGTGACGCTGGGCATGTTCAGCGCGTTTTCCACTGCGCCTGTCAGCAGGTAGTTCGAGATCTGCTCAGCCACCTGCAGGGCAACATTTTCCTGCGCTTCGGTCGTTGCAGCGCCAAGGTGCGGCGTGCAGACGACGTTCGGCAAGTTGAACAGCGGGTTGTCCTTTGCCGGTTCTTCTTTGAACACGTCAAACGCGGCCCCTGCGACATGACCGGATTGCAGCATCTCGGCTAGCGCTTCTTCATCAACCAGACCACCACGGGCACAGTTGACGATACGTACACCAGGTTTGGTCTTGGCCAGATTTTCCCGGCTCAGGATATTGCGCGTTTGGTCGGTCAACGGCACGTGCAGAGTGATGAAATCGGCGCGGGCCAGCAATTCGTCCAGCTCGACCTTTTCGACGCCCATCTTGGCGGCTTTCTCTTCGCCCAAAAAGGGATCGTAGGCGACGACCTTCATCTTCAGGCCCAGCGCGCGTTCACAGACAATACCGCCAATGTTGCCCGCACCGATGACGCCGAGGGTCTTGTTGGTCAGCTCGATGCCCATGAATTTGGACTTTTCCCACTTGCCCGCGTGGGTGGACGTGCTGGCCTCGGGGATTTGACGCGCGACGGCGAACATCATTGCAATTGCGTGTTCGGCAGTGGTGATCATGTTGCCGAATGGTGTGTTCATGACGATCACACCCTTTTTTGACGCGGCATCCTTATCGACATTGTCGGTGCCGATACCAGCGCGGCCGATAACCTTCAGATTGTCGGCTTTTTCCAGCAGTGTCGGCGTGACCTTTGTGGCCGAACGGATAGCCAGACCGTCATATTGGCCAATCAGCTCGGCCAGCTTGTCCTTGTCCTTGCCCAGGTCGGGCATGAAATCCACGTCGATGCCGCGGTCGCGGAAGATCTGCACGGCGGTTTCGCTGAGTTTGTCGGATACGAGTACTTTGGGGGCCATGTTTGTGGTCCTTGAATGTCATGAAAAATCCGGGCCTGAGACGGCCCGGTAAAAAGGGTCAGGCAGCTTCTGTCTGGGCAGCGATCTCGGCCTCGAAAGCCCATGCCAGCCAGGGCAACATCGCCTCGATATCCGAGGTTTCAACCGTGCCACCGCACCAGATACGCAGGCCCGCAGGCGCGTCGCGGTAGGCTCCGATATCCAATGCGATTTCCTCGGCCTCGAGCCGCTTGGCCACGGCCTTGGCGAATGTCGCACCGTCCTGAATGCGTGTGTCGGTGAACTTCAGGCAGACCGAAGTGTTCGACTGTGTCGCCGCATCCTCTGCCAGATTGGCGATCCAGTCGTTTTGGTCGCAGAACGCGTGAACCGCACTAGCGTTGGCATTCGCACGGGCGATCAGGCCCTGCAAACCACCAACCGAGCGCGCCCAGTCCAGCGCAAAAAGGTAATCTTCGACCGCCAACATCGAGGGCGTGTTGATCGTTGCACCGGTAAAGATACCTTCGATCAGCTTGCCGCCCTTGGTCAGGCGGAAAATCTTCGGCAGGGGCCATGCAGGGGTGTAGCTTTCCAACCGCTCCACTGCGCGGGGGCTAAGGATCAACATCCCATGCGCCGCTTCACCGCCCAGCACTTTCTGCCAGCTAAACGTGGTCACATCCAGTTTGTCCCAGGGCAGGTCCATCGCAAAAGCTGCCGAGGTCGCGTCACAGATCGTCAGACCCCGACGGTCATCCGCGATCCAATCGCCATTGGGAACCCGGACGCCCGAAGTCGTGCCGTTCCACGTAAAGACAACGTCATTGGCAAAATCAACCGAGGCCAGATCAACGAGCTGACCGTAATCCGCGGTCTTCACCTCGGCGTCGATCTTCAGCTGTTTGACTACGTCGGTCACCCAGCCAGAGCCAAAGCTTTCCCAGGCCAGCATCTCGACCTTGCGTTCGCCCAACAGCGACCACAGGGCCATCTCAACCGCGCCAGTGTCCGAGGCGGGAACGATGCCGATCTTGTAATCCGCCGGAATGCCCAGCACTTCGCGCGTGCCTTCGATCGCGGCCTTCAGCTTGTCCTTGCCGACAGCTGCACGGTGCGACCGGCCCAGCGCGGCATCGGCCAGTTTGGTCAGATCAAATGTGGGGGGTTTGGCGCAGGGGCCCGAGGAAAAACGCGGATTTGCCGGCCGCGTCGCCGGTTGTTTAATGCTCATGTGTATTACCCTTACAGATACACGCCCCTCGTTGGGGAGGGGTGTCCCACAGACAGAGCTATTGCCTCGAGCGACGCCCAGCAAGCGGAAAAGACGCATCGGGTGCCAAAAACGACACCCGATTATGTGCGTATCTGGAACGCGGGTTTCCTATCGGCATCAAGACGAGAGGCGCACAGTCTCTCCGGTTTCCAAAGCCTGTTGCGCCGCCAAACCGATGCGCACGGCCCAAAGGCCATCGTTCAGGGTGACGTCAGGTTTTGCCTTTTCGCCTCGTAGAACAGCTAAGAACCCCTGATGTTGGTAGAAAGTCGAACCATTGTGGTCCCCGGCGGCCAACAGGCGCGGATCGACGGGGATCTCTTTGGTGACCGGACCTTTTGGGGCACGTGGGCTGACAATGATCTGCGGGACCGGCGGGGCGCCCAGATGATCCGGCCAGAACCGCCCCGGCCCCGGCACCAACGCTTCGATCTTGGCGTCTGGCCCAACGACCGAGATTTCCTCTTGATACCGTGATCCTTCGGCAAACATGCAAAGTTCCAGCATCGCGCGCGCGCCCGAGGCGAAGTCCACGATGACGTAGCCATGGTCCAAGATATCCGGCGTTTGCCCTTCGTAGTCTTCATCCAGATGATTGACCGCCTGCCCACCACTTGCAGTGACGCGCACCGGGTCGGATTGCAGGATTAGGCGCATGAGATCGAAGAAGTGACAGCATTTTTCGACAAACGTGCCGCCGGTGTTCCGGTTAAACCGGTTCCAGTTCCCGACTTTTTCCAGAAACGGAAATCGATGCTCGCGGATCGACAGCATCTTGACGCCGCCTGTTGCCTCGACCTCGGCAATCAGCGCGGCAATGGGCGGCATATAGCGGTATTCCATCGCCACCCAGATCGGGTGGGGATAGTCACGCTGCAGCGCCTCAAGCCGCGCCGCATCTGCCGGGTCGGTGAACAGAGGCTTCTCGACCAACAACGGCAAAGGGCGCGTTCGGGCGATTCCCTCAATTTGATCCACGTGCAGGTGATTGGGGCTGACGATGACAACGCAGTCCAGATCGTCGACCGCAAGCAATTCCTGCACCGAGGAAACCATCACCGCATCCGGCGCAATCGCTTGTGAGGCCTGTGCCATCTCGGCGTCCGGCTCAAAAATCGCTGAAACGCACGTGTCGTCCAGCAGGGCAATATTGTGCAGGTGTTCCTGCCCCATCATTCCGCATCCGATCAGCCCGTAGTGAATGGTCCGGGTCATGCGCAGTTCCTTTTATTTCAGTCGTTGGACATAGGTAGCCCGATCGGGGTCGAACCATGTTTTTGAAAACTCAACGGGTTCGGGTCGCTCAGACCAACTGAACCGTTCGATATAGCCAACCGTTTCTCCGGCCGGCTTGGTGAAATCAGGGGGCGTCCAATCTGGCAGCGCCCCAAGCGAAACCCTGTCTTCCGCCCGTGTTATCCAGAACCCCAACTGGTGCTGGTAGTACCGATAAAGCGAGTCCGACAGCAGCTGTCGATCAATCAAACCAGCGGACTCATCCAGCCAGATTTCTTCAACCGCGATAATTGTATCATTCAGGTAGCGCATTCGACGCACCCGCGATCCCATGTTCGACGAACCAAATCGCGGCAAATCTGCGGGCTTTTTCAGATGGCCAACTGACAGGATATCCGCCCGCGGCAACCCACCGCCTTCAGGCAGTTCCAAACGGAACATTGCATAGACGCTGTTTTGCGTTCCGGTCTCACGTACATAATTGCCCGAACCCTGAATACGCTCCAGCATCCCTTTTTTCTCAAGCTCAGCCAGCGATTTTCGCAGGGTCCCTACCGATACCTTAAGTTCGGCTGCCAGATCTCTTTCCGGCGGCAAGCGCTCGCCATCGATCAGGCGACCGGCGGCGATGTCGCGGATCAGAAGCTCGGCAATCTGAACATAAACCGGCAGGGCGTTCGGGTTTCGGTTGGCAGAAGACATATTTTGGCGCTTCACTCGGTCGCAGGAAAAATTGATACACCATTGATCTACATCAATGTGATTGCTACGCAAGAGGAAAGTGATAGCCCTGCGGAGAACGAATCAGATGACCATCGTCCCCATCACCTCACCCGATCTGGATGCGGCCGAGGTTTCGTGGTTCGCGGCGCTGTGTTCGGACGATTACCAGTTTCTTGGAATGCCTGATGGTGACCTGCGATCCAGCTGGGATCACTGCTCGGGCATCGTGAAAGAGGCCGAAGCGCAGGGTTTTCGCAATATCCTCTGCCCGTCGTCCTATCAGGTGGGGCAAGACACGTTGAGCTTTGTGGCGGGATGCGCGCCAATCACCGAAAAGATCAACATGCTGGCCGCTGTGCGCTGCGGCGAGATGCAACCGATTATGCTGGCTCGCACCATCGCAACGCTGGATCACATGCTAAAGGGGCGGTTGACGGTCAACATTATCTCATCCGATTTTCCCGGCGAGAAAGCCGACAGCGCCTATCGCTATCAGCGTTCGCGCGAAGTAGTGGAAATCCTGAAACAGGCCTGGACGCAGGATGAGATCAATCATGCGGGCGAGGTTTATAATTTCGCAGGGCTCACGACCGAGCCAGCGAAACCCTATCAAACCGGCGGGCCGCTGCTGTATTTCGGGGGCTACTCCCCGTCAGCTTTGGATCTGTGCGGTGAACATTGCGACGTCTATCTGATGTGGCCGGAAACCAAAGATCAACTGGCCGAACGGATGAAGGCCGTGCATGCGGTTGCGGAAAACTACAACCGAACATTGGATTACGGCCTGCGCGTCCACATGATCGTCCGCGACACCGAAGCCGAGGCGCAGGAATACGCCGATTACATCGTCTCAAAACTGGATGATGAATACGGCCGGGCAATTCGAGAACGCGCACTGGATGCAACGTCTCTGGGCGTGGCGCATCAGGCCAAAAACCGCGATCTGGCGGATGAATACGGCTATGTCGAACCCGGCCTATGGACCGGTGTAGGTCGTGCACGTTCCGGGTGCGGCGCGGCACTGGTCGGTTCAACCGATCAGGTTATGTCCAAGATCGAAGAATATCAGAAGATGGGCATCCGCGCCTTCATCTTCTCGGGCTATCCTCACATGGACGAGGCCCGCCATTTTGGCAGCCGTGTTATGCCTAACCTAAAAACCTGTTCCCTTCCCGAAGCCTACGGAAGGGTCCCTGCAAATACCCCGGCCACCCCGCTGGGCAATGGAGTTCGCCGCTGATGCAACGTGTAAAACTATCTGACTCGCTGGACATGAGCCGTCTTGTTTATGGCATGTGGCGGCTGGGCGATGATACGGATACATCGGCAGGCCATGTCGAGGCCAAGATTCACGCCTGTCTGGATCAGGGCATCACCACCTTCGATCAGGCCGATATCTATGGCGGATATGCCGCCGAGGCCGTTCTGGGCAACGCCCTGCGCGCAAATCCGGGCCTGCGTCAACGGATGGAGATCGTCACCAAATGTGACATCGTCGCGCCAATGGGCCGGTATGCGGACGCGAAGGCAAAATACTACGACACCTCACGCGCGCATATCCTGAAATCGGTTGAGACATCGCTGTCCGAAATGGCGATTGACCATATCGACCTTCTGCTGATCCACCGCCCCGATCCGTTCATGGATCATCACGAAACCGGTGCCACTCTGGATGAGGTTGTCGCCAGCGGCAAGGTCGGCGCGGTTGGTGTGTCCAATTTCCGCCCGTGGGACTGGAAACTGCTGCAATCAGCGATGAAAACCCAACTGGTCACCAACCAGATCGAGATTTCTCTGGGCGAGATCAGCCCCTTTACCAATGGTGATCTTGCCTTTCATCAGCAGCATGGTCAGCCGGTGATGGCCTGGTCGCCGCTGGGTGGCGGGTTGCTGATGGCCGGGAACCCTCCGGTCGGAGTTGTTGCGGATGAAATCGGCGAAGAGTTTAGTGTGGATCGCGCCGCTGTCGCCGTGGCGTTCCTGTTGGCGCACCCCGCTGGCATCCTGCCGGTTCTGGGCACCAACAATCTGGACCGGATCAAACGCATTTCCGACGCACTGAAAGTCAATCTGGATCGCGAAAGCTGGTTCCGCCTATACGAGGCGGCACTGGGGCATGAGGTACCATGATGAATGCAATCTCAAAGGACATGACCCACACATTCGTTCCCCACAGGGAGGACACCCGAACCCTGCGCGACGCTTTTGGTCGTTTTGCCACCGGTGTCACCGTTGTTACGTGTGACAGCACAGACGGGCCGGTCTGCATCACGGCCAACAGTTTCTCGTCCCTGTCTCTCGACCCACCACTTGTCATGTGGGCGGGCGACCGCAACTCTCGCCGGTTCCGTTACTTCCAAGAGGCACGGCATTTCAGCGTTCATGTCCTGTCGGCGGAACAGGCCGAGCTATGCTTCGGATGCTCGAAAGATGCGTTTGCGCTTCAGGATATCGACCACGACCGATGTGAAAACGGAACCCCGCTGCTGCCTGATTGCCTGGCCCGCTTCGAGTGCGAACAGCATGCGTATCACGATGCCGGCGACCACGTTATCGTTATAGGAAAGGTTTTGCGTGCCAGTATGGCAGAGGGAGACGCACTGACCTTCTACGCCGGAAAGCTCGGCCAATTCGCGCACCAATAAGCGCGGGATAACTGTCGCGGGAAAACCTGCGGCTGAAAAGGGAGGATCCGCATGGGCGGATTGACGTCGGTGCTTGCGCCGATCGCGATTGTAAATGAAACCGCGCTGCGATTGGGCCGCGCGGTTGGTGTCGTTGCGATCGCGCTGATGGTGCTCGCAATCCTGATACAGGTGTTCTTCAGATACGTTTTGGGCAATGCCCTCCCCTGGCCGGATGAGGCCGCTCGGTTCTGCATGTTATGGATGACCGGTCTGATGGCCCCCACCGCATTTCGGCGCGGAGGGTTCGTCGCCATCGACATGGTGCCCCTGATGCTGCCGCGTGGGATTGGGCAAACCCTGAACATCCTGCTGTTGCTGGTTTCGCTGGCCGTTTTGCTGGTGGCCGTCAAAATCGGCTGGTCCGAGGTCACCGGGTTTGGCGGCAAGTTCGCCACCGCTGCACTGTATTTGCCAACGTCCTTTGGGTTTGACGAGTGGTATCGCATCCCGCGCAGCTGGATGATGGCCTCGCTATTGGTGGGGGTCGTCCTGCTGATCTCAGTCAATATCGAGCTGATCCTGCGCGCCGTCGTAACCCTGTTGGGCGGCGGACATCTGCTGCCGGATATTGCCGATGCACCTGTGGGGGCCGAATAGATGCTGATATGGTTCCTACCCACATTTCTGGTATTTCTGCTGATCGGTCTGCCAGTCTTTTTCGCGTTGCTGGCCGCGCCCGGCATTCTTCTGTGGCTGAACGGTCAGACGGCCGACATCACGCTGCTCTATCGCAATGTCTATAACGGCATGGACAGCTTTCCACTGATGGCCATCCCCTTCTTCATGCTGGCCGGAGAACTGATGAACCGCGGTGGCATCACAATCCGTCTGGTTGAATTCAGTCAGGCCCTGATGGGCCATTTCCGTGGCGGTCTGGCGCATGTAAATGTGCTGAGTTCGATCCTGTTTGCCGGGCTTTCAGGTTCAGCAGTGGCCGACACCTCGGCCTTGGGTTCGATGCTGATCCCAGCGATGGAAAAACAGGGCTACACGCGGAAATTCGCTGCTGCGATCACAGCGGCCAGTTCCGTGATCGGGCCGATCATTCCGCCCTCGGGAATCATGATCATCTATGCCTATGTCATGGGCGAAAGCGTGGCAGCCCTGTTCCTAGCTGGTATTGTGCCGGGCGTGATGGTCGGCGTCGGCCTGATGCTGATGATCAAGGTCATGGCCGACAAGTACGACTTTCCCGTCGCCAGCCGGAAATACACCTGGGGCGAGCGCCGTCAGGCCAGCCTCAAGGCGTTTTTTCCACTTTTGACGCCTGTCATCATTCTGGGCGGTATTCTGGGTGGTATCTTCACCCCAACCGAGGCAGCCGCAGTTGCTGTCGGCTATGCGTTCCTCATCGGCTTTTTTGTCCTGCGCACACTGACCTTGAAAGAGGTGCCTGAAATTCTCAGCAATGCGGGTCTGACCTCGGCCGTCGTTTTGTTGCTGGTGGGTGCGGCGATGGCGTTCAAAACGGTGGTCAGCCTGAGCCATGCGCCCGAACAACTGGCCGAGTTGATCCTCAGCTTGTCGGAAAACCCGCTGATCCTGCTGTTCCTGATTAACCTGCTGCTGTTTGTCGTCGGCATGTTCCTGGACGCAGGACCGGCGATCATCATCCTTGGTCCGATCCTTGCCCCGATCTTCACTAGCCTAGGCGTCGATCCGATCCACTTTGCCATCATCATGAGCGTCAACCTGACCGTTGGTCTGGCCACGCCTCCGATGGGGCTGGTCCTGTTCGTGGCCGCCGCCGTGTCCCGCGAAAAGGTGGAAACCATTGCCAAGGCGATCCTGCCGTTTCTGGCCGTCGAAATCATAGTGATCTTCCTGATCACCTATATCCCCGCACTATCCATGACGATCCCGCGCATAACGGGATTTGCAAACTGACTGAGTATCACAGGGAGGAAACGCATGCTCGGAAGATTTATCAAAACAGCAGCCTTAGCGACATCGCTGGTTGCCGCATCGGCCATCGCGGCCACGGCAGCAGATTACACGCTGCGCGCCACGGCCAACTCGAATGAAAATGACGAGGATTATGACGGCCTGATCGTTTTCAAGAACTATGTCGAAGCGGCCTCAAACGGCGCGATCGAGGTCGAGCTGTTCATCGGCACGCAACTCTGTTCGAACGGGGCGGAGTGCCTGCAGGGTGTGGCGGACGGCACTATCGACATCTACATCTCTACCTCTGGTGGCGCATCGGGGATCTTCCCGTATGTGCAGGTTCTCGACCTGCCCTACCTGATGGCCGATGATCGCGTGGCCGAGCGTGTTCTGTCCGGTGACTTCACCCGCACGATGCGCGAGATGGCGTTGGAAGATTCCGGTGGCGCGATCCGTCTGATGACCATCGGCAATACCGGTGGCTGGCGGAACTTCGCGAACACGCAACGCCGGATCGCTGAACCCGCCGACATGGAAGGCTTGAAAATCCGTACCGTGGTCGCCGACCTGCCACAGGAACTGGTCAAGGCTCTGGGCGCGTCGCCCACGCCAATCCCGTGGCCCGAACTGTTCACCAGTTTCCAGACTGGCGTTGTTGAAGGATCCAAGAACGGCATCACCGACATCATGGGCATGAAGTTCCCGGATGCCGGTCTGCAATACGTCACGCTGGACGGCCACGCCTACATGGGTGCGCTGTGGTGGATGAACAACGCCAAGTTTCAGGAGATGCCCGAGGAATTGCGCCGCGTAGTTGTCGATGGGTTCTATGCCCTGCAGCAAGCGACCTTTGCTTCGCCCAAGCGCAAGTCGATCCAGGCCTATGAAGATTTCGTCGCAGGTGGAGGTGATCTGTACGTTCCAACTCCCGAACAGAAAGCTGCGTTTAAAGATGCTGCGACGCCTGTTTACGAGTGGTTCCAGTCCAACGTTGCCCGTGGTGACCAAATCTTTGCCGCGCTGACCGAGGCCGTGTCCATTGCAGAAGGTGAGATCAACGCATCCCGCGATGCGGACCTGAACTAAGCAACACTGGGTCGGGCTCTTGGCCCGGCCTTTTACCGAAACGGGTACATCCACCCTTTGTAGTCATTGACCAGAACATGCGCCCTTTCGATCTGCTCCGGCGACATTTTCTTGACCACTTCCTCAAGGCTGATCGCCGCATCGGGATCGCCGCCAATAGCGCTGAGCGTGTACCACATATACGCCCGCACCAGATCGGGCGCAGGCACGCCCAGACCCAACTCATAGTACCAGCCAACGCCAGATTGCGCCCCCGGATGCCCTTTCATCGAGGCGCGCAGGTACCATTCAAACGCCCTTTCATAGTCTTGCTCGACGCCCAGCCCAAGGCCGTACATCACGCCAATCAGTTCCTCTGCCTCGGCATTGCCCGATCGGGCAGCGGGCATCAGTTCCTCGCGCGCGGCCTCGAACGCGCCGGCCTCCATCATATCGCGGGCCTGCTCCAGCTCGGCCAGCGCTGGGGTCGCAAGACAGCAAACGGCAAATACAAACTGGCGCATGGGGCTGTTTTCCTTTTCGTCGGTGCGGCGGCGGCGCAGGACTTACCGCGCCCACTGACGGATGATGACTTCATCGCCTTTGATATGGAACAGGCCGCCATCGGTCATCAACTGTTTTACGATCCGATCCTGTCCGGCAATCAGAACATCACCTGCGCCCATTGCCATCACCCGGATTTCGGCACGTCCGACGGGTTATCGCTGGGCATCGGTGAGGGTGGTCAGGGGCTCGGCCCAGACCGAACCCCTGGAACCGGAGCGGAAAAAATCCGCAAACGTATTCCGCGCAATTCGCCGGGTCTATGGAACCTAGGGGCAAAAGACATTCATACGGTTTTCCATGATGGCCGCCTGAGTATTTCAGACGTGTATGGCAATGGTTTCAACTCACCTGCGCACGAATGGTTGCCCGAGGGATTGAACTCGCTCCTTGCTGCGCAGGCGCTGTTCCCGCTGACCTCGCAGTTCGAAATGGCCGGGAACGTGGCCGAAAACCAGGTTACCGGGGCCGTGCACGACCGAATCGACAAAGGCTGGCCGATCCTGGCCAAACGCGTCCGCACCGATCCGCGCTATGGCCCGGCAATGGTCGCCGCATTTGACGAGATCGAGACGACCGAAGACATCTCGATCACACAAATCGCCAACGCTCTGGCGGCGTTCATGGCCACCGAATGGCGCAGCACCAACAGCCCATTTGATCGGTATCTGGCCGGGGACACAAATGCTCTGTTGCCGGCCCAACAGAACGGAATGAACCTGTTCTACGGAAAAGCACAATGCTCTAACTGCCATTTCGGTCCGCTGATGTCCGATCAGGAATTCCACGCTCTGGCCCTGCCACCCTTTGGTCCCGGTCGTACCCGGCAGTGGGATCCCTATGTTCGCGATGTGGGCCGGATGGGCGAAAGTGACCGGCTTGAGGATGCCTATCGCTTCCGTACTCCGATGCTGCGCAACGTGGCCTTGACCGCACCTTACGGCCATAACGGAGCCTTTCCTGACCTTGAAAGCATGATCCGCCATCACCTAGACCCTGTGTCCAGTTTCGCAAACTGGACACCAGAAATGGCGCAATTACCCAGTGTACCATGGCTGCAAAAGGCAGATTTCGTTGTTTGGCAGGACCAGTATGAGATGCAGCGTGTGCGCAGCAAGATCGACATCGCTCCGGTGAAACTATCGCAAACAGAGATCAGCAGCCTCGTCTCATTTCTGCACGCCCTGACCGGAACCAGCATAGACACGCCACCCTTTGGCGTACCCGCTGGCTTCTCACCCTAAGAAAAACCCCCGCTTTTCAACGGGGGCTTTGATTTTACTCTGCGGCTTCTTCGT